>JAXMCE010000008.1:0-169081 GCA_046349515.1 Alphaproteobacteria bacterium | reverse complement strand
ACCGTGTTGGTGAACACGGCCTTCACCTCGCAGAAGATCGTGGGCGTCGTGTACACGCCGGCGAGCAGGAGGGCGTAGAGATAGGTCGGGATGCACGGTGCGAAGGTCGAGAGATAGGCGCCCATGTTCGCGGTCGTGCTCACCTTCATGGCGAGGAACTTGCCGTCCTTGTCGAGGGCCAGTTCCGCATGGGTCACGTGGTCGCGACCATGCGCGTCCGACATGAAGGACTCGCTGCGATCGGCGGTCCACTTGACGGGGCGCCCGAGTTTCTTCGACGCCCAGGTGACGATGGCCTCCTCGGCGTAGTGATAGATCTTCGAGCCGAAGCCGCCGCCTACGTCCGGCGCGTGCACGCGCACCTTGTGCTCGGGCACTTTGAGGACGAAGGCCGACATGAGGAGCCGGATGACGTGCGGGTTCTGACTCGTCGTGTGGAGCGTGTAGTTGCCCTTGGCGACGTCGTAGTCGCCGACCGCCGCGCGCGGCTCCATGGCGTTCGGGATGAGCCGGTTGTTGACGATGTCGAGCTTCGCGACCTTGGCGGCCTTGGCGAAGGCGGCGTTGGCCGCGGCCTCGTCACCGAGCGCCCAGTCGTAGCAAAGATTCTGCGGCGCCTGCTCCCAGACGAGCGGTGCGCCCTTGGCCATCGCCTCGCCGGTCGAGACGACGGCGGGCAGGGCCTGGTAGTCGACGGCGAGAAGCTCGGCCGCGTCGCGCGCCTGGCCGCGCGTCTCGGCGATCACGACGGCGACCGGGTCGCCCACATGGCGGGCTTCGCCCTGGGCGATCACCGGGTGGGGCGGCTCGACCATGGGCTTGCCATGCCGGTCGGTCACGAGCCAGCCGCACGGGAGTCCGCCCAGCTGATCCGCTTCGATGTCGGCGCCGGTGAAGATTGCGATGACGCCCGGTGCCTTCTTCGCTTTGTCGGCCTTGATGCTCTTGATCTTCGCGCGCGCATGGGGCGAGCGGAGGATGAAGGCGTGGGCCTGGCCGGGCCTGTTCAGATCGTCGGTGTAGGTGCCGCGTCCGGTGAGGAAGCGGAAGTCTTCGACCCGGCGGACGGGAGCGCCGATTCCGTTGGCTGCCATGGCACTACCTCATGGCCTGGGCGGCGGCCGCGATGGCCTTGACGATGTTGTGGTAGCCCGTGCAGCGGCAGAGGTTGCCTTCGAGCCACTCGCGGATCTGTCGCTCGGTCGGATTCTTGTTGCGGTTCACGAGGTCGATGGCGCTCATCACCATGCCCGGCGTGCAGAAGCCGCACTGGAGCGCGTGATTCTCGCGGAACGCCTCCTGCATCGGATGGAGCTTGTCGCCCTGTGCCAGCCCCTCGATCGTCGTGACCTTGGCTCCCTCGGCCTGGGTCGCGAGCACGGTGCAGCTCTTGACCGAGGTGCCGTCGATATGGACGACGCAGGCGCCGCACTGACTCGTGTCGCAGCCGACATGGGTGCCGGTCAGTCCGAGAGTCTCCCTGATGTAGTGAACCAGAAGCGTGCGCGGCTCGACGTCCGCGGACACGGCCTTCCCGTTCACCGTCATGGACACGGTGGGCATGCGTGCTTCCTCCCTCGTTTGATGCGCGTTGCCGCTCGGGCGCCGCGCGTCCGAATCCCTGTGGCGCCGCCGCTCGGACGGCGGGCGTTCTTGGCGCCAGTGTTATCCCCGGCGCGGGTCCGGTCAAGGCCGGGCTTTCCTCGCGATTCTAGGTCGCGAAGATGAGAAGAAGGATGACGATGACGGCGACGAGTCCGCCGATCCAGACGACGGGCGGAAGGCCTTTTCGCGCGGGGGCGGATGCGTCTTTTGCCTGCGCGGACGGGGACAGCGCGGACTCGGCCGAGGCGGCCGGTGCGGCGGCCGCCGGAGCCGCGGCGCCCGCTTGGACGACCTCGCCGAAGCGCTGGAAGAACTCGTCCGCCATCTTCCGCGCCGTCGCGTCGATGAGGCGCGAGCCGATCTGCGCGAGCTTGCCGCCGACGGTCGCATTGACCGTGTAGTGGAGCACCGTCGCGGCGCCGTCGGGGACGAGCTTCACGTCGGCCGAGCCCTTGGCGAAGCCCGCGACGCCGCCCTGTCCTTCGCCCGAAATCTTGTAGCCGTTGGGCGGGTCGAGGTCGCTCAAGGTCACCTTGCCGCCGAAGGTGGCGCTCACCGGCCCGACCCTGGCTTTGACGCGGGCGGTGAAGGAGGTGTCGGAATCCTTCGTCAGCTCCTCGCAGCCGGCGATGCTCTGCTTCAGGATCTCGGGATCGTTGAGCCCGCGCCAGACCGCCTCGCGCGGAGCCTCGATCCTGTACTCGCCGGTCATGTCCATGGCCAGACTCTCATCTTCGGTTTGACGGGGCGCCCCTAGTATCAGGATTCTTCGACGCCTGTCACGAGAGCGTCACCTGTCGATCGCGCCAGCCGAGCGACGGGTCGCATGGGAGCGCCGACCGCCGGCTACCAGCCTTCGCCGGCTTCGCGGCGCAGCACGTCCGCGACATGGGGCGCCGCGCCCGCGACCCAATCGGCGGCCCGTGCGGCGAGGGCGGCCTGCTGCTCGCCGATGAGATAGGCCAAGTGCCGCGGCCGCCTGACGTCCGGCCAGTCGGGGAGCCAGTCCCACTGGATCCACCAGGCGGCAGGCGAGGTCTGCTTGGGATTGACGAAATGCGCGGCCGTACGCTCGAAGATCTCGGCCTTGATCCGGTCGGGTGCCCGCGGCGTCGTGGCGATGCCGAGCCAGGGCTGCGCGAAGGGCAGACCCGGCGAGGTCGCGAAGGTGAGGCTCGGCCAATAGTCTTCGGCGAAGCGCATGAGCTGGCCCGCGGGCTTCAGGCCCACCACCGTCTCGATGCGCACGACCTCGAGATAGCTCCATTGATCCGCATGGGCCCGCGCGTAGGCCTGGAGCCGCTCGCGCAGCCGCTCGAGGAACTGGCGTCCGAGGCTCAAGGTGAAGGCGTGGATCGTCTCATCGAGAGCATCGAGGGCCTCGAGCGTCTCCGGCTTCGAGAACAGCGCCATGGTCTCGTCGTCGAGGGTGATGCCTTCGCGTGCGCGCGTCAGCAGGTCGCGCATGCGGTTCATGGCGCCTCGCCCGCGCCGAGCGGCGGCGCAGCCAGGGGGACCTCGGTCATTGGGGCTCCGTCGAGGGGTCGCATCGCACCCTTAGACCTACTACGGGGCCCGAGAGCGGCCAAGTGGGCCGCGATTGCCGCCGCTCTCCCGCTTCTGTAGGAAGGCGGGAACGGGGGGAACGGGATGCACGGCGCGGGAGAGGTCATTTTCGGCTGGAGCCCGATGTGGGTGGCGACGGCCATCCTCGTGCTCACTTACCTTGTCATCGTGACCGAGCGCGTCAACCGCTCGATCGTGGCCCTGCTCGGCGCGGGCGTGATGATCCAAAGCGGCGTGCTTGACCAGGCCGAAGCCGTGCGCGGCATCGACTTCAACACCATCGCGCTGCTCACCGGCATGATGCTGCTCGTCGCCATCAGCCGCAAATGCGGAATGTTCCAGTCCATGGCCGTGCTGGCCGCCCAGTGGGCGAGGGCGAGCCCTTGGGGCATCCTGCTCATGCTCTCGGTCGTGACGGCCGTCCTCTCCGCCCTCCTCGACAATGTGACGACCGTGCTCCTGATCGTGCCGGTGACGCTCGCCATCACGCGCGAGCTCGATGTGCCGGCCTATCCGTTTCTCTTCTCCGAGATCTTCGCCTCCAACATCGGCGGGACCGCGACGCTCATCGGCGATCCGCCGAACATCCTCATCGGTTCGGAGGTGGGCCTCAGCTTCAACGACTTCGTCCTCAACCTGACGCCGGTCATCGTCGTGGTCATGGCGGCGCAGTCGGTGGCCATCCACCTTCTGTGGGGGCGGCAGATGGCGGCGACATCGGCCGCGCGCGCGCGCGTGATGGCCATGCGGCCGGGCGATGCGATCACGGACCCCGCGCTGCTCCGGCAGTCGCTCGTCGTCCTCAGCGCGGTCATCCTGGCGTTCATCGGCGCGCGCTGGCTCAAGCTCGAGCCCGGCACGATCGCCATGTTCGGCGCGGCCGTCCTGCTGTTCCTCGACAACCGCCGGCATGGCGCCGAAGCCCAAAGCCACCGCGTCCACGAAACCTTCGGCGCGGTCGAGTGGATCACGATCTTCTTTTTCGTGGGCCTTTTCGTCGTCGTCCATGGCGTCGAGGTCGCGGGCGTTCTCGCGTGGTTGGCCGAGCGGATGCTCGCGGCGACCGGCGCCGATCTCACGATGACGACACTCTCGATCCTCTGGCTGTCGGCGATCCTCTCCGCCATCGTCGACAACATCCCCTTCGTTGCGACCATGATTCCGCTCATCAAGAGCATGGCGCCGGCCTTCGGGGGGCCTGAGAATCTCCTGCCCTTGTGGTGGTCGCTTTCGCTCGGCGCGTGTCTCGGCGGCAACGGCACGTTGATCGGCGCCTCCGCCAACCTGACGGTCGCGGGCCTGGCCGAGCGCGCGGGCATCCGCTTCAGCTTCCTCAAGTTCACGGCCTACGCGTTTCCGCTCATGCTGATGAGCGTCGCGATCTGCCACGTCTACGTGGCGTGGCGCTACCTGCCGTGAGATCCGTCAGTCACTTGAGTTCGACGACGTAATCCTTGACCGGGACCGTCTTCTTGAGGAGGCCGTTCTCCTTGAGGAAGGCCGCGAATCGCTCGTAGCGCGCGTGGTCGACGGCGGCGGGGGCGAGGGCGAAACGCGGCAGCGTGTCGCGCCAGGCGCGCTTGTTAAGCTCGTCGTCGAGCGGCTTCCGTCCCTTGATGAAGAGCGCCCAGCTCTCCTCCGGGTGGTTGACGAGATATTGCGCGCCGCGCTCGACCGCGTCCATGAAGCGCCGGAGGCGCTTGTCGCCGAGGCTCGCCCGGTTCGCGACGAAGATGAGCTCATCGAAGGGCGGCACGCCTTCCTCCTCGACGTAGAAGGCGCGCGCCTTCTTGCCGAGCAGATCCATCTGGTTCATCTCGAAGTTGCGGTAACCGCCGATCGTGGCGTCGACTTGGCCCGAGAGGAGCGCGCTCGACAGCCCCATGCTGACATTGACGAGCGTTACGTCCTTGAGCGTGAGGCCATGCTTCTTGAGCATCGCGGCGAGGAGCGCTTCCTCGGTGCCGCCGACGGCGAATCCGACCTTCTTGCCTTTCAAGTCCGCAATCGACTTGATCGGCCCATCGGCGAGCACCATGAGCGTCACGAGCGGGGTCGCGACGAGGGTGCCCACGCGCGCGAGCGGCAGGCCTTCCGCGACCTGGAGGTGCAGCTGCGGCTGGTAGGAGAGGGCGAGATCGGCCTTGCCCGCCGCCACGAGCTTCGGCGGGTCGTTGGGATCGGCCGGCTCGACCATCTTCACATCGAGCCCGGCCTCGGCGAAGTAGCCTTTCTCGAGCGCCACGAAGAGCGGCGCATGGTCCGGGTTGATGTGCCAGTCGAGCAGCACGGTGAGCTTGTCGGCCGCCGACGCGGCCGCCGTCGCAACGAGAATCAGCGCGGCGGCGGCAAGTGGAACCAGGCGTCGAACCATCTCTCTCATCCTCATCGATTGTCCAATCGGTCTCAGGTCCAAGCCGGCGTCGCAGTTCCGCCGGCGTCTTCACGATAGGGCGCCCAGGCAAGCGCCACGAGCTGGACGGAGATGCCCGTCTTCTTGGGTTTGACGGTGAGTGTCTCGAGCTTGTCCGCGGCCCCGGCGAGCGAGGATTCGAGCGCCGCGCTCTCGGCCTTGAACTCGTCCTCGATCGCGGCGATCTGCTGTTGGATGGCGCCGACGGACTCCTGGGCGATGCCGATGTCCTGCTGCTCCTTGACCGAGCGGCCGACGCCGCGCACCGCGGTCGTGGCGCGGCCGAGGGTCGATGCGCTCACCATCTTCCGGCCGGTGAAGGCCGTGAGGAGCGCGGCCCCGACAGAGATCGCGGTCTGGATCTGCGCTTGCCGGGCCTGCGCATGCTCGCGCTCGACGGACTGTTCGGCCCGGCGCTGTCGCTCCTGGAGTGCTGCGAGCTTGGGCGCGTATTTCTTGCGGAGCGCTTCGATCGCCGCGTCGCGCTGCTCGCGTCCGCCCTGGTCGAGGCGTGCGCGGAAGTCGCGCTCCGATTCGCCCGCTTGCGATATGGCGCCGGTGCCGGGATGGCGCAGGAGTTCGACCTTCTGGCTGCCGTACAGCCAGGTTCCGAAATCCTTGGTCCATTGCGCGTAGTTCTTGGCCTTGCCGGCAGCCGCGGGAAGGGTCGCGAAGGAGATTCCTGCCGCCGGCGCCGTCTCGAGATCGGCGAGGGCCAGTTCGAGAGCCTCGGCATTGTCCCAATTGACGGGAATGGCCTCGTCGGTGATGGGAGCGATGGTGGCCGCATCCGTGGTCACATCGACCTTCGTCTTGGCGTCGGCGAAATTGACCTTGGCCGCGCCGAGGAGCATCGGCCGGTAGACGAGGCCCGCGCCCGCGCCGCGCGCCGGGATGAAGACTTCCTTGACGTCGCCCGGGACGGAGGGGCGGACCGCGGCGGCCGGTGCCGCTTGGCTGGGTGCCGCCGCTGCTGCGGCCGTGGCGGGCTGCGCGGCAGGTGCGCTCACGGCCGCAGGCGTCCGCGACGCCGCCTTCCAGGGATCCATGAGGCGCTTGATCTCGGCGCGGGTCAGCGGGCCGCGGAGATAGGACATGGCCCAGCGCGTCTCGAAGACGACGGGCTGGTCCTCGTGCACGTTGTTGAGAAGGAAGATCCGGTTGCCGAGCGCCGAGAGAGTCTTGTCCATCGTCTGCCGATCGAACGCGGCACCCGCGGCGGCCGATGCGCCCTCGAGGCCGTCGAGAACGCGCGTCTTGTCGCGCTCGGTCTGGAGGCGGCCGATGAACCAGGTTCCCGCGTTGGCGAGGCCCTTGTAGTCGAGGTCGACCGGGTTTTGCGTCGCGAGCACGAGGCCGAGCCCGTAGGCGCGCGCCTGCTTGATGAGCGTGAGCAGCGGCTGCTTGGACGGCGGGTTCGCCGTCGGCGGGAAGTAGCCGAAGATCTCGTCCATGTAGAGGATCGAGCGCAAGCTCGTCGTGCCGGACTGCCCGCGCATCCACCCGAGGACCTGATTGAGGAGGAGCGAGACGAAGAACATCCGCTCGGCATCGTTCAGATGCGCGATGGAGAAGATGGCGATGCGCGGCTTGCCCTGGGGCGTGCGCAGGATCGAGCCGATGTCGAGCGGCGTGCCTTCCATCCATGCGCCGAATCCGGGCGACGCGATCAGATTGTTGAGCGCCATGACCAGCGCGAATCGATCCTTCTGGGGATAGAAGGATTCGAGGTCGAGAATCCCGACCTTGGCCATGGGTGGGGTCTGGATGCTCGCGATGAGCGAGGGAAGGTCGACGTTCTTTCCCTGGCTCCAGGCCTGGTTGACGATCGTCGAGATGAGGATGTGCTCGCGGCTCTGGAGCGGGTCGGCGTCGATCTTGAGGAGACCCAGGAGGCTCGTGACCGTCGTGCTGATCCGCTCGCGCAAGAGCTCGCCGTCCTCGAGGACGGCTTGCTCGGGGACGGCGAAGGATTTGAGGATCGAGACAGGGATGCCCGCGCTGCTGCCGGGCGTGTAGATCGCGAGGTCGACGGCATCGCGGAGGCGCTTGACGCGCGCGCTGTCCTGTCCCCAATCGGCGAGGCCCTTGCGCCAGAGCTCCGCCTGACTCTTGGCGTAGTCTTCGACCGACACGCCCTTGCGTGCCGCGTCCTCGGGATTGACCCAGGGCGCGAAATCCTCGCCCGCGAGTCCGGGGAAGGTGAGGAGGAGGTCGGCGATGTCGCCCTTGGGGTCGATCGCGATCGCCGGGATGCCGTCGATCGCGGCCTCTTCGAGGAGGGCGAGGCAAAGGCCGGTCTTGCCGCTGCCCGTCATGCCCACGCACACCGCGTGCGTCGTCAGGTCCTTCGAATCATAAAGGAGCAGCGAGCCTTGCGATGTCTTCGCCGCGAGGTCGTGGCCTCGCCCGAGGTAGAACGCGCCGAGCTTCTCATAATCTTCCATGAGGGCACCTTCTCTCTTCTCTACGGACCGATGGCGGCCGCACCCGCGGCGGCGTGGCGCCCGCGGGTCGCGACGCCGCGAGTGGGGCATCTTGGCCGTGGCCCGTCAAGCGGTCCGTCACGGCGCTGTCTCCTCGGCCCACGCGCCCTCGGCCGGATGGCTTTCCGCTTGCCACGGGATGAGCCGGCGGAGCGCGCTGTCGACCGCGTAATAAAGAAGGACTGCGAACACGCCGAGGGTGAGGAGGGCCGCGAAAAGGAGATCGATCTGCACGCGCGCGTTCGCCTGGAGCATGAGATAACCGAGCCCGGCGCTCGACCCCACCCATTCGCCGATGACGGCGCCGATGGGAGCGACCGCCGCGGCGACCCGCAAGCCCGAGGCAAGAGCGGGCAGCGCGGCGGGCACGCGGATGTGCGCGAGCGCCGCCATCCGCGTGGCGCCCATGGTGCGCGCAAGGTCGAGCCAGCCCGGCTCGGTGCGCCGGAGCCCGTCGAAGAACGCCGTCGTCACCGGGAAATAGATGACGAGGGCCGCCATCACCACCTTGGACGCGATGCCGTAGCCGAACCACAGGACGAGAAGCGGCGCGAGCGCGAAGACAGGGACCGCCTGGCTCACCACGAGAAGCGGCATGAGCCAGCGCCGCGCCGGCCGGAGTGCTGCGAGCGCAAGGGCGCTCGCGACACCCATGAGCGTGCCGGCGATGAGGCCGAGCACGATTTCGCCGGCCGTGACCAGCGCGTCGTCGACGATCACCTCGCGGCGCGCGATCAAAGTTTCGGCGACGCGCACGGGGCCGGGCAGGATGTAGGGCGGCAGGCCTGCGAGCGAGACGACGGCCTGCCATGCAAGGCCGAGGCCCGCGATCGTGACGATCGTGCGAACGACTCGGCTCATCCCGCGGCCCTCGCGGCCACTCGTGGCGGCGCATGTGCGTCGTCCTCGACGCCCGCCAGGCGGGCGAGAAGCGCTGCGTGGTGGGTGAGGAGGGACGCCTCGCCCGGATCGCGCGGCGGCGCGCCCGGCGGCACGGGCGCTTCGGTGAGCCGCGCGGGCCGGCCGGCCATCACGAGGAGGCGATGGCCGAGTCGCAACGCCTCGTGGGGATCGTGCGTGACGAGAAGCGTGGTCCGACCCGTGAGGAGGCGCGCCGCGAGTTCCTGGAGGCGGTGCCGCGTGATCGCGTCGAGCGATGCGAAAGGCTCGTCCATCAGCACGACCGGCCTTTCCTCCATGAGCGTGCGGGCGAGCGCCACGCGTTGGCGCTCCCCGCCGGAAAGAGACGCGGGCCTGCTGTTCGCCCGGTCGGCCAAGCCCACCTCGACGAGAAGAGCCTCGGCACGGAGGCGCATCGCCGGGTCACGGATCCCTCGGAGGCGGAATCCAAGCAGCACGTTGTCGATGACCGAGAGCCAGGGCAGGAGAAGGTCCTGCTGTGCCATATAGGCGACGCGGCCGGCGAGGGATACGCCGTCGCTGCACGCGATCGCGCCCGTGGCGCCGGGCGGCGCGAGACCCGCGAGCATCCGAAGGAGACTCGTCTTGCCGACACCGCTCGGACCGAGAAGGCAGGTGCACTGGCCGCCCTCGAGTGTCACGTCGAGGCCGTCGAACAACAGGACGCCTGCATGGGCCAGGCGCCCGCCGCGGAGGGTGACGGTGAGGGGGCTCAGTGACGCGGGCGGGTGCATGGATTCACTCTTCCCTCCGCCGGCATGATCCGGTTCAGGTTCCTGGGGTCGTCTCGATTGCGAGACCTCTCAGCCCTTGCGGGCTCCCCCGAGTGTGGTTCGGGCGATTATGCGCTCGGCCCTTCGTCCTCGGCAAGCGTGGCCATGGTGTCGCGGCCTGGCGATCAGCGGGGCGTGAGAGCCCAGTGCCTGAGACCCATGCTGTCGCGCGCCGCCGCGCGCACGCCCTCGTTCGCGTGCGCAAGGTCGACGGTCTCGGGCTTGATGGACGAGAGATCGAGCGTGCCCGCGGCGATCATGGCGATCATCTCCGCGGCCGCGCGGCGCGGGAACCACAGAGAGCCCTGCACCGTGTTCTCGTTATACATGATGCGCGTGTAGTCGAGCGTGAGCGCGCCTGAAAGTGCCGCGCCCACGAGGACAGAGCGCCCGCCGAAGGCAAGCGCGCCGATCGCCGCGAGACTCGCCTCGGGCGAGGCGCCGGTGCCGACCGCGTCGAGCACGACGTCGGCACCCTGCCCCCCGGTCGCTTCCCGAATGGCGTCGGCCTCAAAGCCCTTGGCCGAGGGGGCAACCGCCACGATGCGCGGATCGAGCCGCGCGACCGCGTCGAGCCGCTCGCGGTTGCGCCCCAGCGCCACGATCCGCGTGGCTCCCATGGCGAGCGCGATGAGCACGCCCGAGGAGCCGACCATGCCCGAGGCGCCGACGACCGCGACCGTGTCGCCCGGCTTCAGCCTTGCCTTGACGAAGGCGCCGTAGGCCGTGCCAAGCCAGCCGAGCCGGCAGAGCTGGGCCGCCGTCGCCCGCTTCGCGGCCTCGCCGAGCGGTGTCATGCACTCGGCCGGCAGCATCATCCGCTCGGCAAAGCCGCCGTGGCGCCAGCGCTCCAAGTGGCGCTTCGCACCCGGCCCCATGCCGAAGGCGCCAAGGAAGCAGTGGTCGGGCAGGGCGGGCGCGGTGGGGCTTTGGTACCAATGGTCGCAATAGACGCGGTCGCCGACCTTGAGGCCCGCCACGTCGTCAGCGACCGCGACGACTCGTCCGACCGTGTCCATCCCGGGCGCGAAGGGGAAGGGCGGCAGCATGCGCCCGCCCGGCGCATCGAGAGTCTTCGCGACCGAGGCCGAGACGAAGCACGCCTCCACCTCGACCACGGCGGAGCCGGGAAGGAGCGCCGGGTCGGCGGTGTTCTCGATACTGAGAGACGGCCGGTCGCCGTGGAACAAGGCTGCTTTCATGGTGGCTCTCCCCCTCTTGGTGCCCCCATCATAGATGCGCGCATCGAGGGTGGAAGGGCCAGAGTCGTCGAGGTTGATCCCGCTGGGTGCGACGACTAGGGTGCGGCGCGATGACGTTCGGGCGACAACTTCGTGGACTTGCGATCGCGGTGGCGGTCGCGGCGAGCGTTCCCGGCTGCGCCGGCGCGTCCGAGTGCGACGGCCTGGCGCCCATCGCGTTCCCGCGCTCGAGTCTCACCATCGAGACCGCGGGCGGACCCAAGACGATTCAGATCGAGGTCGCGACGACGGAGACCGAGCGCGGGCGCGGCCTCATGTGCCGCGCGAGTCTCGGCGCGGACGAGGGCATGCTCTTCGACTTCGGCACGACGACCGAAGTCAGCATGTGGATGCGGAACACGCTCATCCCGCTCGACATGGTGTTCATCCGCAAGGACGGCACCATCGCGCGGATCGGCAAGCGGACCGTTCCGTTGTCGCTCGCCGTCATCTCGTCGGGCGAGCCGGTTCTGGGCGTGCTCGAGCTCAACGCGGGTGCCGCGGACCGTCTCGGCATCAAGCCGGGCGACCGCGTCCGTCACGGCATGTTCAAGGCCGCGCGCTGAGCGCGCCGGTCGGGGGTCGGTCTTTCGCGATCCCGATTAGAAGCTGGGGCCGAGCGCCTTTTGCTGGACCTGCTCCCAATTCTCGCCGGCCGCCACCATGCAGGACAAGCCGTTGGGCATGGTCACGATGATGGTCCAGGTGCCGCCCTCGTTGTTCGAGAGCACTTCGAGGACGCCGCCATTGCTCGCGAGACCCATGGCGACCGGCTTCTCGGCATACTTGTCCGAAAGCGTGGTCAGCACGAGCGCGCGTTGCGAGCACTGGAGCTGTTGGGCCGACGCGGGCGAAGCGAGAAGCGCTCCGCCGATGAGTGCGAGAACTCCGTACTTCCTGTACATGACGATCTCCTTTGTTCCATCGCGGTTCCTACATGGAACCGGCTCCCACGCTACGCCTCTGTCGTTAATGGCGATTTAAAAAGGGGCTTAAGGCGCGATTAACGAGGCGCCTCGGCCGCGGAAACGGCCGGTTTTCCGGTGGCAAGGCGGGTGGAAGGGGAAGCTAGGCCCGCGTTCTCGTGCCGTCAGTGGCGGGCGTCACACCCGGTCGAGGGATGTGTCGGGCGTTAGCCGTGTTTCCGGGCGAGCGTCAGGCCGTCGCCGATGGGAACGAGACTCACATTCACCCGCGAATCCGAGGCCAGGCGCTTGTTGAAGGCGCGGATGGCCGTGGTGTCCGGGTCGGTCACGGACGGGTCCGCGACCTTGCCGCTCCACAGCACGTTGTCGATGGCGGCGACGCCGCCGGGGCGCAGGAGCGTGAGCACGCGTTCGAAATAGTCGGCGTACTCCTTCTTGTCGGCGTCGATGAAGGCGAAGTCGAAGCGGCCCGCTTCGCCGGCCTTGATGAGCTGATCGAGCGTCGCGACGGCGGGCCCGAGGCGAAGGTCGATCTTCGGCGCGACGCCCGCCTCCGCCCAGTAGCGCTTGGCGATGGAGGTCGCCTTCTCGTCGATGTCGCAGGTGATGACGCGCCCGTCTTTCGGCAGCGCCGCCGCGACGACGAGCGCGCTGTAGCCCGTGAAGGTGCCGATCTCGAGCGTGCGCTTCGCCCCCAGCATCTCGACGAGGAGCGCCATGAACTGGCCCTGCTCGGGCGAGATCTGCATGAGGCCCATGGGATAGCTCGCTGTCTCCTCGCGCAGGCGCTTCAGGATCGGCGTGTCGCGGACGGAGACAGAGAAGACGTAGTCGCTCAACTGGTCGGTGAGGCTCAAGGTCCGGCTGGCCACGGGGGAGCTCCTTGGCAGGGGAGGCGCATGATGACGGAACGGCGCCCGTGTCCAAAGGGAAATGCCGCTTCCCCGGCGGCCAGCGCGCTCCTCCACTCGAACATAGGATGGCGCCCCGCGCCGGCAAGCGCGGGAAAGGGGCTGTTCCGTGGGCACCTTGCAAGCGCTCCGCCTTGCGGCACCTGGCGCCATCGTGTATCCCCCTGCCCACGGCTCGGGGTGTAGCTCAGCCTGGTAGAGCACCGGCTTTGGGAGCCGGGGGTCGGAGGTTCGAATCCTCTCGCCCCGACCAGTTTCGGGGCCGAATGCGCGGCCTCAACGAGGCACGACAGATGACCGCACGAATCTATCAGCCGTCGAAGACCGCCATGCAGTCGGGGCGCGCCAAGACGCACCAATGGATCCTCGAGTTCGAGCCGAGGGAGGCGAAGCGCCGCGACCCGCTCATGGGCTGGACGAGCTCGGGCGACACGCGCCAGCAACTGCGGCTCGCCTTCGACACGCGCGAGGAGGCCATCGCCTACGCCGAACGGAATGCCATCCCCTACACGGTGCAGGAGCCGCATGCGCGCGCGGTGAAGCCGAAGGCGTACGCCGACAACTTCGCCTGGAAACAGGTCCGCTGAGCGCGGTCGTGCGTGCTAGACTTGAAACACCGTCGAGCGACCGGTCGACCCCGTAGCTCAGCTGGATAGAGCACCGGCCTTCTAAGCCGGTGGTCGCAGGTTCGAATCCTGCCGGGGTCGCCATATTCGCCATGAGCGCACCGAGCGTCCCATGACTGAAACCCGGAACATCCTGTCCTTGAACGCGTTCCGCGATGCGGCCGAGGATGCCTTGCGCGCGCCCTTGAAGCGCGCGCTCTCCCGGCGCTTGAAGGTGCTGGGGGAGGCGAGTCCTCTTTTCTATGACGAGCCTTTGCATCTGTCTCATGCGGCGGGCGTCTGGCTCTACGACCATGACGGGCGCGCCTATCTCGATGCCTACAACAACGTGCCCTCGGTCGGGCATTGCCATCCCCATGTCGCGAACGCGATCGGCCGGCAGGCCGCGAAGCTCGCGACCAACACGCGCTACCTCTACGACGTCCTCTCCGACTATGCCGAGGCGCTGCTCGCGACCTTCCCTCCGGGCTTGAGCCAGATCGTCTTCACTTGCACGGGAAGCGAGAGCGTCGATCTCTCGCTCCGCATCGCGCGGCGCCATACGGGCGCAGCGGGCGTCGTCGTGACCGACAACGCCTATCACGGCAACACGACGGCGGTGGCCGCGATCTCGCCCTCATCGGGACCGGCCGTGGCGGTCGGCGTCGACGTGCGCACCGTCGCACCGCCCGACCGGCGCGAGGGTCCCGATGTGGGACAGAAATTCGCGCGACGGGTCGAGGCGGCGATCGCCGATCTCCGCCGCCACGGCATCGGCTTCGCGGCCTTCGTCGCGGACTCGGTGTTCTCGAGCGACGGCGTTTATGTCGATCCGCCGGGCATGCTCTCTGAGACGGCGGCCGTCGTGAGGAAGGCGGGCGGTTGCTACATCGCGGACGAGGTGCAGCCGGGCTTCGGGCGCACGGGCGACGGCATGTGGGGCTTCGCCCGGCACGGGCTCGTGCCCGACATGGTCGTGCTTGGCAAGCCCATGGGGAACGGCATGCCGGTCGCGGGCGTCATCGCGAAGCCCGAGATCGTGCGCGATTTCGCGCGCGAGTCGGGATACTTCAACACCTTCGGCGGCAATCCGGTGGCCGCCGCCGCGGGCTTGGCCGTGCTCGAAGTGATCGCGCGCGAAGGCCTGATCGAGAACGCGCGAAAGGTCGGCACCTACCTCCGCGACGGATTCGCCGCGATGGCGCGCCGGATCCCGGCGATCACCGATGTGCGCGGCGCGGGGCTTTATCTCGGCGTCGAGCTCGCGCGCGACGGACGCCCCGCCGGCGACATGGCGGCCTCGGTCGTCGCCGGCATGCGCCAGCGCGGCGTCCTGATCGGCATCGCCGGCGCCCAGGGCAACGTGCTCAAGATCCGCCCGCCGCTCTGCTTTGATCAGAAGAACGCCGACCAACTCCTCTCGGCCGCCGAGGAGGCGCTGAAGACCCAATGATGTACAACGACGCCTTCCTCGCCCGCCTCGGACGGTTGGTGGGCGAGGCGCGCGGGCGCTGGGACTTCGGTCCGGATTCGCGGGTCGAACTTCTCAACATATCGGAGAATGCGACCTACCTTCTCTCCGAAGGCGGGCGGCGGATGATCTTGCGCGTCCACCGGCCCGGCTATCACACGCTCGACGAGATCAAATCCGAGCTGGCCTGGATCGAGGCGCTGCGGGCGAGCGGCACGGTCGAGACGCCGAAGCCCATCCGGGGCCGGGACGGCGAGCTGTTGCAGCACCTCGGCACCGACGGCGAGGCGCGGGTCGCGGTCGGCTTCGACTTCGTCACGGGCCACGAGCCCAAGGTCGACGGCAACCTGCCCGAATGGTTCCGCGAGTTGGGCCGCATCACCGCGCGCATGCACGGCCAGGTGCGCGGTTGGACGTTGCCGCCAGGCTTCCAGCGCAAGGTGTGGAATTTCGATGCGGCGCTCGGCCGCGTCGCCTATTGGGGCGATTGGCGCGAAGGGCCCGGCCTCGATGCGCAAGGGCGCGCGCTCCTCCAGCGCACGGCCGACCGCATCGAGCGCGAGACGGCCGCACTCGGCACGGGGCCTGAGCATTTCGGCCTCGTCCACGCGGATCTGAGGCTCGCGAACCTCGTCGTCGAGGGCGACCGCATGACGGTCATCGACTTCGACGACTGCGGCTTCAGCTGGCTCGTCTACGACTTCGCGGCGGCCATCACCTTCCTCGAGCACGAGCCCGTGGTGCCGGAGCTGATGGAGTCCTGGGTGCGCGGCTATCGCGACATCGCGCCGCTTTCGCCGACGGACGAGGCGGCGATCCCGACCATGGTCATGATGCGGCGCATCCTGATCCTCGCCTGGATCGCGTCCCACGCGGAGACGCCGACGGCCAAGGCCATGGGCACCACATTCACGAAGCAAACGCTCGAACTCGCGGAAGCGTATTTGTCCCGCGCGGAGACGCCGCGATGATCGACGGCGGCGCTCGATCGTGGTTCAATCGAGCATTAGGCGGCCACCGTCATCCCTGAAGAGTAAGGAGAGCGCGCCATGGCCAAGCTCCATCGTCCCTTCACGCTCCCGGACCGCACGCCGCTCTTCAAGCCGGCGCCGCGCCACTACAAGGGCTACCGGAAGCTCTCCCTCTATTGCGAGGCTTCGCTCGCCGGCATCCGCAAGGCGCTGCCGCAGGACTTCGAGACGGTCTCGAACGTCATCGAGGTCTTCGTCATGAACTGCCCGGAGGTCCATGATTTGGCGAACCCCGAGATGGGGCCGCGCGCTTATCTCGAAGGGGGCGTCGTCGTGCCGGCACGCTACAAGTCTCTCGTCGGCGGTCACGTGCTCTATGAATATGTCACGACCGACGATGCGCTCTGCGGCGGCCGCGAAGTCTGGGGCTATCCGAAGAAGCTTGCGCGCGTGACGTTTGACGAGGAGGGGAGCGGCCGCATCGCGGCGACAGTCGAGCGCTTGGGCCAGACGCTCATCGATGCGAGTTTCACGCCGGGCGATTCGTCCTTCGAGAAACCGACCTTGCATCCGCGCCTTCAGGTGAAGCGCATTCCGCGCGCCGACGGCGAGGGCTTCGATGTCGACCAGATCATCTGGAACGAGCTCGGCTCGCCCAAGGTCGCGCTGCGCAAGACCGGTACGGGCACGCTCACCCTCGGCGGCTCGCCCATCATGGACCCGCTCATGGAGTTGGGCGTCAGCCGCGTCATCGGCTGTGAGTTCATCGTCGCGGACTTCCACTTGAACTTCGGAAAGATCTACGAGGACCGTCTCGCCGCGCGCGAACGAGTTCCGGCGGAGTAGGGGCCGCGCCCGATCCGCGATAGGGGCCGCTCTTCCCATGGTGCAACAACTCTCAAAATCGGTGGCCACGCTCGCGCGCATGCTGCGCGAGGGGAAAGTCACGGCGGCAACGCTCGCCGAGGAGGCGATCGACAACCACGCGCGTCTCGGCGCCCGGTTCAACGCCTACAGGACCTGGGACGCGACGCTCATCCGTCGCGCGGCCAAGGCCGCGGACGCGGCGTTGAAGAGCGGCGGTGCCGCGGGTCCGCTCCACGGCCTGCCTGTCTCGCTCAAGGATCTCTTCGGCGCCACGTCTTATCCGACCTTCGCGGGCTCGCCCACGCGCCTGCCCGAGAAGTGGGACCGCGAGGGGCCGGTCGTCGCGGCGCTCCGGCGGCAGCTCGCCATCGTCTCCGGCAAGGCGCACACGACCGAATTCGCCTTGGGCGGCACGGGCGTCAACATCCACTGGGGCACGCCGCGCAATCCGTGGAGCCGCGGCGAGCACCGGAGCCCCGGCGGCTCGTCCTCGGGCGCGGGCGTCACGCTCGGCGAAGGCTCGGCCGTCATCGCCATGGGCACGGACACCGGCGGCTCGGTGCGCCTGCCCGCGAGCTTCACGGGCACTGTGGGCTTGAAGATCACGAAGGGGCGGTGGAGCACCGGCGGCATCGTGCCGCTCGCGACGACGCTCGATACGCCGGGCGTGCTTGCGCGCACCGTCGCCGATGCGGGCTACGCCTTCGCGGCGCTCGATCCCGCGTGTCTCGATGCCGAGCGCTTTGCCGATCGTCTTGCCGGGGCTCGGCTCTCGGGCGTGCGGCTTGGGATCGACGAGCGCTTCATGTGGGACGACCTCGATCCCGGAATCGGCGAGGCCTGCCGCCGCGCGCTCCGCGACGCCGAACGGAAGGGTGCCAGCCTCGTCACCGTCGACTTTCCGGACTTCGAGGAGGGTTACCGGTTCTCGACCAAGGCCTGCATCATCCGCGCGGAGTTCCAGCAGTTCCTCGACGACGAGCTGCCCGAGTGGTGGGCGTCGCTCAACCCGGTCGCGAAGCGCCGCGTCAGCGGCGAGGCCTCGGCCGTCGACTACATCCGCCAACGCGCGGCCATGGCGGGAATGAACGCGGCGGCGGAAGCGCGCCTTGCCGGAATCGACGCGCTCGTGCTCCCGACGACGCCGCTGACCCCGCCCGTGATCGACGACAGACTCTTCAATGTCGAGGAGGGGGTGCGCGCCAGCGCCAAGAGCTCGCGCCTCACCTATCCCGTGAGCATCCTCGGTCTCTGCGCGTTGACCGTGCCGGTCGGTCTCGATGCCGAGGGGATGCCTGTCGGCTTGCAGATCGTCGCGCGAAGCGGGGGCGAGGAGCGCCTCCTCGAGATCGGCGCGGCGCTCGAGCATGCGCTGGGCACGGCGCGGGAGCGCCTGGGCCCACCCCCGCGCCGCTAACCCCGCGCTGTCTCGCCCCAAGGATATTGGCCTGTCCCTCGCCCCGGTGTAGGTGTACGGGCGAGACACCTTCACCAACGCGGAAAAGAGAGCGATGAACACCTACGATTTCAAAGGCCGTACGGCCGTCGTCACCGGCGCCGCGCGCGGCATCGGCTACGGCGTCGCGGAAAAGCTTCTCCAATCGGGGGCCAAGGTCAGCCTCTGGGATCTGAAGCAGGCCGAGCTCGAGCGGGCCTCGAAGGCCTTGGGCAACCACGGCGAGACTCATATCGCCGCCGTCGACGTGACGAAATCGGATGCGATCGACGCAGCCATACGTGGCGTCGAATCGAAATGGGGGAAGGTCGACATCCTCGTCAACAACGCGGGCATCTTGGGACCCAGGAAGCCGAGCCACGAGCACACGAACAAGGAGTGGCAGGACTGCATCGACGTGCTCATGACCGGCACGTTCTACTGCATGCGCGCGGCACTCCCCGGCATGCTCGGCCGCAAGTACGGGCGGATCATCAACATCGCCTCGACCTCCGGCAAGGAGGGCTCGATGATGATGCCGGCCTACACGGCGGCCAAGGCGGGCGTCATCGGCATGACGAAAGCGCTCGGGCGCGAATACGCCAACACGGGCGTCCTCATCAACTGCATAACGCCCGCCAACATCGACACGGAGATGACCGTCCATCTCGGGCCCGCGTACCGGGAATTCGCGCTCGGCCGCACGCCGGTCGGGCGCTACGGGCGCGTCGAGGAAGTGGCCAACCTCGTGGCCTGGATCGCGTCCGAGGACTGCTCCTACGAGGCGGGCGGCGTCTTCGACATCTCGGGCGGCCGCTCGACCTACTGAGGCGCCTCGCGGTAGGCGAGGGGCGCGATCGAGCCGTTCTCGCGCCGGAGCTGCTCGACGCGCATGATCGTGCGTGGCGTGCGCCCGTCGATGTCCGTGAAGCCGTAGCGCTCGGCAAGGTCCGAGACGACGAGGACTCTCCCCGAGAGCGCCATGAGCTGCGGATCGGCAGCGAGATGCGCGATGGCGAGGCCCTGCAGCTCGGGCGAGTCGGCTGCCGTCTTCGGATCGACGCTGGTGCCGAGGCCGTAGCCCGTCTCCTGGCCGCCCGCTTCGAGGAAGATGCGCTCGGTCCGCACGAAATTGGGCCACAGCGACACCGCCGCCACGTTGTGCGGGCGGAGATCATGGGCGAAGCCCTGCGCCAGGCGATCGATCGCCGCGCACATCACGCAGAACGCCACGCTGTAGCCGTGGATCGCGGCGCAGGCCGAGGAGATGTTGACGACGAGGCCGCGCTTCGCGCGCATCATGTGCGGCGCCGCCGTGCGCGTGACCGCGTAGGCCGAGCGTGCGCCCACGCTCTGGAGCGCGTCCCAGCGTTCGAGGGGAAGCTCGGTGATCGTGCCCGCGATGCGCCCGAGGACCATGGCGTTGTTGACGAGAACGTCGATCCGGCCGCAGCGCTGGGTCGCCTGGGCGATGAGCCGCTCGATGTCGCTGTCCTTCGTCAGGTCGCACGGAATGGCGTGGGCCTCGGCGCCCAAGGCGCGCGCGGCGGCAACTGTCTCCTCAAGCGAGCCCGGCAGACGCGTGTCGCTCCCGGGCACGCGCGGCGCATCGGCCGCGCGCATGGTGCGGGCGCTCGCGATGACGGTGGCGCCCTCCGCGGCGGCGCCAAGGACGATGCCGCGCCCGATTCCGCGGCTGGCACCCGTGACGAGAACGACCTTGCCGTCGAGCAGTCCCATGATGGCCTCCCGATTGTCGCGGGCTGATTGAATGGTGACGTTCGATACTCGCGCCAAGCGGCCAGGCCAGTCCAGCGCGCATCACCGGGCGATGACATAAATTTAATACCGTCAGCACGGCGTGGGCGCTTGGGCCGGTGTTACACTCGCGGCACCGATCGCGGGGAGAAAACGATGGACGCGCAGCCCGACGATCCGTCACAGCGAGGGAGAGAAGGGATGATCGCATTGAGGCTGGCGGGCCGTGCGGCCGGCATCGTCCTCGTGCTCGGCGTCCTCAACGGCGCCGCGCATGCCGCCTGTCCGCGCGTCGCGGACGAGATGGCCCGCGAGTACCTCGTGGGCGTGCAGCAGGCGCTCCAGATTCACGGCTACCGCCCGGGCAACACGGCGGGCAAGCTCGATGGGGCGACTCAGGGAGCGATCCGCCAGTACCAGCGCGATGCGAGGCTCTCGATCGACGGCTGCCCGAGCCAGGATTTGCTCGATCACTTGAACTTCGCGCTGCCCAAGGTCTACGCCAAGGGAACGACGCCCGAGCGCGCGCTCATCCTCGAGATCCAGCAGGGCTTGAAGAATCGCGGTTACTACAAGGGCACGATCGACGGCAAGGCGGGCGCGGGCACGAAGGCGGCGATCCAGCGCTTCCAGGCGGATGCGAACATTCCGGTCGACGGCGTCGCGGACCAGGCCTTGCGCGACGCGCTCCAATCGGCCCCCGATACGGTGCGCGCGCCATAAAGGAATCGAGGAGGCCGTCATGAGAACGGACCATCGCGGCCTCCCTGTCTCGACCGACTCCCCGGCGGCGATGGACGCGATCAACCATTTCGCCTGCGGCTTGCCGAACTACGCGCCCGGCCTCGATGCCGTCATCACGGCGGCCGAGGCCCATCCCGATTGCGGCCTCCTCCAGATCCACGCGGCCCTTCTCTTCACCTTCTCGCAGAACGCCTCCGTGATCGAGAAAAGCGCGCGGCCGTTTCTCGCGCGTGCCCGCGCGGCGACGCTCAACGACCGCGAGCGCAGCTTGCTCGAGGTGGCGGAAGCGTGGTCGCGTTCCGATTTCGCGCGCGCGAAGGCGATCCTCGCCGCCTATGCCTGGCCGCGCGATCTCATCGCGGCCAAGGTGGGCGAGTTCCTCTACTTCGAGGCGCCCGACCCCGAGCGCCACCGCGCCTTCATGGATCGCCTGGCCGAGGCCAATAGGGACTCGTCCGACTTCCTCGCCATGCACGCCTTCGCCCACGAGTTGGCGGGCGACCGCAGCGGTGGCGAGGAGATCGCCGAACGCGCTCTCGCCCTCGACCCCGACACGCCTTGGGCCGACCACGCGCTCGCCCACATCTATGTGAACACGGGCCGCATGGCGGAGGGAATCGCCCGGCTCGGCCGCGCGGCACCGGCTTGGGAGGCCCATGACTTCGGCATCCGCGTCCATCTCTGGTGGCATGCGGCGCTCTTCCACCTGGCCGCGCTCGATCTCGCGCGCGTGCGCGCACTTTTCGCCGAGCGGCTCTGGGTCGACCGGCTCGACGACATGTTCACCCACACGGATGCGATCTCGCTTCTCTGGCGGCTCGATCTCGTGGGCGCGAGCGATAATGCGGCCTGGGCGGCCGTGGTGCCGCGCGCCGAGGCCGTCGGCCAGGAGGCCGTCTTCCCCTTCCTTGCCTGTCATTACGTCTATGCGCTGGCGCGAGGCGGGCGCGAGAGAGAAGCGCGCCAAGTCCTGGCAGCGATGCGCGCCCGAGGGCAAGCCGCATCAGGCGACGCCGCACGCCACTGGCTCGGAATCGGCGTGCCGCTTGCCGAAGGCTGCCTTGCCTCGGCCACGGGCGATCACGCGCGCGCGGCGTCCGTCATGGCGCCGGTGATGGACGAGGCAGGACGCATCGGCGGGAGCGACGCGCAGAACGACGTGCTGGCCCAGACCTGGATCGTGGCGCTTGCGCGGAGCGGCCAGCGCGACAAGGCAAATGCCGCCGTCATGCGGCGCGTCGGTGCTCGTCCCCTGACGCCGCAGGAAGAGGCGTGGTTGGAAGTCGCGCGTGAGGTCGCCTGGCTCAAAGGGGCCGGGCGAGGATGAGGACCCAGTAGGCGCGATAGGGCGCGCCTTGCGGCGGCTCGACGTAGCCGATACCGGCCTCGCTTGCCTCGCGCGCAAGGATGTTCCTGCGATGGCCGGGACTCGCCATCCATTGCTCGACCGTGCGCGCGGGATCGACGAGGCCCGCGGCGACGTTCTCGGCCGCGAACCGGTAGCGGTAGCCCGCGCGCGCGAGGCGCACATCGAGCGCGGCACCGTCGCTGCCCTCGTGGCTCAACCGTCCCATCGCCGCCATGTCCTCGGCATGGGCTTGCGCCGCTTCCGCGAGACGCACGTTCAACGCGAGCGGCGGAAGTTTCGCCTGCGCACGCGCGCTGTTGACGCGGGCGAGGAGCGCTGTCGCGGCTGCATCCTCCGCGGCGGACGCGATGCACGGAAGGGCAAAGGACAGGACCACGGCCAGCATCGCCGAGGCACGCCATCGATGGGCCGGCCGCGCCCGCCTCTGGGTCACTTCTCGTAAAGCAGTTCGGGATCGATCTCGACGTCCGCGATGATTTCCACCTTGCCGCCGCGGACGGCGTTGAAGAAGCAATTGCGTCGCCCCGTGTGGCAAGCCACGCCCGTCTGGTCGACGAGGAGCAGCACCGTGTCGTTGTCGCAGTCGAAGCGGAATTCGACGAGGGCCTGGCGCTGGCCGGAGCTCTCGCCCTTGCGCCACAGCGCCTTGCGGCTCCGCGACCAGTAGCAGACCTGGCCGGTCCGGAGCGTCTCCTCGACCGCCGCGCGGTTCATCCACGCCATCATCAGCACCTCGCCCGTGTCGTGCTGCTGCGCGATCGCCGGGATGAGCCCGTTCGAATCGAAACTCAAGCGGGCGACGGCCGCATCAATGGTCGCGGCGGGGACGGTCTTGGGCGTGCTCTCGGCCATGGGATCTCAGGTCGCGGCGCGGAGGCGCGCGAAGCCCTTCTCCAAATCCTTGATGAGGTCGTCCGTGTCCTCGAGCCCCGCGTGGAGGCGGAGGATCGAGTCGTCGTCCGTCCACGGGGTCGCCGAGCGGAGATGGGCGACGGGCTCGGGCACGATGAGGCTTTCGAACCCGCCCCAGCTGAACCCCATGCCGAAGAGCTCCATCTTGTCGAGCATGGCGCTGACCGCGGGCTTGGGGAAGGGTTTCAAGAGAATGCTGAAGAGACCCGAGGCGCCGGTGAAGTCGCGCTTCCACAGCGTGTGGCCCGGGTCGTTCGGCAGGCCCGGATGCATGACGCGCGCGACCTCCGGCCGGTCCTGCAACCAGCGCGCGAGGGTGAGGCCGTTCTCATGGTGCTGGCGCATGCGGACGCCGATGGTACGGAGGCCCCGGAGCCCGAGATACACGTCGTCCGGCCCGGCCGTGTTGCCGAGCAGCATGGCGCTGTGCTTGATGGCGTAGAAATCGTCGGACCGCATGGTGACGACGCCCAGCATCGCGTCCGAGTGGCCGACGATGTACTTCGTCGCCGCGTAGATCGCGACGTCGATGCCGTGCTGATACGGCTTGAAGAAGAA
Source organism: Alphaproteobacteria bacterium (assembly GCA_046349515.1). Classification (GTDB taxonomy): domain Bacteria; phylum Pseudomonadota; class Alphaproteobacteria; order CADEGL01; family CADEGL01; genus JBGPGW01. The sequence goes on along the minus strand of JAXMCE010000008.1, from coordinate 145,549 downwards.
GCCCGACGCCCAGGTGTTGTCGAGGAGCACCTTGGCTCCTTTCTTCCTGGCCTCTGCCGCGATCGCCGGCACGTCCTGGACATCGAAGGTGATCGAGCCGGGCGATTCGAGATAGACGACCTTGGTGTTGGGGCGCATGAGCTTCGCGATGCCGGCGCCGATGAGCGGGTCGTAGTAGGTGACCTCGATGCCCATGGGCTTCAGGAACTGCTCGCAGAAGCGCCGCGCGGGGCCGTAGCAGGTGTCGACGATGAGCAGGTGGTCGCCCGTCTTCAAGAACGCGAGGAGCGCCACCGAGATCGCGGCCTGGCCCGAGGAGAGCTGGACCGCCCGGTCCGCCCCGTCCAAGGCCGCCACCGCCTCCTCGAAGGCGAAGGTGGTGGGGGTGCCGTAGCGGCCGTAGCGGATGCCCTCATAGGGGGTCTTGCCTGACTGCTCCATGGCCTCGACCGAGGGGAAAAGGATCGTCGAGGCATGGTAGACGGGCGGGTTGACGATCCCGTGATTGCCCGAGGGATCGCGCCCCGCATGGGCGATGATGGTGGCTTCCTTCAAGTCTTTCCGGATCGGTTTCATGGATGTTCTCGGTCCTTTGGGCCGGCCTGGGGCGGTTGGTGCGCATTCTGCCCCATGGTCAGGGCATTGGTTGCCCGATTGTCGCAAGGCCGATAAGATTCTTGCAACAACGGGCTGACCCGATTCCGGGTGCTCCGTCCACCATTGGGGAGACGTGTCGATGCGACATCGTTTTGTGCTGGCGGCCATCGCCGCCGTGATGGGCGCTTTTGGTCTTGCGGGCCCGGCGCACGCAGGGGCCACGCTCAATGCCATCAAGCAGAAGGGCTTCATCCAGTGCGGGGTCAACACGGCGCTCGCCGGGTTCTCGATCCCCGACAGCCAGGGCAACTGGACCGGCCTCGACGTCGACATTTGCCGGGCCATCGCGGTGGCGCTCTTCAACGATGCGAACGCGGTCAAGTTCACGCCCTTGAACGCCCAGCAGCGCTTCACGGCGCTCACCTCGGGCGAGGTCGACGTGCTTTCGCGCAACACGACCTGGACGCTCGTGCGTGATGCCTCGCTCGGCATGATGTTCACCGGCGTTACGTACTATGACGGCCAGGGCTTCATGGTGCCGAAGTCGCTCAAGATCAAAAGCGCCAAGGAATTGAAGGGAGCCACCGTCTGCGTGCAGACGGGAACGACGACCGAGCTCAACCTCGCGGACTTCTCTCGCGCCAACAAGCTCAACATCAAGCCCGTGGTCTTCGAGCAGCTCGAGGAATCGAAGGTCGCGTTCTTCGGCGGACGCTGCAAGGCCTACACGACGGACGCCTCGGGCCTCGCCTCGATCCGCGCCAAGGACGCGCCGAAGCCGGACGACTACGTCATCCTGCCCGAGCTCATCTCGAAGGAGCCCTTGGGCCCGGCCGTGCGCCGTGGCGACGAGGAGTGGTTCACGATCGTGAAGTGGGTGGTCTACGCCCTCCTCGAGGCGGAGGACATGGGCATCACCTCGCAGAACGTCGATCAGATGAAGGGCTCCCAGGACCCGAACGTACAGCGCGTCCTGGGCGTCACGGGCGACATGGGCCAGAAGCTCGGCGTCGACAACGCTTGGGTCTACCACATGGTGAAAGCCGTCGGGAATTACGGCGAGATCTTCGAGCGCAACGTCGGCCAGAAGACTCCGCTGCGCCTCGCGCGAGGCCTCAATGCCTCGTGGAAGGACGGCGGGCTCATGTACGGAATGCCCATCCGCTAGGGCGTGGAACCGCCGCCCGGTTTCGGCCGGGCGGCGGCTTCGCATTGTCGACATTTCGGGGAATCCCTACGTGACCGATCGCGGTGAGCCAAGGTCCGGGCCCCGCCCGAGCAGACCTCTGCCGTGGAACGACCCGCGCATCCGCGCGATTCTGTACCAGATCCTGCTCATCGCGGGCGTCGTGGCGCTCGGCGTCTATCTTGTCTCGAACACGCTCGCCAATCTCGAACAGCGCCAGATCCGCACGGGCTACGGCTTCCTCGACGACGAGGCCGGGTTCTTCATCGGCGAATCCCTTATTCCCTTCGATGCGGCCGATAGCTACGGCCTGGCCTTCCTCGTCGGCCTTCTCAACACCATCCGCGTCGCCGTCATCGGAATCGTGCTCGCGACGGCGCTCGGCACGCTCATCGGGATCGCGCGCCTTTCGCGCAACTGGATCGTGGCCAAGCTCGCGAGCGTCTATGTCGAGACGCTCCGGAACATCCCGCTCCTCTTGCAGCTGTTCTTCTGGTACGCGACGCTGAGCAACCTGCTGCCGGCGCCGGACCAGTCGATCACATTCGGTCCCTCGATCTTCCTCAACCGGGAGGGGCTGCGTTATCCCGTGCCCGAGTCCTCGCCGGCCTTCGGTGCGATGGGTGTCGCCTTCCTTCTGGGCCTTGTTGCGTCCTGGGTCTTCGCGCGCTGGTCGCGCCGGCGCCAGAGCGAGACCGGGCAGCGCATGCCTGTCTTCCTGCCGAGCCTTGCGGCCATCATCGGCCTGCCCATCCTCGCCTGGCTTGCCTTCGGCGCGCCGCTCGCCTTCGACCTGCCGCACGAGGCCGATCTCGGCTTCGAGGGCGGGGCGGCCGTGACGCCCGAGTTCATGGCGCTCCTCTTGGGTCTCGTGACCTACACGGCGAGCTTCATCGCCGAGATCGTGCGCGCGGGAATCCTGGCTGTCCCCTGGGGCCAGACGGAAGCGGCCGGCGCGCTCGGCCTGCGGCGCGGTCTCGTGTTGCGGCTCGTCCTTCTGCCTCAGGCGCTTCGCGTCATCATTCCGCCCATGACGAGCCAGTATTTGAACCTCACCAAGAACAGCTCGCTCGCGGTCGCGATCGGCTATCCGGACCTCGTCTCGGTCGCGAACACGACCTTGAACCAGACCGGCCAGGCGATCGAGTGCATCTCGATCATCATGGCCGTGTATCTCGCCATCAGCCTCAGCATCGCGGCCGGCATGAACCTCTACAACCGCCGCATCGCGCTCGTGGAGCGTTAGCGATGGCGAGCGAGGCCGACACGTCCGCCGGAACCCGGGACCTGCCGCCGCCATCCGGCACCGGCGTTCTTAGTTGGGTGCGCGCCAACCTTTTCAGCAGCGTCTCGAGCGGCATCCTCACCATCGCCGCGCTCGTCGCGCTTGCGCTGGTCGTCCCGCCCATCGTCGAGTGGGCGTTCCTCGACGCCGTGTGGGGGAAGGTATCGCCCGAGGCGTGCAAGGCCGCGGACGGCGCCTGCTGGGCCTTCATCCGCGAGAAGTACCACCTCATCTTCTTCGGGCGCTATCCCATCGCCGAGCAATGGCGCCCGATCCTCGCGGTTGCGGTTCTCATCGCGACGGTGGCGGTCAGTTGCAATCGCCGCTTCTGGCGCGCCTGGCTCGGCGGCGTGTGGCTCGCGGGGCTTGCCGCCTTCGGCCTGCTCATGTGGGGTGGGATCCTAGGGCTCACGCCGGTCGAGACCAGCCTTTGGGGCGGGCTGCCCTTGACGCTCATCCTCGCGATCGTCGGCATCGTCGTCGCGTTTCCGCTGTCGATCTTGCTCGCGCTCGGGCGGCGCTCCCACATGCCGGTGATCCGCGCGGCCTCGGTCGCCTATATCGAGCTCATCCGCGGCGTGCCGCTGATCAGCCTCTTGTTCATGGCGTCCTTCATGCTGCCGCTGTTCTTGCCGACCGGCATGAAGATCAACGCGCTTCTGCGCGCGCAAGTCGCGATCATCATGTTCACGGCCGCCTATCTCGCCGAGGTCATCCGCGGCGGCCTGCAGGCGATCCCCAAGGGCCAGGTCGAGGCGGCCCAGGCGCTCGGGCTCGGCTACTGGCAGTCGATGCGGAAGATCGTGCTGCCGCAAGCCATCCGCGCGGTCATCCCGCCCATCGTCAACACCTTCATCGGCATGTTCAAGGACACCTCGCTCGTCGCGATCGTGAGCTTGACCGACCTTCTGCTCGCGACGAAGCAAGCGATCGCCGATCCCAACTGGCGCGCCTTCTTCATCGAAGGCTACGTTTTCGTCGCTCTCATCTATTTCTGCTTCTGCTTCTTCATGTCGAAGTACAGCCAGCACCTCGAGTGCGAGCTGCGCTCGGGCACGCGGCGCTGAGAGAAGAGTAACGTCGTGGCCACGCCAAGAGACATGCCGGACCGGCTCACCGAAGCGGACATCGTGAAGCGGGACGTCGACTGGGTTTATCTCGACGGGGAAGCGGCGAAGCGCCACCCGCTCTACGGCGCGGAGGGTTGGGCGATGATCCTCGGGGCTCTCATCGTTATCAGTGTGTTGAAGGATATCGCTGAAATCGTCATCGCCGTGGTCCAAGACGTCGCCGTCGGGTTAGTGGCAGCTCTCCTTATCAGCCCCTATGCGGGTTATAAATTTTTTGTGATGACGCGACTCTGGCAGGCGCGGGAAAGTTTCCAGCGGCATTTCCTCATCCTTTTCGGGATCGGGCTGGTGCTGACAGTTGTGTCGCTGTTTGTGGATGCCAAGGCGAATATGTCGTCCATCCCGACGATGATCTTCATGGCGGCTTGGTTAACCTATGTCCTGCGTTCTGCGCGCATCAACGTGACGACCCGAAAGCGCGTCTCGCCCGCCGGTGCGTTCGTGCGCGAGGTGATTACCGGCGCAGATCCGCACCTGCCCAAGGCCGCGAAGTATTAGGGAGACTTCCATGAGCCAAGCTGCCGCCCGCGACGCCGCAGACGACGTCATGATCCAGATGTCGGGCGTCCACAAATGGTACGGCCAGTTCCATGTGCTGAAGGACATCAACCTGACCGTGCACAGGGGCGAGCGCATCGTCGTCTGCGGGCCGTCGGGCTCCGGCAAGTCGACGATGATCCGCTGCATCAACCGGCTCGAGGAGCATCAGCAGGGCAAAATCGTCGTCGAGGGTATCGAGCTCACCAACGATCTGAAGCAGATCGACGCCATCCGCCGCGAGGTCGGCATGGTGTTCCAGCAGTTCAATCTCTTTCCGCACCTGACCGTGCTCGACAACCTGACCCTGGCGCCCATTTGGGTGAGGAAGATACCGAAGCGGGAGGCCGAGGCGGCGGCCATCAAGTACCTCGAGCGCGTGCGCATCCCCGAGCAGGCCTCGAAGTACCCGGGTCAGCTCTCGGGCGGCCAGCAGCAGCGCGTCGCGATCGCCCGCGCCCTCTGCATGAACCCCAAGGTCATGCTGTTCGACGAGCCGACCTCGGCGCTCGATCCCGAGATGATCAAGGAGGTGCTCGAGGTCATGGTTGAGCTCGCGGAGTCGGGCATGACCATGGTCTGCGTCACGCACGAGATGGGCTTCGCGCGCACGGTCGCGAACCGCATTCTCTTCATGGACAAGGGCGAGATCGTGGAGCAGGCGGCGCCGGAGGAGTTCTTCAACAATCCGAAGTCGGAGCGGACGCGCCTCTTCCTGTCGCAGATCCTCCACCACTAGGCGCCTTGCGTGATCGGCGGGCCGGTCCGCGCGAGGCGGCCCGCCGCAGGATCGGTTTCAGTCGCAGATCAGGCTCAGATCACGAACTCGGTGCCGACGGCAAGCGGCGCGTGATCGAGGACGGTCACGACTTGCACTGGAGCCGCCGCACCCTTCGCACCGTCCGGGTCGACGAAGATCGCGACATCGGCAATGCCGTTGTTGTTGGCATTGATGACTTGCTCGCTCCATTGGGCGGAGGAGCCGGCCGCGGCCATGAGGTTGTGGACATTCACAGTGTCGCCCGCGCTGAAATCCGTGATGGTGTCGCCCGAATCCTTGAGGGAATCGAACTCGAAGACATCCTTGCCGGCGCCGCCCGTGAGCTTGTCGGCACCGGGCCCGCCGACGAGAGTGTCGTTGCCGGCCCCGCCCATCAACGTGTCGTTGCCCCGTCCGCCGTAGAGCGCATTGTCGAGCGCGTTGCCCGTGACGGTGTCGTTGCCGTCGCCGAGGAACGCGCGTTCGATCGTGTTGTCGACGACCTTGAAGGATGCGCCGTCGGCGAGGCTTTGTCCGCCTGCGAGGCTCAAGTTCACATTGGTCGAGACGGCCGCGAGGTTGATCGTGTCGTAGCCGCCGTCCGTGTCGCTGAGGAGAGCCCGAGTCGGATCCGAGGCGACCGTGTGGAACCAGTCCGTGTAGACATAGGTGTCGTTGGCGCTGCCCGCGTCGCCGATGAAGTTGAGCGACCAGGCGTTGAGCGTGCCGACGTCGCCGTGGACCGTGTCCGTGACCTTGAGGGTCCAGCTGCCTCCGGCCTCCTCGCCCCAGAACTGCACGCTGTCGAGCACGGCCTTGATGTCATGCTGGGCAGAGCCGTAGGTGCTCGTCGCGCTGACGCCCGGGTGGTTGACCAGCGTGCTCATCGTCTGGCCGTCATGGGTGAGGGTGACGGTCAGATCGCCGATCCAGCTGTGGGTGATGTCGAGCGACACCTCGACGCGGTCGATGACGAGTTTTGAATCGACGGGGTCGGTGACCTTGATCGTGCGGCTGACCGAGCCGCCTGTCGCGTCCGGGATGGCGATGTCGGGCTTCGGGTCGTCGATATAGGCGCGGTGGGACGCGATGTTGGCGAAGGTGCTTTGTTGCGTCCAGGTCTCGGCCAATCGCACGGCCGCGTGCGCGTCGACGAGGCCGAAGCCGATGTCGTTGTTGACCGTGAGCCCACCGCCGTTCCAGGTCGTCGCGTGGTTGGTCTCGGCACCCGTCGAGAAGCCCGGGGGTTTGGAGGCCGAGTAGGCCAGGATCTCCTGCACGTCGCGGTAGCCGAGATTGTGGTTGGCCTCGAGCATGAGCGCGACGACGCCCGAGACGATGGGGGCCGAGAAAGACGTGCCGCTCACGGACGCGAAGTCGCCGTTGACGTAGCCGAGGGCGCCCTGCTGGTCGGTCGTGATGATGCCGACGCCCGGCGCCGCGACGAGGACGGCGGCACCCGGCGTGCTGAAGGATGCGACATGGCCGGTCGAATCGGTCGCCGCCGCCGCGATCGCATAGGGCGAGTTCTGGAAGTCGTGGTAGTTGACGTCGTTGCCCGTCGCGCGGTCGTTGCCGGCGGCGAAGACGAAGACGGTGCCGAGGCCGCCGCGGCCAAAATGCGCATCGTCCGCCATGGCCTGGCCGATGGGAGCGAAGGCGGCTGATTTGAAGTTATCGGTGAAAAATCCGCTATAACCCCAACTGTTATTTGAAATATCGACGGCAGATTGGTGCTTGAAGTCGTCGAGGATCTGGGCCGTCGAGCCGGCGGCACCGTAGCCCATGCGGAAGCCGATGAGGTCCGCGCCCCAGGCGACCCCGACCCCGCCATAGCCATTTCCCGCGGCGGCCCCGACCGTGCCCGCGACGGTCGTGCCGTGGTTGTCGCCGGATGCGCTCGCGAAGGCATCGGAATCCTTGTCGCGGGCGTCGTAGTCGAGGTCGGTGCGATAGTTGGGAGCCAGGTCGCGGTGCAGATAGTTCACGCCGTCATCGACGAGGCCGACCTTGATCCCATGCCCCGAGTAGTCGTTCCAGACGGCCGAAACGTTGATTCCGTACGTGCCCTTGAGGTGCCATTGGCTGCCGTAATAGGGGTCGGACGGCGCGAGCGCCGCGGCGGGGCCCATGGCAGGCGTGAAGGCGCCATCGCCGCCATGGCGGCCTTGTCCGCCCGCCGTCGCGGCGAGCGCATCGAACGGGCCGGCCCGGTGCGCGAAGACATCGGCGCGGGCGATCGTCTCGCCGTGGGCCGCGCCGGACTCGTCCTCGGTCCAGGTCAAGGTCTTGGCATTGAGCGACATTGCGCAGGCGTCCTTCGCTGATCGGGCGTTGAGGGGAACGGGGGACGCGCGCTCGGCGCGACCCTAGCCTTCTCTTACGCGACGAGCGTTAAGGACCGGCAAAGATGCGCGCGCATTCGCCGTGGTTAACGGCGCGCGGGGATGGGCGAGCGCACCTGTCCGCGTGGCAGCTTCGGGCGGGAGACCGTTGTCGTGAAAGCGATTAGGGCTGCGGCGATGTCTTGCCACGCGGACGCAGATAGACGAACCAGTAGACGCCGCCCACGAGCCCGCCGCCGCCGATCACATTGCCGATCGTGACGGGCACGAGGCTCTCGAAGAAATTCGCCCAGGTCAGTTGCGCGAGCGCGGCGGGGTCGATGCCGGCATCGGGCCAGAGCGTCGCCGGTGCCCAGGCCTTCATGAAGAGGCCCAGGGGGATGAGGTACATGTTGGCGACCGAGTGCTCGAATCCGGCCGCGACGAACGCCGCGACCGGGAAAATGACGGCCAGCACCTTGTCGGCCGTCGTGCGCGCGCCGAGGCTGAGCCACACCGCAAGGCACACCAGCACGTTGCAGAGGATGCCGAGGAAGAGGGCTTGGTCGAAGGGGAGCGTCGCCTTGCCCTCGGCGAGCGTGATGGCGACGGCCGCGACGTTGCCGTGGCCGGAGAGGTACTGGCCCGAAAGGAAGACGAGGGCGGCCGTGCCGATGGCGCCCGCGAAATTGCCGAGATAGACGATGGCCCAGGCGCGCAACATCTCGCTGAGCCGCACCTTCCGCGCGGCCCAGGCCATGACCATGAGCGTGTTGCCAGTGAAGAGCTCGGCCCCGCCGAGGATCACGAGGATGAGGCCGAGCGCGAAGACAAACCCAGCCAGCATGCGCTTCAAGCCGAACGGCAGAATGCCGATCGTGTCGGCCATGACCGTGGTCGCGAACATCGCGCCGAGTCCGATGAAGGCGCCCGCGAGGATGGCCAGCACGAAGAGGCGCGACGCCTCCTGCCGCGTCTTGGCGACGCCGATCTCCTCGGCGCGCACGGCCATCTCCGCCGGGAGCAGCGCGTCGATGCCGTGGTTGTGCGGGGCGTGAGGGTTGCCGTCCGTCACCCGCGCACCTCGACATGCGGCGGGATGAGGCCCGTGCGACGCGGGTCGTCGATCATCTGGACGTCCTGCTTGTAGGGAACGAAGCCCGCGCGCTGATAGGCCTGGAGCGCCTTCGGGTGGTCGAAGTTGCAGCTATGCAGCCACACGCGGCTCGGCCCGCCGCGCCAGGCCGCGTCGACCGCGGCCGCCATGAAGTAGCGCCCGAAGCCGCGGCCGATGAAGTCGGGCACGAGTCCGAACAGCGCGAGCTCGACCTCGTCCGCCAGCCGCCGGTCGAGCTCGCCGTAGCCGGCGGGCACGCCGTCGACGTAGAGGACCAGGATCTCGACCTTGGGGTCGTGGATGATCGCGCCGAGCGCCGCGTCGTCGAGCATGCGCCGCTCGTACCACAGCCACTTCTCGCCGACCGTGTTGTAGAGATAGCGATAGAAGGAAAGGGTCGGCCGCTCGGCGCGAAGGAGCGCCACCTTGTGCCCGATCGGCGGATGGACGGAGGCGGCCGCCGGCGGCGCCCGCATCTCGAGGAAGGTGAGCACCATTTTGAGCTGGCCCGCGGGCGCGTCCGTCATGGCCGCACGCGAGTCCCGTCGAGCCAGCGCGACATGACGGCGACCGGCTCCTCCTTGTAGCCGAGGTGGGCGTAGAACTCGCGCACGGCGATATTCGAGTTGCGGATCATGAACTCCATCTTGCGCACGCCGCGGCTCCTCAACCATGCCTCGGCCGCGTCCATGATCCGCCGGCCCCAGCCGGCTCCGCGCCGCGACGGCTCGACCGCGACGTAGTAGACCCAGCCGCGGTGTCCGTCATGGCCGACCATGACCGAGGCGACGATGGTGCCGTCCTCCTCGCCGAGGAGCACTTCGCCGTGGCCGCTTCTTCGGCAGAACGCGATGTCCTGGACGGGATCGTTGTGGGGCACGGTCAGGTTCGAGACGCGCCAAAGCGCGACCACCGCCGCAAGGTCCTCGTCGCGGAAGGGGCGGATCGCGCCGCTCATGTCTCGATGGGCGTGTCGGCGCGGCCGCCCCACTCGGTCCACGACCCGTCATAGACGGCGACGTCCTTGCGGCCGATGAGATAGAGGCCGAGAGCGAGGGAGCTGGCCGAGATGCCGGAGCCGCAGCTCGTGACGACCGGCTTCGTAAGGTCGAGGCCGGCGGCCTTGAACCGCGCCTCGAGGATGATGGGCGGCAGGACGGTGCCCGTCTTCGGATCCACGAGCTCGCCATAGGGAAGATTGAAGGCGCCCGGGATATGGCCGCCGCGCATGCCGGGGCGCGGCTCGGGCTCCGTCGCGTTGAAGCGGCCGTGCGAGCGCGCGTCCAGCACCTGCTCTCGCTTGCTCGCGATATTCGCGCGCACGGCGTCGATGTCGCGGACGAGCGACCGGTTGGGACGGGGCGTGAAGGTGCGCGGCGTGGGATTCGCGGCACCGCTCTCGGTCGGCCGCGACTCGGCGAGCCATTTGGGCAGGCCGCCGTCGAGCACGGCGACGGAGGCGTGTCCCATGGCGCGGAACATCCACCAGGCGCGCGCCGCGCTGAACAGCCCCGCGCCGTCATAACAGACGATGCGGTCGCCGTCGCCGACGCCGAGCGCGCCAACTTGGCGCGCGAACTGCTCGGGCGTGGGCAGCATGTGGGGGAGGGGGATCGAGGCGTCCGAGATCGCGTCGATGTCGAAGAAGACCGCGCCCGGTATGTGCCGCTCCGTGAACTCGGCCTTGGGATCGCGCTTCATCTGCGGCAGGTACCAGGACGCATCGAGAACGCGGAGGTCGCGCGCACCGAGTTGCCCCGCGAGCCAGTCGGTCGAGACGAGTCCGTCGAGCGTTTTTTCCGCCATCAGCCGACACTCCACGCGATGAATGGGAACCTGGCCTCATGGTTCGACGGGCTCGCCATGAGGTCGATCGTCGCAATTGCGCGAACGCCGCCTCGAACGATGTCCTTCGGCAGATCGGGCCTCATCCTGAGCGTGTCGAAGATCGAGGCCGAACGACGATGCACCGCATGCCCGAATTCATATCAGCTCACGAAGGGAATCGTGAGTCCCGGCCCGCGCCTCTCGAGCCATGCCGGCACGGGCAGGCCCTTCTCCTTGAGGAAGGCAGGGTTGAACAGCTTGCTTTGGTAGCGCGTGCCGTAATCCGCGAGGATGGTGACGATCGTGTGGCCCGGTCCCATTTGCTTCGCCAGGCGCACGGCGCCCGCGACGTTGATGCCGGTCGAGCCGCCGAGGCACAGGCCTTCGTGCTCGAGGAGATCGAAGATGTAGGGCAGCGCCTCGGAATCGGGGATCTGGAACGCCTCGTCGATCGCGACGCCTTCGAGGTTCTTGGTGATGCGGCCCTGGCCGATGCCTTCGGTGATGGACGAGCCTTCGCTCTTGAGCTCGCCGTGCTTGTAGTAGTGGTAAAGCGCGGCGCCCATGGGATCGGCCAGCGCGATGCGTATGTCCGGCTTCTTCGACTTCAAGAACAGGCTGACGCCGCCGAGCGTGCCGCCCGTACCGACGGCCGAGACGAAGCCGTCGACCTTGCCGTCCGTCTCGCGCCAGATCTCGGGCCCCGTCGTCTCGATATGGGCGCGGCGGTTGGCCACATTGTCGAATTGCTGCGCCCAGATGGCGCCGTTCTTCTCCGTCTTCGCCAGCTGCTCGGCGATGCGTTGGGAGACGTGCACGTAGTTGTTGGGGTTCTTGTAGGGAACGGCCGGGACCTCGACGAGCTCGGCGCCGCAGAGCCGCAGCATGTCCTTCTTCTCTTGGGACTGTGTCTCGGGGATGACGATGACCGTGCGATAGCCGCGCGCGTTGGCGACGAGCGCCAGGCCGATGCCCGTGTTGCCGGCCGTGCCTTCGACGATGACGCCGCCGGGCTTGAGCGCGCCCCGCGCCTCCGCGTCCTTGACGATGAAAAGCGCCGCGCGGTCCTTGACCGAGGAGCCGGGATTCAAGAACTCGGCCTTGCCGTAGATTTCGCAGCCCGTCGCGTCCGAGGCGCGTCTCAGGCGGATGAGGGGCGTATGGCCGATCGCGTCGGGGAAGTCGCGGCGGACGTTCATCACCTGCTCCTCATCGGGCGCGGCGTTTCGCCCATTCGAGAAGACTAGTGTCGCGCTCCGGGTGGATCAAGCGAGCGGCCCGGCGAGCAGCGGGCGAATTCGCAAAAGAGTCAGACGGGTGCCGCCCAGCGCCAGCGGATCGCGTCGCGGTTGAGCATGAGCCATTGGAGCGAAAGGATCGTCGTCGCGTCGCCGGCGGCGGAGGAAGCCAGGAGCTCGGGGATCCGCGCCGCGGGCTCGACGAAGACACGGATGTCCTCGTGCTCATGGGCCAGGCCGTGGATGCCGCCCGCGCGGCTCGCATCGACCCGGCCGCAGTAGAGCTTCACGCTCTGTGTCGTGCCGCCGGGGCTCACGAGGAAGTTGGCGACGGGCACGAGGTCGAGAAGCGTGCAGCCGGTCTCCTCGAGGGTCTCGCGGCGCGCGACCTCTTCCGGATCCTCGCCCTCCTCGATGATGCCGGCGACGACCTCGACGAGCCAGGGTGCCCGCCCTTCCGCGTAAGCGCCGATGCGGAACTGCTCGATGAGGACGAGGGAGTCGCGAGCCGGGTCGTAGGGCAGCACGGCGACCGCGTGGCCGCGCTCGAAGACCTCGCGCGTCATCTCGTCGGTCCAGCCGCCTTCGAAGCGCTTGTGGCGCAAGCGATAGCGGTCGATGCGGAAATAGCCCTCGAAGGCCGCTGTTTTCTCGATGATCTCGACGTCGTCGCGGTCCATGCCTGCCTCGCGCTGTCGTGTTCCGCCGCGGCTAGTGGCATGGCCGCCGGAGGAAGGCAAGGGCGGCGTGCGCGAGCCTTACGAAACCTCGAAGGTCAAAAGCGTCTTCGCCTCGACCGCCTGCCAGTCCATGCCGATCGCGAGGCCGGGCGCATCAGGCAGCCGCACGAGGCCGTCGCTATCCGTGCGGATGACATGATCGGCCGCGAAGTCGTGCGCCTCGTAAGGGTAGGGCTGCTCGAAGTAGTTGCAATGGGGATGCGCGAGCATGAGGTGGAGGTTCGTCGCCTGGATGAGGGTGAAGCCCCAGCTCTGGAGTTCGGCCGGCACGCCGTGCGCATCGGCCAAGGCGATGGCCTTCAGGGCCTGGCTGATGCCGCCCGCGCGCGCCGCCGAGACGCGGACGGCACTCCACGCGCCGAGACGGAGCGCGTGCTCGATGAGCGGCGGATCGACGATCATGTTGCCGGCGGGAAGGATCGGCACGCGCGTCTTTTCCCGTAGCTCCCGGTAGCCGTCGAGGTCTTCGTCGGGGAGCGGTGCCTCGAACCATTCGTAATCGCATTCCTCGAGGAGACGCGCCATGCGCATGGCCTCGGCGCGGGAGTAACGCTGCTCCGTGTCCAGCATGAACCGCACGCCCGCGCCGCCGTAGCGCTTGGCGACCGCCTCGACCATCGGCCGGTCGTAGGCGTAGTCGCACCAGCAATGGAATTTGATGGCGCGAAATCCCTTCTCGATCAGCTCGGCCACGAGATCGAGATAGGCGGCCGTGTCGTCGAGCGTGTTGGTGCTGGCATAGGATGGGATCCGGTCGCGGGCATCGCCGAGCATGCGGTAGAGCGGCAGCCCGGCCGCCTTCCCCGTGATGTCCCAGAGCGCGATGTCGATGAGGCCGAGCGCCCGGTGCGAGGCGCCGCCGCCGTCGTGGATGACGCGCGCGCGGACGGCCGCCCGATCGACCGCCCGCGCGCCCACGAGCGAGGGCACGAGGAGGCGCAAGGACTCGGCGAGGCTCCGGTCGAAGCCGGCGCCGCTATAGGTCATCTCGGCGCCGATACCCTCGAGGCCTCCCCTCGTCGTCACGCGGATGAGCGTGAGGGTCACGTATTGCGGCTTCATGTCGCGCGCCCAGCGGAATTGCGGCGGGTTCGGGCCGACCGTGTAGACCCGCACGCGTTCGATGGTGTCGTCGCTCACTCGCGCTTCTCCCTGTCGGAACGGACGCTAATCCCGTCCGGACCGGGACGGCAAGCATGAGGGCGATACCTGGTGAGCCGGGCCTTGACTACAATCGCCGTTCCGCTCCGCCGAACGATGGAGACCGCCATGAGAAGCGAGAAGGTCGAATTCACGGGCGCGCAGGGAGACAGGCTCGCGGCGCGCCTCGACCGGCCCGCGGGCGAGCCGCTCGCCTACGCGCTCTTCGCCCACTGCTTCACCTGCTCCAAGGACATCTTCGCCGCGAGCCGGATCGCCGAGACCCTGACCGAGCACGGATTCGCCGTCTTCCGCTTCGACTTCACGGGCCTTGGCGCCAGCGAGGGCGACTTCGCCAACACCAACTTCGCCTCGAACGTCGAGGACCTCGTGCACGCGGTGGATTTCCTTCGCGAGCGTCAAATGGCGCCCAAGATTCTCATCGGGCACAGTCTCGGCGGTGCCGCCGTGATCGCGGCGGCGGCGCGGGTTCCGGAAGCGGTGGCCGTGGCCACGATCGGCGCGCCGGCCGATCCTGTCCATCTCGGTCATCTCTTCACGGATGCCGCGCCCGAGATCGAGGCCAAGGGCGAGGCCGAAGTCCACATCGCCGGCCGCCCGTTCCGCATCAAGAAGCAGTTCCTCGACGACATCAAGACGCACAAGCTCGATGCGACCCTGGCCCATCTCGGGAAGGCGCTCCTCGTGTTCCATGCGCCGCGCGACGCGACCGTCGGGATCGAGAACGCAGGCCAGATCTTCCAGGCGGCGAAGCATCCGAAGAGCTTCATCTCGCTCGATGACGCGGATCACCTTCTCTCGCGGCGGAGCGATGCGGTCTATGTGGGATCGGTGCTCGCGGCCTGGGCGTCGCGCTACATCGGTGCGAGCGCCGCGCCCGCGGCCAAGGATTCGAGCCTCGACCTCAAGCCGCCGCGCGGCAGCGTGATGGTCGCCGAGACGCGCGAGGGCAAATTCACTGAGCTCGTGGCCGTTGGCCGCCATCGCTTGCGCGCCGACGAGCCGGCCGAGTCGGGCGGCACCGACACGGGGCCCAGCCCCTACGACTATCTCGCGGCGGCGCTCGGCGCCTGCACCGCCATGACGCTCCGCCTTTACGCCGACCGGAAGTCCTGGCCGCTCGAGCGTGTCACGGTCACGCTCACTCACGGCAAGGTGCATGCCGCGGATTGCGCCGAATGCGAGACGAAGGAAGGGCTCGTCGACCGCATCGACCGGGCGATCGCGCTCGAGGGAGCGCTGGACGGAGACCAGACGACGCGCCTCATGGAGATCGCCGACAAATGCCCCGTTCACCGGACCCTGAGTGCCAAGACCTGGATCGTCACGACGCTTGCGGGTGCCGACGAGCGAGGGGCGACCTGATTGCTCAACCGCCTTTGGCAAGCCGGCGCCATTGGCCCGGCGAGAGGCCGTAGGCGCGCCGGAATTGCCGCGAGAAGTGGGCCTGATCGGCAAAACCGCAGGTGAACGAGACGTCCGCAAGGGAATGCGCACGCGCGAGGAGATCGCGCGCGCGTTCGAGGCGGCGGAGCACGCGAAAGCGTGACGGGCTGACGCCGTAAGCCGCGCGGAATTGACGCGCGAGTTGCCAGCGGTTCAGCGCGGACATGGCTTCGAGTTGGGCGATCGAGATCTTTGAGTCCTGTGTGTTGAGGAGGAAGTCCCGAACGGTTCCGACGGCTCGCCAATCCACCGTCATTGTCGGCGGGGGCGGGAGCCGGGCCAAGTCTGACAACGCATCGGACAGCGCGGCCAGGTTCGAGACTGTCTCGATTTCGTCCGGACCGTCGTCAGGTTCCGCGAGAACATCGAGGACGGCCTCGTACAGCCGCCGGTCGCCGGACACTGGCTCGCGGAGGAACGGCAGCGCCCTCCCGCCGCGGGATTGGAGAATGAGCGACGGGTCGATGTAGGCGATGCGATAGCCGAAGCCGCGGTCGTCGCCGGCCCGCCCGTCGTGTCGCTCGTCCGGGTGCAGGACGAAGACCTGGCCCGGTTGGCTGTTGCAAGCGACGCCTCGATAGGTGAAGGCCTGGACGCCAGCGGTCGTCACGCCGATCGCGTAGCTGTCGTGCCTGTGCGGCGAGTACGAATACCCGCGAAAGAACACGGCCATGCGCGTGACGCCGCTCTTCGGCGGCGCTGTCCGTATCCGACTGATCCGCATGCGGCTCCACGCGCACAAACGTTCAAGACGAGACGTTAGGTCCACAATAGGGTGTTTGACGGCAAGGAGCCAACAGACCCGGTCAGGCGACGATGACGCTCGATCAAGCCGGAGCCTTCCTCGTCTTTGCGCTGGTCGCGGCCATAACGCCGGGGCCGAGCAATACGATGATCATTGCGACCGGATCGGCGGTGGGCGTCTGGCGCGGCGTGCCGTGCGTGATTGGCGCTTCCACCGGCATGGCTCTGTTGCTGTTCGCCAGTGCGCTGGGGCTTGGCGAGATCGTCGTCGCCCAGCCGATGATGCTCACGGCGTTGAAGTGGGGCGGGGCGGCCTTCCTGCTGTGGCTTGCCTGGAAGATCGCGACGGCGGGACATGCTGCGGAGACAAGCGATGCGAAGCCCATCGGTTTTCTCGGAGCGGCGGCATTTCAATGGGTCAATCCCAAGGGGTGGCTCGTCGCCGTGAGCGCGGCGGCCGCGTACCTTGAGGCGGCGGCAGGCGATCCGCTCGCTCAAGCGAGTGAATTCGGCGCGCTGTTCTTCGCTGCGGCGTTTCCGAGCGGGCTTGTCTGGCTCTGCCTCGGCGCCGCCGTGCAGCGACTGCTTCGAGATCGCCGGAGCGCGCGCCTCTTCAACGTGGTCATGGGGCTCGCTCTCGCCGCGTCGGTCGCGATGATCTTTCGCTGAACGCATGAGGTGGCTCTTACGCCTCGTGTGACACGCTGGCCGTGGTAACGGCGGCTGTTCTTGCCGCGAGAACACCGCACGCGAACTGATCCATTGTCGAGATGACTACCCGCAGGGAAATCCCTCGCGGAAGCCGTCGAGGAGGAAGAGCGCGAGGTCCGAATCGAGAAGCGCCTCGAATTCGCCGCTCGAAAGCGAGCGCTTGAGACGCGCGCTCCTGGTCCGGATCATCTCGCGAAGGTTGACGGGGGCGACGTTGACGCTCCGCGGCATGCAGTAGAGCGCGTGGCCTTGGCGCCGCTCGGCATCGGCGTTGAACGCCGTGATGGCCTCATAAAGCCCACGAAGATACATGTCGTAACCGGACGCCTCGGGCTTTCCGGCCGCGGCCGCGTCAAGCTCCTGGAACTTGCGCACGGACATCGCATTGGCCGTCAACGGGACCGAAGCGGCCGCGAGAAACAGAACGAAGGCGAGCAAGGCGCGCTTCATTGTTCATCACGCTTCTTGTTCATGACGTCCTCGGCATGGCGACGCCGAGCTCCTTGGCATGGCCTTCGATCCGCCGCCAGGTTTCGGTGAGAACCTCGATGCCCTCGCGCCGCTGCCGGCGGCGCGTCGCCGCCGCGCGCTCGCCCGGAATGCGGATCGCATCGACGCCGTCCGCCTTCTTCGAGTTCTTGATCGTGTCGAGATACCATTCTTCGCGGGCGATGAACTGAAGGGGGTCGACGAAGCTCGCGGGATCGACCGCATAGAAGAAGTGGCCCTGCGTCTTGGTCTCGCCCTCATGCTGCCAGCCGTCCATCTCGGGCCCGATCGCGCTGCCCGAGAGCGGCCCGCAAAGGAGCGCCACGGCGAGGGCGAGGCCGAAGCCCTTGTGCCCCGCCATGGGGCCGATGGCGCCTTTTCGGATCGCCGCCGCCTCGGTCGTGGGCTTGCCGTCGGGGCCGATGCCGGTGCCGGGCGGCACATGCTCGCCGTGATAGGCGGCCTGGCGGATGCGCGAGCTTGCGAGCGCGCTCGTCGCCATGTCGAAGACGAGCGGGTCCTCGCCGCGCCGCGGGAATCCGAAGGCCAGCGGATTGGTGCTCAAAAGGCGCTCGACTCCGCCATGGGGATGGACGAGCGGCGCACCCGAGGTCATGACGAGGCCGATCAGGCCGCCCCGCGCGATCCGCTCGGCATAGGCGCCGATCATGAAGATGTCGGTCGAATTGCCGATGGCGACGGTCGCGGTGCCGGTCGTGCGCGCCTTTTCGCTCGCGATGCGCACGGCCATGAGGGCGGCGGGCTGGCCGAGCCCGCGCGCGCCATCGATCAACGCCGTCGACGGCGTCTCGCGGAGAAGGCGCGGCCGCGCGCGCCCGTCGACGAGGCCGCGCTTCAAGGAATCGAGGATGTAGTACATGTAGTCGATTCCTTGCGCGCCGATGCCTTTGACGTCGGCGTCAACGAAGATCTCCGCCGCCTCGCGCGCGTTCTCCTCGCTGGCTCCGGCCGCGGCGAGGAGGCGTTCGGTGAGCGCGCGAAGATCGGCCTCCGCGACGCGCAGTGTGGGACGCATGCAAACTCCTTCCGGTCCCTCGCCAGCCGTCCTTGCCGGACGATGACGAGGCTTCGCGGCAGGGGCAAGGACGAACGGATTGCCGTCCGAGGGACCGGCCGCGACGGACCGGTCAGCGCGGCAGGTGGAGCGCGCCGTTGGGGCTGAGAGGGAAGCCGGGATTCCACGCGACTTCCCAAGGGTGGCCGTCGGGATCGGCGAAATGGCCGGAGTAGCCGCCCCAGAAGACCTTGCCGGCCGGCTTGAGGATGCGCGCGCCGGAGGCGGCGGCATGCGCGAGGGTGGCGTCGACCTCCTCGCGGCTTCGCACGTTATGGGCGAGCGTGATGCCGCCGAATCCGCTGCCGTCGGCCGCAAGGCCCGCATCCGCCGCGAGCGGCTCGCGCCCGTAAAGCGCGAGGCCGATGCCGCCGAGCTGGAAGAACACGACGCTCTCCATGCTGGCGGAGGAGGCTCTCCATCCCAGCGCCTCGTAGAAGCGCCGGCTGCGCGCGATGTCGCGGACGCCGAGGGTGATGAGGCTCAAGCGTTGCTCCATGGCTCGGTCCTTTCGATCGGCGGTCATCGGCGCTCAGTGGAAGTCGCGCGAGGGGAAGTCGGAAGCGGCGGGCGCACGAAGACGCGCGCTCCTGTCGGGGAGGGCGCGGGCGCGGGGGAGAAGGCGCGCACGCTTCACGCGGCGCGGGTTCGGCATGGGTTCCGAGCAGCGCGGCGGGCCGAGCTGATCCGTCTCCAAGGGATCGGGATCGCGCCGCAAGACTTCATCGGCATGGGCGACGGCGCCATCGACCACGCTGCTGTCCATGATGTCGGGCGCGTCATCCTCGGCGAGCGAGGCAAGCCGGTCCGAAAGATCGAAGAGGCGGTCGGCCACGACGTGGATGACGATGCCCTCGCGCTGGAGGCGGCCGGTGACGGCGAGAAGGCGCGAGGCCAGGACCGTGCGGCGGTAGCGCTCGAAGACGTCGGGCCAGATGATGACGTTGGCGATGCCGCCCTCGTCCTCGAGCGTCGCGAAGATCACGCCCTTGGCGCTGCCCGGCCTCTGGCGGACGAGGACGAGGCCCGCGACCGTGACCATGCTGTCGGGCCTGAGCGTCGCGAGGCGCTTGCAGGGCACGATGCCCTCGGCGCCGAGGCCGTCGCGGAGGAGCGCCAGCGGATGGCTGCGGAGCGTCAGGCGCAGGCTCGCATAGTCGTTCATGATCTGCTCGCCCAGGGGCATGTCGGGCAAGGTGACGGCCGGCTCCGCGATCTCGGGCTCGGTCATGCCGCGATCCGGGCTGAGGAGGGGAAGAGGGGCCGGGCCCAGCGCCTTGATCGCCCAGAGCGCCTCCCGCCGGCCGAGGCCCATCGAGCGATAGGCATCGGCGCGCGCAAGACATTCGAGGGAAGAGACGCTGATCCCCGTCCGCCGCCAGAGCGCGTGCGGAGTCTCGTAATGCGTGCTCCGCCCAGCCGCGAGCCGCTCGGCGTCGCTTTCGGCGAAGCCCTTCACCTGGCGGAAGCCGAGGCGGAGGGCGGGCCGCATGCCGCCCGAGAGTTCGCCCGAGAGTTCATCCACGGATTCGCCGGCGGGTTCGAGCGTGCAGTCCCAGAGGCTGGCATTGGCATCGACCGGCCGGACCTCGACGCCATGGTCCTGGGCGTCGCGCACGATCTGGGCCGGGGCGTAGAAGCCCATGGGCTGGCTGTTCAAGAGGGCGGCGGCGAACACCTCCGGGTAGTGGCACTTCATCCAGGCGGAGACATAGACAAGGAGGGCGAAGCTCGCGGCGTGGGATTCGGGGAAGCCGTATTCGCCAAATCCCTCGATCTGGCGGAAGCAGCGAAGGGCGAAGTCGCGGGCATAGCCGCGCTCGACCATGCCCTCGACCATCTTGGTGCGGAAGGTGTGGATCGTGCCCGTGCGGCGGAAGGTCGCCATGGCGCGGCGGAGCGAATCCGCCTCGGCCGGGGTGAAGCCGGCGGCCACGATGGCGATCTTCATGGCCTGTTCCTGGAACAGGGGTACTCCAAGTGTTTTCCCAAGAACGTCCCGCAATTCCTTGGATGGAAAAGATACTTTCTCCTCCCCGTTCCGGCGACGGAGATAGGGGTGGACCATGTCGCCCTGGATCGGTCCGGGCCGCACGATCGCCACCTCGATGACGAGATCGTAGAAGTCCCGGGGCTTCATGCGGGGCAGGAAGCTCATCTGCGCCCGGCTTTCGACCTGGAACACGCCGATCGAATCGGCCCGGCACAGCATGTCGTAGACCTTGGAGTCGTCGCCCGGGACGGTGGCCAGGCTGAAGCGCTTGCCGTGATGGCGCTCGATCAGCTCGAAGCCTTTGCGGAGGCAGGTCAGCATGCCGAGGCCCAAGACGTCGATCTTGAGGATGCCCAGGGCGTCGAGGTCGTCCTTGTCCCACTCGATGAAGGTGCGGTCTTCCATGGCCGCGTTGCCGACCGGCACCACCTCCTCGAGCGGCCCCCGCGTGATCACGAAGCCACCCACATGCTGGGAAAGGTGCCGTGGAAAACCAATGAGTTCTTTTGAGAGTTTGAGAGTGAGGGCGAGGTTGGGGTCTCGCGGGTCGAGGCCCGCCTCGCGGACATAGTCGGGCTTCAAGCCTTCCTCGCTCCAGCCCCAGACGGCACCCGAAAGGGCGCTGACCACGTCGAGCGAAAGGCCGAGCGCCTTGCCGACCTCGCGCACCGCACTTCGCGCGCGGTAGCTGATGACGGTCGCCGCGATCCCCGCGCGGTCCCGGCCGTATTTCCCGTAGATGTACTGGATGACCTCCTCGCGCCGCTCGTGCTCGAAATCGACGTCGATGTCGGGCGGCTCGTTGCGCTCGGTCGAGACGAAACGCTCGAAAAGGAGATCGAGGCGGCTCGGATCCACCCCCGTGATGCCGAGGCAGTAGCACACGGCCGAGTTGGCGGCGGAGCCCCGTCCCTGGCAGAGGATGCCTTTCGACCGGGCGAAGCGGACGATGTCATGGACGGTCAAAAAATAAGGTGCGTACTTGAGTTCACCGATAAGGCTCAACTCATGGTTGAGCTGGGATTCCACCTTCTCCGGCACTACGCCGCCATAGCGGGCCCGCGCTCCCGCCCAGGTCTCGTCGACGAGGCGCTCCTGGGGCGTGCGGCCGTCGCCCGGCGCCTCGTCCGGATATTCGTAGCGGAGCTCATCGAGGCTGAAGCGCGCGCGGGCGGCGACCTCGGTCGTGCGCTGGACCGCGTCCGGATAGGCGCTGAACAGGCGCGCCATCTCCTCGGGCGGTTTCAGGTGCCGGTCGGCATTGGCGAAAAGCCGGAACCCGGCCTCCTTGATGGTGCAGCCTTCGCGGATGCAGACGAGCACGTCCTGGAGGGGCCGGCGGTCGGGGGTGTGGGCGTGGACGTCGTTGGTTGCGACGAGCGGGGCGCCGGTCAGGCGGGCAAGGGCGGCCAAGGCCGCAAGCCGCCTTGCATCGTCGCCCCGGTAGAGGACATGGGCGGCGAGATAGACCCGGTTGCCGAAGCGCCGGCGCCAATCGGCGAGCTCTCCGGCAAAGGACGAATCCGCGGACAGGTCGCTGTCCTCGGGCGGCAGGACGATGAAGATCTGCCCTGTGCCATGGGCCGCCACATCCTCGCGGCTGATCGTGCACTGGCCCTTCTCGGCCCGGCGCTTGCCCAGGGTGAGGAGCCGAGAGAGGCGCCCATACGACGCTCTGTCAATGGGATAGACAAGAAGGCTCGCGCCGTCTGTCAAGTCGAGCCGGGCGCCCACGACGAGGCGGATGCCGACGGCGCGCGCGGCCTGATGCGCCCGCACCACCCCGGCCAGGCTGTTCCGGTCGGTGATCGCGATAGCCGCGAGGCCGAGCGCGGCCGCCGCCGCCGCCAGCTCCTCCGGGTGCGAGGCACCGCGGAGGAAGCTGAAATTGGTCGTGACCTGGAGCTCGGCGTAGGCGGTCATGGGAAAAGGCCGTGGAGGAACCAGTCGGGCCGGGCGCCGGGCTGATAGAGGCCGCGCCGGAACAGCCAGAACCGCCGTCCGTCCTCATCCTCGACCCGGTAGTAGTCGCGGGTCCGGCCGGGCGCGGCGTTCGCCGCGCCGATGTCCGCGTCACGTGAAGGGGTCGCGGCGGCGTTCGCCGCGCCTTCTTCTCCGTCACGCAACGAGATTGCGTCCGGCCGGTCTTTGGGATTCCACCATTCCGGTGCGATGCGCCCAGGCGCGGCGTTCGCCGCGTCTATATCCGCGTCACGCAAACCGGGCGCGGCGTTTGCCGCGCCTTCTTTTGCGTCACGCAAAGGGGTCGCGCGCGGCCAGTCATTGGGATTCCACCATTCCGGTGCGATGCGCTCTGGCCCCTCCGCCGACTTCACCCGGTGGAGGTGGGTGCGCCAGCGGAAGAGCACCGGCGGGTGGTCGGGAACGGGCGCCATGGCCTCGATCGGCTCGGGCGGATTGAAGAGGCGCACGGGCCGCGGCGGCTGGTTGTTCGGCGGTGCGGACGGCGCCCTGGCGCGCGGACCCGCCGAGAAAGGAGGGCGGCGGAGGACAGCGCGCTCGGGGATGTGGCTCTCCGCAGCCACGAGGCGCCGTGCCGTGCCGGGGCCGAGGCGGTTGTCGAGGCGGTCGACGAGCGGGGCGAGCTCGTCGACCGCATGCTGCGCCGGACGAGACGCGGCGGGGGCAAGCCCGCTCGTCTGACGCAGGCAGAAGGGTTCGCTCAAGGGCGCGCTCAAGGTGGCGAGGTCGACCCCAAGGCCGGGGTCGAGGCGGTCGAGCTTGTCCTGGAAGAGGCGCGCCAGGTGCTTCGTGTCGAGCGCTGGCCGGCTGGTGCGGGCCTCGGCCGCGGCACGCGTGCCGTCGGTGCGGTAAAGGGTGAAATCGAGCCGGCGGATGCCGAGCCCCTTGCGCTCGAGGCGCTCGCAAAGGCCCGCGAGCAGGCGGTCGAACACGGCGCCGATGACCGCGCGTTCGCGGACGGGCTCGGCGAAGGCATGGCGGAGGAGGTCAGGGTCCGAGGGACAGCGCGGGGAGATGGGCTCCGCCACATGGCCCACGGCCTGGTCGAGGCGGAGGGCGAGCGCGTCGCCGAAACGCCGGACGAGGCCTGCGCGCGGAATGGCATAGAGATCGCCGATGCGCTTCAAGCCGAGGCGCTTCAGCTCCGCTTCATGGGCGGGCGAGATCCGCAAGGCCGCGACGGGGAGCGGTGCCAGCAATCCGCGCACCACATCCTCGCCATCGGGGAGGGGAAAGAGGGAAGGGATTCGCGGCTTTGCTGCGCACAATGAATTTTGTTGTGCGCACAACGAATTTTTTGCTGCAGCGATATGTGCGCTGCACAAGACAGAGGCGAACCGCTCCGTGCCGAGGGCGAAGTGGGCGAAGGCCCAGGCGGCGCCGGGCGTGTGGGCCGCGGCGGCGCGCGCCGTGAAGCCGAAGCCCTCGAGCCGGTCGAGAAGATCGGCCCCGAGCGCTTCCTCCCCGCCCATGAGATGGGCGCAGCCGGTGATGTCGAGGAAGAGCCCGTCGCTGCCGCTGATCCCGACCGACGGCGTGTAGCGCTGGCACCACTCGGCCAAGGCCGCGAGCGCTTCCGCATCGGCCTTGGGGTCGGCCGGGAGACTCGCGAGGCTGGGGAGAAGGGCCTGGGCGTCGGCGAGCGGCAGGCCGGGGCCGATGCCGGATTCCTCGGCCGCGCCATTCGCCGCGGCGACGATGAGCCGGCCGCGCTCGGCGAAGGTCGTGACGAAGGGCCTAGACCGCCAGGCGGGCCTCGTCCGCGCGATCCTGTCGGTCGAGAATCTCGGTAACCACAGCGAAAGCACCCGTTTCATCGTTCTGCTCCATGGTCCAAAGGCGAGGCTTGCCGCCGCGACAGCGCAGCAGCTCGACTCGCCAGCGTGAAAATCCGATCCCGTTGAATTCACCCTCGCCGGGCCTGCCTTGGGCGCGGTGGCTCGGGAGGGTGGTCGCGCACCAGCGCGTGACGGCGGCGCTCGCCGGCAGTGCGCTGTCGATGTCCTCCGCAGCCGTGCCTGCCGGCAGGCGGCGGAGGATCAGGCCCGTCGCGGCCCGCGTCTCGGCGGCGAGCTGGAGGCGGCGGCTGTCCTTGAGGGTGAGTTTGGGCGTCTCGGCGAGGACACCCGCGAGGCTGGGCGCGCGCAGGCTTTCTTCCATGGCCCAGAGCGTGTCGGCCGCGCGCCGCGTCTCGACGACGAGGAGGCGGCGCGTCCAGCCCGGACTCCCGAGCCGTTCGAGGCCGGCGGGATAGAGGTCGTCGCGCGAGGTGAGCCACAGCACGGGCCCCCGCGCACTGAGCCTGGCGAGGAGGGCGCCGGCGAAACCGATGCTCGCCCCGTCTCCCCGGTCG
Organism: Alphaproteobacteria bacterium; assembly: GCA_046349515.1. GTDB lineage: Bacteria > Pseudomonadota > Alphaproteobacteria > CADEGL01 > CADEGL01 > JBGPGW01. Next base: position 120,853 of record JAXMCE010000008.1, on the reverse strand, counting down.
ATCACCTCATGGAGGCAGCCGCAGGGAAGCCCGCCCCAGGGGAGGTGCGCGTCGATCGCCTTGAGGCCCAGGGGAAGGACCGGCAGCCGGTCGAGGCGCTCGAAACGCGCCAGGCGCGCGCGCAAGGACCGGAGATCCCGGACGGGGATGGAGTGACGGTTGTGGCGTTGGGTCATGTGGCTGGACACGCCCCGGATCCCTGCTATGCATGTTCGCGATTTGTTCGTTCTGTGTTTGTTCTAGATTGGGGAAAGTGCCTTGTCAAGGCGGGAGATGGGAGGGGGTTCCTCAAGCCCTTCGCGAACGGGGGCTCAAGACCGGAACCGATCATGAACTTCTCAATAGTTCAATGGGATAAATTCATTCGCGAAGGCCCGACGCGAACTCGTACGGTGGCCCGTTACCGGCTGAGCCCTACCGCGTTCCGCGCCAGGAATGGCAGGGTCGGAAGCCGAAGGCCTTCCCGGCCTTCTCGACCGACAGCAATCCCTGGAACTCGCCGAGGGCACCGGTCACGGGGACCGTGGGGAAGACCTCGGCCAGGAGCGCACGGCTCGGCTTGGTCATCACCGTGTCGGCGGCCGCGATGTTGAAGGCGTCGGCCCCCGTGAAGCCCGATTCGATCGCGAGCCGGCAGGCTTCGCCCACGTCGCGCCCGTCGACGTAACCCCAGAGGTTGAACTTGCGCGCCTCGGCCGTGAAGGAGGGGAAGGCCGCGTAGTCTTCCGGGTCCATGACGTTCGAGAGCCGCAAGCCGATGAAGCTCGTGCCCGGATTCCAGCGGTGCATCTCGCTGGCCATCCGCTCGCCCAGCACCTTCGAGAGCGCATAGCCCGTCTCGGGGCGCAGCGCATGGTCCTCCGCGATGGGTGCCCGGTCGGGAAGCACGCGGGTGTAGGGGAGGCCGTAGACGGTTTCGCTCGAGGCCCAGACGACGCGCCTCAGCCCGAAAAGCGTCGCCGCGCTGAACACGTTGTAGGTCGCGCGCATGTTGGTCGCGAAGGTGAGCGCGTCCGGCACGAGGCCGGTCGACGGGATCGCGGCCAGGTGCACGACGGCTTCGGCATCCCGGAAGGGACGCCGACGGTCCATGACGCCCGCTGCCACGCGAAGCGAATCGATCGCCTGGCCGAAATCGGTGAGGTCGGCCTTCAAGAAATGGCAGACGGGATCGGGCGAGGGCGCGAGGTCGACGTTCAGGACCTTGTGGCCGTGCTCGAGGAGATGGCGCACGACCGCGCGCCCGGCCTTCCCGCTCCCGCCCGTGACGACGACGTTCGTCATGATCCTCTCTCAGATCACGCGTAGCGCGCCTCGACCCAGCGCGCGACCCGCAGCAGCGCATCATCACCGTGCATCGAGCCCACGAGCTGGATCGCCGCGGGCAGTCCGGTCGCGGTCTTTCCCGTCGGCAGCGCGAGGCAGGGCAGGTGAAGGATGGTCCACAGGCGGTTGAACACCGAATCCCCGATCACGTCCTTGACGAGCGGCGCCTCGCATTCGGAGGGCGGCGTCATCAGCACGTCGACCTGCTCGAAGATGGGGGCGACGAGGGCGCGGCACTTCTGCGCGAGCGTCAAGGCTTCGAGATACTGGTCGTGGGAATAGGCGAGACCCTGGGTGATCGTGCGGCGAAGGACCTCGCTCAAACCCTCGGGCCACACCCGGTACTCATGGGCCAAGGCGCGCGCGGATTCGTAGCGGATGACGGTGAGGCACGCCTCGTTCAAGCCGCGGCAGGGATCCGGCAGCTCGACCTCGCGGATCACGGCGCCCGCCTTGCCGAGCCGCGTCGCCGCCTCCTCGAGCGCGCCCTTCATGGCCGCATCGGCCTTGGCCCACTCCGCGGTGCGGCAAAGCCCGATGACGGGCGGCTTCTCGAGTGAGCCCGCGCCGAAATCGGGTCGCCCGGAAAGCACGGCGCCGAAGAGCGCCACGTCGTCGATCGAGCGCGCGAAATGGCCGAGCGTGTCGAGGGAATCGGCGGCCGGGTGGACGCCCGTGCGGTTGAAGGTGCCGAAGCTCGGCTTGTAGCCGATGGCGCCGCAGAACGTGGCGGGCTTCAGGATCGAGGCGCCGGTCTGGGTGCCGAAGGCGATGGGCACCATGCGGTCGGCGACCGCCGCGGCCGAGCCCATGGAGGAGATGCCGGCCGAGCGCGCGGGATCGAGCGGGTTCTTGGTCTTGCCCGCGTGGTAGAGGGCGAACTCGGAGGTCACGGTCTTGCCGAGGACGATGGCGCCGGCGGCGCGCGCGATGGCGACCGAGGCGGCGTCCCAGCCCGAGCGGTGGTCGCGGTAGATGGGCGAGCCGTAGGCCGTCGGCATGTCGGCCGTGTCGATGATGTCCTTGACGCCGATGGGGATGCCGTGGAGCGGGCCTTGCACCGTGCCGCGATCGAGCGCCCGCGCCTGGGCGAGCGCGCGGTCGGCATCGAGATAGGCCCAGGCGTCGACCACGGGCTCGCGCGCCTTGATGCGCGCCAAGCAGGAGGCCACGAGCTTCTCTGACTTGAGCGTGCCGTCGCGGATCTGCCGTGCGGCTTCGGTCGCGGTGAGGGTGTGGGGCTCTTGCATCGGAGGCTCCGTCAGGACGACAGAGCCATGTTAGAGCGCACTCACCTCATTCGTCACGTGAAGTCACGAGCCTCGCGATTTGGGCAATCCTCAGGCTGTTCGAGCGGGTTGAGACAATGGCGCCTACTTGGTCAGATATCGACTATTTCGCCCCGCCCTTGCGCCCCGGCGGGCCGAGTTCGTCCGGCGTGAGCTTGCCGTCGCCGTTCTTGTCGAGCTTGGCGAAACGGGCCTCCGTATCGGCGTCCCATTCGGCCTTGGAGATCGAGCCGCTGCCGCTCGTGTTGATTTCCTTGAAGCGCGCCTCGCGGGCCATCTGTCCGTGCTCCCCGCGGTGGCCGCCGCGGGGCGAGGCCATGAATTCGGTCTTGCTGATCGAGCCGTCCTTGTTCGCATCGAGGCGCGCGAATTTCGCGTCGCGGTACTTCTTGTACTCCTCCTTGGTGACGACGCCGTCCTTGTTCTCGTCCATCGCGGAGAAATCAGCGCCATGGCGGGACGGGCCGCTCCCCATCGGAGCCATCGGAGGCGGCGCCTGGGCCACGGCCGCGAGGGGGAGGAACATGCCCGCGGCGAAGAGGATGGCAGCGATGCGTCGTCCATTCGTCCGAGTGGGAGCTTTGGTCATATCGTCTCCTTCCGATTGGTGCGGCCGCGCGCTGGGTATAGGACGCTGTCGTCCTGCGGCCGTGCCTGCTCGTCGCGAGCGGCTCGCTCATGCACACCGCCCGATGCCCGATGAAACCCGGGCCTCACGTCGCGGCGCACTCTGCCGTGGCCGGCGAGGGGCGGCTTTGATGTGGCTCAAGGAGTGGGCGCCGCTTGAGACCGGATGCGGCATCGCGTGAAGGCGCTCAGCCTTCCTTCCGCGTGAGAAGGATCGAGCAGTTGCGCCGTCCGAAGATCCCGGTTCCCTCGTAGCTCGTTTCGTGGAACGCGCCGCGGATGACGATGGCGTATTCGCGCCCCGCGTAGTTCTTGAGACCGGAGATGCCGGAGCCCGAGAGAGCGAGCGTGCCGTCGGATGCGATCGTGCCGCTGACGGTGAACCAGCCCGGATTGCCCGGTTGCCCACGCTCGATCGTCACCTGGCCGTTGCGGATTTGGGCCGGACGAAGCTGGGCCGTGAAGGGTGGATTGTCCTCGAACTGCTCGCAGTGCTGGACGGCCGACCATGCGCCGTCGAAGCGCGCCGAGGCTGGGGCCACCGAGGCGCTTTGCGCGGCGGGCGCACGGGTGGCCTCCGCCTTCTTCGCGGCATCGGCCTTGACTTGCGCCGTCTCCGCCTCGGCCTTCTTCGCCGCATCCTGTTTGGCTTGAGCCGCCGCGGCTTCCGCCTTGGCCTTGGCGGCGGCGGCCTTGTCCGCCTCTGCCTGCTTCTTCGCGGCTTCCGCTTCCGCCTTGGCCTTCTCGGCCTCGGCCTCGGCTTTCTTTTTTGCCTCCTCGGCCTTGCGCGTCTCCTCGGCCCGCTGCTGGGCGATCGCGTCGAGCCGGGTGCGCGCGAGCGTCACGAACGCGCCTTGCGGATACTTGGCGATGTAGGCCTCGAGCTCGGCCGGATCGCTCGAGTTGCGCACGCTCTCCCAGAAGCTGACTTCGCCCTCGGACGGCTTCCCCGGGCTGCCGCCCGAGCGTGCTATGTCGAAGACGCCGCCGACATAGCCGCCGACCCCGGCCAGAACCACGATCGCGCCGAGAATGGCGGCGATCGCACCCGCCGAGAGCCCACCTTTCTTCCGCGCCTTGGTCATGGTCGGGCCGGCGCCCGTCCCCGGCGCCACCCGGAAGGCGCGCACCGGACGCGGGATGTTCTTCAACGCCTGCTCGCCCATGTCGGTGAAGCTCAAGGAGAGCTTGCCCGTGATCTGGTCGTAGACGCTGCTCGAGACGAGGATGCCGCCCGGCTCGGCCAGACTCTCGAGCCGCGCCGCGACGTTGACCCCGTCGCCCAGGAGATCCTCGCCCTTCACCATCACGTCGCCGAGATTGATGCCGATGCGGAAGAGGAGGCGTTTGTCCTCGGGAAAACTGTCGTTCCGCGTCTTGAGCGCGTCCTGGATCTCGATCGCGCAGCGCACGGCTTCGACCGGGCTCGCGAACTCGGCGATGACGCTGTCGCCCGCGGTTCCCACAATGCGCCCGTCATGGAACTGGATGATGCCGTCGATGACGGCACGGTGGGCCGCGAGGGTGCGGATCGTCCCTTCCTCGTCCTCCGCCATCATGCGGCTGTAGCCGACGGCGTCCGTCGCGAGGATCGCGGCCAAACGCCGCTTCACGGGCGCCCCCGGACGCGCGGCGCGCGCGTCAGAGGAATCGGGCGGCTGGTCGGTTGGAGACATGGAACACCTCGGTCACCCTGGATGGGCGATGGCACGCCGGCGGCGGGGGCGGATGGTGCACCCGCGGGCCCGCGCTGGCAATCGATGACGAGGCATAGGCCGTCGGACAGAGCTCAAACGGCCTTGTCCCATTGCCAGTCCTTGAAGCGTTCGCGCAAGACGGCCTTCTGGAACTTGCCCGTCGACGTGCGCGGGATGGCGTCGATGAAGACGATGGCGTCCGGCAGCCACCATTTGGCGAAGCGCTCGGCCAGATGCGCGCGCAAGGACTCGGCCGTCGCTTGCGCGTCCTTCTTCAACACCACCGCGGCCAAGGGCCGCTCTTGCCATTTGGGATGCTGGATCGCGATCACGGCCGCTTCGGCCACGGCCGGGTGGCTCATGAGGGCATTCTCGAGCTCGACCGAACTGATCCACTCGCCGCCCGACTTCACGAGATCCTTCGTGCGGTCGGCGAGCTTCATGTAGCCATCGGCATCGATCGTGACCACGTCGCCGGTCTTGAACCAACCATCGCCGGTCCAGCGGTCCGCGGCCTCGGGCGCATTGTGATAGCGGCCCGCGATGAAGGGGCCACGCACTTGAAGCTCGCCCATGCTCTCGCCGTCCCACGGCGCCTCTCCCGCATCGTTGACGACGCGCATTTCGACGAGCGGCAGCGGCAGGCCCTGGCGCGTCAGGTGCCGGTAGCGCGCATCCGTGTCGAGCGCGTCGAGCTTGAGCTTCCGGCTGTACAGGGCGCCGACGGGCGCCATCTCGGTCATGCCCCAGCCGTGCATGGCCTTCAAACCATGACGTTCGAGGCCGCGCAGGAGACCCTCGGGCGCCGCCGAGCCGCCGGTCAGGACGCGCATGCCCGGCTTCAAGCGCCAGCGCGTGGGATTGGCGTCGAGCGCCTGCACGACGGCGAGCCACACGGTGGGCACGCCCGCGGTCAAGGTGACGCCCTCGTTCGCGCAAAGATCGAGAAGGCTCTCGGCATCGAGATGGGGACCGGGGAAGACTTGCTTCGCGCCCAGCATGACGCAAGCGAAGGGATGGCCCCAGGCGTTCGCGTGGAACATGGGCACGACGGGCATCACGCATTCCCGGTGCGAGAATGCGTGAACGTCGGGCAGGCTGATCGCGAGGGAGTGCAGCACGAGCGCGCGGTGGGAGTAGACGACCCCCTTGGGCTTCCCCGTCGTGCCCGAGGTGTAGCACATGCCGGCCGCATCGCCTTCGGCCAGCGCGGGGTAGACGAAGCCGTCGCTGCCAGGTTCGATGAAGGAATCGTAATCGCTGAGGCCGTCCGCGAGCGAGCCCTTGTTCCAGCGCACGACGAAGACGCGGTCGAGCGCGACGTCCTTCTTGAACTGCTCGTAGAGCGGCAGCAGCACGTCGTCGATGATGAGAAATCGCGGCTTCGCGTGGTTGACGATATAGGTGAGGTCGGCCGGCGGCAGGCGCAGGTTGAGCGTGAGCACGACGCCGCCCGCACAGGGCACGCCGAAATAGGCTTCGAGATGGGCCGAGTTGTTCCACATGAGCGTCGCGACCGCTTCGCCCTTGGCGAGGCCCGCTCGCTGGAGCGCCGCCGCGAGCGCCCGGGCGCGCCGGCAGAAATCGGCGGTGCGGTAGCGATGGAGAGACTTGTCGGGGCGCCGCGACACGATCTCCGTGTCGGGGAAGAGCTTGCCAGCGCGCTCGAGGAGCGGCACGAGCGTCAGCGGGTAGTCCATCATGGTCGCATGCATGGCTGTCTCCCTCGAGCCCTCCATTCTAGGCGGGGATTCGGCGCCGGGCGAGAAGGCCCCTGTACGGGTGCCAGCGGGCTGGCATAGAGTTTCCGCGATCATCCCGGACATCGAACCGGATAACCCTGGAGGGAGCACCCCAATGGCCGATACCGCCCAATCCTTGAAGCTCACCCATGCCGGCGCCTTGAAGCTCTTGGCCGCCGCGGTCAAGAAGGCCGAGGACATGAAGGTCCCGCAATGCATCGCCATCACGGACGAGGCGGGCCATCTCCTGGCGTTTTCGCGCATGGACGGGGCCAAGGTGCTCTCGGTCGACACCGCGACCGCCAAGGCGCGGACGGCCGCGACCGGACGCTCGCCGACGGGGAAGGCCGCGCCTGAGGCCGAAGTGAAGATGGGTCTCGCCACGAACGGGCGCTGGACGAATCTGAAAGGGGGCCTGCCGATCATCATCGGTGGCGCCTGCGTCGGCGGCATCGGCGTCGGCTCCGGCACGGGCGACCAGGACGTCGAGTGCGCCAACGCCGCTCTCGCCGCGATCAAGGCGGAGACGTTCTAGGCGCGGCCGGCGGGAACACTCCCGCGCAAGCAGTGACGCGGAAGAGAACCCTCATGCTTCGACGAGCTCGGCATGAGGGTTCCTGTCTTGGCCTCATCCCGAGCGTGATCGAAGGATGAGGTGCCCATGCCAATGTCACCGATGAGGCCACGATGAGCGATCGCATCGAGAGCGCCGCGCGGCGCAATTTCGAAGACCAGAAAAGCCACGGCCAGATGGTGCGCCTGCCGCAGGACATCCGGCCACGGAGCCTCGAGGAAGCGTACCGCGTCCAGGACCGCCTCATAGAAATGTATCGCGAGGCCGGCATGGGCGACGTCGTGGGCTGGAAGATCGCGCTCACCAGCGCCGTGCAGCAGAAGAAGTTCGGCGTCGATCATCCCTTCGCGGGCGCCATGGTCGCTTCCCGCATCAAGCCGAACGGCGCCGAGCTCCGCTTCAGCGACTATGCGCAGATCGGCGTCGAGTCGGAGATCGTCGTCAAGCTCGCGCGCGACCTTCCCATCCGCGAGAAGCCCTACACGCGCGCCGAGGTGACGGACGCCGTCGAGTCCTGCATGGCCGGGATCGAGGTCGCCGATTTGCGGAACGTTGTCATCCCCGAGATCGACGTCACGGTCATCATTTCGGACAACGCCATGAACTACGGCTGCATCACCGCTTCCCCCGTCAAGGACTGGCGGAAGCTCGATCTCGCGGCGCTCACGTGCAAGATGATCGTGAACGGGACGGTGGTGGGCGAGGGGCACGGACGCGACGCGCTCGGCCACCCGATGGAGGCCCTCGCCTGGCTCGCCAATCATCTCGTCCAGCGCGGACGGCATTTGAAGGCGGGCGACCTCGTCATGACGGGGAGTCTCGTCGTCAACAAGTTGCTCGCCAAGGGCGACGAGATGGCGACGGAGATCGAAAGCCTCGGCACCGCGCGGCTCAAGGTGGTGTAGGGCTGCTGCTCTCGCCAAACGAATGGGCCCTCATGGTTCGACAGGTTCACCATGAGGGCCTTCTTATTTTTGCGTCCTCATCCTGAGCGTGACCGAAGGATGAGGACGAACCGGTGCATCGCGGATGAGAAGGATGAGGCGAGGCGACCGTCATGAATGAGACGCCCCGCATGCTCGACGCGGTCATCGTGGGCGCCGGGATCGCCGGACTCGCGGCGGCCTGGGCGCTCCGCCACCGCGACATCCTGGTGCTCGAATCGAGCGATCGCGTCGGCGGCAAGATGATGTCGCTCCCGCGCGAGCCCTACTGGCTCAATTTGGGCGCGCATCTCCTGGGCGGGCCCGAGACGGTGATGGGCGCTCTCGCCGACGATCTCGGCGTCGAGACCTGCGCCGTGCCGGGGAACCGCATGGGACTCGCGCTCAAGGGGCGCATCCTCACCTCGGGCAAGGCCGAGACCTATCCCTTGCGCTTGCCGCTCTCGCTCGCGGGCCGGCTCTCCTTCATCCGGGCGGGCATCAAGCTCCGCCGCATCACGGCCACGTTCCTCCGCGCATTTGCCGAGGAGCAGGCGGGCAGACCCGCGGCGATGGCGCAATTCCGCGCGCGCTACGGTCCGGTGAGCGTCGCCCAGTATCTGGGGCGCCTGCATCCCGACGTGCATGGCATCTTCTCGGCCATCACCGAACGGGTCGCGGCGCCGCCCGAGGATCTTTCGATCGCCGCCTGCGCCTCCCTGTTCGCCATGGTGTGGGGCGGGGCCGACAAGCTCGCGCGGAACGTCGTGGGCGGCTCGGCCCGGCTGCCCGAGGCGATCGCCCAGCGCATCGGCAACCGCATGATGCTCGATGCGACCGTGGTGAGCGTCGAGGAGGAGGGCGGCTCGGTCCGCGTCGTCTATCGGACGGGCCATCGCGAGACCGTCGTCCGCGCCCGCCACGCCATCGTCGCGACGCCGGCCCATGTGACCCACGGCATCGTGCGTGGCCTCACGCCCGAGACGGAGGCGGCGCTGGCCTGGCTGCCCTACGGAGCCTTCTACTGCGCCGCGATTCTGACCGACGAGACGGGACCCATGCCGTGGGACGACGTCTACGCGCTCGCGCTCGCGGACCGCTCCTTCGGCATGTTGTTCAACCACGCGAACGTCGTGCGTGCGCCGGGACGTCGCGAGCGGGGCGGCAGCCTCATGGTCTACGCGGGCGGCGAGCGCGCAAGGGCGCTGTTCGACTTGAGCGACGGCGAGATCCGCGAGCGCTTCCTCGCCGATCTCTACGACCTCTACCCCGAGGCGCGCGGCATCGTGCGCGAGGTCGTGATCCAGCGCTGGCAGAACGCCGTGCCCTTCGCGCGGCCGGGCCGCCATGCGCTCCAAGGGGCGCTCGAGGCACCGCAGGGCCGGGTTCACCTCGCCGGCGACTACTTCGCGATCGCCGCCAACATGGAGATGGCCGCGACGACCGGCCAGCGCGCCGCCGCCGCGGTCGAAGCGGAACTGAAGGCGGTCAGTGCCCCCGTGCCGGGCGGATAGCTCAGGGGAACGCTTTCGCTTTTACGCGTGTCTTTGGATGAGCCCGGCCAGCGCGATCGCCACCCAACCGAGGATGAAGGCGCCGCCGCCGATGGGCGCCGCCATGGGCAACGCGATCGTGCCCGCGAGCGCCAGGTGGTACAGCGAGCCCGCGAACAGCACCGTGCCCGCGAGGAACAGGATCGCCGCCACGTGGACCGACAGTCGCGCGAAGCGGCCAAACGGCAACGCACCCATCGCAATGGCAAGGACAAGCAACGCCACGGCATGGAGCGCCTGGTACTGCCACGCGGTGTCGAACCAGCGTCGCGTCTCCGCGTCGAGCGCGACGTTGTGCGCACCGTAAGCGCCCAAGAGGATGAGGGCCGCTCCATCGATGCCGGCGACGATGAGCCAGAAGCGCATGATGTCTCCTCCGATCGCGCTGAGCGGACAAGGTCCGGGCGAGCCTGAGCATATCGCGGCTCGGCGCGTCCGCGTATGGTAGGAATAGGGCCGTTGTCGCGGCGGGCCTGATGCGGCGAATGGGGGATCGGGGGACAATCGGATGCGTGAGGCTCTATCCGCGCTCGACGGCGCGCGGTTCGACGTCGTCATCATCGGCGGCGGGATCAGCGGCGCCTCGACGGCCCAGCACCTGGCGGCCGCGGGCTATTCGGTGCTGCTCGTCGAGAAGGGAGACTTCGCCTCGGCCGCGACCAGCCGGTCGAGCCGCTTGCTCCACAGCGGCCTCCGGTATCTCGCACCGCCGCGCTCGCCCTGGGAATATCTGTGGCATCCGGGCCAGCTCTGGACCGCCATCAAGACCGTGAAGCGCGCCATGGAAACGCGCGCTCAGTTCGTCGCGACGGCGCCCGAGCGGGTGCGCACCATGACGATCGACTACCCGGTCTACAGGGACTCAGGGTTCAAGGGCTGGCAGTTCGATCTGGGCGCGCGTCTCCTCGACGCCTTCAACCCGTCCGATCTCTCGATCAACTACAGGCGGATGACGCCCGCGGAGGCGCTCGCGCGTCCGCTTGTGCGGTGCTTGCGCGACACGGACCGCCTCGCGAGCGTCGTCAGCTTCGATGAGTACCGGTTCCATTGGCCCGAGCGCATTGCGATCGACGCCCTGCTCGACGCCGAGCGCATGGGCGCCGTCGTTCGCAACTACACGAAGGCGACGAAGGTGGCGCGCGACGAGGGGGCCGGCTGGCGCGTCGCGATCGAGGATGTGCGCCGAGAGGGCGAGCGCGCGACGGTCGAGGGCAGGATCCTCCTCAACATGACCGGCGTGTGGATGGACGGGATCAACCGGGCAGCCTCGACCGCGACGCCACAACGGAAGATCGTGGCGGTGAAGGGTGTCCACATCCTCATCAAGCTGCCGCGCGAGTTCGAGGGCCATGGCTTGGCCGGCATGAACAGCGAGAAAGAGCACATGTTCTGCCTGCCCTGGGGCGATCACCACTACATCGGTCCGACCGAGACGGTCTATCAAGGCGACATCGAGGATGTGCGCCCGCTCGAGGAGGACATCGCCATCCTTCTTCACGAGATGGACTTCATGTTGCCGGGTCTCGGCTTGACGCGGAAGGACGTGCTCTTCGCCTGGGCGGGCGCGCGGCCCATCACCTACGACCCCGAACGTGCCAAGGGGCGACGCCTGCCGTTCAGCGTGCTGCAATCGCTCGATGGCGATGGTCTGCCGGACGCCATGACCATCACCTGGGCGACCATCATGTTCCACCGGGCGGTCGCGGGCGATGTCGTGAAGGCGGTCGGCAAGCGCGCGAAGCCGTCGAAGGCACCGCAGCCCATCTCCTACGCCGCGCGGCTCCACCCTGAGAACCAGAACTCGCCGCCGCTCCACGAGGCGCACACGGAGGTGAAGGTCTCAGACCTTCGCTTCGCGGCCGAGCGCGAGCACGCGGAGCACCTCGTCGACATCCTCTACCGGCGCACGGGGCTCGGCTGGGCGGTGCCGATCCCGCCCGAGACGGCAGAACGCGCCGCGCGCTCGGTCGCGGACATTCTCGGCTGGGACGAGGCGCGCATCGCCGAGGAAGTCGCGCGCTTCCGCGACTACGTCGCGCGGTATCACTTGAGCGGCTGAATCTCCGCGATCAGCGGCGGTGCGCGGCCCGTCGCGCGGCCTCCTCGCGCCGCGTCTTCCGCGTCACGCGCGCGAAGAGGAAGGACCCGCAGCCCAAGATCGCGATCGCGGCCGGCAGCGGCCAGGCCCGGCCCTGAAGGAGATGGCCGACGGCGATGCCGACGAGGGCGGCGAAGGTCATCTGCATGAATCCGACGAGCGAGGCCGCGGCGCCCGCGCGATCCGGAAACGGAGTCAAGGCGCCGGCCATGGCCTGGGGCATCACGAAGGCGACGCCGAACATGTAGGCCATCATGGGCAGGACGACGCTCGCCGGATGCTTGGGCCCGAAAAGCACGGCCGCCAGCATGACGAGCCCGCCGACGGCGAGGCAGGTGACGCCGATGGTGATGAGCCGGTCGAGGCCGAGCCGCGGCGCAAGGCGCGCGGCGATGATGGCGCCCGAGATGAAGCCCGTGACGCAGGTGCCGAAGGCGAGGCCGAAGACGAGCTCGCTCAGCCCGTAATGGTCCTGCAGCACGAAGGACGAGCCGGAGATGAAGGCGAAGAGCCCGCCGAAGGTCAGCATGGCGAGGCCCATATAGGCGACGTAGGCGCGGTGGGCGAGGAGGACGCGGAACCCGCGAAGCACGCCGGGCAGGGACAACGGATCCGGGTTGCGGGCGCGGATCGTCTCCGGCAGGGCGAGGCTCACCATCGCCGCGGCGGTGAGGCCGATGAGGAGCGTCGCCACGAAATTCGCGCGCCAGCCCGCGAACTCGTGGAGCAAGCCCCCGAAGGTGGGCGCGATCGCGGGCACGAGTCCCATGATCGTCGCCATGCGCGAGAGTTCGCGGCCGGCGCGGGGACCCTCGTAGAGGTCGCGCACGATCGCGCGCGCGAGCACGATCGGTCCCGAGGCGCCAAGAGCCTGGACGACACGCGCGAGGATGAGCATCTCGATCGAGGGAGCCGACGCGCAGAACGCGCTCGCCCCTATGAACAGGCCGAGGCCGGCGAGAAGCACGGGCTTCCGCCCATACTTGTCCGAGACGGGCCCATAGAAAATCTGTCCCGCCGAGAATCCGAGGAGATAGAGCGACAAGGTGAGCTGGACCGCGGCCGGGTCGGTGCCGAAGGTCCGCCCGATGTCCGGAAGCGACGGCAGGTACATGTCGGTCGCGAGCGGACCGATGCCGGTCAGGAGCCCGAGCGCGAGCGTGAACAGGAACGTGTCGGGGCGGAGGCGCACGGGCGAGGATGTGTTCGTCAGCTCGCGCGCCGCGCGCGCTCGATCGCGGCCCAGACGCGCGAGGGCGTCGCCGGCATGTCGAAGTCGCGCACGCCGAATGCCTTGAGCGCGTCGATGATGGCGTTGAGCACGGCGGGAGGCGCCCCGGTCGTGCCGCCTTCGCCGCCGCCCTTGACCCCCAAGGGATTGCCGGCGCAGGGCACTTCGTGGAATTCCGTCGTGAAGTTCGGCACCTCGTCCGCGCGCGGGATCGCGTAGTCCATGAAGCTGCCCGAGAGGAGCTGGCCGGACTGAGGGTCATAGGCCGTGTGCTCCGTCAGCACCTGGCCGAGACCCTGCACGATGCCGCCATGGAGCTGGCCGTGCATGATGAGCGGATTGATGACGCGCCCGACGTCGTTCACCATCACGTGGTTCACGAGCGTGACGAGACCTGTCTCCGGATCGACCTCGACTTCCGCCACCTGCGTGCCGTTCGGATAGGTGTCGACGTCCTGCACATGGTCGACCGCGCCGGAGAGTTCGTCGCCCTGAGACTCCGCATGGGCGGCGACCTCGTAGAGACCGACCGAGCGGTCGGTGCCGACGACTCGGAACCGTCCGCGGTCGTACTCGATGTCGGCGGGCGTGGCCTCGAGCATGTCGCCCGCGAGGCGCTTCCCTTTCTCGAGCATGAGCTTCGTGCTGACCACGATGGCGGTCCCGGCCTTCCGCATGGAGCGCGAGGCGGCGGTGCCAGAGCCCGCCTGGACCGTTTGGGTGTCGCCCATGACGACGCGAACGCGCTCGAAGGGCTCGCCGAGCTCGGAGGCGAGCACCTGCGCGAACACCGTCTCGTGGCCCTGGCCGCTCGGCCCGCTTCCCGCGAAGACCGCGAGCGAGCCCTTGCCCTCGACCTTCACCTCGGCGAATTCAGAAGGGGCGCCCCCGGCATTCTCGACGAAGACGCAGACCCCCATGCCGCGCCGCTTGCCGCGTTTCTCCGCCTCGGCGCGGCGCTGGGGGAACCCCCTCCAGTCCGCAAGCGCCAATGCCTTGTCCATGGTCGCCTCGAACTCGCCGCTGTCGTAGTCGGCGCCCACGGCATTGCGGTAGGGCATGGCGGAGGGCGGCACGAGATTCTTCCGCCGCAGCGCGATGCGGTCGACGCCCAATGAGTCCGCGGCCGTGTCGATCAGGCGCTCCAAGAGATGGCTTGCCTCGGCGCGGCCGATGCCGCGATAGGCATAGGCGGGGGCGGCGTTCGTCAAGACGCCGCGGAGCTCGAAGTGGGCGGCGGGAAAGTGATAGGCGCCCGTGATGATGGGCGCCATGTGCCTGATCGTCGCCATGATGCCGCGCGCGGTGACATAGGCCCCCATGTTCCAGTGGCTCGACACGCTGAGGCCGAGAAAGCGGTGCTCGCCGTCGAGCGCCAGGGTGCAGCGCATGCGGTGGCCGCGCGCCTGGACATCGGTCAGGAAGCTCTCCTGCCGGTCGCCCGTCCATTTGACCGGGCGCTTCAAGCGCCGCGCGGCCCAGGTGACAAGGAGATTCTCGGGATAGAAGAATCCGCGCGGGCCGAAGCCGCCGCCCACATCGCCCATGACGACGCGCACGATCGAGGGATCGACGTCGAGGCAGAAGGACAGAGTCTCGCGGAACCGATGCGCCCCCTGGCCCGAACCGTAGAGCGTGATCGCGCCCGTCGCGGAATCGACCGCGGCAAGAGCGCCGCGCGGCTCCATGAAGACGCAGATGAGCCTGTTGTTGTCGACGGTGAGACGGATGAGATGCGCGGCTTGGCCGAGCGCCGCTTCCGTCGCCCGCCGGTCGCCCGCCTCCCAATCGAAGCAGGTGTTGCGCGGCACATCGTCGAAGAGCTGCGCGGCCGAGGGGGCCAGCGCCTCGTCAACATCGACGACGGCGGGACGCTCCGCGTAGCGCACCGTGACGAGCGACGCCGCGTCATGGGCTTGGGCCGCGCTTTCGGCGAGGACGAGGGCCACGGGATCGCCCGTGTGGCGCACGCGGCGTCGCGCGAGCGCCCAATGCTCGGGCTCGGGCATGCGCGAGCCGTCGCGGTTGCGAATCTCGTAGCGCGGATCGCGCGTCATGGGCGGCAGCGCCTTGACACCGTCCGCCTCGAGGTCGGCCCAAGTGAAGACCCCGAGCACGCCCGAGGACGCGCGTGCGGCGCTCGCGTCGATCCCCTCGATCTCCGCATGGGCATGGGGCGAGCGAACGATCGCCGCATAGGCCTGGCCCGGCAGGTTCCTGTCGTCGAGGAAGCGGCCTTCGCCCTTGAGAAGCCGCGAATCTTCCACGCGCAGGATCGGCTGTCCAATCACGGATGTCATCGTCGCGCTATCCTGGTTCTTCGTTTGAATGACATTGCGGGTGTCGCGGTGCGAGCCTCACATGGGATCGAGGCCGACGGTGATGCCGCCATCGACATAGAGAACCTGGCCGGTGGTGAAACCGGCGTCATCCTGGAGGAAGTATTCGACGGCGGCGGCCACCTCTTCGGGCTCGCCCATGCGCTTTAGGGGAATCGAATCGATGATGGCCTTGGTCGCGGGCGCATCGGGCGGATTGCCTTTCCTGAACATCTCCGTCGCGGTCGGGCCGGGGGCGACGCAATTGACCGTGATGCCGAAGGGCGCAAGCTCGATCGCCCAGGTCCGCGTGAAGCCGACGAGCCCCGCCTTGCTCGCGGCATAGATGCCGCGCCCGACCTTGCCCAGGGCCGCGCGGCTGCCGACATTGACGATGCGGCCGCGCCCCTTGGTCTTCATGGCGGGCAGACAGGCCTGCGCGCACAGCATCGCCGCCTTCAGGTTGAGCGCAAGCGTGCGGTCGAGGTCCGCGATGGTGGCCTCCTCGATGCGGTCGATCTTGATGAAGGCCGCGTTGTTGACGACGTGATCGACCGCGTGCCGCTCCACGATCGCGCGGAGCGTCTTTGCCGTCGCCACCTCGTCCATGAGGTCGACCGCGTGGAACTCGCCCCTGTAACCCGCATCCGGTTTCGTGCGCGCAAGGCCGATGACCGTGTGGCCGCGCGCGATGAGGCGGTCGGCGAGCGCGCGCCCGATCCCCTTGCTCACGCCCGTGATGAGCGTCGTGTGCTTCGTCATCGTCCTGATGGGCCCTCGCGGTGAAGATGTCGAAACATGGGGACCTCATCCTTCGACACGCTCGGGACGAGGCGGTGAAGCGTCCGGGTGCCGCGGCTGGCGGGGACCATCATGACTCCCGACTTTCCGGCCCCCGATCGCAGCGACCCCACCGATGGTACAGGCTCGACGCACCGCGCGCCAAATCTTCGTTCGCAGGGCGGCTGTTGATCGCTTGCGAATTCCGCTAGCTTGGGCGTGTGGGGAGGCGTCTATGGCGACGTTCAAGGATTACGAAAAACACGATGCGATCGGACTGGCCGAGCTTGTAAGAAAAAGAGACGTGACGCCGATCGAGCTTCTGGATGCGGCGATCGAGCGAATCGAGCGGCTCAATCCGAAGATCAACGCGATCGTCCATCGCATGGACGTGGAGGCGCGGCGCGCGATCGCGGCGGGCCTGCCCGATGGGCCGTTCCGGGGCGTGCCTTTCGCGCTCAAGGACCTCTATCAGCTCTATGCCGGCCAGCCGACGCTCAATGGCAGCCGCTCCTTCGAGGGCTTCGTGGCCGACCACGATTCGACCCTGACCGAGCGCTACAAGGCGGCGGGCCTCGTCATCATGGCCAAGACGAGCACGCCGGAGTTCGGCCTCAACATGACGACGGAGCCCGCGGTCCACGGCCCCACGCGGAACCCGTGGAACACGGCGCTTTCGGCCGGCGGCTCCTCGGGCGGTGCCGCGGCGGCGGTCGCCGCGGGCATGCTGCCGGCGGCCCACGCGACCGATGGCGGCGGCTCGATCCGGATCCCGGCGGCCAATTGCGGCCTCGTCGGCTTGAAGCCGACGCGCGCGCGCCTGCCGGCCGGGCCCGATGTGGGGGAGGGGTGGAGCGGCCTCGCGAGCGGGCACGTGGTGACGAAGAGCGTGCGCGACAGCGCGGCCTTCCTCGATGCGACGCACGGGCCCGCGCCGGGCGATCCCTATTGCGCGCCGGCGCCGAAGCGGCCGTTTCTCTCGGAGATCGGTGCCGATCCGGGACGCTTGCGCATCGCCCTCATCACCGAGGGGGCGCTCGGCGAGCCCGTCGATCCCGTATGCAAGGATGCGGCACGCGATGCCGCCAAGCTCTGCGAGTCGCTCGGCCACCGGGTCGAGAACACGACCTATGCCTATGATGCCGAGGGGCTGCGATTCGCGCTCCGCACCATCATCGCCGCCAACATCAAGAACAACCTCGACCTCCGCGGCGCCGCGCGCAAGCGGCCCATCGCCGAGGGCGAGGTCGAGCGCGCGACTTGGGCTTTGGCCCAGGAAGGCGCGCGGCAATCAGCCGCCGAGTACGCCCGCGCGATCTTCACCGTCCACCGAATCGGACGCCAGCTCGCCGCGTTCATGGCCCATTGCGACGTGATCCTCTCGCCGACCTTGGGCGGGCCGCCCATGGCGCTCGGGACCGTCGACATGATGGGGCCGCCCGAGCGCTATTTCGACGAGCTCGCGGCGCGCATTCCCTTCACGCCCCTCTACAACGCGACGGGCCACCCGGCGATCTCGATTCCTCTTTATTGGACGGCCGACGGAATCTCGATCGGCGTCCATATCGGCGGGCGCTTCGGCGACGAGGGCACGCTGTTCCGGCTCGCGAGCCAGCTCGAGACGGCGCAGCCCTGGGCCAAGCGCTACCCCGCGCGGGTCGGCGCCTGAGGCGGCGGCGCCCGCGGCGAGAGGCCATGTGAGGAGCGTTCGACGCCCATGATGGTCGACGGCAAACCCTACCGCACGATCTGGCTCGCCGGGGACGGCTGGTCCGTCGAGGTGATCGACCAGACGAAGCTGCCGCACGCCTTCGCGATCGTCCGCCTGAAGACGGTCGAGGATGCGGCCCATGCGATCCGGGTGATGCAGGTGCGGGGCGCGCCGCTCATCGGCGCGACCGCCGCTTATGGACTCTGTCTCGCGCTCCGCGACGACCCAAGCGACGCCTCGCTCGAGCGCGCCTACGCCATGCTGCTGGCGACGCGGCCGACCGCGGTCAATCTACGCTGGGCGCTCGACGAGATGATGGGCCTCGTCCGCAACCGCCGGCAGGAGGAGCGGGCGGCCCTCGCCTATGGGCGCGCGGCCGCGATCGCCGATGAGGATGTCGAGACGAACAAGGCCATAGGCCGGAACGGCCTGTCCCTCATCAAGGCGGCTGCGGAGAGGAAACCGGGCAAGACCGTCAACATCCTGACCCATTGCAACGCGGGGTGGCTCGCGACCGTCGATTGGGGCACGGCGCTCGCGCCGATCTATATGGCCCACGATTCGGGCATCGGGGTCCATGTTTGGGTCGACGAGACGCGGCCGCGCAACCAGGGCGCCGCGCTCACCGCCTGGGAGCTCGGCCGGCACGGTGTTCCGCACACCGTGATCGTCGACAACGCGGGCGGACACCTCATGCAGAGAGGCCTCGTCGACCTGTCGATCGTGGGCACCGACCGCACGGCGCGGAATGGCGACGTGTGCAACAAGATCGGCACCTACTTGAAGGCGCTCGCGGCGCACGACAACGACGTGCCGTTCTACGTGGCGCTGCCGCACACGACCATCGACTGGACGCTCGCGGACGGCGCCGCCATCCCCATCGAGGAGCGCGATCCCGGCGAGGTCACGGCGATCCGCGGCCAGTCCAAATCGGGCGAGACCGTCACGGTTGCCTTGACGCCCGAGGGCAGTGCGGCCGCCAACTACGCCTTCGACGTGACGCCGGCGCGCCTCGTGACCGCGCTCGTCACCGAGCGGGGCGTGTGCGCGGCGAGCGAGGCGGGCTTGCGCTCCCTCTATCCCGATCGCGCGGCGTGACATAGGCTCGGCCGGCACGGGCCGAGCGAGGAGAGGGACGGCATGTCGATGAAAGGCAAAGTCGCGGTCATCACGGGCGCGAGCTCAGGGATCGGCGCCGCCGCCGCGCGCGTCTTCGCGGAGGCCGGGGCCACGCTCGTCCTCACGGGGCGCGACGAGGCGAGGGGGAAGGCGGTCCTGGCTGCCTTGCCCAAATCGGCCGAGGCGGCCTTCGTCGCGGGCGACGTCAAGGACCGCGCTTTCTGCGACCGGCTCATCGAGGACGCCCGGACGCGCCACGGGCGGATCGACGCGCTCGTCAACAACGCGGGTATCATCAAGCGGAGCGACGCGCTCGGCACGAGCGATGAGGACTGGCTCGAGAGCATGGCGGTCAACGTGAATGCCGTGTTCTACCTCTCGCGCGCGGCCGTCCGTGTCATGAAAGCGCAAGGAAAGGGTGCGATCGTCAACGTGTCGTCCGAATGGGGACTCGTCGGCGGCAAGGGTCACGTTGCCTACTGCACATCCAAGGGCGCCGTCATCAACCTGACGCGCGCCATGGCGCTCGACCATGCGGGCGACGGCATCCGCATCAACGCGGTCTGCCCGGGCGAGGTCAACACGCCCATGCTGCAATCGGGGTTGAAGCGCCGCGGATTCGAGATCGAGTCCGGCTTGAAAGAATTGGGCAAGTCCGTACCCTTAGGACGAGTCTCGGAGCCGGAGGAGATCGGCCGCCTCATCCTCTTCCTTGCCTCGGACGATTCGAGCTATATGGCAGGCTCGATCGTCGCGATCGACGGCGGCAACACGGCGCGCTGAGCCCGCACGCGGGAGGATAGGGCGGCCGCGAGGCCGCCTCCGGCAACACGGCGCCGCGAGAATGCGCCGGGCCGGCTGCCGCGACGGATTTTTGAGACAGGCGTTCCGCGCACGGCGCGGAGGCCGGGAGGGGACAGGACATGCCAGCCACGAGCGATTGGAAGGTCCCGCGGGCAGTACAGCCCAAGGCGAGCGACTATCCTTACGACCTCGATCGCGCGCTCACCTCGATCGTGGGCGTCCATGCGACCATTCCGGCCGATGCCTTCACGGCCGAGGTCCTGGGTGTCGAGCGCGCGGGCAATGGCGTGCTGATCGAACCGAAGGGTCTCGTCCTCACCGTCGGCTATCTCATCGTCGAAGCCGACACGATCTGGCTGAGCCTCGGCGATGGCGGCGGGGTCCAGGGCCATGTGCTCGGCTACGACCATGAGACAGGGTTCGGCCTCATCCAGGCGCTGGGTTCGGTCAACTTGCCGACGCTGCCCCTCGGCTCCTCCGCGGCCGTGAGCGTCGGCGAGAGGGTCGTCATCGGCGGCGCGGGCGGGACGAAGCATTCGGTCGCCGCGCGCATCGTGGCCAAGCAGGAATTTTCTGGCTATTGGGAATATGCGCTCGATGAGGCCATCTTCACGGCGCCCGCCCATCCTAATTGGGGCGGCACGGCTTTGATTGGGCCGTCGGGCGATCTTCTCGGCATCGGCTCGCTCCAGTTGCAGCGCGAGGTGAAGGAGAACCAGCACGAGAATCTCAACATGGTCGTGCCGATCGATCTCCTGAAGCCGATCCTCGAGGATTTGAAGACGATCGGCCGGCCGAACCGGCCGCCGCGGCCATGGCTCGGCGTCTACGTGACGGAAGTCGAGGGCAAGATCGCGGTCGCGGGGCTCGCGAGCGGCGCGCCAGCGCAGAAGGCGGATCTCCGCTCGGGCGACATCCTCCTCGCCGTAGGCGGGGTCGAGGTCAACAGCCTCGCCGAGTTCTACAACCGCCTGTGGTCGCTCGGACCCGCCGGCGTCGAGGTGCCGCTCACGGTCCACCGAAGCGGCGAATCGAGCGAGATGCGAATCGTCTCGGGCGACCGCAACCGCTATCTCAAGGGGCCGAGCGTCCATTGACGCGCGTGATCCTCGCGCGGGGCCCGCGGACTTTTGCCGCGATCGTTGTCCTGGCCGCGACCGTCGGTGCCCAACCGTCGGTCACGCGCGCCGCGCAGCCGTTCGACGGGGCGTGGCAGACGACGGTCTCCTGCCCCAATGCCAATGAGGCGCTCTCCTATTCCTATGACTTCGTGTCTCAGGTGAAGGAGGGCGTCCTCCACGGCCAGCGCGGAACCGAGGGCAAGCCGGGCTGGCTCGCGATCGACGGCGCGGTCAAGCCGGATGGAACGGCAGACATCCTGGCCACGGGTGTCGTCGGAAACAGCGCCTACGCTCAGGGCAATGCGCCCGCGGGCAGCGCATACAGTTACAAGGTCTCGGCGCTTTTCGAGGGTGCGAGCGGCGCGGGCGATCGCATGGACGGCCGCGTCTGTCACTACACCTTCACGAAGAAGTAACGCGCGCGTTAGGGGGCGATCGTCTCGACGCTCCCGTCGAGTGCCATGAGGAAATATTCCCGCGAGAGCGACGGGTACTTCCGCGCGATCTTGGCGCCCAGGCGGTGCATGACCTTCGCGTGCACTTGGGTTTCGAGCGTGGGATCGCTCGCATAGTCCCGGCCTAGAATGACCCGGTAGGCCCCGCAATCGCGGTGGTCCATGATGATGACACGGCTGATGCCGTGGAGCTTGATCGCCGTGTCGAGGTGCTGCCAGAAGGTCGTGGGCCAAGCCGGAAACTTCGTGTTGTCGGCACCGAGCGCGGCCCCGGCCAGAATGACGTGGTCGTATTTGTCGTCGAGGCCTTGCCCGGTCATGTAGCGCCCGATGTCGTCAAGCAGCCGATAATCCATGCAGGACAGAAGAAGCGCCTCGGCCTTGCCCGCGGCGCGCGCGCCGAAGGGGGCGAAGCCCGTCGCCGTCAGCGCGGCGCCGAGCGCGAGGACGGTGCGTCGCGTGAGTGTCAGGCATGAGCAGGACATGGCGGCGGCTCCTCGGGTGTCGGTTAGCGGCGGCCTTGCCCGCCGCCCGCACGATAGCCGAAGGGTGGTCGGCGGCGGAATTGGTAATCGGCCAAAGACCGAATGCCGCGGGTCCGTTTGTTGCCGAATGAAGGTCGCCCTGCGCGAGAAGCACCGAACGCGCGCGCCCCGGAGGGACGCGCGCGTCGGTGATCGTCCAGTTACAGCCGAATAAGCCTGAGCTTACCGGATGCTGCCGCGATCGGGCCGGCCTTCGGCACCGTCGAAGCCGAAGCCACCGAAGCCCATGCCGTTGTAGCCGCCGCCTTCGCCGTTGCGACCGCCGCTTTCGCCGCCGGTCGAGCCGGTCGAACCGCTCGAGCCACTCGTGCCGCGGCCATGGCCATGACCCTTGCCATCGCCCTCGCCACCGTGCCCGTGCCCGTGGCCGTGACCATGGCCTTCGCCACCTTCACCGCCGTGCCCGTGGCCGTGACCGTGGCCTTCGCCACCGCCATGACCATGACCGCCGCCATGGCCACCGCCATGGCCACCGCCATGACCGCCGCCGTGACCGCCGCCGTGGCCACCACCGTGACCGCCCTCGGTCGCGTAGGCGACGCTCTGCTTCAAACCGCTGGTCGTGATCTGGATGTTCGACACGCACAACGCGAGAGCGGCAGAGGTAACCAGAAGTGACAATCGAATGCTTTTGCTGTTCATGGACCATCTCCTTTGTGTCGGTCGCATGAACGAACGCCCCACTCGGTTTCATGACGACCTTCTGCCGAGTGAGGGATGGCAACGGACATGCCGCGCGTGGCACGCGGCGCGCGCGCGGAATGCCGACGACGCGAAGCGCGGGACGAAACAAACAGATGGACGGTTAATGGGATTGCCGCGCGCGGCGCGCGATGGAACCTGTGGTACTCGGTTGTGTATCAAATCAACGAACGGCATCTCATGATCGTGACATGCGCCGTGGTCCTGGCCGATTTTTCGCTTGAAATGACCGCAAATCTTCGCGCCGCGCCGAAAGGGTTAGTCCGCGAGGCGCAGGGATCGGCGCGTT
This sequence comes from Alphaproteobacteria bacterium, assembly GCA_046349515.1. Lineage (GTDB taxonomy): Bacteria > Pseudomonadota > Alphaproteobacteria > CADEGL01 > CADEGL01 > JBGPGW01. The sequence goes on along the minus strand of JAXMCE010000008.1, from coordinate 97,949 downwards.
CGATATGCCCAAAGGGCGAGCGCGAGATGGCGCGTCTACCGCGAAGGAGGGGCGCAAGCGCGAAAACGTGTCCGCGGTTCGCGCGATTTCGCGCGGGAAGTGTAACGTCGCGTCCGAGACGCGTTACATCCGTCGCATTCGCGCGGTTCGGATGCGCCGCATCGTTAACGCTGTTAACCACGTGCGCGCGCGAGCGCTTATCAAAGTCTCGGCGCGTCGCGCGGTGTTGTTGGATTGAACGCGATTGCGGCGCGCCCGGTGCGTGCCGCTGCCGCAGGCCAGCAGAATGACGTGGGGCGCTAGATCCCGACGATGCTCATCCCGCCATTCGGCGAGATCACTTGGCCCGTGATGAAGTCCGATTCGGCGGAAGCGAGAAACGCGACGGCGTAGGCGTATTCGACGGGCTGGGCCCAGCGCCCAAGAGGCACTTTCTTTTCTTCGGCGCGGATGAAGGCCTCGCCGCGGCTTTTCAGCACCATGTCCGTCCACACGCCGCCCGGCGCCACGGCGTTGACGTGGATGTTCCACGGGGCCAGCTCCTTGGCCCACGCCTTGGTCAGGCCGAGAAGCGCCGACTTGCAGGCGATGTAGTGGGACGAGACGTCGGCGCCCGTCATGGCCCAGCGCGAGGAGATGTTGATGATCTTGCCCATGCGGCGCGCCTTCATGCCGGGCACGACGGCCTGGGTGAGGAAGAAGTGTCCCGTCACGTGGACGCCCAGCATGCGGTCGAACTGCGCCTCGTCGATCTCCTCGAGGTGCTTGTGGCCGCCGCCGATGCCGGCATTGTTGACGAGGATGTCGATGCGACCGAATTCGCGTTCGGCGCCCTCGACCATGGCGCGCGACGCCCTCACGTCCGCGACGTCGTGGGCGAAGGCGAGGGCGCGCCGGCCGCGTTTGCGCACCTCACCGGCCGTATCGTCCGCCGTCGCCCGGTCGATGTCCTGGACGACAATATCGGCGCCGCGCTCGGCCATGAGGATCGCATGCGCGCGCCCCATGCCGGCGCCGCCTCCCGTCACCAAGGCCACGCGGCCTTGGAGAGAATTGCTCTCCGCCATCGGATCACCCCCTCAAATGTCTCTCGTCACACGCGGCAGCGATCAGCGAGCCTCGCGCCTCTCCGGTGCCAGCGCAAGATGTTCCCGCGTGAACGCCCCGCTTACGACAGGATGAGGCGTTCCTTGTGCCGCATGAAGGGCGAATAGACCTTGGCATCGGGTTTGATCCGGCCGTCGGCGCCCCACTCGCTCATCCGATTGAAAGGAATATCCGCGCGCCGATCGATCGTCTCGAGGGCGGCGATGAGATCGGCCTCCACCTGTTTGAGGCGTGCCTCGACGACGTCCGCCGCGGAGTAGCGAAGCGCCGATTCGACGCCGTAGCCGACGAAAGGCTGGGCGACCGTGAACCCGACATAGGCGAGGGAGAAGTTGACGGGCCACAGCATGAGGTCGATGTCCCCGCTCCGGCCGTTGTAGGCGTAGGTCGCGGGGTTGGTCGCGACCGTCACCGAGACGATTGCGCGCTTGCCTTTGAACCGCCCGTTCTCGAAACGCTTCTGGCTCGTGTAGACCTCGCCGAAGGCGAAGACGCGATCGAACCATCCTTTGAGCATCGCGGGCGGCATGTGCCACCACATGGGATATTGGAGGATGACCAGGTCCGCGCGGTCCAAGGCCGCGATCTCCTCGGCCACCATGGCGGGCAGCGTGCCCGTATCGGAGGCGCGGCGCTGCTCCAGCTGCGGGTCGAAGCGCGCCGGCTCCGCGCGATCGCGATAGTGCTCGCCACGCTCACAGGCATCGAAGCCCATGGCATAGAGGTCGGATAGCGACACGCTCGAGCCGCGGGCCTCGAGCGCGCGGCGCGCCTGTCGCGCAAGATGGGCATTGAAGGATTTCGGCTCGGGGTGAGCGAGGACGATGTGGGTGTGCACGGGCTGGGAGTCTTTCGAATGGAGGTGGAGCGGAGCCCGATAGTCTTGTCAGGCCCGGGCGCCCGTGACAACCGTCCAGTCGGTCGCTCTCCCGCCGGGGACGATCGCTGCGGAGGAGGGGGCCTAGCCCCGTCGGCTAATTGCCGCCGTGGCCGCCGCCGCCGCTTCCGCCGGACCCGCCACCGCCCGAACCCGAATCGCCGCCTTCCGCCGCGACACTCGCGGGATCGCCGAGGCCGATTTGCGTCCCGACCGCATCGCCCTGGGAGACGATCGCATTGGCGCCGGGCGTCTCGACCGTGACGCTCTGGCCGCGGCCGGCGGCAGCCCCGGCGCCGCCTCCGAGTGGCGATGCGAACACCGCGCCCTCGAGCACCGCGATGACCGTGGCGCCACGCTCGTTCACATGCATGCGGAAATCGGTGCCGCGAATGGTGATGGCGACGGTCGGAGTCGTGAGGAGGAAACCGTCCTTGTTGCGCATCTTGCCGGTGACGAAGCGGAAGAATCCCGTGCCGAAGCGCGCGGTCATCTCGCCGGTGCGCGCGGCTGCGTCGTACACATAGTGGTCGAGGACCACCTCGCTCATCTGTCCGACCTGAAGAATGGTGTCGTCGAGGAAGCGGAGCTGCGTCTCGCTTTGCGCGGGGGTGCGCACCACCTGCTCGGAATAGACATTCGTGTAGGGCAAGAGTTTTTCGGGTCCGAGGCCGGCGCGCTGGCCGATGGCGCCCGCGTACTGGCGCTTGCTCACCTGGCCGATCTGGCTGTCGGCGAGGGCGGCGGCGGGCGCCGCGAGAACGGCTAGGACGGCGAGTCCAAGGAGTATACGCATGCTCGGAATTCCCGATGCGCCAAGTTGCCGGGGGCGGACGACCAGGATTCTCCGTATTGGTTACGAAAATCTCAACCGGCCGGGCAGGGACGTTACGGGGCGTCCGATCCGGCCTTGGGGCGCTCGGCCAGCCGGTCCTTCGCGTCCCACCAGCCCCCACCCATGGCGACGAAGAGCTGCGCCGTGTCCTGGTAGCGCTGGGCGAGGGCGCGGACATGGGTGAGGAGGGCCTGGTTGTACTGGCGCTCGGAATCGAGGAGGCGGATGAAGTCGGATTTGCCCGCGCCGTAGCTGATGCGCTGAAGCTCGAGCGACGCGCCGGCAACGGTGGCCGCGCGGCTGCTCGCATCGACGAGCTGGGCATCGTGCTCGAGGGCGCGGAGCGTGTCCGCCACCTGTCCGAAGGCGGAGAGCACCGTTTGCTGGTAGGTCGAGAGCGAGGCCTGGAAGGCCTCGACGGCACCCTGGCGCTGCGCCTCGAGCGCGCCGCCGTGGAAGATGGGCGCCGTCAGGCTGCCGAGGAGGCTCCACACCGTGGCGGGCCCGGTGAAGAGCGAGCCGAGCGTGATCGCCTGCTGACCGACCGATGCCGAGAGGTTGATGCTCGGATACATCTGGGCGGTCGCCACGCCGATCGCAGCGCTTGCCGCATGGAGCTGGGCTTCGGTGGCCAGGATGTCCGGCCGCTGGCGGACGAGCTCGGACGGGAGGCTCACCGGCAGATCGCCCGGGAGCACAAGTTCCGCGAGCGAGAAGGCGGGGGGCGCCCAGTTGCCCGGGAACTGCCCGACCAGAATCGAGAGAGCGTGCTGCGCGACGCTCAACTGCTGGCGGAGCGGCGGCAGAAGCGAGCGGTCGTTGGCGAGCTGGGCCTCGGCCGTCAGGATGTCGGTGCGCGCCGCCTTGCCGGCCTCGAACTTCGCGTTGACGAGGGCGAGGTTCTTCTCGTCGTCCGCGATGATCTGCTCGGTCGTCGCGATCTGCTGGCGCGCGGACGCGATCGCGATCGCCTGGCTCACCGCATTTCCCGTGAGCGTGAGGTAGGCGGCCGCGAGCTGGTAGTTCTGCGCCTCCGCGAGGGCTTCCTGCTGCTCGATCTGGCGCCGCGTGCCGCCGAAGACGTCGACATTGTATTTGACGGCGGGGCCGAGAGCGTAGGTGGTGAACGGCTCGCGGGCCTCCTGCCTGCCGGTCGTCGAGCTCGCGGGGCCGAACTGGCTCGAGCTCGTTTGCTGGCGCTGGACGCTCGCATTGGCATCGAGCTGTGGATAGAGCCCGGCCCGCGCCTGCACGACCGCCTGCTCCGCCTGGGCCAGCGTCGACTTCGCGGCGGCGAGCGTCTTGTTGCCTTCGATGGCCTTCTCGAGCGTGTCGTTGAGCGCGGACGAGTGGAAGAGCGTCCACCAGTCGGCCGTGATCGACTGGCCGAGCGTCACGCGCTGATCGGGCGGCGCCGGCGCGGGCGCTTCCGGTGTCTCGGGCACGTAGCGCGCGACCTCGGGCGGCGCGGGGCGCTCGAAATCAGGGCCGACTGGACAGCCGCCAAGGCCGAGCGCGGCGGCCAGGAGAGCCGCGCCGCGGAGGATCGCGCGCGGGCGGTGCGTCGTCGGACGGGGCTCGATCGTCATCATTCGTAGCGCAGCGCTTCGATCGGGTTGAGATGGGCCGCGCGGCGCGCCGGATAGAACCCGAAGAAGACCCCGACCGCCGCCGAGAACACGAACCCGCCGACGATGGCCAGGGGCGAGATGAGCGTGGGCCAGCCCGCGAGCGTCGAGATCAGCTTCGAGACGATGACTCCGGTGATGACGCCGATTCCGCCGCCGAGCACGCTCAACATCACGGCTTCGACAAGGAACTGGAGAAGGACATGCGCCCGCCGCGCGCCGATCGCCATCCGGATGCCGATCTCGCGCGTCCGCTCGGTCACGGAGACGAGGAGGATGTTCATGATCCCGATCCCGCCCACGATGAGGGAGATCGACGCGACCGCGGCGAGAAGCAGCGCCATGATCTGGCTGCTTCCCTCGGCGGCCTGGGTGATGTCGCCCATGTTGCGGACGCCGAAATCGTCCATCTGTCCGGGCTGGATGCGGTGGCGGCGCTGAAGGAGCGAGGTGATCTCCTTGACCGCTGACGGCACCTCCTCCGTGCTGGCCGCCTGCACGTAGATGATGTTCACGTAGCCCGTGAGCTTGGGCGGGACGCCGAAGGGATTGGGAGGCGGGATGAACACGGTCGAGGTGTTGCTCTGCGCCTGGCTCGGCGCGGCGACGCCGAGGACTTTGCGCTCTGCCGTGCTGAAGGGCATCAGCACCAGGTCGTCCTGGTCCTGGCCGAAGCCCGACTGGCCTTTGGCCGCGAGCACGCCGACGACTTCCATGGGCACGCTCTTCACCTGGATCGTGGCCCCCACGGGATTCTCGTCCGGCGCGAACAGGTTGCGCACCACGGTCTGGCCGAGGAGGCACACGCGGGCGGCGCTGCGCTCGTCCTCCTCGGTGAAGGTGCGGCCGGAGTCCACCCCCCAATTGCGGATCGAGAGGAAACTCGGCGTGACGCCCTGGACGTTCGTGCTCCAGTTCTGGTTGCTGTAGGCGACCTGCGCGATCTGGCGTGTCAGGTAGCTGACATTGGCGACGGAGGGGGCCTCTTTCCGGATGGCCTCGGCATCCGCGACCGTGAGGGTGGATGCCGAGCCGAAGCCCGCGCGCACGCCGCTCGACGTCGTCGCGCCCGGCAGCACGATGATGAGGTTGGTGCCGAGACTTTCAATCTGCTCCTTGACCGCGATCTTCGCGCCCTGTCCGACGGCGATCATGGCGATCAATGCCGCGACGCCAATGAAGATGCCGAGCATGGTAAGAGCGGAGCGAAGCTTGTTGCGTCCGAGCGCCCGCGCGGCCGTCAGGAAGACCATGCGCGCGAGCGAGGACGCCTCGGCGAAGGTCGGCGCCTCGATCGCGGCGATCGGCGCCGCGGGCTCCGTCGGGCGGGGCGGCGCCTCCGCCGTGCGCGTGTCCGAGACGATGACTCCGTCGCGCATGGTGACGATCCGGCCGGCGTAGGCGGCCATGTCAGGCTCGTGCGTGACCAGAATGACGGTGAGGCCGTGGTCGCGATTGAGCGCGCGGATGGTCTCCATGATTTCGGTCGAGGTCGCGGAGTCGAGATTGCCCGTGGGCTCGTCCGCGAGCAGGATCGACGGGTCGTTGATGAGGGCCCGCGCGATCGCGACCCGCTGCTGCTGGCCGCCCGAAAGCTGGCTCGGGTGGTTGCGCTCGCGCCCTTTGAGGCCGAGAAGGTGGAGCGCCTCGCGCGCCCGCGACGCGCTTTCCGAAATAGCGCCGGCATAAAGCAGGGGCAGGGCCACGTTGTCCGTCGCGCTCGTGCGCGCGAGCAGATTGAAGCTCTGGAAGACGAAGCCGATCCGGTGACTGCGAATCCGGGCGAGCGCCGGCTCGCCGAGCGAGGCCACGTCGATGCCGTCCAGGCGATAGGTGCCGCCGGTCGGCCGGTCGAGGCAGCCGATGACGTTCATGAGCGTCGATTTCCCCGAGCCCGAGGCGCCCATGATGGCGACGAACTCGCCGCGCTCGACCGTGAGCGACACGCCCCGGAGCGCATGGACCTCGACATCGCCGAGGCGATAGACCTTGGTGACGTCGCGGATCTCGATGACGGGCACGGGACCGGCTCAGAATCCGAAACGCGGGCGCGACGGCGTGGACTGCTGCGTTGATTTCGGCGCGCCGGCCTTCACTTCGTTCAGCACCACCTCGTCGCCCGGATGGAGGTCGCCCCGGACGATCTCGGCGAAGGCGCCGTCATCCAACCCGATGGTCACCGGCACGGGCGCAAGCGCGCCGTCCTTCTGGATCCACACGCGGTTTTCGCGCTCGCCTGATGCGCCGCGGTCGGATTTCGAGCCGCCCTTTCGCTCGGCGCGGCCGGCGGAGGGTGCGAAGCGCAGCGCCTGGACGGGCACGCGCAGCACGTTGTCGCGCTCGGCGGCGATGATGCGCGTGTTCGCCGTCATGCCGGGCAGGAGCGACAGGTCGGAATTGTCGACGGTCACCACCACGTCGTAGGTGACCACGTTCTGGACCGTGATCGGCGCCTGCCGCACCTCCGCGACGGCGCCGCGATAGACGCGGTTGGGGAATGCCTCGACGGTGAAGGTCGCCGGCTGGCCGACCTTGGCGCCGCCGACATCGGACTCGCTGACGTTCGTGTCGACCTGCATCTTGGTCAGGTCCTGGGCGATGAGGAACAGCGTGGGCGTCTGGAAGCTGGCGGCCACCGTCTGGCCGACGTTCACGTTTCGCGAAACCACGATGCCGTCGACCGGCGAGATGATGTTCGTGTAGTTGAGATTGACCGTCGCGGCGCGGAGCGCCGCCTCACGCTCGCGGATGAGCGCCTGATCCAGATGGACCTGCGCCGCTGCTTGTTCGTAGGTGGTCCGGTCGATGTCGACCGCGTCCTGCGAGACGATGCCTTGCTTGAGGAGGCTCTGGTCGCGCTCGTAGTTGACTTTGGCGTAGGCGAGACTCGCCTCGTCCTTGCGTAGCTGGGCCTCGGCGCTCGCCAAGTTGGCGGTCGCCTGGTCGACGACGACCTGGTAGGGGCGGGGATCGATCTTGGCGCAAAGCTGCCCCGCCTTGACCTTGGTGTTGAAATCGCAATGCAGGTCCTGAATCACGCCGGAGACATAGGTGCCGACCTGCACGGTGATGACGGGATTGACCGTGCCGCTGGCCGTGATGACGCGAACGACGGGTCCCTCCGTCACTTGGGCCGTGACGTAGCGGGGCCGCTCGGGGCCGCGCTGCGAAAGCCACACTCCCAACGCGACGAGCGCCACGGCCATGGCGGCCAGCGTCCAACGGATTCCGGGGCGCGCGAAAAGTTCTCGAAAATTCGTCAATTCGGGCATCCTTGAGGCGGGCGCAAGCCACCTCATCGGGAGGAGCGAGGCTCGTACCGTCGACATCTTATACGGACGCAACGGAAGAATCCTGCGGTCGGCGAGGGGCAGGAGGCGGAATTCTCGCTCCCCCGGCGCAGGACAATCGCCCGTGCCGCGTATAATCATCGTATGGCGCGGGGCGAGCCGTGGCTCGTCCCGGAACCGCGGGGCTCGATGCCGTGATTCGGCCATGGTCGCAATGCATGTCCTTGGACGTGCGCGGGCCGGGGAGGGACTGATCGGCGGACAGGGGCCGAAGGTGAGATGCGGAGCGGCGTGACATTCGGCGTGCCCATGGCGGCGTCCGAATCGCGGAGGGCGGAGGACCGCTCGGCCGACTCGCAGCTCATGCTGCGGGTGGCGGAGGGCAACGATGCGGCCTACGCGCTGCTCGTCGACCGGTATCTGCCGCGCATCATGCGGCTCGTCATGCGCATGGTCGGCAATGGCAGCGATGCCGACGACATCACCCAGGATGTGTTCCTGAGGCTCTGGCTGCATGCTCGCCGGTGGCGTCCGGAGAAGGCCCTTGTGTCGACCTGGCTCTATCGCATCGCGATCAACCGCTGCATCGACCATCGCCGTCGGCGGTGGTTCATGCCGCTTGAGAGCGCGGGTCCGATCGAAGATCCGTCGCCGGGTGCCGAGGCCGCCATTTTCGAGGATGAGCGAAGCCGGCTCATCGCGAACGCTGTCCAGCGCCTTCCCGCCCGCCAGCGCGCCGCGCTCGTCCTTTGCTATTACGAGGCCATGAGCACGACGGAAGCGGCCGCGGCCCTCGCGCTCTCGCCCTCGGCCGTCGAATCACTTTTGGTCCGCGCGCGGCGCGGTCTTCGTGCGCAACTTGAGCCGCTGAACTCGAACGACAGAGAATCCCGATGATCGACCGATCAAGTGTCAAACGGCTCCTGGCCATTCATGGTGCGAACCGCGCGCGCTGGCCGACGGACGCCCGTCCCGCGGCCGAACGCACGCGCACGACATCGGAAGACAGTGCGCGATCCTGGCAGGAGGCAGAACAGCTCGACCAGTGGCTGGATCGCTTCGCGCCGCGGCTGTCGGATGCCCGTCTCCTCCGCGTGAGGCGGGCGATTTTCGCGTCCTTGGACGAGATGCCGGCCCCTGGGTCCTCGGCAGACGAGTTCGTTCTGCCCGGCCTCCGACACGCGACCATCTTCGTCTCCATCGCCGTGGTCGGATTCGCCATCGGCTTTTTCATCATGAACGGACCGCCCGGCGCGCCATCGGCGACCGACATCGTCCAGCTTCTATCCAGCATCGAGTGAGAAAGGGCCATGGCAAGAAAGGCGCCTCAACGCATCCCCATCAAATACGTCCTCGCCGTATCCCTTGCCGTCAACGCAGCGCTCGGAGGCGTGCTGGTCGCCTGGTCTGTCGAGAGCGGCCACCGGCCGAAAGAGTTTCGGATCGAGGCCACGATGGAGCGTGTCGCGGCTGGGCTGCCGAAGGCCGACGGCGAGAAATTGATGGCGGTGGTCCACGCGAACGAGGAGGAGCTTTTGGCGCGGCGCACGGTCCTGCACGCGGCGCAGGACGCGGTGCGCGCGGCCATCGCGGCCGAGCCCTTCGATCCGGCGGTGCTCACCCAAGCCTTCGAGCACAGTCGCGCGGCGCGCCAAGCGATGGGCGAGGCTGTCGAGAACATCATCGTCTCGGCCGCGCCGACCATGTCCGCCGAAGGACGAAAGCGGCTCTCCGACTGGCGCAAGTATCGATAGAGCTACGGGAGTGCCCCGTGTCGGTTTGAGCGACGACAAGCGAAGTTGGGCAAATACAATCCCGTTAATGTGTGCGCGCGCTTATTCGACTGACTCCTTGGGGCATCGAATGCCGTATTGGCAGATTTGATCGGGAGGGACCCATGGCATATGCCGTTGCGCTCAGTACAATTCTGGTCCTCGCGACCCTCCTTTTTCACTACGAAAGTCTGCGACTGATCTCAGAAAATTTCCTCGCGCCAGACGAGAAACATTCCCACTTCCAGATCACCTACACCATTCTCATGGTGTTCCTGGTTCATTTGGTCGAAATTGGTGCGTATGCGCTCGTGCTATGGTTCGCGCACAGTGTCGTTGATATCGGGGATTTCGCGGGAGCGCGCCCAATCCTGTGGGCGGATTATTTTTATTTTTCCGCGGAAACATTCACGACACTCGGACTCGGCGACATCTATCCGATAGGCGCCCTCAGGCTGATTGCGAGCATCGAACCAATCAATGGACTGCTTCTCATCGGCTGGTCGACTTCATTTACGTTCCTAGCCATGCAGCGATACTGGGCGTTTGGCAAAGAGGTCAACCGGGCGGCGCTCGCCAGTCGACCGGCTCGCGGTTTTGTTCCTGAGCGACGGGCGGGATAACCGGCCGAATGTCACACGCCTTCGCTTGGCGCGGTAACGCAGGGCGGAGTAGTCAATTGTGCCCAAGCGCGTGCGCCGCGCGGTCGAGGCCGAGGCGCGCGATCGCGACGATCTCGTCGACCTCGGCCCGGCTGATGATGAGGGGCGGGGAGAGGAGCATCGAATCCCGCGTGGCCCGAAGGATGAGGCCGTTCTCGAGACAATGGTCGCGCACGAGCGCGCCCGCGCGGCCCTCGGGCCGGAAGGGCGTGTGGTTCGCCTTGTCGGCGACGAGTTCGATGGCGCCGATGAGACCGACGCCGCGCACTTCGCCCACCAGCGGATGATCCGCGAGTTCGCGGATGCGGCGCTGGAAGTAAGGACCGATGTCGCCCTTGACCCGCGCGACGATGCCGTCCTCCTCGAGGATGCGGATCGTCTCGAGGGCGACGGCGCAACTCACCGGATGGCCTGAGTAGGTGAAGCCGTGGCGGAACTCGCCGCCCCGGCCGACGAGAGTGTCGTGCACCCGCGGGCCCATGACGATGGCCGAGAGGGGCAGGTAGCCGGCGGTGAGCTGCTTCCCCAAGGTCATGAAGTCCGGCTCGATCCCATAGAGTTGGGAGCCGAACCATTCACCCGTGCGACCGAAGCCGCAGACCACCTCGTCCGCGATGAGCAACACGTCGTGGCGCCGGCAGATGCGGTTGATCGCCGGCCAATAGCTCGCGGGCGGGAGGATGACGCCGCCCGCCCCCATGATGGGCTCGCCGATGAAGGCCGCGACTTTGTCCGGCCCGATCTCGAGGATCTTGTCCTCGAGCTCCTTCGCGGCCGCGAGGCCATAGTCCTCGTCACTCAATCCCTGGCCGAAGCGGTACCAATAGGGCGGCCGCACATGGGCGAAGCCGGGCAGGGGAAGATCGCCCTGCTCGTGCATCTCGCCCATGCCGCCGAGGCTGGCCGCGGCCAAGGTCGAGCCGTGATAGGCGAAGGCGCGGCCGATGATGGTCTTCTTCTCGCGCTTGCCTTCGAGGTTCCAGAAGTGGCGCACCATGCGCACGATGGTGTCGTTGGCCTCGGAGCCGGAGGTCGCGAAGAACACATGGTCGAGGCCGGGCGGCGTGAGCCGCGCGATCGCATCGGCCAGCGCGATCACGGGCGTCGTCGTGCACTTGAAGAAGCTGTTGTAGAAGGGCAGCTCGCGCATCTGACGCGAGGCGGCTTCGACGAGACGCGTCTCGCCGTAGCCGAGCGCCATGCACCAGAGGCCGGCGAAACTGTCGAGCAGCCGCTTGCCGTTGGCGTCGTGGATATAGACGCCCTCGCCGTGGGTGATGATGCGCGTGCCGCCCTCGGCCCAGAGCGCCTTGCTGTCGGTGAAGGGGTGGAGATGGTGGCGCCGGTCCAGCTCGCGCCACCGTTGGACCTCGCCGCTCGTCGCGGTCATGGATGGCGTCCTTTCGGCTTCGTCCGCGACTGTGCCGCAGCATGCCGGACCGCGCAAGCAAGGGAGGAGTTGCCCCGACTCTCGCCCTGAGGCACTGTCATGGGGTGGGGGTAAATTGAATGAATCGTCTTCTTCAGGGAATCCGGGTGATCGAAGGCGCGGCCTTCGTTGCGGCACCCTTGGCGGGCATGACGCTTGCCCAGATGGGCGCCGACGTGATCCGCTTCGATCCCTTGCAGGGCGGGCTCGATTCGCGCCGCTGGCCGCTGGCGAAGAGCGGCCGGAGCCTCTATTGGGCGGGCCTCAACAAGGCCAAGCGGTCGATCGCGATCGACACGCGGAGGAAGGAAGGCCAGGAGATCATCACGGCCCTCATCACCCAGCCCGGCGAAGGCAACGGCATCTTCCTCACCAATTTTCCGGTGAGCGGCTGGCTCGGCTACGACGCGCTGGCCGCGAAGCGCCCGGACCTCATCATGCTCAACCTCTTGGGCAATCCCGACGGCACGTCCGCGGTCGACTTCACGGTTAACTGCGCCGTCGGCATTCCCTTCACGACGGGCCCGGCCGAGGATCCGAAGCGCCCGGTCAACAACGCGCTGCCGGCCTGGGATTTGACGACGGGCATGATGGCGGCGCTCGGCCTTGTCGCGGCGGAGCGGCATCGGCGCCTGACCGGCAAGGGCCAGCATGTGCGCCTGGCCCTCTCGGACGTGGCGATGGCCATGGTGGGGCACCTCGGCTACATCGGCGAGGCGGCCGTGAACGGCGAGGACCGGCAGGCCTGCGGCAACTATCTCTACGGCGCTTACGGTTCGGACTTCGCGACGCGCGATGGGCGGCGGGTCTACATCGTCGGCATCACCGAGCGGATGTGGTCGGAGCTCCTGAAGGCGACGGGCACGGACGAGGCCATCGCCGGACTCGCGGCGAGACTCGGCCTTGACTTCAAGAAGGAAGGCGACCGGTTCCGCGCGCGCGAGGAGATCACGGAAATCCTCGCCCCCTGGTTCGCTGCGCACAGCCTCGATGAGATCGGCCAGCACTTCGCGGGCACAGGAGTCTGCTGGGGACCCTATCGGACCCAGCGCGAGATGCTGAAGGAGGACCCGCGCGCCTCCCTGTCCAATCCTCTTTTCGGCATGATCGACCAGCCGGGCATCGGGCGCTATCTCGCGGCCGGCTCGCCCTTCATGCTGGGGGAGGGAGCGCGCGAGACGCCGCGGCGGGCGCCCATTCTCGGCGAGCATACGGACGAGATCCTGTCGACGATCCTCGGCTTGAGTGGTGGCGCCATCGGCCGCCTTCGCGACGAGAAGATCGTCGCCGGGCCCGTCGAGCTCTGAGGAGAGAGGCCATGGCCGAAGCGCCCTATTCGAAATGGATCGGCATGGCGCAGCGCTTGTCCGACGAGATTCATCTCAGTCCAGTGCGCTCGATGATGGCCCTCCTCGACGACACGACGTCGGAGCTCACCAACGGCTCGGCATTGCCGCCCATGTGGCACTGGCTCTACTTCCTCCCCCGCGCGCCCCAATCGGAGATCGGGCCCGACGGGCACCCGAAGCGGGGCGACTTCATGCCGCCCATCGAGCTGCCGCGGCGCATGTTCGCGGGGTCCCGCGTCACCTTCGTCAACCCGCTCGTCATCGGCCGCGCCGCCGAGCGCATCGGCACGATCCGGGGCGTCAGCGAGAAAGAGGGCGCGACGGGGCGCCTCGTCTTCGTCTCGGTCAACTACCAGATCCGCCAGGGCGGACATGTCTGCATCGAGGAGGATCAGGACATCGTTTACCGCGCGGCGAGCGAGCGGACGCCGGCGCCGGCCGTGACGGCGCTGCCGCCGCCGCCCTCGGACGCGTGGGTGCGCACGATCCGGCCGGACCCGGTGCTGCTCTTCCGCTACTCGGCGCTCACCTTCAACGCCCACCGAATCCATTTCGACCGGACCTATGCCGTCGAGTCGGAGGGTTATCCGGGACTCGTCGTCCACGGGCCGCTGACCGCGACGCTCCTCGTCGAGCTCGTGCGCCAGAACAGCGAACGGCCCATCCGCCGCTTCGCCTTCCGCGCGCGGGCTCCGCTCTTCGACTTGGCACCCTTCCGAATCGTGGGCGTGCCCAGTGGCGACGTGGTCGATTTGGAAGCCACGGGACCCGACGGCGTCACCGCCATGACGGCCAAGGTCGAGTTGGGCTGACGCTCGTTCTCTGGAAAATGTGAGCGATCCTCATCCCGAGCCCGTCGAAGGGTGAGGACGAACCAGTCCCGCTCATGCTTCGACAAGCTCAGCACGAGGGGCAGATTTTCACCCCCGGCCGATATAGGGCATCGTCGTCGCCATCACGGTCATGAACTGGACATTGGCATCGAGCGGCAAGCTCGCCATGTAGGCGACCGCGCGCGCCACGTTCTCGACCGCCATGGTGGGCTCGGGCATCACCGTGCCGTTGGCCTGCGGCATGCCTGCCTTCATCTTCTCGGCCATCGCCGTCTCGGCATTGCCGATGTCGATCTGGCCGCAGGCGATGTTGTATTTGCGCCCGTCGAGCGAGGTCGAGCGCGTCAATCCCGTGATCGCGTGCTTGGTCGAGGTGTAGGGCGCCGAGTAGGGGCGCGGCACGTGGGCCGAGATCGAGCCGTTGTTGATGATCCGCCCGCCCTGGGGCGTCTGGCTCTTCATGATCTTGAAGGCTTCCTGCGTGCAGACGAAGGGACCGGTGAGGTTCGTCTCGACGACGGCCTGCCACTGCTCGAAGGGAAGGTCCTCGAGCGGCACCGCGAAGGCGCCGATGCCGGCATTGTTGAAGAGAACGTCGAGCCGGCCGAAGCGCTCCTTGGTCTTGGCGAAGAGCGCCTGGATCGAGGCACGGTCGCGCACATCGGTCGGCACACTCATCGTGCGCGCGGGCTCGGCACCCGAGAGGCGCGCTGTCTCGTCGAGCGAGTCCTTGTGCCGCCCGGCGAGGACGACCGCATAGCCGTCCTTGAGCAACGCGAGGGCCGCCGCGCGCCCGATCCCGCTGCCGGCGCCCGTGACGATGGCGATTTTCATCTGACTTTTCTCCCTTTCAATTCCTTCGATTGGGCACGCTGCGGATCAGGCGGGCCGCTCGGCACCATCGACCGCGACGCGCCGCATGACGCGCAACTGATTCTGGTAGTCGGCAATCGGATTGTGCATGACGGCCCGATTGTCCCAGAACGCCACGTCGCCCTTCCGCCAGCGGAACCGGCAGGTGAACTCCGGCCGCTCCGAATGCGCGTAGAGAAATTGCAGGAGCGGCTGGCTCTCCTCGATCGTCCAGCCATCAAAGTGCCGCACCACGGCGCGGTGCAGGAAGAGGAGCTTCCGCCGCGTCTCCGGGTGGGTGCGGATCACCGGATGGGTCGCGCGAAGCGCGTCGATTTCCTCGGCGCTCATCTTGAGATTCTTGTCTCCGACATAGAGAGCCGGGTTCGCCGCATGGACCGCCCGCATGCGGCCGAGCATGCGCTTCATGCCGTCCGACAGCGTCTCATAAGCAAGGTAGAGGTTGGCGAACAGCGTGTCGCCGCCCTGGGGCGGGACGTCGAGCGCGTGGAGGATGCCGCCCATCAGCGGCTTCTCCTTCCAGGTGTGATCCATGTGCCAGCCTTCGCCGAAGACGTAGCGCTCGCCGGGCTCGTGGCGGATCTCGAGGCACTCCGTATCGATCGCGTGGTCGCGCGTCGCGTGGACAAAGGTGTGGTTGCTCAAGGTGCCGAAACGCCGGCCGAACGCCTTGTGTTGCTCGGGCGAAAGGTCCTGGTCGTGGAAGAAGATGACCTGGTGGTCGAGGAGGGCCTGGTGAACGCGCGCGAAGGTCGAATTGTCGAGCGGCTTCGAAAGGTCGACGCCGAAGATCTCGGCGCCGAGCGCTCCGGCGATGGGCTTCACCTCGATCGGGTCCTGGGCCATGGCGAGCGTCTCCCACGGGTCTGCTGACAGTATTAGATAGAGTACCCCCGCGCGTCACCCCCTCGGGGCGGAGACGGCCAGGGGAAGTGCCGCGCGAGCGGCGCCCTCGGGGCGGCCGCCGCCCTTAACGGATTCTCAAGCATTCCTAACGCAAAGTTACGAGCCGCGAGACCGGGCCCGTTGGACGGGGGCGCTCTCCCGCGGCGGCACGGTCAGGATGGGGCAGCACGGCATGGTTTCGTTCTCCGAAGTCGCGCGGTCGAAGAGCTGGTACGACTCCCTCGCGCGCTCGACGATCTACGAGCGAGCGATCAATGGCGGCCTTGGGCTCCTCTATCTCTATTGGGCGGCGACGGCCGCGATCGGCCTCGTCCTGTTCATCCAAGGCTGGGCCGAGCAGCCCTCCCATCTCTTTGCCGTGTGCTCGATCGCTTCGCGCGTCGCGATCATCTGCTTCCTTCTTCTTTTCGCGGCCCTGGTGCTGACTCGCACGCGGCCCGTGCGGCGGTCGCGCGGCATCCTGCCGCGGTTCCACGCCGCCGTCGGCGCCTTTCTCCCCATGCTTCTCGTGACGTCGCCCCTGACGATCGACACGGCGGAGTCGAACCTCGCCTCGGCCGTGCTCATCATGGTCGGCAATGGGCTTGCGGTCGTGTCGCTTCGCTATCTCGGCCGCTCGACGAGCATCATGCCAGAGGCGCGCCGCCTCGTGACTCGCGGCCCCTACGCGTTCCTCCGCCATCCCCTTTATTTCGCCGAGGAGATCGCGGTCCTGGGCATCCTCCTCCCGCGCTTCTCGCTGCTCACGCTTCTCATCGCCGTCGTGCATCTGGGTTTCCAGATTCACCGCATGAAGCATGAGGAGGGTGTGCTGCGCGAAGCCTTCCCCGACTACGACGCCACGATGATGGGCAAGGCGCGCTTCATCCCCGGCCTTTACTAGATCATTCGCGAGATAGGCGGCTTAAAACCGTCGTTGCGCGCAGCTCAGTGCGGCGTGTCGTCGCTCTCGACCGCGACACGGAGCATCAAGCGGCGCTGCCCGAAGTAATCGTTGACCGGATTGTGGAGAAGGCAGCGGTTGTCCCAGAAGCCGAGGTCTCCACGCCGCCAGCGGTAGCGACAGGTGAATTCCGGCCGCACCATGTGATCGAAGAGATAATGGAGGAGGGGACGGCTTTCCTCCTCGGTCCAGCCGTCGAAGCGGCGGATGACCAGCGGGTTGACGAAGAGGAGCTTCTTGCCCGTCTCCGGATGCGTGCGGATCACGGGGTGGACGTGGCGGAAGGCGCGGATGTCCTGGCTTCCAAGCTTGATCTTGGGATCGCCCGCATAAAGGGTCTCGCTCGCCTCGTGGACGGCCCGCATGCCGGCCAACATCCGCTTCATCCCGTCCGATAGCGCCGCGTAGGCGAGATAGAGATTGGCGAAGAGCGTGTCGCCGCCGCGCACGGGCACCTCGATCGCGTAGAGAAGCCCGCCCAAGAGCGGCTTCTCCCGCCAGGTGTGGTCCATGTGCCAGCCTTCGCCGAAGACGTAGCGCTGGTTAGGTTCGCGTCGCACCTCGAAGATCTCCGGATCGGCGTCCGGATTCTCCGACGGATTGAGGTGCGGATGGATGTTGAGCCGCCCGAAGCGGCGCGCGAAGTCCTTGTGCTGCGAGGGCGTAAGTTTCTGATCGGGGAAAAAGATCACAAGATGATCGAGATGTGCGCGCTTGATCAGGGCGAAGGTCTCGTCATCGAGCGGCAGCGACAGATCGACGCCCAGAATCTCCGCGCCGAGCGCGCCCGCAATGGGCCGCACCTCGATGCGGCTATTGCGCATGACGCAGCACGCCGGCCTTCGCCCCGACTCAGCCTTTGCCCGTGATGCGGTCGACGGCCGCCCTGAATCCCTCGGCGCCGCGGGTGATGCCGATGCGCGCCGCTTCGAGCGTGCCCAAGGCCGAGGAGAGGTCGAGGGCGTTCGGGCTCACGCGCGTCAGGAACGCGCCGAGCGTCTGGCCGGATCCGCCGTCGCTGATGACAGCGCCAAAGGTGACGGAGCCGGTGAAGGCCGCGGGCATGCCGGACGCACTCTTGCCGATCGCGAGCACGAGCCCGGCGGGAGAGAGCCGCGTCGCCGCCGAGAGGAGGGGCCGCGTCTCTGAAATGCCGGCGAGAGTGAGCTTCAACTCCACGACGCCCGGACCCGGTGCTCCCGCGATCTTGTACTTGGTGCCGAGCTCGCGGATGAACTCGGTGCGAAGGAACTGGGCCAGCTTCTCGCGGTCGGCCGCGCTCACATCGCCGAACTCGGCGTCGGTGCCGGAATAGACCTCGACCGGCGCCACATAGAAGCCGTTCGTGAATTTCTTGATGTCGATGTCGGGCGAGCGATAGACGAGCGTGTCGGGCGCGGTCGCGCTCGCCGACATCGGATACTTCTCGGTCAGGCCAGCGCTCGTCTCGGGCTTCGTGCTCTGGCAGGCGGCGAGAGACAGGGCGAGGACCAACGGCGCCACGCAACGGTTGAACGACGTCATGGCCGGCTCCTTTTCTCGATCGTGCCGCGAGCGGCGATCTCACCACGTCCCGGACGCACGGGCAAGGATGGTGGCCCTCAGGCCGGGCGCGGATCGCCCGCGCCCCCGCGCGGCAGCGTGCCTGTCGCGGGATCGACGCCGTGGGGATGGGCGACGGAGCCGAGCGTGCCGATCGAGAGCGGAACGGACGCGTCGAGCAAGGCGCGCGCGATCACGAGGCGCTGGATCGTGGGCGTCCCTTCTTCGAGGACATTGATGCGCGCTTCGCGGTAGAGGCGCTCGAACGGATAGGGATAGTTCTGGAAATAGCCGCGGCCGCCGAGCACTTCCATGGCCTTGTCGGTCACGCGCCGCACGACGTCGAGGCCGAAGAGCTTCACGATCGAGGCTTCGAGCGCGCAGGCCGCCCCGTGATCGAGCTTGTTCGCGCAATCGTCGAGCATCAGCTTCAAGCCGTAGACGTCCGTCGCCATGTCGGCCAGGTTGGCGCGCACGCCGTTGCGGGCGGCGATGGGCTTGCCGAAGGTGGTGCGGCGCTTGGCGTAATCGAGCGCGATCTCGAGCGCGCGTTCGGCCGAGCCCAGCGAGCTCGCCGCGACGAAGACGCGGCTCGGTTCGAGCTCGCCCAGGAACACGTCGAGCCCGTCGCCCTCGGCCCCGATCAGGCTGTCCGCCGGCACGCGCGCATCGTGGAAGCGAAGGATGCAGTGCGGCGGGCCATTGTTGCCCATGATGGGCGGCATGGGCTCGACCGCGAGGCCGGGCGTGTCCTTGGGGATGACGAGCGCGGTGAAGCCGCGCCGGCCGCCAGCCTCGTTCGTTCGGCAGCAGACGAGATGGAGGTCGGCGAAGTCGGCATTGGTGATGAAGTGCTTGGTCCCGTTGACGAGGTAGTGGTCGCCCTTGCGCTCGGCGAAGGTCGCGACGTCGGCGCCGCTGCCCGAATCGGGCTCGGTGATGGCGAAGCTCATGGAGGACTCGCCGCTCGCAAGACGCGGCAGATAACGCGCCTTCTGCGCCGCCGTGCCGTAATGGACGACCGCCCGCGCGGCCGTGTTGTGCACGTGGAGGATCACGCGGATGACGCCGCCGATCTTGGCCATCTCGGCGAGGAAAGGGAGATACTGTTTCGTCGTGAGGCCACGGCCGCCATAGTCCTTGGGGATGACGAGACCCCACAGACCGTGAACACGGAACTGGGCGAACAGCTCGAACGGCACGGCGTGGCTCCGTTCGATGCCGTCGACGAGCGGCTCGACCTCGCGCCAGAGGAAGTCGAAGACGCGGTGGCGGTATTCCTCGAAGCTCTCGGTCATGGTCCTGCCCCCGCCTGGTTGCCGACAGACTCGCCTCGTACCAGAAAGTGCCGATACGTGTCATGGGCTCTCATGGTGCGGCAACCGCGGTCCCGAGGGGGCGTCACACGCTTCTCATCCTGCGCCCGTCGAAGGATGAGGGGCGTCGCGCGGCGAGCCTCATGCTTGGGTCACGCAGGCATCAGGCCTGTTTTTGCCTTCGGTCGAAGGTGCTTGGCGCTTGTCCCGCGCGGTCTGAAGTGTCGCTCGACGATCGCCCGCGTCGTCCCGTCTTCCTAGAAGAAGACAAAGGACCGGACCACGACGTTCTTACGGCAGCGCGCGTCGGCGGGCGCGGTCGGGTCGACACAGGCCGTGTGGAACGACCAACGCGAGACCGAGCCGTCGGTCACGGAGTCGTAGCACTTGAGCATCGAGACCTCGGTGGGCGTCTGCCGGGGAAACCAGTACCACTCGTGGTCCGGGCGGTAGGTGAAGCGGGTGGTCTCGCCCACGCGGTCGTCATAGATCCGGTAGTGCGTGATGTAAGGCTGGTCGGCGAAGGAGGGCCAGGCGCAGAGCACGAAGGGGAATTGCTCGACCGTCTCCATGGGTTTGGCGAGATTGATCGACACGAACCGCCGCGACATCTTCCTGTCGGCTTCTTCCTCCGTGTAGCGCTGCGGGCGCCCGAAGTTCCGCAGGTTCTTGGTGAGCAGCTCGCGGCAGCGCACGCGGCCGCTGTTGTCGTTGAGGTCGTTGTGCACGAGGTTGACGTATTGGGCGTTGACGCCGGGGTTCTTGGCGGCCTGATTCTCCGTACGGTCGCCCGCGTAGTCCCTGTCGAAGACGTCGTGGTTGTAGACGAGCGCGTCGGTCGCGCCGGGGAAGAATTTGAGAAGGAGCGTCTCGATCTCGGGATAGAACACGCGCTCCACCTCCGCCGAATCGTAGAAGTTCGAACACTTGGATTCGAGGTGAGCCAGCGAAACGCCGAGCCGGTCCATGCATTCGGGGCTGTTCGGCGAGAGGCCCGGGTAGTACTCGCCGATGCGCCGCGCGTCGCGCAACACCAGGGGGAAATAGAGGTCGCGCCGCCGGTTGTCCTCTTCGTTCTTGCGCAGGATCGCCGCTTGGTCGGCCCGTGCCGGGTCCCGCCAGAGAGCGTTGGACGAGACGACGGAGTAGGTCGGCCGCTCGTAAATGGTATAGGGCAGGGGCAGCACGACGCCGCCTTCGGGGGCTTTGATGCCGCTTGCGCGGATATGCTCCATGCACGTGTCGTAGTCGCGGAACCCGAGGCCCCACCGGGTCTTGATCGGGCCCGGCGGAGCCTTGTCGATCATGTCGATCACGCGTTGGCTCTCGCCTTCGGCGATCTCCGCGAGCGCGTCTCCGATCGCGGCGGTGGTCCCCGCATCGCCCTCCCGGTCGAGCGCCATGTAGGACAGGCCGCCGTTCGCCGCGATGGGCGGCGGTTGCCCTTCCGTGCGCTGGAGCGGCGGCACATAGGCTCGCGAAACATCCCTCGTGTCCGCCGGCGGGTTGCTGCGGGCGATCTCGAGCTGGCGCATGGCACGCCTCCGGTTCGTTCGGCTCAGCGTGGCACAGTGAGCCTGCGTTTTCCAGATCATGAGGTCCGGAACCGACACCGTCGGCCGGTCTCGTCCAGCCGCGAACTATGAACACACGCCCTAGCCGTCGAGCCGGTCGCAGAGGCGCCAGTAGAGACGTATCCCCCGGAGCGCGGGCCCGCGGAGCGCATGAAACGGCAGCGGACGGAGCGGCGTCACGGGCCAGCCATCCCTGATCGTGTCGCCGTGGAGGGCGCGGCGCGCGAGCTCGCGACCGAAGACGAGGGCAAGCGCCAAGCCACGTCCCTGGTAGCCGAGCCCCGCATAGAGGCCGGGTGCCAAGGCATGGAGATGGGGCATGTGGTCGGCCGTCATGGCGAGCCATCCGGACCAGCGGTAAGCCCACTCGACCCGGCCGAGCTGCGGGAAGAAGCGCCGCGCGTCGGCGGCGAGTCCGTCGAAGAGGTGCGAATGCGCGCGGTGGTCGAGCGCCCCGCGCCCGCCCATGAGAAACCGGCCCTGAGCATCGAGTCGGAAGTAGGAGAGAAGCCGCTTGCTGTCCGAAGCCGCGTGGCCCTGCGGCAGGATCGTCCGTCGCACGTTTTCACCGAGCGGCGCGCTTGCCGCGACGAACGGTCGCACGGGAATGAGGCTTTGGCGCAAGCCCGGCCACAGCCTCGTGGTGTACGCATTCGTCGCGAGAATCACGGTATCGGCTTCGACCGCGGCTTTGGCCGTCGCGACACGCCAACGCGCGCCCTGCCGTTCAAGACGCGTGACGGGCGAGCGGCCGTGGATGAGAGCGCCTGCCTCCTTCGCCGCGCGCGCCAAACCGCGCGCAAGACTCAAGGGCTGCACCTGGCCGCCGCGTCTGTCGAGCCATCCGCCCGCGTAGGACTCCGTGCCGAGGAGCGCCGCGGCCCGCGCGCGGTCGAGGAATTCCACGTCGGCGCCGCGCTTGGCCCATTGCTCCACGCGCCCCCGCGCGATCGCGAGGCCGCGCGCGCCGTGCGCGGGCTGGATCCAGCCGGACTGCGCCGCGTCGCACAGGATGCCGTGGCGACGGACGAGGGCGAACAGCTCGTCCGCGGCACCGCCCGCGAGCGCGATGAGACGCGCGCCGAGCTCGGGGCCGAAGCGCAGCTCGATCTCATCGGGGTCGTATTTGAGTCCGGGGATGACCTGCCCGAAGTTGCGGCCTGAACCGCCCCAGCCGACCTCGCGCGATTCGATCACGCGGACGGCGGCACCGGCCTGTGCGAGATGGAGGGCGGCGGCCAGCCCGGTATAGCCCGCCCCGACGACGGCGACATCGGCACGCGCCGTGCCATCGAGCGGCGGCGCATCGATGGGAGGCTCGGTCGCCGTCGCCGCCCACAGCGAGGACGACAGCGCCTCTTCGTCTCTCACTGGAACAGGCTGCGCAGGCGGTAGGCGCTGAAGCCGGCTTCGTAGAGCGCCGAGCGGATGCCGCGCCAGGGTGCCGCGGCGATCGGGCTCACCGGCAGGGGGAAGACCGATTCGTCGGCCCCCATGACGCGTTCGGCCAGCTTCTTGCCCCACATCGTGCCGGGCGCGATTCCGCGGCCGTTGTAGCCGAAGGCGATGTGGATGCCGGGCGCCGGCTCGTGGACGCGCGGCGTGTGGTCCGTCGTGAAGCCGATCGTGCCGGCCCAGCGGAAGGAGAGCTTCTGCTCGCCGAGCTGCGGGAATAGGTAGCGAAGCGTGCGGCGCGGCCAGGCGCGCGCCTGTGCCTCGTTGTCCCGCGGCAGATAGCCGAGGCTGCCGACGATGAGGCGGTGGTTGCGGTCGAAGCGCGCGAACACCATGGCGGGTTGCGCATCATAGAGCCCGTTGCCTTCGGGCAGGATCGAGCGCCGCACGTTCTCGCTCAAGGGCTCCGTCGCATAGGCATAGCAGCCGATGGGGATGAAGGTCTCCCGCATGCCGGGCCAGAGACCGTCGGAGTAGGACTCGGTCGCGAGGATGACCCGGTCGGCGATGACCGTTCCCGTCGCGGTCTTGAGGCGCCATTTCCGTCCCGCCTGTTCGAGCGCCGTCACGCGCGTCCCCGTGTGGATCGTGGCGCCGTTCTTGATGGCGGCGCGCGCGAGGCCGCGCGCATAGGAGAGCGGCTGGATCGAGAAGCTGCGGTGATCGACGATGCCGCCGACATAGTGCGTGCTGCCGGAAAGGGCGGCGAAGCGCTGGCGGTCGAGCATCTCGACATTGGCGCCCATCTCCTGCCACTGGCGCGCATGCTCGGCGAGGCCGTCCATGGCGCGGGCCGAATGCGCGCCGCGCAGGACGCCTTTGCGGACGGGATCGCACTCGATGCCGTGCCGCGCGATGAGCGCGGCCACGAGCTCGGGCGCGTGCCCCAGATCTTCGAGGATGCGCGGGCCGTATTCGGAACCCACGACGCGGCGCACCTCGGACGGGTCGAGCCACATGCCGGCATTGACGAAGCCCGCATTCCGGCCCGAGCCGCCCCAGCCGACCTCCTTGGCCTCGAGCACGATCACCTTGGTGCCCTTCTCCGCGAGGTGAAGGGCGGCGGAGCAACCGGTGAAGCCGGCACCGACGATCGCGACGTCGGCCGTCTTGTCGCCCTGAAGCGGCAACGCATCGGGGGCAGGAGCCGCCGTCGCGTGCCAGAGTGAGGCGTCGAGCCCCGGTTCGTTCGGCATGTGGATCCAGCTCCGTTCAGGTGACCATTCCAAAGAGGCGCCCCGACTGCAAGGCCACTTCATAGTAGAGCGCGTGAAGTCGGCGGAAGCGGGCGGGGTGCGCCGGACGAATGGGGGCGGGGA
Source organism: Alphaproteobacteria bacterium (assembly GCA_046349515.1). Classification (GTDB taxonomy): domain Bacteria; phylum Pseudomonadota; class Alphaproteobacteria; order CADEGL01; family CADEGL01; genus JBGPGW01. Next base: position 74,239 of record JAXMCE010000008.1, on the reverse strand, counting down.
AGTCGCGGTCCGGCGCGCCGAGCACGCGGAGCGCCAAGTGCTTGCCCATGATCGTCGCCGAGGTGATGCCGCGCCCGCTGTAGCCGAGCGGCACATGCATCCCCGGCGCGGGTTCATGGAGCGAGGGCAGGTGGTCGCGGCTGATGCCCAGCACGCCTTCCCACCGGAAATCGACGCGCACGCGCTCGACCTGGGGGAACGTCCGACCCATCCGGTCTTCCGCCCAGCGCGAGAGGGGCGAGAGACGCGAATCGATCTGGTGCCCCATCGTGACCGCGAGGAGGCGCCCGTCGTGGTCGGTGCGGAAGTGCTCGGGCACGAGCTGGTCGACGCTCAAGGAAAGACCCTCCGGCAGGATCGCGCCGCGGAGGTTGGCCGAGAGAGGTTCCGTCGCGGCCACATGGGTCCACAAGGGCACCATCGCCGCCTGGATCACGGGCATGAGGTCATCGCTATAGGCGTCCGTCGCGACGATGATTCGGTCGGTGGCGATGGCGCCCCGCGCCGTTGCGACTGCCCAGCCGGCACCCCGGCGTTTCATCGAGATCACGCGGCTCCGCGTATAAAGGCGCGCGCCGTGCTCGGTGGCGGCCCGCGCGAGCCCGTGCACATAGGAGAGAGGGTGAATGGTGCCGGCGCGCCGATCGAAATAGCCCCCGCGAAAGCGCGTGCTTCCCGTCATCTCGGCCAGGCGCTTTCCATCGATCCACTCGACGGGGGCGCCGGCGGCGGCCCGCTCCTCCTGGAAGAAGCGCGTCTTCTTCACGCGCGAGACCGAATGCGCCACTTGGACGGTGCCGCCGCGCACCGCGTCGCAATCGATCCGATGCCGCCCGATGAGATCGAAGACGAGGTTGGCGCCGTCGAGAAAGACCGCGTTCATGCGCGCGCCGACCTCTTCGCCCACGAGGCGCCGCACGTCGCTCGGCAAGGTGCGGAAGTGCGGATTGACGAGACCGAAGTTGCGGCCCGCGGCACCCGAGCCGATCTCGAGCGCCTCCAAGAGCACGACGTCTGCGCCGCTTTCCGCAAGATGCAAGGCCGCCGAGCAGCCGGTGTAGCCGGCCCCGATCACGACGACATCGGCCTTGCCAGCGCCCTCGAAGCGCTCGGTCTTGGGCGCGGGCGCGGCCGTCGCGGCCCAGAGCGAGGGCGGATGTCCCGTGTCGGTCATGTGCGCGACGGGCGCTGCTCACCCGCGCCACAGGTCGATGCGGTCCTTCATGTTGAAATAACCGATCATCGCCGGCAGGAACCACGGATTCCCGGTATAGAAGGGCCGCGTCGGGAATTTGCGCCCATCGAAGGGGGTCGCCCCGTCGACCTTGTCGAGAAGCTTCAAGGCGATCTTGTTGCCGAGGTAGGTGCCCATGGGCAGCCCCACGCCGCAATAGCCCATGGCGTAGTGCATGCCGTCATGGACGCCGATATGCGGCAGCTTGTCGAAGCTGAAGCCGGTCTGCCCTTCCCAGCAATGGGTGAACTTGACCGTGGCGAGATCCGGGAAGATCTCTGTGAGGACGGCATGGAGCTTCCGCGCCTTCCCCTCGAGGCCGCCATCTTCCATGCCGGTCCGGCCGCCCACGATGAGGCGCGTGTTGTCGGGCGAGAGACGCACCCAGTAGATGTTGTTTTTGGAATCGAGCATCGTGCGCCCGTTGGGAATGAGCTTGTTGAGAAGCGAAGCGGGCAGAGGCTCGGTCGCGGCCTGATAGAGCTTCACGGGAACGATCCGGCGCTGCATCCACGGCACACCAGCGTCCGAATAGCCGCAGGTGGCGATGACGACGTCGCGCGCCGTGACGGTGCCGCGCGATGTCGTCACGGTGAAGGCGCCGTTCCGCTCGCGCGTGACGCCGAGGACGCGGGTGCGTCCCACCACGTCGGCGCCGGACGATATGGCGCGATCGAGCAGGCCCAAATGGTAGAGGCCGGGATGGAGCGCGCCCGTCCCCTTGAGCAAGAGGCCACCGTAGTAGCGATCCGAGCCGATCTCGCGGCGCTGTTCCGAACGCGGGACGAGATCGGCGTCGATCTCGATGCCATTGCGGCGGAACAGTTCGAGGTCGGCCGCGAAATGGTCGTAGTGGCCTTGGGTGATCGCGGCGATGAATCGGCTGCAGTAAACGAAGCCGCAGGCGATCTGCTCTTTCTCGATGAGATCGACGAGGAAGTGGTGCGATTCGACCGCCTGGTTCGCGAGCGCGCGCGCCTGTTCGGGGCCCACCTTGCGCATGAGCGGGCCGAATTTGTGCCAGAGCGTGCGGCCGACATAGCCGGCGTTCCGCGAGCTCGCGCCGTAGCCGGGGTCCTCCGCGTCGAGGATGAGGGCCTTTCGCCCATTACGCACGAGGGTCAGGGCCGCGGCTGTGCCCGTGTAGCCCGAGCCGACGATGAGAACGTCGGCGTCCTTGGGGAGAGGGCGATCGGCGGTCCTGGGGCGGGGGGCGGCCTCCCACCAATAGGGATCGGTCTTGAAACCTTCGGCGAAAATCGTGTCGGCCATGGGCCAGTGTCCCCCCGGACGGTGCGGCAAGCGGGGCTCGAGCGCCCCGTTCGATGACATAGCAATGCACGGCACGTGACGCGGGACAAGCGGGAACATCGTGCCGGAGTGGTCCCTGAAGTCGTGGCGACAAATAGAACGCCGTTAAGCACGATTCGGCGGCGATGAGATTTCCTCTCAGATGCATTAGAGTCGGGCCGGTCCGCATGGCGGCGCCAGGCGATGACGATCGAGCGGCGCAGCGGGGGACGGGATGATGAAACGCGGTGGGAGAGGTTCATGACGACACGCTGGCCCCTGGTATTCGGCGCTATCGCGGCGGCCTTCCTTGGCGGCTGCACCACGCAGCAATCGCGGCCCACGTCCTCCCCGCAACCGCAGCAGCAGCAGCAATCGGAGGCCCCGCACACGGCCCCCCTCGACGCTCAGCAGGCCGAGCGCCTGCAGCGCATCATGCTCCCCTTGGTCCAGCACATGGACCATCCGATGCCCCTCAACCAGGTCAAGATGACCGTGATCGTCGATCAGCACATCAACGCGGCCAATGGCGGGGGCGGCGACTTCTATGTGACGACCGGCCTTCTCCGCCGGGCGAGCGACGACGAGCTCCGCGCGGTCATGGCCCACGAGGTCGCCCATGCCGATCTCGGCCACGTCGCCAAGGCGCAGGCGCTGGCGACAGGCCTCGACATCGGCATCCAGCTGCTCGAGCAGGTGGTGCCGGGATCGAGCAACTTGACGCCCATCGCGGGCAACCTCGTCTTCAACGCCTATTCGCGGAGCGAGGAGTCCCAGGCGGACGCGCACGGCGTCGCGATCTTGAGGCGCGGAGGCTTCGACGGGAAGACCATGATGGTCAATGCGCTGACCTGGCTCGAGAATAGCGAGGGCAATACCGGCGGGTTCTTCCAGAATCATCCACTGACGAGCGACCGGATCGATGCGGTCCGCCGCTTGCATTGATGCGCGCGAGGTGAGGAAGCGGAGTCAGCCGCGAGGCCGTTGATCGCGACGGGGCGACCGACGCGAGGTTGCGCACCACCGGCACGCGGCGCGGTTGGGAGAGGGCCGATCATGTCGATCATGGACAAGCGCGCCGCCGCCGTCGAGAACGCCATCGCACGGGCACGGGCGATCGAGCGCGAGCGCGGCGTCACCCGTGACTCCCTTGCCGCCATGCAACCCGTCCTGATCGACCTCGCGCGTCAGGCAGAGCTCTTCCCCGAGCACCACTTCCCCGTTCCCGACGGCAAGGTCGCCGTGATCTATCACCTGGCCGAAGACATCGATGGCGGATTCGCTCTCTACGCCTCGGCCGGCCTTCCGGGCAAGGCGCAGCCGCCGCACAACCACACGACTTGGGCCATCATCGCGGGCGTCCACGGCTCGGAATACAACGCGTTCTACCAGCGAACGGACAACGGTTCGGTCCCGGGGCAGGGAACGCTCGAACGCACCCACGAGGTGACGGTGCGTCCCGGCTCGGCCGTGGCCCTCATGCCCGACGACATCCACTCGATCGCGATTCCGGGGCCCGACTGGTCGCTCAACCTCCACTTCTACGGCCACACCTTGGAGGACTTGCCGGACCGCATCGGCTTCGAAGGGCCCGCGGGCGGCGCCTACCGCCGTTTCATGTCGAAGGCGCAGATCGGCCAGCCCGTGGTCGATGCCCCCGAGCTCAAGGCGATGATCCGCGATGGCGGCGAGCTGGCCATTCTCGATGTCCGGGAGGAAGGCCTGTTCGCGAAGGGCCATCTTCTCTTCGCGGCATCGCTGCCCTTGAGCCGTCTCGAGCTCACGATCCGCGCGCGCGTCCCGCGCCTTGGAACGCGGATCGTGCTCTACGACGACGGCGATGGCCTAGCCCAACGCGCGGCCGCGAAGCTGCGGGCCTTCGGCTACCGGCACATGGCGATCCTCTCGGGCGGCATCGCGGCATGGGCCACGGCCGGTTTCGAGGTCTTCAGCGGCACCCACGTGCCGAGCAAGGCGTTCGGCGAGTTCGTCGAGCACCACTACGACACGCCGCGCATCACGGCGAGCGAGCTCAAGGCGCTGGTCGACCGCGGGGAGAAACCCGTCATCCTCGATAGCCGCCCGCTCGACGAGTTTCGCGTCATGAGCATTCCGGACGGCATCGATTGTCCCGGCGCCGAGCTCGTCCACCGCTTCTTCGAGGCCGTGCCTTCGCCCGAGACCCGCGTCGTCGTCAATTGCGCGGGCCGGACGCGGAGCATCATCGGCGCGCAGTCGCTCATCAATGCGGGCGTGCCGAATCGGGTCGTGGCTCTCGAGAACGGCACGATGGGCTGGCATCTCGCGGGGCTCGCGCTCGCGCGGGGCGAGAACGCCGTGGCTCGTCCTCCCGGGCCGGCGGCGCTCGCGAAAGCGCGTGAGGCCGCCGCGCGCGTGGCAGCGCGATTCCGCGTGAACGTCATCGATGCGGCCGAATTCCGGCGGCTCCAGGCGGACGGCACGCGCACGCTTTATCTCTTCGATGTGCGAAGCCCCGAGGAATTCGCGGCAGGCCGCCTGGCCTCCGCCGTCTCGGCGCCGGGCGGCCAGCTCGTCCAGGCGACCGATCTCTACGCGCCCGTGCGGAACGCGCGCTTGGTGCTCATCGACGATGACGGCGTACGCGCGCGCATGACCGCGTCCTGGCTCGTGCAGATGGGCTGGAGCGACGTCTTCGTCCTCGATGCGATGCCCGAGGGAGAGAAGCGCGCGAGCGGGCCCGCGCAAAACGACATCCCGGGCCTCTCGCATCCGGTCGAGACTCTCTCGCCCGCGGCACTTGACGAGGCGGTCAAGGCCGGCTCGGCGAACGTGGTCGATCTCGGGCCGAGTCTCCGTTATCGCGAGGCGCACATTCCGGGCGCATGGTTTCTCATCCGCTCGCGCCTTGCATCCACGCTTTCGAAACTGCCCGAGCGTCCGGTGCTCGTCCTCACCTCGTCGGACGGAATCGTCGCGCGCCTCGCGGCGCCCGAGGCGGCGGCCTTGACGCCCGCAACCGTCAAGGTGCTCGAGGGCGGCAATGCGGCCTGGCGCGCCGCCGGCCTCGCGATGGAAGGAGGCGAGACGCGCATGATCGAGGCGCCAGACGACGTCTTCTACCGGCCCTACGACCGCGGCACCGGCGTCGAAGAGGCCATGCGCGAGTATCTTCGTTGGGAGGTGGCGCTCGTCGACCAGATCGAGCGGGACGGGGACTCGCGCTACGTCACGGCCTGACGCCGGCCGTTGGTGCAATGCGTGCGACGAAGAGGGAGGCCGCCATGACGCCGATGCCGAACGACATCACCAAGGAGCAACTGATCGCGGCCATGGACCGGCAGCTCCGCATCCAGGGCCGGCTCTACATGTATCTCGCGAAGGAGACGATCGGGCGCTTCGCCCAGGAGGGCGAGATGACGGTACGCCTCGGCCTCCGCGCCCTGGGGCGTTGGCGCGGCCTCGAGATGCGCGCGGCGCACCATGCGCTCGGCCGGCCCATCAACATGCAGACCCTCGCCCAATGCTGGGACAACGCGAGCACCTTCATCGTCAAGGATGCGCTCGAGGCCAACGGCCGCTACCGGCCGCACGATGTGCGGTTCGACGTTCCGTACTGCCCTGCCTCGGAAGTGTGGAAGGAGGGCGGCTTCCACCAATGGGGCCACGTCTACTGCGACGAGTTCCACCAGGCTTGCGCCTCGACCTACCATCCCGACGGCAACGTCGTGATCCCTATCAACATGATGAAGGGCGACGACCACTGCCACTTCCAATGGATCATGCCGCCGGAGGCGGAAGATCTGGGTCTCGGCAAGCCGACAGCCTTCGGCGAGAAGCTTGCGCGCGATTACAAGCCGCAAAGCGAGCTCGAAGACGCATGGATGTCGCTTCGCCGAAGCAATCGCCTCTATGGCGGCTGGTTCATATCGCTGGCGACGGCGGCGCTCGAACGTCACGGTGCCGAGGGCCGCGCGGCGGTCACGGCGGCCCTCGAGACATGGGGCGCCGATCGCGGCCGGCGCCTGCGCAAGGCCCATCTCGACGAGAAGATCACGCCGAGCGCCGCCAACTTCATCCGTTACCACGACCTGCCGGCGCGCGAGGTCTGGCGCACGCGCATCGTCGAGGAGCACGGCGCCCGCACGGTTATCGAGATCAGCGAAAGCCCGCAGGACGATGCGCTCGCGGACTACGATGCGGGCGCGTTGGGCGACCTGTGGTACGAGGCCAGCTATCCCGCTATGGTCGGCGCGTACCTGCCGGGCAGCACGGTGCGGTGGCTGGCCCTCCGCGGCAAGGGCGGGGACACCAACCGGCTGGAGATTACGACCGCCCGCCCGTGAGGGAGTCGAGGGATGATCCGCAAGCTCCCTTCCGGCAAGTATCGCTTGTACTCGCGGAAGAAGGATCCGCGGACGGGCAAGCGCCGCAACCTCGGCACTTTTGCGACGCGCGCCGCCGCGCTGAAGCACGAGCGCGCGGTCCAGTTCTTCAAGCGAAAGGGTGGCGGGTGAGGGCGCCATGATGATTTGCGCAAGCGAGGAGGCGTGCGACCGAAGCACCTAGGTGCGAGCGAGCGCACGGCCAAGACTCGCAGGCCGAAGAAAGGACCGGGGCGAAAGCTGTCGACCCGGTCCTGGTCGGGCGCGGTGACGCGGCGGAGCTTCGCGCTCGACCTCGAACCCGATGTGTTCACCTGGGATGATCCTCGCGCGATCGCGCGCTCGCTCAAGCGCTCGGCCGAGGCCAGCACACGGCGGAAGGGCACGCCCTTCCAGTCGGCCATGTCCATGCTCAACTTTTACATCAACCGCGCGGGCACGAACCTGCCGGCCACGCGCCGCCGGGTGCTCCAACGCGCGAAGGGGGAGTTGCGCCGCATCTTCGGGCGGGCTTGAGGGGCCTCCGGCATGGGCCGAGCAGACAGGGTCCGGCTTGACAGCACGATTAAGTTTCCATATTTCTCGAAATATGGATATTAAAGACGCTGTCGACGCCCTGTCCGCTCTCGCGCAACCGAGCCGGCTCGAAGTGTTCCGTCGCTTGGTCCGGGTCGGCCCCGAGGGTCTCGCCGCGGGCGAGATCGCCCGTGCCCTCGACGTGCCGGCCAACACCATGTCCGCCCATCTCGCGATCCTCAGCCGCGCGGGCCTTGTCCTCGCGCGCCGGGAAGGCCGCTCGATCATCTACACCGCCGATTTCGACGGCATGCGCGACCTCATGACCTATCTCATGGAGGATTGCTGCCAGGGCCGCCCCGAGCTGTGTGGAATACCCGGCACATCGAAGGCCCAACCGTCCTGCGCCCCGAAGACGAAGAGGAAGTCCCATGAAGCGCTTTCACGTCCATCTCACCGTTAGCGATCTCGATCGCTCGATCGGCTTCTATGCTCAGCTGTTCGGCGCACAGCCAACGGTGGTGAAACCCGATTACGCCAAATGGATGCTCGAAGATCCGCGCGTCAATTTCGCGATCTCGACGCGCGCCAAGACACCAGGGCTCGATCACCTCGGCATCCAGGTCGAATCGGAAGACGAACTCGGCACGATAAGCACCCGTCTTTCCGAAGCAGGACGCTCGATCCTCGAACAGAAGCAGGCCATGTGCTGCTACGCGCGATCGGACAAGGCGTGGGTCAACGATCCCGAGGGCATCGCGTGGGAGAGCTTCGTCACGTTCGGCGACGCGACCGTCTACGGCGAGGATCGCGATGTCGCGGCGGTCCTCAAGGACAAGGCGCAAGCGGCAGCCTGCTGCGCCCCTCGGACGCCGTGAGCGGGACGCCTTCATGAGCGGGACGGTCTACAACGTCCTCTTCCTCTGCACCGGCAATTCGGCGCGGAGCATCATGGCCGAGGCCTTGCTCAACCATTGGGGCCGGGGGCGGTTCAAGGCCCATAGCGCCGGAAGCTATCCGAAGCCGGAGCCAAACCCTCTTGCACTCGCCCAGCTTCGCGAGGCCGCGCTTCCGGTCGACGGGCTTTCGAGCAAGAGCTGGGATGTCTTCGCCAGGGCCGACGCACCGAAGATGGATTTCGTCTTCACCGTTTGCGACGCGGCGGCGAACGAGCCATGTCCGGTCTGGCCCGGGCAACCCATGACAGCGCATTGGGGCTTGGCCGATCCGGCCGCGGCCGAAGGGCCGGAGGTCGAGAGGCGCGCGGCCTTTCGCAAGGCCTTTCGCGAACTCGAAAACCGAATCAAGCTTTTCACGAGCCTTCCAATCAAATCCCTCGATTCCATGTCGCTCAAACGCGCAGTCGACCGAATCGGACAGGGAACAGTCCCCGCTTGAGATGCCCATGATTCCGCCGCCGACGATCAGGCCTCTCGCCGACGCGGAGATGGCGACCTTGAGGGCAGCGCTCGAAGAAGCGGACTTGCCGACCCAAGACCTCGATGGGGGTTGCAAGCGCTTCTTTGCCGCGGTTGGCGCTGACGGGGTTCCGCTCGGCTATGCGGGTCTCGAGGTCTACGGGAGCGATGCGCTCCTTCGCTCGGTGGTGGTGCCGCGCAGCCGGCAGCGGAACGGCATCGGCCGCGCGCTCGTCCGCGGCACGCTCGACGCGGCGGCGCGGGACGGTGTGCGAACAATCTATCTTCTGACCATGACGGCCGAAGGGTTCTTCGCGAACCTCGATTTTCGCCGGACCGAGCGAACAGCCGTGCCGGCGCCGATCGCAAAGACGCGCGAGTTCACGACACTGTGTCCCGCAACTGCGGTCGCCATGGCGCGAACGCTTCCCGTGACGCGATGAGGGACGCGACGCACCGCGCCTTCGCGGGCGAGGCGCTGGGAACGGCGTTCCTTCTCGCGGCCGTCGTGGGCTCGGGAATCATGGCCGAGCGGCTCGCCGGCGGAAACGAAGCGGTGGCGCTGCTGGCCAACACGGCCGCGACCGTCGCGGCCCTCGTCGCCCTCATCCTCACCTTCGGTCCCATCTCGGGCGCGCACTTCAATCCGGTGGTGACGTTGACGGCCGCATTCCGGCGCGAGCTCGCCTGGACCGACGTGCCGTTCTATGTCGCGGCACAGCTATTCGGCGCCGTCATGGGCGTCTTCGTCGCCCATCTCATGTTCGCCGAACCTCTCGTCATGCTCTCGACCAAGGCGCGCGACGGCTGGCCCCAAGCCTTCAGCGAGTTCGTCGCGACCTTTGGCCTCATCGCGGTGATCGCGTCATGCGCGCGCTCGCGCGCCGCGGCCGTGCCCTATGCGGTCGCGGCCTATATCGGCGCGGCCTACTGGTTCACGGCTTCGACGTCCTTCGCGAATCCGACGGTGACGCTCGCGCGCGCGCTCACCAATACCTTCACCGGCATCGCGCCTGGAGATGTTCCCGCCTTCGTCCTGGCCGAATGCGCGGGTGCCGCCGCCGCGGCGCTCGTCTTCCGCTGGCTGTTGGCCGCGCCTCGAAGCGCCTAGCGCTTCTCGCCGCGCTTGGCGATGAAGGCGTCGACCGCGGCGCGGTGCTCCGCGGTCGAGGTCGCGACGGCGTAGTGGGACGAGACGAGATCGAGGTTGGTGCGGAGATCGTTCCGCAAGCTCGCTGTGAGCGCGCGCTTTATGAGGCGGAGCGCCGGAGCCGAGGATTGCGCGAGCTTCGCCGCGAGCGCGTCCGCCTCGGGCATGAGCCGGTCGTCGGGGAAGACCTTGTTGACGATGCCCAAGCGCAGCGCCTCAGCGGCATCGACGAAGTCGCCGGTGAAGAACAGCTCCATCGCCTTCGAGAGCCCGACAAGCCGCGGCAGGAAGTGCGCGCCGCCGGCGCCCGGGACGAGGCCGACCTTGATGTAGGTCTCGGCGAAGCGCGCGCTCTCGGCCGCGTAGCGGATGTCGCACATGAGGGCGAGATCCATGCCGGCCCCCGTCGCGACGCCGTTCACCGCTGCGATCACCGGCTTGTCCAGGTCCTCGAGCGCCAAGGGAATGCGCTGGATGCGGTGCGCGAGCTCGGCCTTGCGCTGCTCGGGCGTCTGGTTGAGCCGGTCGCCCATCTCGACGATGTCGCCCCCGCTGCAGAAGGCCTTCCCCGTGCCGGTCACGAGCACGACTTTGACGTCCGGGTTTGTCCGGCACTCGACGAGCGCGTCCGCCCAGGCGTCGACCATGGCGAAGGTGAAGGCGTTCATGCGTTCGGGCCGATCGAGCACGATGCGCGCGACGCCATCGGCAATGGAGAATTTGAGATGCTCGGTCATGGCCTCGCCTTTCCCGCGTGCTTGCCCTTGCTCGGCACTGTCGCCGGCGAAGCGGATTCGGTGATGCGCGCGATCTCATCACGACTGAGTCCCGCCTCTGCCAGCACCTCTTCCGTGTGCTCGCCCAGGCGCGGCGCGTGGCGGCGGATGCGGAAGGGGGACGCGCTCAAGGTGACAGGCGCGCGGATCGCGCGATAGGGCCCCTCGCTTGGGTGCTCGGCCGGCTGGAAGAGGCCGACCGCCTTCACATGCGGGTCGTCGGGCAGATCCTCGAGACGCATCACCGGCATGCAGGGGATGCTTGCGCCATCGCAGAACGCAACCCAGGCGGCGGTGGTCCGCTTCGGCGCCTCGGCCTCGATCATGCCGTAGAGGATGTCGATATGCGCGACGCGGTCGGGCATGGTCACGAAACGCGGATCGTCCTTGAGGTCGTGGCGCCCGAGGAAATCGTAGAGGTCCTGCCAGTTGCGGTCGGAGTAGGGAAGGATGCAGAGGTGCCCGTCCGCCGTGCGGTAGGGATGCCGCGCCTTGTTGAGAAGGCGCGCATAGCCAGGGCCGCCGAGCGGCGGCTCGAAGGCGAAGCCGTTGATGTGCTCGAAGAAGTTGAGCTCGACGATGGTCTCGAACATGGGCACTTCGATCGCCTGTCCGCCGCCGCCGCGCTCGCGGTGAAAGAGGGCGGCGAGGATCGCGTAGGCCGCGGCCTGGCCCGCCATCTTGTCGCAGATGACCGTGGGCACGTAGCGGGGCTCCCCCTCGACCGCGCCGATGAGCGCCGCGATGCCGGAGGCCGCCTGGATGACGTCGTCATAGGCCGCCTTGTCGCCGTAGGGGCCGCGCGCGCCGAAGCCGTAGGCGCCGCAATAGATGATGTCCGGGCGGAGGGCGCGCACCCGGTCATATCCGTACCCGAGGCGATCGATCGCCTTGGGGCGCATGCTGTGGACGAAGACGTCGGCCTTGGCAATCAGGCAGTCGAGAGCCGACCGACATTCTTCTCGTTTTAAATCAAGGATTATTCCTCGTTTATTGCGATGAAGGTTTAGGATGTTTCCGCTCATCGCCGGGCTCCGGAGCGGGCGGTGATAGCGGAGCGAGTCGCCCTCCGGGCTTTCGACCTTGATCACGTCGGCCCCCAGATCCGCGAGGATGTGGGTCGCGAACGGCCCCATGATGACGCTCGTGAGATCGAGCACCCGGATTCCGCTGAGCGGGCCGTCCTTGAGCACGCTCGTCTTCGATGCGCTCTTCTCGGTCATGATTGGGCCCGGCCAGCGCTCACATCCCGACGAGGGTCGGCCAGAGCGCCTCGCCGCCGGCTGCCGCGATGAGGCGGCCGATGCGCTCCTGCCAGAAAGTTTCGTTGCCGAATTCGTCACGCCACGACCAGAGGCGGCGCGTCGCGAAGTGGAGCGGATGCTCCTGGGTGAATCCCATGGCCGCGTGGACCTGGTGGCAGATGGCGGCGACGCGGCCTGCCGCCTCGCCCGTCCGCGCCTTGGCGATGGCGACGGCGAGCGCGAAGCCAGGGCCGCCATAGGCGTCCGCCGCGAGATCGGCCGCCGCCGAGGCGGCGGCGTAGTGTCCAGCGGCTTCGGCCAGCAAATGCTGGATCGCCTGGAACTTGGCGATGGGACGGCCGAACTGCCGGCGCTCATTCGCGTGGGCGAGGGCGTGGTCGAGGCTCCGCTCCATGGCGCCCGCCATTTGCGCCGCGCGGAGAACGGCGCCGTGGCGGAGGAGGCCGTCGGCGAGTCCCGCAGGCGCCGGACGCACGGCATCGACCGCCGCTCCCTCGAAGACGAGCGTGTCGCGCCGCTCGTTCGCGAGATTGCGGTGCGGCTCGCACGCCCCCGCGCCGCGCGGCACGAGCGCGAGGAACCCGGCGCCCGTCGCGTCCCGCGCGAAGACGAGGACATGGTCGACCTGATCGGCCCAGGGAACGCGCGTCGCTCGCCCGTCGAGCGTGTAGCCGTTGCCGATGCGCTTGATGGTCATGCGATCGGATGTGTTCGCTGGCGCGAGCGAGGCCGCGCCCTTGAGCGCCGAGCCCGACGCTTCCGCCCAGAGTGCCGCGGCGATCATGGTCTCGCCAAGCGGCACCGGAATCGTGTGATAGGCCGAGCGGCGGATGAGGCCGAGCGCCTCCCGCGGAGAGAGGCCGGCGCCGTCCTTCGATTCCGGGACAAGGGCCAGCGGCAAACCCGCCGCCTCGATCGCATCCCACAACGGGGCCGGAAACGCGCCGCGCTCGGCGCCCGCGAGCGTCTCTCGCGTCGCATGCTGGGCGAACAGGCGATCGGCCTGGTCGAGGACGATCGAGCCCAATTCATCCGGTGCGGGCGAGGGGGGCATGGCGTGCGTCACCTGAGGCCTAGGCCGCGCGCGATCACGCCGCGCAAGATTTCGGTCGTGCCCCCACGGAGCGTGAAGGAGGGCGCATGGAGCAGCACATGGGCGAGGGCCTCGGCGTAAGGATCGCCCGAATCGCCGGGACTCGCTTCGGACGGCACGAGGCGGCGCGCCATCTCGGGGATCTCGCGCTCGAAGGTCGTCCCGACGTCTTTCACGAGCGCCGCCTCGGTGTTGGGATTGCGGCCCGCGTCGAGCAGGCCTGCGATCGAGATCGACATGCGGCGGAGGGAGGCGAGATGGGCGACGAGGCGCCCGAGCTCGACCGCCTGACGCTCGCCCGGCTCCCGCCCGATGCGGTCGATCAGCTCGACGAGGAGCCGGTAGTCCGAGAGAAACCGGTCCGGCCCCGAGCGCTCGAAGGCAAGCTCGGACGTCACCATGGACCAGCCGTCACCTTCGCGCCCGACCATCATGTCGTCTTCGACCGCGTAGTCGCGGAAGAACACTTCGTTGAACTCGTGATTGCCCGCGAGATTGTGGATGGGCCGCGTCGAGACGCCTGGCGCGTTCATGTCGATGATGAATTGCGAGAGGCCGCGGTGCCGATCGTCGCCCGCCTCACCCGTGCGGACGAGCGCGATCAGGTAGTGGACCCGGTGCGCGTTCGAGGTCCAGATCTTGCTGCCGTTGATGACCCAGCCCTTGCCGCGCCGCTCGGCGCGCGTGCGCACGGCCGCGAGGTCGGAGCCGGATTCGGGCTCGCTCATGCCGATTCCGAAGGAGCATTGGCCGCTCGCGATTCGCGGCAGGATCGTCTCCTTCGCCCGCTCGCTGCCGTAACGGAGGATCTGCGGGCCCGACTGCCGGTCGGCGATCCAGTGGGCGAAGCAGGGCGCGCCCGACGCCAGCATCTCCTCGGTGATGACGTAGCGCGCGAGGGAGGAGAGCTCCTGCCCGCCATAGCGCTTGGGCCAGGTCACGCCGATGAAGCCGGCCTCACCCGCGCGCCGCGTGAATTCGGCATCGAAAGTGTTCCAGGACGAGCGGTGGGGGGTGAAGCGTCCCGCGGCGCGCTCGGCCTCGAGGAACGAGCGCACGCGCTGTCGCGCATCATGGGCCTCGGGCGGAAGAGCGGGGGCAGTGAATTCGATCGCGGGAATGGCCGTCATCCTCCCCGGCCGTGGGTGCGGCCGTCCATGCGCGGGCGACGCATGAGGCTCAGCGCGCGGCCCGCCTCAAATCCCGCCGGTCCTTGTAACCGTACCAGCGGACCACCGCCGGAAGGAACCACGGATTGCCGCGGTAGAACACGCGGGTCGGGAAGGGCCGGTCGTCCAAGGCCGTCATCGCATCGCCGTCGCCCAGAATGCGGAGCGCGAGCTTCCGCCCGAGCCAGGTCGCCATGGGCAGGCCCGTCCCGCAATAGCCCATGGCGTAGCGGATACCGTCGCGCTGGCCGATATGGGGCAGCTTGTCGAAGGTGAATCCCATCTGGCCGGTCCAGCAATACTCCATGCGGATGTCGGACAGCTGCGGCAGCGCGCGCTTGACCTCGTCCAGGATTTCGGCGGCCTTGATCGCGGGATCGGGGATAAAGAGTCCGCGCGCGGCGGTGAACTGAAGTCGATCGCCGCCCGGCATCGGGCGGATCGAGATCGGGTTCATCCGCGTGTCGATCATGGTGCGGAGCGTCGGCAGGATCTCGCGCACGCGCTCTTGCCCGAGGGGCTCACTCACCGCGATGCCGGTGTGCACGGTGATGATGCGGCGCCGGAGCCAGGGCAGAAGCCCGCCCGTGTAGCCGTTCGTCGCGACGATGACCTCGCGAGCCTTGATGATCCCCCGCGGCGTCGAGAGCGTGAACTGCCCGTCGGGTTCGCGGACGAGCCGCGTCACGGGGGTCTTCGCGTGGATCGTGGCGCCGGCGCTCCGTGCCCGCTCGAAAAGCCCCCGATAGTATTGGCCCGGATGGAGGTGGCCCGAGAGGCGGATGATCATGCCGCCGTGGAAGAAATCCGTCGCCATCTCCTCGCGCTGCCGCGCGCGCGGGACAAGATCGCAGTCGAGCTTCGCGTGGCGCTTCAAGAGCTCGACCTCGCGCCCGAGCGACTCGTAGCTCGTGGGCGAGTGCGCGGCGATGAATCGGCCGCTATAGGTGAACTGGCAGGCGATCTGCTCGCGTTCGATGAGCTCGACGACATAGCGGTGGGCCGCGACGGCCTCGTTCGAGAGCGCGGCGGCGCGGGTGAGGCCGACGCGTTCGACGAGGGGCGCGAATTTCGACCACATCTGGCAGCCGACGAAGCCGGCGTTGCGGGTGCTCGCGCCGTAGCCCGGCACTTCCGCCTCGAGCACCTGCACCGACCGGCCGCCGCGCGCGAGCGTCAACGCGGCCGCAATCCCCGTGTAGCCCGAGCCCACGATCGCGACATCGGTCGAGGCGGGAAGCGGGGTCTCGGGCGCCTCGGGCGGCGGCGCGCTGTCCCACCAGAAGGGCGTCGCCTTGAAATCGGGTGCGAGGACGGTGGTGTTCATCGTGCGGCTCAATGCGATGCTCGCGCGCGGCGCCGCGCGCTGGCCATCTCGCGATTATCCTGGAAACGGTACCAGTTGACGATGATCGGGAGGAACCACGGCCAGCCGCGATAGTAGACGCGGGACGGGAATTCGCGCCCGTCGAACGCCGTCGCGCCCTCAGGATCGCCCATGACCCGGAGGGCGAGCTTGTGGCCGAGCCACGTCGACATGGGCACGCCCGTGCCGCAATAGCCCATGGCGTAATGCATGCCGTCGATCATGCCGATATGCGGCAGCGAATCGAAGGTGTAGCCCATCTGCCCTGTCCAGCAGTAAGCCACGCGCACATCGGCAAGGTCGGGGAAGACATGGCTGAAGGCCGCGTGCATCTCGCGCGCCTTGGCGCGGTGGTCGCGAACGAGAAGGCCGCGCGCGGCGGCGAACTGGATGCGCGTGCCGTCGGGCGAGGGGCGGGAGGAGTAGGGATTGCGCTTCGTGTCGATCATGGTGCGCAAGGTGGGGAGCGCCTTCCTGAGGCGTTCGGGCGCGATCGGCTCCGACACCATGACGCCCGCATGGACGGGAATCATGCGGTTTCGGACCCAGGGCATCGAGCGCGCCGTGTAGCCGTTGGTCGCGAGGATCACGTCCCTGGCCGAGACCGTGCCGCGAGGGGTCGCGACGGTGAACCGCCCGTCGGATTCACGCGTGACCGACGTGACGGGCGTCCGCGCATGGATGGCGGCGCCCGAGGAGCGCACGCGGTCGAGCAGCCCCGCATGGTAGAGCGCCGGGTGAAGCGAGCCGTTCAAGGGCAGCAACGATCCGCCGAAATAGATATCCGAGCCGACCTCGCGGTGGAGCTCCGCCCGCGGCACCATCGTGCCGTCGAGGCCGGCATGTTTCTTCAGAAGGTCGAGCTCGCGCGCGAGCGCCTCATAGGCCGCGGGCGAGTGCGCCGGCATGAGGCGGCCGCAATAGACAAAGTGACAACTGATCTGCTCGCGCTGGATGAGCGAGACCAGGTAGCGGTGCGCGGCGACGGCCTCCTTGCCCATGGCGCTCGCGCGCTCGGTGCCGAAGTGCTCGATGACGGAGGTCAAGGTCGAGCGAAGCGCGCTGCCGATGAAGCCGGAATTTCGCGTGCTCGCACCGTGGCCGGCATCCTCGGCTTCGAAGAGAAGCACGCTGCGGCCCGCGCGTGCGAGGGTGAGCGCCGCGGACAGCCCCGTGTAGCCCGAACCCACGATCGCGACGTCCACCGATTTCGGCAGCGGCGTCTCGGGAAGCGTCGGGCGCGGCACCGCTTCCCACCAATAGGGCGTGTCCTTGAAATCGGGGGTCAGGACATCCATCACGCGGGCGCCCTCCCTTTCGCCATGTCCTTGCGGTCCTGCCGATGATACCAGCGCGCGACGATGGGCACGAACCACGGCTTGCCGAAATAGAAGACGCGGCTCGGCGGCTCGCGGTCATCGAAGGGCGTCGTCGCGTCGCCGTCGCCGAGGACGCGGAGAGCCAGCTTGTGGCCGAACCAGGTCGAGAGCGGCACGCCGGTTGAGCAATAGCCAAGGGCGTAGTGGACGCCGTCATGGGTGCCCACATGGGGAAGCTTGTCGAAGGCAAAACCGATCTGGCCGGTCCAACAGTGGCTGATCCGGACAGGGCGGAGATGGGGAAAGATCTTCGTGAGCAGGGCGTGCATCTCGACTGCTTTTGCGCGGAAATCCGTCGCTCGTTCGCCGCGCGCGGCGCCGAACTGAAGCCGCGTGCCGTCGGGAGAGAAGCGCAGCGAGACGGGGTCGCGCCGCGTGTCGATCATAGGGCGGAGGGCCGGCAGCGCACGGCGCGACAACTCCTCCGCCATGGGCTCGGTCGTGATGACGAAGCTCGGCACCGGCACGATGCGCCGGCCGAACCAGCGCGTCGTGCCGGGCGTGTAGGCATTCGTCGCCCTGATCACATGACCCGCGGTGATCTCTCCCCGCGCGGTCGAGAGGGTGAAACGGCCCGGTCCGTTCCGATGGACGCCCTTCACCGGCGCGAGGCCGTGAACCACGGCGCCTGCCGACCGAACACGCTCCAAGAGACCCGCGTGGTAGAGGCCCGGATGGAGCAATCCCGAATAGGGCAGCACCATGCCGCCATGATAGAGGTCCGAGCCGAGCTCGCCCCTCTGCTCGGCACGGGGCACCATGTGGCCGTCGATTCCGGCGTGGGTGCGCCCCAAGTCGAGCTCGTGAGCGAGCGCCTCGTAGGCTTGCGGGGTGTGGGCGGCGACGAACCGGCCGCAGCGGACGAAGCCGCAGGCGATCTGCTCGCGTTCGAGGAGCGAGGCCAGATTGTCGTGGGCGACGCGGCCGACCCGCACCATGGCGACCGCGCGATCGAGTCCGTGCCGCTCGGCAAGCGCCGTGAATTTCGCGCGAAAGTGGCCGCCGATGAAGCCTGAGTTGCGCGTACTCGCGCCCATCCCCGGTTGCGCCGCCTCGAGCACATGAACCTGTCGGCCCGCGCGCGCCAAGGTGAGCGCGGCGGAGAGCCCCGCGAACCCGGCGCCGATGATGGCCACTTCGGTCTCGCGCGGCAGCGGGGTCGCGGGAAGCGTCAGGCGCGGCGCGGCCTCCCACCAATAGGGCGTGTCCTTGAAGTCGGGCGTGAGGACCTGATCGCTCATCGCGCCACGATCCATCCCCGTTCGTTACGCGCGGCTGCGGCGGCCTTGCGGGTCATAGGGAGCACCGGCGAGGACCGTGGCGCCAACCGGCTCGTCGAGGATGCGGAGGTCGAAGCGCTGGCCCGCTTCGGCGAATCGCGGGTTGACGAACCCGATCCCGACTCTCTGTCCCACGCGAAAGCCGAAGGAGGCGCTCGAGACGTAACCCGCGAGCGTGCCGTTGCTCATGAGAGGCTCGCCGCCGATGGGATCGACATCGCCGTCCTCGATGCTGAGCGGCACCATGGCATAGCGTGGCGCACTGGCGCGGAAGGCCAGGAGCGCCTCCCTGCCGATGAAATCGCCGGGTTTGTCGAGGTCGAGGAAACGGCCCATGCCGGCCTCGAAGGGCGAGAACTCGATGTTGAGCTCATCGCCCGTCCGCGGGATCGCCTTCTCGATTCGCATGGCGTTCATCGCCCGCGCACCGAACGGTTTCAGTGCCACACCCACGGCGTCGCCCGCGCGGAGCAAGGCGTCGTGGAGGCGCAGCTGATCCTCGAGCCGGCAATGGAACTCGTAGGCCAGTTCGCCCACGTAGGAAAGTCGCAACACGAAGGAGGTGAGGCCGTCGATCGCCATCTCGCGGCCTTCGAAGAATCGCGGCAACGCGGCGTTGCCGAGGAGCCGTCCCGCGACCTGTCCCGCCTTGGGGCCCGCGAGCATGAAGCCGCCCCAGCCTTCGGTGTCGTTCGTCAAGCGTGCATCGAGCCCGTCGAGATGCGGCAGGACCTCGCGGAGGTGGATGCGGCTCGCAGCACCCGAGCCGACCAGCATGTAGCGATCGGAGGCAAGGCGGAGCACGGTCACGTCGCCCATGAGCCCGCCCTTCGCGTTGACGAGCGGCGAGAGCGCGATCTGTCCATCCTGCCGCGGCAGGCGCCCAGGCAGCACGCGGTCGAGGAAGCGCGCGGCGTCGCGGCCGCTCACCTCGTACTTTGCATAGGTGATGAGATCGCCGTATCCGGCCTCGGCCATCACGTGGCGGCACTCGCGCGCCATGGCGTCGAACGCTTCCGAACGGCGGAAGGTCGGAGTCTCGATGGGCGCCGTGCCGGGCTCGCCGAACCACATGGGCCGTTCCCAGCCCTCGGCCATGCCGAAGAAGGCGCCCATGGCCTTGTAGCGCTCGTGCATGGGTGTCGTCCGCACGGGACGGCCGGCGGTGACTTCCTCGTTCGGGAACAGCATTTTGTAGCGCGTCGCATAGGCGTCGTGGCCGCGGGCGCGCGCGAAAGTTCCGTTCGACCAGTCGCCGTAGCGCGCGACGTCGCAGAAGGCGAGATCGCGGCTCGGCGCGCCCTCCGTGATCCACTCGACGATCAAGCGGCCGAAGCCGCCGCTCATGGAGATGCCCGCGAGGAAGCCGGCGGCGGCGAAGTGGTTCCTCTGGCCCGGCATCCAGCCGAGGAGCGGCCGCACATCGGGCGTGAAGCAGAACGGGCCGTGGACGACCGACTTGATGCCGTGCTTGGCGATCGCGGGGAGTGCCGCGAACACGTGCTCAAGCGTCGGGGTGAGCCGGTCGAGATCGGGCGGCAGGAGTTGCTGGACGAAGTCCTTGGGCATGCCGTCGGCGCCGAACTCGCGGCAGTCGGATTCGTAGATGCCGAACAGGATTCCGCCGCCCTCGCGCCGGGCATAGACGCCCGCGTCGACGTCGCGCAGCGTCGGCGGCTCCCGCGAAATCGCGCCCATCTCGGGAATCGGCTCGGTGATGAGGTAGTGGTGGCCCATGGCGATCATGGGAAGGCGCGCGCCGGTCATGGCGGCGATCTCGCCCGCATAGAATCCCGCGGCGTTCACGATGATGTCGGCCTCGATCGCGCCGCGCTCCGTTTCGACCCGCCAGCCGCCCGACGGCGTCGGCGCGAGGGCCAGGACCGCCGTCTTCTCACGGATGGTCGCGCCGCGCTTGCGCGCCGCTTTGGCGTAAGCCTGAGTCAAGCCGTAGGGATCGACATGGCCGCCATTGGGATCGAAGAGGGCGCCCAGGACCGTTCCCACCTCGAGGACCGGCCATAGCTCCTTGAGCTCAGCGGGTGACAGCAGGCGGTAGTCGACGCCGATGCGCCTGCCGATTCCCTTGAGGCGCCGCAGTTCGTCCATGCGCGCTTGCGTGCGCGCGACCATGACACCGCCCACCGTGTGGGCCGAGACGGCCTGGCCGCTCTCGGCCTCGATCTCGCTCCAGAGATCGAAGGTCTGCTTCGTCGCCCAGGCGATGAGGGGCGAGCCGTGGAAGGTGTTGCCGTTGGCGGCGGCATGCCAGGTCGAACCGGAGGTGAGCGTGGCCTTCTCCAACAGAAGGCAATCGGTCCATCCGGCCCTGGCAAGGTGGTAGAGGACGCTGCACCCGATGATCCCGCCGCCGATGATCGCGACACGCACTCGTTCCATGGCGGCCTTTTCTTTCGCGCTCCGTGGCGCGCGACGGTAAATGCAGGCGTCCCGGAGGATGGCAGAGCGGGCCGCGCGCGGCAAGGCAAGGCGGCTGTGGACAATGCCGTCCCGGTGCTAGACTTGGCAGAGACGGGAGCCGCGCCATGATGGACAAGATCTACGCCTATATCGATGCCAACCGGGATCGCTTCATCGAGGAGCTGAAGGGCTTCCTCCGCATCCCGAGCGTGGCCACGAACCGGGACGCGGTCGCTACTTGCTCCGCGAAGCTCGATCGCGCCTTGAAGGAGGTGGGCTTCGAGTCCCGCATCATGCCGTCCTCGGGCAATCCCATGGTTTACGGCGAACGCAAAGGTTCGGGCGCGACACTTCTTCTGTACGGCCACTACGACGTGATGCCGGCCGACGACGCCCACAACTGGGCGAGCCCGCCCTTCGAGCCGACCGAGCGCGATGGGCGCCTCTTCGCACGCGGGGTCGGCGACAACAAGGCGCAGCACTACGCCCACATCAAGGCGGTCGAGGCGCTTCGCGCCTGCGGCGTCCCGAGTGCCTCGCTCAAATTCGTCCTCGAAGGCGAGGAGGAGACGGGAAGCACGAGCCTTCCGGGCTTCGTCGCCGAGCACAAGGCGCTGCTCGACGCCGATGTCTGCTATGCGGCCGACGGGCCGCGCCACGAATCGAACCGCCCGACCATCTATCTCGGCTGCCGCGGCGTGATGGGCTTCGAGCTGTCGGTGCGGACGGCGTCCCGCGACGTCCATTCGGGCAACCGCGGCAATGTGGTGCCCAATCCCGCCTGGCGGTTGCTCCAGGCGCTCTCGACCATGCGCGATGCGTCGGGTCGCGTGCTGATCGACGGCTTCTACGACGACGTGCGCCCGATCTCGCCCGACGATCGCCGGATGGTCGATGCGCTTCCTTATGACGGGGCCAAGATGGCGAAGGAGCTGGCCGTCGAGGAGCTGCGCGGCCTGCCCGCGGCCGAGTACCACGAGCGTGTGATGTACCGCCCGACGCTCAACATCTCGGGCCTCGTCTCGGGCTATGGCGGAGAGGGCATCGTCAACATCGTGCCGGCGACGGCGACCGCGAAGATGGACATCCGCCTCGTCGTCGACCAGCAGCCGGACAGGATCGCCTCGCTCGTCCGCCGCCATCTCGACCGCCACGGCTTCACCGACATCACGCTTGCGGTCCACGATTCGATGAAGCCCTCGCGCACGCCGTCCTCGAGCAACTTCATCGCTCCCATCGTCGAGGCCGCGCGCGAAGCGTCGGGCGAGGACCCGGTCGTGCTGCCGGCCTTGGGCGGCAGCATCCCGCAATACGCCTTCGTCGACGCGCTCGGGATTCCCTGCATCTGGAGCGCCTATGCCAATTGGGACGAGCAGAACCACGCGCCCAACGAGAACATGGTGCTCGACCTCTTCATCCAGTCGATCAAGATCAGCGCCAATGTGTTCCACAGCCTGGGACGGAGCTGACGCGATGGGTCGCGCGGCACGGCGAGCGAGGGCGTGATGGACAGGAAGGCGCAGCTCAACCTTCTCTACGTCACGCTCGCGATCATCGGGATTCTCCTGCTCCAGCAGTGGCTCGCGCAGTACCAGCAGGTCGAGCAGATCCCCTACAGCCAGTTCGAGGACATGCTTAAGGCTGGCGAGATCAAAGAAATATTCATCACCCAGAACCAGATCCAGGGCGAGTTCGCCAAGGCGCTGCCCGACGGGCGGACGCGGTTCGTCGCGACCCGCGTCGATCCCGCGCTCGCCGAGCAGCTGGAGAAGTACAACGTCCGCTACTCGGGCGTCGTGCAAAGCTCGTTCCTGAAGGACCTCCTGTCCTGGATCGTGCCGGTGGCGCTCTTCTTCGGCGTGTGGATGTTCCTCTTCCGCCGATTCGCCGACAAACAGGGCATGGGCGGACTCATGTCCATCGGCAAGAGCAAGGCCAAGCTCTACATGGAGAAGGACACCAAGGTGACCTTCGAGGACGTGGCCGGGGTCGATGAGGCCAAGGCCGAGCTCGAGGAGGTCGTGGCGTTCTTGAAGGACCCCGGGACCTACGGGCGCCTCGGCGCGCGCATGCCGAAGGGGATTCTCCTCGTGGGTCCGCCCGGCTGCGGCAAGACGTTGTTCGCGCGCGCGATCGCGGGCGAGGCGGGCGTGCCCTTCATCTCGACCAACGGCGCCGAGTTCGTCGAGATGTTCGTGGGCGTGGGCGCGGCACGCGTGCGCGACCTCTTCGAGACAGCGCGGAAGAGCGCTCCCTGCATCATCTTCATCGACGAACTCGATGCCTTGGGGCGCGCCCGCGGCATCGGGCCCATGACCGGCGGCCATGACGAGCGCGAGATGACCTTGAACCAGTTGCTCGTCGAGCTCGACGGCTTCGATCCCTCGCAAGGGGTCGTGCTGCTCGCCGCGACCAACCGGCCCGAGATCCTCGATCCCGCGCTCTTGCGCGCCGGGCGCTTCGACCGGCAGGTGCTCGTCGACCGCCCGGACCGGAAAGGCCGCGTCCAGATCCTCAACGTCCACATGAAGAAGGTGCGGCTGGCGCCGGACGTCGATGCCGACAAGGTCGCCGCCATCACGCCCGGCTTCACAGGCGCCGATCTCGCGAACCTTGTGAACGAGGCGGCCTTGGTCGCCACGCGCCGGAAGGGCGAGCGGCTCGAGATGGCCGACTTCACCGCGGCGGTCGAGCGCATCGTCGCGGGCCTCGAGAAGAAAAGCCGCGTGCTGAGCCCCAAGGAGCGCGAAGTCGTGGCCTTCCACGAGATGGGCCACGCGCTTGTCGCCAAGGCGCTGCCGGGCGGGGACGAGGTGCACAAGGTCTCGATCATCCCGCGCGGCATCGGCGCGCTCGGCTATACCCTTCAGCGCCCGACCGAGGACCGCTTCCTCATGACGCGGCCCGAGCTCGAGCGGAAGATGGCGGTGCTGCTCGGCGGGCGGGCGGCCGAGACACTCGTCTTCGAGGAGTTGTCGACCGGCGCCGCCGACGACCTTGCCAAGGTGACCGACATCGCGCGCAACATGGTGACGCGCTTCGGGATGGTGGAGAGTCTCGGCCAGGTCACCTACGAGGGCGAGGCGCAGCCGTTCCTCGGCGAGATCGCGACGCCCTGGCGGCCGCGCCAGTACAGCGAGGACACGGCGCGCGAGATCGACCTCGCCGTGCGCTCGCTCGTCGACGGCGCCTTCGGGCGATCCCGCGCGATCCTCGCCGCCAATCGCGACCTGCTCGACCGCGCGGCCAAGCTTCTTCTCCAGCGGGAGAGCCTGGCCGAGGACGACCTCAAGGCCTTCCAGCCCGTCCTGCCCCCGGCAGAGACCGGCCTCCGCGCACGCGCATCCTAAGTTTAAGCAACCAGGGGAAAGTCATGAAGAAACTGTTGTCGCTGCCTTTTGCACCCGAGGAGTTCGAGCGGCGCGCAGCGCGCCTCAAGGCCAAGCTCGATGCGCGCGGGCTCGACGCGATCATTCTCTGCGGCCCCGAGAACCAGTACTGGCTCACCGGCTACGAGACGACCGGCTTCCATTCCTTCCCGCAGGCCATGATCGTCGCGGCGTCGGGCGAGCGGCTTCTCGTCACGCGCCAGCTCGAGGTCGAGAACGCGACCGACAACGCCTACAACCTGCCGGCCCGCGGCTACCAGGACGACGAAAGCCCGGGGGCGGCCATCGCCAAGGGACTCCTCGACCTCGGCCTCGGCTCCAAGACCGTGGGCGTCGAGAAGAAAGTGCCCTGGCTCATCACCGACGTGTACGAAAACATCGTGCGCGCCGCGCCCCAGGCAAAGCTGGTCGACGTCTCGGGCCTCACCGAGATGCTGCGCGCGGTCAAGTCGCCCGCCGAGATCGCCTATATGCGCCAGGCGGCGCGCGCGGTCGAAGCCGCCATGCGCGCCGGGCTCGACGCGGTGCGGGAAGGGGCGACCGAGTACGATATCGCCGCCGATGTCCACCACGCGCGCATCAAGGCCGAGAGCCATTTCATCCGCAATCCGAGCTACATCGTCTCGGGTCCGCGTTCGGCGCTCGCGCACGCCACCTGGATCGGCCGCACGCTCGAGCGGGGCGACGTCATCTTCTTCGAGCTCGGCGCCAATGTCCGCCACTACGACGCGGCGCTCATCCGTTGCGCGGTCGTGGGTCCGGCGCCGGACGACATCAGGCGCGCGGCCGATGCGAGCCGTGCCGCGCTCTCGACCGCGATCAAGGCGATCAAGCCGGGCACTGTCGCGCGCGACGTCCATCGCGCGGCCGTGGCCGAACTCGACCGCCACGGCTTCGGCAAGTATTTCGACCACCGCATCGGCTACGGCATCGGTGTCGAGTTCCTGACCTGGATCGAGCGGGGCGGGGTGAGTTTGGACATCGGCTCGGACCAAGTGCTCGAGCCGAACATGACGCTCCACATGATCCCGTACTTCAAGGTTCAAGGCCGGTACAGCATCGGCTACAGCGAGACGGTGCGCGTGTCCGAGACGGGCTGCGAGGTGCTGACCAGCTTCCCGCGCATCCTGACCGAGGCGCCGCTCAAGGGCGCGCGCGTCGCCGTCGCGGCTCGCCCCGCCGCCAAGCGGAAGCCGGCCGCGAAAAAGGGAGGCGCGAAGCGGACATCGAAGCCGGCCAAACGGCGCACAACGGCGCGCGCCGCGCCGCGCAAGAGAAGGCGTTAGGAGCGGGGGAGGCGCGGGCCGGCGATTACCGCGCCTCCCGCGCCAGAAGCGCCGCCAGCGTCACGGCCGAGAGGCCGAAGAAGGTGATGAGCGCGTTCGCGGCGTGAGCGTACTCCCAGTCGCGCCGGAGGCTCTGCCAATTGTCGGTCGCGAGCGTCCAATAGGCGGTCGCCAGGTTGGCAGGATAGACCCAGACAAAAAACACGACGAAGACGAGGGCGATGGCGAGCGCGCCAGCGCCGGCGAGCAGCGCGGCGGCGCGTCTACGACGAAGCGCCACCGCAAAGGCGGTGTTGGCGACGAGTGCCGCTCCCAAGACGAATCCGAACTGCGCCCAGCCGCGGTAGATACTTTGGGCGACGAAGTATTGCTCCTCCGTCATGGCGATCTTGTTGGGGAGCTCGAAGAAGTGGGCGGCGCTCGGCACGAGGGCGAGCGCCGTGAGGATGACGGAGAGGAAGGCCAGGATCCTGACTCGCATGAAAGGCCCGGCTCAGCGCACGTTCCGCGTGAGCCCGCCATCGACCATGAGGTTCTGCCCGGTCATGTAGCTCGACGCGCCCGAGGCCAGGAAGACGCAGACCTGCCCGATCTCGTCGAATTTGGCGCTCCGCCCCATGGGGATCGAGCGCATGGCCGAGTCGGTCATGGGCACGTTCTCGCAATATCCCGGCAGCACGTTGTTCATGCGGATGCCCGCACGGCCGTACTTGTCGGCGAAGAGCTTCGTGAAGTGGTGGAGCGCGCCCCTGAGCGCGCTGGCCTGGGCGTAGCCGGGCCGGGGCTCGATCGCGGTGAAGGAGGAGATGTTGACGATCGAGCCCCGCTTTTGCGCGGTCATCGCGGGCACGACCGCGCGTGCCATGCGCACGACCGAGAGCACGTACATGTCGAGCGCCTGGTGCCAGCCTTCGTCCGGGAAGGCGAGTGGGTCGGGAAAATGGTCGGGATCGTAGGTCGTGCGCTCGGTCACCGCCGGCGGCTCGCCGTTGCCGTGGCCCATGTTGTTGACGACGGCGTCGATGCGGCCGTGCGCCTTGATGGTCCCGTCGACGAGCGCCTTCAGATCAGCGGGGTCGAGGACGGAGCCGCGCCGTCCCATCCCGCCCAATTCCTTCGCGAGCTTCTCGCTCCGCTCCGAGGGCGACATGAGCGAGACGACGTAGCCGGCAGCGGCGAAGCTTCGCGCGACTCCTGCGCCGATGCCTTGCCCGGAACCCGTGATGATTGCGACTTTCTTCTCGGCCATGCTGCGTCTCCCTGTCTTTGATATCGAAGCGCCGGCCCACGGGCGCCGGTCCCGCATCACCTAAGTCGTCGGCACGGCCGTGTCAAAGTGCGGTTTCAAAACCGCTCGCGCGTCGCCTCACCCTCCTGCCTGCGCGAAGCCGAGGTGGCTTCGTCCCGGCCAGGTCCGGTCGGTCGCGCTCGCCGACAGCGGATTCATCGGCAAATCTCCGCCTTAGCGCGGCGGCGGCCGCTTGCTATGCTTCGCCGCCCGCAGCGCCAAGCCCTCCATGACCGCCATCATCGACATCGTCTTGCCCGTCTTCGCCGTGATCCTCACGGGCTACCTCGTCGCGAAGACGCGGCTCTTCACCCGCGATGGCATCAAGGTCATCTCGAATTTCGTGTTCTTCGTGCCCATGCCCGCGCTGCTCTTCCGCACGCTGGCGCGCGGCACGGTCGACCCGGCGGCCGATCTCGGCATCGTCTACGCCTATTTCCTCGGCTGCTTCATCGTCTTCGCGATCGGCATGGCGGTGGGCCGGATCGCCTTCAGCTTGAAGACGGAAGAGCAGGGGCTCCTCGGCATGGGGGCCGTCTTCGGCAACACAATCATGCTGGGCATCCCGCTGGTCTACACGGCCTTCGGCGATCCGGGCCTCGTCCAGGTGATGCTCATCGTCACCTTCCACTCGGCGCTTCTCATTCCCCTGGCGACGATCGTGATCGAAGTGGGACGCGGGGCGGGCGGGCACCCCTTCGCCGTCGCGGGCGCCGCGCTCGTCTCCTTGGCCAAGAACCCGGTCATCGTCTCGATGGTCTTGGGGCTCCTCTGGGCGCAACTCGACTGGACGATCCCGGGCGTCCTCGACCGGTTCCTCGCTCTCCTCGGCTCGGCGGGAATTCCATCCTCGCTGTTCGCGCTGGGCGCGACATTGACCACCTTCCACCTCGGCGGCGACTTGAGGCAGAGCGCCACGCTCATCGCGCTCAAGCTTCTGCTCCTCCCCGTGACGATCTGGGTTCTCACGAGCCAGGTGTTCCATCTCGATCCGTTGGCCATCGCCGTCGCGACGGTGATGGCGGCGCTGCCCACGGGCATCAACGTCTTCATCCTTGCGGAGCGTTACGAGCGCTACGTCGCGCGCTCGGCGACGGCCGTCCTCGTCTCGACGGCGCTGGCCGCCGTCACCATCGCCGTGGTGCTGGGGCATTTCGCGCCGGCGCCCCACTAGGCCGGGGCTGGCGGCGCTCTGCGCTTCCCGCCTACACTGCGCGGCTTTTCCAAGGAGAGGAGTGAAGGATGGCGACGCTTCAAGGCAAGGTGGCGATGATCACGGGATCGGGTGGCGGGATGGGGCGGGCCGAGGCCGTGCTCATGGCCGAGCGGGGAGCGGACGTCATCGTCCACGACATCAAGGCCGACGGCGCCCGCGAGACGGGCGAGATGGTGCGCGGGAAGGGGCGGAAGGCCCATGTCATCGTCGCCGACATTCGGGACGCCAAGGTCATGGCGGCGGAGGTCGCTGGCGCCGAGCGGGCGATGGGCCGCATCGACATCCTCGTCAACAACGCCGGCATCGGCGGAGACTACACGACGATCGACCAGATCGAGGAAGAGCGTTTCGACCGCATGTTCGGCACCCATGTGCGCGGCTCGTTCTTCACGACGCGCGCCGTCGTGCCCGGCATGAAGGCGCGGAAGTCGGGCAAGATCATCAACATCTCGTCCAACTGGGCCATGATCGGCGGTCCGTTCTCCTCGCACTATTGCGGAGCGAAGGCGGCGATTCTGGGTCTGACCAAGGCCTGGGCCAAGGAGTTGGCGCCCTTCAACATCCACGTAAACGCCGTCGCCCCCGGCTGGGTCGACACGGGCATGGGCACCGAGGAGGAGAAGAAGAAGGCGCTCACCATCATTCCCTTGAAGCGCCTGGCCGAGCCGGTCGAGATCGCCTATGCGGTCGCGTTCCTCGCATCCTCCGAGGCCGACTTCATCACGGGGCAGGTGGTGTGCCCCAATGGCGGCGACGGCATCGTCGGCATCTGATGTTCCACGGTCAGGTCGCCTTCGTCACGGGCTCGGGGAGCGGGATCGGTCGCGCGGAGGCGATCCTCTTCGCCGAACGCGGGGCAGACGTCGTCGTCCACGACGTCGACAGCAAAGGAGCGGAGGAGATCGCGCGGCAGGTCCGCGCCGCGGGACGGCGCGCCCATGTGATCGTGGCCGACATCGCCGATCTCCCGCGCATGCGCGAGGAGGCGAAAGCGGCCGAGCAGGCCCTGGGGCGGATCGATATCCTCGTCAACAACGCCGGAATCAGCGGCAAACAGCTGCCGCTCGAGGACATCGACGAGGCCGCCTTCGACCGCATGTTCCATGTCACGATCAAGGGCGCCTTCTTCCTGACCCAAACTGTCGTGCAAGGGATGAAGGCGCGCCGGGCAGGGACCATCATCAACACCTCCTCCGACCTGGCCATGCTCGGGAGCGCCCGCATGTCCCACTACGCCTCGGCGAAAGCGGCGATGCTCGGCCTGACCAAGGCCTGGGCCAAGGAGTTCGCGCCCTTCGGGATCCGCGTCAATGCCATCGTTCCGGGCGTCACGGACACCCCCATGCCGAGTGCCGAGACGAAACAGCGCTGGGCCGAGCACATTCCCCTGAAGAGGGTGGGAGAGCCGCGCGAAGTGGCCTATGCGGTCGCCTATCTGGCCTCGGCGGAGGCGGCTTTCGTGACTGGCCAAGTGCTCTCGCCGAGCGGCGGCGGCGTCATTGTCGGGATTTGAGCGGGTCCCCCATTTGCCTCGGGCCGGTTGTCTCGTTTCATCGCTGGACCCATCCGGACTTGCCCGGCGCCAAGGGGGCCACAGATGGTAGCCATGGCGCGCCTTCGGCATAATCGTCGGCACCACGGTCCGGCGGCGCCCGGCGCCGGCGAGCGAGGAGTCGGGGAGAGAAGATGACCGCGGACGGAGCGGTGGGGGCGACGATGGCGAACGGGCCGCTTCAGGGCGCGCGCCGCTGGCTTTCGCTCTCGGCCGCCATGCTCGGGACCACTGTCTACATGCTGACGCTCACCGTCTCGGGCACGGCGATCCCGCACATGCAGGGCGCTTTCTCGGCAGCGCCCGACCAGATCGCCTGGATGCTCACCTCTTTCATCATCGGCACGACCATCATCACCGCGTGCTCGGGCTGGATCTCCATGCGCTTCGGGCGGAAGCGCCTCTACATCGTCGCGACCGCCGGTTTCACCCTGGCCTCGATCCTCTGCGGCCTCGCCCAGACGCTCGAAGAAGCGGTGCTCTACCGCACGCTCCAGGGCATGTTCGGCGCGCCGCTCATCCCCCTCGGCCAGGCCATCGCGATCGACGCCTTCCCCCCGAACCGGCAGGGTTTCGCGACCGTCATGTGGAGCATCGGCGGCATGATGGGCTCGATCCTGGGGCCCATCCTCGGCGCGGCTCTCGTCGAGCGCTACGGCTGGCCGTGGCTCTTCTTCGTGAACGTGCCCTTCGGCATCCTGGCCTTGCTCGCGACCATCGCCTTCGTGCCCGAGATCACGATCGAGCGAACACGGAACTTCAGCTGGGCCGGATTCGCGGCCTTGGCCATCGCGATCGCCGGATTCCAGCTCGTCCTCAACCGCGGCGAGCGGCTCGACTGGTTCCAGTCGCGCGAGATCATCATCTCCGCCATCGTCGGCGCCATCGGCCTCTATCTCTTCATCCTCCACACCATGTCGGCGCGGGTGCCGTTCCTCGATCGCTCGCTCTTCCGCGATCGGAATTACGTGCTCGCGCTGATCTTCATCTTCGTCTACGGCGCGGTGTGCTTCCTGCAGCTCTTCCTCGTGCCGGTGCTGTTGCAGAATCTCGCGGGCTACGACATCGAAGGTGTCGCCACGCTCCTCATGTGGCGTGGTGCAGGGCTCGTCTCGGGGATGATCCTCATCGGGCCCGTGACCGACCGGATCGACCCGCGCTTCATCCTGGTCTTCGGCTTCGCCTGCCTCATCGTCTCGGCCTGGGGCATGTCGGGCTCATCGCTCGATCTCCGCGCCTTCGACGTCGCGTGGACCAATTTCGTCCAAGGCATGGGCTCGGGCATCGCCTATGTCCCGATCGTGATGTTCGGCTTCTCGACCCTGCCGCTGCGCCTCCGGACCGAAGGCATGGCGTTCTTCTACGTGGTCTCGAATCTCGGGACGGCGAGCGGGACGGCCGCCATCTTCAGCTTCCTGTCGCGCTCGACGCGCATCAATCACGATTTGATGACGGAATACATGACGCCCTTCAACGAGACGATCCGCTTGGGCCTCGTGCCGCGGCTTTGGGACTGGACGCACCGGAGCGGGCTCGCCGCCATGGATGCCGAGATCGCGCGCCAGGCCGCCATCATCGGCTACAACAACAGTTTCTTCCTCATCGCCCTCTTGGCACTCCTCGTGATGCCCTTGGGCCTCCTCATCCGCATGCCGCGACGGGGGAGGAGCCCGGCCTGAGCCCTTGGGCTAAGATGGAGCTCCCGCGCGCCGATGTCCCGGTCGCGCGCAAGGCTCGAGAGGCATGGCACAGGCCGTCATCGCTCCGCCGGACGTGAGTCCTCGCATCAGCGCGCGCAGCTGGCTCGCGCTCATGGGCGGCGCCATGGGCACGAGCACCTACATGACGGCGCTCACCATCACGGGCACGGCGATCCCGCACATGCAGGGCGCCTTCTCGGCAGCGCCGGACCAGATCGCCTGGCTGCTCACGGCCTTCATCGTGGGCACGACGATCATGACCGCGTGCTCGGGCTGGATCTCGGGGCGCTTCGGCCTCCGGCGATTCTTCCTCATCGCGAGCGGAGGCTTTGCCGTCACCACCGTCCTCTGCGGCCTCTCGAGCTCGCTCATCGAAGCCGTCATCTTCCGCGTGATGCAGGGCATGTTCGGCGCCCCCTTGCTGCCGCTCGGCCAAGCGATCGCCATGAACGCCTTTCCCTCGAACCGCCAAGGGCTGGCCACGGCCATGTGGATGGCCTTCGGCAATGTGGGGTCGATCTTCGGACCGTTCGTCGGCGGCGTGCTCGTCGAGAACTACGGCTGGCCCTGGGTGTTCTTCGTGACCGTTCCCTTGAGCCTCATCGCCTTTGCGGCGACGTGGCTCTTCGTCTTCGACACCGAGCGGGCCGAGCCGACGAAATTCGATTGGATCGGCTTCGGACTCCTCTCCGTCACCATCGCCGCGCTCGAGACCATGCTCAGCCGCGGCGAACGCCTGCTGTGGTTCGATTCGCCGGAGATCGTCGCCGAGGCGGCCATCGCCGCGCTGGCGTTCTACCTCTTCGCCATCCGCATCACCTCCGCCCGCGCGCCGTTCGTTCCCTCGGCGCTCTTCCTCAACCGCAACTACGTGATCGGCTCGGCCTTCTACTTCGTCCACGGGGCGGTCGTGTTCCTGCCACTCTTCCTCCTGCCGCTCCAGCTCCAGAGCCTCGCCGGCTACGACATCATGGGGGTGGGGGAGTTGCTCACCTGCCGGGGCCTCGGCTTCCTTGCGGGCGCGCTCCTCGTGAGCCGGCTCTCGGACCGCGTCGACCCGCGCCTCATCCTCGTCCTCGGATTCGGCTGCACGGCGGTGTCGACCTGGGGCATGTCGAGCTGGACGCTCGAAGTGCGCGCCTTCGACGTCATCTGGGCGGGGTTCATCAACGGCGCCAGTTCGTCGATCGCCTATGTGCCGCTGACCGTGATCGCGTTCTGGACGCTACCGGGCCGCTACCGGACGCAGGGCCTCGGATTCTTCTACGTCGTCTCGTTCCTCGGCACGGCGACGGGCACGGCCATCAT
Organism: Alphaproteobacteria bacterium; assembly: GCA_046349515.1. GTDB lineage: Bacteria > Pseudomonadota > Alphaproteobacteria > CADEGL01 > CADEGL01 > JBGPGW01. Next base: position 41,779 of record JAXMCE010000008.1, on the reverse strand, counting down.
CTTCAACGTGCTGACGCGCAGCATGCGCATCAACCACGACGTGCTGGCCGAGCGTCTCACGCCCTACAACGAGCTGTTCAACTATGCCTTCGTGCCGCGCCTCTGGAGCTGGTCGCACCAGGGCGGGGTCGCCGCGTTCGACGCGGAGATCATGCGCCAGTCGATGATGATCGCCTACAACAACAGCTTCTACCTGATCGCGCTGACGGCGATCGTGGTCCTGCCGCTGATCGTCTTCATCCGCCTGCCGCCGCGGCGCTGAGCCGCGCGCCCGTGCGCCTTACGCGCCGCTCATGCCAAGTCGGTCTTGAACTCGGCGGGCAGGACGATTTCGAGCACTTCGGCATCGTCCGAGTAATCGACGATGCGGTGGCGGATCTTGGGCGGCTGGAGCCAGGCGCTCCCGACTCGCATGGTCTCGGGCGCGCGCCCCTCCATCTCGGTCTTCACCCAGCCCTTGAGCACGTAGACCATCTGGAAGTCGATGTCATGGGTGTGCCACTGGCGAACTTCGTCGGTGCAGGGCGGCACGAAGCGGATGACGTGCGCCACCGCGAGCCCCTCGGTCGCCGCCTTGATGCCGAGGTCGCGATAGCGCGCGTAAGGCCTGAGCCCGTCGGCCGCAAACGTCGCGTTCGCGGCATGGCTCGCGGTGAAACGCTGCGCCTTCCGTGTTTGCCCTTCCGGCATGTCCGCCTCCCGCCTGTGTTGATGCGCTTCGCCGGCCCCGCGTCCGACACGCGGTCGCCTCCGGGCGCCTGCGCCGACAGGGAAGACTAACCGAGCGTCCGAGCCCCGGCCAGCGGGGGTGGCGGTGATCGCTCAGCGCGCGGAATCCGCGGCCTCCATGAGCCCGCCGGCGTAGCGCCGCACGACCGCATCGCTGTCGGCGGGCACGGACGTACCGGGGAGACCCTGCCAGACGATGCGCCCGCCGGACAGAACCGCGACCCAGTCGGCGACGTGCCGGGCCGTGTCGAGGTTCTGCGTGATCGTGAGCGCGGTCGCCCGGAGCGTGCGAATGGAGCGCGCGATCAGATTGTCGATCATGCGCGCGACGATCGGGTCGAGCCCCGCGGTCGGATCGTCGAGCAGCAGGATCTCGGGATCGGTCGCGATGGCGCGGGCGAGGGCGACGCGCTTTTGCATGCCGCCCGAAAGCTCGGCAGGCAGGAGGTCGGCGACATCGTGCGGAAGGCCGACCGCGGCGAGCGTCTCGATGGCGGTCGCCCGGGCCTCCGCCTGCGTCTTCGATCCGTGGCTCAGGAGGCCGAAGGCGACGTTGCGCCATGTCGACAACGAATCGAAGAGCGCGTTGGCCTGGAACACGACGCCGACTTTCCGCATCAACGTATCGCGCGCGCTGTCTCCGATGCCGATGGTCTCCTGGCCGTCGATCGCGATCGAGCCGGCGTCGGGGACGATCAACCCGGCGATGCATTTGAGGAGGACGCTCTTGCCCGATCCCGACGGGCCGAGGAGCACGAGGTTCCGCCCCTGCGGCACGTCGAGATCGACGCCGGCGAGAACGGGCCGGTCGTTGAAGTGCTTTTCGAGTCCGCGGATGCAGATCTTTGGCGGCGTGTCGTTCATGAACCGTGCCAGGACGAGACGGGAGGGCGCGTGATCCCCGACCTTAGCGGTTCGGTCGGGATTTCGCATCCCACGAACGCAATGCGGCCACCGGGCACCAGTCGAGGCCCATGGGATGCGCCCCAAACGAGAAGGGCGCCCCTCGCGGGACGCCCCTCGTCGATCGTTTGTCGGCCAAAGCCTTATTCGGCCGCCGCGGCTTTCTTCTGCGCCATCAGCGGAGTCTGGCGGATGGTCGGGAACTTCGTTCCGCGCTTCTGGAACTCCTTCTGGACGGCCGGGATGACCTTGCTGCCCAGGAGCTCGATCGTCTTCATCGCCTTCTCGTGCGGCACGCCGCCCAACTGCACGTTGCACGCGACATGGCTGTGACGCATGACCGAGTAGTCGTTGAGGATGCCCTCGACCACCGTGTCGACGTCGCCGATGAGATAGTTCTTGGTCATCTCGTCGACCGGCGGCTCGCCCTGCGCCGGTGCCTCATCGACATAGATGCCGTTGATCTTGGCGTAGTTGAGGCGCAAGGCGAGCGAGAGGCGCGAGGAGTAACGCGCGCGCTCGGTCGCATCGCGCGCCTCGGCCTTGCTGTCGGTGATGTGGACGAAGCGCATGAGCGACAGGGGCAGCGCGGCGGGATCGCGGCCGATCGAGCGGTACACCTCGTCATAGGCCTGGCGCACCTTGCCGATCACGGAGACGTTGTTCCACGCCGGCGTGAGGAACGGCACGTAGCCGCTTTCGGCGACGCGCTTCTGCACCTTCGGATGGCCCATGAGCCCCGCGACCCAGATCTCGGGCATGGGCTTCTGGATCGGCTTCACCGCGATCTGCGTCTCGGGCAGCTGGTAGTGCTTGCCGTTGTAAGTGAAACGCTCCTGCGTGCAGGCCAGCTCCATCATGTCGAGGATCTCGAGCGTGCGCTCGACGGCCTCATCGAGGCGCACCCGGAAACGCACGAACTCGTAATCCTGGTAACCCGCGCCGATTCCAACCACGAGCCGTCCGTTCGTCATCACGTCGGCCTGGGCGATCTCCTGGATGACGCGACCGGGCTCGTAAAGCGGCAGCACGAGGACGGCGGTGCCGAGCCGGATCTTCTTCGTCATGCCCGCGAAGTAGGTGCAGGCGAGCAGCGGGGAGGGGCAGAGGCTGTAGTTGTTGAAATGGTGCTCGGCGAACCACGCCGTTTCCATGCCGATCTGCTCGGCGAGTTTGATGTTCTCCGCAAGACGGTCGTAGGTCGTGCGATCGCCCCAGCTGTCGTCGCGCTTCTGCACCAGGCTGAACAGATCGAACTTCATGGTCACCTCCTCGTCATCGTTCGTTGGGTCCCGTGGCGCGGCCGTTCACGCCGCGCTTTGCTCCTTGGCCTTGAGCTCGACCTCGAGATGGGCGGCCGAGTAGCGAATGTCCTGTTCGATGGCGGCGCGGAGCGCCTTGCCGTCGCGCGCGGCGAGCGCGGCGGCCGCCCCGCGATGATTCTCGATGCCCTTCCGCGCGAGGCCGAAGGCCGGATAGATGAGGTTGATGTAGGCGCCGGTCCTGAGCCACAGCCCTTCGATCATCTTGAGGAGCATGGGCATGCCCGCGCCGCGATAGACGCCGAAATGGAATTCGCGGTTCTTCGCCATGGCGCGCTTGAAGTCCTGCGCCTCGGTCGCCTCGGTCATGGCCTCGTTCGCGGCGACGATCGTCTTGATCTCGCTTTCGGCGAGAAGCGCCGCCGCCGCTTCGGCCGCCATGCCTTCGAGTGCCACGCGGATCTCGGTGATCTCGCGGAGGCGCTCGACGCTCAAGGGGGGCACGATGATGGACCGGCCGGGCCCCGTCTCGAGCGCGCCTTCCGTCGCGAGGATGTTGAGCGCCTCGCGCGCGGGTGTCGGGCTCACGCCGAGGGCCGAGGCGACGGAGCGGATGGTCAAGCGCTCGCCCGGCGCGAAGACGCCGCTCGTCACGGCCTCGCGCAGGCGCTGGCCCACTTGCGCTGTCAGGGTCGCACTTCGCTCGATGCTGTCCAGAGTGACGGCAGCCATGGAATCCAGTCCGGGCGGCGATTATTCGCCGGTTGTTATATGTTATAACAAGCCCACGAACAAGCCGGGGACTCGAGCCAAGGGGCGGCTTTAGTCCTGCTACTGCGCCGCCGCCTGGCGTCCGGTGAAGCCGGGGCGGAGCGGGCCGACCTTGCCGCCGATGGAATCGAGGTTGGGCAGCGCCTTCCGCACCAGGGGCATGACCTCTTTTCCGAATCGTTCGAGGCTGCGCGTCGCCTTCTTCGGATCGAGCCCGCCCGCCTGCATGTTGATGATGTAGTGAACAGGGTTGAGGGTCTTGATCTCGCGCACGATGATCTCGGCGCAGTATTCGGGACTGCCGAAGATGCCGTTCTTCACCTGCTCCGCGAGCGGGGGCTCGTCCTTCGCCGGCTGGTCGTCGGGCGTGACGCCGGTGAAGGTCCCGTAGTCGAAGCGGAACGCGGTCGCGACGCGCGTCAAATACCGGAACTGCTCGGCCGCCTCCGCCGCGTCGTCCTTGCTGTCGGTCACATGGACGTAACGCATGAGGGAGAAGGGGAAGTCCTCGGCCTTGACGCCCACCGAGCGCGCGACCTCGATGTAGTCCGCGCGCTGCTTCTCGACGAGCGCGATCGGATTCCAGGCCGGCGCGAGCAAGGGGATGTAGCCGCTCTCGCAGGTGCGCTTCCTGATTCCCGGATGGTTGAGGACGCCCGCGACGTAGACTTCGGGCAGACGGCGCAAGGGCGAGACCGCGAATCGCGTATGCGGCACGGAGTAGTACTTGCCCTTGTAGGCGACTTCGCCCTCGGTCAGCCCTGTCTCCAGCATGTCGAGCACTTCGAGGTAGCGGTCGCCCGCTTCCTTCAAGTTCTGGTTGAAGCGCACAAACTCGTAGGGTTGATAGCCGGTGCCGAGGCCGAGGACGAATCGGCCGCCGCTCATCACATCGGCCATGCCGATTTCCTGGATGAGGCGCACCGGCTCGTAAAGTGCCAAGAGCAGCACGCCCGGCGCCAGCTTGATGCGCTTCGTCTGCCCGGCCATCCAGGCGATGGTCATGAGCGGGGAGGGGCAGACGCTGTAGGTCGAGAAGTGGTGCTCGGCGAACCACGCGATCTCGAAGCCGATATCCTCGGCGAGCTTCACCTGCGCGAGCGAGGCGGCGTAGGTGTCCTTTACTTGCCGCGCGGGATCGCGCTGCTGCATCAGGTTGAAATAGCCGAAATGCATGACGGGTCCTCGTCGCTGGCCGAACGGTCGCGCCCATTATACGCCCAAGGTCGGCGCTTGTCCGCGAGGCAAGGATCGTATGGCGATACGGAGCGCCGCGGCCTTCCGCCGTGACGAGCCGCTTGCTAGCCTAGCGTTCCGTCCGGAGACCGAGGGCAATGGGGGCAGCATGGACACGGCCGCGATCGACATCTTCGATCCCAAGATCTACGCGGCGCAGCGCCGCCCCATGCTCGAGGCCGAGACCCTGCCGGCCTGGTGCTACACCTCGGATGCCTTCTACCGGCGCGAGGTCGACCGCATCTTCATGAAGGTGTGGAACTTCTTCGGCCGCACCGACCAGGTGCCCAATCCCGGCGACTACTACGCCTTCGAGTTCGCGGGCGTGCCGCTCATCATCCTCCGCGACCGCGACGGCAAGGTGCGCGCGTTCGCCAACACCTGCCGGCACCGAGGCGCGCTTCTCCTCGACAACGGCACCGGCAATTGCCGCGGCCTCAAATGTCCCTATCACGGCTGGGTCTATGGCCTCGACGGAGCCCTCACGGGTGCGCCCGGCATGGAGGAAGCGATCGGCTTCAAGCGCGAGGATTACGGGCTCATCCCGCTGCGGCTCGAGACCTGGTGCGGCTTCATGTTCGTCACCTTCGATCCGAAGGCGCCGCCCCTCATGGAATTCCTGGGCGACCTGCCGGCGATTCTCAAATCGCACAACCTCGACGACATGGTGACGGTGCGCCGCAAGGAGTTCCTCCTCGACTGCAACTGGAAGCTCTTCGTCGAGAACGCCATGGAGGGCTACCACATCCCGACGGTCCACCAGGCATCCATCAGCAAGCACAAGGCCAAGAAGCCCGCCGTCCAGGACGTGAAGGGCGAGTTCGTGCTGCTGTTCACGGCGCAGAAGGGCAGCCGCGCGCTCATGCCCGGCGACACAGGCTTCCCCGAAATCGGCTCGCTCGACGAGCGGGCGGCGAACGGCTCGTTCTATCCGAACATCTATCCGAGCACGATGTTCTGCTGCACGCAGGACTGCATGTGGTACCTCGAGGTCCATCCGCTCGGCCCCCACCGCATGAAGCTCATCCACGGCGCGTGCTTCCCCTCCGAGATCCCCAAGCGCAACGACTTCGCCGACGTGGTCGAGCGCTACTACAGGCGCTGGGACAAGACAGCGGACGAGGACAATCACATCTCGGAGGTCCAGCATCGCGGCCTGCTCTCGCCGCTCGCGGCCACGGGGCGCCTCTCCTTCCTCGAGCCGCTCGTCCACACGATCGACAACTGGGTGCTCGACCGCGTGCTCGGCGAGGAGACGCCGGCAGGCCGCGGCCTCTACGAGTGATTCGACCGCCTCACGCATAGCATCACGCAGCACGGGAAGGACGCCATGCCAGCTTTTGAGCGAAGCGAGTATTTGAAGCGCCTCGAGAAGACGAAGAAGCGCATGGCGAAAGCCGGGATCGCGACGCTGCTCGTGACCGATCCCGCCAACATGAACTACCTCTCCGGCTATGACGGCTGGTCGTTCTACGTCCACCAGGTGCTGATCGTGGCCGGGAGCGAGGAGGAGCCGGTCTGGATCGGCCGTGCCCAGGACGCGACCGGCGCCAAGGTGACGATGTTCACCGACCACAAGAACATCATCGGCTACCAGGACGACTACGTGCAGTCGACGACGAAGCATCCCATGGACTTCGTCGCGGATTTCCTGAAAGGCCGTGGCTGGGACAAAGGCGGCATCGGCGTCGAGATGGACAACTACTACTTCACCGGCGCCTGCATCGATTCCCTTCGCCGCAATCTCCCGAACGTCCCGTTCAAGGACGCGACCTCGCTCGTCAACTGGGTCCGGGTCGTGAAGTCCCGTGCCGAGATCAAGTACATGCGCGAGGCCGCGCGCGTCATGGAGAAGGTCATGAAGGTCGCGATCGACAAAGTGCGGCCGGGCGTGCGGCAGTGCGACGCGGTCGCCGAGATCCTCCGCGCCCAGACCAAGGGCACGCGCAAATACGGCGGCGAGTACGCCTCGATCGTGCCGCTCCTGCCGACGGGGAAGGGCATGAACGCGCCGCACCTCACCTGGTCGGACGAGCCTTTCGTCGAAGGGCAGGGCACGGTGCTCGAGCTCGCGGCCGTCCGCCAGCGCTACCACTGCCCCATGGCGCGCACCGTCTTCCTCGGCAAGCCGCCCCAGAAGCTCGAGGACGCGGCCAAGGTGGTGGTCGAAGGGCTCAATGCCGCGCTCGCCGCCGCCAAATCCGGCAACACGGCCGAGGCGGTCGAGGCCGCCTGGCGGCAGACGATCGCCAAAAGCGGCATCAAGAAGGAATCCCGCATCGGCTATTCGACCGGACTCAACTACCCGCCCGATTGGGGCGAGCACACGATCAGCCTGCGCCCCGGCGACAAGACCGTGCTCGAGCCCAACATGACCATCCACTGCATTCCCGGCATCTGGATGGACGATTGGGGCATCGAGATCAGCGAGTGCTTCCGCGTGACCGACAAGGGGGGCGAACCCTTCTGCAAGGTGCCGCGGCAGCTCTTTGTCAAGGCGTAAGGCCTCCAGCCCGACCCTTGCGCCCCCTGGACGGGCGGCTTAACCTCGCCCCCGACGGCGCCGATATCTGGTTGCGCCGGAGCGACGGCGGCACCGGGATCGTGCCGAAGATGTTTGGAACCACGCTCAGCGGGAGCTTCTCGGCGTCTGTGCTGTGACGATGGCGCTTTCACAAACGACCTGAATTGGTTCGCAACGGGCCACGCTCGATGGCCCGGACAACGAGTCGTGACCAAGCCATAAGCCAGCCGGCCTTCGAAGGGTTTCGGGCCTGAACGTGCGTCGTAAGGGGCGCGCATGCCCGGCTGGCCGCGAGGCCAGGGTGGTGCATGAATGTCCGCTGAGGCTGAATGTCTCGTAAACGAGGGGAGACGAACCAATGAGAGTGAGAGACGTGTTGACGGCGATCGGGGCCACAGTCGGCCTGACGTTCGCATTTGTTACTGCCGCTCACGCGGTCAAGGTCGGGCCGGTTGACGATCCGCTGGGTGTCGTCAAGGTCATGAAGAACGATCCCGTCGTGATCGGCGGCACGTGGGTGATGTCGGGTGCCGATACGGCCCTCGGCGTCGATTCGAAGCGCGGCGTCGAAGTCTACTTCAAGCAGATCGGCGACAAGATCAAAGGCCATCCGATCCGCTTCATCGTCGAGGACGACGGCTGCAACGCCGAAGGCGGCCAGACGGCCGGCACCAAGCTTGCCGCGAACCAGCAGATGATCGCCGTCCTGGGCTCGGCCTGTTCGAGCGTGTGCACGGTGACCGCGCCCATCCTTTGGAAGCAAGGCATCACGCAGCTCGGTACCGCGTGCTCCGCGCCGAAGCTGACCGCCGCCGACCGCGGTCCGCAGTATGACGGATTGGTCCGCACCATCCCGAGCGATGCGGAGCAGGCCAAGAACGACGCCAAGTGGATGTTTGATGTCATGAAGTGGAAGAATGTTGCCTCCATTCATGACGGCAGCCCCTACGCCCAGCAGCTCGTGGCGTCCTTCAAGGAGAACTTCGTGAAGATGGGCGGTAAGATGGTCGCGGAAGAAGCCATCTCGCCGACCGACGTCGACATGCGGCCGGTGCTGACGCGCATCGCGGCAACCAAGCCGGACGTCGTCTACTACCCGATCTTCGTCGCGGCCGGCGGCCAGATCACCCGCCAGGGCAAGGAGATCCCGGGCCTCGAGAAGGCCAACTTCATCAGCGGCGGCTCGATGATGGCGAAGGACTTCATCATCGCGTCGGGACCGAACATCGTTGGCATGCGAATCACCTTCCCCGACGTCTCGCCCGAGGCGCTCGGCAAGGATTATCCGAAGCTGGTCGAGCAATATAAGAAGCAGTTCGGCGAAGAGCCGATCCAGGGCTTCCACGCCCATGCCTATGACGCGGCGAAGCTCCTGCACCTCGCGATCGAAAAAGTCGCGGTCCAGGACAAGGACGGCACGCTCTACATCGGCCGCAAGGCGTTGAGGGACGCGGTGTTCAACCTGCCCGCGTTCGACGGCATGGCCGGCACCGTGAAGTGCGACCAACATGGACAGTGCGCGGCGTTCAAATTCGCCGTGTACCAGTTCAACAATGCCGATCCCGAAACCTTCAAGCCGGGCGTCAACCCGAAGAAGATCTACTCGGGCGAGAAGGGCTGGCTGCAATAACGCAAGTCCCGTTGCGAACAGGGAAAGGGGGCCTCGCGGCCCCCTTTTTCTTTTGCCGGATCTTCGTCCGGGCGACCGCTGGGACGACGGACCGCCGCAGGGATCAATCGCCGCCAGCCGCGCGTCGGATGGGCGGAGCCGTGAAGGCCGTGACCTCCGGGCGAATCCCGTCATACCGTTCGATCTCGACGAGGGTGCTGTGGGCGGTCGGCCCCTGGGCGAGCTTCGATGTTCCCTTGTCGAGGGTCAGCATGTTGGGGTTGCCATGCTTGTCGAGGGCGCCGATCGTCCCGGGCGCCATGGGATCGTAGGTGGCGCCCGTCGAGAGCTGCACGACTCCGGTCCGCACCGCATCCGTCACGACGGCGCCCGCAAGCGTCTCGCCCCGATCGTTGTAGAGCCGGACGACGTCGCCGTCCTTGATGCCGCGCGCCGCTGCGTCCGCCGGATGAATCCAAACGGGTTCCCGGCCCGCGATCTTGCTCGCGCGGCTGGCACCGCTCCCATCGATCTGGCCGTGGAGACGAGTGCGCGGCTGGTTCGAGAGAAGATGCAGCGGATAGCGTGAGGCCATCGCGGCCCCGAGCCATTCCTTGGGCTCGATCCACGTCGGATGGGGCGGGCAGTCGTCGTAGCCGAAGCCCGCGATCGTTTCCGAATAGATCTCGATCTTGCCGGACGGCGTCTCCAAGGGATGGCGCGCGGGATCGCGGCGGAAATCCTCGAAGATGACGTAGGGCTGGTCCGGCTCCGGAATCTCGGCCGCGCCTGCCGCCCAGAACGTCTCGAAGTCCGGGATGCTCACCTCGGACGCCGCGATCTGCTGGCGGGCGACCTCGTAGATGTGGCGCAGCCATTCCATCTCGCCGCGCCCCTCCGAGAACTGCTCGGCGAAACCGAGACGGCGCGCGAGCGCGAGGAAGATGTCGTGGTCGTTCCGCGCGGCGCCCACCGGCTCGACGGCTTTCTTCATGGCCAGGATGGAGCGGTCGTGGGTGCTGGCCGCGATGTCGTTCCGCTCGAAGGCGGTCGTCGCCGGCAGCACGATGTCGGCGTGCCGCGCGGCCGCCGTCCACCACGGCTCGTGGACGACGATCGTGTCCGGCTTCTGCCAGGCGCGGAGCAGGCGGTTGATGTCCTGGTGGTGGTGGAAGGGGTTGCCGCCGCACCAGTAGATAAGGTGGATGTCGGGGTAGGTGAGGTCGCGGCCGTCATAGGTGAACTTGCCGCCGGGATTGAGCAGCATGTCCGCGATGCGCGCGACGGGGATGGCGGTGCGCGTCGGATTCTTGCCGAGAGGAAGGGAAGGGACCGGCACCTCGCGCCGCGGCAGGCCCATGCCCGCCTCGCAGCCATAGCCGAAACCGACGCCGCCGCCCGGCAGGCCAATCTGGCCAAGCATCGCGGCCAGGGTGACCGCCATCCAATAGGGTTGCTCGCCATGGTCGCCGCGCTGGAGCGACCAGGTCATGGTGATCATGGTGCGCGTCGACGCCATCCGGCGCGCGAGAGACTTGATCGTGTCCGCGTCGATGTGGGCGATGGTGGCGGCCCACGCGGCTGTCTTGGGGACACCGTCGCTCTCGCCCATGAGATAGGCCCTGAAGCGATCGAAGCCGACGCAGTAGCGATCGAGGAACGCGCGGTCGTGGAGGCCCTCGGCGACGAGCGTGTGGGCCAAGCCGAGCATCAACGCCGTATCGGTGTTGGGACGCGGTGCCAGCCAAGTGGCGCCGAGGAAATCCGGTGCGTCGTCCTCCATGAGGCTGATGTTGACGAACTCGATGCCGGCGTCCTTCGCGCGCTTCAGCCAATAGCCGGAGAGATGTTTCGAGATGCCGCCGTACTCGACTTGCGTGTTCTTCTGCGGCAGGCCGCCGAACATGACGACGAGGCGCGCGTTCTCGACGATGCTCTGCCAGTCGGTCTGCGGGCCCATGACGATCTCGGCCGTGCCGACGACGCGGCGCATGATGACGGAGCCGGCCGCGAAGCTGTAGCTGTCCCACTTGGCGGTGAAGCCGCCGTAGTTGTTGAAGAAGCGATAGAGCTGGAAGTTCGCGTGGTGGAATTTTCCGGCGCTGCCCCAGCCATAGGATCCGGCGAAGATCGCCTCGTTCCCGTGGGCGCGCTTGACGCGTTCGATCTCGCCCGCGATCCGGTCGAGCGCCGTGTCCCATGGCACGGCGACGAAGCGCTCGCCGCCGCGCCCCGTGCTCGGGCCCGGGCCGCGCTCGAGCCAGCCTTCGCGGATGACCGGCTCGCGGATGCGGTTCTCGGCGTAGACCGCGTCCGACAGGCCATCGATGATGGGTGAGGGCTCGGGGTCGGATTCAGCCGGGCGCGTCGCGAGGAGGCGGCCGTCGCGCACCTCCGCCTTGACGGGGCCCCAATGCGACACGGTCCTGATTTCCGCTGCCATCACCCGCTCCTTGCCGGCGCCGCGCGAGGCCCGCGCCGATTCGACAGAAGGAATGCGTTCGCGGCCTCAGCGCCCGTCGAACTCCTCGGGCGTCCACAGGAGAACGAAGTCGCGCACCTTGAATTCGCTCCCGTAGCCGAACTCCGCGATGTCGTCCATGCGCATGGGATAGAGAATGCCATCCAGGTGATCGCATTCGTGCTGCAGCACCATGGCGTGGAAGCCGCGCGCCTCGATCGATTTCTTCTCGCCCTTGGGCGAGAGGTAGTCGCAGCGCACATGGGTCGGGCGCCCGACCTTGCCCACCATGTCGGGGAGCGAGAGGCAGCGCTCGTAGTTGTAGTGCTTCTTCTCCGTGAGCACCGTGATGACCGGATTGATGAGGGCGGTCCAGTCGAGAGGCTTGGTCTGGGCCCCCGGCGGCATGCGATCGGCCATGAGCCGGTAGAGAACGACGCGCTTCGAGACATAGACCTGGGGGGCGGCAAGGCCGTTGCCGCCGATGTCCTCGAGCGTCTCGCGCATGTCGGAGAGGAGCGTCGCGATCTCGGGTGCGGTCGGGTCGCTGACCGGCTCCGCGACCGTCTTCAGGACCGGATGGCCCATGCGCGCGATCTTGAGGATGGCCATCGTGCTCTCCTCGCGCGGCGGTTCAACGCCGCCGGGACTTGGCTTTGGCCTTGGCGCGTGCCTTGGGTTTGGGCTTGGCCCGGGCGACGGCGCGGGCCTTCGGCTTGGCGCGGGCGGCGGCCGCGCGCTTGGGCTTCGGCCGCTTGGCGGCCTTGGCGGGCGCACGCGCCTTCTTGGCCGGCGTCTTCATCGGCTTCAGGGGGGCGACAGGCTTCGACGCGCTCACGCCCTTGCCGCCCGGATAGCGGATCGAGATGACCCGGAGCACCTTGTCGCCCGCGGGACGCTCCCAGGTGACGATGCCGGCGACATGGGCGCCGACGAGCGCCCGGGCGAGGGGGGAGACCCAGCTCACCTTGCCGGCCGTCACATTGGCTTCGTCCTCGCCCACGATCTGGAAGGAATGCCGCTCCCCGTCCTCGTCCAGCACGCCCACGACGGCGCCGAAGGCAACCTCGTTCCGCGGCTGGTTGGCGAGGTCGACATAGATGGCCCGCTCGATCCGTCCGTCGAGGTAGCGCAAGTCCCGCTCGACATGGCGAAGCATCTCCGCCTTCGCGATGTCCTCGGAATGTTCCATGAGCTGGCGGCGTTTCTCGAGGAGGGCGGCGCGGTCCTTCTCGAGCTGCGCCAACCCTTGCGGGGTCACGTAGTTGGGATGGGGGCTCTGGGGCCGCTCCGGCAGGTCATCGACGATGGCATCGCCTTCCTGCTCCTTAACAAATGCTCGACTCATCATAGGCTTACGCGCTTCCGACTAAAGCGTTAAAGTCGCATTATAGCAGGGCGAGCCCGGCCGTCAGGAGCTAGATGGCCCCAAAATGCATCAAAACCGCGGGAGTTGGGATGTCGGGGACAGTGTGCACTGCAAAAAAGAGCCGTAAATTAACCATCGTTATTATTATTTTTCAATGATGTCTTATATTTATTTAATAAATTAGATAAATCATTTTTTACTTAGAAGATCATTCGAAGGAAGAGGCGAAGATCAGAAAATGAATTATATTATTGTTTTATAATGAGATATAAGTTATTTTTAATCTATAGAATTATATATTATCTATAGTTAACTCTTTCGGCGTGCATTGGTTTGCCGCCCTCAGCCCTTGGTTTGACCTATCCATCGAGCCCGTTACTCGAGATAGGTGGTCAGGACGGCCCCTGTCTCGTGGATGAAAACGGCCAGGATGGTCGCCGGTTCCGTCGCGCTCAGGTTTTCGGCCACGAGGTGAACGACCCCTTGGGGCTCAAAGAAGGTGTCGCCATGCTTGAAGTAGCCGGGCGGGCTGCCTTCGAGCTGCGAACGGATCGCACCCGACAGGACATAAACGTAGACCGACCCCCCGTGAACGTGGGGCGGCGAGTAGCCGCCCGGAGGGAATTCGACCACGGCAAGGCTCATGTGCTGCCCGGGCAAGGTCGGGACGGCCGAACTCGCGACCGGCCGGACGATCGTCCTCGGGCGGGCGGGATTGGCACCCGACGCTTCGCTCTGGAGGACCGGCGCATGGGGGTGGTGATGGTGGGCCGGTTTCAGCGCAAAGGACATCGTCGCGGCCAAGGCGAGAAGCGCGGCCGCGGCGATCGCCGCCGCGGACCACGGCTTGGGAGCAGGGACCGGCGCCGCGCTCATGCGGATGGCGGCATCTGGCGGAAGGGAATCGCCAGGCGATTCCAGGCATTGATCTCGATGATGAGGAAGGTGAGGGCCACCACCTCCTTCTCGCTGAACTGAGTCCGGACCTCGTCATAGACCGCGTCCGGCGCGTGTCCCTCCGAAATCGAGGTCACCGCCTCCGCCCATGCGAGCGCCGCGCGCTCCCGAGCCGAGTAGTAGGGCGCCTCCCGCCAGGCCGGAAGGCAATCGAGGCGCACCTGTTTCTCGCCGATCTCGCGGAGATCCTTCGCATGCAGCCAGCAGCAGAAGGCGCAGCCGTTGATCTGCGACACGCGCAGCTTCACGAGGTGGTAGATCGCCTTGTCGAGGCCGGAGCCGAGCACGAACTGGCTCAAGCCGGCCATGGCCTTGTAGCCGTCGGGCGCGATCGCCTTGTAGTCGAGACGCTGGGGCATGGCCCATCCTCTTTCGATGCGGGGTCGACGGCGCAAGACCTAGGCGCTCCATGGCCTAGTGCTAAGAGCCAAATTGTGATGAAACTCTTGGGCCATGGACGCGCTCGCCCAAGCCCGCATCGGACGGTCCGCCCTGCCGCTCTACCGCGACATCTACGAGCGGATCCGCGACGCCATCCTGTCCGGCCAGCTTCGGCCCGGCGACCGGCTGCCCTCGGCGCGCAGCCTCGCGGCGCAACTCACCATCGCGCGCGGCACGGTCGATGCCGCCTATCAGACGCTTGCCGGCGAAGGCTATCTCGTCGGCCGCGGCGCCGGCGGCACGATCGTCGACCCGGCCCTCGATCTCGGTCCGCGCGCGCGGACAGCCGCCGAGCCACGCGAGACGGAAGGCCCGTTCACCGGTCTCGCGGTCGAGCGGGGCGGAGCGCCGCTGACGTTCCAGATGGGCATTCCGGCACTCGATGTCTTTCCCTTGAAGCAGTGGTCGCGGATCGCCCACCGCGCCGCGCATGCCATCACGAGCGCCGATCTCGTCTATCAGGACCCGGCCGGCCAGCGCGCGCTGCGCGAAGCGATCGCGGCCTATCTCAGGATCGCGCGGGGACTGCACTCTCTCCCCGGGCAGGTGTTCATCACGGCCGGCCATCAAGGCGCCCTTGGCCTCATCACGCACACGCTCCTCAAGCGAGGCGAGAAGGTCTGGGTCGAGGATCCCGGCTACTTCCTCGCGCATCGCGCCCTTGCGCTCGCCGGCGCGCGCCTGGTTCCCGTGCCCGTCGACGGGGAGGGGATGGTCGTCGCGGCAGGCATCAAGCGCGCGCCGCGCGCCCGGTTCGCGCTCGTGACGCCCTCGCACCAGTTCCCGTTCGGGGCCACCATGCCCGTCGCACGGCGGATGGCGCTCCTCGACTGGGCGAGTCAGGCCGACGCGTGGATCGTCGAGGACGATTACGACAGCGAATTCCGCCACGGCGGCCGCCCGCCGCCGGCCTTGAAGAGTCTCGATCGCGACGACCGCGTCCTCTACACGGGCACCTTCAGCAAGGTGCTCTTCCCCGGCCTTCGCGTCGGCTATCTGATCGCGCCCGCGTCCCTCGTCGCGGCGCTGAGGGAAGGGGCGGAGATGCTCCACCCGGCGCCCGCGGCGCTCAACCAGCTGACCATCGCGCGTTTCATGGCCGATGGGCATTTCGCGCGTCACGTCAAGAAAATGCGCCAGCTTTACGCGGCGCGGCGCTCGGCCCTGCTCGACGCCCTCCGCCACGCCTTCCGCCATGGCCCCGCCGTCGCTTGGCAAGCGGGCGGCATGCACATCGTCGGACGCATGGCGGCGGGGACCGACGATGTCGCGCTCGTCCGTCGCGCGCGGAGCAAGGGCCTCGGCCCCGCGCCTTTGTCCATCTGCTCGCAACGGAGGCCGGCGACGCCGGGGCTTCTCGTCGGGTTCACCAACGTGCCGGTCGAGGCCGCGCGAGCGAGTGCGGTGCGCTTGCGTGAGGCGATCGTCTAAGCGGCGCGTTCGAGCCGTGCGTGTTTCTCACGCGGCCGCGACAGTACTCCGCTCCGCCTGGCGCCGCGCGAAGTAGGCCGCGGCCGAGGCGCCGGCGAGCGCGCCCATCATCATGATCGCCGAGGCGATGAAGACGAGCGCGGGATGGCCCTGGTCGAGGAGCCAGCCGAAGAGAACGGGCGAGGTGGCGGAGCCGACCTCGATGCCCGTCGAGACGAATCCGAAGACCTTGCCGGCCGAACCCTTGGGCGCCATGGCGCGCACCAGCATGTCGCGCGAGGGCGTGATGCCGCCGATCATGCTGCCCGTGAGGCCGAGCGTCGCGATGATCGCCCAGGCCGGCAACGGCAGGAACGCGATGATGAGGACACCCGCCGCGGCGACCGTGAATCCCACGCCCGCGACCGCCTCGTAGCGCGTCGTCCGATCGACCACGAATCCGCCGACGAACACGCCGCAGGCGGCCCCGACGAGGAAGGCGGTCAGCGCGACGTTGGCGGTCCTGAGGTCGAGATCGTGGAGCGCGTGCAGCGCCGTCACGGAGAACGTGTTGATGCCGATCGAGTTCATGGAGCTGAAGACGAAGAAGCCGAAAAGGACGAGCACGCCCGGACGGAGAAGCACCGAGGCGCCGCGTGGTCCCCCATCGGCCGCGCGGGTGGTTCCGCGCGCCTTGGCGCCGATGTCGTTCGAGAGATAGCCGCGCTGGGTGAAGAGAATCGCCGCCATGGCGAGACCGAGGACACCGGCTGTCATGATCGCGCCGCGCCATCCGATGTGGGGCGCCAGGCTCGCCATGAGCAGCGGCGCGAGCGCCCAGCCGATGTAGCCGGAAAACGTGTGGATGCCGAAGGCGCGCCCGACGCGTTTCGGGTCAATCGCGTGGGACAGGATCGCGTAGTCGGCCGGATGGAACACGCTGTTGGCGAGGCCGGCCAGGGCCGCCAAGGCCGGCAGCCACGCATAGCTCGGCGCGAAGCCCATGAGGCCGTAGGCCAGCGCGATCACGGCCGAGCCGGCGATCACGACGTAGCGCGCGCCGAACCGGTCGACGATGAATCCGACCGGCAACTGCGCGAGGCCGGAGGCGAGGGCGACGGTCGAGGCGATGGCGCCCAAGGCCGCGTAGCTCACGCCCATCTCGGCCTTGAGCAACGGGAAGAGCGGCGGCAGCGCCACCATGTAGAAGTGGCTGAAGCCGTGGGCCGTCGCGAGCAACCCGATGATCCTGAAGTCGTGGCGCGGGAGGGCGAGGGTCGCGGTCATCGGGGCGTGAGCCTAGCGGCCGAGGGGAGCCGACACCAGCCGGATTGCGGCGAAGGCCACCTCGATCCACGCTCAATCCGCCGGGCTCAATCCTCCGGCGTGGGCACGTCCGGCACCCATAGGTAGCCGTCGGGATCGATGATGTAGGCTTCCCTCAGCCCGTGCGGCTTGTCCATCGCACCGGCGAGCACGACGTGGCCGGCATCGCGCGCGGCGGCCTCGGCTGCATCGGGATCGCGGCCGTGGAGTCGGAGCTCCGCACCAATGCCACGCGCCATCTCAGGCCCGAGCGATCCGTGGAGCGGATGGTCTTGATAGGTGTGGTCGGCGTGCAGCATCCACTCGGCCGTGCCGTGGCGGAGCACCGCGATGTCGGGATCGGCGTAGACGACGCTCGCATCGAGGACCGAGCGTGCGAACGCCACCGCCCGGTCGATCTCGCGGACGAGAAGATTGACCCCGAGCCCCTTCAAGGACCGGCCATAGGCCGGCGCCGGCATCCACGGCTCACCCATGCGTTTCTTCATCGCGTGTCCCCCGTGATTCCGTACGCCGTCACTATAGACCAGATCGTGAAATGAGAGGCGCTCAGCGCTCGTGCGGCGGAATGTCCTTGATGCGGCGCATATGCGCGGCGATCGCCGCGCGATCATGGGACAGGTGCCGCCGCTTCGCCGAAGGCGGGCGGAGGGCGACCGAGAGTCCCGGGCGCCACTCCCGCGCCGGACGGATCGGGCGCGGCGCGAATCCGCCGCCGCAATTGGGGCAGACGTCCTCAAGCACCGTCGCGACGCAATCGGCGCAGAACGTGCATTCGTAGGAGCAGATGCGCGCCTCGGTCGATTCGGGCGGCAGATCCCTATCACAGCATTCGCAGTTGGGCCTCAGCTCGAGCGCCACGCGACACCTCCTTCCGGACTGGACGGACGGAGCCTACCGGGTTAGGACATGGCGGAAATGACAAAGACCCCTCAAATCCCGCCACGGCCACGCCTTGTGGAAATCCTGGTCTTCCCTGGCGTGCAGCTTCTCGACTTGGCGGGGCCGCTCCAGGTCTTCGAGACGGCGAACGCGCTTCAGCGACAGCGCGGCACGAGCGCTCCCTACCGGACCCGCGTCGTCGCGCGCACGCGCGGCGTCATCACCTCGGCCGGGCTCGGCATCACGGCAGCGCCCCTGACGAGAGCGACTTCGCCCATCGACACGCTCATCGTCGCGGGCGGCGAGGGGGTCGAGGCGGCAGCCGGGGACGAGCGGGTCGTTCGCTGGCTCCGGGCGCGTGCAATGCGGGCCCGGCGCGTCGCCTCCGTCTGCACCGGCGCGTTTCTTCTGGGTGAGGCCGGGCTGCTCGATGGGCGGCGCGCGGTCACCCATTGGGATGCATGCACGCGCCTTGGCGAGCGGTGCCCGCGCGCGCGTATCGAGCCCGATCCCATCTTCATCCGCGACGGCCGCGTCTGGACCTCGGCCGGGGTCACCGCCGGCATCGACCTCGCGCTTGCCATGGTCGAGGAGGATCTCGGCCACGCGGCGGCGATGGCGGTCGCGCGCGATCTCGTCGTGTTCCTGAAGCGCCCCGGTGGGCAGGCGCAGTTCAGCGCGGCCCTCGCGCTTCAAAGCCGCGAGAGCGGCTTCGACCGTCTCCACGGCTGGATGGCCGGCCATCTCGCCGAGGATTTGTCGGTGCCGCGCTTGGCCACGCGCGCGGGCATGAGCGAGCGCAGCTTTCTCCGCCGCTACCGCGCGGCGACCGGCACCACGCCCGCCCGGGCGGTCGAGCGCCTCCGCGTCGAGGCGGCGCGCCAGATGCTCTCGACCCTCCGCGATCCCATCAAGCGCGTCGCCGAACGCTGCGGCTTCGGCTCGGAGGAGACGATGCGCCGCTCGTTCCTTCGTGCCTTGGGCATCGCGCCGAGCGATTACCGGGCGCGCTTCGCATCCGGACGCGCCGCCTGATCCGTCGACGGCCGCGCCATCGCAGCGCGATCGGGGTTGCGCCTTCTCCCCAACTCGGCTTGTCTTGTCGTCATCCTCTCGGCGATGGCAGGAGACGATCCATGTTCGATTTCGATTCCCCGCGCGAGGACCATGCCTCGCTCAAGGCCTGGATGGACGCCTTCGGCGCCGAGATCGAGGCGCTCGATTTCAACACGGCGCGCAAGCGTTTCGATGCGCGCGTCGTGACCTTCAGCACCTTCATGGACGTGGTCTCCGGCATCGACCAGTTCGACCGCGAGCAATGGCGGAAGGTGTGGCCATCGGCGAGCAACTTCCGCTGGCATACCGAGACGATGAAAAGCGTCATCTCGCCCGACCGGCTCTTGGCGCTCGTGGTCCTCACCTGGGGCTCGACCGGCTACCACGAGGACGGCACGACCTTCGAACGGCCGGGCCGCGCAACGCTCGGGCTCATCCGCGACCGGGTGGGCGATCCCTGGCGCGGCATCCACGCCCATGTCTCCCTGAAACGCGGCGTGCCGCAGCTCTCCCACGGCAAGAGGCAGCCCAAGCGCTGAAGCGCGCCGTCCGAGGCCGACACCCTCGACGCCCCGAGAGGTGCGGGCTAGAGTCGCCCGAGCGCGCCGCGATTCATCACGCGAGGATCGGGCGCGCATCGCATTTCATCCAGGGAGAGACAAGATGAGCATCAAGCGCTTCGAGACCGGCCCGCGCATGAGCCGCGCCGTCGTCTGCAACAACATGGTCTATCTCTCCGGCATGACCGCCGACGATACCTCGGCGGACGTGGCCGGCCAGACCCAGCAGGTTCTCGCAAAGATCGACAAGTTCCTGAAAGACGCCGGCAGCGACAAATCGAAACTGGTCTCGGCAAACATCTGGCTCTCTGACATCCGCACCTTCAACCAGATGAACAAGGTGTGGGACGCCTGGGTGTCGCCCGGCAACACGCCGGCGCGCGCGACGGTTCAGTCCGAGCTCGCCTTTCCGCAGCTGCTCGTCGAGATCATGTGCGTGGCGTCGCTGTAAACCTGCGTTCGATGCCGCGCCTCGTGCGGCTCGGTCGCAGTATGAGGCGTTGCAGACCCTCACCCTCCCGCCGCGTCCGCGGCGGGCCCCACCCTCTCCCGTACACGGGAGAGGGGAAGAAATATTCCCCTCCCTGCAAGGGAGGGGCTAGGGGAGGGTCACGCGAAGAATGAGCGTCAGGCGGTCATGTTGCCCGGTACGCCGGCAATTATGCAGGCGTGGCGTTGCCGATGACGCGCGCCTTGATCCACATGGCGAGGTCGTGGACGACGGGCTCGTTCCACGACATGCGCCCGGCCGTGCGCAAGGTCGAGGCAAGCCCCGCCTGCTGCATGGCGGCGACCCAATTGTCCTCGGGCGTCGCCGTGTCCCAGCGGTGATAGTACTTCTTCACGACCTCCTCGAAGTCGGGCCGCGCGACCGTCGAGCGCGGGAAGCACGAGCCGACCGACAGCAATGACTTCGAGGCCGACACCGGGTAGGCCGCGAGCCACCACATGCAATCATGCGTGCAGCAGAGCGTCGTCGACGGGAAGACGAGCGCGAAATGCGTGCCGTGCCTCGGGCGGCCCGTGAGGCCCGCGATCTGGGGGAAGGGCGAGTTGTCTTGCGGCAGGACCGCGCAGGTCTCCTCGCCCGGCATGTGGATGGCGCTCCAGTTCCCGCGCGCGGGCACGTAGTCAGCGAGCTGCTTCCCGAGCGAGGCGCCGTGCACCGTCGGCGTGTGATAGACCTCGGTCGAATTCTCGGCATAGATCTTCCAGTTGCAGTCGAGGTCGAACTCGACGCGCCGCGTCACGACCATGTCGTCGTAGTTGTAGGAAGCGAACTGCTCCGGCAAATCCCCGAGAAACTCCATCAGGCTCACGCTGTGCGGGTCGAAATTGACGAAGAGGAATCCGGCCCAGCTCTCGACCTTGATGGACGCGAGGCCGTAATCCTCGCGCTTGAAGCCGACGCACTGCTCCATGTCGGGAATACCGGTGAGCGTGCCGTCGATGCCGTAGACCCAGGCGTGGTAGGGGCACTTGATCGCGCGCACGTTGCCCTTGCCCTCGAGCATCTTCGCACCTCGATGCTGGCAGGCATTGGCCAGCGCCCGGATCGTCCCCGCCCGGTCGCGGATGAGGATGATGGGCTCGCCCGCGAGCGTCATGGTGAAATAGTCGCCGGGATTGGGAATCTCGTCCGCGCGGCCGACAAAGTTCCAGGCCTTCAAGAAGACGTGCTCGACCTCGCGCTGGTAGAACGCCTCAGAGGTGAAGGCCCAGCGCGGCAGGCTCTCGCATTCGTTCAAGGGCAGATCGACCTTGCGGTAATGCGCGGGGTTGAAGATGTCGTGGACGATGGGCATGGCTCCCTCCGGCATATCGACGGCCCGCGCTCCCGCGCGCAATCATGCGGCGAAAAGCCTAGCATCGTCGCCGATGCGCTTCCACAATCGGGCAGGCCGACAGGCGAGGCCGGAAGGCCTTCGAGGGCGGCCATTGCGCCGTTATCGCCTCATGCGTCGCCAGGCCCGGCATGAAGTGCGACGCCTCAGTGCGACGGTCTGGAATGACGGGAGACCGGAATGCTCAGCGTGTCTGTCAGCATCGATGTGCCCGACATGGCAAAAGGCATCCGTTTCTACAGGGAGGCGTTCGGCTTCTCCAGGATCGCGGCCCCCGTTCCCGGCGTGGCTGTCTTGAAGGCCGGGAACATGACGATCACGCTCCTCGAGAAGCGCGAACGGACCAAGCCCTCGCCAGGCACGGACGACGTTCGGCGTTATGGCCGCCACTGGACTCCGGTGCATTTGGACATCCACGTGGACGATCTACGCGCCGCCTTGGATAAGGCCGTCGCGGCCGGAGCGAGCGAGGAGCAATTCTTTGAGAACGACGAACACGGCTCGGCTGCCTTCTGCGCCGATCCGTTTGGTCACGGATTTTGCCTCCTGGAGCGCAAGGCAAGATCTGCGCGGCTCAGGAGCGGAAATCAAAAGCGGGCCAAGAAGGGCACAACAGGGAAGCCAAGGAAGACACCATGACAGCGGAAGAGAAGCTCAAATCCATGGGCATCGCCTTGCCCGACTTCAACGCGCGCGCCTTCATTGGCG
This sequence comes from Alphaproteobacteria bacterium, assembly GCA_046349515.1. Lineage (GTDB taxonomy): Bacteria > Pseudomonadota > Alphaproteobacteria > CADEGL01 > CADEGL01 > JBGPGW01. The sequence goes on along the minus strand of JAXMCE010000008.1, from coordinate 19,731 downwards.
CCACGCACGGCAAGATGCGTCCCTACCGCATCCACAACGGCGTGCTCTATCTCGCGGGCCACGTGCCGGATGTGGACGGCAAGCCGTTCAGCCCCGGTCGGCTGGGCGACACGCTCACGACCGAGCAAGGTTATGCCGCCGCCCGTGTCGCGGCGATCAACGTGCTCGCGGGCGTGAAGCAGGCCTTGGGCGACCTCGATCGCGTCGCCTATGTCTTGCGCACGCTCAACTTCGTCATCTGCACGCCCGATTACCACGAGCCGCACCTGGTCGCGAACGGTGTCACCGACCTCTTCGCCGAGGTGTGGGGCCCCGAACGCGGCATCGGCTGCCGCGCCACCATCGGCGCCCAGGCGCTCACCAACAACTACTGCTTCGAGACCTGGTGCGACTTCGCGGTGGCCTGACGGGCCTCTGCCTCAATCGGACGGATTGAGATCGAACCACACGCCTCGTCCTGATCCGGCCGGCCTGATCGACCCGTTGCGCCCCCGCGCCAAATCGCGGACAGTGCGCGCCTTCAGATACGGCGAGGAATGCGTGGCGCAGGCGATCTCCAGGGACCGGCTCAGGGTCGAGAGCTTCACGGGCGAGGCAGCGCGCCGCCACATCCCGGCGCTCGCGGCGCTCCGCATCGAGGTGTTCCGCGATTTCCCCTATCTCTACGACGGCTCGCTCGCCTACGAGGAGACCTACCTCCGCACCTATACGGAATCGCCCGACAGCGTGATCGCCATCGCCTTCGACCGCGATTCCGTGATCGGCGCCGCGACCGGGCTCCCGCTCGCCCATGAACCCGCGAACGTGACGGCATCCTTCAAGGGCAAAGGCTACGACACGGCGCGCATCTTCTATTGCGGCGAATCGGTGCTGAAGCGCGCCTATCGCGGCCAGGGGCTGGGCGTCGCCTTCTTCGAGCACCGCGAGGCCTGGGCGCGCAGGCTCGGCCGGTTCCGAGAGATCGCCTTCTGCGCCGTCGTGCGCGCGGCCGACCATCCGCGGCGGCCGCCTGATTATGTGCCGCTCGATTCCTTTTGGCGAAAGCGCGGCTACGCGCCTGTCGAGGGGCTCGAATGCACGATGACCTGGCGTGATCTCGACGAAAGGGAGGAGACAGCGAAGCGCATGCAATTCTGGATGAAGGACCTCGCGTCATGACCCGCGTCGCGGCCGCCGCCTATCCGATCGAGTTCCTCGGCGGCTGGCAGGCCTATCGCGCCAAGATCGCCGGCATGGTCGAGGAAGCGGCGAAGGCCGGCGCGGAACTTGCGGTCTTCCCCGAATACGGCTCGATGGAGCTCGTCTCGATCCTCCCGGAAGAGGTGCGGCCTTCGCTCGCGAAGCAGCTCGATACCATGCAGGCGCTCTTCCCCGACTTCCTCGACCTCCACGCGGACCTCGCAACCAAGCACAAGATGACCATCCTCGCCGCGAGCTTCCCGGTTCGGCGCACGGACGGCACGTACCGCAACCAGGCCTGGCTCGTCGGCCCCAAGGGCGGGCGCGAGATGCAGGAGAAGGTGCAGATGACGCGCTTCGAGGACGAGGTCTGGGGCATCTCGCCGGGTGACGAAATCCGGGTGTTCGACACGGACGTCGCGCGGCTTGGCATCGCCGTCTGCTACGACTCCGAATTCCCGCGCCTCGTGCGCCGCCAGATCGAGGCCGGCGCGGAGCTCATCCTCGTGCCGAGCTGCACCGAGGCGCTCTGGGGCTATCATCGCGTGCGGGTCGCCGCGCGCGCGCGGGCGATGGAGAACCAATGCTTCACGGTGCAGGCGCCCACGGTCGGCAGCGCGCCCTGGTCGGCCGCGGTCGACGAGAATGTGGGGGCCGCGGGCGCCTTCGGTCCCATCGACAGGGGCTTTCCCTCGGACGGCACGATCGCGACGGGCGAGTTGAACGCCCCCGGCTGGGTGTTCGCCGATCTCGACTTCGAGGCCGCGCGCAAGGTGCGGAGCGAGACAGCGCAGGTTTTCAATGCCCGCGACTGGGAGAAAGAGGAGCGGGCGCTCGGCAAACCCGTGCGCTCGGGAGAGGTGTGATGCGACCGAACGACCGAATCGTCGAGAGCCTCGGAGACATTCGATGATCCTCGTCACGGGCGCGAACGGCACCACGGGAAGCGAAGTCGTCCGCCAGCTCGCCGCTTCCGGGCATCGCACGCGCGCCATGGTGCGCGACCGCGGCAAAGCCGCGGCGCTCGCCTTGAAGAACGTGGAGATCGTCGAGGGCACGTTCGCCGACCGGTCCTCGCTCGACGCCGCGATGACGGGCGCCGATGCCGTCTACCTCATCTCCTTCGAGCATCCGGAGCAACTGAAACTCCAAGCCAACGTGATCGAGGCGGCGCGGCGCGCGAAGGTGCGCATCATCGCGCGGCTCTCCGCGTCCTCGGCCGATGTCGATGCCGACGACCCGCTCATCCGCACGCACGGCGAAGGCGACCGCCAGCTCGCGAGCGCGGGAATCGGCCATGTCCTCATCCGCCCGGATTGGTTCAGCCAGAACTTCCTCGCCTTCGCGCCCGGCGGCGTCATCCGCTTGCCAGCCGGCAATTCGCGCCTTCCGTTCGTCGACGTGCGCGACATCGCCGCGGTCGCGGCGAAGGCGCTGACCGAACCGGGCCACGACGGCAAGGCCTATGTCCTGACCGGGCCCGAATCGCTCAGCCATGCCGAGGTCGCCGCCATCCTGTCGGAAGCGACAGGCAAGCGCTTCATTTATGAGGATGTGGCGCCCGAACTCTACCGGCGGGAGCTCATCGCCAAGGGCGCGTCCGACTTCTACGCCGACCGCGTGACGCGCCTCTTCGCGCGCGTGCGACAGCGCGTCATGGACGAGGTGAGTCATGATGTCGCGCGCGTCCTCGGACGCCCCGCGATCACGTTCCGGCAATTCGCGCGCGACTACGCCGAGGCGCTCGCCCGCCAAGTTCCGTGAGCGAGCGCGCCCCGCCGAATTTCATTGCCGCGGCCGCCCTGTCTCGCTAGTTGATAGCGCGTCCCAAGGGGGAGGGGAGCGGGATGTCCCGTGCCAAGACGGAAAAGCTGATCAAGGACTATTACGCCGCCTTCAACCGCGGCGACATGGAGCGTTTCGTGTCGCTCCTTGACGCCAAAGTGGTGCACGAGATCAACCAGGGCGGCAGCGAGCGGGGGTTGTCCGCGTTCCGCCGCTTCATGGCGCGGATGAACCGCTGCTACAAGGAGCGGCTCAGCGCCGTCCGGGTCATGGCGAGCGCCGACGGCAAGCGCGCCGCCGCCGAATTCGTGGTCCACGGCACCTATCTCGCGACGGACAAGGGCCTGCCCAAGGCGAAGGGCCAGCGTTACCGCCTTCCGGGCGGCGCCTTCTTCGAGATCCGGCGCGGCAAGATCGCGCGCATCACGAACTACTACAACCTCACGGAATGGCTGAGGCAAATCCGGTGAGCGGCGCTCACATGCGCCCGATGCGCCGGACGGCACGCGTGGCCGCCGCCGCACTCGCCGTCCTTCTGACGATCGCGACACCCGCCGCGGCCGATCCCGACGGCTGGCTCTACTCCATCTCGCTCTGGAATCGCACCTGCGGCTCGATCGAGGTCACGCTCAAGAGCGACCAGATCGGCTGCCAGGATGTCTCGGGCGGATGCAAGTTCGCCATTCCCTACACGCATGCGCGGGCCTTCTCGATCCTCTTCCGCTCGCGCGTGGATGTCATGAAAGTCTCCATGACCGGCCAGTGCAGCGATGGCGGGCCCGCGGGCACGATCAAAGGCTTCTGCGACCTGCCGCTGACCAAGATGTTCCCGTGGCTCGGCTACAACGTGGTCTTCGAGGAGATCATGGATCCCTGGCCCTATCTCGACGACTCACCGGCGACGGGCCTCGTCCTCGACCGCGAGACGCCATCGAGCCTCGCCGGCGGGCCGACCGAGGTCGATGTCGAGCTCGACCAGTGCATGACGGATGCGAAGACGGGGGTTAGCACCTGCACCGTCTACTGCCGGCCCTTGATCCTCAAGCCGGACCCTCGGACGGTGAGGGGCACCGACCCCTATTCCAATCTCGACTGGTGCCCGGCCGACGCCGACGTGGTGGATTTCTCCTGCTGATCGGAACGCGCCGTCCGGGCGCCCCGATGCCGCGGGCGATCGCGGCCCCTCCCGTCAGAAGCGTCCGGTAAAGAGCTTGGCGCACGCGCCGTATTGGCCATCGTATGTGGCGGCCATGATGGTGCCCTGAGCGTTCCCGCGGAAATCAGCCGCGCAAGAAAGCTGCGTGACGCCGGTCGTGACCGTATCGTAATAGCCGAGGCCCTTCGGACCATACGGATAGGTCTGATAGACGCTCTCCTTGCGCTCCAACACATCCGTCGCCGCATAGCGCAGCACCCGCGAGCCATCCTCGAAGGTGTAGCTGCTCGTGGGCATGCCCCAGCGTCTGACCAGCGAGTCCGCGCTGCGCCCGACCCAGGAATCGAGGCCTTCCTGCCATTCCTTGGGAAATGCGCAAGCGGCCGCGACGCCCAGCAGGAGGAGACAGGCGGCGCGCGATGCGCGATAGAGACCCATGGGTGCGCTTCCTCCGCTCCATCACGCCGGTCCGGCGTGCAGGAGGGAAGAGAACACCCGATGTCGTCGGGATCAGGTCGACGGTGTGGTGATTCGGTGGCGGCGGCCTCGTGCGGCCGCCGCGCGCCGGGAAATGCCGCTACTGTTTGATGCGCTCGACCGCGTCGAGGAGCGGCGCGCAAATCGAGCATTTCGGATCCTTCGCCGCGAGCGAGGAGATCACCTCGAGCTCCTTGTCGAGCTTGGCCTGGTGCGTCTGGGCCGCGGCGGTCGCGTCGGCCAGCGCCTTCTCGGCGGCATCCTTGGCCTGGGTCGCCTCGTCGATCTTGGCCTGCGCCTCGCTCGCCTGGGCCTTCGCCGCCTCGACCTCGGCCTTCATCTTGCCTTTGGCCGTCTCGCCCACGATGCCCCAGATGATGGCGACCACCGCCACCACGGCTGCAATGATCGTTTTCTTGTCCATGCCCCAATCTCCCTTGTCATTCCGTCGAACCGTGGTCCGGCCTGCCACCCGAAGGGTCGCGTGCCGCGCCGCCACCCCTTATCGGGGAGAAACGGGCGGGCTTCAAGAGAAGACTAGCCAGACAGAGTAGGTCGAAAAGATATGACGGCCCGGCTCTCCGCGTGACAGGCGAGACGTCAATCGCCCGTCCCGCCTTGCTCGACTGCGCGCGTGCCATGAATCGCACGCCAAATCACCTCGGATGTCACCGGCATGTCGATCGCGGTGATGCCGAGAGGCGCCAGCGCATCGATCACGGCATTCACGACCGCGGGCGGACCGCCGACGCAGCCCGCCTCGGCACAGCCCTTGACGCCGAGCGGATTGGCGGGACTCGGCACTTCGTTCCATTTCGTGACCGGCGCCGGAAAATCCGCCGCGCGCGGCAGGGCGTAATCCATGAACGAGCCCGTCGCGAGCTGGCCCGAGGCGGCATCGTAGGCGCAACGCTCGACGAGCGCCTGGCCCAAGCCTTGGGCGAGCGCGCCGTGGACCTGGCCCATCACGAGCGCGGGATTGACGATGCGGCCGAAATCGTCGACCGCGATATAGGCTACGACGTCCAAGGCGCCCGTCGCGGGATCAATCTCGACCTCGGCGACATGGCAGCCGTTGGGAAAGCTGTAGGCCTCCTGCTTGTAGTGAGCGTGCTCGGACAGGCCGGGCTCGATCTCGGGCGGCAGCTTGGTACTTGCGAAGGCGCGGGCGATCACCTCGGTCCAGCCGAGCGCGCGATCGGTGCCGGCGACGGCGAAGCGGCCGAGTCCGCTCTCCGGCGCTTCATCGAAGACGAGATCGGCCTCGGCCGCCTCGAGGGCATGCGCGGCGATCCGCCGTGCCTTCGCGATGAGCTTCTCGCCGGCAAGCCGGATCGCGGGGCCGACGATCTGGAGCGAACGCGAACCGCCCGTGCCGCGGCCGTAGTCCACCGCCTCCGTGTCGCCCTGAACCACGCGGAAGCGGTCCATGGGGAGGCGCAGGATATCCGCCGCCACTTGCGCGAACACGGTCTCGTGGCCTTGCCCGGTCGATTGCGTACCGACGAGGAGCGTGACGGCGCCGGACGCATCGAATTTGAGCCGCGCGAATTCCTGCGCGCCGATGCCGCAGATTTCCGTATACGCGGCCATGCCGATGCCGCGAAGACGCCCGCGCGCGTTCGCCTCGGCGCGCCGCGAATCGAACGCGTGCCAACGCGACAACTCGAGCGCGTCGTCGAGACAGCGCGCGTAGTCGGCGCTGTCGTAAGTGAGCCCGGTCGCGGTCCTGAACGGAAACTTCTCGGGTGCTACGAAATTGCGGCGCCGCAGCTCGGCCGGATCGATGCCAAGCTCGCGCGCGGCCTGGTCGACGAGGCGCTCGACCGTGTAGGCCGCTTCCGGCCGGCCCGAGCCGCGATAGGCCTCGACGGGCGTCGTGTTGGTGAAGGCGCAGCGCACATGGGCGAAGACCTTGGGAATGCCGTAGACGCCGCAATGCATCGAGGCCGCCGGAACGGTCGGCACCTCGGGCGCGAAGGTCGAAAGATAGGCGCCCATATTGGCAATGGTGTCGATGCGGAGCGCGAGGAACCGCCCGTCGCGATCGAGCGCAAGCTCCGCGTGCGTGACCTGGTCGCGCGCCTGCGCGTCCGAAAGAAACGCCTCCGACCGGTCGGAGATCCACTTGACCGGCCGGCCGAGCGTCTTCGCGGCGAAGAGCGTGAGGAGATATTCGGGGTAGGGCGCTGTCTTCATCCCGAAGCCGCCGCCCACGTCGCGCGTGATGACGCGCACGCGGTTGGACGGAACCTTGAGCACGGTCTCGATGTGCCCCCGAAGATTGTGGGCCCCTTGCGTCCCGCAATGGAGGGTGAAGGCATCGAGGCCCGCGTCGTATTGGGCGACGGCCCCGCGCGGCTCCATCGAGGCCACGATGATGCGGTTGTTGACGAGGTCGAGCCGGGTCACATGGGCCGCGTCGCGAAACACCGAATCGACCGCCGATTCATCGCCGAGCGCCCAATCGAGGCAGAGATTGCCCGCGTCCCAGATCGGCGGGGCATCGGCGTCGAGCGCGCGCGCTGTCTCGACCACGGCGGGCAGCACCTCGTAGCGGACCTCGATCCGCTCCGCCGCGTCGCGCGCGAGGGCCAGGCTCTCGGCGACGACGAAGGCCACCCCTTCGCCCGCGAAGCGGACCCGGCCCTGGGCGAGAAGCGGGTAGGGCGGGACGGCACAAAGCGTGCCGTCGCGGTTGCGCTGGGGGCTGATACAGGGAAGGAAACCCAACTCGGCCGCCGCCACGTCCTCGCCGGTGAAGACGCCGAGCACGCCCGGCAGGGCGCGGGCCGCCGCCCGGTCGAGGCTCACGATACGGGCGTGGGGATGGGGCGATCTTAGAACGAAACCAAAGGCTTGCCGAGGAATATTAATATCATCCGTGAAACAGCCCGTGCCCTGGAGAAGGCGCCCGTCCTCGGTCCTCGGAGGGGACTGTCCGTATTTTCTGAAGGCGACCGGGCTTGGATGCCCGGGCCGCGACCGCATGGCTGTCGTTTTTTCCTGACTCACGCGGCGCCTCGCGTGCTTGGCCGATCGGCAACGTGCGCGCCAAGCGAGAAGCGGCGGCCCGTGGGCCGCCGCCTGGCGTCAGGGCGCGTGTGCCGTGCCTGCCTCAATGCCGGTAGTTGGGCTCTTCCTCGTCGAGGATGGCCTTCATGGCATCGAAGAACATGGGGAAGTAGGGCGATGCCTCTTCGTCGAACTGGCGCTTTGTCTTGTGCGCCACCTGCGGGTTGACCATGTGGAGCTTGCCCCAGGTCTTGGCCAAGTACTGCACATGGCAGGCGCGCTCGAGGAAATAGAGGTCGCTGAAGGTGTCGGCGATGGTCTTGCCGACGACCGTGACGCCGTGGTTCGCCATGAAGAGGACTCGGTTCTTGCCCATCACTTCGGCGAGGCGCCAGCCTTCGGCCGGATCATGGGCGAGGCCGTTGTATTCCATGTCGTAGGCCACGTCGTTGTAGAAGCGGAGGGCGTTCTGCTCGGCCGCTTCGAGCTTGCCGTCCGCGACCATGGAGAGCGCCGTCGCGTAGGGCATGTGGGTGTGGAACACCGCGCGCGCGTCCGCATTCGCCTTGTGGATGGGGACATGGATGCAGAAGGCCGAGCGCTCGACCTTCGTCTTGCCATCGATGGTGTTGCCCTCGCCGTCGACCACGATGATGTCCGAGGCCTTCATCTTCGACCAATGCTTGCCGTAGGTGTTGAAGAGGTAGCGCTCGTCCTTCCCCGGCATCGCGTAGCTGAAATGGTTGTCGATGCCCTCCTCGAGCTTGTAGCGCGCAGCGAGCCGGAAGGCCGCGGCCATGTCGATCTTGGCCTGCTCGATTTCGTTGGTCATTCCTGTCCCCAAGGTTCGGTCGGTGAAAATCCGGCGGATGGTAACGCATTTTCCGCCCCAGGCGAAGGCCGGAGCGCCCGCGCGGCGGCCCCGTCATTAACCACGGATCGCCGGTGGTATCGAGCCGAACCGAACCTGTCCGCGGCCATTCATGGGCCTATGCCGGCAGGGCAGGCCGGCCCGCCAACAGCGGGATTGACGCGACCGGAATTTCACGCTTCCGTCATGCCCGGAGCGATTCTTTCACGGACGGTGGCCATGAACGCAGCGGCGAACATCTTCGACCCCAAACACTACAAGAATGTGCGCAAGCCCTTGCTCGAGGCGGAGACGCTGCCGACCTGGTGCTATCTCTCGCAAGCGTTCTACGATCGCGAAGTCGAACGCATGTTCCACAAGGTGTGGAATTTCCTCGGCCGGGAGGACGAGATTCCCAATCCCGGCGACTACATGACCTTCGACCTCTTCGGCGAGCCGGTCATCGTGCTCCGCGACCGCGAGGGCCAGCTCCGCGCTTTCGCCAATACCTGCCGGCACCGCGGCGCCAAGATGATCGAAGGAAAGGGCAATTGCCGCGCGATCGCCTGTCCCTATCACGGCTGGATCTACAACCTGAAGGGCGAGCTCACCGGCACCGCGGGAATGGAGAAGACCAAGAACTTCGACCGCAAGCTCTACGGCCTCCCTCAACTCATGATCGACACCTGGGACGGCTTCATCTTCGTCTCCTTCGACCCCAAGATCGTGCCGCTCCGCACCTACTTGGGGAACTTTACGGAGGAGATGGCGCCTTACGGCTTCAAGGACTACGTGCTGACGCGCCGCAAGGAATACATCCTCGAGTGCAACTGGAAGCTCTTCCTCGAAAACGCGATGGAGGAGTACCACACGCCGGTCGTCCATCGGACGTCGATCGGCACGCAGTCCATGGAGGACGTGCCCATCAGGGGCGAGTGGCGCGGCCTGTTCATGACCGCGCCCCGGACGGTCGCGGTCCTGCCCGAGGACATCGAGCATGCCTTCCCGGCGCCGACCCACCTCACGGGGCGGCCCGCGCGCGGCACGTTCTTCCTCACGATCTACCCGCACGCCTTCATGGTCTGCACCCAGGACGTCATGTGGTGGCTCCAGCAATTCCCCATGGGCCCGCACAAGACGAAGATGGTCGTGGGCTCGTGCTTCCCGCGCTCGACCGTGGCGCGTCCCGACTTCGACGAGAAGGTGAAGTACTATTACAAGCGCTGGGAGAAGTCGCTCGGCGAGGACAACGCGATCTCGGAGGCCCAGCACGCGGGCCTGATGTCGTCCTTCTCGACGCCCGGTCGTCTCTCCTGGCACGAGCCGGCCGTCCAGGACATCGCGCTCTGGGTGCTCGACCGCGTGCTCGACCGGCCGAAGCGCGCGAATGGTGCGGCCAAGGCGCGGGCGAACGGCGCCGCATCGAAGCGCAGCAGCGCCCGCCGCGCGCCCGCGAAGAAGCGCGCGAAACGCTGAGGCCATACCGCCTCGATCACCGACCTCATCCTGAGCCTGTCGAAGGATGAGGTCGGGATGCCTAGCATTGCCTCATGCTTCGACACGCGCAGCGCGAGGCATCGGTGCGTTTCGCGCGACCCCTCTCAAGATCTGACCGACGAAGCGAAAGGATGAAACCATGAGCACACAAAAGGTCGCGGTCGTGACCGCGGGCGGCAGCGGCATGGGCGCCGCGGCGGCGCGGAAGCTCGCCAAGGACGGCTACCGCGTGGCCATCCTGTCGTCGTCGGGGAAGGGCGAGGCGCTGGCCAAGGAGTTGGGCGGCATCGGCGTCACGGGCTCCAACCAGTCAAACGAGGACCTGAAGCGCCTCGTCGACACGGTGGCCGGCAAATGGGGCCGCATCGATGCGCTCGTCAACAGCGCGGGCCACGGGCCGCGGGCGCCCATCCTCGAGATCGGCGACGACGACTGGCGGAAGGGCATGGACGTCTATTTCCTGAGCGCTGTCCGTCCCATCCGCCTCGTGACGCCCATCATGCAGAAGCAGAAGTCGGGCGCGATCGTGAACATTTCGACGGCATGGATCTTCGAGCCGAGCGCCATGTTTCCGACCTCCGCCGTGTTCCGCGCGGGCCTCGCCTCCTTCATCAAGATCTATGCGGACAAGTACGCGGCCGACAACATCCGCATCAACAACGTGCTGCCCGGCTGGATCGACAGCCTGCCGGCGACCGAGGAGCGCAAGGCGAGCGTGCCGTTGAAGCGCTACGGCTCGGTCGAGGAGGTCGCGGGCACGATCAGCTTCCTTCTCTCGGACGCCGCCGGCTACATCACGGGGCAGAACTTGCGCGTCGACGGCGGCGTGACGCACGCGGTCTAGGCGCGCCTTGCCCTCAGTGGTGGAATGGTGCGCGGCGGTGCGTGACCGCGTAGAGATGGTCGACGAGCGAGACGAAATCCCACACGGGTAACCCAAGCTCGCGCTGGATGAGGGGCGCGTAGGGCGGGTAGAGCGCGCATTCGAGGAGGATCGCCTTCACGTCCGGATGCGAGGCGACCATGCGCTTCGCACGGGCGAGGAGGTGCGCGCCGAATCGCGCCTCGTCGATCGCGTGCGTCGCGAGCCGCGCCCAATCCTCCGTGTCCTCGATCGAATCGATCGCGATCTTCTGCTGGGCGGGAAGGCCGGCCAACGCCAGCACGCTCTGGTTGAGCCGTGAGGTGAAGGCGGTGAGGATGCCGAGCCGGCCGTCGGGTCCGATCGCCTGGCAGGCCAGCGGAATCTGGAGAAGGCTCGAAAGCGCGACCGGCACCCCGACCGCGCTGGCCACCGCCTTCTGGTAGCACACCATGAAGCCGCAGTTCGACGTGATGCCCTTGACGCCCATGCGCGCGAGCTTCGCGGCCGCCTCGACGACGGCACCCGTCGCTGTCGGATCGCCGTTGGTGATGCGCGCGGCCGAGGCGCCCGTCACGACCTCGAACAGCACGGGATAGGGATAGGTCCCCGCATGGGCCGTGTCGCCGGGCACGTGGCTCTCGACCTCGTCGAGCAACAGCATGCCGAGAGCGTAGCCATAGGCCTGGGCCTGGGGGAGGAGGGAGGCCATCGTTTCCCTCATGCCATCGTCATCGCGACCGACAACTCTTTCCTCACTTCATCTCCCCCTTGAGGAAGGGCAGGAGGATCTTGCTCACCTCCTTGGGCGCCTCGAAGAGAATGCTGTGCTGGAGCTTCGGCCAGATGTGGAGCTTCGAGCCCTTGATCTTCTCGTGCATGAGGCGCGACATGCGCGGGTTCGAGCCGATGTCGTTCTCGCCCGTCGCGATGAGCGCCTCGTTCTTCACGGTGTGGAGCCGGTCGGCAAAGTCGTTGTCGCAGAGGATCCGGTACGCCGCGACGTAGCAGGCGTGATCCATGCGCTCGGCCTGGCCGCGCCGCCGCGCGATCACCTCGGGATGGCTCTTCACGAAATCGGGCGTGAACCAGCGCGTGACCGAGGCGTCGAAATGGCCGAGCGGTCCGAGATCGGAGAGGATCTTGAGGCGCTCATTGACCTTGACCTTCTCCTCGGGCGTGCGCCCCGCGATGGCACCGAGGATCGCGACCTTCCGCACCCGCTCCGGGTGGGCGAGGACGAAAGCCTGCGCCGTGAGGCCGCCGAGGGAGAAGCCGACGAGATGCGTCTCCGTCACGCCCACATGGTCGAGGAGCGCCTCGATGTCGCCCACGAACTCGTCCATGCTCTTGACCGGAACCTTTGCGGACTCACCATGGCCGCGGAGATCGAGGCGGAGGACGCGGAAATGGGGCGCCAGGTCCTCGACCACCGTGTCCCAGGAATCGAGCGCGTTGCCGACGCCGTGGATGAGCAGGACCGGCTCGCCCTTGCCGTCCCAGCGGTAATGGATTTTGACGCCGTCATGATCGAAGAACATGGCTCCCCCGCATGCTGTCCCGGCCACGATTCCACGGCCGGCCCGGCCGCGGCAAGACTGATCTCGCGGACCTCGTGCTCACTCTCGCCGAGACGTGAGTTGGCTCTCATCCTTCGGCAGGCTCAGGATGAGGACTGAGATAGGATGGGGACGTCATATGAGAACCCTCATGCTGAGCTTGTCGACGCATGAGGGCCGGATCGCGCGTTATCGTAGTCTGTGATTCCTGATCCTGGCTGCCCGCCTTGGCAACCCTGTGCTATAGGACGCGCGCTGTCCCATGACCGAAGCCCGATGACCGTCCGCCACGCGATCGATTACTCGCCCTCGGCCGCCGACGAGATCAAGTACTCGACCTGCTACATGTGCGCCTGCCGCTGCGGCATCAAGGTGCACCTGAAGGACGGCGCCATCCGCTACATCAGCGGCAATCCCGGGCACCCGGTGAACCAGGGCGTGCTCTGCGCCAAGGGCTCGGCGGGCGTCATGCACCAGCGCTCGCCCGCGCGGCTGTCGCAGCCCCTGAAGCGCGTGGGCCTGCGCGGCACGGGCGAGCTCGTGCCGATCTCCTGGGACGAGGCCATGGGGATCGCGACCGACTGGCTCGGCGCCATCCGCAAGAGCGATCCCAAGCGTCTCGCCTTCTTCACCGGACGCGACCAGAGCCAGGCCCTGACCGGCTGGTGGGCGCAGCAGTTCGGCACGCCCAACTACGCGGCCCATGGCGGCTTCTGCTCGGTCAACATGGCGGCGGGCGGGATTTACACGATCGGCGGCTCGTTCTGGGAGTTCGGCGAGCCCGACTGGGAGCGCACGCGCTATCTCCTCATGTTCGGCGTGGCCGAGGACCACGACAGCAATCCGATCAAGATCGGCTTGGGCAAGTTGAAGGCGCGGAGCGCCAAGTTCGTCTCGGTCAATCCCGTGCGCACGGGCTATTCCGCGATCGCGGACGAATGGCTCGGCATCCGCCCGGGCACGGATGGGCTCTTCGTCTTCGCGCTCATCCACGAGTTGCTCAAGGCCGGCAAGGTCGATGCGGACTACCTCGCGCGCTACACGAACGCGCCGTGGCTGGTGATCGATGCGCCCGGCACGGCCGAGCATGGCCTGTTCGCGCGCGATTCCGAGGGACGTCCGCTCGTGCTCGACAGGAAGACGGGCGCCGTCGCGAACGCGCTCGACCCGGCGACCGCCGGGCACCTCGACGGCGACGTCACGCTCGCCGACGGACGGCGGGCGGAGAGCGTGTTCCGCCTCGTCGTCAAACGCTACCTCGATCCTCGCTACGCGCCCGATGCCGTGGCGCCCCGCATCGGCATCGAGGCCGCGACCATCCGCCGCATCGCGGCCGAGCTCGCGCGCGTGGCCTTCAGCGAGACGATCGAGCTCGCCGTTCCCTGGACCGACTGGGCAGGGCGCCGGCATGAGCGCATGGTCGGCCGCCCCGTCGCCATGCACGCGATGCGCGGCATCTCGGCGCATTCGAACGGTTTCCATACCTGCCGCGCGATCCATCTTCTCCAGATGCTGCTGGGCTCGATCGATTGCCCGGGCGGATTCCGCTACAAGCCGCCGTTCCCGCGCCCCATTCCGCCCGCGCAGCGCCCGACGGGGAAGCCGGGCCAGGTGAAGCCCGATGCCGCCATGCCGGGGCCGCCTCTGGGATTTCCGCAAGGGCCCGAGGATCTTCTCGTCGAGGCGGACGGCAGTCCCTCGCGTCTCGACAAGGCATTCTCCTGGGACGCGCCGCTCGCCGCCCACGGCATGATGCACATGGTCATCCGCAACGCCTGGGCGGGCGATCCGTACCCGATCGACACGCTGTTCCTCTACATGGCGAACATGGGCTGGAACTCGTCGATGAACGTCGGGGACGCGCATGCGATGCTGACCGATCGCGACCCCGCGACGGGCGACTACAAGATTCCGCGCATCATCTATTCGGATGCGTTCTTCTCCGAGACCGTCGCCTACGCAGATCTCGTTCTGCCGGACACGACCTATCTCGAGCGGTGGGACTGCATCTCGCTCCTCGACCGTCCCATTTGCGATGCGGACGGTGCGGCCGATGCGATCCGCCAGCCGGTCGTGCCGCTCGACCGCGACGTGCGGCCGTTCCAGGACGTGCTCCTCGATTTGGGCGCGCGGCTCATGCTGCCCGGCATGACCGACGAGGCGGGCGCCGCGCGATATCCCGGCGGCTATGCCGACTATCTCGCGCGCCACGAACGCCAGCCCGGCATCGGCAGCCTTGCCGGATGGCGCGGGACGGATGGCGAGAGCGAAGGGCGCGCCCCGCCCAACCCGAAGCAGCTCGAACGCTATGTCGAGAACCAGTGCTTCTGGCGCCACGAGTTGGCACCAGGCGAGCGCTTCTTCAAATTCGCGAACGCCGATTACCTCGCCTTCGCCCAGCGCATGGGCTTCATCGCGAAGGCCGAGCCCATCGTGCTCCAGCTCTACAGCGAGGCGCTGCAGAAATTCCGCCTGGCGGGCGAGGGGCACGGCGCGATCCTCCCTCCCGCGCGCGAGCGCGAGCGCATCCGCACCTACTTCGATCCCTTGCCCATCTGGTATGCGCCCTTCGAGGAGGCGTCGGTCGATCGCGACGCCTTTCCGCTCCACGCCGTCACCCAGCGCCCCATGGCCATGTACCACTCCTGGGGCTCGCAGAACGCCTGGCTCCGCCAGATCCACGGCGGCAATCACCTCTATATCAACCGCGACAGGGCCAAGTCGCTTGGCCTCGCCGACGACGATTGGGTGTGGATCACGAGCCATCGCGGCCGCGCGCGGGCGCGCGTGAAGCTCATGGACGGCGTGAACGGGGAGACGGTCTGGACCTGGAACGCCATCGGCAAGCGCCGCGGCGCGTGGAACCTCTCGGCCGATGCGCCCGAGGCCCAGCGCGGTTTCCTCCTGAACCATGTGATCTCGGAGCTGCTGCCGGCGGGTGCGGACGGCGCGCGGACAGCCAACAGCGATCCCGTGACCGGCCAGGCGGCCTGGTACGATCTGCGCGTGCGCGTCGAGAAAGCGGCGGCGGGCGATGAGGTTCCTGCGGGTGGCGCGCCGCTCGTCGCAGCCTTCGACCTGCCCGCGCGGCCCGATGTCTTGCGCTACGGCGCGCGCTTCAGAGGCCTGAGCGAAACATGACGCGCAAACCACTGACGACCGTGCTCAGCGACAAGAGGCGCGCACGCCCGTGACCGACCTGCCAAAAAATCCGCACGCGAAGCGGCTCGGCCTCGTGATCGACCTCGACACCTGCGTCGGCTGCCATGCTTGCGCGGTCAACTGCAAGTCGTGGAACTCGGGCGGGCCCATGGCGCCCATGACCGACCGCGATCCCTACGGCGCCGATCCCATGGGCGTGTGGTTCAACCGCGTGCACAGCTTCGAGACGGGCGAGGGGCGGGCGGGCCGCACCGTCAACTTCCCGCGCTCCTGCCTCCACTGCGAGGAGCCCGCCTGCGTCACCGTGTGCCCGACCGGCGCCTCCTACAAACGCGCGGAGGACGGCATCGTGCTGGTCGACGAGTCCCTCTGCATTGGCTGCAAGCTTTGCTCCTGGGCGTGTCCTTACGGCGCCCGCGAATACGACGACCATGACGGTGTCATGAAGAAATGCACGCTCTGCATCGACCGCATCTACAACGAGACCTTGCCCGAGACGGAGCGCGTGCCGGCCTGCGTCTCGACCTGCCCCGCCTCGGCGCGCCATTTCGGCGATCTGGGCGACCCGCAATCAGACGTCTCGAAGCTCGTCGCCACGCGCGGCGGCTACGATCTGATGCCCGAGCTTGGCTACAAGCCTGTCAACAAATACCTCCCGCCGCGCGCGCGAAAGGACGGCGCGGGGACGAGCGGCGGCGCATCGCTCCTCGACCCGGTCGCGACCGACGCCAAGGGCGTGCTCGGCTGGATCGACCGCCTGCTGTCGGGATGAACCAGCGCTGACATGCACCCTGCCTATTCGATCATCTTCTTCACGACGGCGTCGGGCGCGGGCTACGGCCTCATGGCGCTGCTGGCGGTCTTCGGCGCGGCTGGCCTCGTCACGCCCGCGCCGTTTTTGGGCGGCGTGGGATTCGCATTGTCGGCGGCGCTCGTCGCCTTCGGGCTCCTGTCCTCGACCTTCCACCTCGGCCATCCGGAGCGTGCCTGGCGCGCCTTCAGCCAGTGGCGCTCGTCCTGGCTCTCGCGCGAAGCCGTGCTGTCGCTCGCGACCTTCGCGCCCGCTCTCGTCACCGCCTATGGCTGGATCGTCGAAGGCGAGGTGAAGGGAGGCTGGGCGCGGGCAGGCTACGCGACGGCGGCGCTCGCGGGCGCGACCGTTGCCTCGACCGCCATGATCTATGCCTCGCTCCGGCCGATCCGCGCCTGGCGGAACGGCTGGGTGCTGCCGATCTATCTCGTGCTCGCCGTCGCGACCGGCGCGCTCCTGCTCGCGGCGCTGCTGGCCGCCTTCGGCGAGCCGCACGGTCGGGCAAGCACCGTCGCCCTCGCGGCGCTCTTCGTTGGCTGGTGCCTCAAGACCGGCTATTGGAAATTCCTCGACGGCGCGCAGAGCGCCTCCACGCCCGCGAGCGCCACGGGGCTCGAAAGTCCCGTGCGCCTTCTCGATCCGCCCAACACGCAGGAGAATTTCGTCCAGCGCGAGATGGGCTACCGGATCGCGCGGAAGCATGCGGGGACGCTTCGCTATGGCGCGACCGTCGCGCTCTTCGCGCTGCCCTTCGCGCTTACCCTCGTCTCGCTCATGGTCGAGGGCGTTGCGGGGATCGCGGCGGCGCTCCTGGCCGTGCCGATCGCCGCCATGGGCGTCCTCATGGAGCGCTGGCTGTTCTTCGCCGAGGCCCGGCACACGGCGATGCTCTATTACGGCGCCGAGCGCGCGTGAGGCGCGTTGCGGGATGGCCGCGCCCGCGGCTATGCTCCCGCGCGACACGGTGATCGAACGATCTCAGCGAAATCGGGGGAGAGCATGGCAAAGGTCGCATTCCTGGGCATGGGCGTGATGGGCTATCCGATGGCGGGCCACCTGGCCGCCAAGGGGCATGACGTCACGGTCTACAACCGCACCGCGGCCAAGGCCGGGGAATGGACGAAGCAGCACAAGGGGAAATCGGCCGCGACGCCGGCGGAAGCCGCCAAGGGCGCCGAGATCGTCTTCGCCTGCGTCGGCAACGACAACGACGTGCGGAGCGTCGTCTACGGCAAGGACGGCGCCTATGCCGGCATGGCCAAGGGCTCGATCTTCGTCGACCACACCACGGCTTCCGCTGATCTCGCGCGCGAGCTCGAGGCCGAAGGAAAGAAGCTCGGGCTCGGCGTGGTCGACGCGCCCGTCTCGGGCGGCGAGGCGGGCGCCAAGAACGGCGTCTTGACCGTCATGTGCGGCGGCGAGAGCGCTGTCTTCGAGCGCGCGAAGCCGGTGATGGCCTGCTATGGCCGCGCGGTCACGCTCATGGGACCGGCGGGCGCGGGGCAGCTCACGAAGATGGTCAACCAGATCTGCATCGCGGGCCTCGTCCAGGGCCTGTCCGAGGGCCTCGCTTTCGGCATGCGCGCGGGCCTCGACTGCGAGAAGGTGATCGAGGTGATCTCGAAGGGCGCCGCGCAGTCCTGGCAGATGGAGAACCGCGGCAAGACCATGATCGCCGGCAAGTTCGACTTCGGCTTCGCGGTGAACTGGATGCGGAAGGACCTCGGCATCTGCGTCGAGGAAGCGAAGCGCAACGGCGCGCGTCTGCCGGTGACGGCGCTCGTCGACCAGTTCTATTCCCACATCCAGGAGCGCGGCGGCGGGCGCTGGGACACGTCGAGCCTCTATCATTTGCTCATGAACAAGTAGCGCTTGTCGATGCCGAGAGTCGTCTGCCTTCCCGACAAACGTGAATTCGACGTCGAACAGGAAGAGTCGATTCTCGACGGGGCGCTGCGTGCCGGCATCGCCCACGCCCACGCCTGCGGGGGCCAGGCGAAGTGTTCTACCTGTCGTGTTTGGATCCTCGGCGACAGTGAGCACTGCGAGAGGCGCGGCGAGGCCGAGCAAGCGCTAGCGGCGAAGCTCGGCTTCGGTCCCGATATCCGCCTTGCCTGTCAAACGCGCCTCCGCGGCGACGTGAGATTGCGCCGCCTCGTCCTCGATGAAGCGGATCTGGAAATCACGAGTCAGTTGGCGCAGGAACGGCTGGGGCGCTGCGGTGAGAACAAACTCATCGCGGTGCTCTTTTGCGACATTCGCGATTTCACGGCCTTTTCGAGGACGCTGTCATCTTACGACGTCATGTTCGTATTGAACCGATACTTCCACTTGATGGGCGACGTCATCGAGCGCAACAAGGGGTACATCGATAACTTCATCGGTGACGAAATCATGGCGCTGTTCGGCATCGACGGCGATCCGATTGCGCCGCTCCGGGCCGTGAATGCGGCGTTGGAAATGCTGACCGCCAGTGACCGGCTCAAGCCGTACATGGATGCGATGTACGAGCGGCACTTTGATGTCGGCATCGGAATCCATTATGGCGAAGCCGTCATCGGATCCGTCGGTTCGCGAAAGCGGGACAAGCTCACGGCCATTGGCGATACCGTCAATGTCGCAAACCGGATCGAGCGCGCGAACAAGGAAGCGGGAACCCGGCTGCTGGTTTCCGAAGATCTTTATGGGCGCGTGAAGGACTCGGTCGTCGTCAAAGATTTCGTACGCGTGAAGCTTCGCGGCACCGACGACCGCATCAGCCTGTATGAAATCTCGGGAATCAAAGCCTCGGCGCTGGCGGAAATCTCCGGACAACAGGAGGCGGATGAGACGCGCGTGCGCCTTGCAGGCCTCGAATGGCTGCGCCTGCTCCCGGCGGCCGAGCTGCCGGTCGGCGGCCGCAAGATCATCGAACGCGACGATTTCGATCTGCTTCTGATCCACACGCCGCGGGGGATATACGCCCTCAACAATGCCTGCCCCCACCTTCATCTGCCGCTGAAGGATAGTGAAGTCGTCGATCCGGACGTCATTGTCTGCCGGTGGCACGAAAGCCGTTTCGACTTGAAAACGGGCGAAATTCTTTCCTGGTGTCCGGCGCTCAATCCGGATGGTTCCCCGAAGGGCTACGAATTTGCCGGAAATGTGAGGAAAAACCGGACGTCACTGAAGCCGCTTCCGACGCGGATTGCGGACGGTTACGTGTGGGTCGCGGTTGAATGAGGGTGCCCTGAACGGCGCCCTAGCGAAGATGGGCATCCGCGAGAGCGCCGCGCTCGATCACGCAAAGCCGCTAAGAGCGCAGCAGGGCCGCGCGATCACTCCTCCCGCTTCGCTTCGTCCCAGAGCTTGTCCATCTCGTCGAGCGTCGATTGCGCG
>JAXMCE010000007.1:0-218186 GCA_046349515.1 Alphaproteobacteria bacterium | reverse complement strand
AGCGCCGCGCCTGGACCTGAGATCCGCCACCGCGCGCCCGTCGATGGCGCGCAGAGTCCCGGCGCGTCCCAGCCGAATGCGTCGCAGCCGAGCGCGCCCAATGTCGGCATGCCCAACGGTAGCGGACGCGTACCCAGAAGCGCGCGCGAGGAACCTTTCACCCGCTCGGCGCCCTCGGCGCCAGGCCCGGTCATCCGCGGCGGCTCGCCCAACGCGAATGGCGGGGTGAGAGAGCCCATGCCGGAGCGCACCGTCCCCCGTGCCGAGACGCGCATGCAGCGGCCAGAGGCGCGCCAGCCGAGCGACCAGCAGCCCTTCATGCGCCCATCGCCGCAGGCAAGCGCACCGGCTCCGCACGCGATGCCGCGCGAGATGTCGCCGAGCCCGGCCCCGAGCGCACGCATGGCGCCGCCGCACCAGCCGTCCATGCCAAGCGCGCCGGTGTTCCAAGCGCCGCAACCGTCGCATCAAGCCATGCCCGCGCCGCAGATGCCGCCACGACAGATGCCGCCCCAACAGATGCCCTCCGGCGCGCCGCATGTGAGTGCGCCGCCGCCCCAGGCGGCCCCCTCTTCGCCGTCGCCCCAGGGCCAACCGGGCCAGGGCGAGCAGCGGCACCACCGTTCCTGGCCATGACGGGTCGCGAGCGCGCGCGTCAGGCACCATAAGAGCGGCGGTACTCGTCCAGGCGAGGCCGGAACAGAGCACGAACTGGACAGGTGCGCCCCACCGCCGATTGGACTAACATGTCGGCGAAACAATCATTTGGGGCCGTCTCTTGGCCAGAATATTCAGCGAAGCCCGGCTCCTGACGAAGCGCCGGATCGTGATGGTGGCTGGCGCGCTCGTGGCTCTCGCCGCGATCGGCTATGCCGCGACGAGCGGGCTCGTCCGGGGCGCCCAGCCCAAGGCGCCGCCGCCCGCCGCGCCCGTGGTCACGGCGTCCGTTGCCAGGGCCGACATTCCCGTCACCGTGCACACGATCGGCAATGTCCAGCCGATCAAGAGCGTCGCGGTCAAATCGCGGGTCGACGGGCAGATCACGGCTGTGTCCTTCAAGGAAGGGCAGATCGTGAAGGCGGGCGATCCCCTCTTCACCATCGATCCGCGCACCTTCGAGGCCAATGTGCGCCAGGCCGAAGCCAATCTCGCGCGCGACAAGGCGCAGCTCGAGAAGGCCAAGTGGGACGTCGCGCGCTACACCGAGCTCGCCAAGAAGGAGTTCCTGACGAAGCAGCAGTTCGAGCAGGCCCGCACGACGGTCGAGACTCTCGCCGCGACGATCAAGGCGGACGAGGCCGCGCTCGACAACGCGAAGCTCGAGCTCAGCTACACCTCGATCCGCGCCCCCATCCAGGGACGGACCGGCAGCGTGCTCGTCAATCTCGGCAACGTCGTCAAAGCCAACGATCCGGCGCCCCTCGTCGTCATCAACCAGATCCAGCCGATCTACGTGGCCTTCTCCGTGGCCGAGCGCTACCTGCCGGAGATCAAGGCGCGGATCGCGGGCGGCAAGCTCATGGTCTCGGCGGCAGCGCAAGGCGACCCGAGCGCGCCCGAGCAGGGCGATGTCAGCTTCGTCAACAACGCGGTCGACGCCGCCACGGGCACGATCCTCTTGAAGGCCACGTTCCAGAACGCGAACGAGCGGCTGACGACCGGGCAATCCGTCAACGTGACGCTGACGCTCTCGACGCTCGCCAACGCGGTCGTCGTGCCGACCGAGGCGATCCAGAACGGCCCCAGCGGCCCGTATGTCTATGTCGTCAAGCAGGACATGACGGTCGAGCAGCGCCCCGTCACCGCCGGCGTCGCCCATGAGGGCATGACCGTGATCGAGAAGGGGCTCGATGGCGGCGAGCAGGTCGTGACCGACGGCCAGCTCCGCCTCGTCCCCGGCTCCCGCGTCCGAACGCAGAGCTGAGCGCGGATGCCGAGGCCGCCGCGATGACTCTCCCCGAACTCTGCATCCGGCGCCCGGTCATGACGACGCTCGTCATGGCCTCGCTCGTGCTGTTCGGCTTTTTCGCCTACCGGGTGCTGGCGGTGAGCGAGCTCCCGAAGGTCGACTTCCCCACGATCGAGGTGACGGCCAGGCTGCCCGGCGGCTCGCCCGAGACCATGGCGTCCTCGGTCGCGCAGCCGCTCGAAGCCCAGTTCTCCCAGATCGCCGGCGTCGATTCCATGACCTCGACGAGCGCGCTTGGTTTGACGCGCATCACGTTGCAGTTCTCCCTCGACCGCAACATCGACGCGGCGGCGCAGGACGTGCAGACCGCGATCTCGACGGCGCTGCGCCGCCTGCCCGCGGATCTTCCGAACCCGCCGACCTTCCGCAAGGTGAACCCGGCGGATTTCGCGATCTACCTTCTCGTGCTCAAGTCGAAGACGCTGCCGCTCTCCACCGTCAACACCTACGCCGAGACGATCCTGGCGCAACGCCTTTCGAGCATCGCCGGCGTCGCGCAGGTGATCGTCTTCGGTTCGCAGAAATTCGCCGTGCGCGTCGAGCTCGACCCCGAGGCGCTCAGCGTGCGCGGCGTCGGTCTCGACGAGGTCGTCTCCGGCATCCAGAAGGCCAACCAGAACCTCGCGACCGGCACGCTCGAAGGGCCGAACCAGACCGTCACTATCCGCTCGACCGGGCAGTTGAACGACGCGGCCGGGTTCAACCGGCAGATCGTCGTCTATCGCGGCGGCGCGCCCATCCGCATCGAGGACATCGGCCAGGCCATCAACAGCGTCGAGAACACCAAGATCGCGAGCTGGTTCAAGGACGAGCGCGCGATCATCCTCGGCGTCTACCGTCAGCCCGGCACCAACACGATCGAGGTCGTCGACCAGATCAAGTCGATCCTGCCGACCTTCCAGGCGCAGCTTCCCGCCGCGATCGAGATGGACGTGCTCTACGACCGCACGACGACGATCCGCCACTCGATCGACGACGTGCAGTTCACGCTGGCGCTCGCGGCCGCGCTCGTCGTCATGGTGATCTTCCTGTTCCTGCGCAACCTGTCGGCCACGATCATCCCCTCGCTCGCGCTGCCGATCTCGGTCATCGGCACCTTCGCGGGCATGTGGTTCCTCGGCTACAGCCTGAACAACCTGACGCTCATGGCGCTCACCCTGGCCGTCGGGTTCGTCGTCGACGACGCCATCGTCATGCTCGAGAACATCGTGCGCCACATCGAGCGCGGCGAGAAGCCGCTCTACGCCGCCATCATGGGCTCGCGCGAGATCGGCTTCACCATCATCTCGATGACGGTGTCGCTCGTCGCCGTGTTCATCCCCGTCATATTCATGAGCGGCATGCTGGGGCGCCTTCTCCACGAGTTCGCGGTCACGATCACGCTGGCCATCCTCGTCTCGGGCCTTGTCTCGCTCACGCTCACGCCCATGCTGTGCAGCCGGTTCGTCCGCGGCGGCCACGTGCAGCACAGTGCGGTCTATCAGTGGTCGGAGCGCGCGTTCCAGTATCTCTATCGCGCCTATGACCGGAGCCTCACCTGGTCTCTCGCGCGTTCACGGCTCGTCTTCGGCGTCTTCCTCGCGACGATCGTCCTGACGTTCTATCTCTACCGCGAGATTCCCAAGGACTTCCTGCCCGGCGAGGATACCGACCAGATCATCGGCTTCACCGAAGGCGCGCAGGACACGTCCTTCGAGGCCATGATGCGCAACCAGCAGGCCGTGGCCGCGATCATCCTCAAGGACCCGAACGTCGAGTCGTTCATGTCCTCGGTCGGCGTCGGCGGTTCGCGCGCGACCGGCAACTCCGGATTCATTTTCATCCACCTGAAGCCGCTCTCCGAGCGGACGATGAATGCCGACCAGGTGATCGCACAATTGCGGCCGAAGCTCGCGGTCGTGCCGGGCCTGCGCGTCTTCCTCCAGAACCCGCCCTCGATCCGCATCGGCGGCCTGCTGTCGAAGGCGCAGTACCAGTACACGATGCAGGACCTCGACCTCGATTCGCTCTACCGCTCGGCCAACGCCATGCAGCAGGCCATGGCGAAGCTCAACCTTCTTCTCGACGTGACAAGCGATCTCTACATCACGAGCCCGAACCTCATGGTCGACATTGACCGCGACCGCGCGGCGGCGCTCGGCGTCACGATCGAGCAGATTCAGCTGGCGCTCGGCAGCGCTTTCGGCTCCCAGCAGGTCTCCACCATCTACACGCCTTCCGAGCAGTACCAGGTGATCGTCGAGGTGAAGGAGGACCAGCAGCGCGAGGCTTCGGCTCTCGAGAAGATCTATGTGCGCGGGGGCAGCGGCAATCTCGTGCCGCTCACCGCCGTCGCGAGCTTGAAGCGCGACGTGGGGCCGCTCACCATCAACCACCAGAGCCAGATTCCGTCCGTCACGATCTCCTTCAACCTGGCGCCGGGCGTCTCCCTCGGCACGGCGGTCGATGCGATCCGGCGCCTGGAGCGCGAGCAGAACCTGCCGGCCACCCTGACGACCGGATTCCAGGGCACGGCCCAGGCCTTCCAGTCGTCTTTCAAGGGGCTCGGACTGCTCCTGGCCCTTGCGATCCTCGTCGTCTACATCGTGCTCGGCATCCTTTATGAGAGTTTCATCCATCCATTGACGATTCTCTCCGGCCTGCCGTCGGCGGGGTTGGGCGCGCTGCTCACGCTCATGCTGTTCGGCACGCCGCTTGGCCTCTACGCCTTCGTCGGCATCATCATGCTGGTCGGCATCGTCAAGAAGAACGCGATCATGATGATCGACTTCGCGCTCGAGGCCGAACGCAAGCACGGCAAGGAGCCCGGCGAGGCCATCTACGAGGCCTGCCTCGTCCGCTTCCGCCCGATCATGATGACCACGATGGCGGCCTTGATGGGGGCCCTTCCCATCGCCGTCGGCTTCGGGAGCGGCGCCGCCGCGCGCCGGCCGCTTGGCCTCGCGGTCACGGGCGGGCTCATCCTCTCGCAGGCGCTCACGCTTTATCTCACGCCCGTCATCTACCTCTATCTCGGCAAGCTGGCCGGCATGCCGCTGTTGCGGCGGCGACCCGCGTCGGACATCCCGGACGAGGTGCTGGGCGAGGCCGGCTACGACGAGGCGGGAGACGATCGCGAGCCGCGGGACCGGGACGCCGCGGCGTCCTGAGAGGCCGTCTCGCGCGTCGACAAGCGCCGCGCACCGACTATTATGATGTGAGGCTCGCGCGGGAACGCCCCGAGCGGACGCGCACGCCGGCCCATCGGCCCCCGTCACGACAAGGTCTCCGTCCATGGCTTCCACCCTTCCCCGGCATGCGCGCGTTGTCATCATCGGCGGCGGCATCGTCGGCTGCAGCGTCGCCTACCATCTCGCCAAGCTCGGCTGGCGCGACGTGGTCCTCCTCGAGCGGAAGACTCTTGCCTGCGGCACGTCCTGGCACGCGGCGGGGCTCGTGGGCCAGCTGCGCGCCTCGCACAACCTGACCACCCTGGCCCGCTACGGCGCCAACCTTTACGGCACGCTCGAGGCCGAGACGGGACAGGCGACGGGCTTCCAGCGCCGCGGCTCGATCGCGGTCGCGCGCACCAAGGGGCGCATGGACCAGTACAAGCACCAGGCCACCATGGCCAAGTGCTTCGGCATCGAGGCCGACATCGTGACGCCGAAAGAGGCCGGCGCGAAATGGCCGCCGATGCGCACGGACGACCTCGTGGGCGCGCTGTGGATTCCTGGCGACGGGCAGACCAACCCCGTCGACACGGTCCAGGCCCTCGCCAAGGGCGCGCGGATGGGCGGCGCCACGATCATCGAAGGCGTCAAGGTCACGGCCATTCGCACGGGCAAAGGCCGCGTCACGGGCGTCGAGACGAGCAAGGGCTCGATCGATTCGGAGATCGTCGTCAACTGCGGCGGCATGTGGGCGCGGGAGATCGGCGCGCTGGCCGGTGTCGCCGTGCCGCTCCACGCGGCCGAGCACTTCTACATCGTGACCCAACCCATGGACGGCATGCATGCAGGCCTTCCCTCCATGCGCGATTACGACGGCTACACCTACTACAAGGAAGACGCGGGCAAGCTCCTCGTCGGCGGATTCGAGCCGGTCGCCAAGCCCTGGGGCATGGACGGGATCCCCGAGGATTTCGAGTTCGACACGCTGAACGAGGACTGGGACCATTTCGAGGTCCTCATGGAGAAGGCGCTCGAGCGCGTGCCGGCCTTGGAGAAGGCCGAGATCCGCCAGCTCCTCGTCGGGCCCGAGAGCTTCACGCCGGACAACCGCTACATGCTGGGCGAGGCGCCGGGCTTGAAGGGATTCTTCGTGGCCGCCGGATTCAACTCGATCGGCATCGCGTCCTCCGCGGGCGCGGGCAAGGCCGTCGCCGAGTGGATCGTCGGGGGCGAGCCGAGCATGGACCTCTGGGACGTCGATGTGCGCCGCGTCTCGGACTTCCAGGTGAACCGCCACTATCTCCGCGACCGCACGGTCGAATCGCTCGGCCTCATGTACGCGACGCACTGGCCGTTCCGGCAGAACGAGACGGCACGGGGCCTGCGCCGCTCGGCCCTCCACGACACACTCGCAGGCGAAGGGGCCTGCTTCGGCGTCGTCGCGGGCTGGGAGCGCACCAATTGGTTCGCGCCCAAGGGGATTGAGCCCCAATACGAATATTCCTTCGAGCGGCAGAATTGGTTTCCCCACTCGGCCGCCGAGCACAGGGCCGTCCGCGAGTCGGTTGGCGTCTTCGACCAGACTTCCTTCGCCAAGTTCTTGGTCCAGGGACCGGATGCGGAGGCCGTGATGCAGACGATCGCGGCCGCTGACATGGCGGTGCCGCCGGGCCGCGTCGTCTACACCCAGTTCCTCAACCGCCATGGCGGGATCGAGGCGGACCTGACCGTCACGCGCATGGCCGAGGACCGCTACATGGTGGTGACGGCCGCGGCGACGGCCGTCCACGACCTCGACTGGATGAAGCGCAATACGTCCATGGATGCGCGCGCGACGATCACCGATGTGACATCGGGTTTGGGCGTGCTCTCCGTCATGGGCCCGCGCTCGCGCGCGCTGCTCGGCCAACTGACCTCGGCCGATCTCTCGAACGCGGCCTTTCCCTATATGAGCGGCCGTGAGATCGAGCTCGCATGCGGGCGCGTCCACGCCCAGCGCGTGACCTTCGTGGGCGAGCTCGGCTGGGAACTCTACGTGCCGACCGAACGCATGCGGGCCGTGTACGGCGCGATCCGCGCGGCCGGCGATTCATTAGGGCTCAAACACGCCGGCTACCACGCGCTCGATTCGCTGAGGAGCGAGAAGGCCTACCGCCATTGGGGCCACGACATCGGCCCCGAGGACACGCCCATCGAATCGGGCCTGGCGTTCTCGGTCGCCTTCGACAAGAACCGGCCTTTCATCGGCCGCGAGGCGTTGCTGAAGCAGCGGCAGGAGGGGGTCAAGCGCCGCCTCGTGCTTTTCAAGCTCGAGGACGCGGAGCCGCTTCTCCTCCACGACGAGGCGATCTGGCGCGACGGCAAGCTGGTCGGCCGCATCACCTCCGGCTCCTACGGCCACAGCGTCGGCGCCGCCATCGGCATGGGCTATGTGTCGAACGGCGGAGGGCCCGTCGACGCCGCTTACGTCAATGCCGGACGCTACGAGATCGAGGTCATGGGCAGCCGCGTGCCCGCGACAGCCTCCCTCCGCCCGTTCTATGATCCCAAGGGCGAGCGGATCAGGGGGTGAGCCTCATGATTCGATCGCGCCGGCATGAGGCGAGGTTGTCCGAGCCGCAGCAGGGCCGTATCGATCGATGGAGGACCGAATGCTGACCCCATCCCAGATCAAAGCCTTCTGGCGCGACGGGTTCGTCGTGGCGCCGAATGCGGTGACGCCGGAGCAGTTGAGCCGATTGAGGACGGAACTCAACGGCTGGGTCGAGGAGAGCCGCCAGCACAAGACTCCCTTCGGCCCACCGACGCTCGACAAGAAACCGCGCTTCGACATGGGGGCCGAGCACACGCCAGAGAAGCCGGCGCTCCGGCGCGTCAACAACCCCTCCGACATCTCGGACGCCTATCTCGACGTGATGCGGAAATCGGCGATGACCGACATGGTCGCCGACCTCCTCGGCCCCAACGTCAAGTTCCACCACTGCAAGATCAACCTGAAACTGCCGGGCTCTCAGACCGAAGTCGCCTATCACCAGGACTTCGCCTACACGCCGCACACGAACGACGACGTCGTGACCGCGCTTCTCATGCTCGACGACGTAAGCGTGGAGAACGGCGCGCTCATGTGCGTGCCGGGCTCGCATCGGGGGCCGTTGCATTCGCTCTTCGACGGCGCGCGATTCGCGGGCTACATCGCGAAGGATCTCTGGCCCGGCTTCAAGGCGGCGGAGGTGCCCGCGGTCGGCCCCGCCGGTTCCGTCTGCCTCATGCACACGCGGCTCGTGCACGGGAGTCTGGCCAATCAATCGACGACTCCGCGCTGCCTCTACATCGCTGTCTATACGGCGGCCGATGCGTTCCCGCTCTGGCGCAACCCCATGCCCAATCCGAATGAGGGCATGATCGTGCGCGGACAGGCGACGCGCCAGGCGCGGCTCCTGCCGCTCTCGATCGAGCTGCCGGACCAGCCCCATGCGGCGTCGTTCTTCGCGGTCCAGGGCCAGCGCTCGGCCACGGGATAGGGTTCGCCCGGCCGCGCAAATCCGCGGCTTTCCGCGCCTTCGCTCCCGGCCCCGCGCGCCATAGGGCCTGGGGCTATCCATCCCAACGCCACCACCCGTTGTGACGCCGGTCACTGCGCGCCCGTCACGCTAGCGTGTATGGAGGCTCCACGATCGACGGCGGACGACCACGAGAGGTGCGGCGATGGCACTGAGAGACCAACGGGGCCTGGCGATTTCCACGATCAACGGCCGCGCGCTCGTGCATTACGAGACGGCCGTGCACCTTCTCTGCGGTTTCTCCAAGGACCCGCTGGCGGAGATCGAGGCGGCGCTCGCCAAGCAGCCGGACTTCGTCATGGCGCACGCGCTCCGCGGCGCGCTGTTCCTTCTCTCGACCGACAAGGCCGCCGAGCCCGAGCTCAGGCGCAGCGTCGAGGCGGCCGAGGCGCTCGGCGCCAAGGCGAACACGCGCGAACGCCTGCATGTCACGGCGATCCGCGCCTGGCTCGACGGCGAATACCAGCGCGCGAGCGAAATCTACGGCCAGATCGTCATCGACTACCCGCGCGACCTCCTGGCCCTCTTCGTCGGCCACCAGATCGACGCGCTCCTCGGCCAGACGACACAGCTCCGCGACCGCGTCGCGCGCGTGCTTCCCGCCTGGGACGAACACGTGCCGGGTTTCGGTTTCGCTCTTGGCATGCTGGCCTTCGGCCTCCAGGAGAACAACCAGCTCGGCCGCGCCGAGGAGATGGGCCGGCGCGCGCTCGATCTCAACCCGCGCGATGCGTGGGCGATCCACGCCGTCACGCACGTGATGGAGACCGAGGGCCGGCACGCGGACGGCATCGCCTGGCTGTCCTCGCGCAAGGTCGACTGGGCGGCCGACAACCTTTTCGCTTTCCACAATTGGTGGCATCTCGCGCTGTTTCACCTCGACACCGAGCAGACCACGCGCGTCTTCGAGCTCTACGACACGCGGATCCGGCCCATGCCTTCCTCGATCGTGATCGAGACGCGCGATGCGACGGCGCTTCTCTGGCGGCTGTGGCTCCGGGGCGCCGACTGCGGCGAGCGGTGGACGGAACTGGCCGATGCGTGGGAGCCCATGGCGGGCGACGCGCATTACGCCTTCAACGACATGCACGCCATGATGGCCTTCGTCGCGACCGGGCGGCGCTTCGCCATGCGGCGCCTCCTCGCCGCGCTCGAACGGCGCGCGCTCGGCGGCGGCACCAACGCCATGATGACGCGCGACGCGGGCCTGCCCGTGTGCCGGGCGCTCGCGGCCTTCGCCGAGGGTGAGCACGGGAGCGCTGCCGCCATGCTCCAGGCGCTGAAACCCATGTCCCACCGGCTCGGCGGCACTCACGCGCAGCGCGACGTGCTCGGCCTCACCTTGATCGAAGCGGCGATCCGGGACGGCAATGGCGCGCTCGCCCGGGCGCTGGCCTCCGAGCGCACCGTCGCCAAGCCGTCGAGCCCGTTCAACTGGGCCCTCACCGCGCGCGCCCTCGACCTTACCGGCGAGCGGCAGGGCGCCGCACAGGCCCGCGCCCGGGCCATTCTCCTCGCGGCGTAGCGCGACGAATCTAGCTCGGCTCCTTCTCGTGACGGGCACTCCCCTCGGGGATGACCACGCCCGCGAGCATCCGCATCGTCCAAAGATGGGGCACCGCCGAGAGATCGAGCGGCCGGTCGAGCGAGCCGCCCTTGACGCTGATCGTCGCTTCCGCAGGCTCCGATTCATGCCAGAGGCGTGAGCCGCATTCCGGGCAGAACACGCATGTGAGGCGCCTGCCGCTGTCGGTCGCGCGCGTCCAGGATTTCGTGGCGCCTTGGACGAGGCGGAAGCCCGCGCGCGGCACGATGAGCGAGATGCCGAAGGCGGAGGCGGATTGCTTCTGGCATTCGCGGCAATGGCAGACGTAGAGCCGGACGGGGTCGGCGGTGATCTCGTAGCGTGTGGCGCCGCATTGGCAGCCGCCGCTGAGCGGTGCCTTGGGCATCGTCGCCATCATCGTCCTGCCTTTGCCGCCATCATGCGGTCGAGATAACGCCGGAAATCGTGAAGCGGCCGCTCGAGGTGGGAGAGCCGGCCGCGCTCGGCATAGCGCGAATGAAGCCCGCGCATGAGCGCGTCGTTGATCGAGACATCCTCGACCCGGTAGTGGAGATAGCGCGAGGTCATGTCGTTGATCGCCGCCTCTGTCGCCGGCAAGCCGAGCGCCGATCGCGGCACGCAGAACACCTTCCGGATCCGCAAGCGCGCAGGCCCTTGCGGGAAGAGAAGGTAATATTCGAGCCTATCCGCCTCGGGCGACATGAGAAGAAGCGGGAAAACATGGACGAGGGAGGAGCGCCGACGCTCTCGCTCGGTGAGCTCGGGCAACTCCGGCAGGCGCGCCCAGGACTCGCCCTTGGCCTCGGCCGCCTCGCGCGGCTTCGCGTGGCCCATATGGACGATCGCATAGGGACCGTCCGTCTCCTCCACGCTCACGAGCCGCGTCGGCAGGATGGGCTCGAGCGAGACGCGGTGCGCACCGATGTGGTGATAGGCCTCGATGAAGTTCTCGCACATCACCTTCCAGTTCCAGCCCGTGTCGAACTCGTAGCTGCGGACCGTGACCATGTCGGCGAAATGCCAGCGGGCGAAGAACCGCGAGAGACCGGCCAGGCGCGGCGCGAGAGGCTTCGCCTTCGGGTCGAAGTTGACGAAGACGAAGCCTTCCCACACTTCGACCTGCGGACTCGGCAGGCGGCACCGGCCCCGCTCGAAACCCGGTGTCTTGTCCATGAGCGGCGCGCCGATGAGGCCGCCATCGAGCCCGTAGGTCCAGGCATGGTAGGGACAGACGAAGCGCCGCGCGTTGCCCGCCCCTTCGACGATGCTCATGGCCCGGTGGCGGCAGATGCGCGTGAAGACCCGGAGTGCGCCCGTCTCGTCGCGCAGCATGACGAGCGGCTCGCCCGCGATGTCGATCGACACGTAATCGCCCGGTTTGACGACGTCCTCGACCCGGCCGATGGGGAGCCACTCGCGCGCGAAGACGCGTTCGCTTTCGCGCGCGTAGCTCTCCTCCGATACGTAGCTCGACGGCGCGAGGCCGAGCGCGAGGCTGGCACTGCCGGGCGCGCGTGAGGTCCGCCGCGACCGCGCGGGCTTCGCCGCGCGCGTCATGGCCGGCGCCCGGCCCGCTTGCGCTCGTCGCCCATCTTCTCGCGCATGTAGGCCGTGAACTGCCACAGCGGCGCCTCGATGTGGGAGAAGACGGGAACGGCCGCGAAGCGCGAACGGTAGCCGCGCATGACCGCGTCGTTGACCGCCACGTCCTCCTGCCGGAACGACAGGAACTGGCCCGCGATGCCGTTCAGCGCGCGCTCGTAATCAGGATCGTCGAGAGTCTCCGGCGGCACGCAGATGACCTTGCGCACGCGCATGCGCTCAGGTCCCTCGGGGAAGACCAGATAGTACTCGGTACGATCGCGAAAGAACGACATGAGGTGGCAGGGAAAGGCATGGGCGAAGGTCGTGAGGCGCGCTTCCTCCTCGCTCACGCCCCGGATGGGCGGCAGGTGCGCTTCATCGGCCTTGCCCGTCCAGTCGGAGGCGTCGATGCCCTCCTTGTGCGGCGAGTGCACGATCGCGTAGGGCCCTTCCGCGGGCTCGTTCCGCACGAGGCGCGCGGGCAGGATCGGCTCGAGGGACAGGCGGTGCGCGCCCAAATGGTGATAGATCTCGATGAAGTTCTCGCACATCACCTTCCAGTTCCAATTGCCGCTGAACTCGAAACTGCGCACGGGGATCTGCTCGGCCAGCCGATAATTCTTGAAGAAGCGCGAGAGCCCCGCCCAGCGCGGCGCGAGCGGAGCGGCCTTCGGATCGAAATTGACGAAGACGAAGCCTTCCCAGATCTCCATCTTCGGCCCCGGCAGCCGGCACGCCTTGGCATCGAATCCGGGTGTCTTGTGCATCTCGGGCGCGCCCGCGAGCCGCCCGTCGAGCCCATAGGTCCAGGAATGGTAGGGACAGACGAAGCTCCGCGCGTTGCCCGCACCCTCGACGACAAGCATGGCGCGATGCTGACACACGCGGGAGAGCACGCGCACCGTGCCCTCGCGATCGCGCACCAGCACGAGCGGCTCACCCAGAAGGTCAAAGCTTACGTAGTCGCCCGGACTCTTCACGTCCTGGACGCGGCCGACGCAGAGCCATTCCTTTTGGAAGATGCGCTCGACCTCGCGCGCATAGGTCTCGGGCGAGACGTAGCTCTCGGGATCGAGGCCACGCGCCTCGGCCGGCTTCAAGTCCGCGAAGGTGCGCGGCGGCGCGCGCCGCTTGCCGCTGCCGTTCGTTCCGGTTTTCGCCATCGCCACCTCCCCTTCGCCCCCCATGGTTGCCAATCTCGGACGCCCTGTCCATGGCGCGAGGGTCCATCCCAGCGAGACGAAACGAGCCGCCGCGATTGTCGATGGGACCGGCCTCGACTAGGGTCGTCCCGCTCCTGGATAGGAGGAGACCATGACTCTCCGCGCCGCCGCCGTGTCGCTCCGCTCCTACGGGGAGAGGGAGACGACCCACGCCCATGACTGGCACCAGCTCGTCCTGCCGATCGAGGGCGTGCATGTGATCGGCGTCGGCGAGGCCGAGGGCAGGATCGAGGCGGGCCGGGGCGCGCTCATCGCCTCGGGCCTCGCGCACCGCTATCGGGCGCTCGGCGAGAACCGCTTCGTCGTCCTCGACATCCCTTGCCACGGCAGGCGCGCCCAGGGCCTGCCAGAGGGGCTGTGCCGGCGCGTGGCCGCGTCGCCGTTCTTCGCCATCGACGACGCGCTCGCGCGCCTCGCCCACTATCTCGCCGACGAGATGGCCGACGGGCCGCTCGACGCCGCGACCGAGCGCCATGCGTCCGCTCTCGTCATCGATGCGATCACGCGACGGCTTGCAACCTCCGCCATCCCGCCTTCGATCGCCCGCGCGCTCGAGCGGATCGAGGCGGACTACGCCCGGCCCCTCACGGTCGGCACGCTCGCGCGCGACGCGGGGCTTTCGATCAGTATCTTCCACCAGCGCTTCCGCGAGGCAGTCGGGCAGAGTCCGGGCGACTATCTGGCCGAACGGCGCCTCGACCACGCCGCCCGCCTCCTCGTCGCGAGCGACCTGTCGATCGCCGAGATCGCGCTCCTCACCGGCTTCTCGGAGCAGAGCGCCCTCACCCGCAGCTTCCGCCGCCGGCGCGGCACGACGCCCGCGCGCCTCCGCCGCGCCAATGCGTGAGGCCACGGGATTCCGACAGCGACATCCATCCGACCCGTGACGCTGGCTGCCGGTTCACTTTTTCGGCTGTCGTCACTTGGCCTTAGCAGAGGTTCCTACGATCACGGCGTCGCCTCGGCTGAATCGATCCAGCGCACCAGCAACAAATACGACACAGACAGGATGACCGGGCCAATAAACAAGCCAACAAGCCCCATGGCGAGCAAGCCGCCGATCACGCCGAGAAAAACCAACCAAGTAGGCACTGCCAGCCCACGTCCGATCAACAGCGGCTTAAGGAGATGATCCAGCAGACCCACGACCACAAGCCATATAAGCAAGAGAACCGCCCACTGCGCGTCCACTTGAAACCATAGCCAGACAACGATCGGGATCCCGACAATCAGCGGACCCAGCTGGACCGCGCAACTGACAAAAGTCACGAGCGTCAGCAACATGGGAAGAGGCGCGCCGGCAACTTCAAAACCGATCCATGACAGCGCCGCCTGCAACAATGCCATTCCGATAATACCTTGAGTCACGCCTCGAATCGTCTTCACGATATTCGACAGCATCCCTGTCGCATCATCCATGCCAAGTTTTCTGAGCAACCGAATGAAAAAATCGACGAGGCCCTGAGTCGCGGCGAGGAATATCACGGCGAAAACGATGGCAAGAATCGCTTCGATGACCACAAGCGTCGATTTGACCGTCCTCGACAGGAGCCAAATGGCGGCATCGCGCACCTTGGGACGTATCTGATCGATGATTCCTGGCAGATCGTCGATACCATGTTGCCACGCCTCATAAAGACGCGCGCCAATCAGCGGCGTGTCCTGCAGCCACACCGGCGGCGGAGGGACCTCGATCCGACGTACTTCGGGTGCAATATGGACCAGGCGAGACGCGTGTTCCCCAACGGCAACCAGCAACATGCCCAAGGGGAGGACCAACACCACCGCCAGGACAAGGCCCAGACATATCGCGGCGGCAGTTCTCCTGCCGCCAAGCCACTCCGTGATGCGCCGATGCAACGGAAACACGGATATCGCGATGATCCCGCCCCAAATCGCCGCGCCGAGAAAAGGCCGGATAAGCCACATGCTCAAAGCCGTCAACGACAGCACGAACAGCGCCGCAAACATGCGCTGCACTATTAATGACGTTGTGAGGGGTTGTGGAGACACTGGTCGTCCCATCTGTCGCATCGGCTATTTCGATGACGCTCAAGAGGCGAGAGACATCCGAGCGATCTTAGCCTCTCCGACTGTGCTGACCAGCCTTCAATGAGGACCATCGCAGTTCTCGAGACGCCACTGTTGACGGCTTTGATCTCCTCTCAGTGACCCCACAAGCGGTCGAGACGCAGAATTGCGATAGATCAACTTCCGCTTGCCGCCGCGATGTTACCAATCCATGCGCCCGACGACAGTACCGAAACCTGATGTACGCACGGAGCAAGGGTCCATGTCACAGACGAAAAATCGGCTTCTTTCGGCCGGCCTCAATTTTCGTCGATCGGTGACGGCGCGGCTTTTCCCGGTTCTCCTGGCGTGCCTCGGCGCGAGCAGCGCCACGTTCGCGCAAGACTTGGGCAAGTCCGGCACGGTTCAAATTGAGCAAGTTCAACTCGCCTTCATCGGAAGCGGCAATCTTGGCGGCGGGCGGCTTCAATATCAGGGCAACACCTACAAGTTCACGGTCGGCGGGCTTGGAATCGGTGGATTCGGCGTTTCGAAGATCACGGCTACCGGCACCGTCTACAACTTGGCTGACCTGCGGGATTTCCCCGGCGCCTACATTCAAGGCCGCTACGGGGCTGTTGTCGGCGACGCCAGCACGGGAAAACTCTGGCTCAAGAACAACAACGGCGTGGTCATCGAGCTCGAGGCGCAACGCAAGGGCTTGGCCCTCTCCCTTGGCGGCGATGCCGTCTATATCGGATTTGACTGAGCCGCGCGAGAAATGACCCGGTGGGTTTTGCGCGGACACCGAATGAGAGGCACGTCAAATGAATAGGTTGCGCAACAAACCAGGCATCACCGCTCTGTTGGCATTCGCTGCCATTCTGAGCGGCAACGCTTTGGCCGCCGAGGAGGCGACAATCCGTGCGTTCTCGGCCTGGGACGGACAAGGTCGAACCATACAAACGGGCGAGAATGAAGCGACCTTCATCGGTGCAATTTCAGGCCGGCTTTACGTTGAAACCGATAATGGCCCCGTCGATGTCGGACAGCTGCTTTGTCCGGCAACGGCACGCATCAATCTGAGGGACAGTTCGCAGTCGGCCCACGGCAGCTGCACGATCGTCGGTACTGACAGCTCCCGCGCGTTCGGTGACTTTCAATGCAAGGGGGTTCACCTCGTGGGCTGTGATGGAGAGCTTACTTTCACCGGTGGGACCGGCCGGTTCACGGGCATCACGGGCGGCGGCCATTTCGGACTGCGAAGCAACTTTCGGAGTGTCGCAATGGCATCCGGAGGTCCGCCAGAGATCGCCACCGGAATCATCTACTGGCGCGAGCTGCACTACAAACTTCCTTAGGGGCTTCGCCCGTGACGCCACGTCCCAAACAATTGGGTTCTTCTCCGACGGTTCGCTGGTCTTCTCCAGGCGAAGCGGCCCGATCGACTCATAAGCACAGATCGCGACGACGATTCTGTTGCTCCCCTTCCAACCCGATCCTTGTTTTCAGGAGTTAATCGTGGACTCCCCTCCTTCAAATCCGATCCAATCGGTCCGATGGATTCTTGCCATCGCTGTTGTTGCCATCGCGCTTCAAGCCTGCTCGACTCCCCAACGCCTCAATGCGGTTCCTGAGACCCTAACGACCAAAGCCCTACCGCTCGGTATACCTGATGCCAGGTATTACGCGGACGAACAATATGCGGAAATGTTCCAAGAGAGCCTCCGGGCGCTCGAACGCGAGAGCGAGGCCAGGGGCGCGACGAACGGCGCATGGCCACCCGCCTATTTCCTCGCCATTTCCGGCGGCGGCGACGATGGTGCATTCGGCGCCGGCCTGCTGGTCGGGTGGTCCGACACCGGCACGCGTCCCGAATTCAAAGTCGTGACCGGAGTCAGCGCCGGCGCTCTGATCGCACCATTCGCATTCCTCGGTTCCGGCTACGACTCCAAACTTCAAAAGCTCTACACATCGATCTCGGTCAAGGACGTCTACGAGGAGCGTGGCGTCCTAGCAGCATTCTTCGATGATGCATTGTCGGATACGAGCCCCTTGCTTTCCGTAATTTCGAAGGTCGTCGACAGAGATATGCTCGACGACATCGCCCGCGAATACGACAAAGGACGCCTGCTGCTCATCGGCACGACCGATCTCGACGCGCGCAGACCCGTGATCTGGAATATCGGCGCGATCGCCAAGAGCAAAGATCCTCGAGCCATCACTCTCGTGCACAAGCTCTTGCTGGCGTCCGCAGCAGTTCCAGCCATGTTTCCGCCGGTCATGATCGATGTCGAGGTCGAGGGGCATCATTATCAAGAGATGCATGTCGACGGCGGCGCCATAGCGCAATTGTTCCTCTATCCGCCCGCCGTGGGTGAAATGATGAAAGGGTCGGAGAGCGGCAAGCGCTCGGAACGCGAGCGTCATGCCTACATCATTCGCAATGGCCGGCTTGGCAAAGACTGGGCAAGTGTCGAGCGGCAAACGTTGAGCATCGCCGGCCGCGCCATCTCGACGATGATCTATGTGAGCGGAATCAATGACCTCTTTCGCACTTATTTCATCACGCAGCGTGATGGCGTGGACTACAATTTGACCTACATCGAGAGCGACTTCTCTGTGCATCATCCAAATGCAGATTTCGACACGCGATACATGGACGCGCTTTTCGCTTACGGCCGCGAAAATGGCCGCAATGGAATCAACTGGAAAAAGTCCCCTCCCTATCTGAGCGCGGGCGTCCGATAGGAGCACTCCCCGTCGACCTTGGGAGCGGGCATGTCATGCGGCCAGTTCTGCGTCATTGGATCGGCGGTGTCGGCCGCGCGGATGACCGCTTTAGACCCATTCAAGAAATTGAAGCCACGCCGCGGCGGGAACAGCCGGATCTGCGCAAAGCCAGATGGAGCGCCATCGTCCCATTCGCCATCGTGGGTGAGCTTCGGTCCAAGACGGCGGAGCCCCGGTCAAGACCGGGGCCTCGCGCTCCGCTAGCCTCGCGGTCCGCACATACGAACGACCGGAGGACCGCCATGCGCTTGTCCGACTTCGGGGCTCTCACCTTCGACTGCTACGGCACGCTCATCGACTGGGAGACAGGCATGCGCGCGCGCCTCGAGCCCTGGGCGCGACGGCACGGGATCGAGCGGACCGGCGACGAGATGCTCGAGATGTTCAACCGGATCGAGCACGACTGGGAATCGGCGCATCCGACCATGTCCTACCCGGCGCTTCTCGCGAATACGCACCGTGACTTCGCCCGCGCGCTCGGCGCGCCCGCGGACGATAGCGAGGCGGAGGCCTTCGGCGCCTCCATCGGCGACTGGCTCCCCTTCCCCGATTCGGTCGACGCGCTCGCGAGACTGAAGCGCCACTACAAGCTCGTCATCCTTTCGAACGTGAACAAGGCCGGTATCGCCAAGAGCGCCGCGCATTTGGGCAATCCCTTCGACCTCATCCTCACGGCCGAGGAGATCGGCTCCTACAAGCCCGCGCGCCGGAACTTCGAGGTGCTGATCGAACGCGTGGCGGCCCTCGGCGTGCCCAAGGAACGAATCCTTCACACCGCGCAGAGCCTTTTCCACGACCACGTGCCCGCGAACGAGATCGGCTTGAAGAGCGCCTGGATCGACCGCCGCGCCGGCAAGAAAGGCGTTGGCGCCACCGTCGCGGTCTCGCGCATGCCGCATCTCGACTTCCGCTTCGAGACGCTCGGCGCCATGGCGGATGCCCGCGAGGCGGAGGCGCTCCAGGACGCGCGCGGCCGCTAGGGCGCCAGGAACCAGGCGCGGAGCTCGCGCCAGCTCGCCTCGTCGGGAGCGAGGAGGATGTAGCCCTCGGCGATGGTCGGGCGGTAGACGCGGCCGTCAACAAGGCGCGCATACGCCCCCGCCTCCTCCGCGATGTGCACGCCCGCCGCGTGGTCCCAGGGCAAGAGGCGCGTGAAGAGGGCGAAGTGGATGGCGCCCGTCACGAGCGAGAGGTACTCCTGCCCGACGCAGCGCCGGTAGCGCGCGTCGCCATAGACCTCGGCGCGGCGCTTGAAGTCCGGATGCACGCCCGGCCGCGTCGGTCCCGCATAGAGCGCGCCGGTCATTTGGGCGAGCGGCGCCGGCCGAGCCGCCGCGAGGCGCTGTCCCTCCATCCACGCGCCGGCGCCATCCTCCGCCGTCGCCATGATGTCCCTCACCGGATCCAAGAGCCAGGCCGCCCGCGTGACGCCGTCCCGCACGAAGGCCAGCTGGACCGCGAAGAGCGGCTTGCCCTCGGAGAAATTGGTCGTGCCGTCGATGGGATCGACGATCCAGACGGCACCCGCCTCGGCGATGTGGCCGATGAGGCTCGGATCGCCGTGGACGGCCTCCTCGCCCACGACCCGCGAGCCAGTGACGAGCGCCGGCAGGCGCGCGGTCAGCATGGCCTCGACCCCGAGGTCGGCCGCCGTCACGATGTCGCCCGGCTTCTTCTCGCTCACCTCGTGGGCAGCCAGGCGCTGGAAACGCGGCATGACCTCGGCCGCCGCCGCCTCGCGCAGGATGGCCGCCACGCGCGCGATGTCGGGCGTCACGGCGCGAGCCCGTCCGCGCGCGGCGCGGGCGCCAAACCCGGGAACTCGCAAGGGTGAACGCAACGCATCCAGCGCGTCTTAGCACAATTCGCCCATGGAAAAAGGGGCCGTGCGCGGCACGGCCCCTTTTCGACGATCGTCCCGTGGCGGGGCGGGATCAGAAGTCCATGCCGCCCATGCCACCCATGCCGCCGCCCGGAGGCATCGCCGGCATCTCCTTCTTCTCCGGAATCTCGGAGACCATGGCCTCGGTGGTGATGAGGAGGCCCGCGATGGACGCCGCGTCCTGGAGCGCCGTGCGCACGACCTTGGTCGGGTCGATGATGCCCGCCTTCACCATGTCGGTGTAGCGGTCATTCTGCGCGTCGTAGCCCTGGGACTCGTCCTTGCCGTCGAGCAGCTTGCCCGCGACGACGGCGCCGTCGGCACCGGCGTTCTCGGCGATCTGACGCGCCGGCCACTGGAGGGCGCGCCGCACGATGTCGATGCCCATGCGCTGGTCGTCGTTCTCGGGCTTGATCCTGCCGAGCACGCGCGTGGCATAGAGAAGCGCCACCCCGCCGCCCGGCACGATGCCTTCCTCGACCGCGGCGCGGGTCGCGTGCATCGCGTCGTCGACGCGATCCTTGCGCTCCTTCACCTCGACCTCGGTCGCACCGCCGACACGGATGACGGCGACGCCGCCCGCCAACTTCGCGAGCCGCTCCTGCAGCTTCTCCCGGTCGTAGTCCGAGGTGGTCTCCTCGATCTGCGCCCGGATCTGGTTGCAGCGCGCTTCGATGTCCTTCTTCTTGCCGGCACCGCTGATGATGGTCGTGTTCTCCTTGTCGATCACGACGCGCTTCGCCGTGCCCAGCATGTCGATGGTGACATTCTCGAGCTTGATGCCGAGCTCTTCGCTGATCGTCTGACCCGCGGTG
This sequence comes from Alphaproteobacteria bacterium, assembly GCA_046349515.1. GTDB lineage: Bacteria > Pseudomonadota > Alphaproteobacteria > CADEGL01 > CADEGL01 > JBGPGW01. The sequence goes on along the minus strand of JAXMCE010000007.1, from coordinate 197,631 downwards.
AGCGTCGCGATGTCCTCGAGCATGGCCTTGCGGCGATCGCCGAAGCCCGGCGCCTTCACCGCCGCGACCTTGAGGCCGCCGCGGAGCTTGTTGACGACGAGCGTGGCCAGCGCCTCGCCCTCGACCTCCTCGGCGATGACGAGGAGCGGCTTGCCCGACTGCACCACCGACTCGAGCACGGGAAGCAACGACTGGAGACCCGAGAGCTTCTTCTCATGGATGAGGATGAAGGGGCTCTCGAGCTCGCAGATCATCTTCTCGGCGTTGGTGATGAAGTACGGCGAGAGGTAGCCGCGGTCGAACTGCATGCCCTCGACGACGTCGAGCTCGGTCTCGAGGCCCTTGGCCTCCTCGATCGTGACGACGCCTTCCTTGCCGACCTTCTCCATGGCCTTGGAGATGATCTGGCCGATCTCCTCCTCGCCATTGGCCGACACGGTGCCGACCTGCGCGATCTCCTTGTTGGTCGAGACCGGCCGGGACCGCTTCTTTAGGTCCTCGGTCACGGCCTGGACCGCGAGGTCGATGCCGCGCTTCAGATCCATCGGATTCATGCCTGCCGCGACGGCCTTCGATCCCTCGCGCACGATGGCCTGGGCGAGCACGGTCGCCGTCGTCGTGCCGTCACCCGCGATGTCGCTCGTCTTGGACGCGACCTCGCGCAGCATCTGGGCGCCCATGTTCTCGAACTTGTCGGAAAGCTCGATCTCCTTGGCGACCGTGACGCCGTCCTTGGTCACGCGCGGCGCGCCGAAAGACTTGTCGAGCACCACGTTGCGGCCCTTCGGGCCCAAGGTCACCTTGACCGCCTCGGCCAAGATGTCGACGCCGCGCAACATGCGCGCACGCGCATCCGATCCAAATCGTACGTCCTTTGCAGCCATTGCTTCTCAGCTCCTTACTCGATGATGCCCATGATGTCGGACTCCTTCATGACCAGGAGGTCTTCGCCTCCGACCTTGATCTCGGTGCCCGACCACTTGCCGTAGAGAATCCGGTCGCCCTTCTTGACGTCCATCTTCTGAAGCTTGCCGTCCTCGCCGCGCGCGCCGGGGCCGACCGCGATGACCTTGCCCTCCATCGGCTTTTCCTTGGCCGTGTCGGGAATGATGATCCCGCCCGCCGTCTTGGTTTCCTGCTCCAACGGCTTGACCAGCACGCGATCGTGTAATGGCCGAAAACTCATGATTCCCCCTTCGGTTACGGTTGGCACACGACGCCGGTAGGGCCTCGACCCTCGCCCGGCGTTGTTAGCACTCGGATGTTACGAGTGCTATGTAGAGGGAGTGTTCCGCCCTGTCAAGCCGGTGTCGCGGCCCAACCCTTTGCGGGGCCAGCGGAATAGACCCACGAAGTCCCTAGCCCTGGCGGCGTTCGCGGATGCGGTCGAACCGGGCCTGGTCGGCCTCGGCCAGGCGGACCTTGATGTGGGCGTACTCGCCCTCGTCGCGCCGCTCGCGCACCTCGCCGTTCTGGTAGAGCCAAGCGATGGCCCGGCCGTCCGCCAGGTGGACCCGGTACTCGCAGAGGTCGCGCTCGCCCTCGATCCGGCGGTCGATTCCCTCGAGGAGAGCCGGACACCCCTCGCCCGTCAGCGCCGAGATCGCGACCTTCAAGCCGTTCGAGCGCTGGCACAGGTTGCGGACGACCTCGCGCTCCTCCTCCGAGAGGAGGTCGAGCTTGTTCAGCGCCTCGATCATCACCCCCTCGCGGTCGAGGCCGGGGCGGAGCGAATCGAGAACCTGGTCGACGTCGCGCTTCTGCGCCTCGCTGTCCGGGTGCGCGCAATCGCGCACATGGACGATGAGGTCCGCCTCCTCGACCTCTTCGAGGGTCGCGTGGAACGCGGCGACGAGGTCGGTCGGCAGATCGGAGATGAACCCGACGGTGTCCGAGAGAATGGCCGGGCGCCCGGAGGGAAGGTCGACGCGCCGCATGGTGGGATCGAGCGTCGCGAACAGCATGTCGACCGCGGCGACCTTCGCGCGGGTCAGGCGGTTGAAGAGCGTCGACTTGCCGGCGTTCGTGTAGCCCACGAGCGCCACGATCGGGTAAGGCACGCGCCGGCGCGCGCGACGGTGGAGCGTGCGCGTCCGCGCGACGCCCGCGAGATCCTCCTTCAAGCGCGCGATCCGCTCGTCGATCAAGCGGCGGTCGATCTCGAGTTGCGATTCGCCGGGACCGCCCAAGAAGCCGAAGCCGCCGCGCTGGCGCTCGAGATGGGTCCAGGACCGCACGAGACGGCTGCGCTGGTAGCTGAGATGGGCGAGCTCGACCTGGAGGCGCCCCTCGCGGGTGCGCGCGCGCTCCCCGAAGATCTCGAGGATGACGGCCGTGCGGTCGATGACCTTGCACGACCAGGCGCGCTCGAGATTGCGCTGCTGGACGGGCGTCAGCGTCCCGTCGACGATGACGAGCACGGCTTCGAGATCGGCGACGAGGCCGCCCACGCGCTCGACCGTGCCCTTGCCGAAGAGCGTCGCCGGGCGCGGCTCGCGGACACGGATCGTCTCGGCGTGGACGATGTCGAGCGCGATGGCCTTGGCGAGGCCCACGGCCTCTTCGAGGCGCGCGCTGGCGCTCCTGTCCTCGCCCGTGCCGTCGCGCACGGGATCGAGGACGAACGCGCGCGTGCCCTCCCGGGTCCCCTCGCCGTCCGTCCGCAACTCAGCCTTCGGCCTCGGCCTTTTCCGGCTCGAACAGTTGAACCGGGGCGCCCGGCATGACGGTCGAGATCGCGTGCTTGTAGACGAGCTGCGAATGGTGATCGCGACGCAGCAGCACGCAGAAATTGTCGAATGCCCCGATGACCCCCTGCAGCTTCACCCCATTGACCAAGAACACGGTGACAGGCGTCTTGTTCTTGCGCACATGGTTGAGAAAGACGTCCTGGAGGTTCTTATCTGAGGACATTGTTATGCCTCCGTTCTTCTTTTATTGGCCCTGAGGCGGGTCCCTCCCCGGGCGTCTCGCCCGGCCCGTCCTCGGCCCTTGACCGACCCTTTTATAAAAGGGTCGGGGCTCCAATACCAGTCTACCGCCAGGCGCCCGCATGGGCGTGGAAGTGGGCCAGGCCCTGGACATGCCAGTCAGGCACTAGCCCTTGGAATTCCACGGCATTCAGGTCCGCGGGCCCAACCAGGACCCCGATACAGCCGGCGTTCTTCGCACACACGAGATCGATGCCCGCATCGCCGACGAACCAGACCCTCCCGCGGCTCTCGATCCCGCTGCCCTCGAGGGCGAGCGCGACCGGCGCCGCGTCGGGCTTGTCCGCCACGGCGTCGCCCGCGCCCACGAGACGCCGGAACCGCCCGGTCCAGCCGAGATGGGCGGCCTCCCGGCGCAGGAGCTCGCCGTGCTTGTTGCTGACGACGCCGAGATAGATGCCCGTCGATTCGAGCGCCTCCAGGAGCTCGCCCGCACCGGGCAGCGCCTTCAAGGTGTCGAGATGGCCGGCGGTGAACCGCGCGTAGAAGATGTCGCGCGCCTCCTCCCAGCGATCGCCGAACATGGCGGGAAAGGTATCGCGCATCGAGCGGCGCACGCGCTCGCGCGTCTCGGCCTCGGTCCAAGGCGCGTGCCCGAAGGCGGTGAGCGTCGCGTTGAGCGCGTCCCCGATCGCCGCCCAATTGTCGACGAGGGTGTTGTCCCAGTCGAAGAGGATGGCGCGCGGCCGCTCGGCCGGAGCCCGCCGGTCAGGCGCCGGCATGGGCAAGATAGTATTCGCGGAGCGCGCGGGTCAGCGGCCCGGGCTTGCCGTCGCCGACGGCCGTGCCGTCGATCGCGACCACGGGCAGGACGGCCGATGTCGTGCTGGTGAGGAAGGCTTCGCGCGCGGCCTTGGCCTCCGCGACCGTGAAGGCGCGTTCGACGATCTTCAGCTGCCGTTCCTCGGCAAGCGCCATCACCGCCAGGCGCGTGACGCCGGTGAGGATCTCGGGACCCGTCTGGCGCGTCACGAGCTCGCCCTTGTCGGTGACGATCCACGCATTGGTCGAGGTGCCCTCGGTGATGAAGCCGTCCTCGCCCACCTGCCAGGCCTCGAACGCGCCGGCCTCGACGGCCTTCTGCTTGCCGAGCACGTTCGGCAGGAGCGCCACCGCCTTGATGTCGCAGCGCTCCCAACGGATGTCCGGAATGGTGATGACCTTGGCCCCGCGTTCGGCGAGGGCGGCGGCCTGCGCCTTCTTCCGGCGCGCGGTCATGACGACGGCCGTCTTGGGCGCGCCCTTGGGGAAGGCGTGGTCGCGCGGCGCCACGCCCCGCGTCATCTGGATGTAGATGATCCCGTCCTCGACGCGGTTCCGCCGCAAGACCTCGCGCATGACGAGGCCCAAGGCGGGCCGCCCCATGGGCCGCGCGATGCGCAGCTCGCCGAGTGACCGCTCGAGCCGATCGAGATGCCCCGCCTCGTCGACGAGCCGTCCGCCCTCGACCGCGATCACCTCGTAGACGCCGTCGGAGAACTGATAGCCGCGATCCTCGACATGCACCGAGGCCTCCCGGTGCGGCACGTAGCGGCCGTTGACGTATGCGATGCGCGACATGGGATCTCCGATGGTCGAATGAGGCGTGGGCTCGCTCAGGCCTCGGACATCTTGTCCGTGCCGCTGACTCCGAGGCTCTTGAGCTTCCGGTGGAGCGCCGAGCGTTCCATGCCGACGAAGCTCGCCGTGCGCGAGATGTTGCCGCCGAAGCGCGTGACCTGGGCCATGAGGTATTCGCGCTCGAAGATCTCGCGGGCCTCGCGAAGCGGGAGCGCCATGATCTGGTCGCTCTTGTTCCAGTTGAGCACGGGCGGCGCGATGGCGCCGATCTCCGGCGGCAGCATCTCGGCCCGGATCGTGTCGCGGCCGTCGCCCGGCGCCATGATGAGAAGCCAATCGATCACGTTGCGGAGCTGGCGGACGTTGCCCGGCCAGTCATAGGCCTGGAGCGCCGCCATGGCATCGGCGCCGAGCTCGCGGCGCGGCATGCCGGCGATCTCGGCCGCGCGCTCCATGAAGTGACGCGCCAAGGCCGGGATGTCGTCGCGGCGCTCGCGCAGCTGCGGCACGCGGATGGGCACGACGTTCAACCGGTAGAACAGATCCTCGCGGAAGCGCCCGCCCTCGATCTCCTCGCGGAGGTCCTTGCTCGTGGTCGCGAGCACGCGCACGTCGACGACGACGCGCACCTGTCCGCCGACGCGCTCGAAGCTCTGCTCTTGGAGCACCCGCACGATCTTGCCCTGGGTCTCGAGCGGCATGTCGGCGACTTCGTCGAGAAGGAGCGTCCCGCCGTGCGCGCGCTCGAAGGTGCCGACCTTGCCGGGCGCCTGCGCCGTCGCCTCGACGCCGAACAGCTCGCTCTCCATGCGTTCGGGCTGCATCGTCGCGCAGTTGAGGACAACGAACGGCCCCTGCGCGCGGCGCGACTTCGCGTGGATGAGTCGGGTCACGACCTCCTTGCCGACGCCGGCCGGACCGCTCACCAGCACGCGGCTCGAGGTCGGCGCCACGCGCTCGATGGCCTGGCGGATCTGGTTCATGGCCGAGGAGTCGCCGATCAGCTGGTGGCCGCCGCCGGTGCGGAAGCGCAGCTCCTCGTTCTCGCGCCTGAGCTCCGCCGCCTCGATCGCGCGCTGGATGAGGAGCAGGAGCCGGTCGGTCTTGAACGGCTTCTCGATGAAGTCGTAGGCGCCCTTGCGGATCGCCGAGACCGCCGTCTCGATGTTGCCGTGCCCGCTGATCATGATGACCGGCAGCTCGGCGTGTTCGCGCTTCACCTGGTCGAGGATGGCGATGCCGTCCAAGCGGCTGCCCTGGAGCCAGATGTCGAGCACGAGGAGGCTCGGCCTGCGGAGCGCGATGGCCTCGAGCGCCGTATCCGCGTCGCTGGCCTCGCGCGTGCCGTATCCCTCATCGCGCAAGATGTCGGCGATGATCGACCGGATGTCCGCTTCGTCGTCGACGATCAGGATGTCATGAGGCATGGGACGCTAGACCTGCCTTGGGGGTGCCATCCGCCGAACCGCTCTCCCCGCCTTCCTCACGCGCCGCGAAAATCAAGCGCACGCACGCGCCCCCCTCGGCGCGGTCGTCGAGGACCACCTCGCCGCCGTGATCTTCCATGATTTTGCGCACGATCGCCAGACCAAGCCCTGTGCCCTTCGTGCGCGTCGTCACATAGGGCTCGGTCAACCGATCGCGGATGTCCTCGGGCAAGCCGATCCCGTTGTCCTCGACTTCGATGACGAGACGCCCGTCCTGGCGCGCGATGCGCGTCGCGATGCGTCCCTCGGCCGGCGGTGCGGCGCCTGGCTCCACGGGCCGCGCGAGGATGGAATCGGCGGCGTTCTGGAGAAGATTGGTCAGCGCCTGCCCGATCTGCCGGCCATCGCAGGGATGGTGAGCGGGGCCGTCCACGCATTCGAACGAGTAGACGATGTCGGGATGGGCGGTGCGCTGGAGGAAGATGGCCTGATTGCAGATCTCGGCCAGGTTCTCGGGCTTCATCACCGGCGCCGGCATGCGCGCGAAGGCGGAGAACTCGTCGACCATGCGCCCGATGTCGCCCACCTGGCGCACGATCGTGTCGGTGTAGTTCTCGAAGATCTCGCGGTCGCTCTGGATCTCCTTGAGGTACTTGCGCTTCAGGCGCTCGGCGGAGAGCTGGATGGGGGTCAGCGGGTTCTTGATCTCGTGCGCGATGCGGCGCGCGACGTCGGCCCAGGCAGCCTTGCGCTGGGCCGAGAGCAGCTCGGTGATGTCATCGAAGGTGAGGACGTAGCCCGGCGCGCCGCCCTCCGTCCGCTCGGGCGCCACCCGCACCAGCAAGGTGCGCGTGCGCCGGTCGCGTGTGAGTTGGATCTGCGTCTGCACGAGCTCGCGCGGCCGGCTCGTGGCCTCCTCGATGAGCGCGCCAAGCTCCGGCACGAATTCCGCCAACGGCCGGCCGATGGCGTGGTCGAGATCGGCCGACAGCAGGGTCGAGGCCGAGCGGTTCGGCAGGTTGATCCGCCCCGCCTCGTCGAGGCCGATCACGCCGGACGAGACGCCCGACAGCACCGCCTCGGTGAACCGGCGCCGCGTGTCGAGCTGGCGGTTGGCCTCGATCAGCTCCTTCTGCTGGCTCTCGATCTGGCTGGTCATGCGGTTGAAGGCGCGGCTCAGGGTCCCGATCTCGTCGCCGATGGGGGCCGCCTCGACGCGCACGGCGAGGTCGCCCGCGCGCACGCGCTCGGTCGCCGCGATGAGGTTGCCGATCGGCCGGATGAGCTGGGTCGCGAACATGAGCCCCACCCACACGGCCGCCAGCAACAGCAAGAGCGACATCACGGCGAACAGCATGGCGAAGTTGATCTGGAGGCTCGAGCGCTGGCCTTCGAGCTGCTCGTAGGCGGAGACGGCGCCCTGGAGCTTCGACACGTTGCCGAGCACGCCCGGCTCGATGAAGCGTCCGACATAAAGATAGGTGTCGACGAGGTTGCCCAACTGCACGAGGGCGCGCACCCGGTCGCCCTTGTCGGTGGTCATGATCGCGACTTCGCCGCTCCGCGCCTTCTCGATCGCCCACGGCGGCACGGGCTCGAAGGCGAGGGCGAAGCTCAAGCCCGAGCGCGCGAGCACGCCGCCGCCGCCCTCGAACACCATGACCTCGGGCAGGCCGCGAAGGGCGGAGTGCGCCTGCACCACCGACTGCAGCAGGACCGGCGTCTGGAAGACGATGGGCTGCTCCTTGCCCAGATCCTGGGCCATGGCGAGCACGTCCGCTCGGATCCCCTCCTGCTGCTCGTCGAGATAGGCCTTGGCCACGACGAGCGAGGATTTGAGAGCGGTGCGGACCTGGTCGCTGAACCACGACTGGATGCCGAAATTGAAGAACGGCACCGCGAACACGGCGACGATGATGGCGGGCGTCACCGCGACGAGGCTGAACAGCATGACGAGCCGGCCATGGAGACGCGAACCCGCCGAGCCCCGCCGCCGGTCGGCCCAGAGCTGCACGACCCGGCGCGCGATGACCGCCGCGAGCAGAAGAAGCAGCGCGAGATTGACGTTGACCAGGACGAGGACTTGGTTGGGCGACGGTCCAAAGGGCGCCGAGCGCGTGAGGATGATGTAGGTCGCGATACCCGAAAGAAGCGCGGCGATGGCGAGGCCATAGGCGGCACGGGGCCCGAGCGAGACGCGCCGCGACCAGAGCGCCCAGCGCCGGATCAATTGCGCGAGGCGGTCGGCCCGGTCCGAGCGGTTCTGCCGCAGGGCGCTCGAGGGCTCGGCGCTCATTTCGCGTCCCGTGACACGGTGATGTCCAGCTCCTTGAGCTTCTTCCGGAGCGTGTTGCGATTGAGGCCGAGAAGAGAGGCCGCGCGGATCTGGTTGCCCCGCGTCGCCGCGAGGCTGAGCGTGAGAAGCGGCCGCTCGATCTCGCGGAGGATGCGATGGTAGAGCCCGGTCGGCGGCAGGCTGTCCTCATGGGCATCGAAATAGGTCTTGAGATGCCGGTTGACGGCCGCGCCGAGGTTGTCGTCGTCGCCGCGCGCCTCGCTCCGCACGCCACCCTCGCCGATCTCGGCCGCGATGGTGTCCGCGTCGATCGTCTCGGCCGAATGGAGGGCCGCCAAGCGGAACATGAGGTTCTCGAGCTCGCGGACATTGCCCGGCCAGCGATGGGACTTGAGACGCTCGACGGCCGCGGGCAGGAGCGTCTTCGGCGGCAGGCCCGTCTCGGCCGCGCGCGCGAGGAAATGGCGCGCGAGCGCCGGCACGTCGTCGAGCCGCTCGCGCAAGGCCGGCAGGCGGATGGGCACGACATTCAGGCGATAGAAAAGATCCTCGCGGAAGAGACCGCTGCGGATGAACTGCCTCAAGTCACGATTGGTCGCGGCGATGATGCGGACGTCGGCGCGGATCGGCGTGCGGCCGCCGACCGTCGTGAACTCGCCGTCCTGGAGCACGCGGAGGAGACGCGTCTGCGCCTCGGCCGGCATGTCGCCGATCTCGTCGAGGAAGAGCGTGCCGCCCTGGGCGAGCTCGAAGCGCCCGGCCTGGCGCGCGCCGGCACCGGTGAAGGCGCCCTTCTCGTGCCCGAACAGCTCGCTCTCGATGAGCTCGCGCGGCAGCGCCGCCATGTTGATCGCGACGAAGGGACCCTTCCGCCGCTTGCCGAAATCGTGGAGCGCGCGCGCGACGAGTTCCTTCCCCGTGCCCGACTCGCCCGTGATCATCACCGTGAGGTCGGTCGCCATGAGGCGCGCCATCACGCGGTAGACGTCCTGCATCGCGGCCGAGCGGCCGATGAGCGGAAGCTGCTCCTCCCCCTCGCCCGCCTCGCCCGCGACGCTCGGCTGCGCGGGCGAAAGGGCGCGGCGCACCGCATCGACGAGCACGTTGAGGTCGAAGGGCTTCGGCAGGTACTCGAAGGCGCCACGCTCCGTCGCCTTCACCGCCGTCATGAGCGTGTTGCGCGCGCTCATGACGATGACCTTGAGATCGGGCCTCAGGCGCCGGATGCGCGGCAGGAGATCGAGCCCGTCCTCATCCGGCATGACGACGTCGGTCACGACGAGATCGCCCTCGCCCTTCGCGACCCAGGTCCACAACGTCCCGGCATCGCCCGCCGTCCGCACGTCGTAGCCGAGCCGGCCGAGCGCCTCCGACAGCACCGTGCGGATGGCGCGGTCGTCATCGGCGACGAGGATCGTCTCGCCGCTCACGGAGTCCCCTCGCCCTGGTCCGAGACCGGCAGCAGCACGCGGAACGCGGTCCGGCGCGGCACGCTCTCGCACTCGACGGCGCCGCCATGGTCGCTCACGAGCTTCGCCACGAGCGCGAGCCCGAGCCCCGAGCCGTTCACCTTCGTCGTGACGAAGGCCTCGAAGAGATGAGCGCGCACCACCTCCGGAATGCCCGCGCCGTTGTCGGCGACGCCCACGACGATCGGCAGCGCCTGGCGCCGGTCGCGCCCGGCGAGCGCCAGGCGCACGCCGTGCTGGTAAGCGGTCGAGAGCGTGATCTCGCCGCCCGTCTCCGGCACCGCCTCGGCCGCGTTCTTGACCAGGTTCAAGAACACCTGGATGAGCAGATCGCGGTTGCCATGGACCGGCGGCAGGGACGGGTCGTAACTCTCGACGAACCGGGCATGGCGCGCGAAGCCGTTCTCGGCCACGCTCCGCACGCGGTCGAGCACCTCGTGGATGTTGACGGGCTCGCGCGCGATCGGCCGCTCGTCCGAGAACGCCTCCATGCGGTCGACGAGGGCGCGGATCCGGTCCGTCTCCTCGCAGATGAGACGCGCGAGCGCCCGGTCCTCAGGACGCGCGCCCTGCTCGAGAAGCTGCGCCGCACCGCGGATGCCCGAGAGTGGATTCTTGACCTCGTGGCCGAGCGTCGCGGCGAGCGCCGCGACGGAGCGCGCGGCGCCGCGGTGGATCAGCTGATGGTCGATGCGCTGGACGATCGACTGCTCGCGAAGCGAGAGGACGACCATGCCCGCTGGTTCCGTCAGCGACGCGGCGTGGAGCGTCACGCGATGCGTGCCGATGCGCGGCGTCTCGATCGTGACGTCCGATTCGGAGACGCTGCCGCCCTGGTGGCGCACCTGGTCGAGGAGGGCGAGCGCGGGGCTGTCCCTGGGGATGAGGGCGTCGAGGCGGCGGCCGTAAAGCTGGGCGGCGCCGGCGCCGAAGAGCTGCTCCGCCGCCGCGTTGGCGTAGCGCACGACGCCCGCCGCATCGATGACGAGCGTCGCATCCGCAAGCGCATTGAGGATGGCGTGCGTGTCGATTGCCCGCGGCGTGATCTCGGTGACGGTGGCGCGCTCAGGCTTCATGCCGCGGCCTGCTCGATCGCGGGACGGTAGAGAGCCCGAAGGGCCGCACGCACTCGCTCCGGGTCGTCCATGCGGTTCATCGCCCCGCGAAACTCGGCGGCGCCCGCGATCCCCTTGCAGTACCAGCCGAGATGCTTCCGCGCCATGCGCACGCCCACGCTCGTCCCGTAATGGGAGAGAATCGCGTCGTAATGCTCGAGGATCATGGCGAGCTGCGCGGCGAGCGCGGGCGGGGGCAACATCTCGCCGGTCGTGAGGTAATGGCTCACCTGGCGGAGAAGCCACGGCCGACCCTGGGCACCGCGCCCGATCATCACGCCGTCAGCCCCCGACTGATCGAGCGCGCGCTTCGCGTCCTCGGGCGTCTCGATGTCGCCGTTGACGAGCACGGGCACGGACACCGCCTCCTTCACCGCGCGCACCGCGGCCCAGTCGGCCCGGCCTTCGAAGAATTGGCACCGCGTGCGCCCATGCACCGAGATCATCTTGATGCCGCAGGACACCGCGATCTCTGCCAGCCGCGCGGCGTTGCGGTTCTTCGCATCCCACCCGAGGCGCATCTTGAGCGTCACGGGCACCGCGACCGCCTTGGCCGTCGCTTCGAGGATGCGCGCGGCGTGGACCTCATCGCGCATGAGCGCCGAGCCCGCATGGCCGTTCACGATCTTCTTCACGGGACAGCCGAAATTGATGTCGATGAGCCGAGCGCCGCGGTCCTCGTTGAGCTTGGCGGCCTCGGCCATCTCGCCCGGATCGCAGCCCGCGAGCTGCACCGCCATGGGCTCCTCCTCGGGCGCATGCTCGGCGCGCTTCAGCGAATCGCGCGTCTCCCGGATCATGGCCTGGCTCGCGATCATCTCGGAGACGACGAGGCCCGCGCCATTCCGCTTGACCAGGCGACGGAACGGCATGTCCGTGATGCTCGACATGGGTGCGAGCACCACGCGCTCAGGCAATTGGACGGGTCCGATCGTGATGCTCATTTGTTGGGCAACGATCCCGGCTGATTAAAATCTAGGCGGATTGCGAAGGAGCCCAAGCTAAAACAGAATGCGGCCCTACTGCAACAGAAGCTGAGGCATATTAGGTAACATATTGAAAGGTCGATATTTTACTAGCATCAACTGTGTCGTGAATGTAACTATCGGCGCCCAGATCCTCGTGCGAGCAAAACCGGACCGAGTGCCACCATGCCTCAATGCATCGCTTTGATCGTGGCGGCGGGTCGGGGCCAGCGCTTCGGCGGCGAGGTCCCGAAGCAGTACCGCCTTCTTGGCGGCAAGCCCCTTCTCTGGCATAGCGCCACCGCCCTCGCCCGCCATCCCGCGATCGACGGCGTCCGCGCCATCATCCACCCGGATGACCGCGACCTTTATGCGCGCGCGACCGAGGGTCTCAGCCTTCTCGAACCCGCGATGGGCGGGGCGGAGCGGCAGGACTCGGCCCGGCTTGGCCTCGAGAGTCTCGCGGCCTCGGCGCCCGAGCGGGTGCTCATCCACGATGCCGCGCGCCCCCATCCGGGCGACGCCCTCATCCAGCGCACGATCGACGCCCTCGATCGGTGGCCCGCCGCCATCCCGGCCCTTCCCGTCACCGACACCTTGAAGCGCGGCGCGGCCGACGGCCACATCGAGGGAACGGTCGAGCGCGCGGGATTGTGGCGCGCGCAGACGCCGCAGGCCTTCCGCTACCCGGCTATACTCGCCGCGCACCGCGCGGCCAAGGGACGCGCGCTCACCGACGACGCGGCGGTCGCGGAAGCGGCGGGGCTCGCCGTCGGCCTCGTCATGGGCAGCGAGGACAACATCAAGGTGACGACCGAGGACGATCTCCGCCGTGCCGCGCGTCCCGCTGGCCAATCGTGGGAGGTCAGAACCGGCCTCGGCTTCGATGTGCATCGCTTCGGACCGGGGAATGCCGTCTGGCTCTGCGGCGTCGAAATCCCGCACAGCCACGGACTCGTCGGCCATTCGGATGCGGATGTGGGTCTCCACGCGGCGACGGACGCGCTCCTGGGCGCCACCGGCGCGGGCGACATCGGCATGCACTTCCCGCCCTCGGACGCCAAATGGCGCGGCGCGCCCTCGCACATGTTCTTGAAGCACGCGGCCGACCTCGTGACCGCGCGCGGCGGCGCGCTCCTCCATCTCGACATCACGATCATCTGCGAGCGGCCGAAGGTCGGGCCGCACCGCGCGCGCATGGTCGAACGCGTGGCGTCGATTCTCGGCATCGCGCCGGATCGCGTCAGCGTGAAGGCCACGACGACCGAGCGTCTCGGCTTCACCGGTCGCGATGAAGGCATGGCCGCCCAGGCCGTCGCCACGATCCGCTTGCCGAGCCCGTGATGGCCGGAGGCGACGCACACGGCTGGCCGCGCCAGTCCTGGGAATGGCTCGCGACCTGGTGCGGGACCGGCTATCTCCCCAAGGCGCCGGGGAGCTGGGCCTCGCTCGCCGCCCTGCCGCCGGCCTGGCTCATCCAGGTGACCATGGGCACGACGGCATTGTTCGCGGCGGCGGCGGTCCTCTTCGCCGCGGGCCTTTGGGCGGCCGCGCGTTTCCTCAGCGAAACCGACGAAAGCGATCCCTCCGCGATCGTCATCGACGAGGTCGCGGGGCAGTTCCTCACGCTCCTCGCCGTCCCGCCGACCATCCTCGGCTACGTCATCGGGTTTCTTCTCTTCCGCTTCTTCGATATCGCGAAGCCCTGGCCGATCCGCGCGATCGAGCGGCGCGTGGCGGGGGCGGCGGGCGTCATGCTCGACGACGTGGCCGCGGGCGTCTATGCATGGGCCATGCTTCTCCTCCTCCGCCTTCTCATCCCTCTCCCCGGCACGGGCTTCCCATGATCGACGGCGCGCTTTTCGAGCGGGCGAAAGAGGTGCTCGAGGCCTGCGAACGCGCGGCGCTCCGCGTCGCGCTCGCTGAATCCTGCACGGGCGGGCTGCTCGCGGGCTCGCTCACCGCCGTGCCCGGCTCATCGAAGGTCGTCGAGCGCGGCTTCGTCACCTATTCGAACGAGGCCAAGGCCGACATTCTGGGCGTGCCCGCCGAGATCATCGCGCGCGAAGGTGCTGTGAGCGCGCCCGTCGCCCGCGCCATGGCGGAAGGCGCCCTCGCGCGTTCGCTCGCGGAGCTGAGCGCCGCGATCACCGGCGTCGCCGGGCCCGACGGCGGGAGCGAAGCAAAGCCCGTGGGCCTCGTCTTCATCGCGTGCGCGCGGCGCGGACGCCCGACGCTCGTCGAGCGCTACATCTTCACGGGCGACAGGGGTGCCATCCGCCGCGCCTCGGTCGAGGCGGCGCTCAGCCTCCTGCTGCGCCAGGTCAAGTGAGCGCGATCCGCCGCGGCCGATGATCCAGGGACGCCACGTCCTCGCGATCCTTGCCGGCATCCTCGCGATTCTCGCGACGGGGCTGCTCCTCGACTGGCTCGCGACCGTTAAGCTCGGCCTCCCCCTCTCGCCCTTCGTGCAAACGATCGTCGTCCTTGGGCTCCCGCCGCTGGCCACGCTCACGAGCGTCCTCGCGATCGGCCACGGCCGGTGCGGTCTGCCGTGGAGCGCCTTCGGCTTCCGCCGCGTCGGCGCGTCCGCGATCCTCAGGGCCATCGGCGCGTGGCTCCTGTTCCTTCCGGTGGTGGCGGCCCTCATCTACGCCATGTTCCGCATCACGGGCGCCACCGCCATCGGCCGGCAGATCCAGCTCATTCCAGCGCTCGGCGCCCTCGAACCCTGGCAGATGCCGATCCTGGCGGCGCTCATCGCGGTCGCTGCCCCCGTGGCCGAGGAGACCCTTTTCCGCGGCGTGCTGTTCGGCTGGCTGCGCCGGCATTGGCCATTCTGGCCGAGCGCCTTTCTGAGCGCCCTCGTCTTCAGCCTCCTTCACATGATCCTCGAAGTCATGCCGCCGACGATCGCCTTGGGGCTCCTCTTTGCCTGGATGTACGAGCGCAGCCGTTCGCTCTGGACACCCATCGCCGTCCACATGGTCCACAACGGCGTCGTGTTCGCGGTGACTCTCTTGGCCTTGCGGCAGGGCGTGCCGCTTGGCGGCCATTGAAGGATTTCGGAGGCCGCCGGCGCGCCCTTGTCGAAAGCGCGGCCCGACCCCATCCTCCCGCGAGCGTGAGGCCGCGGCCCCCTATGCCGCAACGGACAGGGTGATGCGCCGACCATGACCGATGCCGTGAGCGTGGCTGAGTACGGCCTTCCCGGCGTCAAGAAGTGGCTGGCGCTGTCGGCCACCATGCTCGGCCTCGGCGTCTACATGCTGACGATGACGCTCTCCGGCGCGGCGCTGCCGCGCATGCAGGGCACCTTCTCGGCGGCGCCCGACCAGATGGCCTGGCTCCTCACCTCTTTCGTGATCGGCACCACGATCATGACCGCGTGCTCCGGCTGGATCGCCGTCCGCTTCGGGCGCACGCGGTTCTATTGCATCGCGACCGCCGGCTTCACGCTGGCCTCGGTGCTGTGCGGCCTCTCGACCTCGCTCGAGGAGGCCATCCTCTTCCGCACGCTCCAGGGCGTGTTCGGCGCGCCGCTCTTGCCGCTCGGCCAGGCCATCGCCGCCGATTCGTTTCCGCCCCGGAAGCAGGGCATGGCGGTCGCGCTGTGGAGCATGGGCGGGGTGTGCGGCACGATCTTCGGTCCCTATTTCGGCGGCATGCTGATCGAGGAGCACGGCTGGCCGTGGGTGTTCTTCGTCAACGTGCCGCTCGGCGTGTTGGCCTTCCTCGCGACCGCCGCCTTCGTGCCGGAAACGAAGCGAGACGAGACGCGCCATTTCAGCTGGCCCGGCTTCGCCCTCGCCGCGACCGGCATCGCCGCCTTCCAGCTCGCGCTCAACCGCGGGCAGCGGCTCGACTGGTTCGACTCGCCCGAGATCGTGATCGAGGCGGCGGTCGGCGTGTTCGCGATCTACCTCTTCGGCCTACACCTCACGCACTCGCGCCGGCCGTTCTTCGACCCCACGATCTTCCGCGACCGCAACTACGTCTTCGGCCTGGCCATGGTGTTCATCCACGGCGCCATCATCTACCTCCAGATGTTCCTCATGCCGATCCTGCTCCAGGACCTGGCCGGCTACGGCATCCAGGATGTCGGGCGCATTCTCGCCTGGCGCGCCGTCGGAATCTTCTCGGGCATGCTGGTGGTGAGTCAGGTTTCGGACCGCATCGATCCACGCATCGTCTTCGGCGGCGGGTTCCTCTGCGTCATCAGCTCCGCCTGGTCCATGTCGCTCTGGACGATGGACGTGCGCGCCTTCGATGCGGGGCTCTGGATTCTCATGAACGGCATGGGCTCGGCCGTCACCTACGTGCCGATCAGCCTCATGGGCTTCTCGACGCTCCCCAAGGAACGACGCAACGAAGGCATGGCCCTCTTCTACCTGGCGCAGACGCTCGGCACCGCGACGGGCACGGCTCTCATCTTCAACGTTCTCACGCGCAGCATGCGGGTCAACCACGATTCCATGAGCGAGCTTCTCTCGCCCTACAACGAGATGTTCCAGCACGGCATCGCCTCGAAAGTGTGGAGTCTCGCGCACAGGGGCGGGCTTGCCGCGGTCGACGCCGAGATCAGCCGCCAAGCCTCGATGATCGCCTACAACAACAGCTTCTACTTCATCGCGCTGACGGCGCTTCTGCTCGTGCCGCTGACGGCCTTCATGCGCCTGCCGAGTCGCAAATAAGGCGGAGACTCCTGGCCCCACTGCCCGAACCGGATGCCTGTTCCGCTCGCGACTTGGACGGTGCTTATTGGCGCCCGCCAACACGTCCTCCACGCGCAACCGAGACGAGGAAAGGAAGCGGACGGCTTCCGACCGCACTCGACATCTCGGCTTGTGCGACTAAGCGGGCATGCGACCCTTGACCGCGTTGGCGCGTGCCGAACAGGTGATGCGCCCCGCGGCATCCGCCGGCAGGCGCGCATGCACGCGCGTCTTGAGCCGTTCCAGATCATCGGAAGTCATTGCCGCCACCATCGGGCGCATGCTCGGAGACTCGAGACCGATCGTCCAGAACTCGTCGAAATCGGCGAAGGTGCGCTGCACCGCGATTTCCCGTGTCTCGACCGCTTCGAGGCCCGCGCCTGTCCACAAATCCCTGAGGGCGTCCATCCGAGACACGCTGCAGCTTGGCGGAGACACGGGCTCAAGGCCCATGGCGCGCAATTCGGCCCGGACCGGTTCCAGAGGGAACCCGCCACCCAACATGTCCCACGCATAGGCCGCGACCGTGCCGCCCGGGCAAACCACCCGCACCATCTCGGCGACGCCTTTCGCCGGGTCGGGCAGGAAGAAAATGACCAGCGCCATGACGGCGGCTTCGAACCTGTCTTGGGCGAAGGGAAGCGCCATGGCATCGCCTTGACGAAACTCCGCCACGCGCGCCGCGGGGCGCGTGCGCGCAAAGGCGAGCTGCGCCTCGGACGGATCAACCCCCTGAATCTCGGCAGGCGCACACCGCTCGACAAGCAGCTCGGTGAAGGCGCCATTGCCGCAGCCGACATCGATCCACCGCAAGCCCGGGCGTGGCGCCAGCCAATGGAGAAAAATCTCGCCCGCGAGCCGACTCCAGAGTCCCATATGCCGCTCGTATGCGGCCCCGTCGTCGAAGCGGATTTCACGTTCGACCATCGCACCTCGTCCCCGTTCGAATCGACTCTCGCCCGGTGAGCCCTTGCCTCAAGGGGCCGGGCCCTTAGCTTTCGGCCCGTAGAGCGCCTCGGCGCGCGCCTCGAAGGCCGCGACCATGCGACGCACGGCTTCGTGGAAGAGCGGCCCCATGAGCTTGTCGAGCAACCGCCCGCGAAATTCGAAGTCGACATAGAAATCGATGACGCATCCGCCGTCGGGCGAGGGCTCGAAGACCCAGTGGTTGGCGAGCGCGCGAAACGGCCCCTCGGTGTAGGCCACGTCGATCCGCCGCGGCCGGTCGAGCGTCACGCGCGAGGTGTAGCGCTCCCGGATCATCTTGAAGCCGATCACGAGGTCGGCGAGCAGCACGTTGCCGGCCCGCTCGCGCACGCGCGCGGCGATGCACCAGGGCAGGAATTGGGGATAGCGCTCGATGTCGGCGACGAGGTCGAAGATCTGTTCGGGCGTGTAGGGGACGCGCCGCGTCTCGGCGTGGGTGGGCAAGGGGCTATCGGGTGGCGAGACGTGCGGCGCGAGCAGCCTTGAGGCGCGCGAAATCGTCACCCGCGTGATAGGAGGAGCGCGTCAAGGGCGTCGCCGACACCAAGAGGAAGCCCTTGCCGTAGGCCATCTGCTCGCAGGACGCAAACTCGTCGGGCGGAACGAAGCGCTCGACCGCGTGGTGGCGCGGCGTCGGCTGGAGGTACTGGCCGATGGTGAGGAAATCGACGTCCGCCGCGCGGAGGTCGTCCATCACCTGGTAGATCTCCTCGCGCGTCTCGCCGAGCCCGACCATGAGGCCGGATTTCGTGAACATCTGCGGATCGAGGCGCTTCACCGTGTCGAGAAGGCGGAGCGAGTTGAAGTACCGCGCGCCCGGCCGTACCTCGGCGTAGAGGCGCGGCACGGTCTCGAGATTGTGGTTGTAGACGTCGGGCCCGGCCTCGACGACGAGGGCGATCGAGCTTTCCTTCCGGAGGAAATCGGGAGTCAGGACCTCGATGGTCGTGCCGGGCGCCGCGGCGCGGATCGCGCGGATGACATCGGCGAACTGCTTCGCACCACCGTCGGCCAAGTCGTCGCGATCGACCGAGGTGATGACCACATGCTTCAAGGCGAGGCGCGCGACGGCGTCACCGACGCGCTGCGGCTCGTGCGGATCGAGGCGGTTCGGGATGCCGGTCTTGACGTTGCAGAATGTGCAGGCGCGCGTGCAGGTGTCGCCCAGGATCATCATGGTCGCGTGGCGCTGGGTCCAGCACTCGCCGATGTTGGGGCAGGCCGCCTCCTCGCACACGGTGTGGAGTTTCAGGTCGCGCATCAGCTTGCGCGTCTCGTTGTAGACGGGCGAGGTCGGCGCCTTGACCCTGATCCAGGCGGGCTTGCGCGGGAGAGTACGGGCTGACGTGTCGGACGAGTCACTCACGCTCGTGTTCCGATTCCTGAATTCGCCATGACAACGCTCGTCACTCTCTGGCCTCATGATTCGACACGCTCAACATGAGGTCATTTTCCGCGATCTGTCGAGACGTCACATCCCCTTCTCGATCGCGCGACCAAGCACCCTCATCCTGAGCTCGTCGAAGGATGAGGGCTTTCGAAAATGCCCGAGGTGAACACCATTAGATATGGATCGCGCGGCCATAGGCATCAAGCACGGACTCGTGAAGCATCTCCGAGAGCGTGGGGTGCGGGAAGACCGTTTCCATGAGCTCGGCCTCGGTCGTCTCGAGGGTCATGGCGACGGCGTAGCCCTGGATGAGCTCGGTCACCTCCGCCCCGATCATATGGGCGCCCAAGAGCTCGCCCGTCTCGGCATCGAACACGGTCTTGACCATGCCCTCGGGCTCGCCAAGCGCGAGGGCCTTGCCGTTGCCGATGAAGGGAAATCGCCCCACGCGGAGCTTCCGCCCCGTCGCCTTCGCCGCCTCTTCCGTGAGACCCACGCTCGCGACCTGGGGCGTGCAGTAGGTACAGCCGGGGATGCGGCGGATGTTCAAGGGATGGAGGCCCTTCACGCCCGCGATGCGCTCGACGGCGATGACCCCCTCGTGGCTCGCCTTGTGGGCGAGCCAGGGAGGCCCCGCGAGATCGCCGATGGCGTAAAGGCCCGGCTCCGCCGTCTCCGCCCATTCGTTGACGACGACGTGGCCGCGCTCGGCCTTGGCCTTGGTCGTCTCGAGGCCGATGTTCTCGACGTTCCCGGTGATGCCGACCGCGAGGATGACGCGGTCGACCGTCAGCTCGCTCGTGGCACCGCCGGCCTCAATCGTCGCGGTGACGTCGTTGGCGCCGCGTTTCAGCGCCTTCACCGCGGCGCCGGTCATGATCTTGATGCCCTGCTTCGTGAACGCCTTTTGCGCGAAGGCGGAGATCTCCGCATCCTCGACGGGAAGGATTCGCGGCAGGATCTCGACGACCGTCACCTCGGCGCCCAGCGCACGGTAGAAGCTTGCGAATTCGATGCCGATGGCGCCTGAGCCGATGACGAGAAGCGATTTCGGCATCGCGTCCGGCACCATGGCTTCCTTGTAGGTCCAGACGAACTTGCCGTCGGGCTCGAGGCCGGGAAGCGAGCGCGCCCGCGCGCCCGTCGCGAGGATGACGTTCTTGGCCGCAAGGGTTGCGACGGCCTTGCCATCCTTCTCCACCTTGACCGTGCGCGGACCCTCCAGCTTCGCCGTGCCGTCGAAGACCGTGACCTTGTTCTTCTTGAGCAAGAACCCGACGCCGCGATTGAGCTGGCTTGCCACCTGGCGCGAGCGCTTCACGATCTTCGAGAGATCGAAGCCGATGCCGGAGGCGCTGAGCCCGTACTGGTCGGCGTGCTTGAGCGCGCTGAACAGCTCGGAGGTGCGCAAGAGCGCCTTCGTCGGGATGCAGCCCCAGTTGAGGCAGATGCCGCCCAGATGCTCACGCTCGACGAGGGCGACCGAGAGCTTGAGTTGCGCGGCGCGGATGGCGGCCACATAGCCGCCCGGGCCCCCACCGACGACGACGAGATCGAAGGATTGGTCCGCCACGAGGCGCCCGCTACAGCAACATCGTGACCGGGTCCTCGATGAGCGCCTTGAACGCCCCGAGGAACTCGGCACCGATGGCGCCGTCGACGACCCGGTGGTCGACCGAGAGCGTGCAGGTCATGACGGTCGCGATGGCGAGCGCGCCCTCCTTCACGACGGGGCGCTGCTCGGCGGCACCGACCGCGAGGATGCAGCCCTGCGGCGGATTGATGACGGCCGCGAACTCGCGCACGCCGTACATGCCGAGGTTCGAGACGGTGACCGTGCCGCCCTGGTACTCCTCGGGCTGGAGCTTGCCCGCGCGCGCCTTCTCCGCGAGCGCGCGCATCTCGTTCGAAATCGCGGCGAGACCCTTGCCGTCGGCGCCACGGACGACCGGCGTGATGAGGCCGTTCGGGATCGAGACCGCGACGGACACGTCGACCCCTTTGTAGAGGCGCACGGCATCCGCGCCCCAGGACGCGTTCGCCGCCGGCACCTTCTTCATGGCGAGCGCCACCGCGCGAATGACGAAATCGTTGACCGAGAGCTTGTAGCCGCCCTCCTTTGGCGCGCGGTCGTTGAGCTCTTTCCGGAGCGCCAGCAGCTTGTCCACTTCGCAGTCCATCGAGAGATAGAAATGCGGCGCGTCGCGCTTGGCCTCGGTGAGGCGCTTCGCGATGACGCGGCGGATCGTCGTGTGCGGGATCTCGGTGTAGGGCGGCACGAGGTCCGGCATCGCCGGCTTCGCCGCGGGAGCCGCAGCTTGTGCCGGCGGTGCGGCAGCGGGAGCCGCCGTCGGTGCCGCGACCGGCGCCTTCGGGGCACCACCTTTGAGCGCCCCCTCGATGTCGGCCTTGATGATCCGCCCTTGCGGACCCGAGCCGCGGAGCGCCTTGAGATCAAGCCCGGCCTTCTCCGCCATGCGGCGCGCGAGCGGGCTTACGAACACGCGGTCAGCACCGTTTCCGGCCTTGGGCGCGGGCCCTGCAGGTTGCGGAGACGCGGTCGCGACGGGCGGCTGTGCAGCCGGTGCGCTCGCCACGGGTGCGCTCGTCACGGGTGTGCTCGCCACCGGGGCGGCGACGGGCGCCGCCGGCGGGGGCGCGGCCGGCTTCGCCGCCGCGGCCCCTTGGAGCGCGCTCGCCTGCTCCCCCTCCTCGAGCAGGATCGCGATCGTCTCGTTGACCTTGATGCCCTTCGTTCCCGCGGGCTGAAGAATCTTGCCGAGCACGCCGTCGTCCGACGCCTCGACCTCGACCGTCGCCTTGTCCGTCTCGACTTCCGCGATCACGTCGCCCGACTTGACCGCCTCGCCCTCGCGCTTGTGCCACTTGGCGATCGCACCCTCCGTCATGGTGGGCGACAACGCAGGCATGGTGATCTTGATCGTCATGGCGAACCCTAAGTGAATCGCGTGCGGTTAGCGGCGATAGCACGCCGCCTTCGCGGCGGCGGCGACATGCTCGGCCTGCGGCAATGCCAGCTTCTCGAGATTGGCGGCATAGGGCATGGGCACGTCCGCGCCCGCGACGCGCGCGACCGGCGCGTCGAGATAGTCGAAGGCATGCGCCATCATGAGCGCCGCGATCTCGGCGCCGATGCCGGCCGTCGGCCAGCCCTCCTCGACCGTGACAATGCGATTGGTCTTCTTGACCGACCGGACGAGCGCCTCGACATCGAGCGGACGGATGGTGCGGAGATCGATGACTTCGGCGTCGATGTCCTCGGCCTCGAGCAGCTTCGCCGCCTCGATGGCGACGCCCACCATGCGCGAGAAGGCGACGATGGTCACGTCCTTGCCCGGCTGCACGATGCGCGCCTTGCCGATCGGCACGAGCCAATCGGGGTGATCGGGAACGGGAAAGCTCTGGCCGTAGAGAATCTCGTTCTCGAGGAAGACGACGGGATTGGGATCGCGGATCGCGGATTTGAGGAGCCCCTTCGCATCCGCCGCCGAATAGGGGGCGATGACCTTGAGCCCCGGGATGTGGGCGTACCAGCTCGAATATTCCTGCGAATGCTGGGCCGCGACGCGGGCGGCGGCGCCGTTCGGGCCGCGGAACACGACCGGGCAGTGAATCTGGCCGCCCGACATATAGAGAGTCTTCGCCGCCGAATTGATGATCTGATCGACGGCCTGCATGGCGAAGTTGAACGTCATGTACTCGACGATAGGTCTCAAGCCCATGATCGCCGCGCCGACGCCGAGGCCCGTGAAGCCCATCTCGGTGATCGGCGTGTCGACGATCCGGCGCTCGCCGAACTCCTCGAGCAGGCCCTGGCTCACCTTGTAGGCGCCCTGGTACTGCGCGACCTCCTCGCCCAGGAGGAAGACGTTTGGATCGCGGCGCATCTCCTCCGCCATCGCATCGCGGAGCGCCTCGCGCACCGTCATCGTCACCGTGGCGCCGGTCCAGCTCTCATCGATCACCGCGGGTGGCGCCGGCGCGGCGGCAACGGGCGCTTTCGCGACGGGTGCGGGAGCAGGCGGCGCCGACGGCGCTGCCGGCGCCGAGGGAGTAGCCGGCGCGGGCTCGAAGCTCGGCACCTTGATGGAAGAGGCCTCCTCGCCGTTCTCGAGGATGATCGCGATCGGACGGTTGACCGCGACACCCTCGCTGCCGGCCGGCACGAGGATGCGGCCCAGGACTCCGTCATTCACCGATTCGAGTTCCATCGTCGCCTTGTCCGTCTCGATCTCGGCCAGGACATCGCCCGAGGTGACGCGATCGCCTTCGCTCTTCAGCCAGCGCGCGAGCTTGCCCTCGGTCATGGTGGGCGACAGTGCGGGCATGAGGATCTGGACAGGCATCGTGCGGCTCAGGCCTCGACGAGAACGTCGGTGAAGAGCTCCGACGCGTCGGGCTCGGGCGAGTTCTGCGCGAACTCGGCGGCCTCGGTGATCGCCGCCTTGATGCGGCGGTCGATCTCCTTCAACGCCGCCTCGTCGGCGAGTCCTTCGGTCAGGATGAGATGGGAGAGCCGGTCGATCGGATCGCGCTCCTGCCGCACTTTCTGGATCTCCTCGCGCGTCCGGTACTTGCCCGGATCGGACATGGAGTGGCCGCGATAGCGGTAGGTGATCATCTCGAGGATCTGCGGCCCCTTGCCGCCGCGCGCCGCCGCGACCGCCTTGTCGCCCGCGGCCTTGACCGCGATCACGTCCATGCCGTCGACCTGCTGGCCCGGGATGCCGTAGGCCTGGCCGCGATGGAAGAAATCCGTGCGCGCCGACGCCCGCTCGATCGAGGTGCCCATGCCGTATTTGTTGTTCTCGATGATGTAGACGACCGGCAGCTTCCACAGCGCCGCCATGTTGAACGATTCGTAGACTTGGCCCTGGTTGACCGCGCCATCGCCGAGATAGGTGAGGCAGACATTGCCGTTGTTCCGGTAGCGATGCGCAAACGCGATGCCGGTGCCGAGCGGCACCTGCGCGCCCACGATGCCGTGTCCGCCGAAGAAGTTCTTCTCCCGGCTGAACATGTGCATCGAGCCGCCCTTGCCTTTGGAGTAGCCGGCGCGCCGCCCGCACAGCTCGGCCAGGACGCCTTTCGGATCCATGCCGCAGGCGATCATGTGGCCATGGTCGCGGTAGCTCGTGATGACGGAATCCTGGGGCGCGATGGCCGCCTGCATGCCGACGACGACGGCCTCCTGCCCGATGTAGAGGTGGCAGAAGCCGCCGATGAGGCCCATGCCATACATCTGCCCCGCCTTCTCCTCGAGGCGACGGATGGTCAGCATCTCGGTGTAATAGTGGAGAAGCTCCTCGGCGTCGTAGGCCGCGTTGGTGGGCTTCTTCCGGACTTCCGCGCGTTTCGCGGCGCTGCCGTTCCCGTCGGATGCCTTGCCG
The DNA here is from genome assembly GCA_046349515.1 of Alphaproteobacteria bacterium. GTDB lineage: Bacteria > Pseudomonadota > Alphaproteobacteria > CADEGL01 > CADEGL01 > JBGPGW01. The sequence continues at coordinate 173,306 of JAXMCE010000007.1, read as the reverse complement.
CTGACCGCCATCTCACCTCCAGTGCCGCGGCAGGGATTTTGGGCGATGCCGCGCAAGACCAGGATGCTCGGGGGAAATTAGGGCATGAAATTCCGGCCGACCAGTTAAAACCACGCGAAAAAAGCGACCACCGCAGCGCAACAAGATATTGCTCTGCAACAAAGAATTCACAATAAACCGGAAACGAGTTAAGCGGGCCCCTAGCGGTTCCGCGACGCGGCGCGCGCGGCCTTCGGCTTCTCCGCTTCGGGCGGGAGAATCACCACATCGCGCTCGCCGATATAGCCGAGCGCCCAGCGCGCACGCTCATCGAGCATGTCGGGATCGATGGTCTCGGGGCGGAGCAAAGCCACGCGATGTTCGAGCTTCTCGCGATCCGCCTTGATGACGGCGAGCTTGGCCCGCGCGTCCTCCACCTCCTGGGTCATACGCCAGTAGGAGACGAGGCTGCGCTCGCCCGTGAGCGCGTGGTAGCCGAAATAGACGGCGAGAAGCGCGCCCAGGAGAGGCGAGGCCATGTGCCGGAGACGGCGCCTGAGATCGCGCGGGATCGACATGGGGCCAGGGAATCACAAGGGATTCCACCGCGTCAAGTGAAAAGTCCCAATAGAATCTGGAATCTAGCGCCGAGTCCTCGGGAGGCGGCTGAGCCCTCCAGGAGGACCCCCACGACTGCCGGGACAATTTCGCTTCGCGGTTGCGAGAAGCGCCTTAGCGCCGCTTGGCCTTGATGAGCCGGGCAAGCGTGCCGATCGCCTCCTCGACCTCCTTCTTGCCCACATCGAGGTGAGTGAGCGCGCGCATCGTGCCCGAGTCGTAAGCGCCGATGCGGATGCCCTGCTCCATCAACTGCGCGTGGAGGTCGAAGGCATCGCAGCCAGTACCCGAGACGTCGAAGAACACGATGTTGGTCTCGACCTCGTTCGGGTTGATGCGCACGCCCGGAATCTCCGCGAGCAGGCGCGCGAGAGCTTGAGCGTTCGCGTGATCCTCGGCGAGGCGCTGGACATTGTGCTCGAACGCGTAGAGCCCGGCCGCCGCGATGATTCCCGACTGGCGCATCGCGCCGCCGAACTGGTGCTTCCAGCGCCAGGCCTGCTCGATGAAGTCCTTGGTTCCCGCGAGCACGGCGCCGACGGGACAGCCGAGACCCTTGGTGAGATCGATCCACATCGAATCGACGGGCGCCGCGAAGGCGCGCGCGGCGATGCCGCTCGCCACCACCGCGTTCATGAAGCGCGCACCGTCCATGTGGAACGCGAGCTTGTGCTTCGCCGCAACCGCCGAAACATTCTGGATCGCCTCGAGCGGCCAGACCGTGCCGCCGCCACCCATGCTCGTCTGTTCGATTGAAATGAGCCGCGAGCGCGGATGGTGATGGCGCGGCCGGCGTACCGCTGCCTCTGCCTGCTCGGCCGTGAAGATGCCGCGCACGCCTTCGACCGTGCGCATCATGACGCCCGAGAGCGCCGCCGGCCCGCCCGCCTCGAAATGAATCACATGGCACGTCTTGTCGACGATCGCCTCGTCGCCCGGCCGGCAATGCACGTGATAGGCGATGGCGTTGCACATGGTGCCCGACGGCAGGAACACGGCCTGTTCCTTGCCGAGGAGATCGGCGACCACCTCCTGGAGGCGATTGGTCGTCGGATCTTCCTTGGCCTGCTCGTTGCCGACCTCGGCTTCCGCCATCGCGCGGCGCATGCCGGGCGAGGGACGCGTCACGGTGTCGCTATAGAGGTCGATACGGACCTTCGGAATGGAGGGCACGGGCTTCTCCGGGATGTGAGGTGCGGACGCTGACGCTCAGCGGAGCGCCGACCGTCCGGCGTAGCGCGCGGACGGGCCCAGCTCCTCCTCGATGCGGATGAGCTGGTTGTACTTGGCGAGCCGGTCGGAGCGCGAGAGCGAGCCGGTCTTGATCTGCCCGCAATTGGTCGCGACGGCGAGATCGGCGATCGTCGCATCCTCCGTCTCGCCCGAGCGGTGCGACATCACGGCGCGGTAGCCCGCCCGGTGCGCCGTCTCGACTGCTTCGAGCGTCTCGGTGAGCGTGCCGATCTGGTTGACCTTGACGAGAATCGCGTTGGCGACGCCCTTCTTGATGCCGTCGGCCAGGCGCGCGGCGTTGGTGACGAAGAGATCATCGCCCACGAGCTGCACCTTGGCGCCCAAGGACGCGGTCAGCGCGCGCCACCCCTCCCAGTCGTCCTCGGCCATGCCGTCCTCGATCGAGACGATGGGATAGCGCTCTACGAGATCTTCGTAGAAGCGCACGAGGCCGGCGGCATCGAGCGTCTTCTTCTCGCCCGCCATGACGTAGCGCCCGTCCTTGTAGAATTCCGTCGAGGCGGCATCGAGCGCGAGCACGACGTCCGTCCCGGGCTTGTAGCCCGCGCGCTCGATGGCGCGCATGATGAATTGAAGCGCCGCGTCGGCGCTCGCGAGGTTGGGGGCGAAGCCGCCCTCATCGCCGACCGCCGTCACATGGCCCGCCTCGGCGAGGCCGCGCTTCAAGGTCTGGAACACCTCAGCCCCCACGCGCACCGCGTCGGCCAGGCTCGGCGCCGCCACGGGCATGATCATGAATTCCTGGAGGTCGATGGGATTGTCGGCATGCGCCCCGCCATTGACGATATTCATCATCGGCACGGGCAGGGTGCGCGCGTGCACGCCGCCGACATAGCGATAGAGCGGAAGGCCGAGCTCGGAGGCGGCCGCCTTGGCGACGGCCAAGCTCACGCCGAGGATCGCGTTGGCGCCGAGCCGCGCCTTGTTGGGCGTGCCGTCGAGCGCCACGAGCGCGCGGTCGATGGCCTCCTGGTCCCGGGCCTCGCGGCCTGAAAGCGCGTCGAAGATCTCGCCCGTGACGGCTGCGACCGCCTGGCGCACGCCCTTGCCGCCGTAGCGCGCCTTCTCCCCGTCGCGGAGCTCGACCGCCTCGTGCGCCCCGGTCGAGGCCCCGGAGGGCACGGCCGCGCGGCCGATGGCGCCCGAGTCCAGGCGCGCATCGACCTCGACGGTCGGGTTGCCGCGGCTGTCCAGAATCTCGCGGGCAAGAAGATCAGCGATACCGCTCATGGTCTCTCACACTGTCGTCGGATGGCTGTGGCTTAGTCCAGATGGACCGGGCGCTTCTTGGCCACTTTGTCGAAGGCGATGAGCGTCGACAACAGGCCTTTCAGATCTTTCAGGCGCACCATGTTGGGACCGTCGGAGGGCGCCTTGTCGGGATTCCGGTGGGTCTCGATGAAGACGCCGGCGACGCCGATCGCGATCGCCGCGCGCGAAAGGACGGGCACGAATTCGCGCTGCCCCCCGCTCCGCCCGCCGAGGCCGCCCGGCTGCTGCACCGAATGCGTCGCGTCGTAAACGACGGGATAGCCGCCCTTGGCCAGGATCGGGAGGCTGCGCATGTCGGAGACGAGGGTGTTGTAGCCGAAGGAGACGCCGCGCTCGCAGACGAGCACGCGCTTGTTGCCCGAGCCCACGATCTTCTCGACGACGTTGGCCATGTCCCAGGGGGCGAGGAACTGCCCCTTCTTCACGTGGATGGCCCGGCCCGTCTTCGCCGCCGCGACGAGAAGGTCCGTCTGCCGGCAGAGGAAGGCCGGAATCTGGAGGACGTCGACGGCCTCCGCCACGGGCGCGCATTGCTCGGCGTCGTGCACGTCGGTCAGCACCGGGCACCCATGGCGCTCGCGCACCTCGGCCAGGATCGGCAGCGCCTTCGCCATGCCGATGCCGCGGGCGCTCGAGAGACTCGTGCGGTTCGCCTTATCGAAGGACGTCTTGTAGACGAGGCCGATGCCGAGCGAACGCGTCAGCTCGACGAGCGCGTGGCTCATCTCGAGGGCGTGCGCCCGCGATTCGAGCGCGCAGGGCCCGGCGATCAACGCGAACGGCCGATCGTTCGCGAAGGTGACCTTGCCGATCTTGACGCGGTGAGGCCGGCCCACGGTTCTGACCAAGCTATACGAGCCGGCTCTGCTCGACCGCCGCCCCGATGAAGGAGGTGAAGAGCGGGTGCGGCTCGAAGGGCCGCGACTTGAGCTCGGGGTGGTACTGCACGCCGATGAACCAGGGATGGTCGGGAATCTCGATGGTCTCGGGCAGAACGCCGTCGGGCGACATGCCGGCGAAGCGGATGCCCGCGCCCTCGAGGCGCTCGCGGTAGTTGATGTTGACCTCGTAGCGGTGGCGATGACGCTCGAAGATGTGGTCGGCACCGTAGATGGTCCGGATCAGGCTGCCCGGTGCCAAGCGCGCCTCGTAGGCGCCGAGCCGCATGGTGCCGCCGAGTTCGCCGTGGGCGCTCCGCCGCTCGATCTCGTTGCCGCGCACCCATTCGGTCAAGAGGCCGACGACGGCGTCCTGGCAGGGGCCGAACTCGGTCGAGCTCGCGCTCGGCAGGCCCAGGAGGTTGCGCGCCGCCTCGACGATCGCCATCTGCATGCCGAAACAGATGCCGAAATAGGGCACCTTGCGCTCGCGCGCGAAGCGGATCGCCTCGATCTTTCCCTGTGCCCCGCGCTCGCCGAATGCTCCCGGCACGAGCACGGCGTTCACACCCGCGAGCGAGGGCACGACGGCCTCCTGATCGGCCTCGAAGGTCTCGGCGTCGATCCAGGAGAGATTCACCCGCACGTTGTTGGCGATCCCGCCATGGGTCAGCGCCTCGACCAGCGACTTGTAGGAGTCGTGGAGCGTCGTGTACTTGCCGACGATGGCGACGCTCACTTCGCCGTCGGGATGCATGATGCGGCGCACGATGCGCTCCCAGCGCGAGAGGTCGGGCGGGCGGTCATCGATGCCGAAATGGCGGCACACTTGAGTGTCGAAACCCTCGGCATGGTACTGGATCGGCACTTCATAAATAGTGCGGGCGTCGAGCGCGGGGATGACCCGGTCCTCGCGCAAATTGCAGAAGAGCGCGATCTTGCGGCGGGCGCTCGGCGGCAGCTCGCGCTCGGCCCGGCAGAGAAGGATGTCCGGCTGGATCCCGACGCCCAAGAGCTCCTTGACCGAGTGCTGGGTGGGCTTCGTCTTGAGTTCGCCCGCGCTCGCGATGTGCGGCACGAGCGTCAGGTGGATGTAGAGGCAGCGGTCGCGCCCGAGCTCGTAGCCGATCTGGCGGATGGCCTCGATGAAGGGCTGGCCCTCGATGTCGCCGACCGTGCCGCCGATCTCGCAGAGGACGAAGTCGGCATCGCCCACGTCGCGCTGAATCGCGGCCTTGATCTCGTCGGTGACGTGGGGAATGACCTGGACGGTGGCGCCGAGATACTCGCCCCGCCGTTCCTTGGCCAGCACGTTCGAGTAGATGCGGCCGGCGGTCACGCTGTCGGCCCGGCGCGAGGAGACGCCCGTGAAGCGCTCGTAGTGGCCGAGGTCGAGGTCCGTCTCCGCCCCGTCGTCGGTGACGTAGACCTCGCCGTGCTGGTAGGGGCTCATCGTGCCCGGGTCGATGTTGAGGTAGGGGTCGAACTTCCGCAGGCGCACCTTGAAGCCGCGCGCCTGGAGGAGCGCGCCGAGTGCCGCCGTCGCGAGACCCTTACCGAGGGAGGAAACCACGCCGCCTGTGATGAAGATGTAGCGGGCCATGGGCATACAGCTTACCTCAACCCGTGCGTCGAGCCCAAGAGAAAGAGGCGGCTCATCGCCGCCTCTGTGTTTCGACCAGAATGGGTGAGATGCACCGTCATCGCTGTGGCGCCGCGGGTGCCTCGGGCGCGGCGGGCTCGGCCGGGGCCGCCGGCGCGCCGCTCGCGGGCGGCGTGCTCTGGATGATGGGTTTCGACCGGCCGCGATCGACGGCGAGGATCGCGAGCGTGACGCTCGTGATCATGAAGCACGCGGCGAGGATCGCGGTGGTGCGCGTCAGCACGTTGGCCGTGGCACGGCCCGTGAGGAACCCGCTCATCCCGCCTCCGCCGCCAATGCCGAGCGCCCCGCCCTCGCTCCGCTGCAGAAGCACGGTAATGATGAGTGCGATGGCGATCAGGACATGGATGACGAGTACGACCGTGGTCATCGATCTTCCCGGTTCGTTCGCGCGGGGTTTTAAACGGTTCGCGCGGCTGGCGCTAGGGGCAACTTTCGACGATCGCCCAGAACTCCCGCGCATCGAGGCTGGCACCGCCGACGAGCGCGCCCTCGACCAGCGGCAGCGCCAAGATCGGCTTCGCGTTCGCCGCCTTGACCGAGCCGCCGTAGAGAATGCGGATGCCGTCGCCGTCCTTGCGCTCGGCGCCGAGCGCACGCCGGATCGCCGCATGCGCCTCCGCGATCTCGACCGTGGTGGGCGTCTGGCCCGAGCCGATGGCCCAGATCGGCTCGTAGGCCACGACCGTGTTGGCGGGCGTGGCGCCGTCAGGCAGGGACTCGACGGTCTGGCGCGTGACGATTTCGACCGCGCGCCCGGCTTTGCGCTCCTCCTCGCTTTCGCCGACGCAAATGATCGCCGTGAGACCGGCAGCGTGCGCGGCCTCGGCCTTGGCGCGGACCGCGGCGTCGCTCTCCCCGTGGCCGGCGCGCCGCTCCGAATGGCCGACGATCACGTAGCGGCAGCCCGCTTCGACCAGCATGGGCGCCGCGATGTCGCCGGTATGGGCGCCTGATGGCTTGGCGTGGCAGTCCTGGGCGCCGAGCGCGATGTCGCTGCCCTGGAGAGCGTCGCGCAAGGCCCAGAGGAGCGTCGCGGGAGGACAGATGACGACGTCCGCCCGGAGTGGCGCGGTCGAGGCTCGCGCGCGATCGATGACGGCGGCGACGCGGGCAAGGGAATCGCCGCGGAGGCCGTTCATCTTCCAATTGGCGGCGATCAGCGGGCGACGTGTTCCGGCCATGGCTTCGCGAGGAGATGTGTCGAGGGCGTTCGTCTGTGTAGCACGGCCGGCATGGGCTTGTCAGCGCGGCGGCATCGAGACGCGCGCAACGCCCTGGCAGCCACGGGGAATTGGCAGTTGCCCCCCTCGGAGGGGGTGCCTAAGATGCCGCGCGATTTCAGCCCCTTGCGCCGTTGGGCGCGGCACCGGCCCTGGCATGCTCGAAGCGATCCGCAACAAGGCGAAGGGATTTCTTGCCGTCCTCCTGTTCGGCATGCTGATCGCGAGCTTCGCGATCTGGGGCATCGGCGACATTTTCCGGCGCGGCGCCCGCGAGCCGGCCGCGGCCAGCGTCGGCGGCCAGGACATCAGCCAGCGGGAGTTCAGCCGCGAGCTCCAGCGCGAGGTGAAGCGCCTCCAACCGCTCCTGGGCGGGATACAGCTCGACGCGGAGAAGATGAAGCAGCTCGGCCTCTACGACCGCGTCATCGACGCGCTCGTCACGCGCCGGCTGTTCGACCTCGCCGCGGCGCGCGACGGCATCACGATCAGCACCGCCCTCGTTTCGCGCCTCATCCAGAACGATCCGGCCTTCAAGAACGACGTCGGCGAGTTCGACCGGCGCCGGTTCGAGCAGTTCCTCTACAACAACCAGTTGAGCGAGCAGCAGTTCATCGCCCTGATGCAGGCCCGCATCGGCCGCGACCAGCTGATCGATTCGATCGCCGCGGGCTCCGCCGCGCCCGAGGTGATGGCGAAACCGCTCTTCGAGTTCCGCCTCGAGAAGCGCGCGGCCGACGTCATCGCCGTCCCGCGGAGCAGCATCACCACCATCGGCGAGCCCGACGCGGACGCGCTCGCCACGTTCTACCGCGACCACGAGAAGTCCTTCATGGCGCCCGAATACCGTGCGGTCAGCTATGTCATGCTGATGGCGGACGCGTTCGCCAAGGGCATCACCATCCCAGAGGACAAGATCAAAGAGGAATACGAGACCCGCATCTCCGAATTCGAGACGCGCGAGACACGGGACGCCGAGCAGATCGTGCTGCCCAGCAAGGAGACCGCCGAGCACGTGGCCGATCTCGTGCGCAAGGGCAAGGATTTCGCGGCCACCGCCAAGGAGGCCATCGGCCAGCCGCCCATCGCGCTCGGCTCGGTCACGCGCGACGGGCTCGAGGCGCAGGCGCCGGCGCTCGCCGACGCGGTGTTCGCGCTCCCGAAGCCCGGAATCGCCGGACCCGTCGAGACCCCGTTCGGCTGGCACGTGGTCCGCGTGTCGAAGATCACGCCCGGACGGCGGCAGCGCTTCGAGGAGGTGCGGGGCGAGATCGCGAAGGCGATGGCGCGCGAGCAGGCGCTCGACTCACTCTATAAGGTCTCGAACAAGCTCGAGGACGAGCTCGCGGGCGGCGCGAGCCTCGAGGAAGCGGCGAAGCGCCTGGAGCTGAAGCTGAGCAAGTTGGCCGACATCGACCAGGCCGGGCGCGACCGCAAGGGCGCGCCCGTGGCCGGCCTGCCGGGAGACTTCGTCAAGGTCGCTTTCTCGACCGAGGTCGGGCGCGACAGCCGCCTCACCGAGATCGGCGGCGACGGCTACTTCCTCCTCCACGTCGATTCTGCGACTCCGCCGGCCCCGCGCCCGCTCGACACCGTGCGCGCCCAGGTCGCCGAAGGCTGGAAGACCGAGCAGCGCGAGGCGGCGGCCAAGGCCAAGGCCGAGAGCCTGCTCGAGAAGCTTAAATCCGGCTCGACGATCGAGACGCTCATCCAGGCCAACAAGGGCCTGACCGTGCTCCATCCGGCCCCCTTCGGCCGCACGGCGCCGGTGCCGGGGCAAGGGCTCAGCGCCGAGCTTATCGCGCGGCTCTTCGAGGTGAAGCCGGGCGAGTCGGTGATGGCGCCGGGACCCGAAGGTTACTTCGTCGCGACGCTCCGCGAGGTGAAGCGCGCGGACGCCAAGGCCGACCCGGCGGCGGTGGCGAGGACGCGCGAGGAGCTTCGCGCCGCCATCGGCAACGACATCGTGATGCAGTATCTCGGCGCGCTCCGCACACGCTATCCGGTGACGATCAATCGCTCGACCTTCGAGAAGGCGAGTCCATGACCGTCCGTCCCGACTTCGCCGAATTCGCCAAGGCCCACGCGGCCGGGCGCGGCCAGCTCGTCTGGACGACGCTCGTCGCCGACTTGGAGACGCCCGTCTCGGCCATGCTCAAACTGGCCGACGGCAAGCCCAACAGCTTCCTCTTCGAGTCGGTCGAAGGCGGTGCCACGCGCGGCCGCTACTCCTTCATCGGCTTGAAGCCCGATCTCATCTGGCGCTGCCGCGGCGACCGCGCCGAGATCAACCGCAAAGCGCGTTTCGATGAAGCCGCCTTCGAGGCTTGCGCCGAGCCGGCCTTGGCCTCGCTCCGCGCGCTCATCAAGGAGACGCGGCTCGAAATCCCGCCCGGCCTGCCGCCCATGGCGAGCGGCCTCTTCGGCTACATGGGCTACGACACCGTGCGGCTCATGGAGCGCCTGCCGGACAAGAATCCCGACCGGCTCGGCGTGCCGGACGGCATGTTCCTCCGCCCGACCGTGGTCGCGATCTTCGACAACATCGAGGACGTCGTGACGGTCATCACGCCTGTCTGGCCGGGCGCCGGCACGGACGCCGAGACGGCCTACGCCCAGGCGCGCGAGCGCCTCTCGGACACGGTCGCCGACTTCGAGCGCAGCCTGCCCAGCCGGCGCGAGCCCGCCCAGGACGTCAACGGCGTGCCCGAGCCCGGCTCCAACATGACGCGCGAGCAGTATCACGACGTGGTGAAGCGCACGAAGGAATACATCTTCGCGGGCGACATCTTCCAGGCCGTGCTCTCGCAGCGCTTCTCGGTGCCCTTCCGCCTGCCGCCCTTCGCGCTCTACCGCGCGCTGCGGCGCCTCAACCCCTCGCCTTTCCTCTTCTTCCTCGATTTCGGCGGCTTCGCCATCGTGGGATCGAGCCCGGAGATCCTGGTGCGCGTGCGCGACGGCAAGGTCACGATCCGGCCGCTCGCGGGCACGCGGAAGCGCGGGAGCACGCCCGCCGAGGACCGGGCTCTCGCCGAAGAATTGCTGGCCGATCCCAAGGAGCGGGCCGAGCACCTCATGCTTCTCGATCTCGGGCGGAACGATGTCGGCCGCGTCGCCAAGGTCGGCAGCGTGCGCGTGACCGAGCAGTACGAGATCGAGCGCTACTCCCACGTCATGCACATCGTGTCCAACGTCGAGGGCGAGCTCGATCCGAAATACGACGCGGTGCAGGCGTTGATCGGCGGCTTCCCGGCGGGCACCGTGTCGGGCGCGCCCAAGATCCGCGCCATGGAGATCATCGACGAGCTCGAGAACGAACGCCGCGGCATCTACGCGGGGGCCGTCGGCTATTTCGCCGCCAACGGATCCATGGACACCTGCATCGCGCTCCGCACCGCGGTCGTGAAGGACGGCGTCATGTACGTCCAGGCGGGCGGCGGCATCGTCGCCGACAGCGAACCCGAGGCCGAGTACCAGGAGACGCGCAGCAAGGCGCGCGCCCTCATCCGTGCGGCCGAGGAAGCGGTGCGCTTCGCCGCCCGCGGCAGCAACCGTTGACGCAATAAGGTCTCGCGGGGCGCGCGCATGGCGGAGACCCGTTATGACGCCATCATCGTCGGCGGGGGCCATAACGGTCTCACCACGGCATGCTATCTCGCGAAGGCGGGACTAAAGACTCTCGTCTTGGAGCGGCGCGCGATCGTGGGCGGCGCCGCGGTGACTGAGGAGATTCATCCCGGCTTCCGGACTTCGACCCTCTCCTACGTCTCGGCGCTTCTCGACCCGCAGATCATCGATGACCTGGAGCTCGAGCGTCACGGCTACCATGTGACGCCGCTCGAAGGCAGCCTCCTCCTCGCGGGCGACGGGCGGGAACTCCTGCTCCCGAACGATCCGGCCGAGAAGCAGCGCGCGATCGCGCAATATTCGAACAGCGACTACGACCAGATGGAGCGCTTCTACGCGCTCGTGGGCGAGGCCGCCGCGGTCGCGCGCGAGCAGTGGCTGCGCGAGCCGCCGCCCATCGCGGGCCTCCGTCTCGAGGACGCGAAAGGCGCCTTCGATTTCGCGCGGGCGCTCCGGAAGACCGGGAACGACGCGCGCCAGTTGCTCATGCGCATCATGACGGGCTCGGCCCGCCAGATCATCGAGCGCTTCTATTCGAGCGAGATGATCCGCCTCTACCACACCTCGAACATCGTCATCGGAAGTTACGCGAGCATGGACGCGCCGGGCTCGGCCGTCTCGCTCATCCGCTACGGCGTCCACGCGGCGACGACGAACCGGCGGCCCTGGGGCGTCGTCCGGGGCGGCATGGGTGCCATCACGGGCGCGATCGCGGCATGCGCGCGCGAGCGCGGCGCCGAGATCAGGACGGATGCCGAGGTCGCGCGGATCATCGTCGAGGGCGGGGCCGCCGTGGGTGTGGCGCTCAAGGACGGCACCACCATCCGCGCGAAGATTGTCGCCGCCAACACGGATCCGAAGCGCACGTTCCTCGGCCTCGTGGGAGAGGCGAACCTCCCGCCCGATTTCGCGGCCGACATGCGCACCTTCCGCATGGGCACGGGGAGCTTCAAGATCAACCTCGCGCTGAAGGCGCTGCCGCGCTTCCGGCAGGCGGGCGCGGGCGGCACCGACATCCGCCATCGCCTTCTCGTGAACCTGTCCCAATCACGCGAGGCCATCGACCACAGCTACCGCGAAGCCTCGGCCGGGCGCATCCCCGATCCCGCGACGGTGCAGATCATCTTTCCGACCGTCTTCGATCCCTCGCTCGCCCCGCCCGGCCAGCACGTGGCGAGCCTTGCCTGCAAGTACTATCCCTTCGACCTCGCGAACGGCGTGAGCTGGGACGAGAAGCGCGAGGAGACGGCCGACCGCATCCTCGCCTGGGCCGAGCGATTCATTCCGGGATTGAGCGAGGTCACGCTTGGCCGCTATGTGCTCTCGCCGCTCGACCTCGAACGCACCTACGGCTTGACGCGCGCCGACATCCACCACGGGCGGCTCGATCCCGACCAGATCTGGTCGATGCGCCCGCATCCCGATGCGGCCCAGTACCGGACGCCGGTCGCGGGCCTCTACCTCTGCGGCTCGGGCACGCATCCCGGCGGCGGCGTCACCGGCGTCCCTGGCCACAACGCGGCCAGGCGGATCATCAAGGATTGGAAGGCGGGCCGGTAAGACGAACGGCCCGGAGACGTCGCGTCAGTTGGCCGCCGTCTCGCCCGCCTGGAGTCCAAAGAAGGAATCGTTGGTGTAAGGACTCGGCAGCTCGAGCGTGCCGGCGGTGAGCCGCGCGACGCGCGTTGGCTTGCCGCGCACGATCGTGCCGGTGAAGGCGCTCGGCACCGAGGTCGGCGTCAGCGGAAACGCGTCGGCCGCGACGTAGTCGCAGATGAGCAGGTTGCGTGGCCGGTCGGTCGTGTTGGCGCCCGAGCCGTGAATCGTCCAGGTGTGCTGGAAGCAGACGCTGCCCGCGCGCCCCGTGATCGGGACGGAGGCGCGCTCGATCTCGGCGATGCGATCGGGCGCGATCTCGCCCACATAGCGCTCGCCGCGATAGAGGCTCAGCTTTGGCCCCCGGTGGGAGCCTGGCACGACGCGGAGGCAGCCGTTCGCCTCCGTCATGTCGCTCAGCATCAAGAGCGCCACCACGACATCGTCGTTGGTGTGGGGATCGTAGGGATGGTCCTGGTGCCAGCCGACCTTCTGGGCGCTGCCGCCCAGCTTCACGTTGAGCTTCGAGTGGTGGAACTTGACGTCGGGGCCGATGAGATCGGCGACAATGTCGGTGACGGCCGAGTCGAACAAGACCGACTTGTACGCGGCCGAGACATCGGCGGGATTGCTCACGCGCCTCAAGCGCGGCCGCTCGGCCGTGTGCGAAGGCTCCAAATCGAAGCGCGCCTTGCCGTCGATCGTCTCGCCGAAATTCTTCGCGTGGCGCCGGCTGTCCTCGATCCAGCCGTCGAGCTCGGCGTTGAGCGCATTGAGCGCGGATTTGGGCACGACGTCCTCGACGACGAGGTAGCCGTCCTGCCAGAACCGGTCACGCTGCGCTGTGTCGAGAACCATCCGTCCCGCCCCTCGCCCTACCGGCGATTATCCGAGGCCCGCGCGCCTCGAGTGGGACTCGAGGCGCCCTGTCGGTCGCCGACGATACACCTGTGGCCGAGGGCCGCTCAAGGCGTCGCGCCGTTCTCTCCTTTCGCTTTCGCGTGCCGCTCCTCTTCGAGCGCAATGGCCGAGACCGGGACCAGCACGAAGCCGCGCGCCTGGGCATCGGGAAGCCACGCGCCGAGCGCCTCGATCGTGCCGTCATGGGGATGGCCGATGGCGATGGCGTGGCCCTTCTTCTCGGCGACGCGCTCCGTCTCCTTCAGCTTCTCGCGCACGCGATCCGCGCGCTCGTCATTGTCCAAGAACACGTCGCGCTCGACGACCGGCAGGCCGAGCTCGCGCCCGAGCTTGGCGCCGACCGTCTCCGCCGTCGTCCGCGAGTCGAGAAAGAGCAAGCCCCGCTCGCGCAAATCCTCGAGCACGATGCGCATGGCGCGCGGATCCTGGGTCAGGCGGCTGCCCATGTGGTTGTTGATGCCGACATAGGAGTCGAAGCGGGCGAGCATCCAGTCGAGGCGCCGGCGCATCTCCTCGGCCGAAAGCGCGTCGCGCAAGGGTTCCGGGCCAGCATCCTTGTCGCCGCCCAAGGGCTCCATGGGCACGTGGACGAGAAGCTCGTGGCCGCGCGACCGCGCCTCGGCCGCGAGATGCGGGAGGTCGCGCGCATAGGGAAGGAAGGCCATGGTGAGGGGCGCGGGCAGCGCCAAGGCCCGCTCCGACCGCCGCCGGTCGACCCCGACATCGTCGATCACGATGGCGATCATGGGGCGCCCCGGCGGGGCTTCCACATGCGCCGCGTTCGCGCGCCAGAGGGCGGGATGCGCGCTGTCCTGGGGCCTCACCCTCGGCGGCGCGGCTTTTGCGGGCGGATGGAGACTCGCCTGCGGTCCGGGCGGCCGTGCCGCTGATTCCTGCGAACCCGCCTCCGGCTTCTCGTGCTCGGGCTTCGCGCCATCCCTTGATGCGGATTTTGGTGCCGCCTGGTGAGATGCTGCCTCTTGAGACGGCGCCTGGTGAGACGGCGCAGGTTTCGCGGGCGCATGGCTGAGCGTCGCATGGCGCTGTCCCCACCCGGTGCCGAGCGCGATCCAAAGGCCCACGAGCGCGAGCGCCACGACCCCGGCCACGACGGGTAAGCCCCGCCGCCAATTGAGCCGAGGGCGGCCGACAAAGACCGGCCCCTTCTTCGATCGCTTCCGTGCCATCGCACCTCGCCCGCGGTTTCGACCCTATATGGGATCGAGTCGCGCGATCCGCGAGGGTTCATCGGCCGACCCGGCGCCCGATTCGCCTCGACGCGATTCGCCTGTTATAAAATGAGCATCCCCAGGCGACGGCGCGGCGCGAGTGACGGCCATGTACCTTCTCATCGATAACTACGACAGCTTCACCTACAACCTCTTCCATTTCCTGGGCGAGCTCGGTGCCGCGATCGAGGTCCGGCGGAACGACGAGATCTCCGCCAAGGACGCGATCGCCATGCGGCCCGAAGGCATCATCATGTCGCCGGGGCCGTGCGATCCCGACCGCGCCGGCGTGTGCCTCGACCTCGCCGAGGCGGTCGCCGCCCATAACGTACCGCTCTTGGGCGTCTGCCTCGGACATCAGGTGATCGGCCAGGCCTTCGGCGGGCGCGTCATCCGCGGCCCCGTGCCCATGCACGGCAAGCTGAGCCAGGTCCACCACAAGGGACAGAGCGTGTTCCGCGGCCTGCCGAGCCCGTTCAGCGCGACGCGCTACCACTCGCTCATCGTCGAGCGCGCGACATTGCCGCCCTGCCTCGCGGTCACGGCCGAGACCGAGGACGGGCTCATCATGGGCCTCGTCCACAAGGACAAGCCCATCCACGGCGTTCAGTTCCATCCCGAGAGCATCGCCTCCGAGCAAGGCCACGCGCTTCTCCGGAACTTCCTCGAGCTGTCGACCGGGCGCGCGAAGGCGGCATGAGCGCCCAAGTCGCATGAGCACCAAATCGGCATGACAGACAGCGCCGGCGGGTTGAAGCCGCTCCTCGCCATCGTGGCGGAGGGCGGAACGCTCACGCAGGATCAGGCGGAGACTGCCTTCGACATCATCATGTCGGGGAACGCCACGCCCGCGCAGATGGGCGCCTTCCTCATGGCGCTGCGCGTGCGCGGGGAGACGGTCGACGAGATCTCGGGTGCGGCGCGCATCATGCGCGCGAAGGCGCGCACCATCGCGAGCCCGCTGGGGGCGATGGACACGGTCGGCACGGGCGGGGACAATTCCGGCACCTTCAACGTCTCGACCGCGACCGCCATCGTTGTCGCGGGCGCGGGCGTGCCGGTCGCGAAGCACGGCAACCGCGCGGTCTCCTCGAAAGCGGGCGCGGCCGACATGCTGGCGGCCTTGGGCGTCAACATCGAGGCCGAGTACGGCGCGGTCGAGCATGCGCTCAAGGAAGCCGGCATCACCTTCATGCTGGCGCCGCGCTTCCACAGCGCCATGCGCAACGTGGCGCCGGCGCGCCTCGAGATGGGCGTGCGCACGATCTTCAACCTTCTGGGCCCTCTCTCGAATCCGGCGGGGGTGAAGCGCCTCCTCGTCGGCGTCTTCGCGCGGCGGTGGGTCGAGCCCATCGCCATGGTCTTGCGCAACCTCGGGACCGAGCGCGCCTGGGTCGTCCATGGCTCGGACGGGCTCGACGAGATGACCCTGACCGGTCCGACCCATGTCGCGGAGCTGAGCGAAGGCAAAGTGCGGACTTTCGAGGTGACGCCGGAGGACGCGGGGCTCCCGCGCCGGAAGCCCGAGGAGCTGAAGGGCGGCGACGGTGCTGCCAATGCCGCGCGCTTCCGCGCGATCCTCGCGGGCGAGACGGGGGCGCTCCGCGATTTCGTGCTCTTGAACGCGGCCGGCGCCCTCATCGTCGCGGGCAAGTGCGCGGACCTCAAGGCGGGCGCGCGCCTGGCGGCCGAATCGATCGATAACGGCAAGGCCGCCCGCGCCCTCGACCAGCTGATTCTCATCACGGCGGCCGGGCGCTAAGATCAGCCTGCGAATACGTAAACGGAAGGACGCGAGCGGAAGGCCACGAGGGCATGAGCGACGTTCTTGACCGCATCTGCGCCGACAAGCGCCAAGAGGTCGCGCGGAGGAAGCGCGCGCGGCCGCTGGCCGAGGTCGAGGCGGCGGCGAAGGCCGCATCGCCTCCCCGCGGCTTCGCAATGAGCCTCAGGCGCGCGGTCGAGGCGGGCGGCTACGGCCTCATCGCCGAGATCAAGCGCGCCTCGCCGAGCCGCGGCCTCATCCGCGCCGATTTCGATCCCGTCTCGCTCGCCCGTTCTTACGCACGCGCGGGCGCCGCCTGCCTCTCGGTCCTGACCGATCAGCCCTATTTCCAGGGCGAGGATGCCCATCTTGCGGCCGCGCGCGGGGCCGTCGACCTGCCGGTCTTGCGCAAGGACTTCATGGTCGATCCCTATCAGATCGTGGAATCGCGCTCGCTCGGCGCCGACTGCGTTCTCCTCATCATGGCGGCGATCGACGACACGCTCGCGCGCGAGCTCGAATCCCTGGCGCTCGGCTTGGGCATGGACGCGCTGATCGAAGTGCATGACGATGCCGAGCTCGACCGCGCGCTTAGGCTCACCGCCCCGCTCATCGGCATCAACAACCGGAACCTGAAGACGCTCAAGGTCGACCTCGCGACGGCCGAGCGGCTCGCGCCGCGCGTGCCGTCGGGGCGCATGGTCGTCGCCGAAAGCGGCCTCAAGACGCCCGGCGACCTTGCCCGCATGGCGGCCGTCGGCGCGCGCTGCTTCCTCGTCGGCGAGTCGCTCATGAGCGAGACGGACGTCGAGGCGGCGACGCGCGCGCTCCTCGCCCCGGCCGCCGACAACCGCGCTCGGGTGCGCGGATGAGCCGCTTGACCCATCTCGACAAGGAGGGACGCGCCCGCATGGTCGACGTCTCCGACAAGGCCGAGACCCAGCGCGCGGCGACGGCGCGGGGCTCCGTGCTCATGCAGCCCGAGACCGCGCAGCTCATCGAGGAGAACGGCATCAAGAAGGGCGACGTGCTTTCGGTCGCGCGCCTCGCGGGCATCATGGGGGCCAAGCGCACGGCCGAGCTCATCCCCCTCTGCCATCCCTTGGCGCTCGATTCCGTCACGGTCGAGCTGCGCCTCGCGTCCGACGAGCCGCGCATCGACATCGAGGCCGTCTGCAAGACGACGGGGCGCACGGGCGTCGAGATGGAGGCGCTCACCGCCGTCGCCGTCGCGGCCCTGACCGTCTACGACATGTGCAAGGCGGTCGACCGCGGCATGCGCATCACGGAGATCAGGCTCGCGAAGAAATCGGGCGGGCGCTCCGGCAGCTTCGAGGCCGAGGCATGATCCCGGTCGAAGAAGCGCTCGAGCGCATCCTCGCGGGCGTCTCGGTCCTCCCGGCCGAGCAGGTGAGCGTGGCCCACGGCCTGGGCCGCGTGCTCGCCGAGGATGTGAAGGCCCGGCGGTGCCAGCCGCCCACGGCTGTCTCCGCCATGGACGGCTACGCGGTCCATGCGGCCGACGTCGCGAGCGTGCCCGCGACGCTCCGCCAGGTGGGATCGGTACCGGCCGGCCAGGCCTATCCGCACGTGCTGAAGCGCGGCGAGACCGTGCGCATCTTCACGGGCGCCGCCCTCCCCGAAGGGGCCGACACCATCGTCATCCAGGAGAACGCGCGCGCCCAAGGCGAGCGGATCACGGTCGAGGAGACGGCCGCCCCCGGCCGCCACGTGCGCGCGGCGGGCCTCGACTTCAAGCCCGGCGAGACGGGCCTTGTCGCGGGGCGCATTCTGACCGCGCGCGACGTGGGCTTCGCCGCCGCCATGAACGTGCCGTGGCTCGCCGTGCGCCGCCGCCCGCGCATCGCGATCCTGCCGACGGGCGATGAGATCGTCATGCCGGGCGATCCCGTCGGCCCCAATCAGATCGTGAGCTCGAACAGCCTGGCGCTCGCGGCCTTCGTCACGGCCTGCGGCGGCGAGCCGGTGCTCTTGGGCGTCGCGCCCGACACGACCGAGGGCTTGCGCGCCGTCGCGGCCGGCGCGCGCGGCGCCGACCTTCTGCTCACGACCGGTGGCGCCTCCGTCGGCGAGCACGACCTCGTGCGCGACGCCCTCGCCAAGGACGGGCTCGTCCTCGATTTCTGGCGCGTGGCCATGCGGCCGGGGAAGCCCCTCCTCTTCGGCCGGCTCCACGACGTGCCGGTCCTGGGCCTGCCGGGTAACCCGGTCTCCGCCTTCGTCTGCGCGGTGCTGTTCTTGAAGCCCGCGATCGAAAAGATGCTCGGGATCGAACGAGCCGCGGCGCGCGAGACGGCCCTCATCGCGGTCGACCTCAAGGAGAACGACCGGCGCCAGGATTACTTGAGAGCCGAGCTCAATTACGACGCGCAAGGCGCTCTCGTGGCGACACCTTTCAAGCTCCAGGACAGCTCGATGATGTCCGTCCTCGCGCGCGCCCAGTGCCTCGTCGTGCGCCCGCCCTTCGCCCCCGCCGCCAAGGCCGGCAGCCGGGTCGAGATCGTGCGTCTCTCGGGCGGAATCTTCGGCATCTGAGAGCGTTTTCCGCCGCCGTTTTATCCCCAAGAACTCGCTTGACCCGAAACGGGAACTAAACTAGAACAAGCGTCGATGTTTTGCTTTTGTTCTAGATGTTGGGCCTGTGGATAAAAACGTCGCTAAACGGGGGTCGGTATGCTGACAAAGAAACAGCATGAGTTGCTCCTCTTCATCAACCAGCGCATCAAGGATGCGGGGGTATCCCCTTCCTTCGACGAGATGAAAGAGGCGCTCGGCCTCAAGTCGAAATCGGGCATCCATCGTCTCATCTCGGGCCTCGAGGAGCGCGGCTTCATCCGGCGCCTGGCGCACCGCGCCCGCGCGCTCGAAGTGCTGCGCCTTCCCGACAACGCCGCCGTCACCGCGCGCGGCGAGCCGGCCGGCAACCACGGCGGCTTCAAGCCCAACGTCATCCGCGGCCAGTTCAAGGCGACGGGGCGCCCCGTCTCGGTCGAGGACACAGGCTCGGCGGTCAGCCTGCCGCTCTGGGGCCGCATCGCCGCCGGCACGCCCATCGAGGCGCTCCGCGACCACAGCGCGAGCGTCGCCGTGCCACCCTCCATGCTCGGGCGCGGCGAGTACTACGCGCTTCAAGTCGACGGCGATTCGATGATCGATGCCGGCATCTTCGACGGCGACACGGTCGTCGTCGAGCGCGCGGACGTGGCCGAGAACGGCAGCATCGTCGTGGCCCTCGTCGACGACAACGAGGTCACCTTGAAGCGCCTCCGCCGGAAGGGCGACTCGGTGGCACTCGAGCCCGCCAATGCGCGCTACGAGACGCGCATCTTCGGCCCCGACCGGGTCAAGATCCAGGGCAAGCTCATCGGCTTGATGCGGAAGTACTGAGGTCCGCCACACTCGCCCGCTGAGCGGGTCCTCATCCCCCTGCCTTCGCCGAAGCGAAGCCGCTTCGGCTTCGCGCAGGCAGGTCGATCACACTCAGGATGGGGACCGTGGAACAGATTTATCGCAGCGCACAGCCCCCTCACGCTGAGCCCGTCGAAGCATGAGGGGCGGCCCTGTGCCGTGAGCTTTCCCGATCAAGCGTTCTAGAACGCGTCGCCGACCGGTTCGTCGAGCGGCGCGTGTTCTTGCTCCTTGTTCTTCCTTGCCTCGCGCTTCGGGACCCACGGCCGCTCGCCCTGAACGCCCCGCACCGTTTCGATGCGGACGCTCCCGTCGCGCCCGAGCCAGATGGCGTGCGCGCCTTGGCGCCAGAGGTCGAAGCGATCAATGACGGTCGGCCCGCCGCGGCAGGCGCGGTGCGCGGGCACGGCGCTCACCACGAGATCGGCGGTCCTGCAATCCTCGGTAAGCGCGTCCGCCTCGAAGACGATCGCGACGAGGCGCCCCTCCTTCCGATAGATGCAGCCGAGCGAATCGCAGCGAAGCCAATCCTCGCCCGCGTCCTGTCCGTCGCTGCCTTCGGGTCTCGGCCCGCGCATGGTCCAGGGCAGCTCGGCCTCCTGCCCCGCCTGGAGCAGCCAGCGCTCGCGGCTGAAGCGGTTGCCGCGCGCCGAGGACAGCACGAGCTCGCCCGAGGGCGCCCGCACGGCCGCGAGCTTGCCGTCCTCGCTCATGAGGATGTCGGGCGTGCGGACCAGCCCCGCCGCCGCGATGCCGAGCGCGATCGGGACGAGGCCGAAGACGCGCCAGCGCCGCCGCCACAGGCACAACCACAACCCGCCCAAGGTCACGAGCACGAGCCCCTCGACCGGCCAGCGCGGCAGCGCGACCGCGGCGCCCGGCAAGCCGGCCACCGCCTTGGCCGTCCAGATCATCGCGTCGATCCCCCAGCCCATGGGCGGGAGCGCGAGCCCCTCGAGGCCGAAGGGAAGCAGCATCAGCACGACGAGCGCCCACAGCATGATCCAGACGTCGGTCAGGGGCACCGCGACGGCGTTGGCGAGAAGCGCGTAAGTCGAGAAGCGGTTGAAGTGATAGACGGCGAAGGGCGCGGTCGCCGCGATCGCGAGGATCGAGGCGAAGACGATTGCGGCGAGATAGCGGAACGGCCGCCCGAACCAGCTTCCGACGCCGTGATGCGCCCAGGCGCGAAAGCCGCCGGGCAGCGCCTCGTGACCCGCGATGAGCGCCATCACCGCGGCGAAGGACATCTGGAAGCTCGGGCCGAGCAGGCTCTCGGGTGCCACGAGGAGAACAAGACAGGCCGTCCAGGCAAGGCTCCGCATGGAGATCGCCGAGCGGTCGAGAAGGATCGCCACGAGCACGAGGCCGATCATGGCGACCGCGCGCTGGGTCGGCACGCTCGCGCCCGAGAGAAGGAGATAGGCGACCGCACTCGCGAAGCTCAGCACCGCCGCCCATTTCTTGATGGGATAGCGGAGCGCCACGGCCGGGATGAGGGCGAGCAGCGCGCGGACGAAGAGGAAGACGAAGCCCGCGACGAGGCTGATGTTCTGTCCCGAGATCGCGAGCAAGTGCGCCAATCCCGAATCGCGCATGGCCTTGATGACGTCATCGGGTATGGCGCCCTGCCGACCCGTGAGCAGGGCCGCCGCGATCGTCCCCGTGGCGCCCGGGAGCGCCGCCGTCACGCGCCGGTAGACGTCGTCCCGCACGCCCTCGAGCCAGAGGTCGAAGCGGCCCATGAGCCCCCGCTCCGAACCGGCGGGCGGCGGGATCGGCGTCGCGCGGGACATGGCGAAGCCGACGGCGCCGAGCCCCTCGAAATAGGCGAGACGCTGGAAGTCGAAGGCGCCGGGGGCGGAGGGCGGCGGCGGCGGCATGAGCACCGCGCGAAGCGAGACCCACTCTCCGACCGCGAGCGCGCGGTCGGGATCGGCGATGCGAAGGCGGATGCGCTCGGGCGTCTTCTCGCTTGCGAGGCGGTCGACCGTGAGATGCTCGAGGACGATGCGGAATCCGCTGGTGCGCGACTCGATCTCGACGATCTGGCCGGTCATGCCGACGGGCCCGAGGCGCTTCGCGAGGATGGGCGCATCCACGCGCATGGCGCGAAGCTCGGCCGCGGCAAGGCCGAGCGCCACCGTGAGCGCCGCGAGTGCCGCCGGAAGCCAGGCGGCCGAACGCCGCGCGCCGAAACAGAGGAGCGCGCCCACGGCGACGCTGGCGGCGCCCGTCCAGGGCGACGGCTCGCGGTCGAGGGCGAAATAGAGCCCGATGCCCGCGCCGAATGCGACCGGCAGCCACAGCACCCAGCGTGACCGCTCGGCCAGGAGATTTGCGCGCATGTCCCGCACCCAGCGGATCGGGGCGCGGGACGAGGCAATCGCGGCGGTATCGGCCGGGGCGCTCATCGGCCTCGGAGCGTCCACGAGCTCTGTGTCGGCCCTGTGTCCTAAGTGAGGCGCGCACAGCCACCGCCGCCCCACGCTGCCGACCTTAGATGAGGCGTTCTCACTACTGCGCGGGCCCGCGCGACTGTGCTAGAGAACGGCCCCATCCCGCGCATCGACACGAGACCGCCTGGCCATGACCGTCGTGACCCGCTTTGCCCCCTCGCCCACCGGATTCCTCCACATCGGCGGGGCGCGCACGGCGCTCTTCAATTGGCTGTTCTCGCGCCACCACGGGGGCCAATTCCTCCTCCGGATCGAGGACACGGACCGGGCGCGCTCGACCGAGGCGGCCAAGGCCGCGATCCTCGACGGGCTCGGCTGGCTCGAGCTCGGCTGGGACGGCGAAGTCGTCTACCAGTCGACGCGCTTCGCGCGGCACGCCGAGATCGCCCAAGCCATGCTCGATTCGGGTCACGCCTATCGCTGCTACTGCACGCCCGCCGAGCTCGAGGCCATGCGCGAGGCCGCGCGGAAGGAGGGCCGCCCCCCGCGCTATGACGGGCGCTGGCGCGACCGCACCGACTGGCCCGAGGGTCCTTACGCGATTCGCCTGAAGGCGCCGCAGACGGGCGAGACGGTCGTCGAGGACATGGTGCAGGGGACGGTACGCGTCGAAAACACGCAGCTCGACGACATGGTCATGCTCCGCGCCGACGGCACGCCGACCTACATGCTCTCGGTCGTCGTGGACGACCACGACATGGCGATCACCCATGTCATCCGGGGCGACGACCACCTGACGAACACCTTCCGCCAGACCCAGATCTATCTCGGCATGGGCTGGTCCGTGCCGCGCTTCGCCCACATCCCGCTCATCCACGGCTCGGACGGAGCGAAGCTTTCGAAGCGTCACGGCGCGCTTGGGGTCGATGCCTACCGGGAGATGGGCTACCTGCCCGAGGCCGTGCGCAACTACCTCCTCCGCCTCGGCTGGAGCCATGGCGACGACGAGATCATCTCGACCGAGCAGGCGATCGCGTGGTTCGACCTGCCCCAGGTCGGGCGCTCGCCCGCGCGATTCGATTTCGCCAAGCTCGACAATCTCAACGCCCACTACATCCGGGGCGCCGCGGATGAGCGGCTCGTCGAGCTTCTCACGCCGCGGATCGAGGCGGCCCATGGCGGCGCGATCGGCCAGGACGCCCGCGAGCGCCTCACGAGGGGCATGGCCGGCTTGAAGCAGCGCGTGAAGACGCTGGCCGAACTGGCTGAGATGGCGGGACCTTACTTCGCACGCCCCACGGCGTTCGACGAGAAGGCCCAGAAGCTCCTCGACCCGGCCGGGCGCGCGCTTCTCGCGAGCTACAGTGAGGCCATCGCGGGGATCGAGCCCTGGGCCGGGGCCGGCCTCGAGGCCGCCGCGCGGGACTTGGCCGAGCGTTCGGGCGTCAAACTCGGCCAGGTCGCGCAGCCGATCCGCGCGGCGCTCACGGGCCGCACGATTTCACCCCCGATTTTCGAAGTGATGGAGATCCTGGGCCGCGCCGAGACCCTCGCGCGCCTCGCCGCGCCCGGCGCCTGAGCCTCGAAAATCTCTCAGCAGCCATGGCCGCTTAACGGTGTTAACCATATATTTGTAATGAATATCCTATCTTCCTATGATTCGGGTTTGAGGGAAGGAGCGTCCGCATGAAAGAGGCCACGGCAGCGCGCGTGCAGGCAGCGACACGGCATACCGTCACGGTCACGGACAATCGGACCGGCAAGACGGTCGAGATGCCCATCCTCGACGGCACGGTCGGACCCTCGGTCATCGACATCCGCAAGCTCTACGCGGAAACCGGCGTTTTCACCTACGACCCGGGCTTCACCTCGACCGCGAGCTGCGATTCGACCATCACCTACATCGACGGCGACGCGGGCGTGCTCCTCCACCGCGGCTACAAGATCGAAGACCTGGCCGAGCACAGCGACTTCATGGATGTCTGCTACCTCCTGCTGTTCGGCGAGCTTCCCACGACGGCGCAGAAGCAGAAGTTCGAGCGGGACATCACCTACCACACGATGATCCACGAACAGCTGCTGCGCTTCTTCCAGGGATTCCGGCGCGACGCGCACCCCATGGCGGTCATGGTCGGCGTGGTCGGCGCGCTGTCGGCCTTCTATCACGACAGCACGGACATCAGCGATCCGCACCAGCAGCTCATCGCGTCCTATCGCCTGATCGCGAAGATGCCGACGATCGCGGCCATGGCCTACAAGTACTCCATGGGCCAGCCCTTCATGTATCCGCGCAACAGCCTCAACTACGCGGAAAACTTCCTCTACATGACCTTCGGCGTGCCCTGCGAGGAGTACAAGGTCAATCCGGTCATCGCCAAGGCCATGGACCGGATCTTCATCCTCCATGCCGACCATGAGCAGAACGCGTCGACCTCGACGGTGCGCCTCGCGGGCTCATCGGGCGCCAATCCGTTCGCCTGCATCGCGGCCGGCATCGCCTGTCTCTGGGGCCCGGCGCATGGCGGGGCCAACGAGGCCGTGCTCAACATGCTGAAAGAGATCGGCTCGACCAAGGCGATCCCCGAATTCATCAAGCGCGCGAAGGATCCGAACGACAACTTCCGCCTCATGGGCTTCGGACACCGGGTCTACAAGAACTACGATCCGCGCGCGGCGGTGATGCGCAAGACCTGCCACGAGGTCCTGGGCGAGCTCGGCATCAAGGACGATCCCCTGCTCGACCTCGCGATCGAGCTCGAGAAGATCGCGCTTCACGACGAATATTTCGTGCAGAAGAAGCTGTACCCGAACGTCGACTTCTATTCGGGCATCATCCTCCAGGCCATCGGCTTTCCGACCTCGATGTTCACGGCGCTCTTCGCGCTCGCGCGCACGGTCGGCTGGATCGCCCAGTGGAAGGAGATGGTCGACGATCCGCTGCAGAAGATCGGCCGTCCGCGCCAGCTCTACAAAGGCGCCGCGGCGCGGCCCTACCTGCCGCTCCACAAGCGCGCGTAACCGTTCGCCATGCCGGCCACCGGCCCCAAGAAGCGGCAGGCCGACCACGCTGCCAGCGCATCCTGGCTCGCCGGTCGCATCCGACGGGTGAGCGCGCCGGCCGCGCCCGCCAATGAGAACGAGCGGCCCGGCCGCGGGCTCTTCCGTTTCGTCCTCGCCCTCCTCCTCGCCGCCGCGGCGCTCTCGGCCGCGCTCACCCTGTCGCGCCTCTTCGTCTAGGCGCGCCGGGGCCTACGCACGCTGAATCAGCTCGACCTTGTAGCCGTCGGGATCTTCGACGAAGGCGATCACCGTCGTGCCGTGTTTCATGGGCCCGGCGGGGCGCGTGATCTTGACCCCTTCCGAGGCCAGCTGCTCGCACGCCTTGTAGGCATCCGGCACGCCGATCGCAATGTGGCCGAAGCCTTCGCCCAAGGGATAGGCCTCCTCGCGCCCCCAATTGTGCGTGAGCTCGAGGACCGTGTGCTCGCTCTCCCCGCCGTAGCCGACGAAGGCCAGCGTGAACGAGCCGCCCGGATAGTCGTTCCGCCGCAGGAGTTTCATGCCGAGGAGACGCGTGTAGAAATCGAGCGATTTCTCGAGGTCGCGCACGCGCAGCATGGTGTGAAGGAACCGGTAGGATCCCGCGTCGGTCTTGCTGGCCGTCATGCTGGTGCCTCCCTTCGCTCGTTCATTCCAATCACGTCGAGGATCGCCGCGGCCGCACGCTCGGAGGGCGGCGGCCCGTCGACCCCGAGCCGCGCCATTGCGTCCGCGAGGTCGCGGCGCTGCGCGTCGCGGCGCTCCTCGCTCTCGAGCAACGCACCCACCGCCTCGGCGAGCATCCTCGCACGGCACCGGCCTTGAAGGAACTCCGGAACCGCTGCACGGCCAAGGATGAGGTTCGCCAGCGTGACCCACTTCACCCGGATGAGAAGGCGAACCCACAGGGCGGTCAGCGCATTGATCCGGTAGCCAATGACCATGGGCACGCCTGCGAGCGCGAGCTCGAGCGAGACCGTGCCCGAGGCCGCGAGCGCCGCGTCGCTCGCGGCGAAGGCGTCGTATTTCTCGTCCTGCGCGACGACCGTGACGGCAAGAGGCCAGCCGCCGACCGCGCGGCGCACGGTCTCCTCGACGACCGGCACCACCGGCACGACGACGCGAAGGTCGGGAAACCGCAGCGCGAGCGCCGCGACCGCCTCGCCGAAGATGGGAAGGAGGCGGCCGACCTCGCCCCGCCGGCTGCCCGGCAAGACAGCGAGGACCCTGGCCTCGCGCGCGATGCCGTGGCGGTCGCGAAAGCGCGGGCCGTCACCCTTCTCTGCCCCCTCTTCCAGCACCGGATGGCCGATGAAGGTGCAGGGCAGGCCCACCGCCTCGAAATAGGGCGGCTCGAACGGCAGGAGGACGAGGAGATGGTCGAGGAAGCGCTGGATCGTCCGCGCGCGTCCCGGGCGGTAGGCCCAAACGGTCGGCGCCACGCAGTGGATTCGCCGCGTCTCGCCCGCGCGCAAGCGCTCCTGGACGCGGAAGGCGAAGCCAGGCACGTCGATCGAGACGACGGCGGCGGGCCGATGGGCCCGGATCGCCGCGACGGTCTCGCGGATGCGCCGGAGGATGAGCGGAACTTTCGGCACGATCTCGGCGACACCGAACAGGCTGATGTCGCTCATGGGAAAGAGACTCGCGAGGCCCTCCCCCGCCATGCGCTCGCCGCCGATGCCGGCAAAGCGCACGCGCCCGCCGCTCGCCGCCTTGAGGGCCGCCATGAGCCGCGCGCCGATCGCGTCCCCCGACGGCTCGCCGGCGATAACGAATAGGAGCGGCGTCTCCGGTGCCGAGCCGGAGACCGGCGCAGCGCTCACGCCGTCACCCCGACGACGAAGAGGCCCGCCGCATCGGCCGCCGCCGCGACGGCTGGCCGGTCGAGGACGAGTGCCCCTCCGGCTTCGATCGCGATGCCGCGCAAGCCCGCGGCGGCCGCGCCCCGCACGGTCTCGACGCCGATCGTCGGCAGATCGACGCGGCTGTCCTGCATGGGCTTGCGCATCTTGACGAGGACGCCGCCGGGCGCCTTGCGCTTCAAGCCCGCGCAGCGTGCGAGGAGCGCGTCCGTCCCCTCGATGGCTTCGACCCCGAGCACGATCCCCGCCTGGACGACGACCGCCTGGCCGACATCGAGCCGACCGAGTCCCTTCGCGACCTCGATGCCGCGCGCGATGTCCTCGAGCGCCGCCGCATCGGGCCGCGCCGTCGTGTAAGGCCCCTCGGGCGCGACGAGATCGCCCAGGATCGATTCAGGGCCCACGAGGCGGAATCCCTCGGCTTCGAGCTCCTCCGTGACGGCCCGGAGAATTCCGTCATCGCCGAGCGCCGAGGCGCCCACCTTCGCGAGGAATTTGAGGCCCCGGAGGTCGGGCACCAATTCGCTCAGGGCCGGGCGGGTGACCCGCCCAGCGAGCACAAGCTCGTCGACCGCTTCCGCGTGGAGCAACCGCAAGCCTTCGCCCAGGGCGCCCAGGCGAATCCAGCCATGCGGCACGCCCTCGACGAGCTGGCGGTCGGTATGGCCCTCGAAGGCCAGCACGTAGAAGGGACGACCGCTCGAGCGGCAGGCGGCGACGAGGCGAGCCGGCAACTCGCCGCCGCCGGCGAGGATGCCGAGCTTCGGCACCTAGTCGGCCTCCCCCTTGGGCTGGCACAGGCCGCGCGAGGAGGTGGAACGGATGAAGGTCACGACTTCCATGACCGCCTCGTTGGTGCGGTAGAGCGCTTCGACGTCGTCGAGCCGCTCGGCGAGCGTGCCTTCTTGCGCGAACATGAGGCGGTAGGCCGTGCGCAGGCTGTGGATGTCCTCGCGCGAGAAGCCGCGGCGCTTCAAGCCGATGACGTTCAGGCCCGAGAGATGCGCGCGATTGCCCATGGCGGAGCCGTAGGGAATGATGTCCTGCTCGACGCCGGACATGCCGCCGATCATGGCGTGCCGGCCGACGCGGACGAACTGATGCACGGCCGAGAGCCCGCCGAGGATGGCGAAATCGCCGATCTCGACGTGGCCGGCGAGCGTCGCGTTGTTCGCGAGGATGACGCTGCTGCCGAGACGGCAGTCATGGGCGACGTGGGCGCCCACCATGAACAGGCAATTGTCGCCGACGCTCGTCAGCATCCCGCCGCCCTCGGTGCCGGGGTTCATGGTCACGTGCTCGCGGATGATGGCGTTGGCGCCGATGACGAGCTCGGAGGGCTCGCCCTTGTACTTCAGGTCCTGGGGCGGGTGGCCGATGGACGCGAAGGGGAAGATTCGCGTGCCCGGGCCGATTCGCGTG
This sequence comes from Alphaproteobacteria bacterium, assembly GCA_046349515.1. GTDB lineage: Bacteria > Pseudomonadota > Alphaproteobacteria > CADEGL01 > CADEGL01 > JBGPGW01. The sequence goes on along the minus strand of JAXMCE010000007.1, from coordinate 145,127 downwards.
CGGCCGGCGACGGTCACGTGCGAGAGGAGCTCGACGCCGTCGGCGAGCTCGACCTCGGCGCCGACGACCGAAAGCGGCCCGATCTTGACTCCGGTGCCGAGACGGGCGCCGCGTTCGACGAGCGCGGTCGGGTGAATGTCAGTCATCCAGGATCATCGCGGAATAGGACGCCTCGGCGACGAGCGCGCCGCCGCTCTTGGCCTCGGCCGTGAACTTCCAGACGTTGCCGCGGCTGCGGTCCTTGCGGACGTGGATGTGGAGCGTGTCGCCTGGGAACACCGGCTTCCGGAAGCGGCAATTGTCGACACCCATGAAATAGACGAGCTTGCCCTCCGAACCCGGCCCAAGCGTGTGGACGACCAGGACCGCCGCGGTCTGCGCCATCGATTCGATGATGAGAACGCCGGGCATCACGGGCCGGCGCGGGAAATGGCCCTGGAAATAGAACTCGTTGATCGACACCTGCTTGACGCCGACGGCGCTCACGTTCGAGACGACGTCGACCACCTTGTCGATCATGAGGAACGGATAGCGGTGCGGGATCATTTCCATGATCCGGTTGACGTCGATCTCGGCCGCCGGGGGCTGCTGCGATACGCTGGCTTCCATTCCCTACTTGCCTTTCTCCTTCGCAAGACGCTGCACGGTCGCGACCTCCCGGAAGAACTGCCGGACCGGCACGGCGGGACTGCCGATCACGCTTTCGCCCTCCGGCACGTCGCGCATGACGCCGGCCTGGGCGCCGATTCGCGCGCCGCGTCCGATCGTCAGGTGGCCGATGAGCCCGGCCTGCGCGGCCAGGATCGCGTGGTCGCCGATGCGGGTGCTGCCCGCGACTCCCGCCTGGGCGATCACGACGCAGCCCCTGCCGAGCCGCACGTTGTGCCCAATCTGCACGAGATTATCAATCATCGAGCCTGCCCCGATGACCGTGTCGGGACCAGCCCCGCGATCGATCGTGCTGTTGGCGCCGACCTCGACGTCGTCCTCGATGATGACGCGGCCGAGCTGAGGCACCTTGGTCATGCCCGTGGCGCCGAGCGCGAAGCCGAATCCGGCCTGGCCGATGCGGGCCCCCGGATAGATCACGACACGCGCGCCCACGAGGCAGTGGCTGAGCGTGGCACCCGCTCCGATCCGGCAATCGGGGCCGAGCACGACGGCCTCGCCGATCACGGCATTGGGGCCGATGTGACAGCGCGCGCCGATCTCCGCCCGTTCGGCGATGACAGCGCCGGCCTCGATCACGCAGCCCTCGCCGAGACGCGCCGAGCCATCGATGATCGCCGTCGCATGGCGCGCCGCTTCCGGCCGCCGCTCCGGATAGAACGCCTGCGCCGCGAGCGCGTAGCTTCGATAAGGCTGGTCCGACAGCAGCAGCGCCATGCCGGCCGGCGCGCGGTCCCTGTGCTCGGGCGCCACGACGCAGGCGCCCGCGCGGCTCGAGGCGAAAGCGTCGACGTAGCGGCGGTTGTCGAGAAAGCTCAGATGCTCGGGCCCCGCCACCTCGAGCGGCGCCACGTCCACGACGCGCCGGTCTCCGTCGCGGGGCTCCGCGAGCGTGGCCTCGGCCATGCGGGCCAGCTCCGCCAGGCTGAACGGCCCCGCAACCTTGAAGAAACGTGTATCGGCCATGCGCTACTGCGTGGGCACGACGACCTTGACCGAGGGAAGCTTCTGGTTGAGGCGCTTCAGGGTCTCCTGCGTGATGTCCATCTCCTTGGACACCTCGACGACGGTCGCCCGCGGCAGGACGATGTTCGCCCCGCTTTCCTTCATCTGCTGCTGGACGACGTCCATGAGCGCATCCTGGACCTGCTTCATGGACTTGCCGAACGCCTCATCCAGCTGTTTCTTGCGCTTCTGGACGAGCTCGCCGAGCGTCGCCACCTTCTTCTGGAACTCCTGGACCTGGGCCTGGTAGGCCTCGGGCGCGAGCACGGCCTTCTTCTGGGCCAGGTCCTCGTCGGCTTTCCTGAGCGCGTTCTCCTGCTGCGTGATCTCGTTCTGAAACGACGTCTGGTGCTTTTCCATCTGGTCGCGGATTCCGGCGGCCGCGGTCGAATCGCGGAGGATCAACTGGACATCGACGACCGCGATCGTCGGGGCCGGCACCTTGGCGGCCACGGCCGCTGGGATGCCCATGGAAAACGCCGCGCATGCGAGCGCGGTCGCGAGGGTCAAGCGGCGTGTCATCATCAGAGTCTCGCTCCAAAGCTGATATGGAGTAGTTCGGTCTTGTCGAAGTCCTTCTTCAGCACGGGCTTCGCGATGTCAACCCGGATCGGCCCGAAGGGCGAGCGCCAGCCGATGCCGAATCCGAGCGACGCCCGCAGCGACGGTTGATCCACGAGCTGGGCGTTGTTCGGCAGATCGATGGCGCCGATCGAGCCGAAATCGGCGAACAGTTTTCCGAGGATTCCGAATTCCTTCGGCAGCCCCAGCGGGAAGCTCAATTCCGTCGTGCCAGAGTAATACCACGTTCCGCCGATCGCATCGCTACTATTGAGGTCGCGCGGACCGACGCCCGAGGTCGCAAATCCGCGCAGCGTGTCGCCGCCGAGGAAGAAGCGATCGTTGAGCCGGACAGGCCTGTTGTTGAGGCTTTTCTGGACTCCCGATTCACCGGTGATGCTCACCACCCAGTCATCGGCGATGGGAATGTAGTTGCCGGCACCGAACCGCCCGCGCACAAACTTGTCGCTGCCGCCGAGGCCCGCCAGATCCGACCCGATCTTGAAGTAATAGCCGTTCGTCGGGTCGCGCCGATTGTCGCGCAGGTCGTAGAGGAGATCCTGCCCGATCTCGGACTTCAAGTTGTTGCCCTGCTGGTCGCGGATGAACGATGAGACGTTGTCGTTGAGGTTCTTGAGGTCGGTCGCCTGGAGCGTGTAGTGAATCTGCTGGCTCCACGGGTCCGCGATGTCGTAGCCGAATCGCAGCTTGCCGCCCGTATCGAGCTCGTTGAAGCCGCGCTCGCTCCTCAAGAACCGCGTGATGCGGAAGAGATCGACGCCGGCCGAGAGGTTGCGGTCGAAGAGGTAGGGCTCGGTGTAGCCGAGGTCGAGCTCCTGGGTGCGCTGGGAGATGGTGAAGAATCCGCGCGCCTCCTGGCCGGTTCCCATCAGGTTCTTCTCGCTGATGCCGAAGTTGCCGATCGGGCCCTCCGTGCTCGAGAAGCCGGCGCCGAGCGCGAGCTCGCCCGTCGACTTCTCCTTGACCTGCACGTCGACGACGGTCTGGTCGGGCGCCGTGCCCGGCGCGTTCGTCACGTCGACATTCTCGAAGAAGCCGAGGTTCTTGAGGCGCTGCTGCGAGCGCCGCATCTTGGCCGTGTTGAAGGCGTCGCCCTCGGCCAGCTGGAACTCGCGCCGGATCACCTTGTCCATGGTCCGGGTGTTGCCGGAGATGTTGATCCGCTCGACGAAGACCTTGGGACCCTCGCGCACGTCGAAGGTGACGGCGATGGACTTAGCGTCGCGATCGCGCGAGACCTGGGGCCGCACGTCGACGAAGGCGTAGCCGAGCGTGCCAACGTAATCCGTGATCGCGTTGATCGTGCCCTCGACCTGGTCCGCGTTGTACCAGTCGCCCTCCTTGGGGATGACCAGCGCCTTGAGCCGCTCCGCCTCGAGATTCTTCAGGGTCGAGGTCAGGTCGACCTTGCCGAACTTGTAGCGCTCGCCCTCGTCCACCGTGAAGGTGACGAAGAACCCTTCCTTGTCCGGCACGAGCTCCGCCACCGCCGAAACCACCCGGAAATCCGCGTAGCCGTTCGCGAGATAGAAGCGGCGGAGCAGCTCCTTGTCATAGTTGACGCGGTCCGGATCGTAGGTGTCGTCGGAGCTGAGGAAGCGCCACCACGCCGTCTCGACCGTCTGCACGACCTCGCGCAAGCGCGAGCTCGAGAAGACGTGGTTGCCGATGAAGGCGATGCGCTGGATGCCGGTCACCGATCCTTCGTTGATCTCGAAGACGAGATCGACGCGGTTCTGCGGCAGCGGGATGACCTTGGGTTCGACGGTCGCGGCGAATCGGCCGCTGCGCCGGTAGAGGTCGAGGATCCGCTTCACGTCGTTCTGGACGCGCGTGCGCGTGTAGACCACGCGCGGCCGGAGCTGCACCTCCTGCGAGAGAGTCTCGTCGGAGATCTTGCTGTTCCCCTCGAAGGCGATGCGGTTGATGATCGGATTCTCGACGACGCGCACGACGAGGGTATCGCCCTCGCGCCTGAGGGTGACGTCGGCGAAAAGGCCCGTGTCGAACAGCGCCTTCAGCGACTTGTCCATCCGCGCGGTGTCGAAGGGATCGCCCGGCTTGAGCGTGAGGTAGGAGGCGATGCTTTCCGTTTCGATGCGCTGATTGCCCTCGATCCGGATCTCCTGGATCGTCGGCCCCTGGGCCAGGACAAGGCGCGCCGGCGCCCACAGGCACACGGCCAGCATCACGAGGAGCAAAGCTCCCCTGAGACTCACCGCTCTGCCCCCCTTGCCCGCTGTCCAGGTCAGGTTATGAGCCCCTGGATGAATTGAACCACGCGCAAGTGGACCAGATCGTTCCACGTCGCGACCACGAAGAGAACCAAGACCAAAGCCAAGCCGATCCGGAAACCGTACTCCTGCGCCCTGGCGCCGAGCGGACGGCCGCGAACCGCCTCGGCGGCATAGAACAAAAGGTGGCCCCCGTCAAGGATGGGGATCGGGACCACGTTGATAAGCCCCAGATTGACCGAGAGGATCGCCATGAAACTGATGAGCGTGAGGACGCCGCCCTTGGCCACCTCGCCCGATATCCACGCGATCCGGAGCGGCCCGCCGATTTCCTTCGTCGTGCGCGTCCCTTCGATCATCTGGCCGATCGCCTTGCCCGCAATCTCGACCTGCGCCCAGGAGGCTGCGACGCCCCGCCACAGCGCCGTCGCCGGGTCGTGGCGCGTATAGGCGTAGCCGCGGCTTTTCACGCCCAGCAGCCCGATCGGGAACTTGTTGCCGAGGCTGTCCGTCTGGTCGACCACGACGGGCGTCACGGCGAGGCGCAGCTCGGCGCCGTCGCGCTTCACCACCATGTCGAGCGGCGCGCCGAGCCCGATCTGCACGATCTGGCGGAGATCCTCGAAGCGATCGATGTTCCGCCCGTTGACGCTGAGGATGCGGTCGCCCGGACGGATGCCGGCCTTGTCGGCCGCGCTGTCGGGATCGACCACGCCGATCTCGGGCGGCGTGTAGGGCTCGCCCACGGTCGCGAAGAGGCCCGCGAAGACGAGGATCGAGAAGAGGACGTTGGCAATGGGGCCCGCCGCGACGATGGCCGCGCGCCGGCCGACGCTTTTCTCGGGAAAGGCGACCGCACGCTCCTCGGGCGTCATGGCGACGGCGGGTTCGCCCGGCGTGCTCGCGGCATCGCGGTCGCCGAACATCTTCACATAACCGCCCAAGGGCACGAGGCTGAATTTCCAGCGCGTGCCGTGGCGATCGGTGATGCCGAACATCTCCGGCCCGAAGCCGATGGAGAACACCTCGACGCGCACGCCGCAGAGACGCGCGACGGCGTAATGCCCCAACTCGTGGACGAAGACGACCACGGTCAACGCCACGAGGAACGGCAGGACATAGCCGCCGATTCCGGTACCCAATCCGCTCAGGAACTCCATGCGTCCCTGCCTCTCATCTCATGACCGGATCAGTGCGGGCGCGGACACGCGGCGACGAGGCGGGCCGCGTGCGCGCGCGCCTCGGCGTCGACGGCGTGCACTTGCGCGATCCGCTCGATCGCCACGACCGGGATCGCATCGAGAGTCTCCTCGACGATGCGCGTGATGTCGAGGAAGCCCGTCCGGCCGTCGAGAAAGCCCTGCACCGCCACTTCGTTCGCCGCATTCAGAACGGTCGGGGCCGAGCCGCCCGCCCGCAACGCCTCGCGCGCGAGGCGGAGCGCCGGAAATCGCTCCGCGTCCGGCGCCTCGAAGGTCAAGGAGCCGAGCGACAGGAAGTCGAGCCGTGCCGAGGGCGCGGGGATGCGGCGCGGCCAGCCGAGCGCATAGGCGATCGGCGTGCGCATGTCCGGCGTGCCGAGCTGCGCCAGGACCGAGCCGTCGACATATTCGACCATGCTGTGGATGACCGATTGCGGGTGCACGACGATCTCGACGCGTTCCTCCGGGATCGGGAACAGATGGCACGCCTCGATCACCTCGAGGCCCTTGTTCATCATCGTCGCCGAATCGACCGAGATCTTGGCGCCCATGCTCCAGTTGGGATGCGCCACCGCCTGCGCGGGGGTGGCCGTCGCCATGGCGTTGCGGCCGAGCGTGCGGAACGGCCCGCCCGAGCCGGTCAAGAGGATGCGCGTCACGCGGTCGGTCTGCTCGAAGTCGAAGACCTGGAAGATCGCGCTGTGCTCCGAATCGACGGGAAGCAAGGTGGCTCCGCAGCGCCTCACCTCCGCCATGACGAGGTCGCCCGCACAGACGAGCGTTTCCTTGTTGGCGAAGGCCACGATGGCGCCGCGACGCACCGCGGCCAGAGTCGATTCGAGCCCCGCCGCGCCCACGATCGCCGCCATGACGATCTCGGCCGAGCGGCTCGCGGCTTCGACCACGGCCTCCTCGCCGGCCGCGGCCTCGATGCCCGAGCCGAACAGGTGGTCCTTGAGGGGGCGGTACTGCGCCGGGTCGGCGACGACCGCGAGGCGCGATTTGAGAGCGCGCGCCTGGCCCGCCAGGAGATCGGCGTTGCGGTTGGCGGTGATCGCCTCGACTTCGTACTGGTCGGGCGCGCGCTGGATGATGTCGACCGTGTTGCGCCCGACGGAGCCGGTCGAGCCGAGGATCGTGACGCTGCGGGGCGCGCTCGCGCGTTCGGCCGCCATCACCATGCGAGGCCTCCCCCTTCGATGACGAGCCGGCCGAGGGCGACGGCGATCATGGCGGCCATCACGCTGTCCAGGCGGTCGGCGAGCCCGCCATGGCCCGGAAGGAGGCGGCCCATGTCCTTGGCCCCGAAGCGCCGCTTGAAGGCGGATTCGACGAGATCGCCCGCCTCCGCCACGGCCGAGAGGCAAAGACTGGCGCCGACCGCCGCGATTCCGCCGCCGAGCACCGTGGCAAAGGGCATGACCGCGCCGAGAACCGCGCCGGCCGCGAGGCCGCCCACGGCACCCGCCCAGGTCTTGCCCGGACTCAGCCGCGGCGCGAGCTTGGGGCCCCCGATCGCGCGGCCAATCGCATAGGCGCCGCAATCGGTCGCGACCGTTACGGCGATGATCCAGAACACGATGTCGCGGCCGATCGCGGGGGCCGACCTCAGCCACAGCGCGGCAAGGCCCGCACCCACCACATATAAAAGTGCGCCCCAGCCCCAGAGCGTGCGCGTCTCGCCGCGCGCGATGCCGCTCGTCCGCGCCACTTCCCACAGCAAGATGACGACGGCCAGGGCGACGAGGCCGTCGAAATAGGGCGTGCCGACATAGACAGCGGCCAACGCCGGCGGCGCCAACACCGCCGCCGAGAGAATCCGGCGCCCGAGGCGGGACCAGCGGCCCTCAGCCGCTGGCGGCGCCATAGCGACGTTCGCGGCGAGCATATTCTCGAATGACATTCTCGAAGTCTTGCTTGCTGAAATCGGGCCACAGGGTGTCGATGAAGACGAGCTCGGCATAGGCCGACTGCCAGAGAAGGAAGTTGCTCAGGCGCTTCTCGCCGCTCGTGCGGATGACGAGGTCGGGATCGGGGATATCGGCCGTCGAGAGATAACGCGCGAAGACCTCTTCGGTGAGCGCCTCGGGTGCGATGCGCCCCGCGAGCGCGTCGTCGAGGATGCGCCGCGCAGCCGCGGTGATCTCGCCGCGTCCGCCGTAGTTGAGGGCCACGATCAGCTGGAGCGCCGTGTTCTCGCGCGTCCGGCTCTCGGCCTGGTCGATCAGCGCCGCGATGTCGGCGGAGAAGCGCGTCCGGTCGCCGATGAAGCGAAGCCGGATGTTCTGCTTGTGAAGCTCGGCCGTCTCGCCCTGGAGATAGAGGCGCAGGAGCCCCATGAGGTCGGCCACTTCCTGCGCAGGCCGTTTCCAGTTCTCCGAGGAGAAGCCATAGAGCGTGAGATAGCCGATGCCCAATTCGCAGGCGCCCTCGACCGCCCGGCGCACGGCATCGGCACCGCGCCGGTGGCCGGCCGCACGCGGCAGCCCCCGCGCGCGCGCCCAGCGCCCATTCCCATCCATGATGATGGCCACGTGGCGCGGCAGTTCGCCCCTTGGCCCGTCGGTCTCGCCCGTGCCCATCACCTACACTTGCAGAATTTCGTGTTCTTTCTTGGCCAGCAGGTCGTCGATCTCCTTGATGAAGGAATCGGTGAGCTTCTGGTATTCGTCCGCCTGGTGGCGATGCTGGTCCTTGGTGATGTCGCCGTCCTTCTCCTGCTTCTTCAGGTGCTCCATGCCGTCGCGACGGACGTTGCGAACGGCGACGCGGGCCTGCTCGGCGTATTTGTGGGCGACCTTGGTCAGCTCCTTGCGCCGGTCCTCGTTCAAGGCCGGGATGGGCACGCGGATGAGCGTGCCGTCCGTCTGCGGATTCAGGCCGAGCCCCCCGTCGCGGATCGCCTTCTCCACGGCGCTGATGAGGCTCTTGTCCCACACCTGGACGGTCATGAGCCGCGGCTCGGGCACGCCGACCGTGCCCACCTGCGCGATCGGCATCTTCGAGCCGTAGGCGTCGACCATGACGGGCTCGAGCAGGCTCGCGCTGGCCCGTCCCGTGCGCAGGCCGCCCAACTCCTTCCGAAAGACGTCGGTCGCACCTTTCATGCGCCGCTTCAGATCGTCGAGATCACCGTGTGCCATGGGGGTGCTCCCTAATCGCCGATGACGGTAAACCGTCCCCGCCCCGCGACGACATCGGCGAACGCTCCGGCATTCTGGATGGAAAACACCAGAATCGGAATCTTATTTTCGCGCGCGAGCGCGATGGCCGACGCGTCCATGACCTTGAGGTCCTTGGCGAGAACGTCGAGATAGGCGAGGCGTTCGAAGCGCGCGGCGTGGGGATCGCGCTTGGGATCGGCGCTGTAGACGCCGTCCACCTTGGTGCCCTTGAGGAGCGCGTCGCACCGCATCTCGGACGCGCGGAGCGCCGCCGCCGTGTCGGTCGTGAAAAACGGATTGCCGGTCCCGGCCGCGAAGATGACGACGCGGCCTTTCTCCATGTGGCGGATCGCCCGGCGCCGGATATAGGGCTCGCAGACCGTGCTCATGGGAATGGCGGACAGCACGCGCGTCTGGACACCATGGCGCTCGAGCGCGCTTTGGAGCGCCAACGCGTTGATGACGGTCGCGAGCATCCCCATGTAGTCGCCGCTCGCGCGGTCGATGCCGGACGTGACGCCCGCAAGGCCGCGGAAGATGTTGCCGCCGCCGACCACGAGGCAGATCTCGATGCCGGCGCCGTGGACCGCCTTCACCTCGCTCGCGATGCGCTCGACGATCGCGGAATCGAGGCCGAACTCCTGCTCCCCCATGAGCGCTTCGCCCGACAGCTTGAGCAGCACGCGGCGGTAGCGCGGGCGCGCGGGATCCTCGCCGCGCAGCCGGGTCACTCCGGCGGCGGCCGGCTTCGGGCTTTTCGGCGTAGGATCATGCACCATGGTCGCGGCCCGATTTCCAACTGCCCGAACCGACGCCGATCGTCAGCGCGCCAATTGCGCCGCGACCTCCGCCGCGAAATCGCTGTCTTCCCGTTCGATGCCCTCGCCGAGGGCGAAGCGCACCACGCTGGCGATCTTGACCGGCGCGCCGAGCGTCTTGGCCTGGTCCTCGAGGACCTTGCCCACGCGGCTCTCGCCGTCGATGACCCAGGTCTGCTCGAGCAGCACGACGTCCTGGTAATACTTGCGCAGGCGCCCCTCGACCATCTTCTGCACGATGTCGTCGGGCTTGCCCGAGGCGCGCGCCTGCTCGGAGAGCACGGCGCGTTCGCGCTCGACGGCCTTCGGATCCAGCTCGGCGATCGAGACCGCATCGGGCTTGGCCGCCGCGACGTGCATCGCGACCTGTCGTCCGAACGCCCCGAGCGGTGCCGCCGGCGCCGTCGATTCGAGCGCCACGAGCACGCCGATCTTGCCGAGCCCGTCCGCCACCTGATTGTGGAGATAGCCCGCGACGACGCCGCTCGGCACGGTGAGGGCCGCCGCGCGGCGGAGCGTCATGTTTTCGCCGATCGTCGCGACGAGGTGCGTGAGCTCGTCGGTGACCGTGTGGCTCTTGCCGGGATAGGCGGCCGCTTTCATCTTCTCGACGTCGCCGCCCTGCGTGAGGCCGAGTTCGGCCACCGTCCGCACGAAGCCCTGGAAGGTGTCGTTGCGGGCGACGAAGTCGGTCTCGGAATTCACCTCGACGAGCGCGCCGACGTTCCCCTTGACGACGAGGCCGATGAGCCCTTCCGCCGCCACGCGGCCCGCGCGCTTGGCCGCCGCCGCGAGGCCCTTTTTCCTCAGCCAGGTCGCGGCCTCCTCGAGGTCGCCCTTGGCCTCGGCCAGCGCCTTCTTGCAGTCCATCATGCCCGCGCCGGTCTTCTCCCGCAGGGTCTTGACGAGCGATGCGGTGATTTCCGCCATCCTCACACCTTCTTCCGCGTTGCCATCGACAAACCGTCCGAGCGACGCCGCTCAGCCCGCCGGCGCGGCTTCCGCCCCGCCCGCCGCCTCGCCGGCCGCGGCCTCCGGCGCCGCCTCGGCGGGCGCCTGTGCCTGCTCGCCCACATCGACACCCGACTTCATCAGCTCTTCCTGCAGACCATCGAGGATCGAGAGCGAGATCATGTCGCAATACAGGTGGATCGCGCGGAGCGAATCGTCATTGCCGGGGATGGGGTAGTTGATCCCTTCCGGATTGGAATTCGTATCGAGGACCGCGATCACCGGGATGCCGAGCTTGTTGGCTTCCTGGACCGCGATCTCTTCCTTGTTCGTGTCGATGACGAAGAGAAGGTCCGGGAGCGCCCCCATCTCCTTGATGCCGCCGAGCGCCCGCTCGAGCTTCGTGCTCTCGCGCGTCAGGCCCAAGAGCTCCTTCTTGGTGAGACCCTCGTGCTCGGACGCCATGCGCTCCTCCAACTGGCGAAGACGCTTGATCGAGTTCGAGATGGTCTTCCAATTGGTCAGCATGCCGCCAAGCCAGCGGTGGTTGACGTAGTACTGGCCGCAGCGCTTGGCCGCTTCCGCCACCGTGTCGGAGGCCTGGCGCTTGGTGCCCACGAAGAGCACACGCCCGCCATTGGCCGCGACACTGCGCACGGTCTGCATGGCCTGCTGGAGAAGCGGCACGGTCTGCTGGAGATCGATGATGTGGACGTTGTTGCGGACGCCGTAGATGTAGGGCGCCATGCGGGGATTCCAGCGTCGGGTGACGTGGCCGAAGTGCACGCCAGCCTCGAGAAGCTGGCGCATTGTGAATTCGGGCATAGGCATCGGTCGTTCCTTTTCCGGTTGAGCCGCCGCGGGAAGAGCCGAGCCTCCGGGTTGGAGACCATGGCACCGGAGCGACGGGCAAACGGGTAAGCTTGCTCGCCGCGAGTCCCGCGTGAGGATTTACCGGGGCTACTTAGCCCCTAAGCCGCGAATTTGCAAGGTTTTTCCGCCGATTGGCGGCACGTTCCTAAACCTCTCTCACATCGATCACCCCGGGCACGGCCTTGAGCGCCGCCTGGGTCGGCGGGGCCAGGCCATAGCGGCCACCAAGGGCGATTTCGACCTCCCGCTCGGGCGAGACGGCGACGATGACCGCGATGCGCCCTTTGCCCTGGCCATCGCGCTGCATGACGCTTTTCAGGCCCTGGAGCGCCTGGCTATCCCCGAGATAGACCCGGAGCGCCTTGGGCGTATCGCTGACCGCCTCGTCGAGGCGCCGCACCCCCTGGGCCGCGATGCGCAAGGCGTCGTCCTCGAGCCGGGCATCGACGGAGAGCAGCAAGGGCGCCCCCGAATCGAGGAGATCGCGCGCGGCCGACAAGACCTCCGAGAACATCACGACCTCGTAGACGCCGCTCGTGTCCGAGAACTGGACGAAGGCGTAGCGGCTGCCCTTCTGGCTGGTGCGCTCGCGCCGCCCGATGGCGCTGCCGACGAGCTTCACGCGCCCCGGACCCCCGCCCGCCAGATGAGTCGCGAGGCGCGCATAGGGAATGACGCCCAGCCGCTCGAGGCTCGAGGCGTAGACGTCGAGCGGATGGGCCGAGAGGTAGAAGCCCACGGCTTCGAACTCGCGGCGCAATCGCTCGGAGTCCGACCAGTCCGCCACATCCGCGACCGCGAGACTCGCGGCCGGCCCCGCATCGGCCCCGCCGAAGAGTCCTTGCTGCTGGCTGCCGCGGTCGGCGGTGGCGGCGCTCGCGCGCCGCACCATGGGCTCGATCGCCGCGAAGGCGCGCGCGCGATTGCGCTCGATCGAATCGAAAGCACCGGCGCAGACAAGGCTTTCCAGCTGGCGCTTGTTGATGACGCGGGCATCCACGCGCTCGGCGAGATCGGCGAGACTCTTGAAGGGCCCGCGCGCCTCGCGCTCGGCCACGAGGACGGCCATGGCGGCCTGTCCCACGTTCCGCACGGCGGGGAGCGCGTAGCGCACGGCCTGCGTGCCATCGGCCTCCGTCTCCACCGTGAACACGGTGTCGGAGCGGTTGATGTCGGGCGGCAGCAGCTTGACGCGCAGACGGTCGAGCTCCTGCCGGAAGACGCCCAGCTTGTCCGTGTTGCCCATGTCGAGGGTCATGGAGGCCGCGAGGAACTCGACGGGGTAGTTGGCCTTCAGGTACGCGGTCTGGTAGGCCACCATGGCGTAGGCGGCCGCGTGGGACTTGTTGAAGCCGTAGCCCGCAAACTTGTCGACCTGATCGAAGATGAGCGTGGCGCGCGCCTTCGGGACATCGCGCGCGACGGCGCCGCTGACGAAGTTCTGACGCTGCGCCGCCATTTCGGACTTGATCTTCTTGCCCATCGCGCGGCGCAACAGATCGGCAGCCCCCAGCGTGTAGCCCGAGAGCACCTGCGCGATCTGCATCACCTGTTCCTGGTAGATGATGACGCCGAAGGTCTCCTTGAGAATTCCTTCGAGCGAGGGGTGAAGATAGTCCGGCACTTCCTGCCCGTGCTTGCACGCGATGTAGCGCGGAATATTGTCCATCGGCCCCGGGCGGTAGAGCGCCACGAGCGCGATGATGTCCTCGAACCGGTCGGGGCGCATCTGGCGCAGCACGTTGCGCATGCCCGAGCTTTCCAGCTGGAACACGCCCGTCACCTCGGCGCGGCCGAGCATCTCGTAGGTCGGCCTGTCGTCGAGCGGAAGCGCCGAGAGATCAAGCTCGATGCCGCGGCGCTTCAGGAGCTCGGCGCAGCGCGTGAGAACGGTCAGGGTCTTCAAGCCGAGGAAGTCGAACTTCACGAGGCCCGCGAGCTCGACATACTTCATGCTGAACTGCGTGATCGCCGCCTCGGAGTCTCGCTCGCGGTAGAGCGGGATCAGGTCGCGGAGCGGCCGGTCCCCGATCACGACGCCAGCCGCATGGGTCGAGGCGTGGCGATAGAGCCCCTCGAGCTTCTCCGCGATGTCGAGAAGGCGCGCGACCGTCTCGTCCGTATCGCGCTGATTCTGGAGCTCGGGCTCGCCCTCGATCGCCTGGGCCAGCGTCACGGGGTTTGCGGGGTTGTTCGGCACCAGCTTGCAAAGGCGATCGACCTGGCCGTAGGGCATCTGGAGCACGCGCCCCACGTCGCGAAGGGCCGCGCGCGCCTGCAGCTTGCCGAAGGTGATGATCTGGGCGACCCGGTCGTGCCCGTATTTGTCCTGGACGTAGCGGATCACTTCGTCGCGCCGGTCCTGGCAGAAGTCGATGTCGAAATCCGGCATCGAGATGCGCTCGGGGTTGAGGAACCGCTCGAACAGCAAGCCGAATCGCAGCGGGTCGAGATCGGTGATGGTGAGCGCCCAGGCGACGACCGAGCCGGCGCCGGAGCCGCGGCCGGGCCCGACGGGAATTCCCGCCCGGCGCGCCCACTGGATGAAGTCCGCGACGATGAGGAAATAGCCGGGGAACCCCATCTTCGCGATGACCTCGATCTCGAAGACCAGGCGCTCGCGGTAGGGACGCGCGGCTTCCTCGCGCGCGGACGTGTCCATCTCCTTCGTGAAGACGTGCTTCGCGAGCCGCGCCTCGAGTCCCGCTTCGGCCTGGCGCCTGAGTTCCCCCGCCTCGCCCCCCTCGCCCTCGGTCGGGAAGACCGGGAGGATGGGATCGCGCCGCTCGGGCATGTAGGCGCAGCGCCGCGCGATGACGAGCGTGTTGTCGATGGCCTCGGGCAGGTCGGCGAAGAGCGCGCGCATCTCCTCGCCCGACTTGAAACGATGCTCAGGGGTCGCGCGCCGGCGGTTGGCCTCGCCCACGAAGGTCTTGCCCGCGATGCAGAGAAGCGCGTCATGGGCTTCGTACATCGAATCGTCGGCGAAGAACACGTCGTTGGTCGCGACGAGCGGCAGGCCGTGGCGGTAGGCAAGGTCGATAAGGGGCGTCTCGATGCGCCGCTCGGCGGCCATGCCGTGGCGCATGAGCTCAACATACAGCCGGCCCGGGAACAGCCCCGCGAGCGTCGTGAGCATCGCCTCCGCCGCACTGTCCTGCCCGTCGGCAAGCAGGCGGCCGACGGCGCCCTCCGTCCCCGCGGTCAGCGCGATGAGCCCGCCCGTGCGGCCGTCCAAGCGCTCGAGCCTCACATGGGGCGCATCAGCCCCTTCCGTCTCGAGGTAGGCGGCGCTCGCGAGATCGAGAAGGTTGCGATAGCCCTCCTCGCTTTGGACCAGGAGCACGAGCGCATCGTCGATCGCACCGGGCCCGGCTCCGCCGGCCGCCCGCTCGATCGCGCGGCGCACCGGCAACTGGCAGCCGATGATGGGCTGGACGCCCGCCTCGGCCGCGGCCATGGCGAATTCGAGCGCGCCGAAGAGGTTGGCCGTATCCGTGATCGCCGCCGCCGGCATGGCGTGGCGCTGGCAGAGCTTCACCAGCTCCTTGATCGTGATGGCCCCTTCGGACAGCGAGTAGGCGCTGTGGATTCGAAGATGGACGAAGGGGCTGTGCGGCATGGGGCGTGTCTCTCTCGCTCCCAAGGTCGCACAAGCGGCCGCGCGAGTCACCGGGCGACGGTCGCGCGATCCGCGGTTGTCCACATGATTTTGCGCAAGACCGCTCGAAGCGGGCCTTCAAGACGAGCGCTTGGCGCCGCCCATGAAGGCATCGGCGTCGGCGTGCGAGATCGCATCGGCCGCGAAGGTGAAGCTGCCCGTCTCCTTCACCTCGCGCGCGGCGCGGAGGAATGCGCCGAGGGCCGCGCGCGCGAAGGCGCCGCCAACGCTGATCCGCTTGACGCCGGCCTCCCGCAATTGTTCGACGGTGTAGGTGGCACCCTTGAGGCCCATGACGACGTTGACCGGCTTCTTGACCGCCGCGCACACGGCGCGAATGGCCTCGAGGCTCGGCAGACCCGGCGCGTAGAGGACCTCGGCGCCCGCGGCCTCGAAGGCCTGGAGGCGCCGGATCGTGTCGTCGAGATCCGGACGGCCGTGGAGGAAATTCTCGGCGCGGGCGGTCAGCACGAAGGGAAGCGGCCGGGCCGCCTCGACCGCGGCCGCGATACGCTCGACCGCTTCTCCGAAATCGTAGATGGGACGGCGCGGATCGGCGCGGGAATCCTCGATCGAGCCGCCGACGAGGCCGACTGCCGCCGCGCGGCGGATGGTCTCGGCGCACGCCTCGGGCGCATCGCCGAAGCCGCCTTCGAGATCGGCCGAGACAGGGAGAGGAGTGGCCTCGACGATGTCGCGCGCGTTCGCGAGGATCGCCTCGCGCGACACGGCGCCGGCCCCGTCGGACTGGCCGATCGAGAAGGCGAATCCCGCGCTCGTCGTCGCGAGCGCCTCGAAGCCGAGCGCCGTCAGCATGCGCGCGGTGCCGGCGTTCCACGGATTGGGGATGACGAAGATGCCCGGCCGCTCATGGAGCGCCTTGAACTGACGGTGCTTCTCGAACTGGGTCGGTGCCGCCATGACGCTCATCCCTCGCGCGAAATCGACGGTCGAGCAGATGGAGGCCGGATCGTATCAGCCTTGCGACGCGCGGTCACTCTGGCGCGGTCACGCTGGCGCGATCACCCCGTCGCGGAGCGACAAGGTGCGATCCATGCGCCGCGCGAGATCGAGATTGTGGGTCGCGATGAGGGCGGCGAGCCCGGAGGCGCGCACGAGCTCGACGAGATGCTGGAAGACGCCGTCGGCCGTCGCGTGGTCGAGATTGCCCGTGGGCTCGTCGGCCAAGAGAACCTTCGGACGATTGGCGAGCGCGCGCACGAGCGCGACCCGCTGCTGCTCTCCGCCCGAGAGCTCGGCCGGACGGTGGCTCGCGCGCGCGCCGAGCCCGACCATGGCGAGAAGCTCGCCCGCCCGCGTCCGCGCCTCGCCGATCGCGGCACCGGCGATCAGCTGCGGCATCTCGACGTTCTCCAAGGCCGAGAACTCGCCGAGAAGGTGGTGGTACTGGTAGACGAAGCCGAGCGCGCGGCGGCGGAGCTCGGTGCGTTCGGATTCGCCCATCGCCCCGCAGATCGTGCCTTCGATTCGGACCTCGCCCGCATCGGGCCGCTCGAGGAGACCGGCGATGTGAAGGAGCGTCGACTTCCCCGCGCCCGACGGGCCCACGAGCGCCACAATCTCGCCCGGATGGAGCGTGAGCGAAGCGCCGTTGAGCACCTCGAGCACCGAGTCTCCCTGCCGGAAGCGACGGACGATGCCATCGAGCGCGAGCACGGGCTCAGCCACGGCGGCCCTCGCGCTCACTCATAGCGGAGCGCCTCGACGGGATCGAGGCGCGAGGCGCGCCAGGAGGGATAGAGCGTCGCGGCGAAGGAGAGGCCCAAGGCCATCAGCACGACCCACATCACTTCGACCGGGTCGATCTCGGCCGGCAGGCGCGAGAGATAGTAGATCTCCGCCGCGAACAGCTCGCGCTTGGTCAGGCTTTCGAGCCAGTGGCGGATCGTTTCGATGTTGCGGCAGAAGGCGAGGCCCAGGACGAAGCCCGCGAGCGTGCCGATCACGCCGACGCTGGCGCCCGATAGGAAGAAGATGCGCATGATCATGGCGCGCGTGGCCCCCATGGTGCGGAGGATCGCGATCGCACGCCCCTTCTCCTTCACGAGCATGATGAGGCTCGAGATGATGTTGAAGGCCGCGACGAGGATGATGAGCGTCAGGATGAGGAACATGACGTTCCGTTCGACCTCGAGCGCGTTGAAGAAGCCGGCATTAGCCTGCCGCCAGTCGTAGAGGCGGTAATTGGCGCCCGTGACGCCGATGACCGTGCGGCGGAGCGCGTCCACGTGCTCGGGATTGCCCGCGAGGATCTCGAGGCCGCTCACCGCTTCCGGCATGCGGAAGTAAAGCTGCGCCGCCGGGAGCGGCAGGTAGACGAAGGCGCTGTCGTACTCGTACATGCCGATGTTGAAGATGGCGACGACCTTGTAGGCCTTGAGGCGCGGCACGGTGCCGAAGGCCGTCGTGTTGCCCTGGGGCGAGATGAGCGTGATGCTGTCGCCGAGCTTCACGCCCAGGCGTCGCGCCAGCCGCTCGCCGATGACGGCCGCATCATCGCCCTCGAAATCCTTGAGCGTGCCTTGCATGATCTTGTCGGCGATGACGTGGCGCGCCGCGAGGTCCTCGGGCGTCATGCCGCGGACGAGCGCCCCGGTCGCCGCGCCGTTGGCCGTCACCATGACCTGGCCCTCGACGATGGGTGCCACGGCCATGACACCCGGGAGCGCGCGCAGGCGCTGGGCCAGCGCATCGTAGTCGGAGAGCGTGCCCTCGAGCGCGTAGACGCCGAGATGGCCGTTGACACCGAGGATGCGGCCGATGAGCTCCTGGCGGAAGCCGTTCATGACCGACATGACGATGATGAGGGTGGCGACGCCGAGCGCGATGCCGAGGAGCGAGAACGCCGCGATGACCGAGATGAATCCCTGGGCGCGCCGGGGCCGCAGGTACCGGAAGGCGACGGTGCGCTCGAAACGGGAAAAGATCATCCGCCCGCGAGACGCGCGAGCGCGGCGTCGGCGGCCAGTTCCTGGCGCGCGCCGCCGCGGCGCTCCTTCAACTCGACCTTGCCCTGGGCGATCCCGCGCGGCCCCACGATGAGCTGCCAGGGCAAGCCGATCAGATCCATCTCCGCGAACTTGGCGCCGGCGCTGTCATCCGTGTCGTCGTAGAGCACCTCGACGCCCGCGCCCCTCAGCTTGGCGTAGAGATCGGCGCACGCGGCGTCGCACTTGGCGTCGCCCGCGCGGAGATTGATGAGCCCGACCTTGAAGGGAGCGACCGGCTCCGGCCAGATGATGCCGGCGTTGTCGTGGCTCGCCTCGATAATGGCGCCGACGAGCCGCGAGACGCCGATGCCGTAGGAACCCATCTCGAGCGCCACCTGCTCGCCGTCCGGATTGGAGACGACGCAGTTGAGCGGCTTCGAATACTTCGTGCCGAAATAGAAGATGTGCCCGACCTCGATGCCGCGCGCCTCGACGAGATCGCCCGCCGCCACGGGACACTTTGCCGGGTCGTGCTTGTCGTCGGTCGCGGCGTAGAGACTCGTCCAGTGCTTGACGATCGGCTCGAGGTCGGCCCCGTAATCCGCCGGGGCCGAGAGCACGTCGAACTCAAGAAGGCGCTTGTCGCAGAAGATCTTGCTCTCGCCCGTCTCGGCCAGGATCTGGAACTCGTGGCTCATGTCGCCGCCGATGGGGCCCGATTCGGCCTGCATGGGAATCGCCTTCAGGCCCATGCGCGCGAAGGTGCGCAAGTAAGCGACGAACATCTTGTTGTAGGAACGCTTGGCGCCCGCGTAGTCGAGGTCGAAGGAATAGGCGTCCTTCATCAGGAACTCGCGCCCGCGCATCACGCCGAAGCGCGGCCGGATCTCGTCCCGGAACTTCCACTGGATGTGATAGAGGTTGCGCGGCAGGTCGCGGTAGCTCTTGACCGAGGTGCGGAAGATGTCGGTGATGAGCTCTTCGTTCGTGGGGCCGTAGAGCATCTCGCGCTCGTGCCGGTCGCGGATGCGCAGCATCTCGGCGCCGTAATCGTCGTAGCGCCCCGATTCCTTCCAGAGATCCGCCGACTGGATGGTCGGCATGAGGACCTCCTGGGCGCCCGTCCCGTCTTGCTCCTCGCGGACGATCTGCTCGATGCGCTTCAGGACCCTGAAGCCGAGCGGCAGCCAGGAATAGATCCCGGCGCTGGCCTGGCGGACAAGCCCCGCGCGCAGCATGAAACGGTGCGAGACGATCTGCGCCTCGCTCGGCGTTTCCTTGATCGTGGGCAGAAAATACTGCGATCGACGCATGGGGCTCCGCCAGGGGGAGAACTCACGGCCATGGCAGGGGCCCGATACGCCCCTCGCCGCCCGCGAAAAGAGGGCGTGAATTTAGGCATTCGCCGCGAACCTGGCAATGCCGCGAGGCGGACGCGAAAGTACCGAAGACGAGAGGATTGAGACGCGGCGACGCGGCCGGCCGGGAAGTCTTACTGCCCGAACTGCTGCTGGCAGAGCTGGGCGAGCGCCGCCTGGCCCTCGTCGGTCAAGGGCTGGCCGTCGAAATAGGCCTGATTACCGCGGACGGTGATCTGGCCGACATTGGCCTGGGCCTGGTAAAGCGCCTTGGGCGACACGCCGAAGCGCTTGCCCATATCGACCGTGAGATCGATCGTGAATTCGGTGCGCGGCTGAACCTGGATGCCGCCCGCGAGATCGGCGGAGGCGACGGGGCGGCCCATGGCGTCGACGCCTGGCTGGTAGGCGACGCCGGGCGCCTGCGTGTAGTTCACCACCTGATTGCAGGCCTCGCGGCTGACCTTGAGTTTCTGCTGGGCGTCCGCGTGAGGGGGAAGGGCCGTCAAGGCCGCGAGGGCCACGAGGCCGCCGCCCAGAATGTGCCGACCTTCGTAAAGGCGGCGGAGGCGGCGCAGCTGGCGGAGGTAACGGCTGGCATGCTCTTCGATCGCGACGACGAGAGCCGCGAGAAGGATCGCCACTGTCGCGACGATTTGGATCATTCGCGGTCCGCGCTAGCGGATGCCGCCGAAAGCCGAGCGGCCCTCGTAGAGCCGGCGGATCCGGCGGGCCTGCGCCGCGCTACGAACGGCGTATTGGTTCGCCATGACCGCGAACGCAGCGAGGAGACCGAGGGACGCGATGAAAATCTGGGTCATTTCCGGGTGCTCGCGAAACTGGGTTACGTGATGCGGCCGTAAAGAACCGGGCGGTGCTCGTACAGTCGACGAACGCGGCGGCTCTCGGCCGCGAGACGGATGCCCTGCCGGTTCGCCATAAAAGCGAAGCCAGCGAGGAGAAGGGTGGCGGTCATCAGCATCGTTTCCATGGGAAGAGCCTAGCGAAGCGCCATTAACAAATGGATAATCGCGCGCGGACGCAGGCACTTAGGAGGTTAACGTGCTAGGCCAATTTTTTCATTTTGATGAACTCAAGACCGACCTCCGGACCGAGATTCTCGCGGGAATCACGACGTTTTTGACGATGGCCTACATCATCTTCGTTAACCCTGACATCCTGTCGAAGGCGGGGATGGACCGGAACGCGGTGTTCGTCGCGACCTGCCTTGCGGCCGCCATCTCGACGCTCGTGATGGGCCTCTATGCGCGCTATCCGATCGCGCTCGCGCCGGGCATGGGCTTGAACGCCTATTTCGCCTTCGTCGTCGTGGGCCAGCTCGGCTACAGCTGGCAGACCGCCTTGGGCGCGGTGTTCCTCTCCGGCGTCGTATTCCTCGTCATCTCGGTGCTGCCCATCCGGCGCTGGATCATCGACAGCATCCCGCGCTCGCAAAAGATGGCGATCTCGGCGGGCATCGGATTTTTCCTCGGCCTCATTGCCTTGAAGAGCGCCGGTGTCGTCGTGGCCAACCCTGCGACCTTCGTGACGGTGGGGCCGCTCACGACCGGCCCGGTGGTGCTCGCGACGCTCGGCTTCCTCGCCATGATCGCCCTCGACAGCCGCAAAGTGCCGGGCGCCATCATCATCGGCATTCTCTTGGTGACGATCGCGGGCATGATCCTCGGCCTCTCGCCGTGGCCCTCGGGCGTCGTCGACGTCCCGCCGAGCCTGGCGCCCACCTTCCTCCAGCTCGACATCTCCCATGCCTGGGAGGTCGGCCTCGTCGTCATCGTCTTCACGTTCCTCATGGTCGAGATGTTCGACACGGCGGGCACGCTCGTGGGCGTCGCGCATCGCGCGGGTCTCCTCGATGCCCAGGGGCGCCTGCCGCGCATCAAGCAGGCGCTCGTCTGCGACAGTGGCGCGACCGTGCTCGGCACGATCCTCGGGACGTCGTCCACGACGTGCTACATCGAGAGCGCCGCGGGCGTGAAAGCCGGCGGGCGGAGCGGCTTGACGGCCGTCGTCGTGGGCCTGCTGTTCCTCCTGGCCCTCGTCTTCGCGCCCATCGCGACCTCGATCCCCTCCTACGCGACCGCGCCCGCGATCCTGTTCGTCGCCTGCATCATGGCGCGCGGCATGGTCGAGGTGGATTGGGACGACGTGACCGAGTACGCGCCCGCGGTCGTGACGGCGCTCGCCATGCCCTTCACCTTCTCGATCGCGACGGGCATCGGCCTCGGCTTCGTGACCTATGCGTTCGTCAAGCTCCTCTCGGGCCGGGTCAAGGACACCTCGCTCGCGGTGTGGTGCCTGACCGGGCTCTTCATCCTCAAATTCATCGTCGACTGAGGGGCGATGCGCTGGGAAACCTGGACGGTCTTCGTCGCGACGGAGACCGTCCTCTGCCTCGTGCCGGGACCGGCGGTGCTGCTCGTGCTCTCGCAGGCGCTCGCGCGCGGCGGGCCCGCCTCGCTCTGGTCGAGCCTCGGCATCCTCGCGGGCAACACCGCCTATTTCATTCTCTCGGCGACGAGCCTCGGCGCGGTGATCCTCGCCTCCTACGACCTGTTCTTCGCGGTCCGCTGGCTCGGTGCCGGCTATCTCGTCTGGCTCGGCGTCACGACGTTCTTCGGCCGCTCGAGCGTGCTCTCGGTCTCGCCCGCCTCGGACACGCGCGCGGGTCGCGGGCGCATGTTCTGGAACGGCTTCGTGCTCCAGGCGTCCAACCCCAAGGCGCTCCTGTTCTTCACGGCCCTCTTGCCGCAGTTCATCGATCCGCACGGGCCGGTGGCGCTTCAGGTCGCGATTCTCGCCGTCACGAGCGTCGGGATCGAATTCGTCGTGCTCGGCGCCTACGGCTTCACGGCCGGCCGCGCGAGCCGCTGGGCCAGCCGGACAGAAGCCGCCCGGCTCACCAACCGCGTCGCGGGCTCGCTTCTCATCGCCGCGGGCGCCGGCATGGCGCTCATCCGCCGCGACTAGCGGCTCGCCATCCAGGCGGGTTTGAGCTTGGCGATGCGTTTGTAGACGGGACAGCTCTCGGTATGAGCGCCGGGGAGGTAGCCGATGCTCATGAGGAATTCGCCCACGATCTCGCCGCCCATGAAACGGAAATTCTCGCGGAAGAGCTTGACCCATTCGGGCTTCTCGCGCGGGTGATGCGCGGCGATCCACGCGGCGAAGGAGCCGTGGGTCTTCCTCAGCCCGCGCACACGCTCGGCGTTTTCGATCACGGATTCGATCTTCAGGCGGTTGCGGATGATGGCCGCGTCCTTCATGAGCCGGTTCACGTCGCGCTTGCCGAAGCGCGCGACCGCGTCGACGTCGAAGCCGTCGAACGCCGCGCGAAACGCCTCGCGCTTCTGGAGAACCGTGAGCCAGGACAGGCCGGCCTGGTTGATCTCGAGCGCCATGCGCTCGAAGAGCGCTGCCTCGTCCGTGACGGGAAATCCGTATTCCCCGTCGTGGTAGGGGCCGTGGAATGGATGGCCCGGCGCCGCCGTACAGTAGGATTTGGCGATCGGCCCCGCACCCATCTCACGCCCCGTCGCGGAAGGAGAGCAGACCCGAATCGACGATCCAGTACGCGACGAGCCAGAGCGCGGTCGCGATCGCCGTGGTGATCGCGAATTTGAGGAGGATGCGCGGGCGCGCGGGGGCGCTCGAGGCATGCCCCGTATCGGGCCGCTCGGGGATGCGCACGCCCCAAGGCAGGACCGTGAATAGGACCAGCCACCAGATGATCACGTAGGTGGTGATGCCGCCGAAGAGATCCATCGCTAAACCTCCTCGATCTCGACGAGCGTGCCGGCCAAATCCTTCGGGTGGAGAAACAGCACGGGCTTGCCGTGGGCGCCGATGCGCGGCTCGCCGTTGCCGAGCACGCGCAGGCCCTCGGCCTTGAGCCGGTCGCGCGCGGCACGGATATCCTCCACCTCGTAGCAGAGATGGTGCATGCCGCCATCGGGATTGCGCTCGAGAAACTTGGCGATGGGCGAGCCTTCGCCCAAGGGATGCAGGAGCTCGATCTTGGCGTTCGCGAGCTCGACGAAAACGGTCGTGACGCCGTGTTCGGGCATGGGCACCGGGGCGGAAACCTTGGCGCCCAGGACCTCGCGGTAGAGCGCGCTGGCCTTGGCCAAGTCAGGCACGGCGATCGCCACGTGATTGAGCTTGCCGATCATGGTGCGCGGAGAATGGCAGGAGCCGATCGGCCCTACAAGCGGACGAGATGGATGTCGGTCGGCGGCTTCTTGCCGTAGGCCTCGGTGACCGCCCGCCGCACGGCGCGTCGCGCCGCCTCGCGCACCGCATCGTCGTCCCAGCGGTGCCGCGCCGGCATCTCGTCGACCGCATCGCGAATCGCCTCGGCGATGTCCTCGAGCACGTCGTCCTGCCCCTCGCCCTCGAAGAGGCCCCGCAGCGAGAGCTGCGGCCGGCCCGCGAGCCGGCCGTCGGGACCGAGGACGACCGTCGCCACGACCGAACCGTTCCACAGCATGCGCGAGCGGTTGCGGAACGCCTCGTTCTCGACCGGCACGAGGAGCGCGCCGTCGAGCGCAAGGCGCCCGGCATGGACGTCCTCGACGATCTCCGGCGGCCCCGGCGCCAAGCGGACGAGCGCACCGTTCCGGGGGATAACCGTCTCCGCCACCTGGCACTGGCGCGCCAGCGCCGCATGCGCCCGCATGTGGCGCATCTCGCCGTGGACAGGCACGGCGATTCGCGGACGCACCCACTGGTACATGTCGGTGAGCTCGTCCTGGCAGGGATGTCCCGAGACATGGACGAATGCGTCATCGTCGGTGATGATTTCGATGCCGCGCTCGACCAGGCGGTTCTGGAGCCGGTAGATCGCCTTGTCGTTTCCGGGGATGACGCGCGAGGAGAAGATGACGGTGTCGCCGGATTCGAGCGTGATCTGCGGATGGTCGTCAGCCGCGATGCGAACGAGCGCCGAGCGTGCCTCGCCCTGGCTTCCGGTGCAGGCCAGGAGCACCTTCTCCCGCGGGAGATAGGCGGCCTCCGCCTCGCTCAGGAACTCGACATTCTTGAGATAGCCGCTGTCGCGCGCGGATTCGTACATGCGCCAGAGCGAGCGGCCGACCAGGGCCGCGTGCCGGTCATGGGCCTCGGCCACGGTCGCGATCGTCTCGAGCCGCGCGATGTTGCTCGAGAAGCAGCCGATGGCGACGCGATGGCGGCACCGGCCGACGACCTCCGCGAGGCTCCGGCGAAGCTCGCCCTCCGAGCGCGAGCGGCCCGGGACGAGCGCGTTCGTCGAATCGCAGATGAGCGCCAGCGTGTCCCCCTCGCCCAGCGCCCGGAGCGCCGCCTCGTCGGTCGTGGCGCCGATCAGGGGATCGGGATCGATCTTCCAGTCGCCCGTATGGAAGACAGTACCCGCGGCCGTGCGGATGACGACGCCGTTCGGCTCCGGTATCGAATGGGTCAGGGTCACGAGCTCGATCTCGAACGGACCGATCGTGGCCTTGCCGTCGAGCGGAATCTCGTGGATCGGCACCATGCCCTCGCGCTCCATCTCCGCGAGCTTGCGGCGCAAGACAGCCGCCGTGAACGGCGTCGCATAGACGGGACATCCCAGGCGCGACCACAGATACGGCACGGCCCCCAGGTGATCCTCGTGCGCGTGGGTGAGCACGAGGCCCACGAGGTCGCGCTTGCGCTCGACGATGTAGGCAGGATCCGGCATGAGCACGTCGATGCCGGGGGTCGAGTCGTCGCCGAAGGTGATGCCGAGATCGACCATCAGCCATTTGCCGGCGTGAAGATAGAGATTGAGGTTCATGCCGATCTCGCCCGACCCGCCGAGCGGCAGGAAGTAGAGCGCATCGGGCTCGCGCGCGTCGCGCCGGCGCTTCATGCGCGGGCGTTCCGCTTGTGGATTTCGAGGAGGCCGAAGATGGTGAGATCCGGGTCGACGCGGTCGATGACGCGCGTCGCATCGGCGAAAAGCGCGGCGAGCCCGCCCGTCGCGATGACGAGCGCGGGACGCCCCAGCTCGCCCCGGATGCGCTCGACCAGCCCTTCGACGAGGCCGACATAGCCCCAATAGACGCCCGACTGCATGGCCGGCACGGTCGAGGTGCCGATGACCGCGCTCGGCCGGCGGATGTTGATGCCCGGCAGCTTCGCCGCCGCCATGTAGAGCGCCTGGAGCGAGAGGTTGACGCCCGGCGCGATGACGCCGCCCGAGTAGTTGCCGCTCCTGTCGACGACGTCGAAGGTGGTCGCGGTGCCGAAATCGACGACGATCTTGTCCTCGCCCGGATAGCGAAGGTGGGCAGCGACCGCGTTGACGAGACGATCGGCGCCCACTTCGGCCGGGTTGGGCACGCGCACGCCGATGCCGAGATCGACGCCGTCATCGCCGACGATCATGGGCGGAGCGCCGAAGTAGCGCTCGCAGAGCGTCTTCAAGGCATAGGCCGTCGCGGGCACGACGTTCGCGATGATGGTCGCATCGATGTCGGTGCGCGCGAGGCCCGCGAGCCCCATGAGCTGGGTCAGCCACACCGCGTATTCATCGGCCGTGCGGCTCGGATTGGTCGAAGCGCGCCATTGCCCGCGCCGCTCCTCCCCGTCGAAGACGGCAAAGACCGTGTTGGTGTTGCCGGAATCGATGGCGAGCAGCATGTCAGGCCGCGATCGAGAAGATGTCGCCGGCGGTCACGATGCGCTCGCTGCCGTCGGCGAGCGCCAGCACGAGCCCGCCCTCGGCATCAAGGGCCGAAAACCGTCCGGCCAAGGTCTCGCGCTCGAGGCGAACGCGGATATCCTTGCCGAGTCCCGTCGCCACGCCAAGCCAGGCCGCGCGGATCGGCGCGAAGCCCTCACGCTGCCAGACCGCGCGCCAGCGCGTGAAGGCGGCAAGATAGGCATCGCGGAGCGCCTCGACGCTCGTCTCGGCGGCTCCCGCGGCGGCAAGGCTCGTCGCCGGAAACTCGACGCCCTCGGGGAAGCTCGCGACGTTGACGCCGAAGCCGATCACAAGCCAGGAAAGGCGCTCGCGCGCGCCCGCCTCCGATTCGAGAAGGCAGCCCGCCACCTTGCGGCCGTCGATGAGCACGTCGTTCGGCCATTTGAGCGTGACCCGGCCCTTGACGACGGCGCCGATCGCTTCGGAGGCGGCCAGCGCCGCGGCGAAGCCAAGCTGAAGCGCCTCGCGCGCGCGGCAGTCGGGACGGAGGAGAATGGAGCAGTAGAGATTGCCCTCCGGCGACGCCCAGGTCCGTCCGCGCCGCCCGCGGCCCGCGCTCTGCGCGCGAGCGAAGACCACCGTGCCGTCCTCGGCGCCCGAGGCCGCGAGCCGCGCCGCTTCGCTGTTGGTGCTGTCGATCTCCCCGTAGGCGAGGATCCGGTAGCCGCTTGGCGCGGTCATTCAACCGGCCGTCATTCGATGAAGAGGGCCGCGGCGGCGATCTCGGCTCCGGAGAGCAGCGGCCCCGGATAGACGAAGAGGAACAGCGTGAAAAGCCCGGTCGCCGCGAGCACGAGGCTCATGGTGCGCCCGACCGGCCGGTCGAAGGCCTCGGCCGGCGCATCGAAATACATCACCTTGACGATGCGGAGATAGTAGTAGGCGGCGACGACGCTCGTGAGCACGCCGATGACGGCGAGCGCGTAGAGCCCCTGCTCGATCGCGGCGAGGAAGACGTAGAGCTTGCCGAAGAATCCCGCGAGCGGCGGAATGCCGGCCATGGAGAACATGAAGATCGCAAGAACCAGGGCCAGCATGGGCTGGCGCTGCGCGAGGCCTGCGAGATCGGAGATCCCCTCGACCATCTTGCCGTTCTGCCGCATGCACAGGATGCAGGCGAAGCTGCCGATGCCCATGGCGACGTAGATCGCGAGATAGATGAGGACGCCGCGAATGCCCGCTTCGTCCCCCGCCGCCAGGCCGACCAGCGCGTAGCCCACATGGCCGATCGAGCTGTAGGCCATGAGGCGCTTGATGTTGGTCTGGTTGATCGCCGCGAAGGCACCGAGCGCCATGGAGGCGATCGAGAGGAAGATGATGATCTGCTGCCACTGGCCGTAGAGCTCGGCGAAGGGGCTGACGAGCACGCGGATGAAGAGCGCCATGGCCGCCACTTTGGGCGCCGCGGCGAAGAAGGCCGTCACGGGCGTCGGCGCCCCCTCATAGACGTCGGGGGTCCACATGTGGAACGGAACGGCCGCGATCTTGAAGGCGAGACCCGCCGAGAGGAAGACGAGGCCGACGGTCAGGCCCAGCGACACGCGCGCTTCCTCGGCGAAGAGCCCGCTCAGCACCTCGAAGCGCGTCGTCCCCGTGAAGCCGTAGATGAGCGAGATGCCGTAGAGGAGCATGCCCGAGGAGAGAGCGCCGAGGACGAAGTATTTGAGCCCGGCCTCGGTCGAACGGACGTTATCGCGCCGATAGGCCGCGACGACATAGAGGCAGAGACTCTGCAGCTCGAGCCCGACATAGAGCGACAGAAGATCGCCGGCCGAGATCATCATCATCATGCCGAGCGTCGCGAAGAGGAACAGAATCGGGAACTCGAAGCGTGCGATGCCCTCGCGCCGGTTGAAATCGATCGACAGGATGAGGGCGAGCCCGGCACCGATGAGGGTCAGCTGCTTCATGAACAGCGAGAACGGATCGGTGATGAAGAGGCCGTCGAAGGCGATGGTGATGCCGTCCGTCACGCGCTGCGACAGCCAGGCCGCGACGATGAAGGCCAGGATGACCGCCCAGGACAGGAGTGCCGTCGACCGGTCGCCCCGGAAGACGCCGACCATGAGGAGCGCCATGCCCACGATCGCGAGGAGCAGCTCGGGCAGGACGGGTACGACTTCGGAGAGATCGAAGGGGGTCATGGCCGTCACCGCGAGGCGATCGTATCGGCGCGCGCCGCGCCATGAGCCGCGCCGCGCGTCGCCGGCCCCTTCGCCGTATCACCCGGCAGCTGGGCGGCCCGCGAAGCTTCGTAATTGGCGATGAGCGTCGAGACCGACAGATCCATCACGCGGATGAAGGAGGTCGGATAGATGCCCATCCACATCACGATGAGGAGCAGCGGCGCGAACACCGCCATCTCGCGCGGCGAGAGGTCGAGGATCTGCTTCAGGTCCGCGCGGACGAGCTGGCCGAAGACGACGCGGCGGTAGAGCCACAGCATGTAGGCGGCGCCAAGGATCATGCCGGTCGCCGCCAGCGCCGCGACCCAGGTATTGACCTGGAAGGTCCCGACGAGGACGAGGAACTCGCCGATGAAGCCGCTCGTTCCCGGCAGGCCGACCGAGGCCAAGGTGAACACCAGGAAGACGAAGGCATAGCGGGGCATGCGGTGGACGAGCCCGCCGTAGCGCGCGATCTCGCGGCTGTGGATGCGGTCGTAGACCACGCCGACGACGAGGAAGAGCGCCGCCGAGACCACGCCGTGAGAGAGCATCTGGATCATGGCGCCCTCGACCGCCTGGGCGTTGAGGGCGAAAATTCCGATGGTGACGAAGCCCATATGCGCGACCGAGGAATACGCGATGAGCTTCTTCATGTCCTCCTGGACGAGGGCCACGAGCGACGTGTAGATGACGGCGACGACGCTCAAGGCGTAGACGAGCGGCGTGAAGAGCGCGCTCGCGTCCGGGAAGAGCGGCACGGAGAAGCGCAAGAATCCGTAGCCACCGAACTTCAAGAGCACGCCCGCGAGCAGCACCGAGCCCGCCGTCGGCGCCTCGACATGGGCGTCCGGCAGCCAGGTGTGCACCGGCCACATCGGCACCTTGACCGCGAAGGACGCGAAGAAGGCCAGCCACAGCCAGGTCTGCCACGCCGGATCGAAGCCGTACTGCATGAGCGTCGGCACGTCCGTCGTGCCCGCCTCGAAATACATGTAGAGGATGGCGAGCAGCATCAGGACGGAGCCCGTCAGCGTGAACAGGAAGAACTTGAACGCCGAATAGACCCGGCGCGCCCCGCCCCACACGCCGATGATGAGGAACATCGGGATCAGCGTGGCCTCGAAGAACATGTAGAACAGCACGATGTCGAGCGCCGAGAACGAGCCGATCATCATGGTTTCCATGACGAGGAACGCGATCATGTACTCGCGCACGCGGTGGGTGATGGCGTCCCAGCTCGCGAGCACGCAGATCGGCACGAGGAGCGTCGAGAGAAGCACGAACGGCATGGAGATGCCGTCGACCCCCATGTGGTAGGCGATGTTGAAGTCGGGCAGCCAGCGCGCTGTCTCCTCGAACTGGAATCCCGTGGCGGTCGGATCGAACTCGATCCACAGGAGGAGCGAGACCGCGAAGGTCAGGAGCGAGGTCCACAGCGCCGCGTGACGCGCATTGGCCGCGACCACCTCGGGCGTTCCGCGCACGAAGAAAATGAAGGCCGCGCCCACGAGCGGCAGGAAGGTGACGATGCTCAGGATCGGCCAGCCGGTCATCCCGCCCTCACATCCGGCCCGAGAGGAGATACCACGTGATCAGCACGACGACGCCGATCAGCATGGCGAAGGCGTAGTGGTAGACGTAGCCGCTCTGAAGGCGCCCGGCCTTCCGCGCGAGCGTGATCGTCGCCGCGGCGAGGCCGTCGGGGCCGACACCGTCGATGACCGCCCCGTCCCCGCCCTTCCAGAGTCCGCGGCCGATGGCGTTGGCCGGCCAGACGAAGAGGCGGTCGTAGAGCTGGTCGAAATACCACTTGTTGTAGAGGAAGAGATAGAGCGGTCGGAGAGCGCGCGCGACCTGTCCGGGCAGTCCCGGCCTCAGCATGTAGGCGAAGAACGCCGCCGCGATGCCGCCGACGGCCGCGACGATCGTCACGACCTTGAGCCAGAGCGGCGCGTGATGCGCGTTCGCGAGCGCCGGGTCGGTCGGCAGGATCAGGATCGATGAGCGCCAGAAATCACCGATATGCTCGCCGACGAACAGGTCGTGCGCGAGCCAACCCGCCCCGATCGCGCCGAGCGAGAGGAAGGCCAAGGGAATCGTCATGACCTTCGGCGATTCGTGGACATGGGCCATGGTTTCGGCGTCGGCGCGCGGGGCCCCGTGGAAGGTGAGGAAGAGAAGCCGCCAGGAATAGAACGCCGTCATCACGGCCGCCGCGATGCCGAGCCAGAGCGCGTAGCTGCCCTGTGCCGTCCCCGCCCCCCAGGCGGACTCGATGATGATGTCCTTCGAGTAGAAGCCCGCGAAGAACGGAATGCCCGCGAGCGCCAAGCTCCCGATCCACATGACGGCGTAGGTGAAGGGAATCTTCCTCCAGATGCCGCCCATCTTGCGCATGTCCTGCTCGTCCGACATGGCGTGGATGACCGAGCCAGCGCCGAGGAAGAGAAGCGCCTTGAAGTAGGCATGGGTCATGAGGTGGAAGATCGCCGCGGGATAGGCCGACACGCCGGCCGCGAAGAACATGTAGCCCAGCTGGCTGCAGGTCGAGTAGGCGATGACGCGCTTGATGTCGTTCTGGACGAGGCCGATGGTGGCCGCGAAGAACGCGGTCGTGGCGCCGATGATGGTGACGAGCGCCAAGGCATCGGGCGCGTATTCGAACATGGGCGAGAGCCGGCACACCATGAAGACGCCCGCCGTCACCATGGTCGCGGCATGGATGAGGGCCGAGACGGGCGTCGGTCCCTCCATCGCGTCCGGCAGCCAGGTGTGGAGGAGGATCTGCGCCGATTTTCCCATGGCGCCGATGAAGAGGAGGATGCAGACAAGCGTCATCGCATCCGCCTCGCGGCCGAGGAAGGACAGGGTCATGCCGACCTTCTCCGGCACGCCCGCGAAGACCGTGTCGAAATCGACCGAGCCGAACAGGAGGAAGGTGCCCATGATGCCGAGGGCGAAGCCAAAATCGCCCACGCGGTTGACGAGGAACGCCTTGATCGCGGCGGCGTTGGCGCTCTCCCGGTCGTACCAGAAACCGATCAAGAGATAGGAGACGAGGCCGACCCCTTCCCAGCCGAAGAAGAGCTGCATGAAGTTGGCAGCCGTCACCAGCATCAGCATGAAGAAAGTGAAGAGATTGAGGTAGGCCATGAAGCGCGGGATCGACTTGTCGTGCGCCATGTAGCCGACGGAATAGACGTGGATGGCGGAGGCGACGACCGAGACGGTCAGCACCATCACCGCGCTGAGCGTGTCGAATTTGAGCGCCCAGGGCGCCTTGAAGCTTCCCGACTGGAACCAGGTGAACAGCTGGATCGTGTGCGAGTGCCCGCCCAGCGCCACGTCGATGAAGATGGGAATGGCGAGCGCCGCCGAGGCGATCATGGCGCCGCAGGTGACGAGCTGCGAGAGCCGGTCGCCGATCACGCGGCCGAAGAAGCCCGCGATGATCGCGCCGAAGAGCGGCAGCGTGATGCAGAGGACGTTGATCACGACCTAACCCTTCATGACGTTGACGTCTTCGACCGCGATCGAGCCGCGATTGCGGAAGTAGACGACGATGATGGCCAAGCCGATCGCGGCCTCGGCGGCCGCGATGCCGAGCACGAACATGGCGAAGATCTGCCCGACCAGATCCTCGAGGAAGGTCGAGAAGGCGACGAAGTTGATGTTGACCGCGAGCAGCATCAGCTCGACCGACATGAGGATGATGATGACGTTCTTGCGGTTCAAGAAAATGCCGAAGATGCCGAGCGCGAAGAGGATCGCGGCCACGGTGAGGAAATGGGAGAGGCCGATCTGGAGCATCAGGCGCCCTCCCCGCTCTTGACCTTGCGGAGCTCGACCGAGCCCGCGGCGCGGCGCGCGAGCTGGGACGCGATGCGCTGGCGCCGCACGCCCTCGCGCGAGCGGAAGGTCAGCACGATCGCCCCGATCATGGCGACGAGAAGGATGAGCCCGGCCGCCTGGAACAGATAGGCGTATTTCGTATAGAGGACGAGGCCCAAGGCGTGCGCGTTGGTGATCTCGGGCGAGGCCACGAACCGGTCGGAGACGGTGACGCCCACCTCGGGCGCGAAGGCCCAGGTACCGGCGACGAGAATGAGCTCGGCCAGGAGGATGATTCCGACGAGGCCGCCGATGGGGAGATACTGGAGGAATCCCTGGCGCAGCTCGACGAAATTGATGTCGAGCATCATCACGACGAAGAGGAACAGCACCGCGACCGCACCCACATAGACGATCACGAGGATCATGGCCAGGAACTCGGCCCCCATCAGCACGAAAAGCGCCGCCGCATTGAAGAAAGCGAGGATCAGGAACAGCACGGAGTGCACGGGATTGCGCGCGGAGATCACCATCACGCCCGAGGCGATCGCCACGGCCGCGAAGAGATAGAACGCGACGGCATAGATGATCATGCCGCCTCCGTCATCGATTTGTTCCCCCGCATCCTGTCCCCCTGCCTACGCGCGCGCTCAGCGATACGGCGCGTCGGCGGCGATGTTCGAGGCGATTTCCGCCTCCCAGCGGTCGCCGTTCGCGAGCAGCTTCTCCTTGTTGTACATGAGCTCCTCGCGCGTCTCGACCGCGAACTCGAAATTCGGCCCCTCGACGATGGCATCGACCGGGCACGCCTCCTGGCAGAGGCCGCAATAGATGCACTTCGTCATGTCGATGTCGTAGCGCGTGGTGCGCCGGCTGCCGTCCGCGCGCGGCTCGGCCTCGATGGTGATGGCCTGGGCCGGGCAGATGGCCTCGCACAATTTGCACGCGATGCAGCGCTCCTCGCCGTTGGGATAGCGGCGAAGCGCATGTTCCCCCCGGAAGCGCGGGCTCAACGGCCCCTTCTCGAACGGATAGTTGATCGTGACCTTGGGCTTGAAGAAGTAGCGGAGCGTCAGCGCCATGCCCGAGACGAGCTCGGCCAGGAACAGCGAGCGCGCGGCGCGGTCTAGCACAGCCATGTCGCCTCCTTCCGCCCTTGGGCTGACCTCGTGGGCCTAGCCTCCGAGAGCGCTCCCGCACGATTCATGACCGGCCTCCCACGACGGGAGTCCAGCCGAAGGTGACGAGCGCGCCCGCGGTGAGGACGAGCCAGAGCAACGAGAACGGCAGGAACACCTTCCAGCCGAGCCGCATGAGCTGGTCGTAGCGGTAGCGCGGCATCGTCGCGCGGACCCACAAGAAGACGAAGAGGAACAGCCCGATCTTGAGCAAGAGCCAGATCGGTCCCGGAATCCAGTTGAACGGCGCCACGTCGATGGGCGGGAGCCATCCGCCGAGGAAGAGCACGGCGGTCATGGCGCTCATGAGGATCATGTTCGCGTACTCGCCGAGCATGAACAGGCCGAAGGTCATGGCCGAGTACTCGACGTTGTAGCCCGCGACGAGCTCGGCTTCGGCCTCGGGCAGGTCGAAGGGCGAGCGGTTGGTTTCGGCGAGCGCCGAGATGAAGAAGACGACGAACATCGGGAACAGCGGGATGAAGAACCAGAGGCCCTTCTGCGCCTTCACGATCTCGGAGAGGTTGAGCGAGCCGACGCAGAGAAGCACGGTGATCATCACGAAGCCGATCGAGACCTCGTAGGACACCATCTGCGCGGCCGAGCGGAGCGCGCCCAAGAAGGCGTATTTCGAGTTGCTGGCCCAGCCAGCCATGATGATGCCGTAGACGCCGAGCGAGGAGATCGCGAAGAGATAAAGAATACCCACGTTGATGTCGGCCAGGACGAGGCCGACGTCGAAGGGAATCACCGCCCAGGCGACGAGGGAGAGAATAAATGTGACCATGGGGGCCGCGACGAAGACGACGCGGTTGGCGCCGCTCGGGATCACGGTCTCCTTGAAGACGAGCTTCACGCCGTCCGCGATCGGCTGCAGCAGGCCGAACGGGCCCACGACGTTCGGGCCTTTGCGGATCTGCATGGCCGCGATCACCTTGCGCTCGGCGAGCGTCAGATAGGCAACCGCGCCCAGGAGCGGCAGGACGATCAGCAGGATCTCGCCGACGATGATGATCGCCGGCCAGAGATAGGCGCTCCAAAGCTCAGCCATGGGTGCCTGTCTTCCGTCCTTGGCCCTGGCCGATTTCGGCCGTGCAGCGCGCCATCGTCTCCGACGAGCGGCTGATCGGATCGGTCATGTAGAAATTCCCGATCGGGTAGGTGAAGGGCGTCGGGTCGACCGGCCCATCCTCGCCGAAGGGTCCCCACGAGGCGGTGCCGGCCGTGTCGAGGGACGCGAAGACCGGGTGCGCC
Organism: Alphaproteobacteria bacterium; assembly: GCA_046349515.1. Classification (GTDB taxonomy): domain Bacteria; phylum Pseudomonadota; class Alphaproteobacteria; order CADEGL01; family CADEGL01; genus JBGPGW01. The sequence continues at coordinate 110,501 of JAXMCE010000007.1, read as the reverse complement.
TCGACCATATGCCGGCGCAGCGCCTCGATCGTGTCGAAGGGCAGCCGGTGACCGAGCGCGTCCGAGAGCGCGCGGAGGATCTTCCAATCCTCGCGCGCATCGCCCGGCGGGAAAGTCGCGAGCTGCGCGCGCTGGACCCGGCCCTCGGTGTTCACATAGGTCGCGTCCTTCTCCGTATACGCGGCCCCCGGCAGGATCACATCCGCCCGGTGGGCCCCCCGGTCGCCATGGTGGCCCTGGTAGATGACGAAGGCCCGGCCGAGCCGGTTCATGTCGATCTCGTCGGCGCCGAGGAGATAGACGATGTCGATGTCGCCCTGCCCCGCGCCGTCGAGAATGCCGGCGAGATCGCGGCCGCCCGGCTGCGGCACGAAGCCGAGGTCGAGCCCGCCCACGCGGGCGGCCGCCCTGTGCAGCACGTTGAAGCCGTTCCAGCCCTCGCGCACGAGGCCAGCGCTCTCGGCCACGCGCCGCGCGAGACCGAGGATCCGCGCGCCGTCGCCGCGCGCGAGAGCGCCCGCGCCGAGGATGAGCATGGGATTCTTCGCGGCCTTGAACGTCTCACCGAAGGCGTGCCGGCCGGTCGAGATGTCTTCCAGCACGCGCGGACTATCGCCCAACCACGTTGTCCGGTAGGTGAGGTCGACTTCAGGTCCGATCGCGCCGACGGCGAAGCCGCCGCGGAGCGAGCGCTTGCGCAAGCGCGCATTGATGATGGGCGCCTCGTGGCGCGGGTTCGTGCCGACGAGGAGACAGGCATCGGCCGCCTCGATGCCGGCGATCGTCGTGTTGAAGAGATAGCTCGCGCGCCGAAGCGGCTCGAGCCGCGCGCCGTCCTGCCGGCAATCGAGATGGGGCGAGCCCAAGGCCGTCATCAACGTCTTCAACGCATACATGGCCTCGCTGTCCGCGAGGTCGCCCGCGATGGCGGCGACGCGCGCGCCCGGCCGGTCCTCGAAGCGCTCGCGAATGGCCGCAAAGGCCTCGGCCCAGCTCGCGGGCCGCAGCTTGCCGTCGCGCCGCACATAGGGCCGGTCGAGCCGCTGGCGCCGCAACCCGTCGCAGGCAAAACGAGTCTTGTCGGCGATCCACTCCTCGTTGATCGCCTCGTTCAAGCGCGGCAGGACGCGCATGACTTCGGCGCCCCGCGTGTCGATGCGGATGTTGCTCCCGACCGCGTCCATGACGTCGATCGATTCGGTTTTCTTCAGCTCCCAAGGCCGCGCCGTGAAGGCGTAAGGCCCCGAGGTGAGGGCGCCCACGGGGCAGAGGTCGATGACGTTGCCCGACAACTCGGAGCTGATCGCGCGCTCGAGATAGGTCGTGATCTCCATGTGCTCGCCGCGATGGACCGCGCCGAGCTCCTCGACGCCCGCGATCTCGGTCGCGAAGCGGATGCAGCGCGTGCAGTGGATGCAGCGCGTCATGACGGTCTTGACCAGCGGGCCCATGTACTTCTCGCGCACCGCGCGCTTGGCCTCGCGGTAGCGGCCCCGGTCGAAGCCGTAGGCCATGGCCTGGTCCTGGAGGTCGCACTCCCCGCCCTGGTCGCAGATGGGACAGTCGAGCGGATGATGGATGAGCAAGAACTCCATGACGCCGTTCCGCGCCTTGGTCGCCATGGGCGAGCGCGTGTGGACGACCATGCCGTCGCCCGCCGGCATGGCGCAGGAGGCGACGGGTTTCGGCGACTTCTCGACCTCGACCAGGCACATGCGGCAGTTGCCGGCGATCTGGAGCCGGTCGTGGTAGCAGAAGCGCGGGATCTCGACCCCGGCGGCCTCCGCCGCCTGAAGGATCGTCGTGCCCGCCGGGACTTCGACCTCGTTGCCGTCGATCTTGAGCTTCGGCATCTCTACGCCTCGTCCCGATTGCGTGCCGCCATGGCGATCACTCCGCGGCCCGCGCGACGCCGCCCGACTGGCGCGCCCGGATGCGCCGCTCCATCTCCGGGCGGAAATGGCGGATGAGGCCCTGCACCGGCCAAGCCGCCGCGTCGCCGAGCGCACAGATCGTGTGCCCCTCGATCTGGTAGCTGACCTGTTCCAGAAGATCGATCTCCTCGAGCTCGGCGTTGCCCGTGACCATCCGCTCCATCACGCGCCAGAGCCAGCCCGTGCCCTCGCGGCAGGGCGTGCACTGCCCGCAACTTTCGTGCATGTAGAACTTCGAGAGGCGGGCGATCGCCTTCACGATGTCGGTCGAGCGGTCCATGACGATGACGGCGGCGGTGCCGAGCCCGCTCTTGACCTCGCGCAGGCTGTCGAAATCCATGAGCACCGTGTCGCAGATCGCCTTCGGCAGCACCGGCACCGAGGAGCCGCCGGGAATCACGGCGAGGAGATTGTCCCAGCCCCCGCGCACGCCGCCCGCATGCTTCTCGATGAGCTCGCGCAAGGGGATGCCCATCACCTCCTCGACATTGCACGGCTTGTTCACGTGCCCGGAGATGCAGAACACCTTGGTGCCCACGTTGTTCGGCCGGCCGAGGCCCGCGAACCATTCGGGCCCGCGCCGCAAGATCGTCGGCGCGACCGCGATGCTTTCCACGTTGTTGATCGTGGTGGGACAGCCGTAGAGGCCGGCGGCCGCCGGAAAGGGCGGCTTCAGGCGCGGCTGGCCTTTCTTGCCCTCGAGGCTTTCGAGAAGCCCCGTCTCCTCGCCGCAGATATAGGCGCCCGCGCCGCGGTGGACAGCGATCTCGTAGTCCCAGCCCGAGCCGCAGGCGTTCTTGCCGATGAGGCCCGCCGCTCGCGCCTCCGCGATCGCGGCCTCGAGACGCTCGGCCTCGCGCACGAACTCGCCGCGGATATAGATGTAACACTGGTGGGCGCCCATGGCGAAGCCGGCGATGAGACAGCCCTCGACCAGCTTCTGCGGATCGTGGCGCATGATGTCCCGGTCCTTGCAGGTGCCGGGCTCGCTTTCATCGGCGTTGACGACGAGGAAGTGCGGGCGCTCGCCGATGACCTTCGGCATGAACGACCATTTGACGCCCGTCGGGAAGCCGGCGCCGCCACGGCCCCTTAAGCCCGACTTCTTCATCTGGTCGATGATCCAGTCGCGGCCCTTGGCGAGGATGTCCTTGGTGCCGTCCCAATCGCCGCGCGCGCGGGCGCCCGCGAGACGCCAGTCGTCGTATCCGTAAAGGTTCGTGAAGATGCGATCCTTGTCGTCCAGCATGGCTCAGGCTCGCTTCAAGGTCGTGGGCCCGCCGGCGGGCTCCGAGCTGTGACGCCCGGCTTGCGAGCCTGTCTTCGGGCGCTCGCCGCGCTTCAAGGCCTCGAGCACCCGCCCGATCGCATCGGGATCGAGGTCCTCGTAGTAATCGTCGTTGATCTGGACCATGGGCGCGTTCACGCACGCGCCGAGGCATTCAGCCTCGAGGAGCGTGAAGGCGCCGTCGGCCGTCGTCTCGCCGACCTCGACGCCAAGTGTCTTGCGGCAGCGGTCGAGGATCGCATCGCTCCCGCGGAGCCAGCACGGCGTCGTCGTGCACACCCACACGACGTTCCGCCCGACAGGCTTATCGAAGAACATGGTGTAGAAGCTCACCACCTCCTCGACGCGCATGGGCGCCACGCCCAGGACGGACGCCACGTGCTCGATCGCCGCGCGCGGCAGCCAGCCGCCATTCTGGCGCTGCGCCAGGTCGAGAAGCGGCAGGACCGCGCTTTGCTGCCGGCCCTGGGGATAGCGCGCGATGATCGCATCCGCGCGGAGGCGATTCTCGGGGGTGAATTCGAATCGTTCGCTCGCCATGGCCGCGCTCACCGATCAATCTCGCCGAACACGATGTCCATGGAGCCGATGATGGCGACAATGTCGGCCAGCATGTGACCCTTGGACATGAACTCGGTCGCCTGGAGGAAGGCGAAGCCCGGCGCGCGGATCTTGCAGCGATAGGGGCGGTTGGTGCCGTCGGAGACGAGATAGACAGCGAACTCGCCCTTCGGCGCCTCGACCGCGGTGTAGGTCTCGCCCGCGGGCACGTGGTAGCCCTCGGTGTAGAGCTTGAAGTGGTGGATGAGCGCCTCCATCGAGCGCTTCATCTCCGCGCGCGGGGGCGGCGCCACCTTGCGGTCGTCCACCCGCACGGGTCCGCCCGGCATCTTGTCGAGCGCCTGGTCGATGATGCGGAGACTCTGGCGCAGCTCCTCGACGCGCACGAGATAGCGGTCGTAGCAGTCGCCGTGCTTGCCGACGGGGATGTCGAAATCCATCGCCGCGTAGGCGTCATAGGGCTGGGCCTTGCGCAAGTCCCATGCGACGCCCGAGCCGCGCAGCATGGGGCCGGAGAAGCCCCAGTCCATGGCCTGCTCCGCCGTCACGACGCCGATGTCGACCGAACGCTGCTTGAAGATGCGGTTCTCGTTGAGAAGCCTCTCGATGTCGTCGATGACGGCCGGAAATTGCGCCGCCCAGCGCCGGATGTCGTCGGCCAAGCCCGCCGGCATGTCGAGGGCGACGCCACCCGGGCGGAAATAGGCCGAATGGAGACGCGCGCCCGAGACGCGCTCGTAGAACTCCATGAGCAGCTCGCGCTGCTCGAAGCCCCAGAGGAAGGGCGTCATCGCGCCCACGTCGAGCGCAAAGGTGGTGATGTTGAGAATATGGTTGAGGATGCGCGTGATCTCGGCGAACAGCACGCGGATGTACTGCGCGCGCGGCGGCGCCTCGAGCCCGAGGAGCTTCTCCACCGCGAGCGCGAAGGCATGCTCCTGGCACATGGGCGAGACGTAATCGAGCCGGTCGAAATAGGGCACGGCCTGGAGATAGCTCTTGTACTCGATGAGCTTCTCGGTCCCGCGGTGGAGGAGGCCGATATGCGGATCGGCGCGCTCGATCACCTCGCCGTCCATCTCGAGGACGAGACGCAAGACTCCGTGGGCCGCCGGGTGCTGCGGCCCGAAGTTCATCGTGAAGTTGCGGATCTGCGCGTCGGCCATCAGAGGCAACCGGTCATGACGGGCCGCCCTTCGCCTTCTCGTCGCCCGGCAGGGTCATGCCCTCCCACGGCGACAGGAAATCGAAGGTGCGGAATTCCTGGACGAGCTTCACCGGCTCGTAGACGACGCGCTTCTCCTCGTCGTCGTAGCGCACCTCGACATAGCCGGTGAGCGGGAAGTCCTTCCGGAGCGGATGCCCCTCGAAACCGTAGTCGGTCAAGATGCGGCGAAGGTCGGGATGGTCGGAGAAGAAGATGCCGAAGAGGTCCCAGGTCTCGCGCTCGCACCAGCCGGCCGCGCTGTAGACGCCCGTGACGGAGGGCACCGGCGTTTCCTCGGCCGCACTCACCTTGACGCGCGCGCGCCGGTTGCGGCTCACGCTCAGGAGGTTGTAGACGACCTCGAAGCGTTCCGGGCGCTCGGGCCAGTCGACGGCCGTCACGTCGACCAGCACCTTGAACTGGCAGGCCGGGTCGTCGCGGAGGTACGTGAGAACGCGCACGATCGACTCGCGCGCGGCGTGGATCACGAGCTCGCCCGCCTTCGCCTCGGCGGCGCTGACCGCATCGGGCAAGGCCGCGCGAATCGATTCTCCGAGCTCACGGAGCGCCTCGCTCATCGATCGCCGTCCTTCGTCACCGACTCACCCTTCGAAGCGATCGTCTCAACGCGCAATCGTTCCCGTCCGCCGGATCTTCTTCTGCAGCTGAAGGACCCCGTAAAGAAGCGCCTCGGCCGTCGGCGGACAGCCGGGCACATAGACGTCGACCGGCACGATCCGGTCGCAGCCCCGCACCACGGAATAGGAGTAGTGGTAGTAGCCGCCGCCATTGGCGCACGAGCCCATGGAGATGACCCAGCGCGGCTCCGACATCTGGTCGTAGACCTTGCGCAGCGCCGGCGCCATCTTGTTGCAGAGCGTGCCGGCCACGATCATGACATCGGACTGGCGCGGGCTCGGGCGGAACACGACGCCGAAGCGGTCGAGGTCGTAGCGCGCGGCCGCGGAGTGCATCATCTCGACGGCGCAGCAGGCCAGGCCGAAGGTCATCGGCCAGAGCGAGCCCGTGCGCGCCCAATTCACCAGCTTGTCGAGCTGGGCGACGATGAAGCCCTTCTCCGTCAACTCCGCCGTGGCGCGCGCGAGGATCGCGTCCTGGGCCGCGGGGGCGGTCACTCCCATTCGAGCGCCCCCTTCTTCCACTCGTAGACGAAGCCGATGGTCAGCACGGCGAGGAACACCACCATCGACCAGAAGCCGAAGAGCCCGATCTCGCCGAGCGTGATCGCCCAGGGAAAGAGGAAGGCGACTTCGAGATCAAAGATGATGAAGAGGATGGCGACGAGGTAGAAGCGCACGTCGAACTTGCTGCGCGCATCGCCGAACGCCTCGAAACCGCACTCATAGGCCGAGAGTTTCTCGGAATCGGGCCGCTGGCGGGCGGCGACATAGGAGGCAGTCAGGGCCGCGCCGGCAACAGCGACGGCGACGCCAAGGAAAATCAGGATTGGGAGATACTCGACGAGAAGCGCTTCCATGGTCCGGGTTCGCTCCGACGCCACCGACCGCGTCCAACCCCCGGCGTCTAACCCTCGGATTTTTCCGGGTTTTCGCGCCCGCGGGGCGAGCAGGGTTTACAACACGCCCTCGCCGCCCGCAACAAAAATAGGCTCTTTCGGAGAAGGGACCGCGAGAGCCGTGCGCGCGATCGCGCGAAGCAGTCCTTTCGCCAATCTCTGCGGTCTTGAGAAGTGGCGGGAGTGACGGGACTCGAACCCGCGGCCTCCGGCGTGACAGGCCGGCGCTCTAACCAACTGAGCTACACCCCCGAATCGGAGAAAACGGCTGTACTTGAGGGCCCCCATGAAGTCAAGCGAAGGGCCCCGAACAATCGCGCCGATCCGCTCCCACCCGCTGCCGCCGCGCTCGCAACGCGAGCGAAGACTGGTGGGCGATGCAGGGCTCGAACCTACGACCCCCTGCGTGTAAAGCAGGTGCTCTACCAGCTGAGCTAATCGCCCAAGGGCCAGCGTGCGAGCCTCGGAGCCCTCTCATAGCACAGGCAGCACCCGCCTCGCGACACCAGGGCGGGTTTCACCCGTCGATACGCCCAAAAATGGGGCCGCGAGCCATCCCCCACGCCGAACGCTCATGGCATGGGGGACTGGGTGCGCGCGTTCTCGCTCAGTTGACGGCCGACTTCAGCGCCTTGCCGGCCCTGAACTTCGGATGCTTCGACGCCGGGATGCGGATCTCCGCGCCCGTCCGCGGATTGCGTCCCGTCGACGCCTTGCGCTGCGAGACGCTGAACGTGCCGAAGCCGACGAGCCGAACCTCCTGACCCTTCTTCAAGGTCGAGGTGATGCAATCGATGATGGTGTCCACCGCGCTCGTGGCATCGGTCTTCGACATGCCCGACTTCTTCGCGATGGCCGAAATCAATTCGATCTTGTTCATCTTCGTCCCCTGGGTGATCGCGCCTGACCGAACGCGTCGTTTCGACAAACGACGAATCTCCCCCGCGCGTCCGTTCTAGATCGAACGGAAACGGGCCGTCAATCGAAGCGGCGTGGTTTTCCCCAGCTTTCTCGCGCGTCCCGCGCGAGCGGACGATCAGTGCGTGATGACTCCGCTCACATCGCCCGGCGGCTTCTGCTGCGCGACGGCGACGCCCTGCTCGTCTTCCTTCCACTCGATGGGCGTCACGGGACCGGCCAAGGCGTGATCGAGAACCTCGTCCGCGGTCGTGACCGTGACGATCTCGAGCCCGCGCTTCACGTTGTCCGGGATATCGGCCAGGTCCTTCTCGTTCTCCTTGGGGATCAGCACCTTGCGGATGCCGCCACGGAGCGCCGCGAGCAGCTTCTCCTTCAAGCCGCCGATCGGCAGCACGCGGCCCCTGAGCGTGATCTCGCCCGTCATGGCCACGTCCTTCCGGACGGGGATGCCGGTCAGCACCGAGACGATCGCCGAGATCATGGCGATGCCGGCGGACGGACCGTCCTTGGGCGTCGCGCCTTCGGGCACGTGGACGTGGATGTCCTTCTTGTCGAACAGCGTCGGCTTGATGCCGAAGGAGGGGCTCCGCGCGCGCACGTAGCTGTTCGCGGCCTGCACGGATTCCTGCATGACGTCGCCGAGCTTGCCGGTGATCGTCATCTTGCCCTTGCCGGGAAGCGTCGCCGCCTCGATCGAGAGCAGCTCGCCGCCGACCTCGGTCCAGGCCAGGCCCGTCGCGACACCCACGAGATCCTCGGCCTCGACCGCGCCGAAGCGGTAGCGCTGGACGCCGGCGAACTTGCCGAGGTTGCGCCCGGTGATGCGGATCTTCGCGGTCTTCTTGGCGACGATCTCCTTGACCGCCTTGCGCGCGAGATTCGCGATCTCGCGCTCGAGGTTGCGCACGCCGGCCTCGCGCGTGTAGTAGCGGATGAGGTCGGTCAGCGCGCTGTCGGTGACTTCGAGCTCGCCCTTCTTCAGGCCGTGGCTCTCGAGCTGCTTGGGCAGCAGGTGACGCTTGGCGATCTCGACCTTCTCATCCTCGGTGTAGCCGGGGATACGGATGATCTCCATGCGGTCGAGCAAGGGCTGCGGCATGCGCAGCGTGTTCGCCGTCGTCACGAACATGACGTCGGAAAGGTCGTACTCGACCTCGAGATAGTGGTCCTGGAAGGTCGAGTTCTGCTCCGGATCGAGCACCTCGAGGAGCGCCGAGGACGGATCGCCGCGCCAATCGGCGCCGAGCTTGTCCACCTCGTCGAGAAGGAACAGCGGGTTCGACGACTTCGCCTTCTTCATGCCCTGGATGACTTTGCCGGGCATGGAGCCGATGTAGGTGCGGCGGTGGCCGCGCACTTCCGCCTCGTCGCGCACGCCGCCCAACGACATGCGCACGAAGTTGCGGCCCGTGGCGCGGGCGACCGACTTGCCGAGCGAGGTCTTGCCGACGCCCGGAGGACCGACGAGGCACAGGATCGGCCCCTTCACCTTGCGCGTGCGGAGCTGCACCGCGAGATACTCGAGGATGCGCTCCTTGACCTTCTCGAGGCCGAAATGGTCGTGGTTGAGGATCTTCTCGGCGTGCTTGATGTCGCGCTTGACCTTGGTCCGCTTGTGCCACGGAATCGACAGCAGCCAATCGAGATAGTTGCGCACCACCGTCGCTTCCGCCGACATGGGGCTCATGGTGCGGAGCTTCTTCACCTCCGCCTGCGCCTTCTCGCGCGCCTCCTTCGAGAGCTTGGTGTTCTTGATCCGCTCTTCGATCTCGGCGACCTCGTCGCGGCCATCCTCGCCCTCGCCGAGCTCCTTCTGGATCGCCTTCAGCTGCTCGTTCAGGTAGTACTCGCGCTGAGTCTTCTCCATCTGGCGCTTCACGCGGTTGCGGATGCGCTTCTCGACCTGGAGGACGCCGATCTCGCCTTCCATGAAGGCGTAGATCTTCTCGAGCCGCTCCTGCGTCGAGATGGCCTCGAGCAGCTCCTGCTTCTCGGCGATCTTGAGCGTCAGGTGCGAGGCGATCGTGTCCGCGAGCTTGCTCGGGTTGTCGATCTGGTTGACCGAGACCAGCACCTCGGGCGGGATCTTGCGGTTGAGCTTCACATACTGCTCGAACTGGCTGACGACCGAGCGCGCCAAGGCCTCGAGCTCACGGCTGTCACCGGCCGCCTCCTCGAGCGGCTCGGCGAAAGCCTGGAAGAAGTTCTGGTTCTCGGCGTAGCGGGTCAGGCGCGAGCGTTTCGAGCCCTCGACCAGCACCTTGACGGTCCCGTCGGGGAGCTTGAGCAGCTGCAGCACCGTGCCGATCGTCCCGACCGAGTAGATGTCGGCCGGCGTCGGGTCGTCCTGCGCCGCGTTCTTCTGGGTGACGAGCAGGATCTGCTTGTCGTCCTTCATCACGTCCTCGAGCGCGCGCACGGACTTCTCGCGCCCGACGAACAGCGGGACGATCATGTGCGGGAAGACGACGATGTCCCGCAACGGGAGAACCGGATAAAGACCACCGCCTGCGATCTGCAAGATCCGACCTCGTATCGATGCGATTCCGGGGCTCGATGCCCGGTCTCGACTGGCGGATGAACCCGCCTCAAGTGGACTATTACGTGGCCCCGAGCGCCCCCGTGATCAAGGGGGCCTGGGGTTAGGCGCTCGAACCGACGTCCTCGGCGCGATCTGCGTAGATTTGCAGCGGCCGGGCCCGTCCTTCGACGACTTCCTTGTTGACGACGACTTCCTCGACGCCCTCGTAAGCCGGCAGCTCGAACATGCTCTCGAGCAGAATGTTCTCGAGAATCGAGCGGAGTCCCCGGGCGCCGGTCTTCCGCGCGATCGCCTTGCGGGCGACGGCGCCGAGCGCATCCTCGGCGAAGGAGAGCCGAACGCCCTCCATCTCGAAGAGGCGCTGGTACTGCTTGACCAGTGCGTTCTTGGGCTTGGTCAGGATATCGACGAGAGCCTGCTGGTCCAAATCCTCGAGCGTCGCGATGACCGGCAGGCGCCCGATGAACTCGGGGATCAGCCCGAATTTGAGCAAGTCCTCCGGCTCGACCTCGCGCAGGACTTCGCCCGTCCCGCGCTCGTCGGGTCCGCGCACATCGGCGCCGAAGCCGATGGACGAGCCCCGCCCCCGCGCCGAGATGATCTTCTCGAGGCCGGAGAACGCGCCGCCACAGATGAAGAGGATGTTCGTCGTGTCGACTTGGAGGAACTCCTGCTGCGGGTGCTTGCGCCCGCCCTGGGGCGGCACGGAGGCGATCGTGCCCTCCATGATCTTCAGAAGCGCCTGCTGCACGCCCTCGCCCGACACGTCGCGCGTGATCGAGGGGTTGTCGGACTTCCGCGAGATCTTGTCGACCTCGTCGATGTAGACGATGCCGCGCTGGGCGCGCTCGACGTTGTAGTCGGCGGCCTGCAGCAGCTTCAGGATGATGTTCTCGACGTCCTCGCCGACATAGCCCGCCTCGGTCAGGGTCGTGGCATCGGCCATGGTGAAGGGCACGTCGATGATGCGGGCGAGCGTCTGGGCCAACAGGGTCTTGCCGCAGCCGGTCGGGCCGATCAGGAGGATGTTCGATTTGGCGAGCTCGACGTCGCTCGCCTTCTGGCCGTGGGCCAGGCGCTTGTAATGGTTGTGGACGGCGACCGACAGGACCCGCTTGGCGTGGCCTTGGCCGATCACATAGTCATCCAGGACCTTGCAGATCTCCCGCGGGGTCGGAACCCCGTCCCGGGACTTGACGATGGTCGTCTTGTGCTCCTCACGGATGATGTCCATGCAGAGCTCGACGCATTCGTCGCAGATGAACACGGTCGGGCCGGCAATGAGCTTGCGCACTTCGTGCTGGCTTTTGCCGCAGAAGGAACAGTACAGCGTGTTCTTCGAATCGCCGCCGCTAGCCTTGTTCATACGCGCCCCGACTAGATGTAGTAAGTCTAATCCTCTAAGGCCGCCTCATTTACGCATAGGGTCCGGTCCGGCACAAGTCCATCGTAGAACAGTCACTTAGACTTAACCTGTTGAGGCGACAGGTCCGCCAGCGACTCTTACCGAGTAAGCGAAGGTCGCACGCCGGTTTCAATTTTCTCTTAACAGTGCCTGAAGGAAGGCGGCACAGCGGGCATCAACGGCCGGATTTCGCGGAATCCTCGGCCGGCATGAGGGCGGCGGGCCGGTGCAGCACGACCTCGTCGACCAGGCCGAAGGTCTTGGCTTCCTCAGGCGCCATGAAACGGTCGCGCTCCATGGCGTCCTCGATCGTCTTGATGGACTGACCCGTGTGGTGGACGAAGATCTCGTTGAGGCGGGCCCTCAAGGCCAGGATCTCGCGGGCGTGGATTTCGATGTCGGTCGCCTGGCCCTGGAAACCGCCCGAAGGCTGGTGGACCATGATCCGCGCGTTCGGAAGCGCGTAGCGCTTGCCGGCGGCACCCGCCGCGAGGAGAAGGGCGCCCATGGAGGCCGCCTGACCGATGCAGAGGGTCATCACCGGCGGCCGGATGTACTGCATCGTGTCGTAGATCGCGAGGCCGGCGCTCACGAGCCCGCCGGGCGAATTGATATAGAAGGAGATGTCCTTCGACGGATTCTCCGATTCGAGGAACAGGAGCTGGGCGCAGATGAGGCTCGCGACGCCGTCGTTGACGGGACCGGTCAGGAAAATGATCCGCTCCTTCAACAGGCGCGAATAGATGTCGTAGGCTCGTTCCCCGCGGTTGGTCTGCTCCACCACCATGGGAACCAGCATGTTGGCCGTCGTCTCGTAATTTACGCCCATCGCCTCGCTTGCCCTCGGCACGGCTGAACCGCGCTCACTCGTCCGACTTGTCGTCCGATTTTGCCTTCTTGGTCTTCTTGGCAGCCTTCTTCGCGGGCTTCGCCTCGCCCTCGTCCGCCTTCTCTCCCGCCTCCGGCTTCAGGAACTCCTCAGGCGAGACCGGCCGTTTCGTCACGTTCGCCATCTCGAGGATGAAGTCGACGACCTTCTCCTCGAGGATGGGCGCGCGGAGCGTGTCCGCCGCCGCCGGGTTCTGGCTGTAGAACTCCATGACGCGACGCTCCTGGCCCGGATGGCGCCGTGCCTCCGCGACAAGCGCGCGGTTGAGCTCCTCCGCCGTGACCGCGATGTTGTTGGCCCGCCCGACTTCCGAGAGAAGGAGACCGAGGCGGATCCGCCGCTCCGCGACCGAGCGGTAATCGGCCCGAAGGTCGTCCTCGCTCTTCGCCGCGTCCTCGGGATCGAGGCGGCCCGCCGCCTTGTCCTGCTCGATCTGCTGCCAGATGCCGTTGAACTCCATGTCGACCATGCCCGCCGGCAGCGGGAAATCATGGGAATCGACCAGCTTGTCGAAGAGCACGCGCTTCACGCGCGAGCGCGACACCACATTATATGTGGCCTCGAGATCCTTCCGGACAGCCCCCCGCAGCGCCTCGAGATTCTCCTGGCCGAGCTGCTTGGCCAGCTCGTCGTCGATGGGCACGGGCTGGAGCGCGCGGATCTCCTTCAAGTCGACTTCGAACTGCGCGTCCTTGCCGCGAAGCGACTCGTTCGGATACTCGTCGGGGAAGCGCGCGCTGACGCTCCGATGCTCGCCGGCCTTGACCCCGATGAGCTGGTCCTCGAGGCCCGGGATGAACACGCCGCTGCCGAGCTCGAGGTGATAGCCCTCGGCCTTGCCGCCGGGAATGGGCTTGCCGTCGATCGTGCCCGCGAAGTCGATGACGACGACATCGCCCTTCTGGCTCGCGCGCGCCTCGGTGATGGGCTCGGTGCGCTTCACCTGCGCGGCCCGGCGCTCGACCTCCTTGGTCACGTCGTCCTCGCCCACCGTGACCTCGAGCCGCTCGAGCTCGATGGCCTTGAAATCCATGGGCTTGATCTCGGGCAGAAGCTCGATCGCCACCGTGAAGGCGAGGTCCGCCCCCGGATCGGCCGAGGTGATCTCGATCTTGGGCTGAAGCGCCGGCCGCAGACCGTTGTCGGTGATGGCCTTGCTCGACCCGTCGTTGACGGCTTCCTGGAGCACCTCGCTCCGGACGGAGGCGCCGAAGCGCGACTTGAGGAGCGCAAGGGGGATCTTGCCCTGGCGGAAGCCAGGGATGCGCGCTGTCTCGCCCACCACGCGCAACTTGTCGGTCACGCGCTGCTCGATGTCCTGGGCGGGCAAGACCACCTTGAACTCGCGCTTCAAACCTTCGGACAGAGTCTCGGTCACCTGCATTTTCAAATCCGCACGTCACTGATGTCGAGATCAAGCGGGCAGAGCCCGGCTGACCAAACGGACCGTGGCGGTTGGTGCGGGCGGAGGGACTTGAACCCCCACGACGCGAGGTCACAGGAACCTAAATCCTGCGTGTCTACCAATTCCACCACGCCCGCAGGGCCAATCGGGCCCGACGGAATTAACCGCCGAAATAGGGCCGCTTCTCTATATCAATGGGGCAGAGGGCGCAACCTTGCAACGGCCAAACCGTTAACGCGCCTGGCTTTTGCCCCCCAAATCGAGGAAATGGCGCGCCGCCGCGTCGAGGATCGCCTCGCTGTCGATCCCGTAGGTGCGATAGAGGTCGTCGATATCGCCCGACTGGCCGAAAGCCTCGACGCCGAGGGCCTGCACCCGGTGGGCCCCCACGGCGCCAAGCCAGGAGAGCGCCGCCGGGTGGCCGTCCGTCACTGTGACGAGGCCTGCCCCGCGCCCCAACTGGCCCAGCAGCCGGTCGACATGGCCGGGCCGGCCCTCGCGCTGGCTCGCCCGCCACTCTTCATGGAGCCGGTCGGCCGAAGTGACAGCCAGGAGACCCGCACCCGGCACGTCATCAAGAAGCGCCGCGTGCGCCGCGATCGCCTCCGGCGCGACCGCGCCGCTATAGACGATCGCAAGCTCGGCACCCGCCGCCGGCGGAACCTGCCAATAGGCCCCGGCGACGATCGCATCCTTGAGCGTCGCATCGAGCACGCGCTTTGGCTGGTCGATCGGCCGTGTGGAGAGGCGCAGATAGACCGAGCCGCCACGCGGCTCCTGCATATAGCGGAACGACCACGCCATGATGGTGGCCAGCTCGTCCGCATAGGCGGGCTCGAAGCTCGAGAGGCCGGGCTGGCCGATGCCGATCAAGGGCTGCACGACCGACTGGTGCGCTCCGCCTTCGGGTGCGAGCGAGATGCCGGAGGGTGTCGCCACGATCATGAAGCGCGCGTCCTGGTAGCAGGCGTAGTTGAGCGCATCGAGGCCGCGCGCGATGAATGGATCGTAGACGGTACCGACCGGAATAAGCCGCGCGCCGAAATGCGCGCCCGCAAGGCCCAAGGCCGCCAGCATGAGGAACAGGTTGTTCTCGGCGATGCCGAGCTCGATGTGCTGGCCCTCGCGATGCATGGCCCAGCGCTGGGCGGAGATGACCTTCTCTTCCTTGAAGATGTCGGCGCGGTCGGAGCGGTTGAAGATCGCGCGCTGGTTGACCCAGCCGCCGAGATTGGTCGAGACGGTGACGTCGGGCGAGGTCGTGACGATGCGCGAGGCCAGCTCGCTCTTGCCCTTGCCGAGCTCGTTGAGCACGCGCCCGAAGGCCTCCTGGGTCGAGAGGCGCGCGGCCGCCGGCACCGGGAAATCCGCAGGCACCGCAACCGCCGGCGCTTCGGTCCGCTCCTTCGACCGGCGCCTGAAGGGGACAGAGGCGAGAAACCGCTCGATGGCCTCCACCGGCAGCGCGAGCCCTGCGAACCGGTCCCACTCGGCGCCCTCGGCGATGCCCATCTGCTCCTTCAACCGGCCGAGCTGCTCGAGGTTCATGAGGCCCGCATGGTTGTCCTTATGGCCCGCGAAGGGCAGGCCGAAGCCCTTCACCGTGTAGGCGATGAAGCAATGGGGCAGATCGCTGTCGACCGCATCGAAGGCCTCGACCACGGATTCCATGTCGTGGCCGGCCAGGTTGGTCATGAGCGCGTGGAGCGCCTGATCGTCGTGCTCCTCGAGGAGGGTCCTGAGGAAGCGGGTATTGCCGAGATCGGTCTTGAGGTGCTCGCGCCAGGCAGCCCCGCCTTTGTAGGTGAGCGCCGCGTAGAGATCGTTCGGGCAATCATCGATCCAGCGCCGCAGCGCCTCGCCCCCAGGGCGCGCGAAGGCAGCCTCGAGCCGCTTGCCGTATTTCAGAATTATGACTTTCCAGCCAACGGCTTGGAAAAAGTCCTTAATCTTTTGAAATAGGTGATCCGAGACCACGCTGTCGAGGCTCTGGCGGTTGTAGTCGACGACCCACCAGAGGTTCCGCACGTCGTGTTTCCAGCCTTCGAGGAGAGCCTCGAAGATGTTCCCTTCGTCGAGCTCGGCATCGCCCAAGACCGCGACCATGCGACCGGTCGGGGCGTCCTTCAGCTTGTGGAGCTGGACATAGTCCTGGACGAGGGAAGCGAAGAGGGTCATGGCGACGCCGAGCCCGACCGAGCCCGTCGAGAAATCGACGTCGTCCACGTCTTTCGTTCGCGAGGGATAGGACTGGGCGCCGCCGAGCGCACGGAAGCGCATGAGCTTCTCGCGGCTCTGGTTGCCGAGAAGATACTGGATCGCGTGGAAGGCCGGACTCGCATGGGGCTTGACCGCGATGCGGTCCTCCGCGCGGAGCGCGTGGAAGAACAGCGCGGTCAGGATCGTCGCGCAGGACGCACTCGACGCCTGGTGGCCTCCGACCTTGAGCCCGTCCCGGTTGGGGCGGAGATGGTTCGCATGGTGGATCGTCCAGCTCGACAGCCACAGGACCTTGCGCTCGAGCTCGCCCAGGAGGCGCAGCGTGTCGGCCTTGCTGTCGGTGGCGGGACGCCTCAGCGGTATGGCTTCGGCCATCGGCACTCCTCACCCGCGCGTTGGAATTCCGTGGGCGGCGCGCATGCTAACCGAGGGCGCGGCGGTTTGCACGGGCACGAGCACCGCGCGCGCAAGCCTCACGCCTGCGGGCCGCCGGGGATTCGGCGCGGCCAGGTGCGAAGAAGGCGATGGCGCCGGTCATCGAAGGTCTCGCTCGATTGCGCGGGCGTGCCTTGGGCCCCCGTGCGCACGATCTCGGCGATGCGCTCGCAGATCGTCTCGACGTCGCGTTCGCTGACGCATGTCGGCTCGATGCCGAGGGCGCCGTGGGCGCTCCCGTAATCCTCCACCTTGATCGAGGGCTCGCCTTCCGCAAGGCGCCGTGCGATGGCGTGGGCCGTGACGCCCGCGCGGCCCGGATCGACATGGATGCGCGCGCGGGACAACGGCTTGCCGGTCGTGTCCGGCACGATCGCGACCGAGATCCCGGGCACGCCTTTCAAGCGCTCGACGATGACGTCGAGCCGCGCGCGCTCGCGCGCATAGACGGCCTTGTGGTCGAGGGCTGAATCGCGCCTCAAGGCCGCGATCACGCCGACGACGCCCTCCTTGCCGACCTTCATGGCGCGACCGATGCCCCGCTCCTGCATATAGGCCGCGCGGACGTAGCGCTCCTTGCCCGCGATGATGCCGGCCGTAAGCCCACCCAGGCGCTTGTGGCCGCTCTGGATGATGAGATCGGCGCCGGCGGCGACGAAGGGCCTCAAGTCGTAGTCCGTCGCCGCGTCGAGGATGACGGGAACCCCGCGCTCGTGAGCGATGCGGCAGAAGGTTTCGAGGTCGATGAACCCGCCCTGGGGTGCCTGGCCCGAGAGGACGTAGAGGGCGGCCGCGGTCCGCTCGGTGATGGCGCCCGCGAGCTGATAGGCGCCGCAGCCATTGACCGAGCCGATCTCGACGGGCTTGGCCCCGGTGATGTGAATCATCTGCGTGATGTTGCCGCTGTAGTCGACGCAGTGGCCCTTCTGGACGATGACTTCGTTCTTGGGGCCGGGCTCATGCGGCAGGCGCTCGATATGGGCCAGATCCTCGCCCGTGATGGCGCCCGCGATCCCGACGGCGATGCCCGAGGCCGCGCAGGCCGTCACGCAGCCCGCCTCCGAGCCCGACCAGCGCGCGATCGTCTCGGACGCCGCGCGTTGAAGATCGCTCATCTCGACGTTGTGGCCGAGGATGCCCGCGACGGCCGCGACGACTTCGTCGCTCACGGGGCTCGCGCCGAGCGCCGTGACGTAGCCGCACGCATTGATGACGCGGCGGAGACCCAATTCAGCGAAGAGATCGTTCATGCTGCCCTCCCCTCTCGGCAGGGAGAGCCTAGCGCCGCGCAGACTGGAGACAAGACGATGGACGGGCGGCCGGCGCCGCCCCGGTCTCGGCGCGCCTAAGCGCTCACGCGTTCCTGGTAGAGCTGGAAGAACGAGCGGACAGCGAGCACGCGCGGGCCTTCGATGTAGGGCGCGCTGTGCGGGCGCAGGAAGTCAACGCGATACCTCACATGAGGTATGCCCAAGGTATCGGTGTGGACGGAAAGAACCTCGGCCGTCTCGACGGTGCGGTCCGGATGCACGCGGCGAAACTGCGAGCCCGGGCGAACGTATTCCATACTCTCGCCGCGCGAGAAAAACAGACTGTTCAACTGGCGTGCTATCCGACCCATGTCGTCCCCCCGAACGCGACAACCATCGGCATAAACGTCAAATTTGGCCGACAGTTATAGTCAGAGGTTCAAAAAGAGCAATAACAAGTTTGAGAGTAACCCGTTACCCTTTAAAAGACCCTTACTTGAGCTCAGGAATTAAGAAGCGCGCGGATCGCGGGCACAGCGGCCAGCTGGCCCTGCGCGGTATAGGCCTCATGGTTGGCCTCGATCTCCCCTAACCGATAGAGGTAGTTGATCATCAGCCCGGCGGATTCCCGCAAGCCTTTCTCCGACCGGTCGCCCAGCCAATTGAGCCGCTCCATGCGGGCCCCGTTCGACAGGTGGAAATGGGCGACAGGATCGAGCGCCCCGCCCCTCGGGCGCCGCGCCTCGAGAAGATAATGGGCACAGAGCCGCGTAAGGGGCCCTTTCAAGGCGTCCCGCATCGCACTGTCCTCGGCCCAGCCCGCCGCCTTGAGCACGGCCCGTAGGACGGCCGTGTCGGCGATCGAGGCAGGAAGGGCGCGGAGGGCGGCCCACTCCCCGTCCGTGATGAGCGCAGCCCCTCCTTCGGCCGCGAGACGCTCGTCGAGCCAGCGAAGGAAACCAGGAATGGGCGAAAGGGTCGCGAAGGTTGCGAGGCCCGGGAACTCCGCCTGGAGCAGGTCGACGACACGCTTGATGAGAAACCCGCCGAAGCTGATGCCGGCGAGACCGGCCTGGGCGTTCGAGATCGAGTAGAAGATCGCCGTGTCGGCGGAGCGGAGATCGGTCGCGGGCGCCGCTTCATCGAGCAACGTCTGGACGTTGTCGGCGAGGCCGCGGACGAGCGCCACTTCGATGAAGATGAGCGGCTCCTCCGGCATGCGCGGATGGAAGAAGGCGAAGCAGCGCCGGTCCGAATCGAGCCGGTTCTTCAGATCCTGCCAGCTTTGGATCGCATGCACCGCCTCGTACATGGCCAGCTTCTCGAGGAGAGCCGCCGGCGCGTTCCAGGTGATGCGCCGGAGCTCGAGGAACCCGATGTCGAACCATGCGGCGAGCAACCCTCTCAAATCGGATTCGAGTGCCGCCAAGTTCGACGCAGGGTTGGCCCGCGCGAGGCGCAAGATCTCGGCGCGCATGTCGACGAGGAACTTGACGCCCTCGGCAAGGCCGTTGAACTGGGTGAGAAGCCGGACGCGCGGCGCCTCGAGTGCCGAGCGAAGGCCCTGCTCCGCCGCGCGCCGCTGGCGGGGATCGTTGGCCTGCCGCAGGCGCTCGACCGCGCGGTCGACCGTCGCGGGATCGGTGTCGAACTCGTCGGCCAGGATGCGCAAGAACCGCTCGCGCCCCGTCTCGTTGAGCGCGAGATAGGTGCGGCCGAGATCCGCCGCGCGCGCCCGCGCGCTCACCTCGCCGCCGGCCGCCTCGAGGCAGACGCGCATCTGCTCGCGGATGTGGGCCGCATCGTCGACGGGCAGATCCGGGCGCGGCATCGGCGGCGCGGGTGCCGCACGCGGCGCCTCCGTGACCTCGCGCCAGGCGCGCCGGAAGCGGGCGACCGTGCGTTCGAAGAAGCTTGCGGGGCGCGCCTCGTTCATGGCCCGGCGCCCTCCATCCTGCCGCGGAATTCGAGAATGCGATGAAGCACGCGCGGCAGCGCTTCCGCAAGGTCGTCCGCGATGAGGCCCGCGCCCACGACGGACGCGGCCTCGCCGTGAATCCAGGCGGCGCACGCGGCGGCCTCGAAGGCCGGCATGCCTTGCGCGAGAAGGCCGAGGATGAGACCCGAGAGCACGTCGCCTGCGCCGGCCGTCGCGAGATCCGGCGGCGCGTTGGCATTGATGACGGCCTCGCCCGTCGGCGCCGCGATGACGGTATCCGCCCCTTTGAGCAAGATCACCGCGCCGCTTTCGGCCGCCGCGTTCCGCGCCCGCGAGAGCTTGTCCCCCTCATGCGCGAACAGCCTGCGGAACTCGCCCTCATGGGGCGTCAGGACCGCGGGCGCCTTGATGCACTCGAACAGCGCGCGAGCCCGGCCGGCGAAGACCGTGAGCCCGTCGGCATCGAGCACGAGGCGCTTCGACTGACGCGCGGCTGACAGCACCGCGTTCCGCGTGAACGCCGAGAGCCCCGCGCCGGGGCCGATCAGCACGGCATTCCGCCGCTCATCCGCGATCGCGCGGTCGAACTCGGCGGCCGTCGCGCAAGGAGTCAACAGCACGCTCGCCGTGTGCGCCGCATAGATGGGCAGCGTCTCCTTGGGGGCGGCGATGGTGACAAGCCCGGCCCCCAAGCGAAGCGCCGCCCGGCTCGCAAGGCGCGCGGCCCCCGTCATCGCCGCTCCGCCCAGGATCACCGCGTGCCCGCGGCTGTATTTGTGGTCGCCCAAGCCCGGGCGCGGCAGCGCGCGCGCCCACAGCGCGGGATCGTTCTCGTGAAGACGCGGGTGGATCGCCTCAAGCACGGCGTCCTCGATGCCGATCGGCGCCACCACGACCTCGCCCGCGAGCGCGCGGCCGGGCAGCAGCAGATGCCCTGGCTTCTTCCGGAAGAAGGTGACGGTCAGTTGGCAGCGCGGCGCAGCCCCCAAGACCGCGCCCGTGTTGCCGTCGACCCCGCTCGGCACGTCGATCGCGACCGTCGGGATGTGCCGCGCCGTGAGCGCCTCGACGACCGCGCGCGCGATCCCGTCGAGCGGACGCGCAAGGCCGGCGCCGAACAGCGCATCGATGGCGAGGCCCTGCCCTTCGAGCACACCGAGGGAGAGCGGAACCGTCTCGCCCTGCCAGCGCCGCGCGTGGGTCGCCGCGTCGCCCCGAAGCCGGCTCGCCGGCACGAGTGCGGCCACCCGCACTGCCCAGCCCGCCTCGGCCAGAATGCGCGCCGCCACGTAGCCGTCGCCGCCATTGTTGCCGGGACCCGCGAGGACCACGACGGGGCACGGCCGGAACCGCCGCATGACCTCGCGCGCGACGGCCGCCCCGGCATTGGCCATGAGCGTCTCGCCCGGCGTGCCGCCCGCGATCGCGGCGGCATCGGCGCGGCCCATCTCGGTCGTGGTCAAGAGCGCATGGCTGTGGGCGCGGTCCACCAATCTTCCCTCCGCGTGGCGGAGGATAGCCCGGCCCTCGCCCCAACACCAATCCGCGCGGCCTTGCTTGACCCCCGGGCGCCTTCGGCCGCATCCTCGTCTCCTCCGAGCCAAAAGGATCGCGGGCCCGCCGGGCCGGCACGAGCGAGACGGGAAGGTGCAGCATGACGGTTCAGCAGACGAAGCCCGCGGAAGCGGCGACCGACTTCAGCGGCGGGGCCGCCTATGTGAACGGCGAGTTCGTGCCGATCGCGGAGGCCAAGATCTCCATCCTCGATTTCGGCGTCACGCGCTCGGATTGCACCTACGACGTGGTCCATGTCTGGAAGGGCCGGTTCTTCCGCCTGGACAAGCACCTCGACCGCTTCACGCGAAGCGTGGCCAAGCTGCGCATGGCGCTGCCCTTCGACCGGGCGGGGCTCGAGGACGTGCTGCACAAATGCGTGGCGCTGACGGGACTCGATGACGCCTACGTCTCCATGACCTGCACGCGCGGCCGGCCGGTCGCGGGCTCGCGCGATCCGCGCCTCGCCAAGAACAACTTCTACTGCTTCGCGATTCCCTTCATCTGGATCGCGACGCCCGAGCAGCAGGACAAGGGTGTCGCCATGCACATCAGCAGCATCCCGCGCATCCCGCCCGAATCGGTCGACCCGACGGTGAAGAACTACCACTGGCTCGACCTCGAGATGAGCCTCATGGAGGCCTATGACGCCGGCGCCACCGTCGTCGTGCTCAAGGATCTCGAAGGCAACGTGACCGAGGGACCCGGCTACAACATCTTCGCGCTCCACGGCGGGCGGTGGACGACGCCCACGCGCGGCGTGCTCGAAGGCATCACGCGGCAGACCGTGCTCGACCTCTGCAAGGAGTTGAACGTCAGCGCCGAAACGGGCGTATTGAGCGAAGCGTCCTTGCGCTCCGCCGACGAGGTCCTCATCACCTCGACCGCCGGCGGCGTCATGCCGGTCACCTCTCTCAACGGCAAGAAAATCGGCGACGGATCGCCGGGGCCAGTGACCGCGCGCCTGCGGCAGCTCTACTGGAAGAAGCACGCGGATTCCGCCTGGTCGACGCCCGTCCGGCGCGGCTGAACCGCCGAGCCGATCCAGGGCCATGCGACACCGCATCCGGCGCATCCGCGTCTATCGCGCGGTCTTGCCGCTCGACAAGGAAGGCGCCTATCGCTGGTCGGGCGGCAAGTCGGTCGACGCCTTCGACAGCACCTTCGTCGCGATCGAGACCGAGTCGGGCTTGACCGGCTGGGGCGAGGTCTCGCCGCTCGGCCCCTTCTACCTGCCGGCCTATGCCGAGGGGGCCCGCACCGGCATCAAGGAGCTCGCGCCGCACCTCATCGGCGTCGAGGCGACGGAGCTCGAATCCGTGAACCGCCTCATGGACCGCGCGCTCAAGGGACACCCTTACGTCAAATGCGCGCTCGACATCGCGTGCTGGGACATCCTGGGGCAGGTCGCGGGCGTGCCGGTCTCGACGCTCCTCGGCGGCCGGTACGGCGAGACGATCGCGCTCTACCGCTCGCTGTCCCAAGGCTCGGCCGAGGAGATGGCCGATCTCGTCACGCGCTTCCAGGGCCAGGGCTTCCACCATTTCCAAGCGAAGGTCGGCGGCGATCCCGATCTCGACATCGCACGCATCCGCGCGTGCGCGAAGCGCCTCAAGGACGGCGACCGGCTCGTCGCCGACGCCAATACGGGCTGGCTCGTGCACGAGGCGGCGCGCGTCGTCCGTGGCGTCCGCGACATCGATGTGTACATCGAGCAGCCGTGCCTCGCGTACGAGGACTGTCTTTCGATCCGCCGGCGCACCGACCACCCGTTCGTGCTCGACGAGTCGATCGATTCCCTGGATGCGCTCCTCCGCGCCCACCGCGACCGCGCGATGGACGCGATCAACCTCAAGATCTCAAAGTTCGGCGGCCTCACGCGCTCGCGCCAGGCGCGCGATCTGTGCCTCGCCCTCGGCATCGCCATGACGATCGAGGACACCTCGGGCAGCGATGTCACGGCCGCCGCGGTGACCCACCTCGCCCACTCGACACCCGAGGAGTTCCGCCTCTCCGTCACGATCTCGAACGTGAAGCTTACGGTCCGCACGGCGGACGGCGCGCCGCAAGCGAAGGACGGGCGCACGGCCGCGCCCGCGACACCGGGCCTGGGTGTGACACCCAAGCTCGACGTGCTCGGCGATCCGATCGCGGTCATCGGCTGATCGGGGCGCTCACCGTCTCGATCGCCGCCAACCCGCCGCGCGCGCCTCGCTTTCCGTGCAGAACCACCGCTCGCCCCGCGCCGGGCTGATCGCCGTCTTGTCGTAGAACGCCCCGCCCGGCACGTGATAGATGCGCTCGCCGCTCTCGCTGATATTACCCTTGATCCGACAAGCGGACGCGCCGTCCGCCAAGGACGGAATGGCGACAAGAATCGCGGCACTCGCAAGGACTGATCGGATCATAGCAATCATGGGTTTCCCCCACGCTGCGTTTCCGGGGCATCACCTGTTCGATGGCCATGCGCGCCATGAGCACGATGTGCCCTTCCCCCTTAACATTGTCTTTATCTGGATTAAGAAAACGTTAGTGGCGCGGTCTCGGCAGCCTGCGTTGTCCCCTGCGCGCCTGAAAGAAACCCGGGCCTAGTGCGGCCGATCCGTCTTGCGGACGATGGCGCGGATCTCGCGTCTCAGAATCGGCGCCACGATGCGGTGGAGATTGGCCTCGACCCAGGCACGAAGCATGGGCTCGAGCGCGATTTGAAGCTGACGCTCGACGCTCGGCCGGATGAGGGGGCCGCGCGGCGCGGGCTCCTCGGCCGGCGGCGCTGCTTGCTCGCCGGAGGCACCCGACGCGCGTGGCACGGCCGGGGGCGTGGCGGCGTGCGCCACCGGGGCCTCGGCGGTTTGCGCGGTGGCGAGAATTTCCGCCATCGATGAATTTGCGCGCTCGGCTGACGCAGCCGAGGCGTCGTGTGCCGCCGAGGGAATCGCGTTGGCGAGTCCCGTCGGCGCACTCGAATCCTCGTCCGCGAGTCGTGTCGCCGACAGAATTTCCGCTTCAACGGGACCCTTGGCCGCGAGGAGCGTCTCGCGCTCGCTCGCGCGCGCCTCGGCCTCGCGGAGGGCGTCGGTGAAGTCGCCGCGCCCGTCCCGTCGCGGTCCCACGGCGCCGGTCGCGACGGCAGGCACCTCGCCCGCGCGCATCCGCCCGCGCGGCGAGAAACTCCGGCTCACCTCGAACATGCCCGAGAGCGCCAAGCCCCCGACGGACATCAGCACGATCGCGCCGCCGAGAAGAGTGAGGTCGCTCGGCACCTCGCCCACGCCGAGCCACACGATGATCGGCCCTGCGACCATCTCGATCATGGCGACGAGATTGACCTCGGCCACGGGTGCGCGCTGCGCCGCGAGCGTGATGAGCGTGAAGCCGAGGGTGAGCTGCACGCCGCCCATGAACAGGCACAGACCGAAATCATGGGGTGTGAGCGCGAAGCTCGAGGCGTTGAGGGCGCCGATGCCGCTTGCGACGAAACCGCCGATCGCGAGTGCCGGCATCATGTCGACGCGGCGGTTGCGGCGGGCGAGAAGCGTGTAGACCGCATAGAGAAGCGCGTTGAAGAGGGCGAACGCGTTGCCCAGCATCCCGCCGCCCTCGAGCCCGTCATAGACCATGATGAGCACGCCGACGACGGTCCCGAAGATCGCGAGCCAGGTGATCCCCCTGACCTGCTCGCCGAGGACGATGAGGCCGAGAAGCGCCGCGATCACGGGCGAGGTGCTCATGAGGAAGAGCGCGTTCGCGACCGTCGTGTTGAGAAGCGAGAGCACGTAGGACGGATAGCTCAGGCCGAGGACGAGTCCGGCGACGAGCCCGGTCCAGCCGAGCGCGCGGAACGCCGACAGGAGCCGCAGGCGATAGCGTATCGCGAGGATGAGGACGATCGCGACGCCGAGCGAGCCCGAGCGGAAGACGATGATCTGCCACTGATCGGCCGCGTCGATCAGGCGGAGGAGGAGCCCGTTGGTGCTCATCGCGAGACCGGCGAGGAGCGCGAACAACAAGCCGTGGGCACGCGTTCCCATCCGCATGGGCTCGGCCTCGACCGTCATGCGTTCACGCGATTCGTGCGTTCCATGGGTCCCCACCCTTCCTGGCCTGGCCATCCTAGCAGGAGGCGCGCGAAACGGATATTGGTGAGGGACAAGTCGACGGCACGGACGGAGGGCAGCGCATGGCCGGCACGGTTCTATCCACCCTTGAGCGCGGCGTGCGCACGATCACGCTCAATCGCCCGCAAGCCTTGAACGCCATCAACGATGAGCTGCTCGACGACTTCAATGCGGCGCTCAAGGAGGCCGCGGCCTGCGCCGAGACGCGCGTCATCGTGCTGACCGGTGCCGGCCGCGCCTTCTGCGCGGGCGAGGACTTGAAGGCCTTCGAGGGCCACGCCGCAAGCGTCGCCGCGGCACGCCGGCATGTCGAGGCCATCCAGGTGGCCTCGCGCGCCCTCCTCCTCGGTCCGCACATGGTGGTGGGCGCCATCCATGGCTGGGCCGCGGGCGGCGGGCTCGAATGGGCGCTCGACTGCGATCTCATCGTCATGGCCGACACGACGCGCTGCTTCTTCCCCGAGATCCGCCTCGGCATGAACGTGACGGGCGGCATCTCGACCATCCTGCCGCGCCTCGTGGGCCTGCAGAAGGCGCGCGAGCTGATCCTGCTCGGCGAGACCTTCGATGCGCACGAGGCCGACAAGCTCGGCATCGCTTGGAAGGTCGTGCCGGAAACGGAGGCACTCTCGGTCGCGCTGGCGACGGCGGAGAAGATCGCAGCCCTGCCGCGGGGCGCCGTCCGCGACCTGAAGCAGCTCTTGAACCGGGCGTGCCAGATGGATCTCGAGGGCGCCATGAAGCTCGAGACCGAGTTCTGCGTGCGGCAGTTCATGGACCCCGAGACGAAATCCCTGACCGCGGCCTTCGGCAAGAAATAGGCGCGGGCCGACAGCCGCCGGCCTCGCGCTCACACGGCGACCGCGAGTTCCCGCGGCACGTCGGTCAGCACCTCGCGCCCGTCCTTGGTGACGAGCACGGTCTCGCTGAATCCCATGCAGCCCCAGTCAGGGATGAGGATGCAGGGAACGATGTGGAACACCATGCCGGGTTCGAGCGCGCGCGTGTTGCCGGCGGCGATGTCCATGACCGTCCCCTCGCCCCAGCCGGGCGGGAAGCTGCATCCCATGGAATAGCCGCCGCGGTGGTGCCAGACCTCGCCCAACCCCGCCGCCTCGATGACCGAGCGGCCCGCGCGATCGACATCGGCCGAGACGGCGCCCGGCTTGATCGCCTCGACAATGGCCGAGAGCGCGCGAATGACGACGTCGGCCATGCGCTTCGCTTCGGCGGAAGGCGCGCCGACCGACACCATGCGCATGTTCGAGGCCGCATAGCGCTTGTAGATTCCGCCCACCTCGAAATAGACGCAGTGCCCCTTCTCCATGGCGAAGCGCTCGGGCAGCGCGTGCGCGCAAGCCGCGTGCGGCCCCGTGATGACATAGGGCCCGCCCGAGGGGTGCTCGCCGCCCGCTTCGAGCATGGCGCGGTAGACGACGGCCGCGACCTCGTTCTCGGTCCTGCCTTCCTTCACCGCCGCGATGCCCGCCCGCATGCCGAGCGAGGCGAACTCGGCCGCCTTGCGGATATAGGCGATCTCGGCCTCCGACTTGATCGCGCGGCAGTTCTCGACGACGCCCGAGGCCGGCACGAAGGTCGCGCGTGGAAAGCGCGTGCGGAGCCCATCGAGGATGCGCGCCTGGAGGAAGAAGGCGCGGTCCTCATAGCCCACGCGCCCCGCGTCGATTCCCGCCGTCTCGGCCGCGCGCGTCGTCACGTCCAAAGGATCGTCGGCCATGCCGAACCAGTCGCCGCTCCGCGCCCAGGACAGCGTCACGACGTTGGTGTGCTCGAGCTTGCTCGTGATGAAGCGCGGCTCGCCCTCGATCGGCACGATGAGCGCCTGGTAGACGTAGTAGCCGGTCGTCCGGTAGCCGGTGAGGTAGTAGATGTTGTGCGGCCCGGTCACGAAGAGATGGCTGAGCCCCGCCGCGCGCATGCCCTTCCGGACGTTGGCCAGGCGCGTCGCATATTCCTCGCGTGTGAACGGCAGGCCGAATGGATTGTCGCTCTTCCAGCCCTTGGCCATTGCATTCTCCCTCGTTCCGCATCGGCTCTCGATCCGAACCGGCTTAGACCCGCTTCCGTCCCATGACAAGAGGTACCCTTGCGGAAATCGCGGCGGCCATGGATCATGGACGCGACACGGGACAAGATCGGATGCGGGCGATGCGGCGGCGCAATCATGTGGCGATGATCCTTCTCCTGGCGGCGTCAACGCTGCCGGCTTTGGCTTTCGAGAAGGGCGACATGGAAAAACTGCTCGCGGAAAAGGCTTGCCCACGCTGCGACCTCGACGGCGCCGCGCTCGCCAAGGCTTCGCTCGCCGGCGCCGATCTCCAGTGGTCCGATTTCGGCAAGGCCAATCTGCGCGAGGCGGATCTCGCAGGCGCCAATCTCGAACGCGCGCAGTTCGCCAAGACCGACCTCACGCGGGCGGTGCTCTCAGGCGCCAACCTCAAGGACGCCTATTTGCGGAAGGCCGTGCTCAATGGCGCGAAACTCGATGGCGCCTTGCTCCACCTTGCCAATTTGCGGAAAGCCGCGCTCAACCAGGCCGATTTGTCGGGCGCCGATCTCTCGGACGCGGTCCTCGTTCAGGCCGAGATGAAGGGGGCGAAGCTCAAGGGCGCCAATCTCGCGGGCGCGCAGTTGACGCGCGCGGCCCTCTGCGGGGCGGATCTCTCCGACACCAGCGTGACGCAAGAGCAGATCGACTACGCGCATGGCAACGCCGCGACACGCCTTCCCGCCGGCCTCAAGAGGCCCAAGCTGTGGCCCAATTGCTGACGGCGCGGCGCCACGGGACGGCGGCGGCGGGCGCGGGCCTGGCATGAGGTCGCGCCTCTCGCCGCTCGCGCGCGCGGCGCTCGCGGCCGCCTTCCTCGCCGCCTGCGGCAGCAGCGAGTCCGCGAAGGCACCGCCGGCGACGAGCGCCGCGGTCGCCCTTTGCAGCTTCGGCATCACCTCCACACCGACGGTGAAGATGAGCACGATCGCGCTCACGGGCGCGCTCGTCGATGCGGACATCGATCTCGACGCCTTTCGCGAGAAGGGCGTCAAGACGATCCCGACAGCGCTCGCCCGGCCCAAGAAGACGCGCTACCAGGCCGAGCAACGCCAGGACTGCTACAACGCCCAGGCCAAGCACTGGTATCCCTGCGTCGTGAAGATGGACATCGACCTCACGCCGGCGGCCGGCGTCAACCGCGCCTCCGACATGAAGACCGCGATGTTCTACGCCGTCCACAACTGCGAGCGGGTGACGGCGAAGATGGCGGACGACGCGCTCAAGACCGGCATGATCCACTCGGAAGGTCTTGCGTGCGAGATCGTCGAGCAGAAGTACTGCGAGCTGCCGCCGAAATAAGGTGAGTGGGCACGGCGCTGGCGCGCCCTTGCCGTTTCTGCGAGCCTCCCGGGCGGACGCGCGCGACCCGCGCGATGAGACCGACGAGGGAGGCCACCATGAACAGCTACATCAATCCCGCCGTGCTCCATGTGCCGGCGGGCGCCTACAGCCACATCGTCCAGGCGCCAGCCGGCGCGCGCTGGACCGTGCTCTCGGGCCAGATCGGCCTCCGCCCCGACGGCAGCGTGCCCGAGAGCTTCGAGGCCCAGGCCGAGCAGACCTATGCGAACATCAAGACAGCGCTCGGCCTCGTGGGTCTGGGGCTCAAGGATGTCGTCAAGCTCACGACGTATCTCACCGATGCGTCGTTCATCGAGCCCTTCTTCCGCGTGCGCGCGCGCGTCCTCGGCGAGCATCGCCCCGCGAGCACGCTTCTCCTCGTCGCCGGGCTCATGAAGCCCAACTGGTACATCGAGATCGACTGCATGGCCGCGCAATCCTGACCCCGTCCGAGCGCCGCGATCGGCGCCCCTGGCATCAGCGGACAAAGCGTGCAAGGCTCGCCTCCGGACGCGCCAGCGGCGCGTCGCCACATCCGCCAATGAGGGAGGAGAGCATGAACAAATTCGTGAACCCCGATGGAATCCGCGCGCCGGCCGGCGCCTACACGCACACGGTCGCGGTGCCGCCCAACGCGAAATGGGTGGTGCTCTCGGGCCAGGTCGGTGTCACGCCCGACGGCAAGCTGCTCGAAGGGGCCGAGGCGCAGACGGAACAGGTCTACAAGAACATCCTCACCGGCTTGAAGGCCCACGGCATGGGCAAGGAGGACATCGTCAAGTTCACGGTGTACCTGACCGATTCGCGCTACATCCCGGCCTACCGGGCAGCGCGCGAGAAGATCGTCGGCAACGACTGCAAGCCGACCTCGACCCTCGTCATCATCGACGGGCTCGCGGCGCCGGAGATGCTGGTCGAGATCGAAGTCTGGGCGGCGAAGGCCTAGCGTCTCGCCGCGTGCCCCCTTCCCCAACGGCGCGGAAGGGGGCACGCGAGGGCGAGCGGGGATTGGTGGCCTCCTCGTCCCTCATCGCTCAAACGTGATGTGCACCTCGCCCAACTCACCGAAGGTGGCATGCGCGACATCGCCCGGCTTCGCGGGAATGAGCTTCGCGCAGGTGCCGGTGTTGATCGTCTCGCCGGCCTTGAGTCCGAGGCCCTTGGCATTGAGGTCGTTCGCGAGCCAGACGAGCGCCTTCAGGGGATCGCCCAGGGCATTGCCGCCCGTGCCTTCCGTGACCACCGCACCGTTCACCCTGAGCACGACCGGCAGAGTGACGCGGTCGATGCGCCGCCAATCGGCGATGCCGGGTCCGCAGACGAGCGGCCCATCCGTGCCGTTGTCGGCCAGCACGATCGCCATGGGAATGTCGAGCCAGTTTTCGAAATGGCCGTTCACCACCTCGATCGAGGGATGCATGGTCGCGACGGCGTCCGCCACCTCGTCCATCGTGTAGGGGCGGCCGCGGGGCGGAAGCGCCTTTCCCATGCGGAACGCGACCTCGCATTCGAGGCCGCGCGTGAGAAGGTCCTTCGCCGCGAACCGCGCCGGGCTCGTCATGAGGTTCGAGCGCAGGATCCGCGCGAAATAGGGCTCCGTCACCCCGAAGTTTTTCTGCATGTAGATGTTGGTGAGGCCGAGAAGGTAGCCAACGCTCGGCTCGCCCAAGAGCGTCAAGAGACGCTCCTGCACCGCATAGCCGTCGGCCAAGGTCTTCGGCGTGCAGTCGGCGGGGAGCGCGTCGATGAAGTGCTTGCCGATGCGCGCATCGCGGAGAATCGTGGCGCAGCGTTCGATGGCATCCGGAGTCATGGCGTTGCTCCCTGTCAGATGAGCTGAGCTTCGGCGCGGCCGAGCGGCCCGCAATCGGCAACCACGCGATCGCCCGCCTGGCCATAGCAATAGCGGTCGAGGCAATTGCCCGTGTTGATCGTCTCGCCGGCCGCGACGGTGCGGCCGCGGGCGGACAGCGCGTTCACCAGCCAGGCGAGCGCTTTCAACGGATGACCCATGACCTGGGCCCCGCCGCCCCAGGCCGCCGCCGCGCCGTTCTTCATGAGCGTCACCTCGAGCGCAGCGAGATCGAGCGCCCGCCAGGACTCGATGGCCGGGCCGAGGACGAGCCGCCCTTCGATGCCGTTGTCGGCGACGATGCTCGGCCCCTCGACGCCGAGCATGGATTCGTAGTGGTCTTCGACCATCTCGAGCCCCGCATGCATGGCGCCGACGGCGGCGGCGACCTCGTCCTCCGTGTAGAGGCTCGCGCGCGGCGGCAAGCTCCGCGCCATGCGGAAGACGAGCTCGATCTCGAGCGTCCAGGCCTCGTCCGGACGGCCGATGGCAACGCGCGCGGGGCTCGGGAAGACGTAGTCCCGCGGCATCCGGCCGTATTGCGCCGAGGGCACGCGGTGCGCTTTCTGCATCGAGGGGCTCGTGAAGATGAGGAACCAGCCACCCATCGGGCGCCCCATGAGCGCGTTCAAGGCGTCCTGGATGGCGTAACCCTCCTCGACCGTGCGCGGCCGGCAGTCCTCGGGCAGGTCGGGAATCTTGATGCCGCTCTCCCGCGCCGCGAGAAGCGCCTGCGCCGCGCGCTCGATGGCCGACCGCTCCATCCGGGTCACATGGCGGCAAGGAGACGGCCGAAGCCCGAGACGGGCTCCCGCCAGCCGGCAAGGCCGAGTCCCTGCCAGATCGTCACCTGGTTCGATGACAGCGCGATCTTGCCCATTCCGGCCTCGATCGCGCGCACGGCGGGAAGGCCGGCGACGGCCGTGTCGGGGATGAGGATCGCTTCCACCTTGGGGCCGTCGATCTTCCGCGCGGTCGCAACGAAGGTCTCGGTCGGAGTCGTGAAGGCGTCGCGCCCGCCGGGCGCGCCATGCCAGTCGAAGCCCACGACCTCGATGCCGAATTCGCCGAGGAAGGAGACGAAGGCGCGCGACGTCTCCTCGAGGTAAGAGCCGACGACGCCGACGCGCGACAGGCCCAAGCGGTTGAGGGCCGCGATGAAGGCGAGCGACGTGCTGCTCGCGGGACACCGGACGACCGCCTCGATCGCCTTCGCTTGCGCTTCGGCACCCGCGCGGCCGACGATGAAGCTGCCGCTCGTGCACGCCCACATCGCCGCATCCGGCTTCAAGGGCACGAGGCTCCGCGCCGACATCTCGAGGCGGTGGATCGCCCCCGTCTCGCGGAGCGCCGCGGGCTCGTGGTTGCGGTCGCCGCCCGCGAGGTGCGCCGCGATGAGATAGGGGCGCACGCGGAAGCCCACGGCCTCGGCAAACTGGTAGTACTCGTACTCGCCGCCGCCCTCGGGGAATATAAGGCCCAAGCGGACGATCCCGTCGGTCGCGATCGGCATGATCGGGCTCAGCGCTCGGATCGGGGGCAACAGGTCATCAGGACCTCTCTTCACGCGCCACGCGCACTTTATCCTTCGCCCCGCGCGGCGGACGGCCAATAATCGCGTCGAGGCCCGGAACGGAACGGCCCATGCAGGACGAACACACGCAGCGCCTCAAAAGCATCGGGGATATCGCGAGCCTGGTCAACGCCGGCAGCGGCCTCGACACGATTCTCGAAGGCATCGTCTACGCGGTGTGCCACCATTCGGTCTGGTCGATGAGCTCGATCATGGCGCTCGACCGCGAGGCCGGCCATTCCATCCTCGTCAAGCAGTTCGATCCCTACACGCCCAAGAACCGCTCCCATCCCGACCGCTGGGACCTGTCGATCAGCCCGACGGAGCGCGTGATCGAGAGCAACTACCCCCTCGTCATCCCGGACGCGCCCAACAGCGCGGAGTTTCCCGGCTACCGGGCCGATGCCGTCGCGCGCGGCTACCGCACGGTCGTGATCCTGCCCCTTCGCGCGACGGATTCGCGCGGGCGGCCCATGGTGCTGGCCGTCCAGTCGCGCCAGCAGATCGAGGTCACGGAGCAGGAGTTGTCGTTCCTCGAGACGGTGACCAACCTGGCGGCCATCGCGGTCGAGAAGACAGCGCGCTTCGAGGCGGAGCACGGCCGCACGGCGAAGATGCGGCATCTCCTGGAGATCCACGCGGAGCTCATGGAGCAGGTGCTCGCCGGCGGCACGCTCGCCTCGCTCATGCGGACGATCGAAGCGCTGCTGCCGGAGCCGGTCGTCGTCGTCGACCTCACCTCGAACGTGGTGCTGCCGGGCCGCTCGCCCGAGCCTGCACGCGTGCCGGATGAGCATTGGCGCGAAGCCGTGCGTACCCGCGGCGCGCGCAAGATCGCGGAGCAGGTGCGTCGTGCGCAAGCCGGCTCCCAACGTTTCGACCTCACCGCCTCGGGCCTCGACATCGCGCTCGACGGTCACGTCGAGCCGCTCACGGTCGAGGGCCAGGTCGTGGGTGCGCTCATCGTCTTCCGCGGCAAGGCAGCGGGTGATGAGATGGACAATCTGCTCATCGAGCAGGCCAAGTTCGCGCTGGGCGTCCTCATGATGCGCAACTTCATCCGATTCCGCAGCGAGACGAACTCCCAGGCAGAACTGTTCGGCCAGCTCTTCAGCGGCAACTGGCGCGACCGGGAGGAGATGATCGCGCGCGCGGGCCACCTCGGCATCGATCTCACGGGCCCGGCGCGGCTCGTCGCGATCGGCTTCCTCGGTGGTGATGCGCGCACGCTCAACGAGACGCGCGACGCCCATCTCCACCGCGCCCTCGCCCAGGCGTCCCAGACCGTCCTGCCGCGTTCGGTCTCCGTCATCGATGGCGCCGACGTGGTCGTCTTCAGTCCCCTTGTCGAGGACGGGCCGGAGAAGAGCTGGGCCGCCCCGCTCCAGCGCCTGCTCGAGGAGGCGCGCTGGGTCGCCGGCGCCAATGCCGCGATCGCGACCAGCGAGACCTGCCGGCGGCTCGAGGATTACGTGGCCGCCCGCGCCGAGTGCACGCGCGTCTTGAGCCTCGCGCGCCTCTTCGGCAAGACGGGCGTGCTCCAGGCCTCCGACTTCGGTCCCTTTGCCGTCTTGCTGTCGGCGGCCGACCACGAATCCGTGCGCCAATTCGTGGCCGACACGCTCGGCCGCATCGAGGCCCATGACCGCGACCACAAGGCAGAGCTCCTGCGGACGCTGGCCGCCTTCATCGACAATGGCTGCCGCTATCAGGCGACGGCGGACGCGCTCGCGATCCACGTGACGACTTTGCGCTACAGGCTTGAACGGCTTCGGGAAATGTTCGATGTGGACGTGGAGCAGCCCGACCGCCGCTTCGGTCTCGAACTGGCCCTGCGGCTGAGGGACCTCATCCGCGCCTGAAGCAGCGACGCCCTCCCCGTCAATGTTTCCTATGAATCATAGGAAAGTTAAGCCGGGGCTTTCGGCCTTACGAATGATGAGAGTCTCGTAAAACCTAGATAATATCCCTCTCCGCGCTTGAGACAGGGCCCCGGCCTTGCCATCAGCCAGAGGAAAACAAGACCGCATTCCGGAAGCGGCGATCGGTATCGGGGATACCTGCCGAAGAGGCTGGGTCAAGGGAGGGATCATGGCGGCGACCATCGCGACGATCGAGAACACCCGTCAGAAGATCTTCATCGCGGGCGAGTGGCGAAATCCCCGTTCGGGGCGGTATCTGCCGAGCTTCGATCCGACCAACGGCGAGCCGTGGTACGAGGCGGCCGACGGCGGTGCGGAGGACATCAACGACGCGGTCGCGGCGGCAAAGCGCGCCCTCAAGGACCCGGCCTGGCGGCGCATGACCCAGACCGCGCGCGGCGCGCTCGTGAGGAAGCTCGGCGAGCTCCTGGCCAAACGCTCGGACGCCATCGCCGAGCTCGAGACGCGCGACAACGGCAAGCTGCTCAAGGAAATGCGCGCCCAGGTCAGCTATTCGCCGGAGGTGTTCTACTACTACGCCGGCATGGCCGACAAAATTCAGGGCGAGACGATCCCCATCAACAAGCTCGACATGCTCAACTTCACTCTCCGCGAGCCGTTGGGCGTCATCGGCATCATCATCCCGTGGAATTCGCCGATGTATCTCCTGGCGGGGACGGTCGCGCCGTGCCTCGCCATCGGCAACACGGTCGTGATCAAGCCGTCCGAGCACACCTCGGCCTCGGCGCTCGCCTTCGCCGAGATCGCCGCCGAGGCAGGCGTCCCGCCGGGCGTCATCAATGTCGTGACCGGCTACGGCGAGACAGCGGGAGACGCGCTGACGAAGCATCCGGACGTGGCCAAGATCGCCTTCACGGGCGGCACGGACACCGGGCGCCGGGTCGCGGCGAATGCGGCGACGCATCTCGCGCCCTGCACCATGGAGCTTGGCGGCAAGTCGCCGCACGTCGTCTTCGAGGACGCGGATCTCGATCGCGCGGCCAACGGCATCGTGGCCGGCATCTTC
Organism: Alphaproteobacteria bacterium; assembly: GCA_046349515.1. GTDB lineage: Bacteria > Pseudomonadota > Alphaproteobacteria > CADEGL01 > CADEGL01 > JBGPGW01. The sequence continues at coordinate 75,510 of JAXMCE010000007.1, read as the reverse complement.
GCGGCCGCGGGGCAGAGCTGCGTCGCGGGCTCGCGCTGCTTCGTGCAGAAGAAGGTCTTCGACGACATCGTCAGCCGCGTCGTCGAGCGCGGACGCACGGTGCGCATCGGCCATCCGACCGACGACGAGACCCAGCTCGGACCCCTGGCGCTCAAGGAGCAGCTCGAGAAGGTCGAGCGCTATGTGGGCTACGCGGTCGAGGACGGCGCCAAGCTCGCCCTCGGCGGCAAGCGTCCCCAGGGCGCGGCGCTTGCGCGCGGCTGGTATTACGAGCCGACGCTCTTCGTCAACGTGAAGAACGACATGCGCTTCTGCCGCGACGAGATCTTCGGGCCCGTCGCCGGCGTCATGGCCTTCGAGAACGAAGATGATCTCATGCGTCTCGCCAACGACACGGCCTACGGTCTCGCCGCCGGCGTCTGGACCCGCGACATCGACCGCGCCATGCGCTTCGCCCGCGACGTCGATGCCGGCCTCGTCTGGATCAACACCTACCGCACCGCGGCCTACACCTCTCCCTCCGGCGGCTTCAAGTCGAGCGGCTACGGCAAGCACAACGGCTTCGAGGCGATCCGCGAGATGTCGCGCCTGAAGAACGTGATGATCGACTATTCGGGCGTCACCCACGATCCATTCGTCATGCGGGTCAAGAGTTGAGCCGCCCGGTCCTCGAATTGCGGAAGGAATACGATCGATGAAATTTGCCCTGGCGATCGACTGGCAGCGGACGAGTCCCGACCAGGACATCCGGCAGATCGCGGACGAGACGCTTGAGCTGGTCTGCATGGCGGAGGCCGGCGGCTTCGCCCATGTCTATGCCGCCGAGCACCACTCGAACGAGCTCACCAACGGGCCCAACCCGTTCGTCATGCTGGCGCACTGGGCCAACCATACGAAGACGATCCGGCTCGGGACGGCGGTGGCCGTCGCGGCCTATTGGCACCCGCTGCGTCTTGCGGCCGAGGCCGCGCTCGTCGACATCATCTCGAACGGGCGGCTCGAATTCGGCATCGGCCGCGGCGCCTTCCAGTACGAGTTCGACCGCATGGCCGGCGGCATACCGCAGAACGTGGGCAGCGAGCATCTCCGCGAATCGCTTCCCGCGATCCTGAAGCTCTGGCAGGGCGACTACGCGCACAACGGCAAGCATTGGCAATGGCCGTCCGCGACCTCGGTGCCGAAACCCATCCAGAAGCCGCACCCGCCGCTTTGGATCGCCGCGCGCGACCCCGACACCTTCGACTTCGCGATCAAGTCGGGCGCTCACATCATGTCGAATCCGCTCTCCAAGCCCTTCGCCGAGATGGAGGTGCTGGCCGAGAAGTTCCGGAAAGCCTGCGCGGACAATCCCGGCAAGCCGCGCCCGGACTGGATGATCCTGCGCCGCACCTGCGTCTTCGATTCGCTCGACGACTGGGACGTGCAGTATCAGTGCTCGCTCGACTACAGCCGCGCCTTCCAGAACCTCTTCCGCAACTCGGGCGGGGTCGCGAACGGCTTCGCCGAGCGCGTCGCGGTCGAGACGCTCGACAACAAGGACGACCTCAGCCGCGAGGCCATGCTCGACAACCTCATGTTCGGCACGCCGGACATGGTGGTGAAGAAGCTCAAGCAGTACGAGGCCATCGGCACCGACTACTACCTCTACGGCATGAGCTTCGGCTTGCCGCACAAGCACGCCAAGCGTTCGCTCGAGCTGTTCATCAAGGACGTCATGCCCCATTTCGCGGAAGCCAAGAGCGGCAGGGTCGCCGCAGCACGGTAGGCCTTCGACGGCCTCATTGAGAGAAGGAACGCCATTCATGAAGTTTGCGCTGGCGATCGACTTGCAGCGGACAGACACATCCAAGCCCATGACCAAGGTCATCGACGAGGTGACCGAACTGGTCCAGTTGGCGGACGCCGGCGGATTCGAATCGGTCTGGGCGGCGGAGCATCACACGATCGAATTCACGATCGGTCCGAACCCGTTCAGCCTGCTCCTCCACTGGGCCCATCACACGAAATCGGTCCGCCTCGGAACGGCCGTGGTCGTGGCGCCCTACTGGCACCCGATCAAGCTCGCGAGCGAATCGGCGCTCGTCGACCTCCTGACCGGCGGCCGGCTCGAATTCGGCATCGGCCGCGGCGCCTATCAGCACGAGTTCGACCGCATGGCCGGCGGCATGCCGCAGGAGAAGGGCGGCGACTACATGCGCGAGATGCTGCCCGCGATCCTCAAGCTGTGGCAAGGCGACTATGCCCACGACGGGGCGCTGTGGAAGTGGCCGTCCTCGACGGCCGTGCCGAAGCCGCTCCAGAAGCCGTACCCGCCGATCTGGATCGCCGCGCGAGACCCGCACAGCTTCGACTTCGCGATCAAGATGGGCGCGCACATCATGTCGAACCCGCTTTCAAAGCCGTTCGGCGAGATGCACGTGCTGCGCGCCAAGTACGAGAAGGCGGTCGCCGACAACCCTGACAAGCCGAAGCCGCGCTGGATGGTCCTGCGCCGGGCCTGCGTCTACGAGCGAGCGGAGGACTGGCGCGTGCCCGTCGAATCCACGATGAACTACAGCCGGCGCTTCGAGACGCTGTTCAAGAACCTGGGCGGCGTGAAGGACGGCTTCCCGGAGCTCGCGGATTTGAAGGCGCTCGCCAACAGCGTGGACTTCACGCCCGAAGCCGTGCGCGAGAACCTCGTCTTCGGCACGCCGGACGAGGTGGTCAAGAAACTCAAGATGTACGAGGCGGTCGGAACGGACGTGTTCCTCTACGGCTTGAGCTTCGGCACGCCGCACGAGGTCTCGAAGCGCTCGCTCGAACTGTTCATCAAGGAGGTCATGCCTCACTTCGCCAAGGCGAAGGGCGCGCGGGTGGCGGCGGCGCAGTAGGGGGCGCCCGCCCCCCGGGGCCGGCTAGACGAGAAGCCGGCAGCCGATCACGACCAGGACCGCCGCGAGCAGGTATCGCAGCACCCAATCGGGAATGCGCGCCGAGACATAGCTGCCGAGCGCGATGCCCGGCAGCGAGCCGATCAGCAAGCCCATGAAGAGCGTCCAGTCGATCGAGCCCAGCATCCAGTGGCCGATGCCCGCGAGGAGCGTCAAAGGCACCGCGTGAGCGATGTCGGAGCCGACGATGCGCGCCATCGGCAGCTTCGGATAGAGGAGCACGAGCGCGGTCACGCCGATGGCGCCCGCCCCGACCGACGAAATCGACACGACGATTCCCAAGACCGCGCCGATGGCGACGGTGAGCTTCGCGATGCGGCTGGGCGCCATGGCGACCATGCGCGGCGCGTAGAGCGCCCAGATCCACTTGCGAAAGATCAGCGCGAGCGCGCTCACGAGCAGGGCTCCGCCGAGCGTGAAGGTGATGAGGTTCGCCGACGCGGCCCCGCCCGACTCGAATCGCGACAGCACGAACAGGGTGAGGCCCGTCGACGGAACGCTGCCGAGCGCGAGGCGCCCGACGACGCGCCAATCGATCGTGCGGTGGAGGCCGTGGACCAGCGTGCCGCCCGTCTTGGTCGCGGCGGCGAACAGCAGGTCGGTCCCGACGGCGGTCACGGGCACGACGCCGAACAGCAGGATGAGAAGCGGCGTCATGAGAGAGCCGCCCCCCATGCCCGTCATGCCGACGATGAGCCCGATCGCGAAACCCGAGATCGCGTAGAGCGCATTGAAGAAATGTAGAACGTCCATGAACCTCTCAGCCGCAGCCGGGACAACGTGCGCAGGCAACGAGACGGGCAGAGACCATGACCATGCCGGCCCCGCGTGAACTCCCTATGACCTTGCCAGCGCCGCAGAGAGAACCACGTCGGCCGGCGCACGAACGTTCTGGGCGGAACGCGTGAACGCGGCGTTCCTCGCGAAATGGCCCCCCGACAATAGGTAGTCATGCGCGGGCGCTTCGGCAATCGAAGCTTTCTTAACGCGAGGGCCGAGGCGGGTAGGCATTAATGAAGGTGAATCACGCATTTGCAAGATGCACGCGCCCACGATGCGCGCGGATGTCGCCCTACGGCGAGCGTTAGGCAAACTTGCATGCTGCATGCAGCATGCAATAGAGTCGCCGCCGCACGGAATACGGGGGCTGCCAGCCATGGATTTCTCGCTGACGACAGAGGAACGCGCGCTCCTCGAGACCGCGCGGGCCGTGGGGCCCGCCTTCGCCGAGCGCGCCCAGCGCTACGATGACGCCTCCGCCTTCCCCGAGGAGAATTTCCGCGAACTCCGTGCGGCCGGGCTCCTCGCCCTCACCGTGCCCAAGGCCTATGGCGGCCACGGCCTGTGGCAGGGCCAGAACTACCTTGGCTATTACCTCGTCATCGAGGAGCTGTCGCGCCACTGCAGCTCGACGGCACAGCTTCTCCAAGTCCACTGCCACGCCATCGGCTATCTGGCGCTCCACGCATCCAAGGCGCAGAAGGACCACTACCTGCCCATGGTCGCGAGAGACGGCACGTTGTTCGCGTCCTGCGGCAGCGAGGCGTCGGTGAAGCAGGTCGGACCCGAGCCGTTCGATGCCACCCTGCGACGGACGAAGGAGGGCTGGCGCCTCAAGGGCTACAAGGGCTTCGCCTCGCTCTCGGCCGCGGCGGACTACTATGTCTGCTGGGCGCTCGCCGAGGGCACGAAGCGCATGGCCGACGGCATGATGTTCGCGATCGTGCCGAAATCGGCGCCGGGCGTCCGCCTCGAGAACGACTGGGACGTCATGGGCATGCGCCCGACCGTGTCCTGGGGCATCCACCTGGATGACGTGCCGCTCTCGGATCTCGAGGTCGCGGGCGTGCCGGGCTGCTGGGTCCAGGGCGATCCGCGCACCTTCACGTTGGCGTTCGCGGCGAACCATCTGGGCACGGCGCAGGGAGTCTACGACTTCACCCTCGGCTTCGTGCGCGAGCGTCCTTTCCTGCGCGACAGCCCGCTCATCCAGGTGAAGTTGGGCGAGCTCGAAGCCATGCTCCGCTCGACTCGCGCGCTCATCTACCACGCGGCCTGGCAGTGGGAGCAGGGCGACGCGGATGAAGCCGAGCGCGCCTCCATGTGCGCGCTCCATGCGGGGAAGCAGACCTCGCTCGAGATCACGACCCGCGCCTTCGACCTCTGCGGCGCGCGCGCGGCCTATCGCCTCTATCCCTTGGAACGCGCCTTCCGCGACGTGCGCACCTTCACCCTCCACTTCCGCGAGGAGCGAATCCTCCAGATGGTGGCGCAGGCAAGCCTGGGCCTCCCCTTCCACAGCAAGCTCCGCTACGGCCCCAAGCTCAAGCCCGAGGAGATGGTGAAGCCCGCCTTCGCGATGGGCGCCGAGTAGGCCATGGCCGTCATCGCGAAGCCTGAGACCATGGCGCGGCAGGTCTACAAGCACCTGCGCGAGAAGATCCTGTCGGGCGCGCTCGCGGCCGGGACGCGGCTCGTCGGCGCCGAACTCGCGAAATCGCTCGAGGTCAGCCGCACGCCTGTTCGCGAGGCCTTCCTTCTTCTCGAGGCCGAGGGGCTGGTGAGCCCCGTGCGCGCGGGCGGCGTCACCGTGCGCGACATCCGCGCGGAGCTCCGCGACATCCTGGGGGTGCGGGAGGCGCTCGAGGTCCATGCGGGAAAACTCGCGGCCGAACGGATGACGCGGCCCATGGTCGCCGAGCTGTCGCGGATCGCGGCGGAAGCCGAGCGCCTGCCGCTTTCGGCCGTCGAGCGCCGCGCGCGCCTCAACCGCGACTTCCACGAGCGGCTCATCGCGGCCGCGGGCAACCGGCGCTTGTCCGAGATCGCCGGCGCCTACCGGGACTATTTCGCGACGGCCGCGCGCCTTTACGACGAAGAGACGATGCGCCTCTCGAACCGCGACCATCGCCTCATCATCAGGGCGATCGAGGCGCGCGACGCCGAGGCCGTCGAGCGGCTCATGCGCGCGCATCTGCGGCGCGCGCTCTCGGCCGTCGAGGCGGACCACGGACGCACCGTGCGCCCGCGCCGCCGCACTGCCGCTTGAATCCATTGCGTTGAATCCAGTGGAGGGAACGCCATGACCTTTTCCATCGCCGCCCGCTGCCCGCGCACGGGCGCCTTCGGAGTCTCGATCACGACAGCGAGCATCTGCGTCGGCGCGCGCTGTCCCTTCGTGCTTGCGAAGCACGGCGCGGTCCTCTCGCAGAACCGCACCGATCCTGTCCTCGGCCTGCGCGGGATCGAGCTGCTCAAGGCAGGTCGCTCCGCCCAGCAGGTGACCGACGAGCTGGTCAAGGGCGCGCGGCATATCGGCTGGCGGCAGCTCGCCGTCGTCGACAAGACGGGTTCGGTCGCGCATTTCTCGGGCGACAAGATCGTCTCGCTCCATGGCGGCCATGTCGGGCCCCAATGCGTGTCGATCGGCAATCTCCTCAAGGACAAGCGCCTGCCCAAGGCCATGGTCGATGGATTCATGGAGAAACCCGACGCGCATATCGCCGATCGCCTCATCCGCGCGCTCGAAGCGGGACTCGAGGCCGGGGGCGAGACCAACCCCGTCCGCTCTGCCACCCTCCTCGTCGGCGAAAGCCACGAGTTCCCCGAGATCAACCTGCGCGTCGATTGGCACGACGATCCGGTCGCCGAGCTCGGACGCATCTGGCGCGCCTACGAGCCGCAGATGGCCAACTTCATGCTGCGCGTGGCCGATCCCGGCGCCGCGGTCTAGCGGCAGCGGGACGGACGCCGGCGCGCCGTTGACCGGGGCGGGACGGCCGTTACAGTGGGGGCCTGCGATCGCGGGCCGGACAGGCCCGAGCGAGGAGCCAAGCCGTGACGCGCTTTCCCCACCTCTTCTCGCCCTTCACGATCGGCCCCGTCACCTTCAAGAACCGTCTGTTCTCGACCGGGCACGGCACGCGCCTCGGCAACCGCGTCATCAACGACGAGCTGCTCGCCTATCACCGCGCCCGCGCGAAGGGCGGGGCCGGGCTCATCATCACCGAGGTCGCGGGCGTGCACGAGACGGCCTACTACACCGCGCGCACGCTCAAGGCCGACACGGACGAGTGCATTCCGGGCTATCGGCGTCTTGCCGAGATGTGCCACGGCTACGATTGCAAGGTGATCGGCCAGCTTTTCCACGCGGGCCGCGAGATCACCATGCTGCCGGACGGCTCGCTTCCCGTCGTCTATTCCGCCTCGGCCGTGCCGAACGAGCGCTTCCACGCCGTGCCGCGCGCCATGTCCAAGGCCTTCATCGCCGAGATCGTCGAGTGCTACGCCAAGGGTGCCGCGCGCTTCGCGGAAGCCGGGCTCGACGGCGTCGAGATCGTCGCGGCGCACGGCTATCTCCTCGCGCAATTCTTGAACCCGAGCATCAACCGACGCGCGGACGAGTATGGCGGGAGTGCCGAGAACCGCCGGCGCATCATCGTCGAGATCGCCAAGGCCGTGCGCGCGACGCTCGGCAAGCGGGTCATGGGCCTGCGCATCTCGGGTGCCGAGCCCGATCAGCCGGGCGGCCTCGGTCCTGACGAGACCATCGAAATCTGCCGCGCCTTGGAGCCCCATTTCGACTACATGAACGTCACCTTCGGCTCGATCAGCACGCTCGGCAGCACGCTCCACTCGGTGCCGCCCATGGCCTTCGAGGCGGGCTACCTCGCCCCCGTCGCCGGCAAGGTCAAGCGCGAGCTTTCGCGCCCGGTTCTCATCTCAGGCCGCATCAACCGGCCGGATATCGCCGAGCGCATCATCGAATCGGGCCAAGCCGACATGTGCGCGATGACGCGCGGCCTCATCGCCGACCCCGAGCTTCCCAACAAGGCGCGCGAAGGCCGGGTCGAGGACATCCGCGCCTGCATCGGCTGCAACCAGGCCTGCATCGGCCACAACCACAAGGGCGCCTCGATCTCCTGCATCCAGTTCCCGGAAAGCGGACGCGAGCTCGCCTATGGCGAGTTGAAGCCGGCCACGAAACGAAAGCGCATCATGGTCGTGGGCGGGGGTCCGGGCGGCATGAAGGCGGCCTCCGTCGCGGCGCGCCGCGGGCACGAGGTGACCCTCTACGAGCGCGAGGCACGGCTCGGCGGACAGGTGCGGCTCGCCGAGAAGCTGCCCGGGCGCGCCGAGTTCGGCGGCCTGGCCGACCACCTCGCCCGCGAGGTCGAGACGGCCGGCGTGCGCGTCGAGCGCGGATGCGTGGTCGACGCCGCGCTCGTGCGGAAGGAAGCGCCCGACGTCGTGATCCTCGCGACGGGTGCCCGCCCGAGCGCCCTCGACCTTCCGGGCGGAACGGAAGGCGCCCATGTGGTCGATGCCTGGCAGGTCTTGCGCGGCCGGGCCAATGTCGGCGGCTCCGTTGTCATCGCCGACTGGCGCTGCGACTGGGTCGGGCTCGGCCTCGCCGAGATGCTCGCGCGCGACGGCCGGCGGGTGCGCCTCTGCGTCAACGGCTACATGCCCGGCGAGACGATCCAGCAATATGTGCGCGATGGCTGGTTGGGGACGCTCCACAAGCTCGGCGTCGAAACCATTCCGCTCGCGCGTCTCGTCGGCGCCGATTCCGATTCGGTCTATTTCGAGCACACGACCAGCAGCCAGCCCGTGGTCTGCGACGGCGTCGAGACGCTCGTGACGGCGCTCGCGCGCGAAGCCGAGGGCGAGCTCGAGCAGGCGCTCGAAGGCTGGGGCGGCGAGGTCGTTGCCATCGGCGACTGCGCGGCCCCGCGCACCGCCGAGGAGGCCGTGCTCGAAGGCCTCAAGGTGGCGTGGGCGATCTGAGGTCGGCGACGTAAGATCGCGCTCTCATTGACCCTCATCCTTCGACGAGCGCAGGATGAGGGTATCTCGAAATTCCTCATGCTGGCGTGATCAAAGCATGAGGATTCTGCACGGAATCTGGAATTCGGATTCATGCGCTTTCCCCATCTCTTCTCGCCCTTCACGCTTCGCCATCTCACCTTCAAGAATCGCATCATCTCGACCGGGCACGGCACGCGGCTCGGTGACGGCGTCATCACGGAGGCACTCCATGCCTACCATCTCGCGCGGGCCAGGGGCGGGGCAGGTCTCATCGTCGTCGAAGTCGCCGGCGTGCACGAGACCGCCTACTACACGCCGCGGACTCTCTCGGCGACGAGCGATGCCTGCATTCCTCCCTACCGGGCGCTGGCCAAGGCCGTCCAAGCCCATGAGTGCCGGCTATTCGGGCAACTCTTCCATGCGGGCCGGGAGATGACCTACACGCGCGACGGCACGATTCCCGCAACCTGGTCCGCCTCCGCCGTTCCCAACGAGCGGGCGCGCATGGTGCCGCGTCCCATGTCGCAGGCCTTTATCGCCGAGATCGTCGAAGGCTACGGTGCCGCCGCCGGACGCCTCGCCGAGGCCGGGCTCGACGGCGTCGAAATTCTCGCGAGCCAGGGCTATCTCCTCGCGCAGTTCTTGAACCCGCGCTTGAATCAACGCACGGATGAGTATGGCGGCACGGCCAGTGGACGCCTGCGCTTCGTGCGCGAGGTCGCGGCGGCCGCGCGCGCGCGAATCGGCAACGCAATTCTGGGCATACGCATCTCCGGCGAGGAACCCGGCTTGCCCGAAGGTCTGTCCGAGGGAGAGACGCGCGAGTTGGCAGCGCAGTTGTCGCCGCTCTTCGACTATGTGAGCGTCACGATGGGAACTGTCTCGACTCTCGCGAGTTCGGTCCACACCGTGCCGACCATGGCCTTCGAACCAGGACACGCGGCACCGGTCGCAGGACGGCTCAAAGCGCGCATCAATAAACCCGTCTTCGTCGCCGGCCGCATCAACCGGCCCGATGTCGCCGAGCGCATCCTGGCCGAGGGCCAGGCCGATATGTGCGCCATGACGCGCGGACTCATCGCCGACCCCGAACTCCCCAACAAGGCGCGCGCGGGGCGCATCGAGGACATCCGCGCCTGCATGGGCTGCATGCAGGCCTGTAGCGGCCACAACCAGCGCGGCTATTCCGTCTCCTGCATCCAATATCCGGAAAGCGGGCGCGAACTCGTCTACGGTGAGATCAAGCCGGCGGCGCGGCAAAGGCGCGTGATGGTCGTGGGCGGAGGACCTGCGGGTCTCAAGGCGGCCGCGATTGCCGCCGCGCGCGGCCACGACGTGACTTTGTATGAACGCGCGAGTCGCCTTGGCGGACAGGTGCTTCTGGCCGAGAGGCTGCCGGGGCGCATGGAGTTCGGCGGCATGGTCGAAATCCTCGCGCGGGAAGCGGAACAAGCCGGAGCGAGGCTCATGCGCGGCGTCGATGTCGACGCGCCGCGCGTCCGACGCGAGCTACCCGACACGGTCATCCTCGCGACGGGGGCGCGTCCCGCGCCGCTGAGACTCGAAGGCGGCATCGAAGGCGCCCATGTGCTCGATGCCTGGCAGGTCCTCAAGGGCCAAGCCAATGTCGGCGGCTCGGTCGTCGTTGCCGACTGGCGTTGCGACTGGGTGGGGTTGGGCCTCGCCGAGATGCTGGCCCGCGAGGGCCGGCAGGTGCGCCTTTGCCTCAATGGTTACGTGCCCGGCGAGACGATCCAGCAATATGTCCGAGACCCCTGGATCGGCACGCTGCACAGGTTGGGCGTCGAGATCGTGCCCATGATGCGCCTCATGGGCGCCGATGCCGAGAGCGTCTATTTCGAGCACACGACGAGCGCCGAGCCCGTGGTCTTCGAGGGAATTGAGACGCTCGTCACCTCCTATCCGCGCGAGATCGAGAACGATCTCGAATCGGCACTACAGGGCTGGGAGGGTCAGGTGATTCCGATCGGCGACTGTCTCGCGCCCCGCACGGCGGAGGAGGCGGTCATCGAGGGGCTCAAGGCGGCGTGGACGCTTTGAGGACGCCAGGGATAGAAACGTGAAGGCTTGACCGCATGCGCTTTCCCCATCTCTTCTCGCCCTTCCGGCTCGGCGGTCTCGAATTCAAGAACCGCATCTTCTCGACCGGCCACGACACCTCGTTGACGCGCGGCATGCCGAACGACGCGCTCCGCGCCTATCACGAGGCTCGTGCCAAGGGCGGCGCCGGGCTCGTCATCACCGAAGTGGCCGCGATCCACGGAAGTGCGATCTACCATCCGACGAGCCTCCGCGCCGACACGGACGATTGCATTCCCGGCTTCCAGGCGATCGCCAAAGCCGTGCACGCCCATGACTGCCGCCTCTTCGGCCAGCTCTTCCACGCCGGGCGGGAGGTGCTCGAGAGCGAGGACGGCACGGTGCCCGCCGCCTACTCCGCCTCCGACACACCGAATGAGCGTTTCCACATCGTGCCGCGCGCGATGCCGGCCGCGCTGATCGGGGAGATGGTCGAATGCTACGGCGCCGCGGCCGCGCGGCTCACCGAAGCCGGCTTCGACGGCGTCGAGATCGTGGCGAGCCACGGCTACCTGCCCGCGCAGTTCCTGAATCCCCGCATCAACCAGCGCACCGATTCCTATGGCGGCCCGATCGAGAATCGCATCCGCTTCCTCGCCGAGATCGCCGCGGCCGCGCGACGCCGCATTGGACGCGCGATCGTGGGCCTGCGCATCTCCGGCGCCGAACCCGATCAGCATGACGGCCTCAGCGCCGAGGAGACGCTCGCGATCTGCCAGGCGCTCGCGCCGCATTTCGATTATTTCAACGTGACGATCGGCTCGGTCGCGACGCTCGGCGGCTCGATCCACAGCGTGCCGCCGATGATGGTCGACCCCGGTTACGTGGCGCCGCTTGCGGGCGGCATCAAGGCGAGGATCGGGAAGCCCGTCTTCGTCGCGGGCCGCATCAACCGACCCGATGTCGCCGAGCGGATCCTTGCCGCGGGTCAGGCCGACATGTGCGCCATGACGCGCGGCATGATCGCGGACCCGCAACTCCCGAACAAAGCGCGCGAGGGCCGGGTTGAGGACATCCGCAGCTGTATCGGCTGCAATCAGGCCTGCATCGGCCACATCCAGAAGGGCGTCTCCGTCTCCTGCATTCAGTATCCGGAATCGGGCCGCGAGCTCGTCTATGGCACGTTCACGCCCGCACGGAGCCGGAAGCGCGTCATCGTCGTGGGCGGCGGCCCCGCGGGCCTCAAAGCCACCGCGATCGCCGCCGCGCGCGGACACGCGGTCACGCTCTATGAGCGCGAGGCGCGATTGGGCGGCCAGGTGCGCCTCGCCGAGCGCCTGCCGGGACGCGCGGAGTTCGGCGGGATCGCCGAGAATCTCGCTCATGAAGCAAGACGCGCCGGCGCGCGCATCGAGCCGGGTGTTTCTGTGACCGCCGCCATGATCCGCGACGAAGCGCCCGATGCGCTCATCATCGCGACGGGGGCGAAGCCCCGGCCGCTCGACGTGCCGAGCGAGGGTGGCCATGTGGTCGATGCCTGGACCGTCATCAAGGGTCAGGCCAATGTCGGCGGCTCGGTCGTCATCGCCGATTGGCGCTGCGACTGGGTGGGCATGGGACTCGCCGAGATGCTGGCGCGCGAGGGCCGACGGGTGCGCCTCTGCGTGAACGGCTACATGCCGGGGCAGATGATCCAGATGTATGTGCGCGACCCGTGGCTAGGCACCCTCCAGAAGCTCGGCGTCGAGGTGATTCCGCTCGTGCGCCTCGCCGGCATCGACGCGGACACGGCCTATTTTCAGCACACGACCAATGGCGAGCCGGTTCTTTTCGATGGTGTCGAGACGGTCGTGACGAATCTCGCGCGCCAAGCGGACGATGAGTTGATCCAGGCGCTCGATGGCTGGCCGGGCGCGCTCCATGTCATCGGCGATGCGTTGGCACCGCGCACGGCAGAAGAGGCCGTGCTCGACGGCCTCAGGACCGCCTGGGATTTGTAGGCGCGCCTACTCCTCGCCGCGCGTGCGGCGAAGCGCCGCTTCGAGCGCACGCTGCCAGGCCGAGAGCGCGTCCTCGGCTTCGAGGCTCTGGAGCCCCCGCTCGGTGATACCGCCAGGCGTTGCGAGGGAAGCCACGATCTCAGGCAGCGCGCGTCCGGGCTCGGCGAGGAGCATGTTGCCCGCACCGCGGAATGCCCAGCCGACGATCGTGCGCGCGGCCTCGGCCGGGGCGCCGTGGCCCATTATCCATCGCTCGCCCTCCGCCATGATCGCGAAGAGCATGGCGTAATAGGCGTACATGATGCTCGCGGCGGCCAGCATCGCCTCGTCGCGCATCGCGAGGACGGGGCCCAGCGGCTCGAGCACCGCCCGCGCGGGCCCATCCTCGGGGTAGAGGACGATCGTGCTTTCATGGCGCGCGATCGCGGCGCTGGCCATCGCTCGCGCGACCGTCGAGGGCACGGCGACGCCGAGCGCCTCGAGAGTCGTTCCGGCGACGAAGGAGACGAGACGCTGCCCCTTCCGCCATTTGAGCGCCCGCGCCGTCGGCACGGCGTCCTTGGTGCGCACCGCCAGGAGAACCACATCCGCCGCATCGACCACGGCCTGATTGTCGCGGGCGACCTCGACGTTCGGATAGCGCGCGGCGAGCGCCCGCGCCGTCACCTCGCGCCGCGGCGAGAGCACGATGCGGACGGACGCGCTGCCGTCCCGCCTGAACCCTTCGACCAGATACTGTGCGAAATGGCCGACGCCGATGATCCCGACCGTCGTACTCACGCAGCCCTGTCGTGCGCCATGCCGGCGAGGCGATCGAGCATCACGGTCACGTCCTGGCAAACGATGGCGCCAGTGCCGGCGATCTCCTTGCTGACATCGACCGGCAGGGCCGTGTTGCTGCCGTCGGGCACGCGGTTGAGCCGGCCGCCGACGAAGACCGGCAAGTCGAGGCCGAGCCGCTTCATCTCGGCGCGAAGCTGCGACATGTATTCGAGCGCGACTCCGTTGTAGGTCGAGACCGCAATCGCGTCGGCCTCAACTGCCCGCGCACGCGCCGCGATGTCGGCCGGCACGGTCGACGTACCGCCATCGACGATCTCGGCATCGAGGCCGCGCAGCACACTCTCGATCAACATCTTGCCGTATTCGTGCACGTCCGTCGTGGCGACGAGGATCTTGAAACGCCCTTTGCGGATGCGCTCGCGCGTCTCCTGCTCCATGGCCGCGACGTAGCGTCGGCCGGATTGCTCGATTTCCTCGATCGAGCCCACATAGACGAGCGGTTCCCGGCCGCGCGGATGCCCCTCGGAAATCTTGCCAGGACCATACAGTTCCTCGAGACGCTTGGCGCCGACCCGGCGGAGCGCCAGCAGAGTCTCGATCGGGTTCTTCACGTCGATGCCGGCTTCCACGAGGCCCTTCAGCACGCTCGCCTTGAAGCGTCGGCCACCCTCGACGATCGTCTCCGCGAGCGCATCGATCTCCTCCTCCGAGTAGGGGCCGCTGCACGGCCGGTCCAACTCGCACCAGCGGTTCGCGAACATGTGCACGTCGATGATCTCGTCGATGTCGGGAATGCGCTCCGCTTCCGTGATGGGCACGGGCGTGATCGCATGACCCGAGGGGCGCGTGCGCTGGCCATAGGCATCGGCGCGGATGTAGGCGGCAAGCGCCGCGTAGTTGGCCGGATGATTCTCACCATACATCGTCGTCGCGCCGTAAATCATGGTGCCGGGCGCTCGCGCGACGGCATGGACGGCGCGCTGGAACGCCAGCCGCGTGAAGGGCTGGGCGAAGGTGTTGCCGTAGCAATGGCCCATATGCCCGCCGCAGAGATCCTCGACGACGTACTGCTCGAGCAGCACGGCGCCGAGCGAGCAGGCGAGGTCGGTGAAGAGCGCGGCGAAGCCGTCGTCGATGTTCGAATGGACCAGCACCTCGACCGGCTGGGCCGCCGTGAGAGCGACGGCCTTGACCGTCTCGACGGTCGTGTAAACGTCGTCATCCCAATTGGGCTGTCGATACGTGAAATACTGGCCGAGATTGCCGATCGTGGTCGAACCGGCGAGCAAAGCCAGCGTGGTGTTCTCGAAGGCGGCGGGCGTACCGATGCTGTGATCGCCGAAATGGGGCGCGACCGGCGCGCCCTGGGTCAAGGCAAGCCACTCTTCCGCCTCATCGAGCACCATGCCGGTTCCGTGCGTCGATATTTTCCGGTGCGCGCGGGGATACCCCATGCACCAGTCGAAACAGCAACCGTACCGGTCGATGCGGTATCCAGCCTTGTCCAATGCCTCATAAATTTCGACCCAGGTCCGGCGCGTCTTTGCCGCGTCGCGAAAACCGATCTGGGCGTGGAACATGACGCGCCCTTCCTCGGCACAGCGGCGCTTGTACGCGGCCTCCGACTCGACTCCATAATGCGTGAGGAAGGCGGACCGGCCGATGCGCGTCGTCTCAGCTGCTTTTCGTCCCTCGGCGAGGAGCGCGGCACCGTCCGGCAACTCGGCTTCAGGCAAGATCGTACGCCGGTCGAGCGTCATGGCCATCTCCTCAACAACACCGCTCGATCGAACAAACGGCTGAGCGGCCAGCCGATCACCGTCAGTATGCCCGAATTCCCGGCCGGTGGGAAAAGCGCAAGACGCTTTCGAGAGGCGTTCGCAACCGTGAGCTTACGGCACAACCCCGCAGGCGATGCGCGCGCCGCCACCGCCGAGCGGGGCCGGCTGATCGGAATAGTTATCCCCGCCCGCATGAATCACGACGGCATGGTTGATCACGTCGCGGACTTTGAGACGAGGGGCGAGAGCCCGGATCGTGGCCGTGCCGTCGCCATTGACCATGAGCACCGGCATGTCGCCCAAATGACCCGCCGAGTCGTCGGGGCCGAGGTGTTTGCCCGTTGCCGCCGGGTCAAAGTGACCGCCCGCCGCAAAACCAGCCACGGGCTTTCCCTCGTTCGTGCCGGGATCGCAGCTCGCGTTGGCATGGATGTGAAATCCGTGCGGGCCCGGCGACAGATCGCGCAGCTTCGGCTCGACCAGAAGGCCGTACTTGGTGTCCTTGACAGTGAGCGTTCCGATCGCCGGCCCGACGCCGTCCGCCGTTATCGCGTTGACGGTCACCGTCCGGGTCGCGGCCTCCGCGGCTGCCGTGATGAAAATGCCGAACAACGCCATGGCAATAACGCGCATGTTCACCCTCACCTTTGATGAGCGCTTACGAGACAATTGCAACTTACGCGGAACGTTTAAGCAGCTCGGTCCTTCGCCATGTCGGCCAAACGATCGAGGAGAACGGCCACGTCCGGGCAGACCACCGCGCCCGTCGCGGCGATCTCGTTGCTCACATCGACCGGCAGGCTCGTGTTGCTGCCATCGGGCACGCGATTGAGCTTGCCGCCGATGAAGACGGTGGTGTCGAGGCCGAGCCGCTTCATCTCCTGCTTGAGCTCCGAGACGAAGCCGAGCGCCACCCCGTTGTAGGAGCTGAGCGCGATGACGTCCGGCTTCTCCGCCAGCACGCGCGCCGCGAGGTCGTTCGGATCGATCGACGTGCCGCCGTCGATGATGGTGACGCCGAGGCCCTTCAAGACCGTCTCGACCAGGATCTTGCCGTACTCGTGAACGTCGGTCGTGGCGAGGCAAGCCTTGAAGCCGGCGCGGCGAATGCGTTCGCGCACGGCCGTATCCATCCGCGCGATATAACCCTCGCCCGCATCCTCGACCGCCTCGATCGAGTTCGAGCGCACGACAGGCATGCGACCGCGGAGGCGTCCCTCGGTCGGCCGGCCCGGGCCGTAGAGCTCCTCAAGACGTTTCGAGCCGATTCGGCGAATGGCCAGCAACATCTCGAGGGCGTTCGAGGTGTCGATGCCGGCTTCGGCGAAGCCCACGAGCACATTGGCCTTGAACTGCCGTCCGCCCTCGACGATGCGATCCGCGATCTCCTCGAGCTCGCTGTCGTCATAGAGGCCCCACAGCGGCTCCTCGAGCCGGACGAGCTTGGCCGCGAACAGATTCACGTCGACGATCTCGTCGATGTCGGGGATGCGCTGCGCCTCCGTCACCGGCACGGGATTGATGGCGTGACCCGAGGGACGCGTCTTCTGCCCGTAGGCATCGAGGCGGAGATAGTTGGCGAGAGCCGCGTAGTTCTCGGCGAAGCTCTGCCCATACATCGTCGTCGCGCCGTAGACCATGGTGCCGGGCGAGGCCAGCACCTTGTGCGCCGCGCGCTGGAAGGCGAGCCGCGTGTAGGGGCGCGAGAATGTATTGCCGAAGCAATGGGCGACATGGCCGCCCAAAAGCTCGTCGACGATGTGCTGTTCGATCAGGATGGCGCCGAGCGAGCAGGCAAGGTCCGTGAAGAGCGAGGCGAACCCGTCATCGAGGTTCGAATGCACCATGATCTCGACGGGCTGGGCCGCGGTCAGCGCGATCGCCTTTACCGCCTCGGCCGTCGTGTAGACGTCGTCGTCCCAATGCGGCTGGCGGAAGGCGAAATACTGGCCGAGATTGCCGATCGAGGTGGCGCCCGACTGGAGCGCCAGGATCGTATTCTCGTAGCCGGCGGGCGTGCCGATGACGAAGTCGCCGTAATGCGGCGCCACGGGCGCGCCGTGCGTCAAGGTCACGAGATCTTCGACCTCGTTCACGATGAGACCCGTGCCGCGCGGCATGTCCTTCCGCCGGTCGCGCGGGTAGCCCATGCTCCAGTCGAGGCAGATGCCGAACCGGTCGAGGCGGTAGCCGCCGCGCTCGAGCGCGTTCCACACCTCGTACCAGGCGCGCTGGCTTTTGGCCGGCTCGCGGAAGCCGATCTGCGCGTGCTGCATCACGCGGCTCTCGGCCATGCACTTGCGCTTGTACTCGGCTTCCGACTGGACCCCGTAGGTCTCGTGGAACGGCGACGGGCCGACCGTGACCGTCCGCGCCATCGCGCGGCCTTCGGCGATGAGCGCCTGCACGTCGGGCAGGCTGTCCTCGGGGAAGATCGTCTTGCGGTCCAGTCGCGCTGCCATCACCCTGCCCTTTTGGCTCTTGGCATTCGGGCTCGAATGCCCCAAACCCTCGTTTATGTCGGCCCTTGTATATAAGAGTATGCCGAAGCCAGGGGGCCTTTGGCAAAGCCTGGCACGCGCACCGGTTAACCACACGCATGTCCGATCCAAGCCGCCTTGACGCGACCGCCCAGGCCGAGCTCATCCGACGGGGTGAGATCCGACCGCACGAGCTCCTCGATGCCGCAATCGCCAGGATCGAGCGGGTGAATCCGCGCCTCAACGCCGTCGTCACCACCCTTTACGATCAGGCACGCGCGGCGTCGACGGCGCGCGGGCAAGCAGGCGGAGGCCCCTTCGCCGGCGTGCCGTTCCTTCTCAAGGACCTTCTCGCCCGCCTCGCGGGAGCGCGGCAGACGGCGGGCTCGGCCGCCCTCGCGGATGCGATCGACGACCATGACAGCGAGCTCGTGCTGCGCATGAAGCGCGCGGGGCTCGTCATTCTCGGCAAGACCAACACGCCGGAATTCGGCCTCCTGCCGACGACCGAGCCGCAGCTCTTCGGGCCCACGCGCAATCCGTGGGACCCCGCGCGCTCGGCGGGCGGGTCGAGCGGCGGCTCGGCCGCAGCCGTCGCGGCGCGCCTCGTGCCCATGGCGCACGCGAATGACGGCGGCGGCTCGATCCGCATTCCCGCCTCGTGCTGCGGCGTGTTCGGCCTGAAGCCGACCCGCGGCCGCAATCCGCTTGGCCCCGATGTGGGCGACATCATGGGCGGGCTCGTCGTCGAGCATGCGGTCAGCCTCTCGGTGCGCGACAGCGCGGCCCTCCTCGATGCGACCGCCGGGCCCGACGCGGGCGCGCCCTATTGGGCCGAGCCGCCGGCACGCCCCTTCGCGGCCGAGATCGGTGCCGACCCCGGACAACTTCGCATCGGATTCTCGACGACGGCGCCGGCGGGCACGCCGATTCATCCCGATTGCGTCGCCGCCGTCGAGGACGCTGCTCGCCTCTGCGAGAGCCTCGGCCATGCCGTGCATGAAGCCGCGCCCATCTTCGACGGCCCTTCGATGTACGAAGCGTTCATGACGCTATGGGCGGCCAGCACGGCGGGAATGATCGAGAGTCTCGAACGCACGATCGGGCCAGGCGCGCGACGAGTCGAACCGGCGACGGCAGCGCTCGCCGCACGAGGGCGAACGATCCCCGCTGTTGCCTACATGGGCGCGATCGCGCGCCTCCAGGCCATCGCGCGCGCAATTGCGCGGTTCTTCGAGACACATGATCTATGGCTGACGCCCACGCTCGGTCATCCGCCGCCGCCCCTCGGCCATTTCGACACACGGACCGACAATCTCGAGGCCCTCTTCGACCGCTCGCGCGAATTCGTGCCCTTCACCCTCATCGCGAATTTCACGGGGCAGCCGGCGATGTCGGTCCCGCTCTACTGGAACGCGCACGGCCTGCCGATCGGCGTGCATGTCATGGGCCGCTACGGCGATGAGGCGACGCTGTTCCGGCTCGCTTCCCAGCTCGAAACAGCGCGGCCCTGGGCAACGCGCGTGCCGCCCATCGCAGCCTGACAGGCTTCAAAAATGCAAAGGGCCGGATCGCTCCGGCCCTTTGCACGCATGAGTGCTCCCAAACAACTAGGGAATGGCCTTGCCCTCGCCCGGAACGGCGGCGCTGCTCGCCGTGCCCGAGGTTCCCGTGGTCCCGGTGGTCCCCGTCGTGCCCGACGTTCCCGTGGTACCGGTTGTGCCAGCCGACTGCCCGCTCTGGATCGCCGCGGCTTGGGCGGCGATCGCCGCATCGGATGCGGGATCGGACTGCAGGCCCAAGAGGCTGTTCAACGCCGTCACGGTCGTCGGTGTCACCGCCTTGTTGCTGGCCTTGGCGAGCGCCGCGGCCGCCGCATCGGTATCCTGGGCCTGAACCGCGCGCGCGTAGGCGGCCACGAGGCCGACGCGCGAGTTGGGTGCCGCGTGCGACAGAGCGCTCGGCGAGGCATGCGCCGCGTTGATGCTGCCCTGAAGGCCGAGCTTGCCCTGGCTTGCGCTTGTCGAGGCTGAGCCTTTGCTCGGCCCCTTGGCCGGGCCTTTCGTCGGCGCGCTTGCCGTCGACACGCTGGTGCCGCTTGTCGTGCTGGAGGACGTCGACGTACTGGCGCTTGTGGACGTGCTGGACGTCGTTCCGCTCGTGCTCGAGGCGGTGGTGCCGCTTGGCTGGCCGCTCTGGATCGCTGCGGCTTTGGCGGCGATCGCGGCATCGGCCGCAGGATCGGTCTGAAGACCCATGAGGCTGTTGAGGGCCGTCACGGTCGTCGGTGTCACCGCCTTGTTGCTGGCCTTGGCGAGAGCCGCCGCGGCCGCATCGGTGTCCTGCGCTTCGACGGCGCGCGCATAGGCCGCGACGAGGCCGACGCGCGAGTTGGGCGCCGCGTGCGACAGGGCGCTCGGCGAGGCATGCGCCGCGTTGATACTGCCCTGAAGGCCGAGCTTGCCCTGGCTCGTCGAGGTCGAGCCCTTGCTCGGCCCGGACGCGGCCCCGTCGGCATTGGCCGATTTCCCATGGCTCGCGCTCGAGGACTGGCCTTCGCCGCCGCTCGATTGGCCAAGACCTTGGCCTTGCCCGTGGCCAGCCGAGGCGCTCTCGCCGCCGCCCTGGCCCAGCCCCTTGCCGTTGCCTTGGCCGTTGCCGCTTCCATTACCGGCGCCGAGGCCCGCGCCCGCACCATTGCCGTTGCCTCCGCCGTTTCCATTACCGGCGCCGTTTCCGCCGCCGTTTCCGCCGCCGTTACCATTCCCGCCGCCGTTTCCGCCGCCATTGCCGTTGCCGCCCCCGCCCCCACCCGCCGCCTGGACTGCGGTATTCTTCAGTGTCAGTCCGCCGAGATCAGGAGCGACCGGCGCCGCGGCAAGCCCAACGGCCAAGGCACAGGCGGAAACAAGAGAAATCGGAAGTCTCGGGATCATCACAAAGCTCCTTATAACTTGGACGCGAACGTCTCCTCTCTGCTCCGTGCGCGGCGGGCCGGACCAACGCAGGCAGATCGCCGGAAGTATGGCATGAGGCCGGGAACGCGGCTTTGTGACATTGCTGTGATGATTGTTTAATGGACGGGCGGCCGTACTCCCGATTCGCCTCCTATGTCGTGCTGTCCGGGACGAGGCGCGGCGCCTGGAGCGTCACGCCGATATTCTGGAAGATCGAGACAAGGTTGGAGATGGGATTGGCCGAGGAGTTGCACGCGCCTGTGTGGCCCGTCCCGTCCGAATAGAAATAGCGGGAACTGGTCGCCATCTGTTGGAGAGTCGAGCAGGCCGAAATATGCGGTGAATCGGTCCCGCAGCTTCCCGTCGTCGAGGTCGAGGCACCGTAGGCGATCGTATAGACCCACATGCCGGCGGTCGTCGCCGCCTGGGCAGCCGTGATCGCCTGATGGCACTGGTTTGTCGCCTTGCCGGTCGGCATGTTGCTGCTGCTGGCGTTGGCATCGCCGTCGCTCAAGAAGATGATCACCTTCTGGATGTTGGCCCGACCGTTCGTCTGGAGCGCAGTCTTGGCCGCCGTGATCGCGTCGGAATAGTAGGTGCCGACGCCGCCTACGGCCGACAGGCCCGCCGTGCAGCCCGAGGCACCGCCTTTGAGCGCTTTCACGAGATTGGACGTGGTGTCGAGGGAGGTCGCCGAATTTGAGGTCTTGAAGTTGTTCGATAGGCCGAGGAGCTGATAGACGGGCGAGTTCCTGTACGACACGATCGTCGGCTGCGTGCTGCTGCTGCAATCGTAGTCGAGCGAGGCTTGCGACGCGTTGGCGATGCCGGGGAATACCATGAGCCCGACATAGTCGCCAGACGGCGCAAGCTCATTGAGAAGCGTCCGCGCGCCGGTGAGCGCGCAGCCAAGGCGCGTAGCGCCCGCGATTCCGCAATTCGGATCCGACGTGTTCATGGACGCCGTCGTGTCGAGGACGATCATCACATCGAGCGGAATGGGCTGGCCGCCGACGGCGGCGGCAGTCGCCGTCGCCGTCACGGTCATCGACGGGACGCCCACGATCTGGGCGAACCACATGGGCACCGTGGCCTGCTGCTTGACCTGGATGGCGTTCGCCGTGCCAGGTCCGCTGCACGGCACGCCGGTCGAGCTCAGGCATTTCAGCTTCGGATAGCCGCTCGGCATCGTCACGGTGACGCCATTGATCGCGTTCTTCCCGCCGCTCGCGCTGCTGTAGGACTGCGCCGTCGCCACGGCCGTGCTCAGATAGACGTTGTTGGCGCCGGCGAGCGCGGCGGCGTCCGTCGAGGATTGGAGCGCGCTCTGGACCTGAAGCACGTGGCCGACATCGACTGCGACACCGGCGAACCCGACGACCATCGGCACGGTCACCGCCGCAAGCACGGCGGTCGCGCCGCTGCGGGCGCTCCAGAATCGGCGAACGAAGGAGAGGTTCTTCGCGATGGACCGTCTCATTCTATGTACTCCGTGTTCTGAGAGGAGAGAGTGCAGCTCGGATGGAAATCGATGCCCATGATCGTGAGGTCGCAAGGATAGGTCGCGCTGACGCTGGCCGAGCCGCCGGGAGCCGCGGCGAGCGCCGTCTGGCAGCTCGAATTGCTCGTGCAGGTGGTGTTGTTGACCTTGAAGGTCACCGTGATCTTGGTCGCGTCCAAATTGACGGCGGAGGAAGTGAGCGCCGTCTTCGAGGTCGACCACGGCGTCGAGCTCGATCGGCTGATCGCGAATTGACGTCCGCCGACGCGAACGGCATTGGTGAGCTCGATGTAGTTATTGAAGGTGAGGCCGAACTGGACGATGCCCGTCAGCACCAGAAGCAGCATCGGCGCCACGATCGCGAACTCGACCGCGGCCGCGCCCGAGCGCTCGCACATGGCACGCGCGAGCCAAGGCGAAATTCTCTCAACGATCGTGCGGATGATGAGTCCCCTCATTACCGCTTTCCGTTCCGCGGTCGATCGATGCGCCGCGCAGATAGCCTTGCCGACCTTCGACCGGAACTTCCCCGTTAATACTTTCGGCTTGCTCAGAGTCATCCTTCGCGCCGAATTGGTCTTCTCGCTCCGAGTGTTACGCTGATTGGTAAACAGAAAGTAAATTAACGATTGACGCGTGACTCAGCGCGCGCATGACGTTAACCATGAGAGTCCAAGCAAGACAAAAATTTGACCGCCAGCAGATGAAATCTCGTCGTCAGAAAAATTTTTTTATTCGTCTGCCATCGCATGACCTTCTCTCGTCAACCCACGACGATTCATGCCGGCGAGAATGATCCGTACATTTCTTAAATGGGAACGGGCCGGGGGTCTCGCCCTCATGGTCGCCGCCGCGTTGGCGCTCGTCATCGCCAACTCGCCCCTGGCGGCGCTCTATCACGACACGCTCAATCTCGACGTCTCTCTCCAGATCGGCCGTTACGGTTTGTCGAAATCGATCGTTCTGTGGATCAACGAGCTGTTGATGGCCGTCTTTTTTCTCCTGGTGGGCCTCGAGATCAAGCGCGAGGTCGTCGAGGGAGAGCTATCGACCGTGAAGCAGGCCCAGTTACCGGCCGTGGCCGCGATCGCCGGGATGGCCGTGCCGGCCGGCCTCTATGCCCTGATCAACAGCGGCGAAGCGATGGCGCTTCGCGGTTGGGCGATCGCTTCGGCGACCGACATCGCTTTTGCCCTCGGCGTGCTCTTGCTTGCAGGCCGAAGTGTCCCGACATCGCTCAAGGTTCTCTTGACGGCGATTGCGATCTTCGACGATCTGGGCGCCATCGTCATCATCGCCGCGTTCTACACGGCGGACTTGTCATGGGCGGCCCTTGGCCTCGCCGGCGCGGCCATGGCCGTGCTCGCAGCGCTCAATCTCTCCGGCGTTCGGACGATCGCTCCCTACCTCGTGGTGGGCACCGCGCTATGGCTGAGCGTGCTCGAATCGGGTGTCCATGCGACGCTGGCCGGCGTCGCGCTCGCCCTGTTCGTCCCTCTCCGCACGACGCGCGGCCCTTCACCGCTTCGCGCGATCGAGCGCGCGCTTCATCCGTGGGTCGCGTTCGGCATCGTGCCCCTTTTCGGTTTCGCCAATGCCGGGTTGTCATTCGACGGCGTCACGATCGAGAATCTTCGTCAGCCGATCCCGCTCGGCATCGCAGCGGGGCTGTTTCTCGGCAAGCAGATCGGCATCTTCCTATCCATCGCCTTTGCCGTCTCGCTGGGCCTGGCCACACGTCCCTCGGACGCCAGCTGGCGTCAAATCTACGGCATGAGCGTCATCTGCGGCATCGGCTTCACCATGAGTCTTTTCATCGGCTCGCTGGCTTTCGAAGACTCGTCCTTGGCCGCCCTGATGCGATTGGGCGTCCTGTTCGGATCCTGCGCCTCGGCCATCCTCGGGATCATCATTCTCCGTGTCGGCGCATCCCCACGATCGGATCGAGCCACGGTGACAGCCGAATAGAGAATCTCAGAGTTTCGTCGCGGCGCACTCTCGCGGAATTCACGAATTGCTTGGCACTCGCCGACGGCTTTATGATCGCCGCGCCCAAGGCCTGAGCGAACGCACGAGGAATCGATGATCCGCAATCCCATTCCCTGGCCGAACGGCGCGCGCTGCGCGGTGTGCTTCAGTTTCGACCTCGACGCCGACAGCTATGTCCACCTGGCCTATCCGCAAGACGCGGACAACCGCCTCCACTCTCTCTCGATCGCGCGCTATGGGCCGGAGGTCGCCGTGCCGCGCCTCGTCGAGCTGTTCCAGCGGACGGAGATCCCTTCGACCTTCTTCACGCCCGGCTGGGTGATCGAGCGCTACCCCGCAGCGGTCGAGGCGATTCTCGAGGGCGGGCATGAGCTCGCCCACCACGGCTACCTCCACCACAATCCGGTCAATCTCACGCCGGCGGAGGAGCGCGAGGCCATGGGCCTCGGCATCGATATCATCAAGCGCGTCTCGGGCCGGCGCCCGCGCGGCTACCGTGCTCCGTCCTGGGGCGTGTCGAAGAACACGATCCGCTACCTGATCGACGAGGGGTTCGAATACGAATCCTCCCTCTTCGGCGACGACGTGCCCTATCTCCTCACCTACGGCAACCGCACGCTCGTCGAGATCCCGACGGCGCACGGCATGGACGACTGGCCGCACTACATGAACTGGCGCGACTTCAACTACTTCATGCCCATCTCGGCGCCCGCGCGCGCGATGGAAGTGTTCACCGCCGAGTTCGAGGCCGCGTGGAATTATGGCGGGCTCTGGGTCTCGGTCTGGCACCCGCATGTGAGCGGCCGCCTCGCGCGCTGTCACGCGATCGAGAGCCTCATCACCCACATGCAGTCGAAGGGCGGCGTGTGGTTCGCGCGCATGGAGGAGATTGCGACCCATGTGCGGAGCCTCGTCGATTCGGGACGCTGGACGCCGCGGATCGACCGCCTGCCCTACTACGACGGACCGATTCCCGAGCTCAAGCCGGACGGCAAGCCGCGACGTCGTGCCGCGAAGAAGCCCGCGGCGCGACGCCGCAAGCGCTGACGATCGGGCGAGAGAGAACCACCATCGCCATGACGAAGGACGCGCTCGAGGACGTGCTCGACTTCTGGCTCGGCGTGCCCAACGGCGCGGGCGGCTACGCCTATCGCGAGGTCTGGTTCAAGTCGACACCGGCCTTCGATGACGAGCTGCGAGAACGCTTCCTCGCCCATCATGAGGCGGCCGCGGCCGGACAGTTCGATTCGCTCGCCACTTCGCCTTTCCACGCCCTCGCCGTCCTCATCCTTCTCGACCAGTTGCCGCGCAACATGTTCCGCGGCACACCGCGCATGTACGCGACCGACGACAAGGCGCTCGCCGCCGCCGAACGCGCGGTCGCGCGGGGATTCGACCGGCTGGTCCACCACGTGCCGCGCACATTCTTCTACACGCCGTTCGAGCACAGCGAGGATGTCGTGGTACAGCGCCGCTCGCTCGAACTCGTCGAGCGGATGAGCGACAGCCCGACCTTCGAGCGAACGAAATTCTTCATCCACCGTCACTGGGAGATCGTCGACCGCTTCGGACGATTCCCTCACCGGAACGCGATCCTCGGCCGCGAGACGACGCCCGAGGAGGCGGAGTTCCTCAAGGAGCCCCACTCGTCGTTCTAAGTCGATCGCGGTAGCGGCTTCACCGAACGCCGGACGGCTTCAGGGCCGAAGCGACACACCCGTCGTCTTCTCGAGGAGCTGGACCGAGGCCAGGCAATCGGCGCCATCGCCGTAGTCTTTGCGCGCGCGCTCCATCCAGGCGCCGACGAAGCGCGCGAGGTCGAGCGGCAGGCCGAGCGTCTTGCCGAGATCGAGCGTCAAGCGCATGTCCTTGCAGGCAAGCGCGATCGAGAAGGTCGTGTTGTAGGAGCCATCGAAGATCTTGGGCGCATCGACCTCGGAGACGAAGCTGCCGCCGTAGCTCGAATTGATGGCCTCGGTGAGCGCCCGAAGCTCGAGCCCCGCGCGCTTGCCGATCATGAGGCCTTCGGCCAAGGCCAACTCGTGGACGAAACACAGCATGTTGGTGATGAGCTTGGCCGTGAGGGCGGCACCCAGGGGCCCCAAGAAGATGTGATTCTCGCAGATCCCGGAAAGAACCGAGCGGCACGCATCGAACACCGCGCGCTCGCCCGCGGCGAAGATCGTGATCTTGCCCTTATACGCGTTCTTGACCCCGCCCGTGACGGGACATTCGAGCGTCATCGCCCCGCGCGCGCTGACGGCGGCATCGAGCCGGCGAAGCTGGTCGATGTCGGTCGTGCTCATCTCGATCCAGGTGGCGCCGCGCTTGAGCGTCTCGAGCACGCCCTTCGCCCCTTCCATGACCGTGCGCACCTCGGGCGGACCGGGAAGCGAGGTGATGACGACGTCGGCCTCGGCCGCGGCCGCGGCGGGGCTGTCGGCCCAGCGCGCGCCCTTTGCGAGAAGCGGCGCTGCCTTCTCGCGCACGAGATCGTGGAGCACGAGCGGGAATCCGGCCGCGACCAGATTCTGCGCCATGGGAAAGCCGATGTTGCCGAGACCGATGAAGGCGATGGTCATGATGGTTCCCCCTTGGCGCCGCACCTCTGCCCGTTCAGGCCAGCAAGTCCTCCTCGAACGGATACTTGTCGAGCGGGATGCACCCGGTCTTGGTCACGAGGACCTGGCGCTCGAGCTTGACGCCCTCGTATCCGCCTTCGGCGCCCATGTAGCTCTCGATGCAGAGAGTCATGTTCTCCTCGATGACGCCGTCATAGCCGCCGGCCGCGAAATCCTGCGGGTAGTAGATGCCCGGCCACTCGTCGCACATGCCGATGCCGTGGGAGATGAAGGGGTAGCGGTTGGCGTGGTACTGCTTCGGCGGCTTGAACGCTTTTTTCGTGAAGTCGCGGAAGGAGAGGCCCGCGCGCACGAGCGCCATGTTGTGGTTCACTTCCTCATAGGCGAGCTTGTAGAGTTCGCGCTGGGCCCGCGACGGCTTGCCCGGCCCGCAGAACCAGGTCCGCGAGATGTCCGCGCAATAGCCGTGCGGCCCGATCATGTCGGTGTCGAAGGCGACGAGCTCGTTCGGGCGGATCACGCGGTCGCTCGATTCCTGCGCCCAGGGATTGGCCCTGTCGCCCGCCGACATGAGGCGCGCATCGATCCACTCCCCGCCCATGGCGATGTTGGTGCCGTAGAGGATCGCCCAGAGCTGGTTCTCCGTGATGCCCGGCCGAAGCGCCTCGCGCATCCGGGCCATGCCCACCTCGGCCGTCGTCATGGCGACGTTCATGCAGAGGATTTCCTCGGCACTCTTGATGGCGCGGGCGCGTTCGAGCGGTGCCTGCGCATAGGCCAGCTTGACACCCTGGGCCGCGAGCGCATCCGCGATCGTGGGATCGAGCTTGTCGATGGCGAGGCGCCCATTGCGGCCCGCGTGCTTCTTCATGAGCGCCGCGATCTCCTTCGCGAAGACCTTGGCCTGCTCCTCGTGGCGCTGGGCGTTATAGAAGAAATTGAGCGAGACCAGCGGGCGGAATTCGTCGATCGTCTCGAGCCCCGCCGCCACATGGCGGTAGTCCTTGCCTTCGAAGAGGATGACCGGCCCGTTCGTCGCGATGAACACGTAACGGCTCGGGAAGTGCATGATGAAGGCGGAATGATTCCGGCTTCCGGTCGCGTAGCGGATGTTGATCGGGTCGAACAACACGGCGGCGCCGTGGCCGGCCTTCTTGAGCTCCGCGCGCACGCGATCCAGGCGATAGGCGCGCAGCTTCACCATGTCGATGCGCGCTTCGGTGTCGGAGACGGTCGTGACCGGCGTCGTGCGCGCCGCCCGCTCGGTCGTCATCCCCGATGCTGCCTTGCCCCGCTTCTTCGCCATCATCCCCTCCCCGGCTTGTTGGCGCTCGGCCTGTCGCCACGCCTGAGGATGTTCCTCCACCACCCGGCCGCCTGCAAGGGAGAAGGGCGGCGGCCGGCCCGTGCGGCCTAGCGGCCGGGGACGTGAAGGAGGCGCGTGCGCTTCTTGAGGGTCCGCAAGACGAAAAAGACGATGAGAGCCAGGACGAAGACGACGACGACGACCCGGCCTTCCGTCAACCAGGTCCGCACCGGCACGGCCTCGACGATCACCTCTTCGATGATGCTGAGCGCCAAGAAACTGGCGGCGCAAGCCAGCACCCCCGGATATTCGCGCCGCAACACAGTCCGGAGCGAGAACCGCGCATCCGCCGACTGCCAGGCCGACAGGCGGGGAAAGAAGACAGGGGTCCGCGCGGCCCAGCGCTCGAATGTCTCGCCGAAGCGCGTCGCGAGGAAAGCCTCCTCGGCCGCGATGATGCGCTCGATATAGAGCCAATAAGCGAGGCCCGTCAGGAGGACGAACCACCACGACTTGGTGGCCAGCGCGATGCCGAGATAGACGACGAAGTTGCCGAGGTAGAGCGGATTGCGCACGATCGAATACATGCCCGTCGTGTTGAGGCTCTCAGCGCGGGGGGCTGAGGTCGTGCGGCCCGAGGTTCCGCCGGGAACGTAGCCCACCGTGAAGGCACGAATCGCGATGCCCGCGCCCGAAATGACGAGGCACAGATACAGCCAGAGCTGCTCCCCGCGCTCGCCGAGCACAGAGTCCAACGCCGAGCCATCGATGATCGCAAGGACGGCCAAGGGCAGGACCAGGAGGGGCAAGTAGCTGCGCCCCCGGAACAGCGACTGACCGTCCGCCTCGATCTTTTGAATCAATCGCATGGCTTGCCCTCGAAAACGGCGGGCGTTCCTAGCCCATGCGGCGAGAGCCGTCCAGGGAAAGAGCGCGACGACGTCTTATACTTCGATCGCGCCTTTCGTCGACAGTCCCTTCCTCTGATTGGAGGAAACGGCGTGCCGCGGCGCGCCACCTCCGCTAGAGTCGCCGAGGCGGCTCTCTTGCGGACGGAGGAGCGGATGATCGGTCGGAAAACGGGTGCGGTCGAGGCGTACTGGCAACGCGCGCGCAAGGCCAAGGGCATCGCTGACGCAAACTACCACGCGCGGACCTTTGCCGAGCCCGGCTTCAGCTCCAAGGTCGACTACATCAGCGGCCTCGCGGCGGCGGGCGTCAAGCGCGGCACCTGTCACCTCGCACTCGATTTCGAAGTGAACCAGGTGCCCCAGCGCCAGGCCGGCGACCATTGGGTGGTCCTCGATTCCGCGAACAAGCCGCTTTGCGTCGTGCGCGTCGCCCGCATCGACGTGAAACCCTTCAACGCGATCGGCGAGGACTTCTCGTCCGTCGAGAACGAGGGCGATGGAAGCTTCAAGTACTGGTATGACGGCCACTTCGCCTATTTCAAGAAGCAGTGCGAGTCCTGGGGGCGCGAGTGGCGCATGGACCTGCCCTGCGTCTGCGAGTACTTCGAGGTCGTCTACAAGGAATGAGCGCCGGGGGTGGCGCACGGCGCCACGAGCGAGCATGCCATCGCGCCGTTTCACGCCCTCATCCACGCTTCAATAGGTCCGACCGCCATGGCCGGCCCATGATGACCAATCCCCCATACGGAGAGCCCCCATGCCGCGCATGACCGGCGCCCGATTCCTGGCCGAGGCCCTCGCCGCCTACGGCACGACCCATGTCTTCATGGTCCCCGCGATCCTGCGGCGCACCATGGCGGAGATGGAGCGCCGCACCTCGATCGCGCGCATCCATGCGCATGGCGAGAAGGCCGCGGCCTACATGGCGGACGGCTACGCGCGCGCTTCGGGGCGGCCGGGCCTCTGCATGGCGCAGCATGTGGGCGGGCTCAACCTTGCCGCGGGCCTTCGCGATGCGTGGCTCGCCCACGCGCCGGTCATCGCCTTCACCGGCGGCTGCCGACCCGCCGACGAATTCCGCAAGGTCTACCAGGAAGCGGACAATTTCCCGACCTTCGCGCCTGTCACCAAGTGGAACGCGCGCGTCGAGGATGCGGCGCGCTTCCCCGACATGGTGCGCCAGGCCTTCCGCGTCGCGACTTCGGGTTGTCCCGGCCCCGTGCATCTCCAGTTCCGCGGCAATGAAGGGCAGGTCGATGTCGAGGAAGCCGAGATCGACGTCATCATCGACAGGGATTTCGCGGCCGTGCCGCCCTTCCGGCCGCTGCCCGAGCCCGCGCGTCTTCAAGCCGCGGTCGAGCGCATCGCGAGAGCGGCGCGGCCGGTGATCGTCGCGGGCGGCGGCGTCCGCCATTCCGGCGCCGGCGCGGCACTCCGCGCCTTCGCCGAGGCCACAGGCATTCCCGTGGCGACCTCGCTCAACGGCAAGGACGCGATTCCCGGCGCCCATCCCCTGTCGGTCGGCGTCGTCGGCACCTATGCGCGGCGGGCCGCCAACCGGGTCGTGGCCGAAGCCGACCTCGTGATCTTCATCGGCACCGAGGCCGGCAGCATGACCACGCACTTCTGGACGCTGCCGCCCAAGGGCACCGCCGCGATTCAGATCGACATCGATCCGGAATCGCTCGGGCGCGCCTATCCGCTCGAGGTCGCCATCCTGGGCGACGCGCGCGTGACGCTCGAGGCCCTCTCGACGCTCGTCAACGCGAAGGACGCGGCCAAGCGCGAAGACTGGCGCGCACGCGTCAAGGGCATCGGCGATTCGTGGCGTCAGGAATGGGCGGCGCTTCTCACCTCGGACGCCGTGCCGATCCGGCCCGAGCGGATCTGCGCGGACCTCACGCGCCTTCTGCCCGAGGACGCGCTCGTCGTCGTCGACACGGGACATGCGGGCATGTGGATGGGCGGGATGTTCGACCTCCGCTCGACGCGCCAGGACTACATCCGCTGCGCCGGCCACCTCGGCTGGGCCTTCCCGGCCGGAATCGGCGCCAAGTGCGCGCGGCCCGAGCGGCCGGTCTTCGTCTTCACGGGCGATCTCGGCATCTGGTACCACATCGCCGAGATCGAGACGGCGGTGCGCTGGAACATCAAGACCGTGACGCTCGTCAACAACAACCACTCCGGCAGCCAGTCGACCATGGGCTTCCATCGGGCCTATGAGGGTGATCCCTCGGAGAAATCACGCGAATTGTGGGTCCACAAGGAGGTCAATTTCGCCCGCATCGCCGAGGACATCGGCGCCTTCGGCGTCCGTGTCGAGCGGCCCGGCGAGCTCGGCGCCGCCATCGAGCAAGCGTTCGGGTCGGATCGGCCGGCCTTGATCGACGTCGCGACCGACATCGAAGCGCTCGCACCGACCGCGGGCTAAGCGTAGAATGGAACGCGGCGTGAGCGTGACGCCCGCGCCATTTCCTCCAAAGGCCGAGAGCGACATCATGGGCGCGATGAGGAACGCAAGAGGCATCGGTGGGCTCCTCGCGGCGGCGTGCCTGATCCTGGCCGTGCCCGTCGGCGCCGCCGATGAATCTCCGCAGGTCGCGGCGGGCAAGACGAGCGATCGCCAGCGCGTGCCCGAGGGCAACTATGAGGCCGGGCAGTGGCAGCTTCCCGCCGGCCTCGTCGACCTCAAGTTCAACGTGACCAAAGGCCCCGGCACCGACATCGAGTTGACTTTCGACGCGAAGCAAGTCGTCGAGGAACCGGGTCAGCCGCCCAAGGAGAAACGCGCCTGCTACAGCGCGCGCACCTCGACCATCCAGCAAATCCCGGGTCAATGGACCGTGCGGCTCCAGCTCGTTCCGTGTTGAACTTGCCCGTCCTCGTCCGCGAGGGGCGCCCGAGGGCGGATCGTCGCCGACGCTGAGCACCGCCAGGTCCCGCGCGCAACACCGACCTGTCCCATGAGATCGAGAAGGCGGCGAGAACGCCGCTCGGCGTCCAATCTTCTCCCGGTGCTCTTGAGCCTGGCCCTGGGGCTCGGCGTCATCGAGATCGGCCTGCGCGCAGCTCGTGTAAGCTTCCCCATCTTCGCCGCGGCCGATGCGACGCTCGGCTGGACTCTCCGCCCCGATCTCGCGGGCTTGAGCATCCACGAAGGAACCGCCTTCGTGCGGACGAATGCGCAAGGCTTCCGCGCCTCGCGCGACTGGACCACGGTCAAGGATGCCAGGGTCTACCGCGTCGCCGTGCTTGGCGATTCCTACGTCGAGAGCTCGAACCTCCCGGAGGCAGACAGCCTGCCCGAGCGGATCGGAACCGAGGGGCCCGCCCCGTTACCCTGAGCACGCGGCCTCCATTCAGCTTCGGGCCCTGGCTTGGTATCATCGAGGCCTCGTAGGGGAGAGCGCCATGACACCCATGATCCGCGACAAGAGTTGGACCGAAGCCGAACGTGCGCGCTACGCCGAGGACGGGTTCGTCGTCGTCGAGAACCTCCTCGATCGCGATTTCGCGCGGACGTTGCGCGAGCGCTATCCCGCCCTGTTCGCGGGACGCTTCGCAACCGGCATCGAGCCCGACATCATCCCCCAGCTCTACCCCGAGACGGACACGAGCCCCAAGACACGCTGGATGACCAATGCGTGGCGCGGCGACTACGCGGCCGCGGCCATCGCCTTCGACCCTACCATCGGCAAGCTCATCGCCACATTGAACGGCTGGGCAGGTTTGCGCCTTCTCCAGGACAACATCCATTGGAAGCCGCCGGGCTCGCCCGAACTCTCCTACCACCAGGACAACAGCTATCACTTGTGGTGCGATCCGCCGGAACTGTCCTCGTGTTGGATCGCGCTCTCGGACGTGCGCGCCGAGACGGGCACGGTCGCCTATGTGCGGGGCTCGCACCACTGGCCGCGCATCACGATCGAGGAGTACGAAGACCGGATCAACCAGCGCAACCTCAAAGGATTCCTCGATCCCAAGGACGCGCGCGCCCATGTCATGGTCGCGGCGGAGGTTGCGGGCGTCGAGCCCGCCTTCGTTCCGATCGAGATGAATGAGGGCAGCGCCGTCTTCTTCAATGGCTGGATCTGGCACGGCTCGGGCGCCAACACCTCGCAGAACCACCGACACTCGATCAGCATCCACGGCCTCCCCGCCGAGACGCGCTTCCACCCGACGATCCTTTCGCCCATCTGGAGCCGCTACAAGCGCTTCGGCGACACGGCCATGGACGAATCGGTCTTTCCCATCCTCTGGCACGCGAACGGCTATCGCACGGCCTGGCTCGACGAGTACCGCCGCCAGGGCGACGCCTTCGCCGCATGAGGATGCGAGACCGCGCGAGCGAACGATGCTCGATCAGGCAGATTTAGGGCGGACGCGCGGGGCGGGCCAGCCGGCCCTGGCCTCCCTCCATGATCCGTGGGACCGAATCGTCCGCGCCCATGTCGTGCCCACGCCGGACGGGCTCAACCGCTTCGCCTATGCGCGCGCCAAGACCGACGCCGGGCCTGCGATCGGTGCCTATCTTCGCTCGCTCGAAGCGGTGGCGGTGTCCCGCCTCCCCCGTGCCGAGCAGTTCGTGTTCTGGATCAATCTCTACAACGCGCTCACGATCAAGACCGTGCTCGACCACTATCCGGTGCGGAGCATCAAGCGAATCCGTCCGTCGCGCTGGCGGCCCTGGATCGGCCCGTTCGCCGTGAAGCAGGTCTCGGTCGAAGGCCGGATGCTCTCCCTTCGAGACGTGGAGCACGGAATCATCCGGCCCCACTTCAAGGAGCCACGCGCGCACTACGCGATCAATTGCGCGTCCTATGGCTGCCCCAATCTGCAGCCCGTTGCCTTCACGGCGGACAATGTGGAGACATTGATGGACAGCTGCGCGCAGCAGTTCGTCAACCACACGCGCGCCGTGTCGATCGAGAAAGGACGGCTCATCGTCTCGAGCATCTTCGTCTGGTACGGCGAGGATTTCGGGCCCAATGACGCTGCCGTCATCGCCCATCTCGCGCGCTACGCCGAGCCCGCGCTCAAGGAGGCGCTCCGCGGCCGCACGAAGATCGACGGCCACCAGTACGACTGGTCGATCAATGACGTCGGAGGAGGTGCGACTTAGGCCTCACATCCGGATGCGTTCGCCCTTGGGGTCGTAGAAGGGCTTCGTCGAGACGCGCGCGCCGAATCGCTCGGCCGCGATCTCGACCTCGTAGCGGCCCCCATCGATGAACGCCGGCGTGATGCCGTCGCTCTTCTCCAGGTAACCCATCCCGACTGCGCGGCCGAGCGTGTAGCCGTAGCTCCCCGAGGTCACGCGCCCCACGATCACGCCGTCGCGCAGAATCGGCTCGCCGTGGAAGATGAGCGGCTCCGGTTCGTCGAGCAGCACGTGCACGAGCCGGCGCTTCAAGCCTTCCTTCTTCTGCTTCTCGACCGCCGCGCGCCCGATGAAGTCCTTGGTGAAGGACGCGGTGAAGCCGAGCCCCGCCTCGAGCACCGTGTCGCCCGGCGAGACATCGTGGCCCCAATGGCGGTAGCCCTTCTCGCTCCGGAGCGAGTCGAGCGCGTGGTAGCCCGCAAGCTTGAGGCCCAACTCAGCGCCCTCGCGCGTGAGCGCATCAAAGACGGGGCCCGCGAACTCAGTCGGAAGATAGAGCTCCCAGCCCAACTCCCCCACATAGGTCACGCGGAACGCGAGCGCCTTGGCGTAGGCGATCTCGATCTCGCGGCAAGTGCCGAACGGAAACGCCTCGTTCGAGAAGTCGCCAGAGCTCAAACGTTCGAGCAACGCGCGCGAGCGGGGCCCCATGACCGAAAGCACCGCGTAGGCCGAGGTGACGTCGGTCAGGACGACACGCGCATCCGTCGCGACATTGCGCCGGATCCAGGTGAAGTCTCGCCTCTGCGCCGCCGCGGCGGTCACGATCATGTAGCGGTCGGCGGCAAGGCGCGTCACGGTGAGATCGGCCTCGATTCCGCCATGGTCGTTGAGAAGCGTGGTGTAGACGATCTTCCCCACCGGCACGGCGACCGAGTTGGCGGAGATACGCTCGAGCTCCCGCTCGGCATCCGGACCCTCGACGAAGTATTTGGCGAAGGAGGAGAGGTCGAAGAGCCCGACCCGCTCGCGCACCGCCTTGTGCTCCTCGCCCACGAAGGGAAACCAGTTCTGCCGTCCGTAGGAGTATTCGTAGGCAGGGGTCACGCCGGCGGGCGCGTACCAGTTGGCGCGCTCCCATCCTGCGGCCTCGCCGAAGCACGCGCCGCGCGCGGCAAGGCGCGCATGGAGCGGCGTCTCGCGCACCGGGCGCGCCGAGACCACCTGCCGGTAGGGCCAATGCATGGCGTGGAGGAGACCAAGGCTCTCTCGTATGCGGTCGTGGAGGTAGCGCCGGTTGGTCTGGAAGGGATGAAAGCGCGCGATGTCGATCTCCGAGAGATCCATCTGCGGCTCGTCGGCCACGACCCATTCGGCCATGGCGCGACCGACCCCCGCGCCGGCAAGGATGCCTTGCGAGTTGAAGCCGCAGGCCACATAGAATTTCCGCAGCTCCGGCGCTTCGCCCAAGATGAAGCGATTGTCGGGCGTGAAGCTCTCCGGTCCGTTCATGAAGTGGCGGATTTCCGCGTTGGCCAATGCCGGCACCATCTCGATCGCGTTCGACATCCGGGGCGCGAAGAGGTCCCAATTCTCCGGCAGCTCGCCGAACTCGAAGTCCGCCGGCAGCGATTCCATCGGCAAGGGCTTCGATTCCGGTTCGAACGATCCGACGACGAACTTGCCCGCGTCCTCCTTGATATAGACCGTTCCGTCGGTGTCGCGGATGACGGGCAGGCCCGAGCGCACGCCCGCAATCGGCTTCGTCGTCACATACATGTGCTCGGAGGCGTAGTTCGGCACCGCAACGCCAGCGGTGGCCGCGATGTCGCGCGTCCAGATGCCGCCGCAGAGCATCACCGCCTCGCAACTGATGCGCCCCTTCTCCGTCACGACGCCCGAGACGGCGCCGTCCTTGGTCTCGATGCGGACGACCGGCGTCCGTTCGATGATCGTGACACCGCCCGTGCGGGCACCCTTGGCCAAGGCCATCACGGTGCCCACGGGATCGGTCTGTCCGTCGCCCGGAATGAAAAGCGCGCCCACGACCCGACCCGGGTCGACGAGCGGGTGGTATTTCGTGACCTCGTTGGGCGAGAGAATTTCAGCGTCGATGCCGAAATAGCGGCCGAGGGACGCGAGGCGCTTGATCTCGATGAAGCGATCGGCGTTGCGCGCGACGGGCAGGCTGCCGACCTGCTTGAAGCCGGTGGCCTGGCCGGTCTCAGCCTCGAGATTCGCGTAGAGCTTCGCGCCGTAGCGACAGATCTCGGTCATGGTGTGGGTGGTGCGGAGCTGCATGACGAGGCCGGCCGCATGCCAGCTCGTGCCGCAGGTGAGCGTGCCGCGCTCCAAGAGCACGACGTCCGACCAGCCGAGCTTGGCCAGGTGATAGGCGGTGCTGCAACCCGCGACGCCGCCGCCGATGATGACGACGCGCGCGGACGTGGGAAATCGGTCGGCCATGGCACTCCCCCTGACGATCCCGCGGAAGACCGCGGCGGCGTATTTGAGCAGGGCCGGTGGGCCAAGGAAAGCGCCTCGAAGGCGCTGGAACCGCGTGACGCAGCCGGTATGATCGGCCGCGCGGAGCAACGCGGGAGGGCTGCGATGATCGGTCTCAAGACGCCTGAGGTGGAGCGGTTCTGGCAGGAAGCGCGCTTGAAGCACAAGATCGCGCGGAACCTCTACCACGCGCGCACCTTCTCGGACCCCGTGTTCTCGACCAAGCTCGACGAGATCACGGATCTGTGCCGGCAGGGCAAGAAGCGCGGCACCGCGCACCTTGCCATCGATTTCGAGTACAACGGGATCCCGAGACGCGAGCCGGGCGACTACCTCGTCGTCCTCGACCGCCACAACGTGCCGGTTCGCCTCGCGCACATGATCAAGGTGGAGGTCACGGCGTACAAGGACGTGACCGAAGCGTTCGCTGCGCGCGAGGGCGAGGGCGACCTGTCGCTCGCCTATTGGCGCCAGGCGCATGAGGGGTATTTCAAGCGCCAGCTCGCCGCCTGGGGCCGCGAATGGCGCGACGACCTGCCGGTCGTCTGCGAATCCTTCGACCTGCTCTAGCCTCGCGACGGACAGAGTCATGACCGGCGCTTCGCTCGAAGACCATCTCTCGCCCGCCGATATCGAGGCCCTTTTCCGGCCCTACGGCGAGGCCAAGGGCCTCCCCGGGCGCGCCTACGGCGCCGCGTTCTTCGCGCTCGAGCAGAAGCGCCTGTTCCCGCGCCTGTGGTGCGCCGTCGCCTTCGCGAGCGACATGCCCGAACCGGGCGACGCCATGCCGGTCGATCTTGCCGGCTGGCCGCTCCTCCTCGTGCGCGGCAAGGACAGGGTGATCCGCGCCTTCCACAACATCTGCCGGCACCGCGCGATGAAGATCGTGCTGGAGCCCTGCAAGACGATGAGCGCGCTGGCCTGCCCGTGGCACGCCTGGACCTACGATCTCGGGGGCAAGCTGGTCTCGACGCCCCGCATCGGCGGAGAGCGCGAGAACAGCGATCCCAACTTCGACACGGCCGGGCTCGATTTGAAGTCCGTGCGGACAGCGCAGTGGCTCGACCTCGTCTTCGTCAACATCGACGGACGGGCCCCGCCCTTCGATGAACACATGAAGCCGCTCAATGCGCTCCTCGAGGCCTATGACTTCTCCTCACTCGAACGCGCCGAGGAATGGTCGGTCGTCTATCCCGGCAATTGGAAAGTCTCGGTCGAAGGGGCGATCGAGGACTACCACCTTCCCTGGGGCCATCCCCAGCTCCTCAAGGGCGTCCGGCGCGGCTACCCCGCCCTTCATTTCGCGCGCGACTGCTTCTATGCCAACTCATCCGCACGCGAGTTCGCGACGACCCCCGATCCCGGCACCGCCATGGCGGCCGACGCCGGCTTCCCGCCCATCCTGCGCCCGGACGGCGACGGGCTCATGCGCACCTTCTTCATGAGCCTTTTCCCCACGGGCTCCTTCCAGACGCGGGCGAACCACGTGCTGCAGGGTCTCTTCCTGCCCGACGGGCCCGAATCGACGAAGGTCCGCTTCATCCACTACTACCCCGGCACGGCCGCGACCGACCCCGCCTTCGCCAAGGCTCGCCAAGAGGTGGCCAAGGCGTGGGAGACCGTCTTCGTGCAGGACGTCCCCTTCGTCCGCGCGGTCCACGAGAACTACCAGCGCCGGGACGACGCGGGCATCGACACGCGCGTGGCCCCGTTCTGGGAGCGGAACGTCCTCGAATTCCAGCGCAACGTGGTGGAGCTGCTCAAGGACTGAGCGGGCGCGGGCGGATTAGCGGTTGCCTCGGCCCGCCTGTTCCGGGACATTACAAGGGCCGCGGGGGCTCGCCTCGGCCCACACGAGACCATCCTCAGTCGGACACACCGTCATGGATCAGTTCGCGCGCCCCGTCCCGCCCCGCTTCTCCCTTTCGCGGCCGCCCATCGCCATGGGCCTCGCGCTCATCATCATCGCCGCTCTCTCGGCGGGCGATGCGCTCGCGCAAGCGTTTCCCGCCTTCACCCCGATCGGCGGGGGCAACACGCTGTTCCAGCGCCTCGACCGCGACAAGGACGGCGTCATCAGCCGCGCCGAATTCATGCAGCACCGTGACGATCAATTCGCGATGCTCGACAAGAACCACGACGGCGTCATCGACCATGAGGAGTACATGGCGGTGCAGGGACCGCGGGGCACCACCATGTCGCCCCAGACAAGAGCCATGCGCGAAGCGCGGTTCCGGCGCATCAACACGAGCGGGAGCGGCAAGATCTCCAAGGCCGAGTGGGACGCGGAGAGCGAGCGGTTGTTCAACGCACTGGATGCCAACAAGGACGGCCGCATCACGCCCGAAGAGCTGCGCGGGCCCATGCACCATTTGGAGCCTTGATCGCCCGTTGACGTCCGGGCGGCGGGCCCGGACGATGGCGCATTGCTGGAGAAAGGAGAACGCCCATGGGTATCGTGTCGTGGATCGTGCTGGGGCTCATCGCCGGCGCCATCGCGAAGTTCATCATGCCAGGCGACGACCCCGGCGGCTTCTTCGTGACTATTCTCATCGGCGTCGTCGGCGCGGTGATCGGCGGTTTCATCAGCACGGCGCTCGGCTTCGGCGAAGTGTCCGGACTCAATTTCCAGAGCATCCTCGTTGCCGTCGCGGGCTCGGTGGTCCTCCTGATCGGCTACCGGATCATCAAAAATCGCTAGGAACGCCCTGCCCCCCTGCCGTGGGACAGGCGCCGCGGCGACCTTGCCGCGGGTGATGCGCGCTGTCGCCGTCGCAGTCGCGCTCGGCGTGCTCCTCGGCGCGGTGCAGGCGCGCGCCCAACGCGCGCCGGCCGTGTGCATGAGCGATTCGGAGCTGAGAGACGTGCTCCTGAGCGTCTATACCTTCGGCCTCGCCCAGACTGCCGGAATCTGCGTGCGCCGCTATCCGCAGCTGAAACAGCAGGCCACCGTCGCGATCGGCACCTTCGAGAAGAGTTATGGGAAGGAGCTCGATGCCCTCGACAAGCGGACGATCGCCGTCTTCGAGCGCCTCTACCCGGGGCGCGGGGCCGCGATGCGCGACAAGAACGACCGCTCGGCCAATGACGACGCGCTCCGGAGCGTCGAGGCCTATTCGCGCGACCAGTGCACGGCCGCGGTCACCGGGCTCAACGCCATGGCGACGGCGCAAGATTGGAAGACGATCGCCCAGGGCGGCCCGGTCGGCGCCGTGTGGGAGACCGAGCGCGCCAAGGTCGCGAAGTGCAAGTGACGCGGCGGTGCGACTGACCGCAAGGCGGTCGCCGCGTCTCGATTGTCATCGACGTGGGAACCCGGCCTCGTCCTCCTGCCTGCGCGAAGCCGAAGCGGCTCGGCTTCGGCGAAGGCAGGTCGACAGGCTCAGGATGAGCCGTCGAGGAAAGGACCCTCATGCTGAGCCTGCCGGAGCATGAGGGTCGTCGCGTCACAACCGTCCGCGCAACCC
The DNA here is from genome assembly GCA_046349515.1 of Alphaproteobacteria bacterium. Classification (GTDB taxonomy): domain Bacteria; phylum Pseudomonadota; class Alphaproteobacteria; order CADEGL01; family CADEGL01; genus JBGPGW01. Next base: position 35,363 of record JAXMCE010000007.1, on the reverse strand, counting down.
CGATGCGGCTTAGGCCGGGAACCTGCCCTGGAGGCAGGAGATGAAGGTCGGCAGCTGCTGGCTGATCAGGTTCGTCTTCACATCCGCGGAGATGCCCTTCGCGTCGTTCACGAAATTGGTGATCGCCGTACGGATGCCGTCGGTCACGGTCGAGGTCGCCTTGCCGCCCGCGGCATCGAGCCGGTCATAGGCCATCGATTCCCACTTGCTGTCGTAGCTCGCCGCGCAGGCCTTGACCCCGTCGGCGATCTTGTTGGCGGATTGCTGGGCCCCTTCGGTCGTCTTGCAGGCCGCAAGTGCCATCAGAACCAAGGCAAGCGCGGCGGTCGTGCGCATCGGCATGGTGTCCCCCATTGGCTTGAAGCGGTCGGCCGCGCGGTCGTGAGGATGGTGCTGGGACCGGAGGCGACCGGCGGGCCGCTTCGCGAAGAAAAACTGGGGTGCCCAACCGGATTTGAACCGGCGACCTCCTGAGCCACAGTCAGGCGCTCTAACCAGCTGAGCTATGGGCACCACAGGTGCCCGATATTTAGTCGGGCCCGGGGGAGCGCGCAAGCGACAGCCCAAGCGGGCTTGCCTCCGCGCGCCTAAACGTCACACTCCCACGTTAACAAACCGATTAGAGACGGCGAAAAAGAGGAGTTTCCCATGGTCCTCACCTTGAATCGGCGGCGTTTTCTTCACGCGGCCGGGGCCACGGCCATCGCTGTCCAGGCGGCCGAGGGCACGACCGCCCTCGCCCAGGCGCCGGCCAAGCCCCCAAGCTATGCGGTGAAGCCGCTCCCCTTCGACCCCCAGACGATCAAAGGCCTCTCGGAAAAGCTTCTCCTGAGCCACCACGAGAACAACTACACGGGCGCGGTCAAGCGCTTGAATGCGATCGCGGAGCAGCTGGCCGCGCTCGATTTCGCGAAGGCCCCCGGCTTCACGATCAACGGCTTGAAGCGCGAGGAGCTGATCGCGACCAACTCCATGATCCTGCATGAGCTCTATTTCGACGGGCTCGCCGGGAACGGCGAGATCACGCCGTCGATGCGCGAGGCGCTCGCCCGCGACTTCGGCAGCGTCGAGCGCTGGCAGGCGGAGTTCAATGCCATGGGCAAGGCGCTCGGCGGCGGCTCGGGCTGGGTGCTTCTCACCTACTCGGCCCATGACAAGCGCCTCGTCAACCAATGGGCGCCCGACCATACGGTGAGCCTCGCCGCAGGCCAGCCGATCCTGGCCCTCGATATGTTCGAGCACGCCTACCAGATGGACTACGGCGCCAAGGCCGGTGCCTATGTCGACGCGGTCATGGCCAATTTCAAATGGTCGAACGCCGAGCGTCTGTACAAGGCGGCCGTCCAGCGCGGCTAGGGAGGCTGGACGGGAGAGCCGGCTTCAATCTTCCGGCGGGGAATCCCAGGTCGGCAGGCCGTTCTTTCTCAGGAAATCGTCGACCGCGGGCCGCCACTTCTGCGCGGCCAAGCGGAAAAGGCCATGGCCGTTGTTGGCATAAGCCGGCGCCGCGACGAACTCGCCGCGGCCGCCCGCGCCCGTGTAGGCGTTGAAGAAGGACTTGGCGACGGCGGGGCCGAAGAGAGCGTCGTTCTCGGAGTAGACGAAAAGCGCTGGCGCGCGACCCGCGGCGCCGAACGCGCCGAAGGCCTTGGCGACGAGGGACGGATCGCAGTCGGGCGAGAAATAGGCGAAGCCGCCCGCGAAGTTGATGACGGCCGCGAGGTCCGGCTCGTCCGTCATGGACACGGCGCCGAGGCCGCCCATCGAGTGGCCGATGACAACCACCCGGTTTGGATCGACGTAAGGCAGTTTCCGCCCGGCCTCGACTATGCCGCGGATGGCGCGGGCAATGGTGCGACCGATCGCATCGGGTCGGCCGGGCGCGCACCGGCCGAAGAACTCGCCGAAGGACCCTTTCGACTGGCCGTAGCCGCTTCGAAGCGCGAAGAGCGTCGCGTAGCCGCGCCGCGCGAACTCCTCGGCGGGCGCACGGTAGGTGTCGAGGCTCAACCGCGCGCGGTCCTCGGGCCGCGTCGTCCCGCCATGGGCGATGACGGCCAGGGGGAACGGTCCGGGCCCCGGCGGGCGGAGGATCAAGGTCTCGAGGGAAACGGCGCCGTCCCCCGCATCGACCGTGAGGAGCGTGCGTTCGACGACGAGCTCGGACGGGGCGACCGGCGGCGCCGCCACCGCCGCGACGGAGCGCGCGAGGCCCAGGAGGGCCGCGAGCACGATCGCTGGCCTCAGCGACATTGGAGAGAAACCGCGGAAAGACCTCGATCGGGTCATACGGGCTCCGACTGGCGAGTCCCGGCGGGCCGATGTCGTTGGAATGCGTTCGATAGGCCGGCAGCCCCCCAACCAGCCCACGGGACTCCGACTAACACGGATGAACGAGGCCGGGCAAATACCCTTGCGGGGAGCCTCGGCACTCCCTCCGCGCCATTGCCGAGGGGTCAGTGCTGTCCCGCGAAATACCGCTCGAGCCTCTTGGCCGCCTCGTCCAGGAGCGACTCGCTCTTGCAGAAGGAGAAGCGCACGTAGTGGCGCGGCAGCTCGCCCTCGTAGAGAACCGAGAGCGGAATGGCCGCGACGCCCGCCTCGGTGACCAGGCGCTTGCAGAAGGCAAGGTCGTCCTCGTTCTTGCGCATGGGCCGGATGTCGACCGAGATGAAATAGGTGCCGTGGGTCGGGAACACCTCGAAGCCGACGCGCTTCAAGGCCGCGCCGAATCGGTCGCGCTTGGCCTGCATGCCCGACGCGAGGGTCTCGAAATACGCATCGTCCTTGCCGAGGCCGTAGGCGACCGCCTTCTGGAGGCTCGGCGCCACGCTGAAGATGATCGCCTGGTGCGCGCGGAAGACGGGCGTCACCAAGCGCGCGGGCCCGACGATCCAGCCGACCTTCCAACCGGTCAGCGAGAAGATCTTGCCGGCCGAGCTGATGCGCAAGCATCGATCCCGCATGCCCGGCAGCGTGATGAGCGGGATGTGCTTCAAGCCGTCATAGACCAGGTGCTCATAGACCTCGTCGCACACGGCATAGGTATCGAACTCCTCCATGAGAGCGGCGATCGTGCGGAGCTCTTCGGCGTTGAACACCTTGCCCGTCGGGTTCATCGGGCTGTTGAGGACGATGAGCTTGGTCTTCGGTGAGAAGGCCGCGCGCAGTTCCTCGCGCGGGATCGTCCAGTGGGGCGGCTCGAGCCGGACGAGCTTGGGGATTCCGCCCGCGCGCCTGACGACCGGCATGTAGGTGTCGAAGACGGGCTCGAACATCACGACCTCGTCGCCCGGCTCGATCAAGCCGAAGAAGCAGGAGGCCAGCGCCTCGGTTCCCCCGCAGGTGACGATCACCTCGCGCTCCCAGTCGAGGTCGAGGCCGTAGAAGCGCTTGTCGTGGGCCGCCACCGCCTTGCGGAGCTCGGGCAGGCCGGGCGAGGGCGGATACTGGTTGGGCCCCTCCTCCGTCGCCTTGACGGCGAATTGCCGCACGTCGTCCGGGCCGTTCGTGTCGGGGAAGCCCTGGCCGAGGTTGACCGCCTGGTGCTCGCGGGCAAGTCGCGACATCACCTCGAAGACGGACGTCTCGTAGGCGGAAAGGATGGGATTGGTCGGCTTCATGCGGGCGCCCCTCGGCTCACCCCCGCCTTCTACACCAGGACCGCCGCCACGGCCACATGCCGCCCAAATTTGCGGCAGCCGCCCACGGTTTGTGCAGATCGCCCGCTGGTACACGCCCGAATCCACAGGGGCCGCGCGAATTTCGGCAGGAAATCGAAGGCGACGGGGTGGCATGGCTCCTGCAATGGGAGGGCTGGAAGCGGCGCCCCACCCACAGCGGCCCCGCGCATTCCGTCGTCGAGGAGCGGACATGAAGAAGATCGAAGCCATCATCAAGCCGTTCAAGCTCGAGGAAGTGAAGGAGGCGCTGAACGAAGTGGGCTTGAAGGGGCTGACCGTCACCGAGGTCAAGGGATTCGGCCGGCAGAAGGGCCATACCGAGCTCTATCGCGGGGCCGAGTACGTGGTCGACTTCCTGCCCAAGGTGAAGATCGAGGTCGTGCTCGAGGACTCGCTCGTCGACCGCGCGATCGAGGCGATCCAGAACGCCGCCAACACCGGGCGCATCGGCGACGGCAAGATCTTCGTGATTCCCGTCGAGGAAGTGATCCGAATCCGCACGGGCGAACGCGGGCCCGACGCCATCTGAGAGACGACGCACCACCCGAACGATTTCCATTCGACCAGCCATAAGGAGCCGTGCCATGGCCACCGACAAAGTGATGAAGATGATCAAGGACAATCAGGTGAAGTATGTCGACCTGCGCTTCACCGATCCGCGCGGCAAGTGGCAGCACACGGCGCAAGCGGTCGAGACCATGGATGAGGCGGCCTTCGCCGACGGCATCATGTTCGACGGCTCCTCGATCGCCGGATGGAAGGCGATCAACGAGTCGGACATGATCCTGATGCCCGACCCTTCCTCGGCCGTCATGGATCCCTTCGCGGCGCAGCCGAGCCTCATCGTCGTCTGCGACGTGATCGAGCCCTCGACGGGCCAGGCCTACAGCCGCGACCCGCGCTCGGTCGCGAAGCGCGCGGAAACCTATCTCAAGGCATCCGGCATCGGCGACACGGCGTATTTCGGGCCCGAGGCCGAGTTCTTCGTCTTCGACGACGCGCGATTCGACGTCCAGATGAACGGCAGCTTCGTCAAACTCGATTCCGAGGAGAGCCCCTGGAACAGCGGCAAGGAATACGAGCTCGGCAACAAGGGCCACCGGGCGCCCATCAAGGGCGGCTACTTCCCCGTGCCGCCGATCGATGGCGGCTCCGACCTCCGCGCCGAGATGCTCTCTTTCATCAAGGAGATGGGGGTCGAGGTCGAGAAGCACCACCACGAGGTGGCGCCGTCCCAGCACGAGCTTGGCATCAAGTTCTCGACGCTCGTGAAGTCGGCCGACGCCATGCAGATCTACAAGTATTGCGTGCACATGGTGGCGGACAACTACGGCAAAACCGCGACCTTCATGCCGAAGCCCATCAAGGGCGACAACGGTTCGGGCATGCACTTGCACCAATCGATCTGGAAGGCGGGCAAGCCGCTCTTCGCGGGCTCCGGCTACGCCGATCTCTCGGACACGGCGCTCTACTACATCGGCGGCGTCATCAAGCATGCGCGCGCGATCAACGCCTTCACCAACCCGACGACGAACAGCTACAAGCGCTTGATCCCCGGCTTCGAGGCGCCGGTGCTGCTCGCCTACTCCGCGCGCAACCGCTCGGCCTCCTGCCGCATCCCCTATGTCGCGAGCCCCAAGGGCAAGCGCGTCGAGGTGCGCTTCCCCGATCCCGCCGCCAATCCCTATTTCGGCTATGCCGCGCTGCTCATGGCCGGGATCGACGGGATCGAGAACCGCATCCATCCGGGCGACCCGATGGACAAGAACCTCTACGACCTGCCGCCGGAGGAGTTGAAGAACGTGCCGACGGTGTGCGGCTCGCTCCGCGAGGCCCTGGCCGCGCTCGATGCGGACCGCGCGTTCCTGAAGAAGGGCGATGTGTTCTCCGACGACCTCATCGACTCCTACATGGCGCTCAAGATGGAAGAGGTCTACGCCTTCGAGCACACCCCGCACCCGATCGAGTACCAGATGTACTATTCGGTCTGACCTCCGCGCGGACCGACAGCGGAAGCGACGGGCCGCCCCTCGGGGCGGCCCGTTTTCTTGCGTCGAGACGGATTGCATCTCACGCACAAGGCGCCGATAACTCAGCGGCGCAACACGAGCAGCCAAGCGAGGTCGACCGCATGAGTCTCTGCAACATCTGCCCCGATGCGGGTTACTGCTGCCGGGGCCTCGTGCTCACGAGCGACAGGGACGACGACGTGACGGCGAAGGACGGCACGCTGCTCTTCCCGGAAGCCGACGGCGTGCGCGCGGTCCACGACTACATGGTCCGCCACGACCTGCCGTTCCAGCCGGTCGAGATCGAGCGCGACTACCGCATCGACGGTAAGCGCTACGTGTCCTGGACGCTCAATTGCCCCAAACTCGGCCGCGACGGTCGCTGCACGGCCTATGAGCAGCGGCCCGAGCACTGCCGCAACTTCGAGGCCAGCACCAAGACGCCGTCCTGCGTCTTCCACAAGGCCAAAAGCATCGGCGGGCTCTGAGGATCTTAGGACGGAGCCAGACTAGCGCACCCCCTCATTGAAGCGTGAGGCGGCCCTCATGCTGAGCTTGTCGAAGCATGGGAGCCAGGTCCGACGCGATCGACCGGGGTGAGTTCTGGTATTAGCGCGCGGCCGACGCCGCCGTGCCCAGCCCGAGCTTCGGCATCACGTGCTCGCCGAACCGGTCGAGCGACGCCATGATGTCGGCGTGCGCCGGACCGAAATGCATGCGCAGCATCAGGTGGTCCATGCCGAGCTCGCGGTGCGCCAGAATCTTCTCCACGCACTCGTTGGCCGTGCCGATGATCACGAGGTCGCGCATGTCCTCCGGCGTTTCCTTGATCGGCAGGGCCTGAACTTCTCCCTTGGCGACGATGCCGGGCGTCGTCGTCAGATTGATGAACTTTCCGTGGTTCGCGATCGCCAGCTCCAATTTTCGCTTCGCGTCGGCGTCGTCCTTCGCGACATAGAGCCATTGGCCGAACGAGATTTGCGTCGACCTGGCCCCCGCCTCGGCGGCGCCGGTTCGGAACGCGCGTACGATGTCCTTCGTGACCTCGAGCGACCGGCGAAGCGAGCCGCTCTGCACGTTGAAGCCCCGCTTCGCCGTGTGATAGACGGCCTCCTCGCGCACGCAGGCGACCCAGACCGGCGGGTGGGGCTTCTGAAGCGGCGGCGGCAGGATCGTGAGCGCGGGGAATTTGATGAGCGGCGAATCGTAAGCCACGTCCTGGTTCTTGAAGAGGAACAGGAGCGCCTTCAGCTTCTCGTTGAAGAGCTCGATGCGGCTCGAATCCCACGGCATGCCCATGCGGTCGAACTCGTACTGGTTGGCGCCGCTGCCGAAGCCGATCTCGAGGCGTCCTTGGGTCAGGTGGTCGGCGACGGCGATCTCGCCCGCGAGCACGCGCACGTCGTGGAACGGAATCGCGATGATCGAGGTGATGATGCGCGCGCGCTTCGTCACCGCGGCCAGATGGGCCGCCAGCACGAGCGGCGCGGGCATGACGAAATAGTCGATGAAGTGGTGCTCGGCGAGGACGAGGGAATCGAATCCCACCTCTTCGCCCCGCCGCGCGGCCTCGCTCAGCTCCGGCAAGAGGCGTTCGATGGGCACGCGCATGTCCGGCCAATAGGCCGGCAAGTCCAGTCCAAGCTTCATTGTACGGAATCCCCCGCGGCCACCGGACGGCGGCCTGTCTCGACAGGGTGACGAGTCTGCGAAACACCCCGGCGCCATACAAGCGAAAGTTTTTCCGCTAGGGTGCGCATCGGGCGAACGGGCGCGCGGGAGGTGCTGTGCAATGACAGCGAGAACTATTGTCGTGACGGGAACCTCGCGCGGCCTTGGCTTGGCGCTCGCGCGCAACCTCGCGGGCAAAGGCCACACGGTCGAGGGTTGTTCGCGCTCGGGCCGCGCGGCGGAACCGGTCCCGCCCGGCGAGACGTTTACCCACACTGCCGTCGACCTCACGAAATCCGGCGAAGTGTTCGCCTGGGCGAAAGCCGTGACTGCGCGCGGCCACGTCCCGGACCTGCTCGTCTGCAATGCGGGGGCGATCAACAGCCCGCTGCCGCTCTGGAAACTGCCGAGCGCCGAGGTCGAGCAGGTCGTCGCGACGAACGTGCTCGGCGTCGCCTACACGCTTCAAGCCTTCCTCCCCGCCATGATCGAGCGCGGGCGCGGCATCGCGGTCGCGCTCTCCTCGGGCTGGGGTCGCCATGTCGATCCTGACGTCGCGCCGTATTGCGCCTCCAAATTCGCGGTCGAAGGCCTGACGCTCGCGCTCGCGACGGAGCTCCCCAAGGGCCTCGCGGCCGTCACGCTCAATCCCGGCATCATCGCGACGGAGATGCTCGAGAAATGCTGGCCCGGCCGGGCCGAGGGCTGCGAGACGGCGGCGATGTGGGCCGCGCGCGCCTCCGACTTCATCCTTGGAATTTCGATCGACCAGAACGGCGCGCAATTGAGCGTGCCGTCGCCCTGAGACCTGCCCCTCAAACGTCGATGACGCGAGCATGAGGAGCGCGGACGCAGCCCGCGTGAGGCTAGGCGTAGGTCTCTTCCGGCTCCGGGCGTTGCCAGCCTTCCGGAATGTCGACGATCTCGAACACCGTGCCGGCCGACTCCGTCCCGTAATAAGCGAACGGAAGCCGATCGAGCCAACGGCCGGATTGGATGCAGGAAAATCCGGCGGCCTCGAACGTCGCGACCTTCTCGGCCCAGGGCACATTGTTGCAATCGAACTGGAGATGCTGGACGCCTTCGGCATTGGCCGCGAGATAGTCGTCATAGATGGTGGGACCGTCGAGCGGCTGCACGATCTCCCAGTTGATGCCTGTCGCGCGCGCCAAGCAGATCTTGGCTGAATAAAGCGCGGGCTTGCCGCGGTAGGTGAGCGCTGTGCACGTCGTGGGGTCGAAGGTGAATACGGTCCACGGCCCGATGCCGGTGGACAGCATGCCGGCGATGACCTTCTTGTAGTCGCGCGTGACGACGCAGACCTGGCGCAGATTGCCGAGGAAACCTTCGGGCAGGCGCTTTGTCGCCTCGGAGCGTTTCGGTGCCATCGTTGACTGCATCTTGCCTTCCCGCGTCATCGCAACGGGCGCCGGCGCGCCGGCAGGGAGCCGAATCGACGTGAGTCAAGGGTAGTCCACGCGGCCAGCCCGAGAAAGGAGAAAGGACACGGCTGCTCGCCGGTCGGGCACGCCGTGATCCGCAACCCGTCACCCAAGCGCCGTCGAGACCAGTTGATCGGCATCGCGATGTCGGCCACAACAGTGCCGATTCGGGGGCCTACCCATCGCTCTCAACCATGTCTTCCAACGAACGAGCCCAAGCGTGAGCATGCACAATTCGATGTCCGTCATCGATGCCATCGGTGGCCGCCGCTCAGTCCGGCGATTCCTGCCGACACACGTGGCCGATGAGACGATCCGCGCCATTCTTGCGGCGGCCGCCCGCGCGCCGTCCGGAACGAACTCCCAGCCCTGGCTCGTCCACGTGGTGACGGGCGCCGCGCGCGAGCGCCTGTCGCGGGCCGTGCTCGATGCCGCGCGGGCGGGCCAGCACAGCACGGAATATCCCTATGCGCCCCGGCCGTGGTTCGAGCCCTATGTCAGCCGGCGGCGGAAGGTCGGCTACGACCTCTACGCGCTTTACGGCATCGCCAAGGACGACATGGAGGCACGGACGGCGGCAGGCTTGCGCAACTTCGAGTTCTTCGGCGCGCCGGTCGGGCTCTTCTTCGCGATGGATCGCCGCTTGCTCTACGGCTCCTGGCTCGATTGCGGGATGTACATGGCGAACGTGATGGCCGTCGCGCGGGCTTATGGTCTCGAGACCTGCCCGCAGCAGGCCTGGTGCGAATACGGTCCGGTCGTCCACCGCGAGCTCGGCATACCGGACGAACACATCCTCATCTCCGGCATGTCGCTCGGTTTCGAAGACACATCCGCGCCCGAGAACCGCCTCGTGACCGAGCGCGAACCGGTCGACGGCTTCACGACGTTTCACGCGAGGTAGGGCCCGACCGCCCGACGCCGGCCCTGCGCCGGCGGACTTGACGAGGCGCGCGACATTACCCCGCGCGCGACGCCCGACCCTCGACCACGCCACCGTCAACGCCGGCTTGACGCCTCAACTCGTCATAGAGCTCCCGCGGGAGGAACCGGTAGGCGAGCCACAGAAGGCCCGCGAGCACGAGGCCATCGTCGATCCATCCGAGCACGGGTATGAAATCGCTGACGAGATCGATCGGCATGACGACATAGAGAAGCGCCACCACGGCGATCGCCTTGGCGATCAGCGGCGCCCGCTTCTCGCGGAGCATGGCCGAAACCATTCTGGCCTCGCCCTTGAATCGCGCCCACAGGCCGAGAAGCAATCCGAGGCGTTTCATGGCCGTTCTCCCGGTGCGATGGGGACAGCGAAAGAGGCGCCGCCCTCGATCCGATCGATCATGCAGCCATAGATGCGAGCGATGGGTCCCCACTTCAAGCCTAGGCCGCCGCCTGGCGTCCGTCGCGGGCTACCCGATCGTCTGCCTCTTCACGACGATCCCGGCCTTTTCCCGGTCCCAGGTGTCGGGCGTGACGCCGTCCGCGCGGAGCGCCGATTTCTGCGCCTTGCCCGTCTCGGTGCGGGGGAGAGCCGCCATCACGCGCACATAGCGCGGCACCATGAAGTGCGGCATGCGCGGGATGAGGAAGCGCAGAAGCGCCGCGGGGTCGATCGTCGCGCCGGGCTTTGGCTGGATCGCGACGAGCACTTCGTCCTCGCCATGCTCGCTCGCCGCGGCGACGGCGGCTGCCGCCTCGACCGCGTCGTAGGCCAGCACCTCGGCTTCGACTTCGGCCGAGGAGATGTTCTCGCCTCGCCGGCGGATCGCGTCCTTGATGCGGTCGACGAAATAGAATGAGCCGTCGGCCTCGCGCCTGACCGCATCGCCCGTGTGGAACCAGCCGTTCCGCCAGGCCTTGGCCGTGGCTTCGGGCATGCGGTGATAGCCGGGCGTGATGAGCCACGGCACGTCGCTCCGCGCGACGAGCTCGCCGGCCTCGCCCGGCGGCACTTCGCGGTCGAACGCATCGACGACGCGCGCATGCATGCCGGGGCGCACGCGTCCACAATAGCCCTGCGCCATTGGGCGATCCGAGGACAGCGCCTCCGAGCGGACCGCCGGCCCCATCTCGGTCATGTCGATCTGGGTGTAGATCGTGACGTCGAAGCGCCGCGCGAATTCGGGCGTCTCGTGGACGAGCGGCTGCTGGACGACCGTCCGCATCGGATGGTCGCGGTCATCCGCGCGCGCCGGCTGCTTCATGAGAAAGCTCGCGATCGAGCCGAGAAGGAGGCAAGTCGTCGAGCGCGTCCGCCGCACCTTGTCCCAGAACTCGGCCGTGCGGAACTCGCCCATCATCGCCATCGAGCCGCCGTGATGGAGCGCGATGTATGCCGCCATGGCGCCGGCGATGTGGAAATAGGGAAGATTGACGAGGAAACGGTCGCGGCTGGAGAGGAAGTGGAAAGACTGCACGCCCGTGTTCCAGGTGAGCACATGGGGACACAGCACGCCCTTCGACGGCCCGGTCGTGCCCGAAGTGTAGAAGATGGCGTGGACGTCCCAGGGTTCGATCGGCGGATCGGGCATTGGGAACGCGTCATCCGCGGAGCGAAGCGCCGTCTCGCCGTGCATGCGAAGGGGAAGCGGCGCTGACTCCTTGGCGCCGACGACGACGATCGTCTCGAGCGCGCCGAGACGGATGGACGCGAGCCGCTCGATCAGGTCCCGGTGGGCGATGATGAACCGCGCGCCCGAATTTCCGACAATGTGCTCGAGCACCGTCCCGCGAAGCGCGAGATTGATCGGCACGAAGACAGCGCCGAGATAGCTGAGGCCCAAGGACAGGCGCAGGATCTCAGGGCCGTTCGGCAGCCAGACGATGACAGCATCGCCGCGCGCGACGCCGAGCCGCGCAAGGGCCGCGGCTGCCTGCCGACCTTCATGCCGCGTTTGCGCGTAGCTCCATTCGGCGCCCGAATCGAACTGGACGAAGACGTCGTCCGGCCGCTCCGCCGCCCGGCGTTCGAGCATGGCGTGGAGCACGCAATCGTCCCGCGACGGCAAGCGCGAATCGGTCATCCGATCCGGTACCCCTCATCGATGGAGCGTCGACCCTACCGCGCTCCCGCGGCCATGGCGAGCGCCGCGGAGGCCGCGAGTCAACGCCCCTCATGCCCGCTCGATGCGGCAGAGATAGCAGCCATAGCGCGCGGTGCGGGCGTGGAGATAGGCGACGGCCGGATTCTCGAGCAGGCGCTCGATGAGGCTCTCGGCGTCCTCACCCTCGACGAGGTCCGCCGCTTCGATCTCATGCGCCGCGTTGTAACCGCGGATCGCGACCGTGCGGAGGCGCACGATCTCGGGCAGGCGGTTCGTCGCCCTGTCGAAGGCCGGGCAGCGCTCGGCATGGAGGAAGATGGGGCCGACCTCGCTGTAGGGGCCGGGGGTCGTGAAGGCGCTGTAGGCCATGGTGACATAGCCCTCGCCCACGCCGACATCGGCAAGACAGTGCCGGCACGGCGCGCCGGGATGGGATTGAGCAACGTGGCGCTTGAGCGCGTTGCCGTAGGAATCGACGAGGGCCGTCCGCGCGGTCTCGGCAACCGCAGTCGGGATCGGGATGGCGCGGTAGGGAATCATGGGGGCTCTCCGTTTCGGGTTCGACGTGACGCCCATGATGGCGATCCTTCGCCGCGCCTCTATCCGCTCCTTGTGCGCGAAGTTGGAATGCGGCGATGATGGGCGCCGCAATCGCGGGACCGTGGGAGAGGCGCGTGACGGAGACAATCGGCTTCATCGGCCTCGGGCGCATGGGCGGCCCGCTCGCGCGAAGCCTCGCCCGGAAGCAGATGCCGCCGGTTGTCTACGACGCGCAAGCCGAGGCGATGGCGCCGGTCGAGGCGCTCGGCGGCAAGCGCGCGGCGAGCCCGGCCGAGGTCGCCAAGCGTGCCTCGATCGTCATCACGGTTCTGCCCGGACCGCCGGAAGTCGAATCGGTCCTCGCCGGCGCCGAGGGCGTGATCGCCCACCTCGCGCCGGGCGGGCTCATCATGGACGTCTCGACCGTGTTGCCGGAGACGAGCGACCGGATGGAAGCGGCCGCGCGTGCGCGTGGACTTGCCTTCGTCGACGCGCCTGTCGGGCGCCTCACCAGCGCCGCCGAACGGGGCGAAAGCCTTTTCATGGTGGGCGCGCACGAAGCCGACTTCGCGCGCGTGAAGCCGCTCCTCGAGGCCATGGGCACGACCATCCACCACTGCGGACCTCCGGGCTCGGGCACCCGCACGAAGCTCATCAACAATTTCCTCTCGGTCGCGAGCTGCGCCTTGAGTGCCGAGGCCCTGACGCTCGCCCGCCGCTTCGGCCTCGACATCGCCAAGACCCTCGAGGTCATCCACGGCACGACGGCGACGAGCGGCGCGCTCCGCCTCACCTTTCCCGCCAAGGTCTTCAAGGGCGATGCGGAGCCGGGATTTTCGCTTGCGCTCGCGCACAAGGACCTTTCCCTCATCGTTGAGTCGGCCAACCGCGCGAAGGTGCCTGTGCCGGTCGCGGCCGTCGCGCGCGAAAGCTACTCGCTCGCCCGCGCGATGGGACACGAGGCGAAGGACATCTCGAACATCCTCGACATCTGGTGCGCTCTCGCCGGAGCGGACCCCGTGCGCCTTTAAGGCGCCCGGCAATCACGACAAGGAGACGACAGCATGGCGGACACGATCGGCTTCATCGGACTCGGGCGCATGGGCGGCCCGATGGCCGCGAACCTGGCGCGAAAACAGATGCCGCCGGTGCTCTATGACGCGCGGCCCGAGGCCATGGCGCCGATCGAGGCCTTGGGCGGCAAGTGCGCGCGGAGCGCGGCCGAGGTGGCGGAGCGCGCCTCGCTCGTCGTGACCATGCTGCCGGGGCCGCCCGAGGTGGAAGCGGTGGTCCTGGGCGAGCTCCATGCGAAGCTCAAGCCCGGCAGCCTCATCATGGACATGTCGACGGTGCTGCCCGAGACGACCGACAAGCTCGCCGGCGCGGCCAAGGCCAAGGGGCTCGCCTTCGTCGATGCGCCCGTCGGGCGCCTCGCGAGCCATGCGGCCAAGGGCGAGAGCCTCTTCATGGTGGGCGCGTCGGACGCCGATTTCGCGCGCGTGAAGCCGCTCCTCGAAGCCATGGGCACGACCATCCACCATTGCGGGCCGCCCGGCTCCGGCACGCGCACGAAGCTCATCAACAACCTTTTGGCCATCGTCTCCTGCCAGATGAACGCCGAGGCCCTGACTCTCGCACGGCGCTTCGGCCTCGACGTCGCGAAGACCCTCGAGGTCATCCACGGCACGACCGCAACGAACGGGCAGCTCAAGATCAACTACGCGACCAAGGTGTTCAAAGGCGACACCGAGCCCGGCTTCGCCATCGACCTCGCGCACAAGGATCTCTCGCTCATCGTCGAATCGGCCAACCGCGCGCGCGTGCCGGTGCCGATCGTGGCGACGGCGCGCGAGAGCCTCTCGCAGGCCCGCGCCGGCTCTTACGGCACCAAGGACTTCTCGGCGCTCCTCGACTTCTGGTGCGAGCGCGCGGGCGCCGAGAAGGTGCGGATCGGCTGACGGGCCACGCGCCGCCGCAAAAGAAATCGGGGGAGGCTCGCGCCTCCCCCGATGGGGATCGTCTCGCGCTTCCTCGATTACTTCTTCCCGGTGTAGACCCGCTTCGGGTTCTTGCCGAGGTCGAAGGTGTTGGGATCGGCGCTCACATATTGGTAGAGCGCAATCGTGAACGGCCCGCAGTCGCCGTTCTGATCGCAGTTGACCTCGCCGGTCATGCCTTTCATGCCCTTCGTCCCGAGGATGGCATCCCGGAGCTTCGTCGCCGGGATGTAAAGGTTGCCATCGTTATCCTTGACCGCGACCTTCTCGATCGCCTTCGCCACCATGAGGAAGGAGTCGTAGGCAAAGTGATGCGTGCCCTGGATCGGGTTCTCGCCGAACATTTTCTTGTAGTGCTCGCGCATCTTGGCGTAGGCCGGAACGGACTTCGTCTGGAAATCCGCTTCCTGTTCGGCCGAGGAGACGAAGGTGAACCCGTTCGTGTTGGCGCCGGCCGCTTCCATGAACTCCTTGGCCAGCACGTTGTCCGAGCCGATGAACTCGGTCTTCTCGAGGCCGGGGACTTCCTTCGACTGCCGGATGACGTAGGCCGTCGCGTTGATGAAGCCGGGGAAGAACACCATCTGCGGCTTGCAGGTGCTGAGCTTCGTCAGCATGGGCCGCATGTCGGTGTCGGTCGGCGCGATGGCCTCGACCGCGCAGACCTTGCCGCCGATCTTCTGGAACGACTCGACGAAGGCGCGCGCGAGCCCTTCGACATAGGGCGAGCCGTCATGGATCGCCGCGACGTTGTCGTATTTCTTGACCTCTTTCGCCCACTTGGCCAACTCCACGCCCTGCCAGCCGGCGTTGTAGAACATGCGCGCGAAACCCTCGAAGCCGGGCCCGCGCTTCTTCGGATCGGTCAGGTAGGGCGAGGCGGCGCCGGGCGTGATGTCCGGGATGCCGGCCTTCCACAGGATGGGGGCCGCCGGGATCGTCGCGCTCGAACACGAGCCACCGAGCGCCGCGACCACCTGCTGGTTCGCGGCGATCTTGGTCGCCGCGATCTGGCCGCCCTCGGCACTACAGGTGTCGTCTTCGCTGATCAGCCGGATGGGATGGCCCATCAGCTTGCCGCCCATGTCTTCCACGGCAACCTGGATGCCGCGCAAGCCATCGAGCCCCTGCGCGACGTCGGCGCCGGACAGGACGAGAAACGTGCCGATCTGGATCGGCGCGCCTTTCGGGATCTTCGTCACGCGAACCGGGTCCTCGACGGGACCCACCTTGACCGCGAATGCCGCGGTCGAGGCCAGCGCGACCGTCGAGGCGACGGCGGCGCCCAAAATCCATTTCGTTCCTGATTTCAAACTCATGAGCCTCTCCGTTAATGCGTTTGTCTAGCGGCGCCGCGGAATGCGAAACCGAACAAGCGAGACGAACGAGAGCTGTTTCTTGGTTTCGTTGGCCCGCGCCGTGCCTGACGGGCGTCGCACGCGGACCGCGGAATTATCCGCAAATTTTCAGGGGATTCCAGTCGAACCGCATGGCCGACCCCGGATCAGGCCCGGCCTCAAACGCGAAGCGGGGGAGGCTCATCGCCTCCCCCGCCTCTTGACGCGAACGCGGCCGGTCAACCGGCGGCGTTACTGGACCTTCTTCGGGTTCTTGCCGACATCAAAGGTATTCGGGTCGGCGTTGTTGAACTGATAGAACACCGCCTTGAACTGCGCGCAGTCGCCGTTCGGCCGGCAGCTGATCACGCCCGAGATGCCCTTGTAGTCCTTCGTCGCGAGGATCGCGTCCTGGAGCTTGGAGATCGGGATGTAGATCGCATCCTTCTCCTTCACCGCGACCTTCTCGATCGCCTTCGCCGCGACCATGTAGGCGTCGTAGCCGTACGGCGTCCACGCCGTGACCGGGCCTTCGCCGTACTTCTTCGTGTACTTCGTGACGAGCTTCTTATAGGCCTCGCCCTGGGAGTCCGCATCGAGCGGCGGCGAGATGATCGTGAAGCCGACCGAGGGCTGACCCGCGAGCTGGATGAAGTTCTTGTCCAGCACGTTGTCCGAGCCGATGAGCATCACGTTCTTGTAGCCGTCGACCTCTTGCGCCTGGCGGACGATCTGGGCCGTCGCCTGGATGAAGGTCGGGAAGAAGACCATCTGCGGCTTCGCCGTGATGAGCTTCGTCAGCATGGGCCGCATGTCGACATCCTGCGGACCGATGGCTTCCTCAGCCACGACCTTGCCGCCCAATTCCTTGAACTTGTTGGCGAAGGCCTTGGCGAGACCTTCGACATAAGGCGTGCCATCGTGAATGATGGCGGCCGTCTCAAACTTCTTCGTCTCACGCGCCCACTTGGCGAGCTCGATGCCTTCGAACTCGGCGTTGAAGATGACGCGGGAGAATCCCTCGAAGCCAGGACCGCGCTTCGAGACGTCGGTCAGCTTCGGCGAAGCGGCACCCGGCGAGATGGTCGGGATGCCAGACTTCCAGAGGATGGGTGCGGCCGGGATGGTCGCGCTCGAGCAGTTGGAGCCGAGCGCCACGACGACTTGCGAATTGGCCGCGATCTTCGTGCCCGCGGTCTGACCGCCTTCGGCGTTGCAGCCATCGTCTTCGGCCGTGAACTTCACGGGATGGCCGAGAAGCTTGTTGCCCATGTCTTCGGCGGCCATCTGCATGCCGCGATAGGGATCGAGGCCCTGTCCCGCGTCCGGCCCCGAGAGCACGGTGAACACGCCGAAGACCAGCGGCTGGCCGTTCGGAACCTTCAGGACGCGGACCGGGTCTTCGACCGGCCCGACTTTGACCGCCCAGGCTGCCGACGAGCCCAACGCCACAGCCGCCGCGATCGCGGCGCCGGATAGCCAAGTCACAGTTCTACACACTGACATTCCGTTCTCCTGTTAAGAGTCAGCACACCATGGGACGCGCGGCACTGTCGCACTCATGTGCGGCGCCGCTGTTGTTTTCTCGATTTCCCTAGAGTTCGACCCGACCGCCCCGTATCGGCTCGCCCGTTGACCGCAGGATTATGGGGGATTTTGGCCCCGTTGCAATGGCGACGCATTCCGATCGGTCCGGGAGAGCCCTTGACGGGCCGCCGCGATTCCGTTTGCCAATTCAAGAGGATCGGCGCGGCGGGGCTGGATGGCGCTCGCCTCCGCGACAAAATTCGGGGGAGGCCACCGCCTCCCCCGCCATCAAAACCGCGCCCGCCTACTGCGGCGGAGGATAGACGCGCTTCGGATTCTTCCCGAGATCGAACGTGCCCGGGTCCGCACTGGTGAATTGGTAGAGAGCGAGGGTGAACGGCCCGCAATCGCCGTTCTTGTCGCACACGATTTCCCCCGTCATGCCCTTCAGGCCCTTGCGGATAGCCAACGAACTGCTTTCCCAAAAGCCATCGATTACCTCCCGAGTTGAAGCCATGGTGTGTGGAATCACTCGCGCGAGTCGGCCGGGCCCCTGTTCGGCCCCGCCCGCGATGCTCTTTTTCTTGACGGTATGGTTAAGCCAGACCCGAACACCTCTTCGTTGTTCAAGATCCAACGGCGCCATTATTCGCGAATGATTCTAAAGTGCAACGACGAAGGATCGATGCCTGGCCCCCGATCTCCGGGGCAATGGCCGGTCTTAACCGGCCGTTAGGCTGATGGTGGCCAAATAGGCACTGCCCGCTCTCGTGCGGGACCGCGTCCGCCCCTTGTGGCGCAAGGCATGCGCCGGGCGAGTGGGACCACCGAATTGTGGCAGGAGGCCACATGCAGCACCAACGCGCCGCCCTCATCTTCGATCTCGACCGGGGCCACACACGGCCCGCCGGCGATCCGGCGGCCCCGCTCAAGCTCCACCTTGGCTGCGGCAAGCGCCACATCCCGGGCTTCGTCCACATCGACGCGGCCCCCGCGCCCCATGTCGACTGGGTCGCGCGCGTCGAGCGCCTGTCCATGATCGACTCGGCGTCGGTCGAGCTGATCTATGCCTGTCACGTTCTCGAGCATTTCGGCCGGGCGGAAGTGCCGCGCGTGCTCGGCGAGTGGTATCGCGTGCTGAAACCGGGCGCGATCCTGCGCGTCTCCGTGCCCGACTTCGCGGCGTGCGCCAAGCTCTACTACGAGAAGGGCCTCGAAGACGGACTCAATGGATTGATCGGCCTCGTCTGCGGCGGCCAACGCAACAGCTACGACTTCCACAAGATGATCTTCGACGAGGCGCTGCTCACGCGCGCCTTCCGCGACGCGGGCTTCCGCGAGGTGCGCCCGTGGGACTGGCGCACGACCGAGCATGCGGAGGTCGACGACTATTCCCAAGCCTACCTGCCCCATCTCGACAAGGAGAACGGGCAGCCGATGAGCCTCAACCTCGAGGCCGTGAAGTAGCGCGAGGCTCGGCGCTTCGAGACCCGCGAGGCCGCTAGCGCACGACCGGCCAGTCGATGTCCGGCTTCAAACCCGCCTTCGCCATGATGCGCCGCGCGGACGCCCGCGCCCGCGCATAGACTTCATCTTCGTCGAGCCTCGTCGAGCACCCGTCGCGCACGATGATCTCGCCGTCGCAGATGACGGTGTCGATTCCCTTCGAGCGCGCGACGAGAACCGATTCGAGCACGGGGTTGACGCCGGGCTGCGCCTCGGGGAGATCGCTCCGCCGGATGACGAGATCGGCACGCTTGCCGGCTTCCAAGCTGCCGATGCGCTTCTCCCATCCCAAAGCCTTGGCGCCGCCGATCGTCGCCATCTCGAGGCAGGCGCTCGCGGGGACGAAGTGGCCATGGTTGCGCGCGGCGAGATAGGCCAGGTAGGGCAGCTCGCCGAACGTCCAGATCTTCGCGATGTCGTGGCCGAGAGCCAGATTGACGCCGCGCTCGTGAAGCTCCGGCATGCGCTGGGGCGTCTTCGCACCCAAGCCATAGAACAGGTAGTTCCCCGGATGCCAGACGAGCGACATGCCGGAGGAGACGATGGGTTCGACCTCGTCGTCGCGCACGACGTTCATGTGAACGAAGGTGACGTTGGGCCCGAGCACGCCGAGCTCCGCGAAATGGACGAGGGTATGCCGGCCGTACTGGGCATCGAGCGCGGCGGTCGCCTCGGGCATGAAGGACTGGTGCTGGTTGAGGATGACGCCGTTCTCATCCGCGCAGCGCTTGGCCGCGCGCATGAGCTCGTCCGACGCCGAGCCCGAGCCGTAGACCGCGACATGGGCGCCGACGAGCGCCTCGGGATCGCGGTTCCGACGCAACTCGCGCCCGAGAGTCTTCAAGCACCGCGCGAGCTTCGGCGGCGCGCGGTCGATCTCGGCCGCCCCCTGGAAGTGACCCGTCGTGTCCCAGAGGAAGGGATCGGCGAGCGAGCCGCGGATCCCGACCGCCTCGGCCGCCTTGGCGACCGCGTCGGTCTCGAGCGCGGTGCCCGGCTCCATGAAACAGGTGTAGCCGTTCCGCGCCATCTCGAGCGAGGCCAGGAGCGCGCTCGCATGCTCGTCCTCGTCGGTGAGCGCGTTGTACCACTGGCTGTAGATCGAGCGGCCCTTCGTCGAGCCACCACCGAGCGCGGGCTTCCTCGGATCATCCGTGATCGAGGCGCGCGTCAGGTGCATGGTCATGTGGTAGTGCCCCTCGACGAAGCCGGGGTGGACCACCGCCCCCTTCGCGTCGATCGTGCGCGGCGCGCGCCAGGCCGCGCACACGTCCTTCGTGCGCCCCACCATCGCGATGTCGCGCCCGCGAATGGCGATGGCGCCGTCGGCGAAGACGCGGCGCTTCGCATCGAGAGTCAGCACGCACGCATTGGCGATGACGAGATCGGCCGCCTGCGGCTCCCGTGATGCCTTCCCCTTCGCCCTCGTCGCCCGCGCCATGGTCATGCCTCCGTCATCAGCGTCCCGAGCTTGCATGAGCACCCCCCACCTGTCATGCGCCGCGAATCATCGGACTTCGCCCGCGAGAACACGGTGCCAAACGGTCGAGAGGCCTTCCGGCCGAGTCCTCAAATGACCGATCGCAGAAAAATTTAATTGCAAATAATTATCACTCGCATATAAATTGAGCGATCTGTCCCTGGAAGCGGGGGGTTCGATGTTCATCTGGCGGAGCCTCGGAGCCGCAACCATTGCCCTGGCCCTGGCGCACTTCGCGATGCTCGACCGGGCGCAAGCGCGCGCCGCATCGAAGCCCGGCGAACCGCGCAATCCGGCGCCAGGTCGGGATTTGAAAGGAGACCACGCCTCTTGACCCGCCCGCCCTGGCCGTCGCCCTCGTAGGGTCGTGCGGCGGTTCGGCGGGATGCCCCTCTCCTGGGTCACGTCCTCCGCCGGGAGAGGGGCGAACATTTTCGATTCCAAACTCGATCCCTGCGCCTTGCGCCCGCGCGGCACCCGACGATAATCCCGCGCCGGCCAAGAAGGGATCATCCATGAAAATCGCGCGCGTCGAAGGCTTTCGGCTCTATCCGATGGCGATCAAGGAAGCGTGGGTCGAGGACGAGTATGTCTGGCCGAGCCACCCGCCCTCCTTCCTCGTCAAGGTCACGGCCGAAGATGGCACCTATGGCGTCGGCGAGGCCTCGAGCCAGCAATGGTATCTCGGCGAGACGGCCGACCAGATCGCGGAGCTGATCCGCCTTTACGGCACGGCGCTCCAGGGCATCGATCCATCCAACTTCGCGCTCGCCCACCATCGGATGGAAGCGGCCTATGGCGGCGGCATGCCGGGCAGCCGCTCGGCGCGCTCGGGCGTCGACATGGCGCTCTACGATCTCGTGGGCAAGGCGCGCGGCGTGCCGGTGCATGCGCTCTTGGGCGGCGCCTACCGCACCGAGTTCGAGATGCTGACGAACCTCTATCACAAGACGCCCGAGGCCATGGCCGAGGCCTGCCGCGATTTCGTGAAGCGCGGCTTCAAGGGGCTCAAGGTCAAGGTGGGCGACGTCGTGCTCGCCAAGGGCTGGTCACGCGACAACATGCTCTCGGAGCTCGCCAAGCTCGATGCCGCGGTCGAGGCGACGCCGCGCGACGTCTACATCGACGCCGACGCGAACCAGGGCTGGGAGAGCGCCGCGTGGACGGTGACGCATCTTCGCCGCTACGCCGGGCTCGACAATCTCTCGATCGAGCAGCCGCTGCCCTACGCCGATCTCTCGGGCCACGTCCATGTGCGCCGCCACGGCGGCGTGCCGGTGATCCTCGACGAGTCCGTGTGGTCAGCGAAGGCCATGCTCGAGATCGCGCGCCTCGGCGCCTGCGACCGCATCGTCCTGAAGCTCAACCGGCTCGGCGGATTCCACGAATCGCTGAAGGCCGTCGCGATCTGTGAAAGCGCCAATATCGGCGTCTCGGTCGACACCAACCCCTACACGCTCGTGGGCGACACGGCGTGCTGCCACATGGCCGCCGCGGTCCGCACCCCCTATCCCGTCGACTGCGAGGGCCACGTCTCCTTCCTCGACTGGGGGCCGCATGCCTTCGTCACGGGTGGCATCACGATCAAGAACGGGCGCGCGCGCCTTCCCGACCGGCCCGGCCTCGGCATCGACATCGACTGGACGGCACTCGAGAAGCACACGACAGCGGGGTACAAGCGCTAGGGTTTCTGCAAGCGCTTCACGGCCTTGAGCCACGTGTCGGAGAGCGTGTAGCCGGTCGGCAGCGGGTCATCCGGATCGAGCCCGTACTGGCCGATCGAGGTGACGTAGCCGCGCCCCGCGACCGTCGGGATCACCGCGGTCTTGCGGCCCACCTTCGTCGTGCCGACGATCTCCGCAAAGAAATGCGTGCCGATGATCGATTCGTGGTCGAAGATCTGGCCGCGCTTGATCTGGCGGCGCGCGTGCATGACCGCGAGGCGCGCGCTGGTGCCGGTGCCGCAGGGGCTGCGGTCGATGCGCCCCGGCGAGACGACGACAGCGTTCTTGGCCGTGAGGCCTTTGCCCTTCTTCTTGAGCGGACCGAAGAAGCCCGAGATCGTCACGTGGCGGATCTCGCGATTGACCGGATGGACGATCGAGAGCTGCTCCCGGCAGGCTTCGCGGATCTTCTCACCCATGACCGCGATGTCGCGCGCCTCGTCGGGCCGGATGGCAAAGCCGAAGTCGCGCGCGTCCATGAGCGCGTAGTGCATGCCGCCCCAGGCCACGTCGAGGCGCACGGTGCCCACCCCCTTCACCTCGACCTTGGCGTCGAGCACCTGAACGAAGGACGGCACGTTCTCAAACTTGACCTGCAGCACTTTGCCGCCCCGGCACTGGCATGTCAGGTAGACGAGACCCGCTGGCGTCTCGAGCGTCAGCTTCGTCACGGGCTCGGTCATGGGAAGAATCCCCGTCTCGAGGATCGCCGTCACCGTGCAGATCGTGTTCGAGCCGGACATGGGCGCGTATTCGGTCGACTCCATGATGATGTAGCCGGCCTGCGCCTTCGGGTGGTTCGAGGGAAGCACCAGGTTCGCGCTGTGCACGGCCGCACCCCGCGGCTCGAACAGGAGGAACTGGCGCAAACCGTCGTCGTGGTCGCGCAAGTATTTCATCTTGTCGAACATGGTCTTCCCCGGCACGTCGACGACGCCGCCCGTGACGACTTTGCCGTACTCGCCCTCGGCATGGACGCCGACGACGGTCAGTGCGCGTTTCCATCGCATCTCTTGCTTCCCTGGAATGCGTCAGGCGATCCGGACGGCTGCCTGCTTGCCGAAGACGGTGAAGGCCAGATATTCGTAGCGAAGTCCGCGCGCGGCGATGAACTCGTGGAACGCCCGCCACTCGTGCTCGCGCCACCCGCGATAGCCGAGATACTCATCGAAGACAAGCACGGTGCCCGGTCCCATGCGCGCGCCGAGATGGTGGAACACCGCGCGGGTCGATTGGTAGAGATCGCAATCGATGTGGGCAAATGCGACGCGGCCCTCATGCGCCACGGCGAAGCGCGGCAGCGTATCCTCGAACAGGCCGGTGTGCAGCCGCACATTGGCCTCGACCATCGGGAGAGCGCCGCCGGTCGAATAGCTGCCCTTCGCGCGGCCACCGCCCCAATCGGCCGGCAGGCCCTCGAAGGAATCGAAGCCGTGAACGATGCCCGTCGCGCGGCGCGCGATCTGGTTGATCGAGTTGCCGCGGAAGACGCCGAATTCGAGCCATAGCCCCTCCCCCGCCGCCGCGCCGGCCGCGTGGGCGAGCAAGGCCGATGCCGCGCCGAACAGCCGCGGACGGCCGGGAGCCGCGCGAAGATAGGCGAAGCCGTCCTCGGCCGCGTCCTGCTCGGGATCGAGCCGGCGCGCCTCGGCGAACTCGCCTTTCGCCGCGTCCTCGCGTCCGGCGAGGGCAAGGGCCATCGCATGGTGACAGCGCAGCGCGCCCACGCGCGGCTCGATCGCGACCGCGCGGCCGAGATGCTCGGCCGTCTCGGCCACGTTCGCGCCATCGAAGCCGTACTTGCCGAGATTCCAATGGGCCAGGAAAAGGCGCGGATCGCACGCGATCGCGCGCCGGAATGCGGCAACGCCGTCCTCGACCCGCCCGAGATCGACGAGCACGCCGCCCCGGTTGTTGTGAGCCGCGGCAAAGCCGGGCTCGAGCTCGGCCGCACGCGAGAAATGGCCGAGCGCTTCCGTGAGCTCGCCGCGCTCTTCCCGGAGCACGCCCAAATTATAGTGTGCGGCGACGAAGCGCTGATCGAGGGCGAGCGCCTTCTCGTAGGCCTCGATCGCTTCGCCGACCGCACCCGTCGCCTGGAGCGCAGCACCCAGATTGTAGTGAAGGCTGGCCTCGCCGGGCCCACCCGCGAGCAGCGCGCGATACGCCGCGATCGCACCCGCGAGGTCGCCCGCGCCGTGCCGGCGCACGGCGTCCGCGATTTGCTGTGCCCGTTCGTCCTGTGCCAAGGATTCGACCTGGAAGTGCGAGTCCGGCGGAGCCTAGCGACGCGCTCCGCCCGTGTCCACGCGAGCGCCGTCAGGGAAGCAGCGGGAAGGAGCCGTCTTCGTCCCACGTCTCGGCCCCGACAAGCGCCGGCACGAAGATCGAGACGAGCCGAACCGCGCCCTTCGCCGTGAAGCGATGCCGCTCGTGCTTGGGCAGCGCCCAGAGCGTGCCCGGCCGGATGCGATGGATCTGTCCCGTCTCGAAATCCTCGAGCGTGGCCTCGCCTTCGAGGCAGTAGCAGACCTCGACGTGATTCTTGTATTGGATCGTCGCGTCGATCCCGGCCTTGAGCGTGACGTCGGTCACCGTCATGCCGACGCCGTCCTCGCGCAAGAGAAAGCGCGTCGTCGCGTACTCCTTGGTTTCGACGGCACGGCTCGTGCCTCGGAGTTCGTCCTTGTGCTTGACGATGATCATGGTGTCCTCCGTCTTCAGGGGTTGCGTTCAAGCGGGCGGCACGGGGCGCGGACGTCTGTCCTCGCCCAAGGCCACGTAGGTGAACTTGCCTTCCGTCACCTTGATCTCGGTGCCGTCGCGACGCGTCGCCCAGGCCTCGACCCAGACCGCGATCGAGGTGCGCCCCACATGGACGATCTCCGCAAAGCAAGAGACAAGGTCGCCCACATAGACCGGCAGCTTGAAGGTCATCGCGTCGACCGCGACCGTGGCCACGCGCCCCTTTGCGCGGTCGCGGGCGGCGACGCCGGCCGCGATGTCCATCTGGCCGAGAAGCCAGCCGCCGAAGATGTCGCCATTGGGATTGGCGTCGGCCGGCATGGCGAGGGTGCGGATGGCGATCGAGCCGTGGGGTCGGTCGTCGGTCATGGATTTTGCCTCATATACTCAACATCTTGTGGTTTCTCGCAATTTGTCCATACTGTAGGCTGATCAGCCAAGAGTTTAGCCCTTCGCGGGAGCGTCCATGCCGGCCAAAGCGGCCAAGACGGCCGATCTCTTCGACATGCCGCCGAAAGGCCGGGGCCCCAAGGCCTCGGGCTACAGCGCGCGGGACATCGAGGTCCTCGAGGGCCTCGAGCCGGTGCGCCGCCGCCCGGGCATGTATATCGGCGGCACGGACGAGCCGGCCCTCCACCACCTGGTCGCCGAAGTCCTCGACAACGCGATGGACGAAGTGGTGGCCGGGCATGCGAGCCGCATCGAGGTCGAGATGAACGCCGACCACTCGATCACGGTCCGCGACAACGGCCGCGGCATTCCGGTCGATCCGCATCCGAAGTTCCGCCCCAAATCCGCCCTCGAAGTCATCATGACCATGCTCCACTCCGGCGGCAAATTCTCGGACGCCGTCTACAAGACCGCGGGCGGCCTCCACGGCGTCGGCATCTCGGTCGTGAATGCGCTTTCGGATTCGATGACGGTCGAGGTCGCGCGCGAGAAGCGCCTGTGGCGCCAGACCTATTGCCGCGGCAAGCCGACCTCGAAGCTCAAGGACGCGGGCGCGGCCTCGAACCGCCGCGGCACGACCGTCACCTTCCACCCCGACCCCGAGATCTTCGGCAAGGATGCGTACTTCAAGCCCGCGCGCGTCTACCGCATGGCGCGGTCCAAGGCCTATCTCTTCAAGGGCGCCGAGATCCGCTGGGCCTGCGACAAGAGCCTCCTCAAGGACAAGGGCGAAATTCCGGCGGAGGCCACGCTCCACTTCCCCGGCGGGCTCCAGGACTATCTTGCCGCGAGCCTCGCCGAGCGCGCGACGATCACGGCGAAACCCTTCGCCGACGAAGCGAGCTTCAACGGCGGCGGCAAGGGCGGCAAGGTCGAGTGGGCGGTCGCCTGGCCGGTCGACGAGGACGGATTCTTCAGCTCCTACACCAACACGGTGCCGACGCCCCAGGGCGGCAGCCACGAGCAAGGCCTGCGCACGGCCTTGGTGCGGGGCTTGCGCGACTACGCCGAGCGCATCGGCAACCGGCGCGGCAAGGACATCACGGCCGAGGACGTGGTCGACGGCGCCGCGATCATGCTCTCGCTGTTCATCGCGAACCCGCAGTTCCAGGGTCAGACCAAGGAGCGGCTCGGCATGCCCGAGGCGACCCGGCTCGTCGAGGGCGCGGTCAAGGATCACTTCGACCACTGGCTCGCAGGCGACACGGGGGCGGCCAAGGCGCTCCTCGACCGCGTGCTCGAGCGGGCGGACGAACGCTTGCGCCGGAGGCAGGAGCGCGAGCTCCAGCGCAAGACCGCGACGAGGAAGCTGAGGCTCCCCGGCAAGCTCGCCGATTGCAGCCGCGATGCGCGCGACGGCACCGAGATCTTCCTCGTCGAGGGCGACTCGGCCGGCGGCTCGGCCAAGACCGCGCGCAACCGCGAGACGCAGGCCATCCTCCCGCTCCGCGGCAAGGTCTTGAACGTGGCCAGCGCGTCCGCCGAGAAGCTCCGGCAGAACCAGGAGATCCACGATCTCGCGCAGGCGCTCGGCTGCGGCATGGGCGAGCTCTACCGGGACGAAGCGCTCCGCTACGAGCGCGTCATCATCATGACGGATGCCGATGTCGACGGCGCGCACATCGCCGCCCTCCTCATGACGTTCTTCTACCGCGCGATGCCACGGCTCGTCGAAGAGGGTCATCTCTACCTCGCCATGCCGCCGCTCTACCGCCTGACCCATGGCGGCGTCTCCCTCTACGCGCGCGACGACAAGCACAAGGAGGAGTTGCTCAAGACCCGCTTCAAGGGCAACGCCAAGGTCGAGATCAGCCGCTTCAAGGGACTCGGCGAGATGCCGGCGTCCCAGCTCAAGGAGACGACCATGGATCCGGCGACGCGCACGCTCCTGCGCGTCGAGCTGCCGGACCCGAAGGAAGAGAAGAAAGAGGCCGCGGCGACCGCCAAGCTCGTCGAGACGCTCATGGGCAAGCGCCCGGAGCTTCGCTTCGACTACATCCAGAAGAACGCCAAGCTCGTCGTCGACATCGACGTCTGAGGGTTTCACCGCATTGTGATGACGGCCCCGGCCGGCATGCGCCTATCATCGGGCCATGCGAACCCTCGGGATCGTCCTTGCCCTCACCGTCGCGCTTTCGGCGGCAGCCGCCGAGCGCGCGCCGGTCGTGGTCGAACTCTACACCTCGCAAGGCTGCAACTCCTGCCCGCCGGCGGATGCCTATCTCGGCGAGCTTGCGGCGCGGCGCGACGTCATCGCCCTCTCCTTCCACGTCGATTATTGGGACTACATCGGCTGGAAGGATCCCTTCGCCTTCCCCGAGACGACGGCGCGCCAGCGCACCTACGCCAAGACGCTCGGCCAGAGTTACGTCTACACGCCGGAGATGGTGGTCGACGGCAGCGCGCATGATTCGGGCACGCGCCGCGGCTCGATCGAATCGCTCATCCGGCGCGCCCAGGCGCAGCAGAAGCTGGCGCTCGAGATCAAGGCGGACGCGAGTGGTCGCCTCGTCGCGGTGCTACCCGAGCGCGCCGGCGCCGAGCGCGCGGTGCTGTGGCTCGTCCTTTTCGATGCGAAGCACACCACCTCGATCAAGCGCGGCGAAAATGCCGGACAGACCTTGAGCTACCACAACGTGGTGCGCGAGATGCGGAAGCTCGCGGCGACGGCGGGTCCGGCCGAGACCATCGCGCTTCCGATCGACGATTCCGTCATGCGGGAACATACGGGCTGCGCCCTCATCCTCCAGCGCGGCGAAGGCGGCCCGGTGCTC
Source organism: Alphaproteobacteria bacterium (assembly GCA_046349515.1). Classification (GTDB taxonomy): domain Bacteria; phylum Pseudomonadota; class Alphaproteobacteria; order CADEGL01; family CADEGL01; genus JBGPGW01. The sequence goes on along the minus strand of JAXMCE010000007.1, from coordinate 7,434 downwards.
GGTGCCGCGGTCCATACATTCGGGAGCAAGGGCCGGGCGTCCTAATCGTTAACGCGCGCCTGCCTCCTCCGAGGATGCGCCTAACCCGCAAGTGATAGGGTTTTAACCTCGCCGGCCGATTATCTTGTGAGAGCGGATCGGAGCGAGGGACGGATGCGATTGGCGCGACTTCTTCTGGCGGTTCTCGCGAGCCTCGCGGCCGTGCCGGCCCATGCGGGTGAACGCGCGCCCGTGCTTCTCGAGCTTTACACCTCGCAAGGTTGCGCGCCCTGCCGGATCGCCGACGCCTACATGGCGGAGCTGGTCAAGCGTCAGGACGTGATCCCGCTCTCGCTCCATATCGACTACTGGGACTCGCCGCTCTGGCGCGACGAGTTCGCGCTGCCCGAGGCGACCCAGCGCCAGCGCAGCTACAAGAAGCTGTTCGGCATGAACTACGTCTACACGCCGCAGGTCGTGGTCGAGGGGCGCGCGCACGTCTCGGGGCGCCTCCGCGACCGGATCGAAGGGCTCATCGCGGAGGCCCGCCGGCGCGAGGCCGTTCCCATCGAGCTCAGCCGCGCCGCGAACGGCACCATCACAGTCACGCTGCCGGGCGAGGCGGCGGCCGCGACGCCATTGCCCGACCGCGGATCATCGGGTCCCGCGCGCGAGCGGGCTGCCCTGCTGCTCATGCTCTACGACCGGCCGCACACGGTCGATATCCGTGGCGGGCAGAACGCGGGCCAGCGCATCACCTATTACAATGTCGTGCGCGAGATGCGGCGCATCGGAAGCTGGAACGGCGCCGCGCAGAGCCTCACCCTTCAGATCACCGACGCGGCATTCCACCAGCGCGCCGGGATGGTCGTGATCCTGCAGGACACGGATTCGGGCGCGGTCCTCGGCGCCGCGGCGCTCCCCTTCGACGGCGCGAACAACACCTAGCGACCGCCCGCTACTTCTTCTTGGCTTTCGCCATCTCCGCGTTGACGAAGTCGAGCGCCGGCTTGACCAAAGGCTCCATCTTGGGGCTCAGCTCCAGCGCCTTCTCGAGATCGGCCTTGGCCTCGGCCAGCTTCTTCTGCGAGCCGTAGGCATAGCCGCGCATGAAATAGGCGTCAGGATCCTTGTCGTCGAGCTCGATCGACTTGGTGTAGTCGGCGACGGCGCCGTTGGCGTCGGCCATCTCGTACCGCGCGCGCCCGCGCATCTTGTAGGAGTAGGCGTTCTTCGGATCGAGCTCGAGCACCTTGGTGTAGTCGGCGGCGGCCTTGGCGTAGTCCTTCTTGCGCATATAGGCCTCTGCGCGGAGGCCGTAGGCCTGCCGCATGAAGCCGAGATAGGGGCTGGGGCTGCGCTCGATCGAGGCGGAGAGATCGGCGATGGCCTGGTCGAAGTCGCCCTTCTGCGCCTTCACGAGCCCGCGCTCGAAGTAGATCTGCGCCGGCGCCTCGCCGAAGGACAGTTTGATGCCCTGGTCGAAGTCGGCGATCGCCTTGTCCCATTGGCCTTTGTATTTGTAGATGAGGCCGCGATCGAGATAGGCCTCGCGGAAATTGGCGTCGAGCTTGATGGCCTGGTCGTACTGCTTCAACGCGTCGTCGACCTTGCCTTTCTCGAAGGTGTCGAGGGCCTGGTGGAACTTCTTCAGCGCCTCCTCGGCCTTGGCGCCCGGCGCCAGGACCTGCTTCTCGACATAGGCCTTGATCTCGGCGGGTGCCGCGAAGTCCTTCTTCGTCGCGAGGGCGGCGGCGAAATCCGCGAGCGCCTCGTCGACCCGGTAGGCACCGAGGATGGTCGGAAGGCCCGCGTCCTTGGCGATCTGGTCGTCGCCCTTCTGCGCAAGGTCGGCAAGAGTCGTCTTCGTCTCCTTGACCTTGGCGCGGACTTTCTCGAGGAGCGGCTGGATGAGCGCCACCCACTCCTTCGTCGCAGCCGCGCGATTGGCAGAATCGGCGAGATGCGCCACCTCGCGGACGAGGGCGAAGGCGGGATCCGTCGAGGCGATCGAGCCCGACGCCCCTTGCGTCTTGAAGAACCGGTCCGACACGAGAATCGTGTGCTCGGCGTTGATCGTGCCGACGAGGCGGTCCTCGAAACCGAGCGTATCGGTGCGGAAGATGCGCACCGGCCTGTACTGCGTCGCGCGCTGCACGAGCCCCGGCGCCTGCTGGCCGAGGGTCTTCAGCATGGCGTCGACCTTGGCCTTCTCGTCCGGCTTCCACGGCTTCGTGACGATGGGCGCATCGGGCGAGACGGGGCGCGCATCGAAGAACTGGAAGCCGGACTTGGACTGCGCGGGCGCCTGCTGGGAGGCGGGCGGCTTCGCGCTCGACGGCTGCTTCTGAGGCGCCTGCGCCGCCGCCGGCAGCGCCAAGAGGGCGCAAGCCAGCGCCACGACGAGTGTGTTCGAAACTCTCCTCATGCCTCTCATCCTCGGTGCGGTTCGTGGAGCACGCTCACCGGCCGAGCAGCCAGTAGCGCAAGAGCGCGGTCGCAGCCTGCGGGCGTTCCATGGTGGGCAAATGGCCGCAGTCTTCTATCACGACGAGCGTCGCGTTGGGAATGCCGCGCGCGATCTCCTCGCTCAGGTCGAGCGGCAGCAGCCGGTCCTGCCGCCCGCAGACGACGAGGGTCGGACACGCGATCGTGCCGAGCGTCGCCCGGTGGTCGGTGCGCGTGCGGTTGGCGTTCTGCTGGCGGAGATAGGCCGCGGCACCGACGCGCTCGCCCATCGCGGTGATCGACCGGCAGAGCGCCTCGTCCGCGAGCCGGTCCGGATGGATGAAAAGCGGCAACATGCGCGGCGTCACGCCCTTGAAATTGCCGCGCTCGACGAGCGCGATGAAGTCGGCGCGGCGCTGGGCCTGCTCTGGCGTGTCGGCGCGCGCGGTCGTGTCGAAGAGCGCCAGGCGCGCGACCCGCTGCGGCGCTTGGCGCATGATCTCGAGCGCGACGAAGCCGCCCATCGAAAGACCGGCCAGCGCGAAACGTTGCGGCGCCTCGTCGAGAATCGCGCGGGCGATCGCCGGCATCGTGTCGTGGCGCGTGTGGTCGGCGACCGTGACGTGCGCCACTTCGCCGAGATGCTCGACCTGGTGATGCCAGAGCGCGCCGTCGCAGAGTGTCCCCGGAACGAGGACGAGAGGAATGCGATCAGCCATGGGTCTCGTTTCCGGCGATGACGAATTGGGAGCGTCCGCTCGCGTCGATCCGGCGCGAAAGGATGGGATCGGCCGCGGAGGAGACAGGGAGCTTGGCCGGCACCGCATCGACCGGTGCCCGGCCGGCAAGGGCCGCCATGGCCGGACCAAGACCCGCCGGCTCCCGCACGGACGGGAGGAGCTGCTTCTCGACGTCGACGTTGAGCAGGAGCGATCGTCCGGCATCGATCAGCATGGCGAATCCCGCCCCATCGGCCCTCCCGTCAGAAAGCCTTAAGGGTCCTGCTTTAAGTTCCCAGGTGACAACCCCATATATCGTGTCATAAATGCGCGGTCGGCGCGACGTTAGGGGCGAAATCCCGCGCAATTCCGCCGATTCAGGCGGTTTTCCACCGATTCAGAGGTCTGGACCTTATTCCGAATGAGTTTTGATACCCTTGGATTGAGCGCGGACGTGCTCCGCGCCGTTGTTGACGCAGGTTTCACAGACCCCACCCCCATCCAGCGCGAGGCCATCCCGGAGATCCTGCACGGGCGCGACCTTCTGGGGCGCGCTCAGACGGGCACGGGCAAGACGGCCGCGTTCTGCCTGCCGATGATCGACATGTTGGCCGCCGGGCGGTCGCGCGCGCGCATGCCGCGTGCGCTCGTGCTCGAGCCCACGCGGGAGCTCGCCCAGCAGGTGGCCGAGAACTTCGCCATCTACGGCAAGTACCACAAGCTCAACGCCGCCCTCATCATCGGCGGCGCCTCGATGGGTCCCCAGGAGCAGGCGCTCGACCGCGGCGTCGAAGTGCTCATCGCCACGCCCGGCCGGCTCATCGATCTCTTCGAGCGCGGCAAAGTGCTGCTCAACGGCGTCGGCATGCTCGTCATCGACGAGGCCGACCGCATGCTCGACATGGGCTTCATCCCGGACGTCGAGCGGATCGTGAAGCTCCTGCCGGCGACCCGGCAGACGCTGCTGTTCTCGGCGACGATCCCGCCCGAGATCCGTTCGCTCGTCGACCGCTTCCTCTCCCATCCCAAGGAAATCTCGATCAAGCCCAGCACGCTCGCGGCCGAGACCATCGAGGACGCGATCGCGATCGTGCCGGAACGCCTGAAGCGCGAGGCGCTTCTCCGCCTCATCGAGACGGAGGACGTCACGAACGCGATCATCTTCTGCAACAGGAAGCGCGACGCGGACGGCCTGTTCCGCTCCTTGAAGCGCCACCACTTGAAGACCGGCGTGCTCCACGGCGATCTGCCCCAGTCGGTCCGCGAGGAAACGCTCCAGGGATTCCGCGATTCGACGATCGCGCTCCTGGTCGCAAGCGACGTCGCGGCCCGCGGCCTCGACATCCAGGGGCTCTCGCACGTGTTCAACTACGACGTGCCGTTCAATCCCGAGGACTACGTCCACCGCATCGGGCGCACGGGGCGCGCGGGTCAATCCGGCCGCGCCTTCACGATCGCCACGGCCGCGGATTCGAAAGCGGTCGCCGCGATCGAATCCTTCATCAAGCGCGGCATCAAGCGCATCCACATCGAGGGACTGAGCGAAGCCGAAGCGGCGCCGTCCGAGAGCCGCGAGGACCGCAAGGGCGGACGGCATGGCGGCCGCCACCGGTCGCGCCACGCGCCGCGCGAGGACAGCGCGCGCGAACACGCGCGGCCGCATCGCGCGCCCCATGGGCGCGGCGATGGCGAGCCCGGCCCGCAGCCGGCCCCGGCCGCGGCGATGGCCCCGCGTTCCCTGCCGCCGGCACGCGCCGAACAGCCGCCCTATCGCGAGCGCGAAGAGGGCGAGCGCGTGGTCGGGCTCGGCGACCACACCCCCGCCTTTCTCCTCAAAAGCGCCCGCGCCCGCTAACGCCGACCGCGCGTCCGTCTCGCGCGACGCGGCGCGCCTTTGGCCGACCCGCCGGCAAGGCGGTCGGCGATGAGGCCGATCATCTCGAACATCAGGACCATGGCCGTCGCCGAGGACATGTTGCTCGGGTTGTCGCGCGTGGGCATCAGGCACACGATGTCGCCGCCGATCACGTCGAGGCCGCGCAGACCCTGGAGGATGCCGGTCGCGTCCGAGGCCGAGAGGCCGTTGTAGCCCGGCTCGGGGTTGGACACGCCGGGCGCGATGGTCACGTCGAGCGCGTCCATGTCGAAGGTGATGTAGACGGGCGAGTCGCCCACCCTCTCGCGGATGATATCGATCGTCTTCTTCACGCCCAGCCGGAAGAACTCCTCGGCCGTGATCGCGCGGTAGCCGAGCCGCGTGCTCGAATTCCGCCAATCGAGGGTGAAGGTGTTGCCCCTGAGGCCGATCTGCACGCTCTTCGAGGTGTCGATGTGGTTCTCCGTGGCGATATAGGCCGCCCAGTGCGCGGCCGAGCGCACGCTGCCGAGCCAGTGCGGCATGTGGTCGTAGGCGTCGGTGTGCGCGTCGAAATGGACGAGCGCCGCCTTGCGTCCCCGCGTGAGCTTGGCGCCGCGCCCGGCGATCGCCTTGACGATCGGCCCCGTGATGGAATGGTCGCCGCCGATCGAGACCGGCCGCACGCCCGCATGGTCGAGGCGCTTGTAGAACGACTCGATGTGCTCGACGCAGATGTCGTTGACCATGGCCTGAGGGAGCGGCACGTCGCCGAGATCGTTGATCCGGCAGATGTCCCACGGAATGATGCCGAACTTGCCATGCGCCCGCCGGTAGCGGCCCGAGAGGTCGCGCACGGCGCGGGGGCCCAAATGCTGGTCGCGTTCCGTCGAGCCGTTGCCCGCGCTGTGCGGCACGCCGACGAGGCCGATATCCGCGTGCGACGGGTTCTCGTCCCACGGACAGCGGAAGAAGGTGGAAATGCCGTACCAGTAGAAGTGATTGGCCTCCTCCTTCATGGCCTGGAAGGTCCGTTCGTCCATGCGCTTTGCCATCGCTTCCCCCTCTCGTCGTCGTGCAGGCCCTCCCTTCGGGGCCACGATCACCTATATTACAGTCCACACTTGGCCGCAGCGCACGGGATTCGCTGAGCGCGCGGCCGACCGGCGAATGAGCAGCATTCTCGGCTCCGAGCAACAGAGTGGCCATGCGTGATCCCTACGACGTCCTCGGCGTCTCGAAGACATCGAGCGACAGCGACATCAAGGCGGCCTACCGCAAACTGGCGAAGCGGCTGCACCCGGACCTCAATCCCGGGAACAAGAAGATCGAGGAGCGCTTCAAGGAAGTGAGCGTCGCCTACGACCTGCTCTCCGATCCCGAGAAGCGCCGGCGCTACGATCGCGGCGAGATCGACGCAAGCGGGGCCGAGCGGCCCCAGCACAGCTTCTATCGCACCTATGCCGAAAGTCCGCGCGGCCAGAAGTATCAAAGCGCGTTCCGCTCGGGCGAAGGTTTCTCGTTCCAGGACATCTTCGAGGACATGTTCCGCGGCGCGGAGCGCCAGCGCGGCTCGGCCCGCATGGCGGGCGAGAACGTGGCCTATACGCTCGCCGTCAGCTTTCTCGACGCGGCGCGCGGGACGACGACGCGCATCTCCATCCCCGGCGGCAAGACTCTCAACGTCGCGATCCCGGCCGGGGTCGAGGACGGCGAGACGCTGCGCTTGAAGGGCCAGGGCACGCCCGGCTCGGGCGGTGCGCCCTCGGGCGATGCCTACATCGAGATCCACATCGAGCCGCACCCCCATTTCCATCGCGAGGGCAAGGACATCCATCTCGAATTGCCCGTGACGCTCCAGGAAGCGGTGCTCGGCGCCAAGGTCGAGGTCCCGACGGTCGAGGGTTGGGTCAATTTGAGCATTCCGCGCGGCTCGAACACCGGCGACAAGCTGCGGCTCAAGGACAAGGGACTCCTCGACCGCAAGAGCAAGGAGCGCGGCGATCTCTACGTCACGCTCAAGGTCGTGCTGCCCGAGAAGGCCGACGACGAGCTCAAATCCGCGATCGAGGCATGGGCCAAGACGCATCCCTACGACGTCCGCCGCAAGGCGGGACTCGCGCGATGATGACGATCGAGACCGTGCTGGAACAAGTCGCCGTCGGGCGGGACGAGCTCGAATATTGGATCGAGCGGCGCTGGGTGCTGCCGGCCGAGCGAGAAGGCGGCCACCTCTTCGATGCGGCGGACGTGGCGCGGGTTCGCCTCATCACCGAGCTCCGCCACGAGCTCTCCATCGACGATGAGGCGATCCCGGTGGTACTGTCGCTTCTGGATCAGATCTATGCGCTCCGCGGCGCGCTCAAGGAACTGGGGGCCGCGGTGAACACGCTGCCGGAGCCGCTCCGCGAATCGATCAAGGCGCGGCTTCAC
>JAXMCE010000006.1:0-226617 GCA_046349515.1 Alphaproteobacteria bacterium | reverse complement strand
CCATGAACGAAGTCCGGGTCGTGGGGCAGCTCGTCCGGATCGTGGATCATGGCCAAGGGGTCAGGAGCTTCGTAATGGCGCGCCTCGTGCCAATCGCCCTCGAAGATTTCGAGGAGGCGGCCGACGACGCCAGGAGCCTCGCTCAAGATCCCGAGCTCGCGGCGACGGTCGAAGGCGTCGCGGTGGATGTTCATCGAGCCGAGAAGACACCGCTGTCTGTCCGCGATCAGCAGCTTGGCGTGGAGCTTCGGTCGCTTCTGGCGGCGGAGCTTGATGCCGGCCCGTCCCAGGATTCGGAGCGACGACATGCTGTCCAGAAGGTCATGGGCCTTGATGCCGTGCTTGCCGCCGCAGAGCACATGAACCTTGACGCCGCGCTCCTGCGCGCCGACGAGGCGTTCCAGGATCACCGCGTCGACGAATTTGGGATGCTGAACGTAGAGCGTTTCCTTGGCCGTATCGATGAACGACGACATGACCTCGCGGGAGTTGGCCACGCTCCAGAGAAGCCCCGTGTCATCGCGGGGCGTGAATTCGGCCCGCTGCCAGTCCGCCTCGAAGCACGCCATGACGTCGCTAACCTGGCTCGCATGCTCGGTCAGAACGCCGTAGTCGCGCGTCTCGCTCAGGTATTTTGGCGCGAGATTGAAGGTCGCGATGAGCGCCTTCGTCCGATCGACGACGAGGGATTTCTCGTGCGTGACGGCAAAGCGCTCGTTGGTCCATTGCACTGGAACTTTGGCCGCCTTGAACGCCTTGTAGCTCTCGTCATTCGCCCGTTGCCCTTCCGTATTCTTGGCGTTGAGAAGGACGCGCACGGGGATGCCTTGCCGGTGTCTCTCGATGACGGCCTCGATGAGATGCGGTTCGGTGAAGGTAAACTGCTTGACGAGCAAGTCCGTCGTGGCCGAGGCGATGAGCGAGCGGATCGGCTCGACACCGTCATCCGGCTGCACGATGACGCGCACGGTATCGTGTCCCGCAGATTCCTTGGATTTCTTCTGGCTCATGTTTGTCCTTTTTGATGCGGGCGATCGAGATGGGCCTGACGCTCGAGCGAGACCGGGCGGCCCCTGGTTATCGCGACGGTCAGGATGGCGGAAGCGGGAAGTAGGCGCGGACGACGGTTCCGACTCCGACCGTGCTGTCGATCTCGAGCGACCCCCCTTGAAGCTCCATGAGCCGCCGGCTGATCGAAAGACCAAGCCCCGTTCCCTCGTGGCGGCGGCTCAGCGAGGAGTCGACCTGGTGGAAGGGCTCGAAAATGCGCGCGAGCGCATCGGGCGGAATGCCGATACCGGTATCGGAGACGCGGATCGCTATCTGGCCGTCGTTCCGGCGCTCGGCGCCGATTGTGACCGACCCGCCGGGCTCCGTGAACTTGATGGCGTTCGACAGGAGATTGAGGATCACCTGCCGTGTGGCGCGTTCATCGACAGCGTCGAGAATGACCGGCCCATCGAGATTGTCCGTGATTGCGATGTGCTTTTCGGCCGCCCGCGGGCCGACGATCGAGAGCGATGTTCCGACGATGTCCGCGAGATCGGCTTTCTCGAAATGGAGTTCGTAGCGGCCGGCCTCGATTTTCGCCATGTCCAAGAGATCGGTGATGATCGACAAGAGGTGCTGGCCGCTGCGATGGATCAGAGCCGAATAGTTCTCGTATTCGGGGGAGCCCAGCGCGCCATGAATGCCGTCCCGCATCATCTCGGAGAATCCGAGGATCGCATTGAGGGGCGTCCTCAATTCATGGCTGATATTCGCGAGGAACTGGCTCTTGGCCTTGTTCGCGGTCTCGGCGGCTTCGCGCGCTTCGGCCAACGCCTCCTGGACGAGTTTCCGCTCGGTGATGTCGAGAGTCACGCCGTCCCACACGATGTCGCCATTGGCCATGCGCCGCGGATTCGCGACGCCGTGCAGCCAACGGACCTCACCCGACGGCAGAATCATGCGTCGCTCGAGATCGAACGGCGCGAGCGTGCGCGCCGAACGCTCATACGCCGCGACGAGAGCCGGCAGGTCGTCCGGATGGCTCGCGGCCAAAAATCGCTCCGGGTCGGCCAGCGGGCCCTTGGGATCGAGGCCGAGCCATTCGAGGAGGCCCCAACTGATATAGGGATAACTCACGCGACCGTCGGCATGCAGCACGCGCCGGTAAACATTGGCTGCCAGATTCGCGGTGATCGCGCGGAGCCGCTCTTCGCTTTCGTGGAGCGCCTGCTCCGCGAGCTTGCGGTCGGTGACGTCGAGAGTCAGGCCGTCCCACAGAATATCACCGTTCTCGAGCGGCCGCGGTTGCGCGAAGACCTGGACCCAGCGGATTTCGCCCGTCCGAGTCCGCTCACGCCCTTCCCACCGCAAGGGCGCAAACGAGTGAGCCGACGCCTCGAGGGCGTCCTGGTAGGACTGTCGATCCTCCTCCACCGCCGTCTGGCGAATGATCGAAGGATCGGCCATCAGTTGCTCGGGGTCGAAACCATAGAATTGCCGGGCCTGTTGGCTCATATAGGGATAGCTGACGCTGCCATCCGCGTGGCGGATACGCTGGAAGATCACGCCCGGAAGGTTGGCGGTGAGCGTCGACAGGCGCGCCTCGCGCTCCTGGAGGGCCTGTTCCGCGCGCTTGACCGCGTCGATGTCGATCGTGACTCCGTCCCACACGACGTCGCCGTTCTCGAGCCGCCGCGGCTGCGCGATCGACCGCACCCAGCGATATCCGCCCGACCCGTCCTCGGTCCTGAATTCGTGATCGAAGCGTTCAAGAGACCGCGCCGATCGGTCAACGGCCTCGTGCCACGCATCACGGTCGCCGGGATGGATGACTGCGACGAACGCCTTCGCATCCGACCGGATGGCGTCGGCATCGACGCCGAAGATTTCCCGCGCTCGCGAGCTCACATAAGTGAACGAGAGACGCCCATCCGCATGAAGGATTCGGCGGAATACGTCGCCCGGGATGTTGGCGGCGATCGCGGCAAGGAACTCCTCGCTCCGTTGCAGGCGTTCCTGGGTCTGTCGACGCGCGGTCACATCGAACTCGACGCCATCCCAAATCACGTCGCCATTGGCGAGCCGCCGCGGCCACGCCATCGAGCGGACCCACCACACATGTCCCGACGGATTGACCAGGCGCATCTCATGGTCAAACGGCGCCAGAGTCTCCGCCGACGTCTTGAGCGCGGCGAGCCATTCGTCCCGATCACCGGGATAGATGAGCGGCGGGTTGGAGGTTGGGCCAGCCCCCCCGCCCGAGAGGTCCACGCCGTAGAGTTCTCGCGCGCGTCCTTCAACGTAAGGGTAAGAAAGCTGGCCATCCGCATGGAGGATGCGCCGGTAGAAGACGCCGGGGAAATTCTCGGCGATGTCGACGAGACGCTTTTGGGTCTCCTTCAACGCCTCTTCCGCGCGCATCTGCGAGGTGACGTCGAGGATGATCCCGTCCCACACCACATCGCCGTTCGACAATCGCCGCGGCTCCGCGATCGAGCGCAGCCAGCGCGGCTCGCCGGTTGCGGACGCCACGCGCCGCGTCATGTCGTAGGGCGTGAGGTCTCGGGCCGAGCGCTGAATGGCTTCGACAGTCCGGCGCCGATCGTCGGGATGGGTCCGCGCCATCACGCCGTCGAAATTCGAAGTGAGGTCGAGGCCGACCTTCTCGAGCGCCCGCGACGGGCTCACATAGGGGTAGGTGATTCGCCCGTCCGCGTGCAGCACCCGCCGGAAGACCGTGCCTGGCAAATTGGCGTGGATCGCCTGCAGGCGCTCCTGGCTTTCCCGGAGCGCCGCTTGCGCGCTGAGGGCGTGCGCCCGGCGGCGCGCCCGGGCCCTGGCATGATGGATGGCGCGCGCGAATGCAAACTCGTCGAGATCGTCATGGGTAAGGCACTCATGCGCACCCGCCTCGATGAGCTGGTCGGAAAAGCTCGATGTCTTCGGTCCCAGGAGAACGATGACGGGGCGATCGCCTGCTTTTTCGAACGTGCCCCAAAGCGATCCGACGGCGTCCACTCCCGCCGGTTCGACGTCGACCAAGACGATGTCGGCTGCGGCATGGCCAGCCATGTCGTCGATCCCGTCAATGCACCGAAGGCTGAAAGGGCTGGTCTTGCCTCGCGCGCCCAGGCGCTCGACTTTGCGTCGCAGGGCGCGATCCGGCGTGATCAGGAGGACTTCGACAGCGCGATCATCCATGGGCCGTCTGGTTCAAGCCAGGGTCACGTGCGACGAGACAGGGCAGGATAGTACCACACCGCCGATCGAACCTCTCCATCGAACGCGCCCTTGCCCCGAGCCGGCATCGCGGCGGCCATTGGTTAATTGCGATGGATACTGCCGCCATCGGAGGTGACGACCGTGCCACTGATGTAGCCCGCGCGGGGTGAGGAAAGGAACGCGACGAGACGGGCGACCTCGGCCGGCTCCTGCATGCGCCCGAACGGCAGGCGCATCTCGGTCACGAGATCCTGCCATCGGCCCTCGGTGCCATAAGTCGAACGGCTCATGCGCTTGAGGAATGCGATGGCCTGCTCCGTCGCGGTAAAGCCTGGGTTGACGCCGAGGACGCGCAGCCCGAAATCCGGCGCCCGCGCGCCAAGGGATCTCGTCATGGCTGCGAGGGCGCTGTTGCCCGTCGAGCCGGATATATAGCGCGGGTACATCTTCTCGCTCGCCGTTCCGATGATGTTCACGATGACGCCTTCGCCCCGCGCCTTCATCGCCGCGAACATCGCCCGCGTCAGGTTGATGTAACCGAAGATCTTGAGTTCCCAGGCCTCCCGCCAGCTTGCGTCCGTGAAGCTGTCGATCTCGCCAGGCGGACTCTCGCCGGCATTGTTGATGAAGATATCGGGAGTGCCCACGGCGGCGACGAGGGCGGCCTGGCCGGCGCCGTCTGACAGATCGATCACGAATGGGCGAACCTCGATCCGGTGCCGCCCCGAGAGCTGTTCCGCCATTTGCGACAGCAAATCGCCGCTTCGCGCGACGATGTCGACATTGACCCCTTCCGCCGCCAGCTCCTCGGCGATGGCGCGGCCGATTCCCTTGCTGGCACCGGTCACAACGGCGCGCTTGCCCTTCAGCTTAAGATCCATTCCCCGATATCCACCGCCGGCCCATGCCATCCGGCCCGACTTGCCCCGCGTGATGTTCCCCTATAACACCAGGAGACGGCCAGCGGCTACCCGGCCATACCTCGTCCCGGCGCGCGGAGCTATGAGCGAGCGAAACACAGGTTATGGACATTGAACAGCCTTTGAAAGCGGTGATCGTTCCCGTCACCCCCTTTGCCCAGAACTGCTCCGTCGTGTGGTGCACCGCGTCCGGAGAAGGTGCCGTCATCGATCCTGGCGGCGATCTCGAGCGCATTCGGGACGTCATCGAAAAGCACGGGATACGGCTCGCGAAGATCCTCGTGACCCATGGCCATGTCGATCACGCGGGCGGGGTCGCCGAACTCGCCCAAAGCTTCGGCGTGCCGATCGAGGGACCGCACAAGGACGACGTGTTCTGGATCGAGCAGATTCCCGACTCAGGCGCGCGCTATGGCATGGCGGAGGCGCGCGCGTTCGAATCCGACCGCTGGCTTGGCGACGGCGACACGGTCAGCGTGGGCAAGCTCACTCTCCACGTCGTGCATTGTCCGGGGCACACGCCGGGCCATGTCGTCTTTCATCATGATCTTGCACGCGTCGCTTTCGTCGGCGACGTGCTCTTCCGCGGCTCGATCGGACGCACGGACTTTCCGCGCGGCAATCACCAGAACCTGATCGATTCGATCCGGTACAAGCTTTGGCCGCTCGGCGATGATGTCACCTTCGTGCCGGGCCACGGGCCCGTCTCGACCTTCGGCGAGGAGCGCCGCTCAAACCCCTTTGTCTCGGACCAGGCACTCGCGGCATCGTAGACTGGACGGCAGCCATCCCGCTGTGATGCGGCAACCGGGCGGAGGTCCCGTGAATCTCGACGCATTCAAGGCATCCCTCGCCGATAGCCAGCCGCCTCAAGATCTTGGACGGCCGCTCCTCGCCCTATGGCACGCGGCGAAAGGCGAATGGGACAAGGCCCACGCGCTCGCCCAGGCCGAAGACAATGCGACGGGCGCCTGGATCCACGCCCACCTTCATCGGATCGAGGGCGATCTCGAAAACGCCGGCTATTGGTATGGCCGGGCGAAGCGCCCACGCTCCTCGGCCCCGCTCAAGGAAGAGTGGGACGAAATTGCCGCGGCTCTCCTTTGAGGATGTACGCGGCGGGCCACGAAACTAGAGGATGGCTTTCACCGCCTCCGGCGGCCGGCCGAGCGCGGCCTTGGCCCCGTTGACGACAATGGGCCGCTCGATGAGCACGGGGTTCTCCACCATCGCCTTGACCAGGGCATCGTCCGACAAGCCGGGCTTGCCGAGGCCAAGCTTTGCATAGACGGCCTCTTTCTTGCGCATGAGGTCGCGCGGCGACATGCCGAGCTTCTTGAGCAAGCCCTTCAATTCCGATGACGTCGGCGGCGACGCCAGATATTCGATGATCTTGGGTTTGATGCCCTTGGCAGTGAGCAACGCAAGCGTCTCGCGCGACTTCGAGCAACGCGGGTTGTGGTAGATCACGACGGCCATGGCGCCTTCCTCTGAATCGACTATTGGCTGGTCCATGCCGACGATCCGTCGGCACCGTGCCCGCCCTATCGTTACTTCATCTTCCGACCGCCATCAATCGAAGGGGCTGAGCCATCATGGGGCCGGGGGCTCGTCACGTTCGGGTTCATTCGCGAGCGCGCGCACGGATTCCTCGAGCGCGGTCGCGATGCTGGTCCAACCGTCCATGGTGTTGCCCGTCGCGGCAAAATGGAGCGGCCTGCCGATCGCGAGCCCGAGGGGGTGCGGCCGAGGCCAGTGGTTGCTCGGCGGAAAAGCGTCGAAGGCGCCCGCGATATGGCACGGGACGACAGGGACAGTCGTTCCTGCCACGACGGGGCCCAGACCCGCCTTGAACGACGCCATCCGACCGTCACGGCTCCGCGTGCCTTCTGGAAACAGGATGTAGACGGGACTCTGTTCGAGAAGGCGGGATCTCAACGCCTGCAAGTGCTCGCGCCGCGTCCGCTTGCGCCAGATCGGAAGCGCGTTGAGCATGGTCGTGACCATGATCGAGCCGGACAGGCTCGTGAAGAACGTGTCGCCTGCGGCGAGCGCGAAGGTGCGATCGCACCAGCCGAGCGGCAGGCATGCCGCCAGTACGAGGGCATCGAGATGGCTCGCGTGATTGGCGACGAGGACGAACGGCGGATGCGCCGGCAAGTTGTCCCGGCCGCGGATGCGCAGCCGGTGATAGACGCGAAGATAGAGACGCACGAGAAGCCACATGACGAATCGGCCGATGGCGCCGATGAGCCCCGTTTCGCGCTGGAGACTCTTCAGTCGATCGCCGAGCGAGAGGCCGTGATCCGCGGCGGGGCGGAATTTCCAGTCCTCCACGCCTATCCCCCGCTCAAGATCCGCGCCGGTTGATCGAGTCCGATGCCGTTGAAGTATCGGATGTAATGGAAGACGGCCGGCGCCACGAGAAGGAGGCTGTTGAACCGGTCGAGGACGCCGCCATGCCCCGGAATGACGGTACCCATGTCCTTGATCCCGAGGTCACGCTTGATCGACGACAGCATGAGGTCGCCCAATTGGCCGAGCAACGCGACGATCACGCCGAGGCCGATTCGAAGCGGGATACTCTCAAGCGCGGTGCCGGCGAAGACGGGACCGGCCACCACCGAGACAAAGGTCGTCGTCAGCATGAGGGCGCCGATCGATCCGCTCACCGTCTTGTTGGGGCTTGTTGCGGGCAGCAACTTCCGACCGCCGACGATCTTCCCTACGGTGAACGCGAAGACGTCGTTGAGGCCGACCGCGATAAGGATGAGAAGGATGACGGGCCGATAGTCCCCATCGTTCGCGATGAAGGCCAAGTGGCCAAGCGCCACCCCGAAGAGGAGATAGCCAAAGACACCGAGCCCGACCCGCTGGATGTAGCCCGTAGGCCGGTCGAGCGGGATCGAGATGGCGGCAATGACGACGACGCCGAGCGGCACGAGCGCGAGGAAGAAGCCGTACCAATGGTCGACGGTCGCGAAAAAAATGAAAAGAATGGCAACCACGACCGCGGCGCTGACCGCGCGCTCGCGAAAGAGGCCAGTGGCGCGGGCATACTCGCGGTAACAAAGAAGGGCGATCACGAGGACGGCCAGCATCGTCCAACCCGCGCCGGCGAGCACGGGAACCCCGAGCAGCACGACGAGAATCGACCAGGACACCGTGCGCTGGCGCAGCTCGCGCTTGAGCTCTGGCTTGATTCGGGACGACAGGCTGAGGGCACCGATCCCGCCCACCGCGAGGGCGAAAGCCACGAGGATGATCGACAAAAGGAGGACGGTCGCCGGATGGTCGAGGGCGTGCCCATGGGCCCACAGGCGTTCGCTCGCGACGCCGTTCATCCGAGCGCCCGCGCGATTCGAGCGACGCGCCTGAGGCAGGTCAGGCCGGCACCGATCGTGATGATCAGAAGACCCAAGGTCGGGACACTGCGCGAGCCGAGTGCCGCGTCCGGAGTCCAGCCGAGCACGGTCGTGACCGCCGAAACCACGGCGGACGCGGCAACGACGTGCATCCGATGCGGCTTCGCCATCGGACCGCAATAGACGGGCGGCGCACCGGCCGCGGTCCCGGCAGCGCGAATGTAGGCCGTGAGCACCGCCGCCAGCGCCGCCCCGTAGCCAAGCACGACGTCACCGCCCGGCGCGTAGCCAAGACCGACAAGAACGGCGATGTCAGAGAAGCGGTCTGGCAGCTCGTTGTAGAGCTCGCCGTGCTTCGAGACCGATCTCGATTCGATGGCGACCATGCCATCGAACATGTTGGCCAGGAGACGAAGCTCGACGAGAAGGGCGACGAGGAGCCAAGCGGCGAAGGACCACGGCAGCCCCGCAGGCATGAACGCGAGCACCAATCCGGCGAGGAGCGCGAAGACGAGCCCGGCGATCGAGATGGCGTTGGCGCCGATGCCATGCGCGACCAATCGCCGCGTCACGGCCTTGGACAACCGTGCCTCTCGCGCAGGGATCGGCCGTCGGGGGCCGACCGTCGCTCTGTCTGTCTTCCCGTCCATTCTAAACGGCGTCCACCGACGGAGATCGAAGTTCGTTCGTGCCCACCGTCCATCCCTCGACTAACATGGCCCAATCCCGCGACCGCCAACGTGTTCCGACAGTAGGAGTGACAGGTGACAACGTCCAGGACCCCCGGTGTCAAGACGCTTCGCAGCCGCCAGTGGTGGGACAATCCGGACAATCCGGGCATGACCGCGCTCTATCTCGAGCGATACGCCAATTACGGACTCGCGCGTGAGGAGCTGCAATCGGGCAAGCCCATCATCGGCATCGCGCAAACAGGCAGCGATCTGGCGCCGTGCAACCGGCATCACATCGAGCTGGCACACCGCGTCAAGGCCGGTATCCGCGATGCCGGTGGCATTCCCTTCGAGTTCCCGCTTCACCCGATCCAGGAGACCGGCAAGCGCCCCACCGCCGCGCTCGACCGTAACCTTGCCTATCTTGGCCTCGTCGAAGTCCTCTACGGTTATCCGATCGACGGCGTCGTCCTCACCACCGGATGCGACAAGACGACTCCTGCGTGCCTCATGGGAGCCGCGACAGTCGACATCCCGGCCATCGTTCTCTCCGGCGGACCCATGCTCGACGGGCACTTCGAGGGGAAGTTGAGCGGCTCTGGCATGGTCGTCTGGGAGGCGCGCCGTCGTCTTGCGGCCGGGGAGATCAACTATGACCAGTTCATCGATATCGTGGCGGCCTCAGCCCCCAGCATCGGGCACTGCAACACCATGGGCACCGCGAGCTCCATGAATGCCATGGCCGAAGCGCTCGGCATGTCGCTCCCCGGCTGCGCGGCCATTCCCGCCGCCTACAAGGAGCGCGGCCAGATGGCCTATGCGACGGGCAAGCGCATCGTCGCCATGGTGCATGAGGACCTGAAGCCGTCGCAGATCATGACCCGCGAGGCTTTCGAGAACGCCATCGTCTGCGCCTCGGCCCTCGGCGGCTCGACCAACTGCCCGCCGCATGTGAACGCGATCGCACGGCACATGGGCGTGCCTTTGGTCGATGAGGATTGGGACCGGATCGGCTACGAGATTCCGCTTCTCGTCAACATGATGCCGGCCGGTGCATATTTGGGTGAGGCCTACTATCGTGCCGGCGGCCTGCCCGCCGTCATCGCCGAGTTGGTCAAGGCAGGCAAGATCCGCACCGGTGCCATGACCGTCACCGGCCAGACGATCGGCGAGAACAACCGCGGCGCCTCCGTCCAGGACGAGGATGTCATCCGCCCCTATCATCGCCCGCTCAAGAGCAATGCGGGCTTTCTCGCGCTCAAGGGGAATCTCTTCGACAGCGCCATCATGAAGACCTCGGTCATCTCCGAGAGCTTCCGCGACCGCTATCTTCGCCGCCCCGGCGATGAGGATGCCTTCGAGGGACGGGCTATCGTCTTCGACGGACCCGAGGATTATCACGCGCGCATCAACGATTCCGCCCTCGCGATCGACGAGAACTGCCTTCTCTTCATCCGCTATTGCGGGCCGATCGGATATCCCGGTGCGGCGGAAGTCGTCAACATGTTGCCGCCCGATGCGCTGGTTCGGCGCGGCATTGCGGAGCTTCCCTGCATCGGCGACGGGCGGCAGAGCGGGACGTCGGGGAGTCCCTCGATTCTCAACGCCTCGCCCGAGGCGGCCGTTGGCGGGGGCCTTGCATTGTTGCGCACAGGCGACCGGGTGCGCATCGATTTGAAGAAGCGGCGCGCCGATATCCTGATCTCGGAGGCGGAGCTCGCGGAGCGGCGGCGCGCTCTCAAGTTGCCCGAACCCGTAAGCCAGACCCCGTGGCAGGAAATCTATCGTCGCAATGTGGGGCAGCTTTCGGGCGGCGGCGTCCTCGAATTCGCGGTCAAATACCAGCGCGTCGTCGACACCTACGGAACGCCGCGCGACAACCACTAAGTGGCGAGCTGCCGGCATGTCCCGTCGCGGACGGAGGAGGGGCCTCGTTGCGTGCCTTGTGGCCGCGATGTTGGCCGCTGCGGAACACGCCGGAGCCGCATCCTCCGCCGTGAAACTCCACTACACGGCCGAACTGCTCGGCATCGACGCGCTCGAATTCTCCGTGGCCGTCCAGGAGGTGAATGACCGCTACCGCATCCAGGTCGCGGGCATGACGGAAGGGATGGTCGATTGGCTCGTCGGCTGGCGCAGCTTCACGACCGTGGACGGGGCGTTGCGCGGCACCGAGACGCGTCCGGAGGACTATCACGCGATCAATCTTTTTCGCGGCCGGAGAAGCATAGTCTCCATGCGCTACACGCCTGACGGCAGCGTCGAGGCGACGGCCGATCCGCCGCCGGGCGATGACCGCGATCCCGTGAGCGAGGAGCAGCGGCGGTCGAGCGTCGACACGCTGACGGCGGGCCTCGTCCTCGGCCGGCTCTTGGCATCGGGTCAGCCCTGCACCGGGCGCATTCCGATCTTCGACGGCCGCCGGCGCTATGACCTCGTCATGGAGGACGGTGGGCAGGCGCCGGTGAAGCTGCCGAAGGCGCTGCCGGCCGTCGGCGCCGGCCATGCCTGCTGGTTCCGCATCCACCGCATCGCTGGCTTCAAGAAGAAAGGACAGACCTTCGACAAACCGGAGTACCACGACCGCCGTTACCGGATCCTGTCGGCCAGCATCGTCGATGGCTTCCCGCCTCTCGCCCTCGACGTCACGGGCGAGTTCAGCCTGGGCAGCTTCCACGTCCATCTGGTGAGAATGGAACGGGGCGAGGCGGAGCAGCTGTTCTTACGAGAGCCGCCCTTCGACACCTCGATGTTCCGGCCCGGCGAGTCGATCCGCCCGTCGGCGTCCCAGCCCTCGCGCTAGGCGGGCGCGGGCCCCGCGCTCGGCGCGGACGCGGCCTGGGCGATTCCGCCGCGGATCGCCCCCGCCTCGACCGAACCCCAAAGGATCGCGTGATCCTCAGGCAAGGCGCGGCTGTTCGGCATGGACAGCCAGATCCGCCACAGGGCGCGCCGGCGTCCGCTCGCGGGATCGTCTTCGAACGGCGCCCGGGCATGGTAGACGATGTGATTGTTGAGAAGCTGAAGGTCCCCCGGCTCGAGCGTCATCTTGAAACACAGTTCCTCCGCGATGGCGGCCAGGAGATCGAGCGCTTCGTTCTGCTGAGGTGTCATCCGTGGCACATGCGGCAGGCGCTGCGCGGCCTCGACGTAGGTCCGTGAATAGTGGCTCGTAAACCGGCCGTTCCGCACCGCGAAAACCGGCAATGCATAGGTCAACTGATCCCCGCCGACTTCCTCGCCGAGCCGGCTCCTCCAATAGGGCTGATAGAGCAATTCGAGAAGATCCGGTCGACACTCGAGCATGGCATCGTGAATGGCGACGGTGCTGACGAGCTTGCTCTCGCCGCCTTTTGACGCCCGGCTGACGCAGAGAAGGCTGACCACGTCGCAGCGGTCGGTGTGGAACCGCAAGGCGCCATTCGTCGCCGTGCGCGCGAGCGACGAGAGGAACGTGCCGTTGGTGTCCGCCATCTGACCGTAACGCGTCCCGACATCCGCACCCTCGTCGCGGATCTCCCGCATGAGCATGCCCTTGTAGTTTTGGAAAATCGGCGTGCCGAGATAGTGCCCGAGAGCGAAATAGATCCGGCGGAGGTCGTCCGGCTCGTAGCGATCGACGGCAAGGCCGCGAATCTTCACGAGCCCGCAGCCATTCTCGAGTTCCTCGCGCACGTCGTCGACGAGCGGCGCCAAGGAGGGAAGAGGGAAGTTCTCGCGGCGAATTCCCTCCCACGGGATACCCTTGGCCTTGGTGCCCGTGAGCGCTGCGTCGATCTCGCTGAGCTGGCGAGCGGAGAGATCGCGAATCCACCGCCGTGAGCCGGCCAGGTCACGGCCGTGCCACGCTTGGGGACCGGAAAGGGGTTTGATCTTGGCCATTCTGATCTCTCTCGTTGGCGTCCTTCGCCGATATGTCTCGATCGGCTTCGCCGCTCGTTTAAGACGCAACGCGCCCGAATCTCGCGATCGCAAAGCGTCGTCCCGGTTCGATTGAACCCTTCGTCCATCCGGCGGTATAGAGGGGCCACTCTATCATGATCGACGGAGCCCGTTCCAATCCGTCCATGCCGCGGAATTACGGGCCAGATCCCGCCGAGGAGCGCACGAGGGGTAAGCTATGAAGATAGACTCCGTCGATCTTTTCTATCTGGCCATGCCGGAGGTCACGACCGACGTCGACGGCAGCCAGGACGCTCTCCTGGTCCGAGTGCGCTCGGGCCCGCATGCTGGCTGGGGCGAATGTGAGGCCTCCCCCCTCACCTGCATCGCCAGCTTCGTGACCCCCATGTCGCACGGCGTGTGCCGTGCGGTCGGCGAGGTCGTCTTGGGCGCGACAATCGACGATCCGGCCGACATCCATCGCATCGCAGCCGAGGTCCGCTACAAGTGCATGGACCTGCTGCAGGCCGATCACACCTTTTCCGGAATCGAGATCGCGTTGTGGGACCTGCTTGGCCAACGGCTTGGCGAGCCTGTCTATCGCTTGCTCGGCTATGACAGCGCGTCACCGAAATTAGCCTACGCTTCGCAGCTCTTCGGTGACACGCCGGCCGAGACCGAGAGTCGCGGCCGGGCCGCGCGCGAGGCAGGGTATCGCGCGGTCAAGTTCGGATGGGGTCCCTTCGGCCATGGCTCGGCGGCAGAGGACGCGGCGCACCTCGAAGCGGCGCGCGCAGGCCTTGGTCGCGACGGACAGCTGCTCGTCGATGCAGGTCAGGCGTTTCGAGAAGACGTGGCCAAGGCCGCGACACGGCTGTCAGCGCTTGCGCGCGCGGGAGCCGTGTGGCTCGAAGAGCCGTTCGCGGCCGACGCCTATCAAGCCTACGGAGCGCTCGCGGCGCGTGAGCCGGCCGTGCGCCTCGCCGGCGGCGAAGGGTGCCATACGCCCGCGATGGCGCGGCATCTCATCGATCTGGGGCGAATCGGCTTCGTGCAGATCGACACCGGCCGGATCGGCGGCATCGGCCCCGCGAAGGAGATCGCCGACTATGCCGTCGCGCGCGGCATCACCTTCGTCAACCATACCTTCACCTCGCATCTTGCCCTCTCGGCGTCGCTCCAGCCCTATGCGGGCCTTGCCGACCACACCATCGCCGAATACCCCTTCGCGCCGCGCGCCCTTGGTCTCGCGATCACGTCGAACCGCATTCTCCCCGATTCCAACGGATTGATCCGGATTCCCGAAGCGCCGGGCCTCGGCATGACAATCGACGCGGCCGCCCTCAAGCCGTACCTGCGCGATGTGGAGATCAAGGTGGAGGGACGAGTCCTCTACCGCACGCCGGCGCTCGACGGCTGAGCGGCGCGGACCGTCCTCGATCGAGGCAAAGCTCGAAGCCGTGTTCTTCTCAATCTCAAAGATCGCATGGGCGATCGTCGATCCGTCGAACCTGGTCGCGATCGTCCTCGTGGCGGCGACGGTTTGTCTTCTCGTGAAGCGCTATCGCGCTGCGCGGCGCATCATGGGCACCCTCGTTCTGTTCCTTGCCGCGATCACGCTGCTGCCGATCCCGAGCCTGCTCGTCGCGCCGCTCGAGCAGCGTTTCTCGCGGCCGGACCCGATGCCCGATCACGTCGACGGCATCATCCTCCTCGGTGGCGCACAGAACCCGCGCATGACGCGCGCCTACGGCACGCCCGCCCTTGGCGGTGCCGCCAACACGATGACGACGTTCCTATGGCTCGCCCGCACTTACCCCGATGCGAAACTCGTCTTCACGGGCGGGGTCGGAAGCCTCCGCCCCGATACTCCGCCCGAAGCCGAGACGGCGCGGCTCTTCCTCATCCAGCAAGGCTTTGATCCGGAACGGGTTCTGTTCGAGGACAAGGCGCGCAACACGGCCGAGAACGCAGCTTTCGCCAAGGCGCTTGCCGAGCCGAAGCCAGGAGAGGTCTGGTTGCTTGTGGCGCAGGCCATCCACATGCCCCGCGCCGTCGGCACCTTGAGACGCATCGGATGGGAAGTCGTGCCCTATCCCGAATCCTATCGCATCGAGCGAACGGTTCGATTCGAACCGGCATCGAGCGTGGGCCAAGCCCTCGCCATGCTCGGCGCGGCACTCCATGAGTGGATCGGGCTCGCGGCCTACTACGTCTCGGGGCGATCGGACCGGCTGCTGCCGGGCCCCTGAGGCGAGGCACGGCCGGCGGCACACGCCGCCGGCACGATTCGCTAGAGCGAGCTTCCCCGCAACAGCTCGAGCGCCTTGTTGAGCTGATTGTCGGGAGGCGTGCCCTGGGCTCCCGCGGCGCCGGGCTGGGATGCGGGTTTGGCGCTTTCGGCCGGCGCGGCGGCACTCTTCGGAATCTGTCCGTCCTCGATGACCTTGGCCGGCTTCTCTGTCTGCGGGTTCTTGAGCGAACCCTTGAGATCGGCCTCGTGGAGCTCCTTGGGCCGGTCGCCCGCCTGGGCGGCCTGTTCGACGACGACATCCGGATCGATGCCAGTGCCCTGGATCGAGCGTCCGGATGGCGTGTAATAGCGCGCCGTGGTCAGGCGGAGCGCGCCCCGGCCCGGGATCGGGATCACCGACTGGACCGAGCCTTTGCCGAAGGAGCGCGTGCCGACGATCGTCGCGCGTTTGTGATCCTGAAGCGCGCCCGCGACGATTTCGGAGGCCGAGGCCGAACCCGCATTGACGAGAACCACCATGGGCAGGCCGTTGAGAAGATCCTTGCCCTGCGTCTTGAACAGGGTCGCATCCTCCGAACGGCGGCCGCGCGTCGAAACCACGATCCCCTGGTTGAGGAAATCGCTCGACACGGAAATCGATTGGTCGAGCAGACCGCCCGGATTGTTGCGAAGGTCGAGGATGAGGCCTTTCAGGTTCTTGCCACCATCGGCCTTGATCTTGGCGATCGCCGTCTCGAGACCCGAGGTGGTTTGTTCGGTGAAGGAGGTGATGCGGATGTAGCCCACGTTTCCTTCCATCCGGGACTGGACCGGCTGAACGCGGATGACTTCGCGCGTCAGCTTCACGTCGAAGGGCTGCTGGGTGCCGCGACGGATGGTCAAGGTGACGGAAGTCCGAACCTTGCCGCGAAGCTTGCCCACCGCGTCGGAGAGCGTCATGCCTTGCACCGTCTCGCGATCGATGCTCGTGATGAGGTCGCCCGACTGCAGGCCGGCGCGCGAGGCCGGCGTGTCGTCGATCGGCGACACCACCTTCACGAGCCCATTTTCCATGGTCACTTCGATGCCGAGCCCGCCGAACTCGCCGCGGGTCTGGACCTGCATGTCTTCGTATTCCTTGGAATCGAGATAGCTCGAATGGGGATCGAGCGAGGACAGCATGCCGCGAACAGCCGCCTCGACGAGCTGCTTGTCATTGACCGGCTCGACGTAATCCGCTCGCACGCGCTCGAAAACATCGCCGAAGAACTTGAGTTGAGCCAGAGTCCCGGAGCTGCTGTCTTGCGCCGCATTGGCGAAGAGGGACCCGGCGAGAAAAGCGATGACCGCCGTCGACACGATCTGAATGTGCTTCATCTTTCGAACCATGCGTTGATTGTTCTTGGTCACGGTGCCGAACTGGTGCCCCTGCCCTGCCAATCGGTCGATCGCCGAGCGTCGCGCACGCCAGTGGCGCACGACCACGCCCTGCCCACCCACAATCTTGCCGTCGACTGGGTCAGAAATGAGGCCTTATCATGGCAGCAGACTACGTCAACATGCTACCGCCAAACCGCTAACAGCCCTTTATACCGGTCCGGTCATAGATAGGACCGGCCGCCCGGAATCTCAACCGCCGACGCACTTTCATTAAGATTTCCAGCAAGATTGGGCCCAACCGCGGTCGCGAACGTTGCCCCACGAGCCGCAAAGCGGGTGCCTTGGCTCTCCATGGCGGAGCGGGGCATCCGACCCGCACCACGGAACCCGTCCCCCAATCCCGGACTTGATCGCCTGGCTCCCATCGACGCACGATGGCGGCCCCGCCCCTCACGACGACAGCTGTCCCCATGGCCATCCCGACGATCCCGCGTCACATCGCTGTTGCCCTGATCCTCCTTGCGTCCTTCTCGAGCGAGGCGACGGCAGACGACCCCGTCATGTCCCTTAAGGCCGCCGTCGCTAGCGAGGAGCGGAGCGAGGCCAACCGCGCGCGCGACACCTACCGCCATCCTTTCGAGACACTCGAATTCCTCGGCGTGAAGGACGGCATGGCCGTCGTCGAGATCTGGCCGGGCGGGAACGCCTGGTGGACCGAAATCCTGGCCCCGTTCCTCAAGGATCGGGGCCGCTACTACGCCGCCGAGTCCGGCGCCGAGACGGAAGGCGCCGCGGCCGCTCGCACACGCCTTCGGGCAAAACTTGCGAGCAATCCGGACCGGTACGGCCGCGTCACGATCGTGCGGTTCGATCCGGACGGCCAGGATATCGTACCGCCGGGAACGGTCGATATGATTCTCACCTTCCGCAACCTTCACAACTGGATGGCGGCCGGCAAAGCGGAGACGGCGATCGCGGCGTTCTATCGCGCACTCAAGCCGGGCGGCACCTTGGGAATCGAAGACCACCGTGGGCGCACGGATCTGCCGCAGGATCCCCAGGCAAAAGACGGTTATGTCCGCGAAGACTACGCGATCGCGCTCATCGAGCGGGCCGGTTTCACATTGGTCGGCCGCTCTGAGATCAACGCCAACCCCAAAGATACGAAGGACTATACGGCCGGAGTTTGGACGCTTCCGCCGACCTATCGCTTGAAGGACCAGGACCGGGACCGCTACACGGCAATCGGCGAAAGCGATCGCTTCACACTCAAATTCGTGAAGCCAAACCCCTGAAGGTCGTCAGAGACGTCGCGCACCTTCAGCGCCGTTTGGCGCGCGCGATCGACCATCGCGCGATGCGGTCGACAGCACCCAGCCCCTGGCGCGCGCCACCGATCATGGCGATGCCGCTCTCGCGCAAGAAATTGACCTGATCGCGGCTCATCATGCCTGGGCGCATGTTCATGAGGAGATGGGGCTTCGTACTTTTCGCCGCCGCCGCCGCGAGCGGCTTGCAATAGCCGACCGAGTCCTCCGGCGTTCCCATGGGCTGGCCTTCATAACTGTCGTTGCAATAGACGATCGTGTCGCAGTCGGGATTTGCATCCATGACCGCGAACGCATGGGGAAAATTGGCGGCCCAGTTGCCATTGCCCCAGGCATCGAGCGGATTGCCATCGCCGGTAATCGGACCGATGACTCGCGCCGCTTCCTCGCGGCTCGGCGGCGGGAGCGGGGGCAGATCGATCGATCGCCGCGTGGCCACGTCCAGGATCAGCTCTGCCTGCCCGCCCGATGCCGTGACGGCGCCGATACGCCGCCCGTGGGGCCAGCGGGAACCCTGGCAGACGGCAAGGACTTCCGTGAGCTCGTCGAGATCTTCGACCTCGATCGCACCGTGGGCATCGAGAAATGCCGAAAACGCGTGCGAATCACCGGCGAGACCGCCCGTGTGCGTCGTCACGGCGCGCTGGGCCCGCTCGGTGCGGCCGACCTTGAGGACGACCACGGGCTTGCCCCTCTCCGCCGCGCGATCGAGCGCGGCCGCGAGGCGATCCGGCTCGCGCGCCGTCTCGACAAAGAGAGCGATGATCTTGGTGTCGCTGTCGTCGATGAGAAACTCAAGATAGTCGACCATCGCGACGACGGCCTCGTTGCCGGAGGACACGATGTGGCTGTAGCCATAGCGGCGGATATCGGAGAGCAAGCCGATGCAGATCGAGCCACTCTGCGAGACCAGCCCGACATTGCCCCGCAGGCCCTGTGGCTCGCGGATTTCCTGCATGTAGGTCGAGCCGCCACTGGCGGGACTCAAGATTCCCATGCAGTTGGGGCCACAAAGCGCGATGCCCGCTTCGCGGCAGAGGCCGACGATTTCCGCTTGCAGGCGCTGGCCGTCCGAACCTTGCTCCGCAAAACCGCCGTCGTAGATCACCGCCCCGCTGATGCCGTGGGCGGCTGCGAGCTTGAAATTCTCGAGCACCCTCGCGCTCCCGACGCAGAAGGCGACCACATCGGGCTTGACCGGCAGATCAGAGATGCTCGCATAGCACCGTCGGCCGAGAAGCTCGGTGTATTTGGGATTGATCGGATAAACCTCGCCGCGATAGCCGAGGCGCGGCAGCGATTCAATGATGGCACGTCCGATCGAGGGTCGTTCGGATGCGCCGAGAACGGCAATGGTCCGTGGCCTCAAGAGCGCCTCAAGTCGCATGACCGATCCTCTTCACCTCGAAACGAGAGAGTCGAGAATGCCGGGCGCCAACGGCCACGGCAACAACGGCCGCGTCTTGCGTTCGAGGATCGGGGGCGGGACGCGTCTAGTCGCGCGGCCAGTCGTCGAGGATGGGCCCATGATCGCCGTGGACGGGATCCCGCACGGGCCGTGGAACGTCTGCAATCCGCGCGAAGGTGGCAGGCCCGGAATCCTTCTCCGTGCAGAGATCGGGTTTCTGTCCCTCGGGATAAGCGCCGACGATGAGGAGATCCCGGCTCGCCCCTTCGGCCTTGTGGGCAACGCCGGCGGGAATGACCACCACGTCGCCGGCACGAACGACCACGACGGGGCCATGATCGCCGCCGAACCGCACCCGCGCCTCGCCCCGCACGATGCCCAGCACCTCATGCGCGGTCGAATGATAGTGATGGTAGGGGTAGACGCCGTTCCGCCATCCGTTGCCCCACTTGTTGCGTGCGAAGATGGCCTCGCAGGCCGAAGCCGGGTCTCCGCCCGCGCACGGAAGGGCGGCGCGATAGACGACCAGCGGCAAAAGCGAATTGTTCGGAATGGGGCCGTCCGCCGCGAGAGAGTAGAGCTCGACGCCGGGAGTGGCGCTGGTCTTAACGCCATGAGTCATGGGAGGCCTCCTCCTGCACGGTTGGCACCTGTCGACGTCACACAACTAAGATTTTCGTCCTCGCTATCGCCCCAGGGCCGCGCCGCGCATCGATCATGACGTGACGAGCGCGACCGGGCGAACGGGCGAGCCGGTCCCGTCCCGCATCTTGAGCGGCAGACACACGAACAAGAACGTCTTGCCAGCCAGCTTGTCGAGATTGCAGAGCTGCTGGACCATGCAGATGCCGTTGCTGAGCCAGATGTAGTGCGTCGGCCACCACCATTCGGCCGGGTCATCCATGCCGATGAGGTCAGTGCAGAACAGCGTGATCTTGCGGTCGACGAGCCACTGGGCTGTCGTTGTCGGCACGTGCGGGCGGGCGGTCGCAAATCCCGGCTTCCCCCACCCCTTGTCGACGCCCGTCCAGCAGATCGTCGCCTTCCCCGGTCCGATCTTTTGGCCCGACTTCTTCTCCGCGATCTCGAAATCCTCGATCGTGATGGCCTCGCCATTCTTCTTGTGGGTGAGATCGAGGAGATGGCCCGGCAGGATGAGCTGCTCCAGCGGAACCCCCTCGACGTCCGTGCCGCCCTTCACGAAGTGCCGCGGCACGTCGAGATGGGTTCCGCAATGCTCGGGCATCAGGATCATCCGCGATTCGAGGCCGAACTTTCCCTGGCTGATTTTTTGGATGCCGTCGATGGTCTTGAGCGGCCAGAAGGCGACAGCGCTCTCGCCGATATGCAGCATGCCGTTGAAGTATTCATGCCCAAGATCGATGATTTCCTTGAACGGCAGCGGCGTTGCTTGATTCATGGATCAATGCCTCATTTCGTCATGGATTGCATGCGCCCGCGGACGGCGTCACGCGTCAACAAGAACAGCCTTTGTCGCGCCAAATAGCGGCGCCAGACGCGCGGAAAGCCTACAACGGCCAGGCGCGGCAACAAAGAATCCTAAAGAGGGGCCGATTCGATCGGCACGGTGATGCGCGTAGCCATCGATGCGCCCTCGCGGCCATGGGCGTGCGCCGTGGGCCTGTTGCGGCCCCATGCCAACGGGACTAGCCTTGATCGTGGCGCCCGATTGAACGATCGGCAGGACGTCGTGGCAGCAGGGACTTCCCTCATCGATTGCGATCGGTCGTCGACGGAAGCGCGTGTCCTCGGCCGCCGGCGGGCCCATACCCGGGAAGCCAGTCCATGAGTTTCGAGCGCCTGTTCTCCCCCCTCACCATCCGCAATCTCACGATCCGCAATCGTATTCTTTCCACCGGACACAACACGCGCATCCATACCGACAATCGGCCGAACGAGGCGCTGGCGGCCTACCATGCGGCGCGCGCCAAGGGCGGTGCGGGCCTCATCATCTGCGAGGTGGCGGTCGTCCACGAGACAGGGCGCCATCTGTCCATTGCGGATGATCGCTCGATCGCACCCTTCCGCCGCGTCGCCGAACGCGTCCAGGAGCATGGCTGTCGCATCTTCGGCCAGCTCTTCCATCCGGGCCGCGAGATGGGGCTCGCCCACGACGGAAGCAAGCCGCTCACCTGGGCGCCGTCAGCGGTGCCAGGTGCCCGCTTCCACAACGTCCCGCGCGCCATGACGACCGCTCAGGTGAAACAGTTCGTCGCCTATTACGGCGAGGCCGCCGCGCGCTACCAAGCAGCGGGCATGGACGGCGTCGAGCTCGTCGCGAGCCAAGGTTTTGGCCTTGCGCAGTTCCTCAACGCCCACATCAATCGCCGACAGGATGAATATGGCGGCAACTTTGAAAACCGCCTGCGCTTCGTCATCGAGGTCGCGCGTTCGGTGCGTCAGGCCGTGGGCGACATGGTCGTCGGCATGCGCATTTCGGGCGACGAGTTGAGCCCGTTCGGCTTGAGCCGATCCGACATTCTCGAGATTTGTGCCGCACTCGATCGGCATGGCTTGCTCGACTACTACAACGTCATCGCTGGCGCGTCCTCGACCCTGGGCTCGGCCGTTCACAACATCCCGCCCATGGCGATCGAGCATGCCTATACCGTGCCCTATGCGGCGGCGATCAAGGCGCGGGTCGAGAGGCCGGTTTTCGTCGCCGGGCGAATCAACCAGCCGCAGATGGCCGAGCAGGTTCTTGCGGCGCAACAGGCCGACATGATCGGCATGACGCGCGCGCTCATCGCCGATCCCGAGATGCCGAACAAAGCCCGATTGGGCCGAACGGACGATATCCGCGCCTGCATCGGCTGCAATCAGGCCTGCGCCGGACACATGCACACGGGCTATTCGATCTCGTGCATCCAACATCCGGAGACAGGGCGCGAACTGACCCATGCGGACAAACCCAAGTCGTCGAGGCGCCGGAAGATCCTCATCGCCGGCGGTGGACCCGGCGGCCTCAAAGCGGCGGCCGTCGCGGCCGAGCGCGGTCACAACGTGACTCTCTACGAGCGCGAGCGACAGCTGGGCGGACAGGTTCTCCTGGCGCAGCTTCTGCCGGGCCGCGCCGAGTTCGGCGGCCTCGTGACAAACCTAGCCCATGAAGCCCGCCGGTCGGGCGCGAAGATCGCGATGCAGACGACCGTCTCCGCCGATCTCATCCGTGGAGAGAAACCCGACGCCGTGATTCTCGCGACAGGCGCGCGACCCCATGTGCCGGAAATTCCCGGCCTCGAGGACGGCCACGTCGTGAACGCATGGCAGGTCCTCAAGGGCGAAGCGAATGCCGGCGGATCAGTCGTGGTCGCGGACTGGCGCGCGGACTGGGTAGGGCTCGGCATCGCCGAGAAGCTCGCGCGGGAAGGCCGGCGGGTGCGCCTGTGCGTCAATGCCAACATGGCCGGACAGAATCTCCAAGGCTATGTGCGCGACCACTGGCTCGGCGTCGTGCATGGGCTCGGCGTCGAGATCATCCCCATGGCGCGGCTCGCAGGCGTCGATTCGGACACGGTCTATTTCGAGCATGTTTCGAGCAATACGCCCTTCGAATGCCGCGAGGTCGAGACGCTCGTGCTCGCCATGGGTCACGATTCGGAGACGAGTCTCGAAGAATCCCTGGCCGACTATACGGGCGAGATCCTGACCATCGGTGACTGTGCCGCGCCGCGGACGGCCGAGGAGGCCGTACTCGATGGATTGAACGCGGGACTGCGCGTCTAGAGATCGCAATGGCGCGCTGCGGCGATCGCAGGGCGCGTCACAGGGCTCGAGGCGACGTCAGCTTCGGAACCGCGACCGGCATCGCTAGGTTCGGCTCAAGCCAAGCTGCTCGATGAGCTTACCCTTGATGATCTTGCGCGAAGCCGTCATGGGCATCGCATCGACGAACTCGAGACGCTCGGGCCAGCGCATCTTCGCAATACCCTGCTTCGCGAGATAAGTGCGCATGTCGTCGAGCGTCATCGTCTTGCCCGGCGCCATGACGAGGACGAGGCAGGCACGCTCGGCCAAGACGGGATCTGGCACAGGCACGATGGCCGATTGGACGACATCGGGATGCGCATTCATGGCCAACTCGACATCGACCGGGTTGATCTTGACGCCGCCGCGGATGATGAGGTCCTTGGCACGGCCGCAAATGGCGATCCGGCCCTGCGCATCAATCCGCGCGAGATCACCCGTCCGGAACCAGCCGTCGGGGCGAATGGTGCTGCGCGTCGCCACCTCATTGCCGTAGTAGCTCGCGATCTGGAACGGGCCGCGCGTCTCGAGGTGCCCCTCCTCGCCCGCCGGCAACACCGCGCCACCGTCGTCGACGATTCGCGCCTCGTGGTCCTTCCAGACCGTGCCGACGCTCGAGAAGCGCAAAGGCGCCGGCACGTCCACCATGTTCATGACCGGGACGAGCACTTCGCTCATCCCCCAGATCTGATAAGCGACACCGTTTGGGCACGCCGCATCGACGATGCGCACGGCTTCATTCGGGGTCGGCGCACCGCCGATGTAACTGCGCTTCAAGCTCGCCGTGACGTCGCTTGTCCAAAGCCCTGCCCGCTCGCCAAGGAAGACAT
Organism: Alphaproteobacteria bacterium; assembly: GCA_046349515.1. Lineage (GTDB taxonomy): Bacteria > Pseudomonadota > Alphaproteobacteria > CADEGL01 > CADEGL01 > JBGPGW01. The sequence continues at coordinate 202,620 of JAXMCE010000006.1, read as the reverse complement.
GGACCGGCCCGCCGCAGAAAACGGTCGCACGGGCGCGCCGGATCGTCTCGGCCAGCGCGTCCGGTGAATAGACGGCCAAAGTCGCGCTGGCCGCACCCGCGGCGATCGTCGCGACCACGACCAGGAGGCCGAAGGCGTGGGTATAGGCCGGCGCGCACATGACGACGTCCGAGGACGAGGTGACGATATTCTCCCGCAAAGCGAAGCACGCGGCGGAAAGAGTGCGATGGGCATGCACGATCGCCTTCGGCGCGGCCGAAGTGCCGGAGGTGAAGGCCAGCACCGCCGGGTCGTCCGCGTCGGGCGGATCGGCGATCGGTCGGACTTCCGCTTCCATGAGCCTGGCGAAGGGAACACTGCCCGCTGGCGGCGCGGGCCCGAGCGCGATCACCATTTCGAGCGTCGGCACGGCCGCCTTGAGCTCTCCCATGACCGCGCCGAGGTCATAGCCATCGACACCCGAAAGGCCGATGACACCCTTCGCCCGTCCATGAGCCAGGAGCGGCTCGAGCTCCCGCCGCCGGTAAGGCATGGGCAACATGCAGGGCACCGCACCCATGGTCTGGATGCCAAGAAAAACGGTCAGGAACTCGGGCATGTTTGGCAGCTGCACGCCGATCACATCACCCCGCCGATAGCCCAGGCCGAGAAGTCCCGCGGCGCAACGCTGTACGGCCTCGTGAAGCTCGGCATATGTGAGCGTCGATTGGGGGCCGATGGCCGCCGGCGCGTCAGGCGTGCGCGCGGCCCAGTCGCGGACCCACTCATGCGGCATGGCGCCCGTCCAACGGCCGGCCGCGACATGGCGCGCCGCCATCTCGGTCGCGAATGTGAGTGCGGATTTGAGATGGTGGACCATCACGGCATCTTAGCAACCGGGCCGATACGCCGGAAATGGGCGGCGACCCAAGGCGGGTCCGCATTCACCGCCAATTGGCCGACATCCGGCCCGATGGTAACGTCCCTGACGAGAGGAGGCACTCCGCGAGTTTGCATGGAGTGCCCGCGCACCGACACAGGAAGGAAGACAAAGGACATGCCGCGCCCAGCCCCGAATCATGTCAAGCGCGTGGCCAGCATCGGCGCCGGTCCGATCGGAGCCGGCTGGGTCGCCCATTTCCTCGCACGCGGATACGACGTCGTCGCCTATCTGCACGCGCCGGAGGAAGAGCCCATATTCCGCAAAGTCTTGGATACCGCCTGGATCAGCCTCGAGGCCTTGGGTCTGGCGCCCGGCGCCTCGCGCGACCGGCTGCGCATCACGAGCGATCTCTCCGCCGCGGTCTCGCAGGCCGAATTCATCCAGGAGAGCGCACCCGAGCGGCTCGCGATCAAACAAGCGCTCTACGAGACATTGGGGCGCCTCGTGCCTCAGGACGTGGTCATCGCATCCAGCACCTCGGGCCTCACGATGACCGACATCCAGGCCAGATGCTCGACACCCGAGCGCACGGTCGTCGCGCATCCGTTCAACCCGCCCTACCTCCTGCCGCTCGTCGAGATCGTCGGCGGCGCCAAGACCTCACCCCAAGCGGTCGCCTGGGCGCGCGACTTCTATACCGCAGCCGGCAAGGCGCCCCTCGTGATGAAGAAAGAGGTTCCGGGATTCGTCGCCACGCGTCTTCAGGAGGCGCTGTGGCGGGAGGCGCTTCATATGGTGGCCAACGGAGAGGCCACGCCCGCGGACATCGACACCGCCTTGATCAATGGCCCCGCCCCCCGCATGGCGATCCAAGGCCAGTGCATGGCCTTCCATGTGGCCTGCGGCGAAGGCGGGATGGCGACCAATCTCGACCAGTTCGGGCCGGCCCTCAAACTGCCCTGGACGAGGCTGGAAGCACCCGAGCTCACGAAGGAATTGCGCGACCGGATGGTCGAAGGATGCAACGTCGAAGCCGCTGGGCGGCACTTCGAGGACCTCGCAGCCGAGCGCGACCGCGCCATCGTCGGAGTCCTCAAGGCCGTCGCCGCAGCTCGCCGCCCAACCGGCGCTTAGCACCGGCATCGGTCGCGACGACGTTCTGCAGATGGGCGTAGACCGTCCCAGGCCAGGACGGTGCCGGTTCATTCTCCGGCCACATCCGCCGATACGCGCTCGGCTTCCTCCCGAACGTCCGCCTGAAGCACGCCGAAAAATACGACATCGAATCAAATCCGCACGACGCAGAGACCTCGCGGACCGACATGTCGGTGCTCGCGAGCAGAACCCGAGCGTATTGGAGCCTGAGGAGCTTGCCGAACTGCACGATCGTGCAGCCGGTGTCGCGGCGGAACAATCGCTCGAGCTGGCGCTGCGACATCCCCAGCGTCTCGCAGAGTTGCGGGATGGCGATCGGATCCTCGACCCGCGCCTCGAGAAGGGACATCGCGTCTCTCACGCCCGGATGAATCCGGTCCTGGGCGCCCCCGGGCGCCTGTCGCTGGGCGGCCTCGGGCGGGCGCCGCGGCGCATGCACGATCTGGTTGGCCACTTCCGTCGCGAGCTGGTCGCCCTGCCGCGCGGCGAGGATATGCAGCATGAGATCGAGGCCGGCCACCCCGCCGGCGCAAGTCATGAGATTGCCATCGACCGTGAAGAGCTGCTCGGAGACATCGACGTCGGGATAGGCTTCGGTGAAGCCGGGCCTGCACGACCAATGCGTCGTCGCCGGGCGTCCGGCGAGCAATCCGGCGCGCGCCAAGGCGTAGACGCCTAACTCGACGCCGACAAGCGTGGCGCCGCGCCGCTCGCACCGGCGCAGCCAATTGAACAATGCCGGGCTTTGATAGTGTTCCGCGCCCCAACTGCCGCACACGAGGATGATATCGGGCCGCGGCGCATCGTGCGCGTCGAGCGACGCACATTCGATTGCGAGACCGTTGCTCGCCGTGACCGCGCCCGGCTCGGGCGAACGGAAATCCCACGCGTAGAGAAGCCGCGGCACGAGATAGTTGGCGATGCGCATCGGTTCGATGAGCGTCGTCGCCGTCAGCATGTTGAAGCGCGGGATGAGGACGAAGCTGACGTGGGTGGGTGTTGCCATCGAAGTGCACCTTCCTCCACGCCTCGCCCGGAACAGGCGTCCAGGACCCAAGCGGACAGGGATGTCGTAAAAACGCCGATGATGGCGGAAAAATTACAATTTCTGTCACTGGCTTGGCAAATGATCGTCTCACCGGGCGCGGACAAGCCCAAGGCGAGGAGGCAGAACCATGAACTTCGAAGTGACAGTGACCTGTGCCGTCACGGGGGCGGGCGACACCGTGGGCCGGCATCCGGGCGTGCCCGTGACGCCTGAGCAGATCGCCACGGCGGCCATCGAAGCAGCCAAGGCCGGAGCCACCGTCGCCCATATCCATGTGCGCGACCCCAAGACCGGCAAGGGATCACGGGACCCCAATCTTTTCAAGGAAGTCGTCGACCGCGTACGGTCAAGCAGCACCGACATCGTGATCAACCTCACGGCCGGCATGGGCGGGGATTGGGTTCCCAGCGCCGACAACCCGCAAATGCCAGGCCCCGGATCCGATACGGTCGGCCCGCGCGAGCGCTTGAAGCATGTCGAGATGCTACGGCCTGAGATCTGCAGCCTCGACTGCGGGACGATGAATTTTGGCAACGGCAACGAGATCTACATCTCGACGCCAGCCTACCTTCGCGAAATGGCGGGGTTGATCAAGGGCTGGGGGGTCAAGCCCGAGCTCGAAGTCTTCGAGCTCGGCCATATCCGCTTCGCGCGGCAGATGGTGACCGAGGGTCTCATTGCCGATCCTCCGATGTTCCAGATCTGCTTGGGCATTCCCTGGGGTGCCGATCACACGGTCGACACCATGAAATCCATGAAGGACGCGCTGCCGCCGGGTGCCGTGTGGGCCGGATTCGGAATCTCGCGCATGCAGATGCCGATGGCGGCGGCGGCCGTCGCCATGGGAGGGAACGTACGCGTCGGGCTCGAGGACAACCTCTATCTCGATCGCGGCGTGCTCGCGACGAACGCGCAGCTCGTCGAGCGGGCGATCGAGATCATCACGCGGATGGGCGCGCGGGTGCTGACGCCTGCCGAAGCCAGACTCAAGCTCGGCCTCAAGCGCAACTGAGCAAGCAGGAAGCGCGGGCCGCCGTCACCTGGCCGCCCGCGCGCCGGCCCTTTCGCCCGCGAGTAACGGAGACGAGGCAATGTCGCCCATGAGCCACGAGCACGAGATGCTCCTCGACACCGTGAAGCGTTTCATGGAGGAGGAGATCTACCCCCATGAGGATCTGGTCGATCGTCAGGGTGAGGTCCCGATCGAACTCGGCCGGCAGATCGAGGCGCGGTCCAAGGCGATCGGCCTGTTCGCGGCCAACCTGCCCCAGGCCATCGGCGGCGGTGGCCTCGACTACGCGGCGATGCGCATCGTCGAGCGCGAGTTCGGCAAGACGAGTCACGCACTCCATTCCTGGGTCGCGCGCCCGACGGAGATCCTGCTGGCGTGCGAGGGCGATCAGGTCGCCCGCTATCTCCTTCCCTGCGTCACGGGCGCGAAACGCGAGCTGTTCGCGTTGACCGAACCCGACGCGGGTTCGGACATCATGTCGATGAAGACGAATGCCCGCCGCGACGGCAAGGACTGGATTCTCAACGGCTCGAAGCATTTCATCTCCGGCCCTGTCATGCCGGACTTCGCCATCGTGTTCGCGGCGACAGGGGCCGACGAAACCCCGCGCGGGTCCCGCCGCCGCATCACCGCCTTCCTCGTCGATGTCGGCGAGAAAGGTTTCGAGATCGGCATCGGAACCAAAAGCGTGAGCTATCGCGGCTATCATACCTTCCGGCTTGCCTTCAGTGACGTGCGGCTCGGCCCGGGTCAGATCCTCGGCGAGGAGGGAAACGGCCTCGAGCTCTCCGGCAAGTGGCTCGGCATGGGTCGCGTCTGGGTCGGCGCCACATGCTGCGGCAAGGCCGAACGCCTGTTCGGGCTGGCGTCCGAATGGGCGGCCAGCCGCAAGCAGTTCGGACAACCCATCGGACGGTTCCAAGCCACCGGATTCAAATTGGCCGACATGGCCGTCGAGCTGCGCGCCGCCGATCTCATGGTCGACGATGCGGTGCGCCGGGCCAACGCCGGCACCATGACCGAGGTCGATGCGTCCATGGTGAAGCTCTACTGCTCGGAGATGCTCGGGCGCGTCGCCGACGGAGCCGTCCAGATCTATGGCGGCATGGGCCTTATGGAGGAGCTGCCCATCCAGCGCCTTTGGCGCGATTCGCGGCTCGAGCGGATCTGGGACGGCACCTCCGAGATTCAGCGCCACATCATCACCCGCTCGATCCTAAGGCCACTCGGCGCGTGAGACCGCAGCTCCGCACGAACCTCCTGAGGCTCTTGAAGCCCCGGCACGTGGCCGTCATCGGCGGGCGCGACGCCGAGACGGTCGTGGGCGAGTGCGAACGCATCGGCTTCAGCGGCCCGCTCTGGCCGGTCAATCCGAAGCGACAAGACATCCGGGGACGGCGGTGCTTTCCCTCCGTTGGAGATCTGCCCGAGGCACCCGATGCGACGTTCCTCGCCGTTCCGCGCGAGGCCGCGATCGCGACCGTGGCCGAGCTCAATGCCATCGGTGCCGGGGGCGTCGTGTGCTACACGGCCGGATTCGGCGAAATCGGCGGCGACGGCGCGGCCGCGGAAGCGCAGCTTCTCGAGGCCGCGGGCGATCTCGCGGTGGTCGGGCCGAACTGCTACGGGCTCATCAACTACGTGAACCGCTTGGCCCTTTGGCCGTTCGCCCATGGAGGAAGCTGTCCCGGCTTCGGTGCCGCCATCATCACCCAAAGCGGCATGCTCTCCTCCGATCTCACCATGAGCCAGCGCTCGGTGCCGTTCGCCTACATGATCTCGGCCGGCAACCAGACCGTGCTGCGGCTCGAAGACTTCGTCGATGTTCTCTCGGATCAAACGGAGGTGCGCGCCATCGGCCTGCACATCGAAGGCTTGAAGGACGTCGCGCGATTCGAGGACGCGGCGATGACGGCCCTGAGGCGCGGCGTGCCGATCGTCGCGCTCAAGACGGGCCGCTCCGCCATCGGCGCCGAGCTCACCGTCAGCCATACCGGCTCGCTCTCCGGAGCTGCTGAACTTTATGAGGCCCTGTTCGATCGCCTCGGCGTCATTACCGTCACGAATCCCGCGCAACTCCTCGAGACGTTGAAATTCCTTTGCATCGCCGGTGCGCCCAAGGGACCTCGGATCGCGGGCCTCACCTGCTCGGGCGGCGGAGCCACCATGCTCGCCGACCATGCCGAGACGATCGGCCTCGACTTCGTCCAGCCGTCCCCCGCCACGGCGGAGGCGCTGCGCCGCCAGCTTCCGTTCACCGCGACGGTGTCCAATCCGCTCGACTACACGACGCCCATCTGGGGCATTCCGGAGAAGACCGCCCCCGTCTTCCGCACCTTTCTTGCCGATCGCTATGATGCCGCGCTCATTGTGCAGGACTATCCGGCTCCGGGCCTTGATGAGAGCAAACACTACTATCTCAACGACGCAGCGAGCTTCGTCGATGCGGCGGCCGCGACGGGTACGCCTGCGGCCGTGTGCAGCACCTTGCCCGAGAACATGGATGCCGAGACGCGCGCCTTTCTGGTGAATAGGGGTGTCGCGCCCATGCAGGGAATTCACGAGTGCCTCAACGCCATTGCCGGCGGAGCCTGGTACTCGAGACGACGGGGCGCGGTCCTCGCGCATCCGCCGCCGTCGCTCGACGTCCGGCCGGCGCTCTCCCGTCCAGCGATCATGCTTGATGAGGCCGCTGCGAAAGCGCGCCTCTCATCTGCCGGAGTGCCGGTGCCGCCGAGCCGCATCGCCGGAAGCGCCGCCGCGCCCATGACGGCTTCCGAGCTTGGGTTTCCCGTCGCCCTCAAGATGCTGAGCGAGCGACTCCCCCACAAGACTGAAGCCGGCGCGGTCGTGCTCAATCTCCAAAGCGGCGAGGACATCGAACGGGCGGTCACCCGGATGCGCCGCGATGTCGCGGCCTATGACCCAAGTGCCCTCAGCGACCGGTTCCTCATCGAAGCCATGGTCGGCCGGCCTGTCGCCGAGCTCATGGTCAATCTGCGGCGAGATCCTCAGTTCGGCCTCGCCATGACGATCGCGAGCGGCGGCATCCTCGTCGAACTGATCGGCGACGCGGTGACGGTTCTCCTCCCTGCCCACCGCGCCGAGCTCGAGGCGGCACTCGGCCGGCTGCGCCTCTCGCGACTTTTGGGCGGCTATCGCGGAGCACAGGGCGCGGACCGAACCGCAATCGTCGACGCACTCGATCTTCTGGCGCGGCATGTGGCGGACACCGGCCACGACATCGTCGAGGTGGAGATCAATCCGCTTTTCGTCCTGGAGCGGGGCGTATCGGCGGTCGATGTGCTCATGCGCGTCACTGCGCCGATAGCCGAAGACGCCTGAAGTCCGTAGGCCGTTGGGGGCCGCGCACGACGCTCGGGGCCCCCGATCGATCGCCAGACGGACCGCGAGATCGGCCGTGACGGACGCTCCGCACGACACTAACATTTGGCCCATCCGCGCACCCGAACGGGATCATGCTTACTCGGGGCCCGCGGTCTTCTTGAGCACCGTCGGACTTGTTCTTCGAGGCAATGGGCGGACTTGGACAGGGCAACACCATGGCAACCAAGCGCGGGACAGACAATCTCACGGGGCATGGCCAGGATCTCACGGGTCCGCGGCACTCGATCGAGCGCGCAAGCCACGCGCCCGGCTACATCTACAGCTCGCCGGAAGTGTACGCGCTCGAGCAGGAGCGATTCTTTTTCCAGGACTGGCTGTACATGGGGCGAGTCGAGGAGGTCGCCAATCCGGGCGACTTCTTCACGCATCGGATCGCAGGTGAGCCGATTGTCGTCGCGCGCGACAAGTCAGGGCAATTGAATGCGTTCTACAACATGTGTCCCCATCGCGGCGTCGAATTTGCCTTCGGCCGGGGTAACTCACGCTCCTTCAAGTGCCCCTATCACGGCTGGGTGTTCGACCACACCGGGCAACTTACCGGTGCCGCCTACATGAAGGACGCCGTCGGCTTCAACATCGCGGATTGCCGCGCGAAGCCAGTTCGCCTCGGCGTCTGGCAAGGAAACATCTTCGTCACGCTCAACCCGGACGCGCCGTCCCTCGAGACGTTCGTCGCCGAGTTCGAGAACGATTTCGCCTTCCTCAGGATGAAGGATTGCCGGCTCGGCAATCGGATCGTCATCGATCTCGACTGCAACTGGAAATTCGTGTCCGAGAATCTCATGGATTTCTACCATGTGGGGACTTTGCACGCGAAGACCTTCGGCGCCAAGTTCGCGTGGACGAACGACAACGTGAAGCTCAAGGAGAAGAGCGGCCTCACGATCTGGTACGACGCAGCACCGCCCACGCCGGGCGGCGAGCCGCTGCTCGGGAAGATGCCGTGGCTCGAGGACCGGCCGCACAGCTTCGCCTGCACGGGATTTCTCGCGCCGAACCTCACGATCTTCGGCCGTATCGATTGCATTCGCCCGATGGTCGCCTGGCCGCTCGGCGTCGATAAGTGCCAGGTCATCGTCTATCACCTTTTCCCTGAAAAAGTTTTCGAGCGTCCCGACATCCAGGAGAAGCTCAAGATCTATCACGACTACCAGATCACGGTCCTCGAGGAGGACCGCATGATGATCGACTCGATGCAGAAGGCGATGTCGACGCGGGGATTCAAGGCCGGGCGCATGTCGACGCTCGAGACACCGATCCACAACTACATCAACGGCTATCTCGACCGAATCTTCGGGACGTCGGCCGGCAGGGCGGGAGGGGCCGATTGATGAGCGCCGCACGCGGCCTCTCGCCCGAACTCGCGAGCGCAGCCGATGTGCTCGTGCGCGACTACATGGCGGTCAAGCCGGGTGAGACCGTCCTGATCACCGCCGACACGGCGTCGGACAAGGACGCCGTCGAGGCGATCTTCAGCAGCGCGAACCTGCAAGGCGCCCAGGCGGGCGTCTTCACCACGAAGCAACTGCCTTTCCAAGGCACGCTCGCCGATCCTTACATATCGAAGCCGCTCATCGGCGCCATCGAGTCGTGCGATGTGTGGATCGACCTCACCTTCCCCTACCTTGCCGGCTCCCATGCTTACGACGCGGCCATGAAATCGCAGCGCATTCGCTATTTGCTCGGCGGCGACATGGCGAGCGACGGACTCGTCCGCCTGTTCGGCAAGGTCGACCTCGACGCCTACTACGACGTCCACAAGGGATTCGATGAGCTCGTCGCGGCGGCCATGGGCAAGGAGGTGCGCATCACGGACGAGCTCGGCACCGACGTCACCTTCAAGCTGGCCAAGCCGCCTTATGGCAAGCCGCGGCGGGGCGACAAGCCGGGCATGTACCTCGTGCCGGGCGCCTGCACCATGTTCCCGGAACTCGAGAGCGTCCGCGGCGAGATCCATGTGACCGCCACTTTCCACGAGTATTACACCCGCCTGCCCGCCCCCATTGTCCTCACGGTCGACGGCAAGATCCGGGCGCTGTCTGGCGGCGGCAACGAGCGGAGCGTCATGGACCGCGCCCTCCGTCGAGCGGCGGGTGGCGACTACGGCTATGTCATTCACTTCACCCACGGCGTCCATCCGGCGGCGCGCGTCACCGGGCGATCCTTCATCGAGGACATGCGCGCGACCGGTAACAACGCCATCGGCCTGGGTCTCCCGTGGTGGGTGGAGGGCGGCGGGGAAAATCACCCTGACGCGATCGTGACGATGCAATCGATCTCGATCGATGGAGTCCAGGTCGTGAAGGACGGCGCAATCGTCCACCCCTTGGCCCTCGCCCAGCGCTGGGGGGCGCTCCAGCCGCTTTACCGCTGAACGTGTTGCGAGGGCGATCGGGCGTGAAAGAGAAGGGAAACGCGTGAAGCCGGCTCCATTCGAGTATTTCGCGCCGGAGACGCTGGAGGGCGTTATCGACACGCTCGCGCGCTTTGGCGAAGCCGCGAGGCCCCTGGCCGGCGGGCAGAGCTTGATGCCGCTCCTCAACATGCGCCTCGTCCAGCCGCGCGCCGTCGTCGACATCGCGCGTTGCAAGGAACTCGGCGCGCTCAAGGACGACGGGGCGCACATTCGTCTTGGCGCCATGGTGCGCCAAGCCACGGCCGAGCGGTCCGAGATAGTCCGCCGGCATTGCCCGCTTCTCGCGATGACGCTTCCTCATGTGGGCGGAATGGCCAATCGCAATCGGGGCACCGTCTGCGGCAGCCTCGCCCATGCCGACCCGCTGGCGGAGCTGCCCGCGGTGGCGTTGGCACTCGATGCGGAGTTCGTCATCGCGGGTACCACGGGCCAAAGGCGGGTCGCCGCACGCGACTTTTTCGTCTCGGCCCTCACGACGGCCGTGCGGCCGGGCGAACTTCTTGAATCCGTGCTTTTCCCCAAGGCCGGGCCGACGAGCAAGGCAGTTTTCCTCGAAGTCGGCAATCGGCGGCATGGCTTTGCGACTGTCGGGCTGGCGCTTCAGGTCGATCGCGCATCGCAAGGCCGCATGACCAATGTCCGCCTCGCGGCCATCGGCGCGTCGCCGACGCCCGTGCGGCTGTCGGCGTCGGAGCACATCCTCGAGGGCCAGGTCCCGAGCGATGAGATCATGCGCGCGGCACGCGCGGCCGCCGATGAGGACATCGACCCGCCCACCGACATCCACGCGAGCGCCGCCTATCGCCGCCGCGTCCTGGGAACCCTGGTCGAGCGGGCCGTCACCGCCCTTGCCCAATCGACCCATTGAGCCGCCGAGGCCAGATCCATGCAGAAGCGCGACATTCGCCTCACCGTCAACGGCAAAACTTATGAGCGGTCGGTCGAGGTCCGCTATCTGCTCGCGGACTTCCTTCGTCACGACCTGGGACTCAAGGGTACGCATATCGGATGCGAGCAGGGCGTGTGCGGTGCATGCACCGTCATGATCGACGGGTCGGTCGCGCGAAGCTGTCTCCAATTGGCAGTCGCGGCCGATGGCGCATCGATCACGACGATCGAAGGGCTGGCGACCGAAGACAATCTCCACCCGATCCAAGCCGCGTTCCACGACAACCATGCGCTCCAGTGCGGTTACTGCACGCCCGGATTCCTCATGACGACTCTCGAGCTCCTTCGCGACAACCCCGATCCAACCGAGACAGAGATCCGGACCGCGTTGTCGAACAACATGTGCCGGTGCACGGGCTATGTGAACATCATCAAGGCCGTGGCCGATGCAGCACGGCGGATGCGTGATCCGGCCAATCGCCGCTCAGGGAGTTTGCCATGAGCGAGTCGACTCCCCGCTCCTATGTCGGCCAGTCGATCCCGCGGCGCGAGGATGCCTGGCTGCTGCGCGGCGCCGGGCGCTTCATCGACGACGTGCCCGTGCCGAGCGACACCATCCACCTCGGCTTCGTGATGAGCCCCACGGCGCATGCGCGCATCGTATCGATCGACACGAGCGCCGCACGCGCGCTTCCTGGCGTCATCGACGTGCTGGTCGGCGACGACATGGCGAAGCTCCTGAAGCCGATCGTGACGCGCATCGATTTTCCTGGCTACAGAATCACCGAGCGCGACGCGATCGCCCGCGGCAAGGTCCGCTTCGTGGGCGAACATGTGGCCGTCGTGCTCGCGGAATCCCCCTATATCGCGCAGGACGCGATCGACCTCGTGCGCGTGGACTATGCCGAGCTGCCTGCCGCGGTCGAGCTCGAACGTGCGGCCGCCACCGCAGCACCGCTCGTCCATGAGGCCCTCGGCGACAACATTCTTTTCAAGAACGCCTTCAAGACCGAGAAGTTCGACGACGCCTTCGCGAGCGGCGACTTCGTGATCAAGGAGACGTTCCGCACGGGCCGCGTCGCGGGCGTGCCCATCGAGCCGCGGGGCTGCGTCGCCATGCTCGATTTCGTCGGCGATTCGATCATCCTCTATACCTCGACCCAAATTCCCCATCTGGTGCGGACGGGCTTGGCCGAATTCCTCGACATGACCGAGTCGAAGATCCGTGTCGTGACGCCCGAGGTCGGCGGCGGATTCGGCACCAAGGCTCAGGCCTATCCCGAAGAGTTCGTGGCGGCAGCGCTCGCGCGCAAATACCGCCGGGCCGTCAAGTGGATTCAGGACAGGCGCGAGGAGTTCCTGACGAGCATTCACGCTCGCGACCACCTCTACCGGGTTGAAGCGGCCGTCCGCAATGACGGCGTGATCGTCGCGCTCAAATGCGATCTCCTGACCAACGCCGGCGCCTACTCCTCCTATCCGTTCGGCTGCACGCTCGAGACGACGGGCGGTGTGCGGATGATCGTCGGCCCCTACACGATCCGGAACTACAGCTACGAGGCCCGGTCTGTCGCGACCAACACCTGCCCGTCGGGCGCTTACCGCGGCGTTGCGCAGCCGTCCTGCTTCTTCGCGATCGAAGGGATCATGGACCGCATCGGGCGCCAGCTCGGGATCGATCCCGCCGAGATTCGCCTGCGCAACCTGGTGAAGCCGGAGGCCATGCCCTACGTCAATGTCGTGGGCGTGCGTTATGACTCCGGGAGTTACGTGGCCTCGCTCGAGCGCGCGATGGCCCTCATCGACTATGCGGGCTTTCGGGCGAAGCAGCCCGCCCATCGTCTCATCGACGGCAAGTACCGTGGCATCGGCATCTGCTCGTTCACGGAGATTTCAGGAACGGGCGCACCGGGCTGGCGCGCGCGGGGACTCGTTCGCCTTCCCGGCTTCGACAGCTCGCTCATCAAGGTCGAGCCGACCGGCAAGATATCCGTCTTCCTCAGCCACGCGGCGGCCGGCCAGGGTCACCATACGGCCTTCGCCCAGATTGCTGCCGATCACCTGGGCGCGAAATTCGACGATGTGACGCTGATCGAGGGCGACACCGCGTCCGCCCCGTACGGCACGAACACCTTCGCCAGCCGCGCGGCCGTGACAGGAGGCGGAGCCATCATCCGCGCGGCGAAGAAAGTGTCGGACAAGATGCGGCGCATCGCCGCCGAGATGCTCGAGGCGGGCGCAGACGACATCATCCTGCGGAACGGCCGGGCAGAAGTAAACGGCGTCCCCAGCATGAGCGTCACGTTCCAGCAAATCGCCGAGACCGCCTACTCCATGAACAACCTGACTTTGCCCAAGGGTGAAGAGTATGGGCTCGAGGCCAGCCACTTCTACGATCCGCCGCTCGCGACCATGGCGAACGCGGTGCACATCGCGCAGGTCGCCGTCGATCCCGAGGATGGACGCGTCGAGATCGAGCGCTACGCCGTCGTGCATGATTGCGGCCGGGTCATCAATCCCATGATCGTCGAGGGCCAGATTCATGGCGGCATCGCGCAAGGGTTGGGCGAGGCGCTCATGGAGGAGATTGTCTACGACGCGAACGGGCAGCACCTCAACGCCAACCTCCTCGACTATCTCCTGCCGACCGCCCTTGACATGCCTGATATCGAACTTGACCACATCGAATCGCCCGCGGTCGATGCGCTCGGCGGATTCAAGGGCGTCGGCGAAGGCGGCGTCATCGGCGCCGTACCGTCGATCGCCAATGCCGTCGCGGACGCGCTCGCCGGCACGGGTGCGAACGTCAACCGCATCCCGCTCCGCCCGGATTACGTTCTCTCGCTTCTGAGCGCGGACCGGAGCAAATAGTCAGCGACCAAGTTTGCGCCCGACTGGTTCTTCCTAGAGGCCCATTCGACCCCGCCGAGCGTGCGCCGATCTGTTATGGACGCGGGATCGGGCGTCTTCCGTTCAACGCGCATGGAATCGCGTGATGGAACCTTCCTGCCCCCGCACCGCCCTCATCGCTTCCCGATATGGCGCCGCAGGCTCCAACCGTCGCGGAAGCGATAGTACGTCATGAGCGAGCCCACGAGGGGCCGCGCCAGTCGGCTGACCATGGTCGGCTTCAACGGCGTCACCGGAAACAACAAATCATCGCGGCGGCCGCCCATCGCCAGGGCGGCTAGGTCCTTGCCCATGAGCGTGCCCATGGCGATCCCGCGGCCGCTATAGCCGATCCCGGCGAAGAGTCCGGGGGCCAAGGCGTGGAGATGTGGGTAGTGGTCGACCGTCATGGCTACCCAGCCGCTCCACGTGTAGTCCCATCGCACGTCGCCGAGATAGGGAAACAACGTGGCAAGCCGCTGCTTGATTCGATGGACGTACGGCCCTCCAACGGGATCGAAGGCGGGCCCATCGCTGCTGACATGGAGGCGCCCGTCCGCGTGCATGCGGACACCTGAGAATAGCCGCCGCGTGTCCGTCATCGACTGCCGGCCTGGCAGAATCGAGCGGCGGAGATTGTCGCTCAAAGGCTCGCTCACCAGCTGATGGCCACGAAGAGGGATGATGCTCTCGCGCAGCCCCGGCCATAAGTGATCGGTATAGGCATTGGTCCCGAGAATGACGACATTAGCGCGCAACCGGCCGCGCGGCGTCGCGAGGACCCATCCTCCTCCCTCGCGATCGAGGCTCGTGACCCGTGAATGGGTGTGGATGACCGCACCGCCGCGGACGGCGGCATGGGCCAAGCCTCGCGCATAGGCGAGCGGGTTGATCGTGCCGCCCCGGTGATCGAGGCAACTGCCGCGATAGAGTTCGGAACCGACGAAGGCACTGGTCCTGTCCCTGTCCAGCATCTCGACGGACGAACCTCGGGATTGCCAGTAGGCCGCCCGGCGTTCGAGAGTTCTGAGGCCCTCGGGCGAATGGGACGCGAACAGCACGCCCTGCCGGACCGCGGAGCACGACATCCCATGCTTCTCGATGAGGCCGAAGACGAGGTCCGGTCCCGTCGCGATTGTGTCGATCAGGCGTTGGCCGACCGACCGCCCGAAATGCGCAAGGATGTCATCGTGGTCCTGCTTGGCGTAGGGGACGACCTGGCCGAAGGCGCGCCCCGAGGCGCCCCACCCGATGTCGTTCGCGTCGACCACGACCGCGCGCACACCTTTCTCCGCAAGGTCGAGCGCCGCAGAGAGTCCCGTGTATCCCGCGCCGATGATCGCGACATCAGCCGCCCGGTCGCCGCCGAGCGCTTCCGTCTCCGGCGGCGGCGGGGCATGAAGCGCATAATATTCCGGGAGAGCGCTTGCGACGTTCAGCGGCGAATACATTGGATCCGCGTGCCGGGAGGGTTATCGGCGGTCACGTTCCGGCCAATAGAGAGGGAGTCCGATCGGCTGAGGCCTGCGCGCGCACCAAAGGAAAAAATTCCCCTATTTCACGCCGAGGCCACGCATGAACCGATCCCGGATCAACGCGGGATCGCGCTCGGTCGTCGCGACCGCCGGCTCACTATCGATTCGCGCCGCCATCAGCCAGGGGCCGTCCGCGCTCAAGGCGCGCTCGAGCTGCTGCTCAAATTCTGTCTCGTCGTTGACCCAAGAGCTTTGGGCGATCCCAGCACCGCGCGCGATGGCCACGACGTCCGCGCCAGAGGCCGTCGCCGTCGGCTGGGCGCCCGTAATCTGATAAACCCCGTTGTCCATCACGATGATGATGAGGTTCTTGGGACGCAGCATGGCGATCGTCGCAAGCGCGCCAAGCTGCATGAGAACCGACCCGTCGCCCTCGATGGCGACGACACGCCGCTTCGGTTGGGCCAAAGCGACGCCGAGCGCGATCGGACAGGCAAGACCCATGCTTCCCAGCATGTAGAAATTCTGCGCGCGTCGGCCCGTGGCCCACAGGTCGAAATTCGTGTTGCCGATCCCGGCGATGACCGCCTCGCCGTGCTGGAGCTTGCCCACGAGCCGTTTCGTCAAGTCGAACCGGTTCAAGAGCTTTGCGTTCGAGGTTCCGGTCTTGCGCTTATCTGTCGAGGACATGGCCGCGCTCACGCCTTGAATACCTTGCCGCCGGTCAAGAGCGGCGAGAGGATGAGGGCCACCGGCGCTTGCGTCGCGACCGCCTGCTTGATGGACCGGTCAGTGATGAAGTCCAGCTCATCGAGCCGGGAAATCGTGTGGTGCTCGATACCAAGCGCCTCGAGGACCGGTCGCATCGTCCGGCACACATAGGCCTGCCCGAGATTGAACTCACCAAGCGTTCCCCGCTCCGAGACGACCATGACAAGCGGGATCTGGCTGGGTACGGCGAGGGACGCGAGAACGTTCGGCAGCGTGGCAAAGCCGCTCGTCTGCATGAGGACGACACCGAGCATCCCGCCCATCCATGCGCCCGTGACGATCCCGACCGCCTCTTCCTCCCTCGTCGTCGGAAAGACGGTGAAGAACGGATCATCGTGCATTCCGCGGATGAGAGGACCGAGGACGCGATCGGGAACATAAGTCACGAGGCGAACGTTGTTCCTCTTCACGGCCGCATGCATGACGCCGTGCCATGTACCGTCGCCGGGCGCATCGACCTCCGTCTTGCCCATAGCCCTCACCCGTTCGACAGTTGGAAAATCCGCAATCGGGCCGCCGCAATGGCCACAACCGCCTGCCTACCATGCCCGGCATCGTCGGCGTGCCAGGTCGCTGATTGTTCGCAAATTTTCGCCAGTCGGCTGCGCATGCCGTGAACCTTGAAGCGAGAAATGTGGCGCTCGTTCCAAGCGGTCGATGAACATACCTTGCGCCTCGGCCGGAATCGACGGCAAAGTGCGGGAGTCGGAGCCACGAGCCGTGTCGCTCATCATGCCGGCCGCATCGAAACGTGATCGACATTCCGCCATGGAAGAGACCCCGTCCAATCGCAGTCCGACGGACGATCCCGTCTCGCTCCAGATCATCTGGACGCGTCTCATCGCGATCGCCGATGAAGCGGCGGCAACACTCCGCCGCACGTCGTTTTCGCCGATCGTGCGCGAGTCGAACGATTTTGCCTGCGTGATTTTCGATGCCTCCGGCAACGCGATCGCCGAGAACACGATCGGCATCCCGTCCTTCAACATGACGCTGTCGCGCACCCTTGCGCACTTCCTGTCGATTCGGCCGGCCGGAGAATGGCGCCCTGGAGATGTGGGGATCTGCAACAACCCATGGCTGACCTCCGGCCACCTGCCGGACATCAGCATGGTTGCGCCAGTCTTTCTCCGCGATCGGCTGATCGGATGGACGGGAAGCATCGCGCACATGGCCGACATCGGCGGTACGCTCTGGTCCGCCGATACGCGGGAGGTATTCGAGGAAGGCCTCCACATCCCGCCCCTGCTCCTCTTGAAGGAAGGAGTGCCCAACCGCGACCTCGAGGCGCTCATTCGTGTCAATGTGCGGTTGCCGGAGCAGGTCCTTGGCGACCTCGCCGCCCAAGTGGCGGCCGGCGAGCGGGCGGCGCAAGGGTTGCGCGATCTCATCGAGCGCGAGGAAATCTCTGACCTGAATGCGGTCTCGGAAGCCATTCGCGGCCATGCCGAGCGGTCGATGCGGCAGGCTGTCGCGCGCATTCCGGACGGATGCTATCGCGGCGCCGTCGACCTCGATGGCACAGATGAAGAGCCCGTCCACATCGAGGTCAGTATCACGAAGAAAGGCGGCGAGCTGCATCTCGACTACACAGGAACCTCGAGCCAAGTCGGTCGCGCCCTCAACACCGTGATGAATTATACCGAGGCGTATTCGTGCTACCCCCTCAAGTGCGCGCTTGATCCCACGACTCCGCGCAACGAAGGGACATACAAGATGATCCATGTGAGCGCGCCGGAGGGGTCGATCCTCAATCCGCGATTCCCGGCACCCGTCCACGCGCGCCAGCTCGTCGGCCATTGCCTGGCCGCGGCGATCTACGAGGCGCTCGCGCCAGTGCTGGGCGACCGCATCGTCGCCGAGTCGGGCAGCGCACCGACCCTCCGCGTGCTCGTCTCTGGCACGCGCGCCGATCGGCGGCGCTACACGTCCATATTGTTCATCAATGGCGGAATGGGAGCCCGGGCCGGACGCGACGGGCTGTCGGCCACATGCTTCCCGTCCAATGTGGTGTGCGGATCGATGGAGATTATCGAAGCGCTCTCGCCGCTGCGCATATGGCGAAAGGAGCTAGCATGCGATTCGGGCGGCGCAGGCGAGCGCCG
This sequence comes from Alphaproteobacteria bacterium, assembly GCA_046349515.1. Lineage (GTDB taxonomy): Bacteria > Pseudomonadota > Alphaproteobacteria > CADEGL01 > CADEGL01 > JBGPGW01. Next base: position 184,591 of record JAXMCE010000006.1, on the reverse strand, counting down.
CGGCGGGCTCGGGCAGGATATCGAGATCGAGCTCACCGGGAATGAGCCCGCAACCCTGTCGCTCCTTGTCGAACGAGTGCGACACCCGGCCCAGGGACTGTCCGGCGGACAACCGGGCGCGCCCTCGCGCGTCGTCTGGAATGGGCGCGAGGATGGCTTCCCGCTCAAGGGGAAAAGCAAGATCGCGGCAGGCGACCGGCTGCGCGTTCGATACCCGGGCGGGGGCGGCTATGGCGACCCGCGCAAGCGTGACCGCGACGCCGTCAGGGCCGACCTCGCAGCCGGTGTCATTTCCGAGGCCGAGGCACGGGAGATCTATGGCCTATGACCCGCGCTCTCGCCGGGGTCGATGTCGGCGGAACATTTACGGACATCGCGCTCTTTGATCCGACGACGGGCCGGATCGTCCTCAACAAGCTTCTCACGACATCAACGGATCCCCACCGCGCCATCCTCGAGGGTCTCCGCCAACTCGGTACGCAGGCGGGCAACGTCATACACGGCACGACGCTCGTCACCAACGCCTTGATCGAGCGTAAGGGAGCAGCGGTCGGCCTGATCACGACCGACGGCTACCGCGATGTGCTCGAAATCGGCAACGAGCTCCGATACGACACCTTCGACTTGCAGCTCACGCGCCCGGCGCCGCTCGTCGAGCGTCAACGCCGGTTGCCGGTCAAGGAACGCATCGGCGCGGATGGAACAATCGTCCTGCCCCTGGACGAGGACAGTGTCCGGCGCGCCGTCGAGCGGTTGCGCGCCGAGGGTGTCAATTCGATTGCCGTTGCCTTCTTCAATAGCTTCTGCAACGCGGCACACGAACTGCGTGCCAAGGACATCGTTGCGGAACTCTGCCCTGGCCTTCCCGTCTGCACGTCGGCCGAGATCGCGCCCGAAGTGAGAGAGTACGAGCGATTTTCGACATGCGTGTCGAATGCCTACGTCGCGCCGATCGCGGCCCGTTACGTGACAGAGCTTCAACAGTCGCTTGGCGTCCCCCTGTTCGTGATGCTGTCGGATGGCGGTGTCACGACGGCACGCGCGGCATCGGCACAGCCCATTACGCTCATCGAATCGGGCCCGGCCGCCGGTACGATCGGCGCGGCATACCTCGCCCGGCAGGCGGGATGGAACGACGTCATCGCTTTCGACATGGGCGGCACGACGGCGAAGATCAGCCTGATCCAGGACGGGCAGCCGCGGCGGACCCATGAGCTCGAGGCGGCGCGTCTCCACCGGTTCAAGAAGGGAAGCGGGCTGCCGCTGCGCGTGCCGTCGATCGAACTCATCGAGATCGGTGCGGGTGGCGGCAGCATCGCATCGACTGATTCCTTCGGTCTTCTCTCCGTCGGTCCTCGAAGCGCCGGCTCGGCGCCGGGTCCTGCTTGCTACGATCGCGGTGGTGATCATCCGACCGTCACGGATGCCGATCTTCTTCGAGGCTTTCTCTCGCCCGGCCGCTTCCTCGGCGGACACATGCCGCTCAACGAGCGCCGGGCGCATGAGGCCGTTGCCCGTCTCGGAGGCGAGCTTGGGCTGAGCCCGCTTGAGACGGCGGCCGGCATCGCACGCGTCGTCGACAACAACATGGCGACGGCCGCCCGGGTCCACATGGCGGAAGTCGGAACGGATCCGCGGCGCTTTCGGATGGTGGCGTTTGGCGGTGCGGGGCCGGTGCACGCCTATGCCGTGGCGAAGCTGCTCGACGTTCGGGAAGTCATCTTCCCCCGCGGCGCCGGCGTTGCTTCAGCCATCGGCATGCTCGTGGCACCGCGTAGCGTCGAGTTCACCCGCAGCCTGATGATGTCGCTCGAGGCGCTCGATTGGGACAGGGTCGAGAACACCTTGCGCGATCTCGAAGCGCGAGGACGGTCCGTGCTGCGCGAAGGCGGCGAGGCGGATGCCGACATCACCACCGAAATCCTCGCCGACATGCGATACAACGGCCAGGGATTCGAGGTTACGGTCCCTATTCGCTCCAACTTGCTCGCACGTCGCGCACCCTCGGCTTTGCGGGACGCCTTCGATCAGGCATACAGAGAACGCTTCGCCCGGTCCCTCGAGGGCATTGCCGCCGAGGTCGTCTCGTGGCGGGTACGCGTGGTTGCACCGCCTCCAATCGACCGCATTCTCTTCGACGACGGGGCCCCCAAGCGCGGCGACGCTCTCATCGAACGGCGACCGGTCTATTTCTCCGGTACAGCCGGATCCCTCGACGTTCCCGTCCTCGCGCGCGCGGCGCTCGATCCCGGCACCGCCATCGAAGGACCGGCGCTTATCGAGGAAGCCGAGACAACGGTCGTGATCGGACCCGGGGCCAGCGCCCTGGTCGACGCCCATGGCAATGTGATCATGCGCCTTCGGTAGGCCGCGCCCAGGCAATCGCCTGCGAGATCAATCGAGAACGACGAGATCGCGGGGCGTGCGCGACAGGACCTCGACACCGGTTTCGGTGACGAGGCAGTTGTCGATGAGGCGGACTCCGATCTTCTCGTCCTTGATGAAGACCGCGGGCTCGACCGAGACGACCATGCCGGCTTCGAGCACATCCTTGCTGCCCCCGAACATGTTGGTGGGCTCCCCCCAAGACGGCGGAAAGCCGGGCGCCATGCCGTAGCCCGTGGTGTGCTGACGGAAGTGATCGAGGCCCGCGGCCGCGATGACCCGCTTCGCCGCCTCGTGCGGCACGATGGCTGGCACACCCGCGCGCATTTCCGCCATGCAGGCATCGGATGCGCGCAGGATGACATCGTGGAGTTCACGCAGCCGATCGGATGGTTTGCCGAGAACCCATTGCCGGCCGAGCGTCGAGGTATAGCGCCGGTAGGCGCCGCCGAGCTCGACGAGGCCTGTGTCGCCACGACGCTGACGGCGTTCAGTCGGGCCGCCAAGGGCGAAGCAGCTTCGCTCGCCCGTCATGATGTTCATGGTGCTGGCTGGAATGCCGCTGCCCGCTTTCAGGAGCGCGTGATAGGCGGCGGCCGCGAGCTCCAGCTCCGTGCGCCCCTCCGCGACCGTCGCGAGAAGCGCCTGGAAGGCATCCGCCGCGATGGCAGCGGACTTCCGAACGTATTCGAGCTCGCGCGGCGATTTCGCGAGCTTGAGACTGTGCACCAAATTCGATGGCTCGGCGACCAGGGCCGGGCCGAGGAGCGCCTTGAGCCGCACATAGTGGAGAGGGTGCAGGTACCAGGCCGGCACCTCCATTCCCACGCGTGCGCCGTTCAAGCCGAGGTGATCCGCAAATTTTCCGAAGGCTTCGATGGGATCCTCCGGCTCGCGGCCGTTGTATCCCCAGACCTCGTCGACCATCGAGTCCGCTTCGAACTCGTTCCGGTCCATCTCGCGCGTGAACACGATCAGCCGTCCTGGCTTGGCCGAGACCGGCAGACACTGAAGGGCGGTGTAGCTCTTGTTGTCCTGTCCCGTCAGCCAGCGCATGGTGACGGGATGGAAGATCAAGAACCAGTCGAGGCCCGCCTCCGCGACGGCACGGCGGACTCGCGTGAGGCGAGCAGCGAATTCTTCCGGCGCAAAGTCATTCTTGGACATGACGTTTCCTTCACCGTGTCTTGAATGCCGTCAGCCAGCCGTCGAGGACGAAGAAAATCGCGGAATCACCTTCTCCCCGATGAGTTCGATCGACCGCAGAACCTGGTCATGCTTCGCCTGGCCCGCCTGCAAGACGAAGATCATCTGGTCGAGGCCGGCCTTTGCCCACTTCTCCACCTGCGCGCAGATCGAATCCGGATTGCCGCCGATGGCCATCCCGTCTTCGATGAGCTCATCGTTGCTGCGCGCACGAAACTTGGCGACCACCGCCTCCTTGCCGCCCGCGGTCGCGAAGCGAACCGGGTTGAGTTCGGCGTCATTGTCGCCGTTGTACCAGCGCGCGGCGGCGCACGCCATGTCGCGACCGACACGGTCATCCTCGTGGCAGCAGGTCAGCGCGAAAGCGCCCACGTGCTCGTTCGGGCGCTTGCCGATAAACCCGGCCGGATCGGCGAAGCGGATGGTCTCGCGATAATTGCGAATGGCATCCCGCGTCTCGTCGATGCTGTTCCGTGTAACCCCGATGACACCGACGCCTTGGCGGGCGGCGTGCTCATAAGTCGACAGGTTGGACGCCGCGATCCAAAGCGGCGGATGGGGCTGCTGAACCGGGCGCGGCACCACGTGACGGGGCTCAAGGTCGAAATACTGGCCCTTGAAGCCGGGGAAGCGCTCATGCTCGAACATCGCGATGATCGCAGCCATGGCCTCATGTGTGATCGCCCGGCTGTCGGCCTGTTTGACGCCGAAGGGATCGACCATGTAGGACGTCGATCCGCGGCCGAAGCCGAAATCGACGCGGCCCTGGCTCATCACATCGAGCGTCGCGACGCGTTCGGCGATCATGTAAGGGCTGTTGATCGTAACCAACAGCACCGCGAAGCCGAGCCTTATCCGCTTTGTCCGCTCGGCGATCGCAGCCAGGATCATGTCCGGACAGGGGCTGTGGCCGATCTCCCGGAAGAAGTGCATTTCGGTCAGCCAGCAGTAGTGAAATCCGACGCCATCGGCCGCTTCGGCCTGACTGATCGCATTGCGATACGCGATGACCTCGGCGTTCTCGCCCCACGGCCGAGGCATCTGGATTTGGGTCATCACCCCGAATTTCACCCACGCCTCCCCAGCCGTCGCCGCGCCAATCCATGCCCTTTTAACAGCTAATTCGAGCGAGCTGAATTGGCCTTGATGCAGCGGCTGAGCCGGCCTCGACGCCAGGCCTGCCGCTGGCCTAGCGCAACCCACCGGTCCGAGGAAACGGAGATGGGTGGCGCATCGCGCGCGCTGGAGCGACAGTGGGCCATGCAATAGCATCCATCGGGGCGAGTTACGACAAGGGCCGGTTGGTCTCCACCGTGCCGTCCGGACGTCACATCTGACACGAGGGTGATCGAGAATGGGGCTCGAGAAGCTGTTCGCGCCGCAGGGGATCGCGGTCGTCGGCGCATCAGACAATGCGAGGAAGTTTGGCGGCCTCACCCTCGAGAATCTCATGAAGGGCGGCTTCACCGGGAATCTTGTGCCCGTGAATGCGGCACGGGACACTGTCATGGGCCTCAAGAGCTACAAGCGTGTGTCCGACGCGCCCGGCCCGATCGACGTTGCCGTCCTGACCATCCCCAAACGCGCGGTCCCCGAGGCGATCCAGGACTGCGCCAGAGCCAGGGTCTCCTATCTCGTCGTCATGACGGGCGGGTACAGCGAGACCGGCACCGCGGGGCTTGCGGACGAGCGCGCGCTCGTGGCGATGGCCCACGAACATGGCATGCGAGTCATCGGCCCGAACTTGCTCGGCCTCGCGAGCTCGCCCTCGAGGCTCTTGATGAACGCGTCCCTCGCCATGCGTGAAGTTCCGGCGCGGCTTGGCACGATCAGCCTCGTGAGTCAGAGCGGTGCCGCGATGGGCATCCTCTACAATCGCGGGGCGCGGGAGGGTATCGCCTATCGACATCTCATCGCGCTCGGCAACCAGTCGGACATCGAGATCGCCGATGTCCTTGAATATTACGCGGCGGATCCCGGGACGAACGTCGTCATTGCCAGCATCGAGGGAATGAAGAACCCGAGCCGCTTTTTTGCCGCCGCGCGGCGCATTCATGCGGCGGGCAAGCCGTTCATCGTCTCCAAGGCCGGCCGGACCGCGGCCGGCGCGAGGGTCGCTGCGACCCACACGGGAAGCCTGGCGACGGCGCATGGCATTTTCGCCGCGCGCTGCGAGGAGGAGGGCATCACCCTCGTCGACAACGAGCTGACGATGGCGCGCCTCGCGCACATGTATGCGAAGCACGGTGCGGCACCGAAGGGCGCGGGCATTGCCCTGCTTTCTCCGTCCGGTGGAGCGCTCGTCCATACGACCGACGTCGCGATCGAGACCGGCGTGCGTCTGTCGCAATTCTCAGCCGAGACCGTGCGCAAGCTCGAGACGCTCTACGTCCCCGGCTTCACCGCGAATCCGCTCGACTTCGCGAACATGCGGGACAACAGCTTTATCGATGTCGGCGACGGCGGCGCGGGGATCGTGTCCGAAGACGACGACGTCGCCGCCATCGTCGGCGTCCTCGGCACGGCGCACAATCTCGATGAGATGGTGTCCGGCATGGCGAAAGGAGTGGCACGGCGGAAACCCGTCATGTTCGTGGTCTTGCCTGGATCGAATGGGGACAAGGCCCGCGATGTCGCGGCGGAGATGGAGATGCTTGCGGTCGATTCGATCGGCGATGGCATCGAAGCGCTTCGGCTCTGGCTGAGAGGACGGCCGGCAATGCAAAGCCCCGTCGCGAGGCCGGCTGACATATCGAGGCTGACTCCCCGCGAAATCCGCGCGGACACGATGCTCGACGAGTATGAGGCCAAAAGGCTTCTCGCGCGCTATGGCGTAGCCGTCTCCCGCGACTTCAAGGCGGCATCGGCCGACGAGGCCGTCGCGAACAGCGAGGCCATCGGCTTTCCGGTGGTGCTCAAGGGATTCGGACCTTCACTCGTTCACAAAAGCGACAAGGGCGCCGTGCGCCTCGGCCTCGCGGATGCGGCCGCAGTCAGGCGTGCCTGGGAGGAGATGCACAAGGCACTCGGTCCGGCACTCGAAGGGTGCCTGGTGTCGGAGATGGTGCAAGGCGAAGCGGAACTCATCATTGGCGCCCTCCATGACCCGGAATTCGGTCCCATGGTGCTTTTCGGCGCGGGAGGCATCCTCGCGGAATTGCTCGAAGATACGGCCATGCTCGCGGCACCCGCACACCCAGACCGCATTCGCAAGAAACTGTCCGGATTGAAAATCGCGCGCATCCTAGAAGGCGTCCGCGGCCAGCCGGCCTCCGACTTGGAAGCCGCGATCGACGCGATCCACCGCGTCAGTCATTTCGCCGCGGATGCCGGCGCCGCGCTCGGCGAGCTCGACATCAACCCGCTCATCCTCCGCCGCGCCGGGCACGGCGCGGTCGCGGTCGACGCGCGGATTCGCACCACTGCCCAGCCCCTCCCCTCACCCGAACAACCGGAACCTTGAGCGGGCGGGTTCAGCGGCTCGCAGCGGCGCGGAATTTCGGGAGCACGACACCTGGGACCATCGGCTCGAACACGACCTCGACGGGCATCGAGAGACGCAGCTCGTCGGGCGTCCGGTCGACGATCTGGGTCGCAATGCGCGGCCCCTCTTCCAACTCGACGATGGCGACAACATAGGGAACGTCATCCGCGAAGCCCGGGTGAAAGGCGCGGTGACACACCGTCCACGAATAGAGCGTGCCCTTACCGGAGCTCCGCTCCCAACTCCAGCGCTCAGAGCCACACTTGGCGCAATGGTAACGCGGCATGTGTCGCCAGGCGCCGCACTCGGAACATCTCTGAAAGCGCAGCTCGCCGCGCGCGCAGTACTCGTAGAACTCGCCGTTCAGGCCATCGCGTCGGGGCAATGGCTTCGCCACATCGCCCATGGCCGTCATCTCCGGAAGATGGCGATGCTGCCGTCGCCGAAGTCGCCCCAGCCAGTGACGCAGCCGATCTCGCAATCCTTGACCTGGCGGTGCGCCTGGCCGCGCAATTGACGAACCGCCTCGACGATGTGGTTGAGTCCCCAGACGTGGCCTTCCGAGTGCAGGCCGCCATGGGTGTTGACCGGCAGCCGACCGCCGATGGCGATGTTGCCATCCTTCACGAAATGCCGCCCCTCACCGCGCTTGCAGAAGCCCGCCGCCTCGAGCTGCATCAGCGCGACGTAGCTGAAGCAATCGTAGATCTCCGCGAAATCCATGTCGTCCGGCCGCGCCTCCGCCATCTCGAACGCCCGGTGCGCGACGGTGGTGAGGCCCAAATCCAGGATGTCGGGCCGGTTGAGAAGATCGTCGGCCGGATAGGGATGACCCTCGGCGTAGCCGCTGATGTAGACAGGGCGATGCGGCAGGTCTCGGGCCCGCTCGGGCGTCGTCACGACGATGGCGGCAGCGCCGTCCGTCTCGAGGCAACAGTCGAGCAGGCGATGCGGCTCAGCGATCATGGGCGAGGCAAGATAGCCTTCGAGCGTCAAGGGGCGATCTCGCATATAGGCGCGCGGATTGCCCTGGGCATTCGACCGCGACGTCAATGCGATCTCAGCCAGCTCCTCGTCAGTGGTCCCGTAGAGATGCCGGTGGCGGTTGGCGATCCAAGAGTAGTACTGCACGGGAACGAAGGCGCCGTTGGGCATGTAGTAGTTCTTGACCGCCTGGCTCATCTGATTGTCGGGCCGGGCGGCTGCATCGGGACGCTCGCGCACGCTCGTCTTCGCTTCCGAATAGCCGTTCCAGCCGAACGGCATCAGAACGTAATTCGCGAGGCCGGAGCTGACGGCCATCGCCGCCGATTGAAGGCCGGCGATGGAACTCGCGCCACCCATCTCGACGATCGCGGTGTAACGCAAATCCGCAATGCCGAGATGAACGGCAAGCGATTCCTGGAAGATGTAGCGGGACGACGTCATGACCAGGCCGTCGATGTCGGTTCGGTCGAGGCCCGCGTCCTTGATCGCCTTGATCGAGGCCTCGGTTACGAGACTGATGACCGGACGCGCATCTCCCCGCGTGTAGGCGGTCTCGCCGATGCCCACGATGCAGGATTTGTCCCGGAGTCCCATGGCTTTTCTCCCCCACCGCCTCGCGTCGTGCACTGGCCGCGGCGGCCCACAACACCGTCAGTCGGGAATGTCAGCGGAATCTTGCCCGGCCGACCCATAAGAAGAGTGACAGCCGAATGTTAGATGGCGGCCGATCGTTGGGCCAGTGCGGCAGACAATAACCATCGATCAAGAAGAAAGCGCCTTCCAAATCCGCTCCGCTGTCATGGGCATGGCGAGATCGCGCACGCCAAACGGGCTCAAGGCATCGACGACCGCATTGACGAGCGCCGGAAGCGATCCGACCGTCCCGGATTCGCCGCCCCCCTTGGTGCCGATGGGATTCGTCGCGCAAGGCACCTCATGGTGGTCGAGCGTGAAGAACGGCATGTTGTCCGCGCGCGGCATGGTGTAGTCCATGAACGAACCGGTCAGGAGCTGGCCACTCGTCGGATCGTAGACATGGTCCTCCATCAGCGCCTGTCCGAGCCCTTGGGCGATGCCACCATGAATTTGACCCGCATAGAGAAGCGGATTCATGACCTTCCCGGAATCATCGACGGAAGAGTAGCGCTCGATCGTGACTCTCCCTGTTGCCGGATCGACTTCGACCTCGACGATGTGGCAGCCGTTCGGGAAATTGGCGGTCTTCGGTGCGAACGTCCCGGCCGCCATGATTCCGGGACCATCGGCCGCGGTGGGGCCGACGGGCGCATAGGATGCCTGAACGACTTCGGTCCATCCGAGGCGCTTGTCCGTGCCAACAATAGAGAACCGGCCGTCGGCGAATTCGATATCCTCGGCAGCCGCCTCGAACATCAAGCCGGCAATCTTCTTTCCCTGCGCAATCATCTTGTTCGACGCATCCAGGAGGGCGCTTCCCCCGATGCTGATACTGCGCGAAGCATAGGTGCCGCGGCCGAAAGCCACGGAATCCGTGTCGCCCTGAATCATCAAGATCCGCTCCGACTCGATCCCGAGCCACTCGTTCAGCATCTGGCGATAGACCGTTTCGTGACCCTGGCCATGGTTGTGGGTGCCCGCGACAAGCGTGAGCGTGCCCGTCGGATCGAAGCGCAGCTCCATCCGCTCGTTGAAGACGGAGCTGGTCTCGATGAAATAGACAAGGCCGCGTCCGCGGAGCAGGCCCCGCGCGGCGGTCGCGGATTTCCGCGCCTCGTAGCCCGACCAGTCGGACAGCGCCTGGCACTTGTCCATGACCGCTTCGAAATCACCGGTGTCATAGACCGGCCCGAGCGGGCTCTGGTACGGCATCGCGGACGGACGGACGAAGTTCTTCCGGCGCAACTCCACGGCATCGAAGCCGCATTCACGCGCCGCCGTGTCGATCAATCGCTCGATGATGTGGATCGCCTCGGGACGTCCGGCGCCGCGATAAGGCCCGGTGAAGGCCGTGTTCGTGTATACGGCGCGCGCAACGACGTGGACCGCAGGGATGGCGTAGGCTCCGACATACATCACGGTGCCGATCGCCAAGGGCACGGGCCCCGAACTCGAGAGATAAGCCCCCAGGGCGTAAGTCGCCTCGGCCCGGAGCCCGAGGAATTTTCCGTCGCGATCGAGCGCCAATTCGGCATGACAGACCATGTCGCGGCCGTGATGGTCCGATAGCAGCCCTTCCCCGCGCGTCGATGTCCATCGCACGGGCCGGCCGAGGACGCGTGCTGCGTGTGCCACGAGCACGTCTTCGGGGAACAGATTGCTTTTCATCCCAAATCCGCCACCGACATCGGGGCTGACGACGCGGATCGCCGTTTCCGGCACGCGCAGGACATCGCGCGCCAGGGCCGTGCGGAGCCCGTGGGGATTTTGCGAAGACGTGTAGAGAGTGATGCGGCCACTGGCGGGGTCGAGCATCGCCGTCGAAGCGCGCGGCTCCATTGTGTTGGGCGACACGCGGTTGATCGCCAAGTCGAGCGAGATCTTGTGGGCGGCGCTTTCGAAGGCCCTCGCGACCGCAGCCTGGTCGCCACGTTCGACCACGAATCCAACGTTGTCCGGGATCTCGTCCCAGACTGTGGCCGCCCCCGTAGCGCGGGCCTCGCCGGTCGCGACGACGGGGCGGCCGATATCGAAGTCGATGGCGATCAGCTCGGCGGCCTCCTCTGCCTCCGCGCGCGTCTCGGCGACGACGAATGCGACGGGTTCGCCCACGTGACGGACACGCTCGGAAGCCAAGACCGGCTGCGCCGGCCAATGGCGTGGCGGCTTTCCGCCGAAGGCCATCGGCATGAGGCCGCATTTGATCGAGCCAATGCCGGCGGCCGCCAGTTCCACCGCCGTCAGGACCAAGAGCACGCCCGGCGCCTCTCTCGCCGCCGTCACATCGATGCGACGAATGCGGGCCGAGGCATGCGGCGAGCGAAGCACGAAGCCCCAGGCTTGGTTCGGGAAGGCGATATCATCGACATAGCGCGACCGCCCGGTGAGGAACCGTTCGTCCTCCAGGCGAGGAATCGCCTGCCCAATCCCGAATTTCATGGCGCCTCGACTGACAAGGGTGAAGTGGTCTCGTTCGAGGCCAGTCTAGCACCAGCGGCCGGCCTGAGACTGCGTGCGAAGCGAATGCCGGCCGTCAGCGACCGCGACGGAAGAGCGACCGGATTCGCCCGGCTACCATGCTCCAGAACAGGGCCAACCCGCTGAGCCGTGCGGTCTCCGCGACGGAGGCGGGATCCCTCACATAGCGCTCGATGTTCGCAACGAAGACCTCGGTCAGCCGCTCGATCAGGGCGCGCACCATGGCGGGCCTGCCAAACTGCGCCAACGGGCCCGCGATCCCATACGCGATCGTGACGTCGACGGCGGTCGCGGCGGGACCCCGATCGGAGAGCACGTATGCGATGCGTCCCCGCGCCCGGGTGGCCGATTTCGAGTCCTGGCCTCGTCCTTCGACCGTGACGCGATGCGCATCCTTCTCGATCCGGACGATGCCGGCGCCCGCGAAATCCGTCGTGATGGGGCCAAGCCCGACCGCCATGGCGCCCGCAAATCGCCCGTCGCGGACCGGGCTCGTCATGCGAGCGCCGGGAAGGCATCGCGCGACGGTCTCGAGATTGCTCAAGACCTCCCACACCTTGGCCAAGGGCTGGGCGATCACGAGAGATTGGGTCAGCGTGGTGAGACCCTCCTCCTCCAGCCGGTCGAATGGAACGGCCGAGCTCTCGCTTGAGACCGCCGACGACATCGCGACCTGCGCCGGACGGGGGACCACCGCTTCGCCGCGCGGCTCGGCCGTCACGCCGCCGGTCCCTGGCCCCGGAACCGGGCCGAGCCAGCCCCGCCCCTCGACCGCGCCACGTTCGCCCGGCGACATCGCCTCCATCGTCTCCGCAATCGCGCGGATGATCCCGGTGTAGCCGGTGCAGCGACACAAATTGCCGCTCATGCCGATCCGGATATCGAGTTCGGGTGCCCTGTCCGTTCGGCGGATCAAGTCGCGGGCGGCGATCAGCATTCCCGGCGTGCAGTAGCCACACTGCAAGGCGTGATGCTCCGTGAAAGCCTGACGCAACCGGGCCATGAGCGGGTCGTCGTCGAAATCTTCGATGGTCCGGATGGCGGCGCCGTCGCATTGGACCGCGTAATTGATGCAGGAGCGCGCGATCGCGCCGTCGATCTCGACCGTGCAGGCACCACAGATGCCGTGCTCGCAGCCGATATGGGTGCCCGTCAGAAGCAGGTGCTCACGTAGAAAATCCGCGAGCGATGTCCGCGGCTCGACATCGGCCTCGACCCGGCGGCCATTGACCGTCATCGAAATCGTCGTCATGGGCGATGGGCGCGCTCGAGCGCGCGCTTGAGGGCGACCGCGTGAACCCGGCGCATGTACCAATCATCGGCGGCCGCGGAACGCTCGAGCCGCCGTTCCGCGGCGGCCAGATCGAAGTCGTCCGGTGACGGGATCTGTCCTGCCGCGCCACGCGGCAGGAAGTCCCAGGGATCGTCGATCACGACGGGACGCCCGATGGTCGCCCCGGAGACGAAGCGCAGCGAATCCCCGTCCGGATCGTGGACGACAACACCAATCGCGTCTGCAAACTCACCCGTCTTCCGGCACAGCTTGTAGAAACCTGTCCGTGCATGGGGAGAAAGCTGCGGGACGAAAATACCTTCGATCAACTCGCCCGTTCTGAGATCGGTCGTCATCGCACCTTGCACAAAGTCGGCCAGCACCGTCCGACGCCGGCCTTCGGCTCCCACGATCAGGACCTCGGCGCGGAGGGCCAACAAGCATGAGAGCCAGTCGGCCGCCGGGTCCGCATGGGCGAGGCTGCCGCCCATCGTCCCTCGCGTGCGCACGGCGCGATAGGCGATTCCCTTCGCGACGCCGGCAAGAAATCCACGGGTGGGATCGACGACGCGGCCATCCTCGATCGCGGCATGAGTCACGAGGGCGCCGAAAACCGTACCGTCCTTCCGGCGCTCGACACGACAGAGTTCCTCAAGCCGCGCAATGTCGACGAGCAGCCCTGGCTGGACCAGACGCAAGTTGAGCATGGGACCGAGAGTCTGCCCGCCGGCGATAGCCTTGGCATCGGGACGCGTCGCCAAGATCCGGCATGCGGCTTCGACCGAACGCGGGCGCTCATAGGCGAAGGGCGCGGGCTTCATGACGGGGCCCGGCGGCGCTCGGCAGCCGCGATCGTCTCGGCAATGAGCCGAGGCGTCACGGGCGTCACCCCCACCTCGGCCCCGTAGGCGCGAAGGGCATCGTTGATCGCGTTGACGATGGCCGCGGGCGGCGCGATCGCCCCTCCCTCGCCAATGCCTTTCTGGCCGAAGCGCGTGTAGGGCGAGGGCGTCTCCATATGTTCGATGCGAGCGTTCGGCACTTCCGTCGGACCCGGCAAGAGATAGTCGGACAGCGTCGAGGCCAGCGGCTGCCCCTGCGCATCGAACCGCATTTCCTCGTAGAGCGCGGTTCCGATTCCCTGGGCGAAGCCGCCATGGATCTGGCCATCGACGATGAGCGGATTGACCAACGTGCCACCGTCTTCGACGATGACGTAGTCAAGGATGTCGATCTCGCCCGTGGCCGGATCCACCGCGACCGCCGCCGCATGGGTCGCATAGCTGAAGGTTCCGCTGTCGCGCGCGGGTTTGTAGCCCGCCGTCACCTCAAGGCCAGAGGGATCGACGTCCGACGGAAGATTTTGCGGGCTTCGGTACCATGTATACGCGATCTCCGAGATCGCGATCTCCCCGGTCCCGCCGACGACCTTCCCATCAACAAGGCTGACGCCCGCAGAGGGCGCCTGCAGCAGCTTCGCTCCGATCTTCTTAACGCGCTCGGCCAAGATGTCGCAGGCAGCAGCGACCGCGCCGCCCGACATCACCATCGAGCGCGATCCCCAGGTGCCGGTCGAATAGGGCGTGTATTCAGTGTCGCCATGCACCAGGCGAATCTTGCCATGCTCGATCCCGAGGATCTCGTGCGCGACCTGGGACAGAGTCGTCTCCATGCCCTGGCCGTGGGAATGGGCACCGATGCGCAGCTCCAGCCCGCCGTCAGGCGTCAGACGCGCGACCGCTTGCTCATAGCCCGGCACCATGGGAATGCCCCATCCGTAATAGACGGCGGTGCCGTGCGCGGCCTGCTCGCAATACATCCCGAATCCGACGCCGATGCGGCGGCCGTCCGGCTCGCCACGCGTTTGCCGTGCGCGAATCGCGTCGAACCCGATGGCCGTGGCTGCCCGCCGCAACGACTCCGGGTAGTCGCCCGAGTCGAAGTGCTTCTTCGTGATATTGTCGAACGGCATCTGCTCGGGGCGGACGACGTTCTTGAGGCGCAACGCCATGGGCTCGATCCCGAGCTCTCGGGCAAGCGCATCGATGATGAGCTCGATCGCGAAACACACGCCGGTCCGCGCGACCCCGCGATAAGGCAGGATCGGTGGCTTGTTCGTGGCGACGGAGTACGTCCTGCACCGGTAGTGTGGGAAGTCGTAGACGCCGGGCAAGAGACTCGCGATCTGTGCGGCTTCGAGGCAGGCCGAGAACGGATAGGATGAATAGGCCCCCGAATCGACCGTGGCCTCGCAATCGATCGCCAGCAGCGTGCCGTCGCGCTTGGCATATGCCGTGATGCGGTAGTGGTGTTCCCGGCAATTTGCGGACGCAGTCAGACTCTCCCGTCGGTCTTCGAGCCACCGGACGGGGCGGCCGAGGGCGCGCGCAGCCCAGCCGAGACACACTTCTTCGGGAAGAAGGATGCCCTTGTAGCCGAAACCGCCGCCAACATCGGGGGCGATGACGCGAACACTCGCATGATCGAGACCCAGGCACTCGGCGAGACCCGAGCGAGTGATGTGCGGCATCTGGGCCGAGCTCCAGACCTGAAGCTGGCCGAGACGCGAGTTCCACTCGGCGACGACTCCCCGACCTTCGATGGGACTCATGACCTGCCGGGCGGTCTTGAGTTCGCGCGTGACGCGCACATCGGCCGACTTGGCGACAGCGGCGATATCGTCATCGACGAGCGTCGTGAGGAAGAGATTATCTCCCCACTCGTCATGCACGAGCGTGGCCGAAGGGCGACGCGCCTCCAACATGTCCGCGACCACCGACAGATCCTCGAATTCCACCCCGATCTGGGCGACCATGTCTTCGGCTTCGGCACGGCTTGGCGCCAAACACATGGCGACAAGCTCGCCCACATGGCGGACCTTCCCTCGCGCCAGCACGTGCTGATCGGACGGCTTGAAGCCCTGGAGGCCTGACACGGCCCGAATCGGCCGGATCCCCTCGAGATCTTCAGCGAGGAAGACACGGTCGCGGATGCCTGGCGGGATCCGGATCGACTTGATTCGGCCGTGAGCGATCGGGCTGCGCAGGAAAGCAACCTCGAGCATTCCGGGTATCCTGAGGTCGCCCACAAACTGGCCGCGGCCGCGCATGAAGCGCTCGTCCTCCTTGCGGAGAACCGCAGCACCGACGCCTTGCTTCTTCTTCGACGATTGAGGCATGCGGGTCGCCATGTCAGACGCAAGCGCACCGGCTCTCACCGCGCCCTGCTGTCGCCGTGAGACGAGCGTATCCGCATGCTTGGGTCAAGGCCCCAATGTCTCCGGCAAGCGAACGGAGCGAGAAGATATCACTGTTCCGAGTGCGATCGACGGGATCGCCAGGCTCGGTGGCGGGGGCAGAGTTGAAGGCGCTTGGGGCGGCCACTACTATGTCGCTGCACGATGTGACATGCGCCATCACAGAAAATGGAACCCTCCCATGGCCCAGATGATCAATCTCAACGCGGATATCGCCGAAGGGTGGGGCGCCTACGATATCGGCCATGACGATGCGCTTGTCGGCATCGTGCGGTCGGCCAACGTGGCCTGCGGTTTCCATGCCGGCGACCCCACGGTGATGCATCGCTTCGTCATGAAGGCCAAGGACACCGGCTGCTCGATCGGCGCGCACCCGGGCTTCAATGATTTGTGGGGATTCGGACGGCGACCGATCAAGATGAAAGCGTCCGAACTCGAGTACATGATCGCCTACCAAATCGGCGCGCTCGAAGGCATGTGCCGCTATGCCGGGCTGGGCGTGACGCATGTGAAGGCCCACGGCGCCTTGAACAACATGGCTGCCGTCGACGCTGACTACGCGATGGCCATCGGCCGCGCGATCAAGACGATCAATCCGAAGATCATTTATGTCGCGCTCGGCGGTTCGGCGATGGAGCGGGCCGCGATCGACCTCGGCCTGCCGCTCGCGCGCGAAGGCTTCGCCGACAGGCAGTATGACGACGACGGCAACCTTGCCTCGCGCACTATTCCCGGAACGGTCCTCAAGGATCCCGAAGCGGCGGCCGCGCAAGCCCTCCGCCTCGCGCGCGAGGGCGAGGTCGTCTCGCGCAACGGCAAAGTGCTCAAGATCCCGACCGACACGATCTGCGTCCATGGCGACGAGCCCACGGCCGTTGCCGTGGCGACGGCGGTGCGCAAACACATCGAAGCCGCGGGCATCAAAGTCGTGCCGCTTCCAGAGATGGCGCTCGCGCACTGACGCGCTTCCGCATCCCTCGTCCCCGAAAGACAGCTACGAGGGCCGGACGGCCGGCGGCGCCGACTTCCGCTATTTCGCAAGCTTGGGCAGGATGTCC
This sequence comes from Alphaproteobacteria bacterium, assembly GCA_046349515.1. GTDB lineage: Bacteria > Pseudomonadota > Alphaproteobacteria > CADEGL01 > CADEGL01 > JBGPGW01. The sequence continues at coordinate 167,828 of JAXMCE010000006.1, read as the reverse complement.
TGCGCGATCGCGTCGAGCTGCTCCGCTTCATAGCGGTAGGGCACGAAGATGATCCGATCGATGCCGGTCGCGAGGTGCGGGCCCAATTGTTCGATGCACTCCTCAGGCGTTCCCATGATGGCGCTGTCCATCGTCGATTCGGACCAGGAGGCGTAGTCCCACTCTGTCTGCAGCCAATGCTTCATCGGACCTTCGATCTTTGAACGAGGGCCGATGCAGATGGGCAATTGGTTCGTCGAGATCAGCTCGTCCGGATTCCGGCCCGCTTCCTCGGCGAAGTTCCGGACCTTTGCCCAGCCGCGGGAGAAGCTGTCCGCCGTGTAGTAGTAGGTCAGCCAGCCATCGCCCTTGATCGCAGCGCGCTTGAGCACCGCATCGACGTAACCGCCGATGAGAATGGGCGGACGCGGCTTCTGGACAGGCTTCGGATAGAGAACCGCACCGCGCAGATTGTGCGGCGGATATTCGCCGTCGACCTTGGGCTCGGTCCACAGGCGGTTGATGATCTCGAGGTACTGCTCCATGAGCCGGCCACGCTTGGTGAAATCGACGCCAAGCGAGTCGAACTCGCGCTTGTACCACCCGACCGCGGCGCCGACGAGCAAGCGACCATTCGAAATATGGTCGATGGTCGCAAGCTCTTTCGCGAGGATGACGGGGTTGCGCACCGGCATGACGAGGATGCCCGTTCCCACCTTGATCGTCGTGGTTCGAGCGGCGACAGCCGTCAGGATCGTCAAGGCCTCGTGGATCGGAAAACTGGGATCGACGCCAAGCAGGATATGGTCCCATGCCCACAGCGATTCGAAACCGAGCTGCTCCATGCGAACGCCGTACTCGATGAGCGCCTGCGCGCTCGGCATCTCGGGGAAGCGCGTGAAGTTGCGCATCGCAACACCGAACACAGTCCGCTTGGTCGGCATGTCCTGCCTTCTCCCGCTGCCGTCAGGGTGATAAGTGGCGATAAACGTCGCCCCGGATCGACGCGCTCACGCGATATAGAGGCGATCGGGGTCGAGGGCGCGCAACACGTCGATCTCGGCCTTGGTGGGCGCCTCTGTCTGGTCAAGCGACGGCACGGCGCCGATCGCGAAACCGGTATTGTCCCGAACCTGCTCCATCGTGACGCCCGGGTGGAGTGCCAGCACCTTCATCTCGCGGCTCGTCTCATCGAAGCCCATGACGGCGAGATCGGTCACGACCCGCCACATGCCGCCCGTGGAGAGGCCTGATGCCGAGCGGCTGCGGGCCCCCTTGATCCAGCCCGGAGAGGTGATGAAATCGACATCGGCGACGAACCGGCGCTTCTCATGCTTCATCGCGACGATCATCTGCGTGAGAGAGGAAATGTCGTTCCCGCCGCCCGTTCCGGGCAGCCGTGTCTTCGGATTGTCCGTGTCGCCGATGAAGGACGAGTTCAAATTGCCAAAGCGATCGATCTGGGCCCCGCCCATGAAACCGATGTCCACGTAGCCGCGCTGCAGCAGGAGAAGAACGTCCGTGATCGGGAGCACCATGTTCGCGCGACGCGTGCAACGCTGCTCGTTGGTCGACGGCGGCAATTCGCCGGGCACGATGAAGGGACCCACGACCCCGCCTTCGAAAAGAATGGTCAGGCTCGGGGCGTGGTTGCGCTGCGCGAGCGTCGCCGCGAGCAGCGGAATGCCGACGCCAGCGAAGACGATCTGCCCGTCCTTGAGCAGGCGCGCACTCATGACGGCCAGCAATTCCGACGCCGTATAGGCCTTGGGGGATGCGACTTCCAATCTAGTCATTGAACACGCTCCTCCCACGACGAGCCGCATCCAGCACCGCGGACATACCGAGCTTCGCCAGATAGTCCGGCCAATCCTTCGCGCCGTGGTAGAACTCGGCCAAGTACCGCTTCATGGAATCGACCACATCGCCCTTGTTCGCTAGGGCATAGGCGTCGAGGTGGTCGTAGAACTGCTCATAAGCGCCATAACACTCGTGCGGCGCGCAACCGAAGGGCGCCTCGACCACGGCGTCGACGGTGAAGAACGGAATGCGCGTGTGGTCAGGGCTCCGGCGAATCTGTTCGTTCGAGACGATGCGCTCGGTCGTCAGGATCACGCGCTTCGCCGCCATGGCGATGTCCATGTCCATGAACTGAAGGCCATCGACCTGTCCGTTTCCATAGGCGTCAGCGCGCTGCACATGGATGAGCGCCACATCCGGGTTGAGTGCTGGGAGCGCCAGGATCGTCTCGCCCGTGAACGGACAGACCATGGGCTTGACCTCGTCGCCGCGAAGCCGCGCGACATCCGATCCCATCATCGAGCGGGTGGCCATGAACGGCAGTCCCATCGCGCCGGCCCGGTAGCGAAGGCCGAGCGACATGTGACTCCACTCATCGAACCGCGCCAACTTGTTCTCGACATAGTGGCGCATGACCCGGGACACGCCCCACACGATGCCCTGGCTGAACCAGCTTGTGATGATGTGATCACAGGCGCCGGACGCGAAGAGGATTTCGCCTTCAGAAGACGTGATGGATCTAGAAACCGTGAGGCGCTTCCGGCCGGCGCGGACGAGCGCCCACACCATGGCCATCGGCGTGCGTGACAGCGTGCAGCCGCCAAGCGCGACATGGTCGCCGTCCTTCACGAGGGCGGCCGCCGCCTCGAGCGACGTTACCTTCTCCCGCAACCCGCGGTCGCGGGCCGTCGTCTCCGCGCGGAGGGTTTCATAGGGAATGACGGATGCAGCGCTCTCCAGGCTTCCCTCCAGGCGCACAGGGGCGCTCTACGTCCGGGGCCCGATTGTGATCGGGCAGTCGTATCGGGATGTCGCTCGATTATTCTCTTGGCTGCTTGGCGATTGCAAGATTTTAGCGCCCGAACCGAACGAGGAGGAGCGGCTCAGCCAGCCGCCGATGCACCCAAGCGCTCGCGCAGCCGTCGAGACATGTCCCGCCCCCCATCGACGATGTAGGACGTATCAAGACCGAAGGTCATGAGAGAGAATCCGATCTCGCGGTATGGCCCGACGTAATCGAGGCTCGCGACATCGATCCCCGCCACTTTGCCGTTCTTCTTCGCGGCATCGACGACGCGCTTGCACGCCGCGAGAAAGGTCGGATTGAGACCGGGCGGTGTGCCAAGCGACATGCGAAGATCGGCCGGCCCCACGTAGAGCGCGTCGATGCCGGACGTCCGCGCGATGTTGTCCACGGCTTCGACCGCTTCACGGGTTTCGATCTGCACGACGATCGCGGTGTCCTCGTTCGCCGTTGCAAGGTACTCCGCTTCATCATAGTAGAAGTTGGAGACGCGCCATGGTCCGAGGCCGCGTTTGCCGATGGGAGGATATTTGGCAGCCGCGACAACGGCCGCCGCCTCGGCCGCCGAATTGACCATCGGCACCATCAGCGCCGAAACGCCATGATCGAGAGCACCCTTGATCAGATCCGCACTGTTGGATCGGACACGATAGAGACTGGGCGCACCAAGCCGTTCGAGGCTCGGCAACAATCCTGAAAGCACATCCGGCGGCGTCGGAGCATGCTCCCCATCGACAAGGACGAAATCAAAGCCGGTCTGGGCGAGCGTCTCCGCGACCACGGGATGGGGGATCTGCATCCACGTGCCGATGATCGGACGCCCTGACCGCAAGTGATTGGAAAATTGCGCACGAAGGTTGGTCATCACCGTTCCTCTTCTCAACCTGTGAACACCGGTGCGTGCCGCCGCACCGCCCGCGACTCGCGTTAGAACCGAGTCAAAGTCGCTCGAGATTCCCAAGCGACGTGATCATTTCTCGAACGTGCCACTGGCCTGCCCGCAACGTACCGGCCTCGCGAGGAGATGTCATTGAAGATCACTGGGCGTTTCTTGGCAAAGATCCCTCGGCAAGACGTGACCAGACTTAGAGGCCCTCGTGGCGGTGATACGCTGGCCGTGCCGCCCTGACGTCGCCAGGCTCGCTGACCCCGCCCGGCCGGCCGGCAGCAATCATTGGGCACGCGACGATTTCCAGTCATCCGACTCGACGCCGTTGCGCCCCACCGGAACAGCGCCATGCCATTCCCTGACCTTTCACGGGGCAATTGAAGTCGCGTGACGGGATTGTTACCAATGCGGCACGACAGGGCAGCGACCGCATGGCGCCGCCGTTCCAAGCCGCATCGGACCCGAGGGAGGCATGACCATGGCGAAGCTCGAAGGCGTATTGACGGCGCTTGTCACACCATTCGATGCCGCGGGCGACGTCGACCTCAAGGCCTTGGAACGCCTGCTCGACGATCAACTGAAGCACGGCACCGCCGGATTCATCCCCTGCGGCACGACCGGCGAGTATTACGCGATGACGGCAGATGAGCGCCGCCGTGTGCTCAAATTCGTGGCCGAATGGACGGGAGACAAGGCCGCTCTCGTCGCGGGCGCCAACGGCTCCTCGACGCGGGAAGTGATCGAGCATTGCCGCGCAGCCCGTGCGCTCGGCTATTCGACCGTGCTGCTCGGCGCACCCAACAGCTCGCATCCGACACAGCACGAGCTGATCGAGCACTACAAGGCGGTCCTTGCCGCCGTCGAGGTCGACATCGTTCTTTACGACCTGCCGGCGCATGCGGGCGTCGAGGTGGGCTTCGAAGTTCTCGACGCCTTCGCCTCCGAACGCCGTGTCGTCGCGATCAAGGAGAGCAGCGGCAATGTCATGCGCGCCGCCGAGATCGTGCGACGGTACGGGGCGAGCTATCAGCTTCTCTCCGGCGCCGATTACATCGCGCTCGACCTCTTCCAATGGGGCGCGCGCGGCTGGGTCTGCGGTTCCGCGAATTGCTTCCCGCGCCAGACGAACGCGATCATGCGCGCAGCGCAGGCCGGCGACTTCGCGCGCGCCAAGGCGGAGGCGATCGCGGTCGCGCCCGGCATGGCCTGTCTCGAAGCCAGCAAGTTCATGCAGAAGGTCAAATACGGCTGCGAGCTTCGCGGCATACCGGTCGGCCTCGCGCGCCGCCCGCACCTGGCGCTCACCGACAGCGAGAAGGCCGAATTCCGGCGCGCCTTCGAGGAATCCTCTGGGCCACAGGCGAAGTCGGCGGCCTAGTTGCCCCATGCCGGACGGAACGGCAACGATGCGCGAGCCGGGCACGCCACTCGGCGGTGACGCGTTGCCGCGGGATGTCGAGACTGCCGTCATCGGCGGCGGAGTCGCCGGCATCTCGACCGCCCTATTCCTTGCGCGTGCGGGCCGCGATGTGGTCGTGCTCGAGCGCGCCTGGCCGTGGAGCGAGGCCTCGGGCGCCAATGCCTGCGCGCTCTCCATTCATGACAAGCTGCCGGAAGTCCAGCCGCTCGCCGAATTGAGCATGCAGCAGTGGGCGCGCTTCGAGCCCGAGATGGGCATCGACGTGCAATTCGTGCACAGCGGGGGTCTGCGCGTTGCGACGAGCGAACGGGCCGCGGAGGCGATGCGTGCCTACTCGCGCGAGCAGGAGCATGCGGGACTTGAGTTGGAGTGGTTGGACGGCAATGCGCTTCGCGTCAGGGTTCCCTGGTTGGGTCCCAAGGTCGTCGCGGCCACATTCTGCGCGGGAGACGCCTATGCGAGCGCCTTCGCAGCAGGCGCCGGCCTCGTCCATGGTGCCGCGCGTGCCGGCGTGAGGCTCGTGGGCGAGGCGGAGGTCAAGGCCGTGCGGCGCGATGGCGGCAGCTATGCGCTCGAAACCGCAAAAGGGGCGCTCCGCGCGAAGAACGTCGTGATCGCGGCGGGCCCATGGTCGGGTGCGCTCGCCGCTGCCTTGGGATGCCCGGTGCCCCTCTATGTCGACATCAATATGGGAACGATCACCGAACCCGCGCCGATCTTCATGAACACGTCCCTGCTCCATGCAGAAGGCGTCTTGTCGCTGAAGCAGTTTTCGAACGGCACCGTCTTCATCGGCGGCGGCTGGCAAGGCCGCGGCCGATTCGCCATGGGTGAAAAATTCACGATCGGCGACCGCTTGAGACAGAACTACCAGCTCGCGGTCGAAGTGGCGCCCATCATCGGCCCGCTCCGGATGATGCGCTCATGGGCGGGATACGAGGCGGTGTCGCCCGATGCCATGCCGGTCCTGGGAGCGCTCCCGGGATCGCCGGGGGCCTACATCGCGACGGGGGCGCGCGGCGGCTACAGCCTCGGGCCCGGCATGGGCTTCACGATCGCCGAAAAGATTCTCCGGGGCGGCGAAAACTCCGTCGCGATCGATCGCTTCAGCCCGGCCCGGTTCGCCGGCGGAGGGCACGCATGACCGGCTATCGCATGGAAGACGGACTCGATCGGGGCGAGCCATTCCATTTCACATGCGATGGCGAACCGGTGCTGGCCTATCCGGGCGAGTCGATCGCAGCGGCGCTTTTCGCGGCGGGACGACGGAAGCTGCGCACGACAGCGCGCCTCGCGGCCCCGCGCGGCCTTTACTGCGGCATGGGCGTGTGTTGGGAGTGCATCATGGTCGTCGACGGCGCGCCCGCGGTGCGCGCGTGCATGACGGCGGCAGCACCGGGAATGCGGGTCGAGACGCAGCGGGGCCTCGGGCCGACGGTGGCGACGTGAAGACAGTCGATGTCGCGATCATCGGTGCGGGTGCAGCGGGCCTCACGGCTGCCGCCGTTGCGGCCGGGCACGGTGCGCGGGTCGCTGTCCTCGACGACAACGCATTGCCGGGTGGCCAGTATTTTCGGCAGCTGCCCGCCGGCTATCGCCGGACTGCCCGGACCGTTTTCGACAAAGACCAGCCGCGCGCCGAGGCGCTCTATCAAGCGACCCGCCATCCGGGCGTCGAATACCTGTCGAATGCGGTCGTCTGGGAATCGCCCGAGGAGGGCGTGCTGTCCTTCACGCGCGGGGCCGACTCGGGGAAGCTTCGCGCGGCGCTCATCGTCATCGCGTCGGGAGCCGCCGATCGGCCCGTGCCCTTTCCCGGCTGGACCTTGCCAGGGGTGGTGACGGCCGGGGGGCTGCAAAACCTCATCAAGGGCCAGCGCGTCATTCCGGGCCGGCGCGCCGTGGTCGCGGGCAACGGGCCGCTTGTCCTCCTCGTCTCGGCGAGCCTTGCCCGTGCCGGTGCCCGCCTCATCGAAGCGGTCGAGGCGGCGCCAATCCACCGCCGTGTCCTTGGCGCGGTGCCCGATCTTCTCGCCGCTCCGACGATCGTGCGCCAAGCCATCGACTATCGCATGGCCATCTTGCGCGCGGGGGCCACGCTCCGCACGGGTTGGACAGTCGTCGAAGCGCGCGGCGACGGCGAATGCGAGGAGGTCGTCGTCGCTCCCATCGACGCGGACGGCCGCGTCGATCGCGGGCGAGCGCGGACGCACGCAGCCGACCTCCTGGTCACGGGCTTCGGCCTTCAATCTTCGACCGAGCTCGCACGCGGCATGGGATTGGCCCTTCATTGGCACCCGCTCCGCGGCGGCTGGCTGCCCGTTCGCGACCAGGAGTTCGAGACCAGCCGCAGGAACGTTTTCGCGATCGGCGACGGGGCAGGAATCGGCGGCGTCGAGATGGCGCTCGCCGAGGGACGGCTGATGGGCCTCATTGCCGCCGAACGCCTCGGCCGCTTGGCGGCGGCCGATGCCATAGGATTGAAACGGCCGGCGACTGCCACACTCGCCCGGCTCGTGCGCTTCCGTTCGGCCTTGGAGCGTCTCTACGCGCCGCCACGGAATTATCTCGACCTTCTCACGCCGGACACCGTGGTCTGCCGCTGCGAGGAGGTGACGGCGGACGAGATTCGACGCCGGCAGGCGGACGGATTCGCCAACGCCATGCAGCTCAAATTCTCGACACGGATGGGCATGGGGCGCTGCCAGGGCCGCAACTGCTTCCGCACGCTCTCCGCCATCGTCGCGACGTCCATGGGCGTGCCGGAGAAGGACGTCCAGCTCCCGCGCACGCAATCACCGGCCCGGCTCGTGACCTTCAACGATCTGTTGCAGGAGCCCGTCGAGCCTCCGGTCGCGCCGAATCTCGAGACGGCACATCTTCCGCGCGGCGAAAAAGTGAGCTGAAGTCTCTCGACAACCGTTTCGGTGATGCCCTCGGCCCGGCGTCTATCGCGCGCTCTCCTACGCGGCCAGCCGGAGCTCCAGCGTCCTCCACACTTCCGACAGGGCGTTTACGAAATCCTCCATCATGGAGTCGTCGTGGAGCGGGGTCGGCGTGATGCGCAGGCGCTCCGTGCCCCGCGGAACGGTGGGGAAGTTGATGGGCTGCACGTAAAGACCATGATGCTCGAGCAGCGCGTCGCTCGCCGCCTTGCAGAGCCGCGCATCCCCCACGAGCACCGGCACGATGTGGGATTCCGACGGCATGACGGGAATCCCTGCGTTCTTGAGCCGCGCCTTGAGGGTGGCCGCTCGTTCCTGATGGCGTGCCCTGAGGGCTGAGGCATCCCTAAGGTGACGGACGCTCGCGAGCGCGCCCGCGGCGATCGCCGGCGGCATCGCGGTCGAGAAGATGAAACCGTTGCCGAAGGAGCGCACGAAATCGACAAGACTCGCATCAGCCGCGATGTAGCCGCCGACGACGCCGAACGCCTTGGCCAAAGTTCCTTCGATCACCGTCACCCGCCCGGCATGCCCGTCGCGCTCAGCGACCCCGGCTCCCGTCGGCCCGTACATGCCGACCGCGTGCACCTCGTCGAGATAACTGATGGCGCCGTGGTGTTCGGCAACATCGAGAATCTCGCCAAGGGGCGCGATGTCGCCGTCCATCGAATAGACCGACTCGAAAGCCACGATTTTCGGGCGGGCGGGATCGTCCGCTCTCATCAATCGGTCGAGATCGGCTGCCTCATTGTGCTTGAAAATGCGCTTCTCCGCGCGGCTGCCCTTGATGCCCTCGATCATGGAGTTGTGGTTGAGCGAATCGGAATAGATGACACAACCCGGCAGCTGCGCGCCCAACGTGCCAAGAGCCGTGACATTCGCCGTATAGCCCGAGGAGAAGAGCAGCGCCGCCTCCTTGCCATGGAGCGCGGCCAGCTCGCGCTCCAGCAGGACGTGATAGTGGTTGGTCCCCGATATGTTGCGCGTGCCGCCCGCCCCCGCCCCGCAGCGGTCAATGGCCTCGTGCATGGCCGCGAGCACGGCCGGGTTCTGCCCTTGGCCGAGATAGTCGTTCGAGCACCACACAATGACATCCCGCGCGATCCCATCGCGATGGAGCAGCGCACGGGGGAAGGCGCCGGCCCGCCGTTCGAGGTCGGCAAAGACGCGATAGCGCCCCTCCCTCGACAAGGCAGCGAGCCCCTGCCTGAAGAATGCGCCGTAATCCATCGCGGTGCTCCCTCCTTGGGCAATTCGGGAATTCTTCCCTCCGGCGCCGAGGGGTCACATTGACCTCGGTCAACCGTCCTCGATTTGACGGGGGTCAAGGTCCAGGGAAGCCGGGACGAAGTAAAGGGTGAAATTCAGAGATCTGGACCGCAGACCCATGGCGCGACCGCATCGGCTGCATTCCCAGGAGATCGAACGGATTCCGGAAAATCTCTATCGGGATCCGGTCGACTTCATCCTGGCCGATCATTATCGGCAGCGAACCGTCTGCGACATCCTGGAATCACTTCAACGCCCGTCGTCGGACGGCCACGCGGCCCTTGCGGCCGAGGTCCTTCGGTATCTCGAGCATGACCTGCCCCACCACGTGCGGGACGAAGAGGCCGGCCTGTTCCCGCGGCTCAAACGCCGCTGTCCGACGGGCGAAGACATCCGGACGATTCTCGGGATTCTTTCAGAGGAGCATGACAAGGACGCCCATCTCCTGCCGAGCTTGATCGATGAGCTTCGCACGATCGTCCGCACGGGCCAACCCGAGCAAGCGGACCGCTTCGCGCGCCTCGTGACGGTCTTCGTCGAATCATTGCGCCGCCATCTGGCGTGGGAGGACGCGACCGTCCTCCGGCTCGCGCGCCAATGGCTCACGCAGGATGATCTCTCCGAATTTGGTCACGAAATGGCCGAACGACGCGGCGCGGCCTATCCCGATTGACGCGCCTACATCGCGCGGCCGCCGTCACTGATCGCCTGAAGTGCTTGCACGCTCGCGATGCGGACTTCGGTGCCCTGTGTGTCCACGCCATGTTTCCGCAACTTGGCGAGCGAACGGGAGAAGGTCTCTGGCTGCATGCCGAGGCGAGCCGCGACGAGCGACTTGTCGTGCGGAAAGCGCACGACCGCCGTATCCACCCCGCTCGGGCAAAGTTGAACGAGGAAACCCGCGAGGCGCTCGGTCGAAGAGCGCGCCGTCAACTGCTCCACGTGCTGGACCAGGCCTGAGAGGTGCGATGCCATCGATGTCGCCAGGTTCGTCGCCAACTGGGCGCTCGACCGGACGTGACGCATGAAACCTTCGGCCGGAATCGACAGAAGCCGCGCGTCCTCGATGACGGCGGCGGTCACAGGATAGACTCCGATTCGAGCCGCCGCGGCCTCGGCAAACGAATCGCCGCGGCTGAAGACCGCGATGACGCTTTCATGGCCGTCAATCGTGTCACGGAAGATCTTGACCCAGCCGTCGAGCACGATGAAAAACCGCGTCGCCGGTTGGTGCTGGACGAAGAGAACGGCATCCCGCGCAAATCGCTGAACGGCGGTCTCGGCGAGCATGCGTTTGACGTCGTCCGGCGGGAGGTCCGCAAATAGCGTCAATCCTGAAAGAAAACGGAGATCCTCGGCACTGATCCCCGTTCGGCGCTCGAAGACCTCCAAGCCGACGCCCGCTGTCCGATTGGATATCATCGCCCGCCGCCCCCTTTCGGACCATGCCATCCGGTCCTCGGGCCATAACCGGGGATAGTGCAGAGAACCTGCAGGGGCCAATTGATTTGGATCAATCAGTCATCGGCCGGTGACGCTGGACGCCATGTGCGTCGGCCGCGCCAGCTTCCTCCTCCCGCCTTCCCCGGGACCGCCGGCGACTTATGCCGAACCTGCCCCCCGGCCTTCAAGGGCATGGTGGAGGCGGGCATCCTCGTTCTTGAAGTGACGGGTGAACCAGGCACTCAATTGATCGGACAGAACGCTCCCATAGTCGACAAAGGCGCCACTTTCGTAGGCATCCATGATGTCGCGAATTTCTTCAAGAAGGCTGTCGTGGTCCGCCTTGTGCGGCACGAATCGATCGTAGCGCATGTCGCGCATCACGGTTTCCTCCAGCGCGAAATGGGCCGAGATACGTGCGTAGATCTCTCCCAGGAACGCGCTGACCAGCTGAGGTGTCGCATCGGCCTCAAGCTGGGCGTGAAGCTCGTTGATGAGCTCGATAAGGTCTCTGTGCTCGTGATCGACCGAGGCGATACCGAGCTCGAACTCGCTCCTCCATTCAATGAGAGGCATCAGAACGCTCCCATCACGAATTGCCACTCACCGGACGACGAAACCGCCCATTTCAGCCCGGAAGTCGATAGCCAGACTCCGTCCCGCCGCGAGATCGATGTCGAAGGATCGCTCATAGTCGAAACCATCGCTCCGTCCGGAGTCGCGCATGCGGACAGCGAGCGTATGGGGGCCCGCGGCGACAGAATACCTCTCGTAGAGGCGAGAAGGGCCATCTTTCGAAAGGCCCCCTGGCGGCAAGGTGATGCGGGACAGCGGCCGTCCGTCGAGGTCGAGCTCGAGGGCGAGCGGAACGCGCTCGCGCGGGCAATCGAGCTTCTTGCGCATGTTAGGGGCAAGTTTGGCAAGCTCCTCGGCCGTGCGCTCCCGGCACCCCACGCGCGTGCCACCATGGACGAGAGCGATCTTGATTTGCGCCTCTCCCGTGCCGATGGGATGGTAGGCCGGCGCGGTCGAGAAATACCCGATGAACGAGACGATGGCCCCGTAGACCAGCGCCTGGGCCCCGTAGCGCAGCGCGGAGGTCATGACGCGCGACTCCCGACGATGGATCGGGTCGCGGCGGAAGATGCCGGAAGCGCTGCGAGCTTGCCTCGGAAGCGCGCAAGCCGAGCCGCGACGTTTCGCTCATCTACCGGTGCGGCCCATACGGTCTCGATACGCTCGCGCGGAACGCGTCGGCGAAGGTGAGGATCGCGCGTGCCCGCGAGGCGACCTTCTGTCCACTCGACTCCCAGCCGGGCGTGGCACTCCCCCTCCCGGCAACCCATCAGCATGACGCCGTCGGCGAGGGCCCGGCTGATTGCATAGTCGAGGAAGGACGGCGGCAGCATGCCGATGCATGGGAGATCGAGGACTCCGACGCTCTCGCTCGCAAGGCGTGCGGCCTTGAGGCCGTGATCGCAGCCGATGATGAGAACGTGCGGGCGCGGTCCGGCGAGGGCCGCACTCGCCTGCTCCATCCGCGTGCGCACCTCGCGGAGCGGCAAGTGCGGCAGATCGATGCCGGGGACGAGCGCACTTGCCCGGCGGAAGGGCGTCGACGTCGGACAGGCGCCCGCACAGATCCCGCAGCTCACGCAGAGACTCGGCCGCACGACCGCCTGCTGCTCGAAGGGCCGTCCATCGGTGCGCGGTCCCATGGTGATGGCGTTGAACGGACAGTCGTCGGCGCAGCGCCGGCAACCATTGCAATTGGCAAGGTCGACTTCGGCCGCAGGCGCCCGCCTGAGAGGCGGCAACCATGGCAGCGCCGCCATGATGACCGTGAGTGTCACGCCAGCACCCCAGACCTCCCCGGCCGAGAACAGGTCGAGAAATGGATAGGCGCCGAGATAGAACCAATCGAAATGGAGCACCGCGGGCACGGCGGCCAGATCCGCGGGACCGTGGCTCAAGGCCGGCTTCACGAGCGAGAGCACCATCAAGCTTGCGAAAGTGCCGAAGGCAAGTCCGCGCGGGGGGTTGATCTTGGGTCGACTGACGCGCTGGAGATGGATCCAGAGTACCAGAAGCAGAATGAGCGGGATCGCGATGTGCAGGAAGACAAGCAGCGTGAAGAACCGGTCGCTGAGCCGCTCCGTTGACAGGAAATTCCGGGCGATCGGCTCGCCGAAGATGGGAAGCCAATCGAGCCACTCGGTCGAGCGTTCGGCGATGTATTGGGCGAGTTGGTCCCAGACGAGCCAATAGCCCGTGATGCCGCTGAGAATGACCAGCCAGAGGATCGGGACGCCGGTGAGCCAGCTGAACCACCGCGCGCCGCGGTAGCGGTCGAAGGCGAGCTCGCGCACTGCGTGCAAGACCAGGACGAGCACCATTCCGTCGGACGCATAGCGGTGGAGGCTTCGCATGATTCCGCCGAAATACCACTGGACGTGGGTCAGCGCCTCGACCGACCGAAAGGCCTCGGTGGTGCTCGTGTCGAAGAACGCGTAGATGTAGATCCCGGTCGCGGCAACGATCCAATAGAAGAAGAAGCCGAGGGCGCCGAGATTCGCGAGGGGGTTCCACGCGGCGCCGAAGGCGCGATCGAGCCACCCCTCGAGATGGGTGAAGCCGAAACGTAGCATGGCTTGCAGGCGGCTCACGCGGCGCCTGTTGCGGTGGGCACGGTTGCGATCATGTTTGGGGCGACGGATGCCGGGCGCGCAGCCAGCCTCGAACCAGAACAAATCCGACGGCGCCAAGACTTGCGATCCCGATGGCAAACCCGAGGAAGATCGCATAGCTGAAGCGATAGCGGTCGGCGGCCGGATCGTAGATCGTACAAATGAATCGGATGCGATTGATGAGACCCGAGAGCGATGATGCCTCGCTGCGCCGGCCGTAGAGAAGGTCCTTGAGCGGCTCGATCAGGCGCGGCGGATCGAAGTCCGTCCCATAGACTTGGCGGTAGACCACGCCATCGGCATCAATAATCGTGGTTTGGGCGAGATGATCGAAGCCCTTGGGCGAGGCCGCGAACACGAAACCCAGATCCCGCGCCAAGGCGTCGATCGTTCCGGCGTCCGCCGAAAGGAAGCGCCACTGGGACGTCGGCTCGATCCCCCGCGTTTGGGCATAGGCGCGCATGCGCTCCGGCGTATCGGCACGGGTGTCGAATCCGACGGTGAGAACGACGAAGCTTTCCGTCCCCAGTGTGCTCCGCGCGGCCTCGACCGCTCTCTGCAGTGTCTGCACGATCAGGGGGCAGGTATGGGTGCACGAGGTATAGATCATGGTCACGACCAGGGGCCGACCCCGGAAATCGGACAGCGTGACCTCCGAGAGCGACGTGTCGCGGAACCGGTAGTCGCCGACCGGTCGGCCGAGCGCCGCGCGGCTGACCGAGAGAGCGTTGGCTTCGTCGATCACGCTCGACTGGTTCTGGTGAGCCAGCGCCGCGGAAGCCAGCGGGCCCATGGCCAGGAGCGCCGCCAACAGCATGCGCCGGACCATTCGGCCCAATCCGTCCCCTAGCCGACGAGCCATTGGTCAACGATCGCGCCGACGAGCAGCAGGCTCAGCTGCGCCAGCGATGCGTGGAAATTGGCCATCGCCGCCTTGGGGCCCGGCTGGGCCACGAGGGCCACGCTGCGCCGCACGAAAAGTGCGCCCCCTAGGGCCGCACAAGCTGCGTAAACGAGCCCGAGACCGAACGCCACGGGTACGAGCGAAAGAAGCGCAAGCGCCACGGTGTGCCACAGGATCGCGCGGGCGGCGGCTGCGTCGCCAACGACGACCGGCAGCATCGGCACACCCGCCCTCGCATATTGGTCCCGCAACGCCATCGCGAGACTCCAAAAATGGGGCGGGGTCCAAAGGAAAAGGACAAGGGCGAGCACAACGCTCGTGATTGAAAGATGCGGATCGACGGCCGAGGCGCCCGCGAGGACCGCGAAGCTCCCGGAAAGCCCGCCGATGACGATGTTGAGCCAACTGCGACGCTTCAGCCACACCGTGTAGACGACGCCGTAGACGAACGCGCCAAGGAAAACGTGAAGGGCCGAGAGTGGGTTGAGGACAACCCACGCGAGCGCGACCGCGAAGACCAAGAGAAGAACGATCGCGATCGGCCAGGCGGGACCTGGCGTGAAGAAGCCCGTCACGAACGGCCGCTTTTCCGTGCGCACCATGCGGGAGTCGAGCTCGCGCTCGACATACTGGTTGAAGGCGCCGGCGCTCGCAGCCGAAAGAAGCACCGCCACGGCGAGCACGGCGATCTTCCATGGCGACGGCACAGGTCCAGGGGTCACGGCAAGACCGGCGACCGCACTCAAGGCGATCGCAAAGCCGATGCGCAACTTGAAGACCGAGTACAGCGCTTTCGCCGTCGCGCCCATCGCCTACGATCCCCTGCCGTCCTCCCCTTGGCTCAGCTGAGCGGCCAAACCTCGGAGAGATATTTCCAATTGACGAAGTAGTAGAGGACAAAGGCCACGAAGAAGACGGAGATAAGGATGATCGTCCCCGGCAGCTTCATTGTCGCTTCGCTTCCGTAATGCGTGACTGCCGCGGCACCCGCCGGCGGAAGGACGGGATGCGCCTTGGCGAATTCCGGATCGCGCCGCTTGCCGAACAGGACCGAGCCGACGACGATCACGACGAACAACAATCCGCCGAGCGCCGCAATCAACGCGGAGACCCCGTTCAGTCCCATCATCAGGAACGCCGCTGCTGGATAATCGAAGGTGAGCGTCGCGTCGCTGAAAGTGATGTCCCAGTGCCGGCGCGCGACACCCAGCGTCCCGGCCCCCATCATGAACAGCGAGATGCCGGTGACGCCGAGGCCAAAGAGGTAGGGTTGCCACTGCGCCAGGCGCTTCAGGATGAGCTCACGGCGGAAGATGAGCGGCACGACCAGATAGGTGATCGCCATGAAGGCAAGCGTCGTACCCGCAACGACTGTGCCATGGAAATGGCCGGGCACATAGACTGTATTGTGCATGATGAGGTTCAGCTGTTCCGTTCCCATGACGACCCCGGAGATGCCGCCCAGGAACCCGAACATGACGAGCGAGAGGAACATGCCGGCAAAGGCCGGATTGCCCCACGGCGCCTTCCTTAGCCACTCGAAGGCACCGCGTGTGAAGCCGCGCCGCCGCTGCGCCGCCTCGATCGCGCCGGGCACGCTGAGCCCGTGGATCATGCTGCCGAGCACCGCGAGGTACATCGCGTAGCTCGTGTTGAAGACTTTCCACTCGCTGCTGATTCCCGGCTCGACCAGGATATGGTGAGCCGAGGCCAGTTGCAGGAAGAAGATGTACAGGAGGAAGGCGAAGCGACTGACCTTCTCCGAGAGCGGCTTGGCGCCAAGCAACATGGCGGCGATCGCGTACCAGACCGCGACCTGCGCCGAGACGTTGATCTGCTGCGAAGAGTGGCCCATGCCCCACCACACGACCTTGTACATGAGCGGGTCGATGTAGGAGATGAGGCCGATCGACCAGAGGAAGGTGGGTATGAGAATGATCGCGCCCGAGACGATCGTGAAGACAGCGATGATCGCGGCGGTCAGCGCGCCAAACGTGACGAGAGGGATCGAGCCCTCATACGTCCGTTCATCGCGGGCGATGACGAGCGTGCCGAAGAAGATGAAGCATCCAATGAGCGCGCCGACGGCAAACAGAATGATCCCCAAATAGAAATGGGGTGCCGCTTGCATCGGCACGTAGGACGTGAACATCACGCTCGATTCGCCCTGAAGCACCGCGATATTCGCGACGATGGCGCCGACGACCATGAGTACGAAGGCAAACCAGCCGAGTTTGGGCGTGGCCAAACGCGATCCCAGGAGGACCGCCGAGGCGAAGTAGAGAAGCGCGATCTCGAAGAAAATGATCCAGAAAAGGAGGACGTCCGCGCCATGCGCCGTCAGGGCGAGATAGAACCACTCGGCAGGCAGGAGATGGACGGCTGGCCAGCGCGTGAGCGCGACCAGTAGCCCGAAGAGGCCGCCCACCGCGAGAAAAACCACCGCCGCGACGGCATTCGCCTTGATGAGCCCTTCCGCCGACAGGTCGACCCGCAGTCCGGTGTCCGGACAGGTGCGAAATGACGCCTGGGATGCCATGACTCGCTCTCCCTCACTCAACGACGTAGATCTTGCCCACCATCGTGTGGTGGCCGATCCCGCAGTATTCATTGCAGACCACACTGAATTCGCCGGTCTCCGTCGGCGTGATGGTCAGCACCATTTCGTAGCCGGGGTGGACCTGCAAATTGATGTTGATCGGCTGCAGCGAGAACCCGTGCTGCCAATCGAGCGAGGACAGATGAAGGCGGTACTTCTGCCCCTTCTCTAGCTCGAGGATTGGCCACCACTGCCAGAGCCGGGCCAGCATGTAGACATCGGTGCCGGCCGGCGGATGGACAACGGGAATTCCGGTATTGCCCTCCGTGCGCACGGTGTAGTCATTGGCCGCCGCTTCGACACGCTCGCCATAGACCTTGGGGTCGATTCGATAGGCCTCGTTCGAGAGGTTCTGCTTTCCCACGAAATGCCACGCGATCATCGTCGCGAACATAACGAGGCCCCACAGGAACGACACACCGATCCAAACGATCTCCTTGCGCGAGAGCGGCTCGTTCCACCAGACGCGGGATTCGGGAGGCTGGATGGCCATCGGGTGCCCTCCTTACTTGGCAAGCGGGATCTGGGCGATTTCCATGATCCCCCACATGAGGTACAGGACGGCTGGCATGGAAACGCCGATGAACAAGAGAAGGAATGGGTTGTCGAGGATGCGCTGCATGACCGGTATGCGCTCCTCTCCCTTTCCCGCCGATGAGCCCCGATTTGTTTCCGCCATCGCGTTCTCCCCTTGCCACGGCAATCGCCCGGAGGCGACGTAAATGCCGGCCTATGGGGAAAACTACCGGGGGTGGCCATGCCCCTCCTTGACCGAAATCAAGCCTGATTTTCGAGAAAACTTCGGATCGCCCAGAAAGCGAGCAGCGCGAGGAGGAAGAGAATGGCGAAGAAGAGAAGCGAACGGTGCTCCAACCTCCGCCCGGCCCGGCGCTCGATGACATCGAGGATCCGGTCCGCGGCGACATAGAGGACGACCGCGACAACCGTGAATAGGAAGGCCTCACGCATGGCCGCCCCCATCCCGGCGGCCGACACGCGCCATGCCGACGGTCATGCGGCGGGTCCCCCGACCGCAAGACGCGAAGTGCGGCCGTCTCGATGGAGAATGAGAGCCTCCCCGCCGCCGAGCCGCGCGATCGTGGCCGCCGCCGCCTCCGGCGGGAGCACATAGAGCGCCGTCGACAACGCGTCCGCTCGCATCGCACGGGATGCAAGGACGCTCACGGAGAGATAGTGGTTCGGACTTTCGCCCGTCTTCGCATTGAGCAGATGGTGACGCGGTCCTTGGGCATCGAAAACGAGAGCGAGCCCGCTCGAGGTGGCGAGCGCCCGGCGCTCGAGCGCGAGTGTCCAAAGATCGTGCCCGGTGCCGCGCGGATCCGGGATCGCGGTCTGCCATACTCCGCCAGCGCGCGGCGGTTCGAGAGCGCGGCTTTCGCCCAGTTGCATCAGCACGCGGTCGAAGCCCGCGTCCTCGAGAAGATCAGCGACGCGGTCCGTGATGTAGCCTTGGGCGATACCATTCAGCGTCACCGCCATGTGATCCCGTGCAAGCCCGATCGTCCTGCTGGCGATATCGACATCCGTGAAGGCAACGAGATGACGGGCCGCTTCAAACGCCTTGGGTGGCACGGATCGGCCCTGGTGGTCCGCCAGGAGCCGCCACAAGGGCTGAATCGTCACATCGAACGCGCCGTTGCTCGCGAGCGAGACGCGATGCGCCTCCTCAAGAACCACCTTGAGATCGAGCGAGGGCCGTATGATTCGACCATCGCGATTGAGCCGTGTCAGTTCCGAGTCCGCACAATAGAGACTGAAGATCTGTTCGAGTCTCGCAACCTCAGCAAGACACGCGTCCAATATGCGCGCCGCCCGCTGTCTGTCCGGATGAACGAGAAGCATGCGCGATTCGGCCCCAAGCACCGAGCCCTGCCATTCGGTGAGGGAGGCGGCGCGGGAGTCGCGCGCGAGCAACCCGCGGCATGAAAGGCCGAGGCCGCCGGCCGCAGCCAGCAGAACGATCGCACGGCGGCGCGAGAGCGCCGAAGCAAGCCGACGAGCAGGTCCCGTCATTGCGCTATCACTCCTTTCCAGCCTTCCCTCCGGCAGAGTCACGCTGGGCCGCTTCCGCGGCAGCATAGCGCTCGATGATGCGTTGGGTCAGCTTCGAGCTCTGTCGCGTGCGGCGCTCGACCAGCGGCGGGCACGTCGTGTCGTCGAAGTAGATCACCTGGCAGTTGAGACAGTGGATGCACTCGTTGGGATTGATGCGCCCGTCCGGATGGATCGACTGGACCGGACAGCGGTTGGCACAGACCTGGCATTGAAGGCCGCACTGCCATCGCCGCTTCAACCACTCGAACATGCGCAGACGCGCCGGCAGAGCGAGAGCCGCGCCGAGCGGGCACACGTAACGGCAGAAGAATCGCTCGACAAGAAGGCCACTGCCGAGCAAGGCGGCGGCATAGACCACATAGGGCCAGTGCCGGACGAACCGGAGAACGATCGCGGTCTTGAACGGCTCGATTTCAGCGACTGCCTGGGTCAATTCGGTATCTCCGAGCGACAGCGCGAACAGTCCCATGAAGGTGATGTACTTAAGGGGCCAGAGACGCTCGTGGATTGCGAAGGGAAGGCGGAGCTGCGGCACCTTGAGGCGCTGCGCCACCCGGTTCAGAAGCTCCTGCAAAGCGCCGAACGGACAGAGCCAGCCGCAAAACACGCCGCGCCCCCAGAACAGAAGGGCCAGCGCGACATAACCCCACAAGACGAAGATGAGAGGCTCGAGAAGGAAATAGTCCCACCGGAACTGGGTCCGGAGCGATTCGGCAAAAGTCAGGACGTTGATGACCGAGAGCTGCGCCCCCGCGTACCAGCCGATCCAGACGACCGTGAAGACGAGGAATCCCGTGCGAAACCAAGTGTACAGCTTCGCGCGGCGCGCCAACGCATCTTGAAAGACCAGCACCGCGCTCAGAACAAGGAGTGCCAGCGTAAGGATCGCCACGTCCGCGATCCGAGTGCGCCACATCTCACGCCACGACGCCGTCGCTGGCTCCGCCGTCGCGTGCGACGAAAGGAAGCGGTCCGGCAATCGATAGTCGAGCGCGACGACGGCGGACATGCGCTCGCCACCGCCCCCCTCTCCGCCGATCAGGAGATCCAAGCGCCAGGGCACGAGAGGATCGAAGCCGCTCGCCTTCGGCAGCACGAACAGCGCCGCCTCGCGCAACTCGGGCGCTCCCGCCGCGGGAACGCTTTCGATGGCCTCGTAGTTCGCTGTCTCGAGTGCGAAGGTCCGAGCATTCTCGACGATTTGAATTCGGTCGAAGACTCCTCCGCGGACATAGCCTGTCCCCTTGAAGGAATAGAGACCGCTTGCCGCGATGAAGACGAGCTGATCGCCCGCCGAAAGTCGTCCCACCGCCTGTGTGTAGCGGCGTTCGCCGAGGAGATTGCGGCCGACGAAGGGAGGTGTGGCGAGAGCGAGATAGAGGTCGATGAACGTCTCATCGGCCGGCGGCGGTTCACCAGACGGCAGGCGGCCGCCGACCGCTGCGAGCGCCGCACTGGCGTCCCCCACCGAGACGCGGCGATGGACGATCGAGCCGTCCGCGAGAAGGTCGTTCCAGCTTGCGGGCTTGAGCGCGTCCACCTCGAACGCCGCCTCGCTCGCGCCGAGGAGCCCCCGGCTCCGCGCAACCGCGCGCGCTGATTGCAGGATCGTATCGTTCAGGACGATCGAGGAAATCGTGGCTCCCGCGACGGCGTTTACGACACCCGGCGCGGACCGCCTGTCGCGCGTCACGCGCATCGGCTCGCGGATGTCGTGTCCGCGGTACTGATCGACGAAGGCACTGAGGTCGTTGTCCGAGACGCCGATGACCAAGATCGGCTCATGATGCTCGACGAGCCTGACCCCGGTGATCCGGCCCGCGAGGTCGAGCCCTACGAGAACGTTGAGAGGTTTGCCGGAATATCCCACCGACGCCGCGACGATCCGGGAGTAGAACGCGTAGCCGATGAGCGTGTTGCCATCATAAGCGGGAATCGCCGGCGGCTCGCCGGATGAGCCCCCAAACCGTGTCGCAGCAGGCAAGACCTCTTGGAGGCGCTGCGCATCATCGGCGCCAGCCGAGTGGTCCGCGACACCGACGACAGCCAACAGTGCCGCTGCCAGGAGCGTTCGCCATCGGCCGGTCCATCGCAAGCTTCGCCGGGTCCCGGCCATCCCCTTCTCTTTCCAAGCCGCTTCCCGCATCGGCAGGCGTGCCGGCCGCGCACGATCCGCCCTGCCCGGCGCCGTGGGCCGGCATGCGCGCATGTTAGGAGGCGTGCCCGTCGCCGTGATTGACAAATGTCAAGGCACCGGGCCACGCCTGACTCTAGCGTCGAGCCCACCATCAAACGACTGGGGGCGAAAGATGCACCGCGTTCTCCTGAAGACGGCCGCAGTGGTAGCTTTGGCGGCGGCGCTGTCCTTCTCCGGCGAAGGGGCTTACAGCCAGACGAGCCAGACACCGCAGCAAACGCAGCCCAAGCCCGCAGCGAAGCCGGCGCCTGACGCGGCCAAGAAGCACCAAACAGGGCCCGGCGGCCGCTACGAACCCAGTCTCGACGTCATGAAGGGCAAGAAGCTCGAGAAGCCCGGCGCCAAGCCCGGCGTCCCGACCTTGACGGATGACGAGTTCGACAAGGCCAAGCAGGTCTATTTCGAGCGCTGCGCCGGCTGTCACGGCGTGCTGCGCAAGGGCGCCACGGGCAAGCCGCTCACGCCGGACATCACGCGCGAGCTCGGCCTCGACTACTTGAAGACCTTCATCACTTACGGCTCGCCAGCGGGCATGCCCAATTGGGGCACATCGGGCGGGTTGACGGAGCAGGAAGTGGACCTCATGGCTCGCTACCTCCTCAACGACCCACCCCAGCCACCCGAATTCGGCCTGAAGGAAATCAAGGAGTCCTGGAAAGTCCTCGTGCCCGTCGACAAACGGCCGACCAAGCAGCAGAACAAGCTTGATCTCGACAACCTCTTCTCGGTCACGCTCCGCGACAGCGGCGAAGTCGCGCTCATCGACGGCGGCAGCAAGAAGATCGTCCAGATCCTGAAGACCGGCTATGCGGTCCACATCTCGCGCCTCTCCGCCTCGGGTCGTTATCTCTTCACGATCGGCCGCGATGCCAAGCTCAACATGGTCGACCTGTTCATGGACCCGCCGCAGACGGTGGCCGAGATTAAGGTCGGCCTCGAGGCGCGTTCGGTCGAAACCTCCAAGATGAAGGGCTGGGAGGACAAGTACGCCATCGCGGGCTCCTACTGGCCGCCGCAGTACGTCCTCATGGACGGCTCGACGCTCGAGCCCATCAAGATCGTCTCGACCCGCGGCATGACCGTCGACACGCAGGAATACCACCCCGAGCCGCGCGTGGCCTCGATCGTGGCGTCGCACTTCCATCCGGAGTTTGTCGTCAACATCAAGGAGACCGGCAAAATCCAGATGGTCAACTACTCTGACATCAAGAACCTCAAGATCACGGAGATCGCCGCTGAACGGTTCCTGCATGACGGAGGATTCGACTCGACGGGACGCTACTTCCTCGTCGCGGCCAACGCGCGCGACACGGTCGCGGTCGTCGACACGAAAGAAGACAAGCTCGTCGCCTTGATCAAGACGGGCGGCAAGCCGCATCCGGGGCGTGGCGCCAACTTCGTCCATCCGAAGTTCGGACCTGTCTGGGCGACGAGCCATCTCGGCGATGAATCGATCGCCGTCATCGGCACCGACCCCGAACGCCACAAGCAGAACGCTTGGAAAGTGGTTCAGACGCTCAAGGGCCAGGGCGGCGGCTCGCTCTTCATCAAGACCCACCCGAAGTCGAAGAATCTGTGGGTGGATACGCCGCTCAACCCGGAATCGGAACTGGCGTCCTCGGTCGCTGTCTTCAACATCGACAAGCTTGACCAGCCCTACGTCACTTTGCCGATCGGCGAGTGGTCCGGCATCACCGACGGCGTCCGTCGGGTCGTGCAGGCCGAGTACAACAAGGACGGCAGCGAGGTCTGGTTCTCGGTCTGGAACGCGAAGAATCAGCAGTCCGCGATCGTCATCGTGGACGACAAGACCCGCAAGCTGAAGGCGGTGATCAAGGACGAGCGGCTGATCACGCCGACTGGCAAGTTCAACGTCTTCAACACGCGGAAGGACGTCTACTGAGGGATTGCGGGCACGCCGGGTTCGCGTGCCCGCGTTTTCCCCTTAGGGCCGAAGACAACGCCACCGAGGAACGCATGCCGCCCATCACCGCCATCCGTCCGGTCTACTTGGTGGGAGCAGGGCCCGGCGATCCCGATCTTCTCACCGTCAAGGCGCAGCGCCTCCTCGGCGAGGCCGATGTCGTGGTCTATGACCGCCTCGTCTCGTCGGCGGTTCTGGACCTCATACCGGCGGGTGTCAGCCGGATCTATGTCGGCAAGGCGACGCAACAACACAGCATGGTGCAGGAGGAGATCAACGCTCTCCTCGTCAAGCTCGCGCGGAGCGGGCGCACGGTGGTGCGCCTCAAAGGAGGCGATCCCTTCGTCTTCGGACGGGGCAGCGAGGAGGCGGACTTCCTCGCGCGGCACGGCGTGCCGTTCGAAGTCGTTCCGGGAATCACTGCGGCCTCAGGCTGTCTGGCCGCGCTCGGCATTCCGCTGACCCATCGCAGCGTCGCAAGTGGAGTCCGGTTCGTCACCGGCCATAGCTGCCAGGGCAAGGATCTCGATCTGAATTGGGCGAGCCTGGCCGACCCCGACACGACGCTCGTGGTCTATATGGGCCTGGCGAACATTGGGGTCATCAGCACGCGTCTCATCGAGTCGGGACTGCCCCCGGACACGCCTGCCGTCGCCATCGCCCACGGCACGACGCCTCAACAGAAGACATGCTGCGCCACCGTGGCGAGTCTGCCGGGACGGCTCGCAGCGGAGGGAATCGCGGCTCCGGTGCTCATCGTCATCGGGCGCGTCGTGGCTCTCGCCGACCGGTGGGCACGGCCCTGGACGTTGGGAGAGGCTGCGCGGGCCGATACCCAAACGCCGGGCAGAGGCCGTGCGTAGCCTGGCCGTATTGCTCGGGCTCGCCCTCGCGACCGCATCATCGGCCCTCGCCCAACCCGTGCCCGATCGACAAAGCGAAATCATGCACCGTTTGAAGCATGACTGCGGTTCGTGCCACGGGATGACATTGAAAGGAGGGCTCGGCCCCTCGCTTCTCCCCGCGGCGCTCGATGCGCGGCCGGATGCGTACCTCGTTCAGGTCATCCTCTACGGCAAGCCGGGCACGCCGATGCCGCCCTGGGATTTCGAGATCGCGGAGGACGAGGCCGCATGGCTCGTTAGGCGCCTGAAGCAGGGGCTCCGCGATGGGCCGTAGCGGGATCGGCGCTTCCCTCCTGGCTCTCCTGGCCTTGGCCGCCGTCAGCTGTGCGCCCCAGCCGCGCGGTACGGGCGACCTTGGGCTTGTGGTCGAACGCGCCTCCGGTCGCATCAAGGTGATCGAGACGACCGGCCATACGAGCCTCTCGACAGTGTCGGGCCTGGGCGACCTCTCCCATGCCTCGGCAGTGTTTTCGCGCGACGAGCGATACGCCTACATCTTTGGGCGCGATGGCGGTCTCACCAAGGTCGACCTGCTCGAAGGGCGCATCGCTGGCCGCATCATGCAGGCCGGCAACAGCATCGGCGGCGCCATCTCCCAGGACGGCGACCTCATCGCCGTCTCCAACTACGAGCCGGGCGGTGTTCGCGTGTTCGATGCGAAGACGCTCGAGCCCGTTGCCGATATTCCCGCCTACTACGGGTCCGACGGGGCACGCTCCAAGGTCGTGGGCCTCGTCGACGCACCGGACAAGCGTTTCGTCTTCAGCCTGTACGACGCTGGGGAAATCTGGGTGGCCGATTTCTCGGAGCGCAGCAAGCCCACGATCCAGAAGTTCAAGAACATCGGCCGGCTACCCTATGACGGGCTGATCACGCCCGACGGGCGCTACTACATTGCTGGCCTGTTCGGCGAGGACGGCTTGGCGCTCCTCGATCTGTGGAATCCCGCGTCCGGCGCCCGGCGCATCGTCGATGGTTACGGCAGGGGCGAGCAACCGCTCCCTGTCTACAAGATGCCGCATCTCGAAGGATGTGCCAGCGCATCCGGCCTTCTGTTCATACCGGCCGTTGGACGCCACGAGCTGCTCGTGGTCGATGCCGCCACATGGCGCGAGACAGGCCGCATCCCGCTCCAGGGCCAGCCCGTCTTCGCCGTCGCCCGCCCCGATGGCAGGCAGGTCTGGGTGAATTTCGCCCATCCGAAGAACGATGCGGTGCAGATCATCGATGTCGCCGCCCTCAAAGTCGTAAAGACCCTCAATCCGGGCAAGGCGGTCCTCCACCTCGAGTTCACCCCGCGCGGAGAACAAGTCTGGATCTCGGTGCGCGACGACGATCGCGTCGCGATCTACGACACGCGGAGCCTTGAACCCATCGCGAGTCTTCCCGCCGAGAAGCCGAGCGGGATCTTCATGACGGCCCGTGCCGGCCGCCTTGGATCGTGACGGGAGGGTTCGGCGCCATGGACATGACCGTGGATGCTGAGCCGGCTCCGTTCGAGCGTCGGCTGCTCGATGAGTTCCAGCGCGACTTTCCCCTGACCTCGCGCCCCTATGCGGAGCTCGCGCGCCGCCTCGGCACGAACGAGGCGCGCGTGATCGAGACCTTGTCCAGTCTTCGAGCGCGCGGCCTCGTCTCACGCATCGGTGCAGTTCTGGCACCCCATCGCGTGGGATGGAGCACGCTGGCCGCCATGGGCGTTCCCGCCCATCGCCTCGATGAAGTCGCAGCGCTCGTCAGCGCCTATGACGAGGTCAATCACAATTATGAGCGTGAGCACGGGCTCAATCTCTGGTTTGTTGTCGCGGGCATGGACCGCGACCATGTCGCCGGCGTGCTCAGGGACATCGAGGAACGGACGGGCCTTGTCGTCCTCGATCTGCCGCTCGAAGAGGCTTATCGGCTCGACCTTGGGTTTGCGCTCCAATGGACCTGAATGCGCTCGATCGTTCGCTTCTCGCGCGCCTCGCAGACGGGCTGCCGCTCTCGCCGCAGCCTTACGCCGAATTGGCGGCGTCGCTCGGCATCAGCGAAGTCGAAGTCATCGAGCGAACGAAAGCGCTCCTCGCCGACGGCACGATCCATCGATTCGGCATCATCGTCCGCCACCGGGAACTCGGCTACCGCGCGAATGCCATGACCGTGTGGGATGTGCCAGCCGAGCGCGTCGAATGCGCGGGCCGGCAGCTCGCGACCTTGCCCTACGTGACCTTGGCCTATCGGCGCCCGCGGCGGCCGCCCGCCTGGCCGTACAACCTTTTCTGCATGATCCACGGCCGCGACCGTGGCGCGGTGCTCGCACTCGTCGACAAGGCCTCCGAAGCCGCGGGTCTCACCGGCCTGCCGCGCGCGGTTCTCTTCAGCCAGCGCTGCTTCAAGCAGCGCGGGGCACGCTACGGCGCTCCTGCCGCGCCTGTGCCGGCGCTCGGAGCTGCGTCATGATGGACGAGACCGACCGGGCGCTCATCAACGATCTCCAGAGTGGAATGCCGGTCGCAAGACGGCCGTTTGCCGAGATCGCGGCCCGCCACGGGCTCGCGGAGCGCGACATCGTCGCGCGTGTCAAACGCCTGCTCGATACGCGCGTGCTCTCGCGCTTCGGCCCACTTTATGACGCCGAGCGGCTGGGCGGGGGCCTGACCCTCGCAGCAATGGCGGTGCCGCCGGGGCGCTTCGAGGAAGTCGCGGCAATCGTCAACGCCCTCCCTGAGGTCGCGCACAACTACGAGCGCGAGCATCGGCTCAACATGTGGTTCGTCGTCGCAACCGAGCGACCGGAGCACGTCGCTGCGGTCTTGAAGGAGATCAAGGACAAGACTGGCCTCCCGGTGTTCGACTTCCCGAAAGCCGAGGAATTCTTCCTCGATCTGAGGCTGACGGCATGACAGCACCTCTCCCCATCGACGAGATCGACCGGCGCATCGTCGTCGCGACGCAAGCGGGCCTGCCTCTGTGCGAGGCCCCTTACGATGCCGTCGCGCAAGAGGTCGGCTCATCCGTCGATGACGTCATGCGCCGGATGACGCGCCTTCTTGCGGCCGGCGCCATCCGACGAATCGCCGCGGTCCCCAATCACTACGCGCTTGGCTACCGGGCGAATGGCATGTCGGTCTGGGACATTGCCGATGAGCGGATCTCCGAGACCGGCCACATGGTCGGCGCACTCCCCTTCGTGAGCCACTGCTATCGCCGGCCGCGTCGCCTGCCCGATTGGCCCTACAACCTGTTCGCCATGGTCCATGGACGGGCACGTGCCGAAGTCGAAGCCAAAGTCGAGGAAATCGCACACCTCCTCGGCGCCGCCTCGCGCGGCCATACGGTGCTCTACAGCACTCGGATCTTGAAGAAGACCGGCCTCCGATTTGCGGGATGAGGATGCGATGTTTCGGCTGAGCCAGTTCATGCAGGAGATCGCCGCGCCGACGCCGGTGCGCCGCGCGGCGCCGCCCGGACCCGTCGTCATCTGGAATCTGGTGCGACGCTGCAACCTCAACTGCAAGCACTGCTATTCGCTCTCGGCCGACGTCGATTTCCCCGGCGAGCTCACGACGCAGCAAATCTACGAGGTGATGGACGATCTCAAGGCATTCGGTGTGCCCGTCCTCATACTCTCCGGCGGCGAGCCGCTCCTGCGCCGCGACATTTTCGACATCTCGCGGCGGGCCAAGGCGAAGGGCTTCTATGTGGGACTCTCGTCGAACGGCACGCTCATCGACGAGGCGATCGCCGATCGGATCGCGGAAATCGGCTACGACTATGTCGGGGTCAGCCTGGACGGGATCGGCGCGGTTCACGACCGATTCCGCCGCCAGGAAGGCGCATTCGCCGATGCCCTTCGCGGCATCCGCTTGTGCAAGGCGCGCGGAGTCAAGGTTGGCCTTCGCTTCACGATGACAGAGCACACCGTCGCCTCCCTCGACCCGCTGCTCGATCTCCTCGATGCCGAGGACATCGACAAGTTCTACCTCTCGCACCTCGTCTATGCGGGGCGCGGCAATCGCTACCGCGCCGACGACGCGAGGCACGCGACGACGCGCGCCGCCATGGATCGGATTTTCGAGCGGTGCTGGGCCTATGTCGAGCGAGGTGTCCGCAAGGAATTCGTCACGGGCAACAACGATGCGGACGGAGTCTACTTCCTCCATTGGGCGCGCCGGCGCTTTCCCGACAAAGCGCACCACATTCGCGCGAAGCTCGCCGCCTGGGGCGGAAACGCTTCAGGAGTCAACGTCGCCAACATCGATAACCTCGGCGATGTGCATCCCGACACGTTCTGGTGGCACTACAGCCTCGGCAACGTGAAGGAGCGGCGCTTCTCCGAGATATGGACCGATGTGAGCGATCCGATCATGGCGGGCCTCAAGGCGCGGCCGCGGTCGCTCAAGGGCCGGTGCAGCGCGTGCAAGCACTTCGACATTTGCGGCGGCAACACCCGCGTGCGCGCGCTCAAGATCTTGGGCGATCCGTGGGAAGAGGATCCCGCGTGCTACCTGAGCGCCGCCGAAATCGGCCTCGAATCCGAATCCGAGCATCCGCAGGCGGACGGCCATGCGCAAGGCCAAGCTGCCGCGTCTTAGCGCAATTCTGGGCGCCACAGTGTGGCTCAGCCTCGCGTCGGCGGGCGTCGCACCAGCGGCGGAGCCGGCGAAGCTGTACGAGACCCACTGTCTCGCGTGCCATGGACCGGAGCGCCTGGGCGCCACGGGTCCTGCGCTCTTGCCCGAGAGCTTCGCGCGCCTTCCTAAAGGAGAGGCCGCCAAAGTCATCGCGAGCGGCCGCAGCGGCACGCAGATGCCAGCTTTTTCCACCCAACTGTCGGCAAGCGAGATCGCGACCCTTGTCGATTTCATCTACAGCCCGCCCGCGGTTTCTCCGACATGGGGCGAGGCGGAGATCCAGGAGAGCCGGCGCCTCATCGCCGATCCGGCGAACCGGCCCGCAAAGCCGAAATATACGGCCGATCCTCTCAATCTGTTCGTCGTCGTCGAGAGCGGCGACCATCACGCGACGATCCTCGACGGGGATCGTTTCACGCCTCTCGCACGGTTCGCCACACCCTACGCCGTCCATGGCGGCCCCAAATTCTCGCCCGATGGACGCTACGTCTACTTCATGTCCCGCGACGGCTGGGTCATGAAATACGACCTTTATGCGCTCGAACCGGTTGCCGAGGTTCGCGCGGGGCTCAATTCGCGAAACATCGCGATATCCGACGATGGACGGGTTCTTGCGGTCGGGAACTACCTGCCGCACACGCTCGTCATGCTGGACGCGGCCGACTTGTCGCTCCTCAAGGTCATTCCCGTCCGCGACGCACGTGGCAAGAACACCTCGCGTGTCAGCGCTGTCTACCAGGCGGCGCCCCGGCACAGCTTCATCGTCGCGCTCAAGGATGTCCCCGAGCTTTGGGAAGTGTCCTACGCGGCCAATCCGCCCAGAATCTTCAGCGGCCTCGTCCACAGCTACGAGAAGGGCATGGAAGAGGCCATCGCCTCCGAGACGGGCGCTTTCCCCATCCGCCGGACCGAGTTGAAGCAGCCCCTCGACGACTTCTTCTTCGATCCGTCCTACCGGCAGCTCGTCGGATCGGCCCGCGACGGCGACCATGCGGTCGTCGTCAATCTCGACGTGCGCCGCGAGATCGCCGAGCTGGCCCTCTCGGGGCTGCCTCATCTCGGCTCTGGCATCAGCTGGATGCGTGACGGGCGCCGCGTCATGGCGACGCCCCACCTCAAGGACCCGGCGATCACCGTCATCGACATGGCGACGTGGCAGCCCATCCGGCGCATCGAGATCTCGGGCCCTGGCTTCTTTCTCAGGAGTCACGAGGGCTCACGCTATGCCTGGACGGATTCGTTCAACGGACGCGAGCGCGACGTCATCCACGTCATCGACAAGGAGAAACTCGACGTCGTCCGCACCTTGCGGCCCGCGCCGGGACGCACGGCGGCCCATGTCGAGTTCACGCGCGATGGGCGCTATGCGCTCGTCAGTATCTGGGAGATGGACGGCGCCATCGTCGTCTACGACGCCGCAACGCTGAAGGAGGTGAAGCGGATCCCCTTCGTCAGACCCGCAGGCAAATACAATGTCTACAACAAGACCCGATTGTCCGAAGGCACGAGCCACTGAGGCCCGCGACATGGCCGTGATCCTCTGTGCGCATGGCGCGGAGGGCTCATCCGCCACGGCCGAGCATCACGCGCACGCCATACGGGAGCGCGCCCTCTTCGCGGACGTCCGTGCCTGTTGCCTCAAGGGTAGCCCGAGTCTCGATGAGGCGATGGCATCGATCGGGAGCCGTCCCGTCCACATCGTGCCCGTCCTCATGTCGCGTGGCCACACCTGGGCCACGGTCCTGCCAAAGGCGTTATGCCAATGCCGACACGAGTCTCCTCGCGTCACGATCGGACAGCCCATGGGGCTCGATCCAGCGGTCGCCGAGATCATCGCTCGACGCGCACGCGTCACCTGCGAGGCTCGGGAATGGCGACCTGGCGAGACGCGAGTTCTGCTCGTCGCGCACGGGAGAGAACGCGATACCGACGCACGAGAGGCGGCGGTCGAGCATGCGAGACGTGTGAACGCTGACCGCATCTTCGCCGGAGTCACGCCGGCCTTCCTCAACGATCGCCCACGCGTCGAAGAGGCGCTTTCCGCCCTCGTTGAGGAGCCGTGTGTCGTCGTGGGCCTTTTTGCCGACCATGGCCCGCACGGCGCCGTCGACGTCGAAGACGTCATCCGCCGCTCGGGCCGGCGCGTGGCCTATGCGGGGCCAATCGGTGACGATGGTGGATTTACCGACATCATCATCCGCCACGCGCTCTCCGTCACGCGCTGGAAGACGGCCGCGTAGCCCGGCTCAGCCAGCAAGAGGCATGCGCACCCGGTCCCGTCCGCGCCACATGGCCCAGGCCGATGCCTCGGCTGCTTCCATGGTGGAGGCGCGCCCCAGGAGCTTGAGCGCGATCGCCACGGTTCCGACAACCGCCGCCTCCGGCGCACTGTCCTGACGCTCGCCACGCCATAGGCGAACGACCTCGTCCGGATCGCGCCTCTCCTCGCGCCACGGATGGGCGGAGCGGGGCGTCATGGCCGGCCATTCTTCTTCCGTGAGCGTGCCATCGCGAAGAGTGACGGTCCGGCACAGCTTCTCCGGATTGCGCTGCGCCTCCCCGCCGCCGCCTTTGAAGATGGCTGCGCGCGGTTGATGGAGAATGCGCGCAAGCTCGCCATGCGTCGGCAGGTAGGTCGGATGGAAAACTCCCTGCATGACCGCAGGTGCCTGGCTCGGGTTGAGGGCTCGCGCGAAAGTGTTGGTGGATGTCCTCACCCCCAGAATGGCGCGGAGGTCGAAAAGCCGCGCGAGCGGGGGCAACAGTCTCTCGATCGGCAGATAGGCAAAGTTCCGCGCGGCGATCGAAGCGGCGGCCGCATCCATCGACGAACTCGACTCGGCTCCGAGAGCGTCGAGCACCTTGGGCGTGGTCGCCGGGCCTTCGCCCGCGAGGCCGTGCATGAGGATTCGCACGCCGTTCGATGCGAGAAGAAGAGCCGCCAACGTGAAGTAAGGAAGCTGCCGGTGGCGATCGGCATAGGACGGCCAGTCGAGGTCCGCGGAAAGCGGACCTGATGGCAGGACGAAACGGGCCGCCTTGACGAAACCCGCCAGTTCCTCGGGCGTTTCCTTCCGATAGCGCAGAACCGCAAGGAATGCTCCCACCTGCGATGGCTCGGCGCGGCCGTCGAGAATCATGGCCATGGCCGCCTGGGCCTCATCGAGGGTGAGCGGCCGGGAAAGCGTGGCACCACGCGCGACCGTCCGCACATATTCAGCGAAAGGATGGGTGACGCGCATGCTGGCTTCAATCTGGGGCACGCTTCCCTCCTTGAAGGCTGTAAATGCCTAGTCCATCGCAAGCGCCACTTGCGTTCTTTCTCAGCGACCCTGATTCAGGCTCCTATCCCCGACCTTGACGCAAATCAAGGCGCCGATCTGCCCAACCGTGCCTCTCTCGGCCCAGAAGCAGCCGGAAAGAGGTGGGCTGACCTTGACGCTTGTTGATCTCGAGGCATTCCGAGCAACGCAACTCGTGCGCGAGCCGTTCGACCACCTGGTCGTGACCGGGATGCTCCGACCGAGCGCGAGTTCGGCCATCCGCGCCGATTTTCCGGAGATCCGCGAATACGGACTCCTGCCGGCCGCGGCGGTCAAGGGCGGTCCGTCGTTCCACGCTCTCCTCGATGAGATCCGCAGCGACGAGTTTTCGGCGGCTTTCTCGGAGAAATTCGGACTCGATCTCGCCCAGTATCCGCTGATGATCACGGTCCGGGGCCGTTGCCGGGCAGTCGACGGACGCATTCACACGGACAGCGAGGACAAGGTCGTCACGGCACTGTTGTATTTGAACGATGGCTGGTCCGCCGAGGGCGGCAACCTGCGGCTTCTTCGCAATCCCCAAAACATCGACGACGTCATCGCCGAAGTACCGCCGCGGGCGGGAACGCTCGTGGCCTTTCGCCGGACCGATTGCTCCTGGCATGGGCACAAACCCTTCGAGGGCGAGCGGCGCTACGTCATGTTCAATTGGATGCGCCATGCGCTAGCCGCACGGCGAGAAGTGGCGCGTCACCATCTTTCGACGTGGTTCAAGCGGCTCGCCCATGGCTGAAAGACAGGTCGTCATGGCGCGGACGAATGACATCATCCGAACTTTCGATCGGTGCCTTCGCATGAGCACGTGCCGTACCTGGCCGTACCGGCACTGGCTTCTCACGGACATCCTCCCCGCGCCGATGGCCGAATCGGTCCGGGTCTTGCCCTTTGCGCCTGCCGACATCGCCGACACGAACGGCAAGCGCGAGACGCACAACGGCGTGCGAGTCTTCTTCTCGACCGAGAATTGCGATCGATTTCTTGCGTGCAGAGAGGTGGCTGACGCGTTCCAGGCCAAAGAGACCGTCCGCCTCATCGAAGATGTGTGCGGGACCACTCTCGACGGATCCTATCTCCGCATCGAGTATTGCCAGGACCAGGGCGATTTTTGGCTCGAGCCTCACACGGATATCGGCGCCAAGCTGTTCACGATGCTCATCTACCTGTCGGACGACGAGGAGGGCGTGCCGTTGGGCACCGATATCTACGATGGCGACCTCAACCTCGTCGGCACGGCCCCTTACGGCTTCAATCGCGGGCTCATTTTCGTACCAGCCGCCGACACGTGGCATGGCTTCCGCAAGCGCGCCATCGCCGGCATTCGCAAGTCGATCATCATCAACTACGTGAAGAACGAGTGGCGTTCGCGCCACGAGCTCGCATTCCCCGCACAGCCCGTCCGATCGCTCTCGCGGCATTAGTGCCGCTGGCGCCGCGCGATTGCGGGCGCCGGACTTCTACACCGATCGCGCGTGCCGATTGGCTGTAGCGGGAAAGTATCGGTCGAATACGGACGCCACGATCCGCATCAGCGGACGCCCCTCTTCCGTCAGAGCGACCCGATTGCCGTCGATCTCGATGAGCCCGTCCGCGGCAAGCGCCGCGAGCCGAATGCGCTCGCTGTCGAAGACGGTACACGGCTCCTCGAACGCCGCCGCCGCCTCGCCGAGGTCGACGGCGAGGTCGCACATGATGCGCTCGATCACATGCCGTCGCATGCGGTCGTCGCGCTCGAGCGCCACGCCCCGGCATGTCGCGAATGTCCCATCGCCGATCGCCCGCCGCCAGGGGCCGAGATCCGCGACATTCTGCACGTAGCCTTGCGGCAGCGAGCCGATCGCCGATGGTCCCACGCCGATGAGGATATCCGCCGTGTCGGTCGTATGGCCTTGAAAGTTCCGGCGCATGGCGCCGCGGCGCATCGCCGAGGCAAGAGCGTCATCCGGCTTCGCGAAATGGTCGAGTCCGACCCAGACATAGCCGTGGTCCCGAAGGCGTGCCGTCGCGGCGGAGAACTGGGCCCAGCGCTCAGCGCCGTCCGGCAATTGCCGTTCATCCAAGAGACGCTGGTGCCGCTTCATCCAGGGGACATGGGCATAGCCGAAGAGCGCGAGGCGATCGGGGGCGAGCGCGACCGCCAAATCGACGCTCGCCACCACGCTGTCGACCGTCTGAAACGGCAGGCCGTACATGAGGTCGAGATTGATGGCATCGATCCCGGCGCGGCGCAGGTGCTCGACGGCCCGTGCCGTCATCTCATACGGCTGTACCCGATTGACCGCGCGCTGCACGATCTCGTCGAAGTCCTGGACACCCAAGCTTGCCCGCGTGGTCCCAGCTTCCTTGAGCGCCTCGATCATCGCCTCGTCGAGCACGCGCGGATCGATCTCCATGGCAATCTCGGCATCCGCCGCGACATCGAACACCCGTCGGATATGGGCGCTCACGTTTCGGACGGCGTCCGCGCCAATGGCCGTCGGCGTCCCTCCGCCCCAATGGATGTGCTTCAGCCTCAAACGCCGAGGGATGGCGGTGGCCACGAGCGCCAGTTCGGCGCGAAGCAAATCGGGAAAGCCCTCGACCGCGCGCTTCCGGGAGATCACCCAGGTATGGCACCCGCAGTACCAGCAGAGCTCCCTACAGAACGGGACGTGAAGATAAAGCGATCCGTCGCCCGACTGATCAAGCTCGCCGAGCCAGCGATGGTAGGTCTCCGGTCCGACGTCGCTGCGAAAATTCGGCGCGGTCGGGTAGCTCGTATAGCGCGGCACCGGTCGGTCGTATTTTGCCAGGAGGTCGTTCATCGCACGCTAAGCCCGCCACGCATGCCCAGGAAAGGCATTGACTTGCGTCAAGCGAAACGCGCTGAGGCCGGTCGCGCCCACCCTGTCGGGATACTGATCGAGCGATTCAGCCGTCCTCGGGGCAGGACCAAACAGGTCCGTGCTTCCGCCGACAGAGCCCGGTTCAGGCGTTTCGGACGATCGTCCCGCTCGCGCCGCGAAGGATCTTCGCCGCATCGCCGAGCGCGCCGATTCCCGCCATGCGATCTGTCGCTTCGACGAAACCGCAAGCCGCTTCGACCTTTGGCCCCATGGAGCCGGCATCGAACGCCATCCTGCGCATCGTCGCCGGCGTCGTGCTTCGAATCGCGTCTACTTTGGCTCCCAGCCAATCTGCGTAGACAGCGTCGACATCGGTTAACAGGAGCAAGGCATCGGCGCCGAGCTCGACGGCCAATAAGGCGGCGGAGCGGTCCTTGTCGATCACAGCCTCCATCCCGCGCACCGCACCCGCCGCATCGATCGTGACAGGGATACCGCCGCCGCCGGCACACACCACAAGAACGCCCGCCTCGACCAGAAGGCGAAGCGCGTTGACCTCGAGAATCCGCCGCGGGATTGGCGAGGCCACGACGCGCCGGAAGCCGGCACCATCTCGACAGAACGGCCAGGCCTTCTCGCGCCGGAGGCGATCGGCCGTCGCCTCGTCGTAGACCGGCCCGATTGGCTTCGTGGGGCTTGCGAAGGCCGGATCGTTCGGATCGACCTCGACTTGCGTCAGAAGCGTCGCGACCGGGCGACCAGGAAGAGCGGCCATCAACTCCTGCTCGATGATATAGCCGATCATGCCCTCGCTCTCCGCGCCGAGGACATCGAGCGGATAGGGCGGCACCGCGACGTAGGCCGCCGCTTGCAGGGCCAGCAACCCGACCTGCGGGCCGTTACCGTGGGTCACGATCACGGCGTGAGACCGGGCGACCTCGGCGATGGAGCGCGCTGCCAGCCGCACGTTCTGGCGTTGCACCTCGTAGTCAAGCGACTGGTCGCGTTTCAGGAGAGCGTTTCCGCCGAGCGCGATGACAACGCGCATCAGGGCGCAATCTTCGGTCGCGTCAGGGGGCGGGCAAGGAAGTCATCGACGATCTCGCTCAATCGCGGTGAGCCCACCTCAGCATAGCGATAGCATGCCCGAACGATGGGCTTGCCGACCGTGACGAGGGCAGCTAGATCGAGCGGCGTGCCGGAGACAACGACCTCGGCGTCGGACGATTCGATCGTACGCCTCAGGGCATCGAGCTGCGCGGCGCTATAGCCGACGGCCGGCAGGACCCGGCCAATGTGGGGATAGGTCGCATAGACGGCTTGTATCTCCGGCGTGGCGGATCGCCGCGGAT
Organism: Alphaproteobacteria bacterium; assembly: GCA_046349515.1. Taxonomy (GTDB): domain Bacteria; phylum Pseudomonadota; class Alphaproteobacteria; order CADEGL01; family CADEGL01; genus JBGPGW01. The sequence goes on along the minus strand of JAXMCE010000006.1, from coordinate 131,654 downwards.
CGATGATTTCACCGGCGCGCGCCGCTTTTGCCGCGATCATGCCGGCTCCGTAGGCCATGCCACCATGAGTCGTCGTGGGCCCGTCCTCGACCACGAGGACGCGCTTTCCTGCGACCGCCGCGGGGTCCGCGACCTCGACCGGCGAAGCCGCGCGGACAACGGTCGCACGCGGGTTCACCCGGCGCACCGCCGCTTCCGCCGTCGCGATCGCATCGGCCGTCGCCGAGTCGACCTTGTTGATGACGACGACATCAGCCATCCGCGCGACTGCCTCGCCCGGATGGTGGGTGTCGATTTGGTCCGGCCGCATGGCATCGGCGATGGCGATATGCAGATCGGGCTTGATGAAAGGGAAGTCGTTGTTACCGCCATCCCATACGATGATGTCGGCCTCATTTTCCGCGGCGGACAGGATCGCGGCATAGTCGACGCCGGCAAAGACGACGTTGCCCGCCGCAACATGGGGTTCGTACTCCTCGCGCTCTTCCGCCGTGCAGTTGGCAGCCTTGATGTCGTTCAATGACGCGAAGCGCTGCACGCGCTCCCGCGCGAGGTCACCGTAGGGCATGGGATGGCGAAGGACCGCTGTCCGCGCCCCACGATCCCGGAGCCGGCTCGCAAGCCAGCGCGCCGTCTGAGACTTCCCGCATCCTGTCCTGACCGCGCTGATCGCGATCACGGGGCGACGCGCGGGCAACATGGTCCGATGAGGACCAAAGAGTACGAAGTCGGCGCCCGCCGCGAGCGCGCGCGAGGACGCATGCATGACTTCGGCGTGGGCGACATCGCTGTACGCAAAGACGACTTGCGTGGCTGACTCGTCGCGGATCAGCCGTTCAAGTTCGCACTCCGCGACGATGGGAACACCCTCGGGATAGAGCGGCCCCGCAAGCGAAGCCGGATACCGGCGCCCCGCGATGTTCGGGATCTGCGTCGCCGTGAACGCCACCACGCGCGCCTTCGGATCCTCGCGAAAGACGAGGTTGAACACATGGAAGTCGCGGCCCGCGGCCCCCATGATGATCGTCCGATTCCGTTGGTCGTGAGACGCCATCAGAACCTCGTGGCTGACCTGGATGCGTGCCGAGGGCGTACCCCTCGCCTAGCGGCGCTTGCGTCCGGAGATCATGGCACGAACGAGGTTTTCCCGATGGACGATGCTTGCGAGAAAAACGCCGCCGATATGCACGATCACGAGCATCAAGGTCAGGTTGGCGAAGGTTTCGTGAATGCCCCGCCAGACACTGCCCCTGCGCCTGCCTTCCTTTCTATGGCTTTTCTCCCCTTCATCGCCGGCCGTGGCTGTGTAAGTGGACGATGAGACCTTTTGCGAGCGATCGGCCGCAGTATCCGCGACGATGCCCGCTAACGGTCCCGCGCCCTTGGAGATCGCATAGTCGACAAGGCCCGTCCCCACGGTCGCTCCGAGGCAGAGTAGCAGCGCCACCACCATGGCACCGCCAGCGGGGCTGTGGCCAAGATGCCGCGCCGCGCGGAAGGTGAGAAGATCCACGATGTATCGAACCACCTTCCGTGGCCGATAGATGAAGTCGCTGAATCGCGCATGACGCGGCCCCAAAAAGCCCCAGAGCACGCGAAGTGCGACGAGGCACCCGACGAGGTAGCCAGCCCAGACATGAAGCCTAAGCGCCTCGTCCTCTGTTAGAAACGCGACAGCAAATCCGGCCACCACGGCCCAATGGGCGATACGCACAAAAGGATCCCAGACATAGACCGTCTCAGGGTTTGCCTCGGTCATAAACCACCCGGTTGGGACAGCGATTGCATCAACGATTAGGTCTCGTGACGGCCGCCCGCGTTGATATGGGTCAAATCGTCGAACGCGTGATCAAATCCATGCGGCATCACCCCCGTCGAAGAAGTGCCCGTACTTCCTTCCATGGCCGCGTGTTGAGCACATCCCCCGCCTCCAACCACCCGCGACGGGCTTGGCCTATCCCGAACCGCATGAGGTCGAGGCCGGCGGCGCTATGGGCATCGCTCGAGAGGGCGATCTTGACGCCTGCCTCCTTCGCCATGCGGCAATGGATGTCCATGAGGTCGAGCCGTTCAGGCTGGGCATTAAGCTCGAGCGCGCAGCCGCGCTGCCGCGCGGCGTCGATGATCCGCTCCATGTCGACGTCGTAGGGTGGGCGTTCGTTCAGGAGGCGACCCGTCGGGTGGGCGAAAATGGTCACGTACCGGTTGTCCATCGCCCGGATGATGCGCTCTGTCTGCGCTCTCAAGGGAAGCGAGAACTTGGAGTGAACAGCACAGACGACATAGTCGAGCTCCTTGAGGATCGAATCAGGCAGGTCAAGCGAGCCGTCGTCGAGCACATCGACTTCGACGGATTTCAGGATTTCGATGCCGCGCAACCGGCCGTTCAAACGGTCGATCGCGTCGATCTGCCGGCCGAGGCGGCGCGTGTCGAGACCATGCGCGATGGTCACGCGGCGGCTGTGATCCGAGATGCCGAGATAGGCGTAACCTTTCGCCTTCGCTGCCGCCGCCATCTCGCTGAGGGTACTTCTCCCGTCCGACGCATCGGTGTGGACGTGAAGGTCGCCCTTGAGATCGGCGAGCTCGATCAAGGCCGGAAGCGTGCCGCCGCGCGAGGCGTCGATTTCGCCCTGATCCTCCCGCAATTCGGGCTCGATATAGCGGAGGCCCATCCGCTCGTAGACCTCGGATTCCGTTTGCCCCGCGAGGCGCTTTTCGCCCTTGAAGAGGCCGTACTCGTTCAGCTTCCAGCCGCGTTTGACCGCGAGCGCGCGCACCGCGATGTTGTGCGCCTTTGATCCCGTGAAATAGTGAAGCGCCGCACCAAAACTCTCCTCCGGCACGGCGCGCAGGTCGACCTGCAGGCCCGATCGCAAGACGACGGCCGAGCGAGTCGCTCCTCTCGCAAGCACGTCTCGAACACCGTCATAGGCGAGGAAACGCCCCATCACCTCGGCGCTATCGTCGCACGCGACGAGGATGTCGAGATCGCCGACCGTGTCCTTCCGCCGACGGTAGCTGCCAGCGATCGCGGCGGCGCGAACGCCGCGCGTTGCCTTGAGATATTCGAGGAGCGGTTCGCCGACATCCTCGGCGACGGAGAGGAGCGTCCGCTTCGACGGCGCAGTTGCGCGGCCGAGTTCACGGCCGATGCGCTCTTCGAGCTTCGGGCCGAATCCTTTCAGCCCGTGGAGCTTTCCGGCTGCCACCGCCTTCGCGAGGTCCCTGCGGCTGCGGATCTTCAGCCGCTCGTAGAGCGCCTTGACGCGCTTCGGCCCGAGGCCAGGGACGTCGCTCAATTCGACGAGGCCTTCGGGAACCTCTCGCTCGACCGCCTCGAGCGCCTTCAAGCGGCCGGTGCGCACGATTTCTTCGATCTTGGCCGCAAGGTCTCCGCCGATTCCGGGAAGCTCTGCGAGGTCCTTGCCTTCCGCAAGGAATGAGGCGGCGCTTTGCGGCAACTCGTCGATGACGCGCGCCGCATTGCGATAGGCCCGGACGCGGAACGGATTGGCGCCTTCGATCTCGAGCAGCTCGGCCAACCGATTGAAGAGGGCGGCAATATCACTGTTACTTACGGGCATGGGGCTGGCTACCGCGCGCCCTGGCCGCCAGCCATGCGTTGAATGCGCTGGTCGACTTCGTCAGCCAATTGGCGGAGACGGGGTGCGATCGCAACAGGGTAAGCCGAAATGGCGGTCAGGGCCCGCATCGGCTCCGGCAGCCGCGCCAAGCTCTCAGCCGCGCGCTGCCGAATAGCCTCAAGGGACGGCGCCTCGCCGATGCGTCGTCCCTCCGTCATCACGGGCACGAGGAGCCGCTCGCCCTCCTGCACATCGTCCTCTGTTGAGATCGTGTCACCGGCGAGGCGGCCGGAGGCCGCATGCCGCCGCCAGACCTGCTTGCGGCCCGGCCAGGTCGCCTTGCCGCGCGAATGCTTGCGCCGGGCGACCCCTGCGTATTCCTGCAGCTTGTAGGCGCAGTCGAGCGCAGGTGCATCCTGCGACGTCGCGAGGCTCGTGCCGATGCCGAAGCCGTCGATCGGGGCGCCCTTCGCCGCGAGGTCAGCCATCACGTCTTCATCGATCCCCCCGCTCGCAAAGATCTCGACATGACGCAGGCCGCCTTCATCCAAGACGCGCCGGACGCGACGCGCCTCGTCCGCGAGATCGCCGCTGTCGAGCCGCACGCCGCGGATCGCTATGCCGCGGGCGCTCAACTCCGGCGCGAGCCCGACCACCGTCTTGGCGGCTCGCTCGCTGTCATAGGTATCGATGAGGAGCATGAGATTCTTCGGTCGGGCCTCGGCGAAATTCCGAAATGCTTCGACCTCCCCCTCATGAGCCTGAACGAAGGAGTGCGCCATTGTCCCAAAGCTAGGGATCCCAAACACCCGTTCGGCAAGCACCGTGGCGCTGCCCGCGAATCCCGCGAGATAGCTCGCCCGTGCGGCCCAGAGACCGGCCTCACCGCCATGGGCGCGCCTCAATCCGAAGTCGACAAGCCCCTTCCCCGGCGCCGCCAAGACCATCCGTGCCGCCTTTGAGGCGATGAGGGTCTGGAAGTGGAGAATATTGATGAGGCGCGTCTCGACGAGCTGGGCGACAGGCAATGGCGCGGCAACGCGCACAATGGGCTCGTCCGGGAAAAATGCGGTCCCCTCGGGCATCGCATGCACGTCGCCCGTGAAGCGCAACCGCGACAGGTAGTCGATGAGATCGCCCGAGAACCGACCGGTCCCGCGCAGCCACTCGATCTCCTCGGCCGCGAAACCGACATTCTCAAGGTAGTGCAGGGCCTGATCGAGACCAGCGGCGATAAGAAACGATCGCCGAGCCGGCAGGCGCCGCACGAAAAACTCGAACACGGCCGTCTCCGTCATGCCGCGCTCGAGATAGGCCTGCGCCATATTGAGCTGATAGAGATCGGTCAGCAGCGGGCTGTCGAACCCGTGGAACCGTCGAACCATCGGGTCCGGCATCATCGCGCTCGGGGCCATCGAGCCTCCACCGGATTCTCGATCAATGGGGATAGCGACTTATTCGCGATGGAGCGTCGCCCGCCCATGATCTAGCTCAATTTGCCCCACCCGCGCTCTCGCTATGAGTTGTCCGGTTGTCGCGCCGCAAGATTGCTGACCGTGCGCAAGTGGTGATGTCATAATGCAAGCCTTGAGCCTCGAAACCGTCTGCTTTCTCGTCGCGAAGGGCCGTCAATTCGACGCCAAAGAGGGGATCGTCGAGGAGGATCCGGGCTCGAATCCGACGGACGATGGGATGCGGTCCGCCCTTGTGGACTACAAGGATGATCCGACGGAACTGGAGCTTCGGCAGTTCATCGATGACCTCAACATCGACCAGCAATGCGAGCTCGTCGCTCTTGCCTGGCTTGGCCGGGGGGACTACGGCGCCGGCGAGTGGAAGGATGCCGTGCGCATGGCGCGCGAGCGTCATTCGGACCATACGGCGTCCTACCTTCTCTCGATGCCGCTCCTGCCCGACCATCTCGAGGATGGTCTCAGCGCTCTCGGGCTTTCCTGCGCCGATTTCGAGCGCGACCACTTGTAGGGTAGCGCTCGACGACGCAAAGTTGCTCACGCGCGAGGCGCCGATGGATCGACCTGATTCCGTCGCCTGAGATGATTTTGGCACCCAAGAAGACAAACCCCGTTGCGCGCTATTGGCAAAGCGCGTCGGGCTTCTGGCGTGGTCCTTCGGCCCGCACGGCTTGGATCATGACGGCCCTTCTCATCGTGGTCACCGTTCTCGAGCTGCTCGTTAAATATCGCCTCAATTTCTGGAATCGCGACTTCTTCAACGCGCTTGGAGAGAGAGAAGCGGCAGCCATCTGGCGGCAAGCCCTCCTCTTCGTTCCCATCGTGGCCGCAAGCACCGGGCTTGCCATGATCGGCGTATGGGGACGCATGACGACCCAGCGCAAATGGCGCCATTGGCTGACCGAGAAGGTAGTCTCGCAGTGGCTCGAAGATGGCCGATACCGGACCTTGAACCGAATCGAAGGCGAGCATCAAAATCCTGAATACCGTATCGCCGAGGATGTCAGGGTCGCGACCGATTCGCCGATCGACCTGGCCGTCGGACTCTTCGCCGCATTGCTGGCCGCCATCACCTTCATCGACATTCTGTGGGATGTCGGCGGCACGCTGGCCGTGGACATCTTCGGCACAACCATGACGGTGCCGGGCTATCTCGTGATTGCGGTGGTGCTCTATTCGCTCCTGACCACGACCGCCATGGTTCGGATCGGTCATCGAATGGTGAACGTCGTCAAGGGCATGGACCAAGCGGAGGCCGAGCTGCGGTATGAGGCGACACGTCTCCGCGAGAAGGGAGAGGCCGCCGGCCCCACACGCGGCACAACCGATGAGGGCCGCGAGCTCAGGCTTGCCGTCACGGGGGTCATTCGGCAGTGGCAGGATCTCTGCGTTCAACTCATCCGCACGACGTTGGTGTCGCACGGCAACTCCATTTTGGCACCCGTTGTCCCGCTCATTCTGTGCGCGCCCAAGTATCTCGCGGACACAATGAGCCTCGGCGAGGTCGTGCAGGCCGCCGCGGCTTTCGTGACCGTTCAGGCGGCGTTCAACTGGCTGACGGACAACTATCCGCGCATTGCCGGCTGGACGGCGTCCGCCCACCGTGTCGCGGACCTGCTTAATTCACTGGATGGAATCGACCGCAAGACCTGAGCGCCGTCGTAAGTGGGTCCAGCACGAATGGGATGCTCTGGCTCGTCGTCGCTTGGCTAGGCTATTCCATGCCGTATAGAACGAACGACGAATTGCCGATATCCGTACGCAATCACTTGCCGAGCCGTGCCCAGACGATCTATCGGGAAGCGTTCAACCACGCTTGGCTCGAATACGCATCCGAACGGGAGAGGCGTGAAGAAATCTGCCATCGGGTCGCCTGGGCCGCGGTGAAGCGGAGGTTCGAGAAGGCAGGTGAAATGTGGATTCCGCGCTAGGCGCGCATAAGCCGCCCCCTAAGAATGGAATGCCGATGTAGCGCACCTTGTCCGATCGAGCGCCCCCAATGCAGTCGATGATCATCCAGCTCCTTCGAGTCTCCTGACGTGACCAGACCGTTGGTCATCGACGGTTCCCATGGCGAGGGGGGCGGCCAGATTCTCCGCACATCTCTCGCACTCTCCGCGCTATCCGGACGCACCGTGCGCTTTGTCGGCATTCGGGCCGGCCGGCCGAAACCCGGACTCGCGGCCCAGCACCTGACCGCCGTTCGCGCGGCCGCGGCCTTGTGCAGCGCCTCGCTTGACGGCGACACGTTGGGCTCGACCGAGTTGACGTTCGCGCCCAAACGGGCCGTTCGCACCGGCAGCTACGACTTCGATGTCGCGGAGGCGCGTGAGGGCGGCAGCGCGGGAGCGGTGACGCTCGTGCTCCAAACCGTCCTTCTGCCGCTGGCGTTTGCCGAGGGGGCATCGACACTGACGATCCATGGTGGAACGCACGTGCCTTGGAGTCCGAGCGCGGATTTCATCCATGACGTCTGGCTTCCGACCTTGGACCACATGGGTTTGTCAGCGCGCTTCGTGCTCATCCGGTCGGGCTGGTATCCCGCGGGCGGTGGGGCCATCCAGGTCCACGTAGCAGGATCCGCGCGGCTTGCCGCGCTCAATTGCGAATCCCGTGGCAAACCGAGAGTCGTGCGCGGCCGGGCCATTGCCGCAAATCTGCCATCGCACATTCCCCAGCGCATGGCCGACCGAGCCCGCGCGCTGCTCGACGCCGCCGGTATCCGCTCCGCCATCACGCCGGAACGGCTGACCGCATCGAGCCCCGGTGCCGGTCTCTTCCTCACGGCCGAGTACGACCATGCCCTCGCGGGATTCTCCGCCATGGGGCGGCCAGGCAAGCCATCCGAGCAGGTCGCTGACGAAGCCGTTGACTCTGTCCTTGCCCATCGGGACAGCGGTGCCGCAATTGATGCCCATCTTGGCGATCAGCTGATTCTCCCGGCGGCCTTGGCCACAGGTTCCTCGCGATTCTCTGTCGAGCGCATCACACGCCACATCCTCACGAACGCTTGGGTCGTCGAACTCTTCGGCAGAGCACGCGTGGCGATCGACGGCGCGGAAGGCTTGCCAGGGACTGTCGAGGTTGCACCCGTCGCCTAGGTATCACCGCACCGAAGAGCCCTGTTCATTCGGCCCAGCGCTGGAGAGCCATGGCACGCTTGACGCGGGCGGCGGCGAGATCGAGCGCGACGGCGCGCGGTTCCTTCCCGCTCGCCTTGACACCTTCGAGAACCTCCCGCGTGTTGGCACGAATCTTTTCCTCGATGCTCTCGAAAGCCGTCGCGGCCGTGCCGTGGCGGTACTCGACGGCCGCGCAGATGACGCCGCCCGCATTGGCGATAAAATCCGGAATCGACAGGATCCCGCGCCGGTGCAGCACGGTCTCGGCCTCCGCCGTCGCGGGAATATTGGCCCCCTGCGCCACGAGCTTCGTCTTGAGGCGTGCGACATTGTCAGCGCGGAGGACGTCAGGGCGCGCGGCGGGGATCCAGATCTCGCACTCCACATCGAGGATCGCATCGACGCCGGACGCCGCACCGGGCGCAAAGTCGACGACGCTCCGGCCTGCGTCCTTGTGTTCGATGAGGCGGCGCACATCGAGGCCGCGAGGGTCGGCGATCGTGCCATTCGCGTCGGCCGCTGCGACGAGAACGGCCCCCTTCTCCGCGAGAAAACGCGCGGCATGCTTGCCGACAGCACCAAACCCTTGGACAGCGACCCGCGCCCCCTTGAGCGCGATGCCGCAGAAATCCTTGGCCACATCGATCGAGGCCGCGAGCCCGAAGCCCGTGGCGCCCACCTCGTCGAGCGGAATGCCGCCGATCTCCCGCGGCAGTCCGACAGCGCGGCCGATTTCATCCTTGATCCACGCCATGCACGTCTCATCCGTTCCCATGTCCGGGCCAGGGATGTAATCCGCGAGGGGCGCGATCGCGCGGGCGAAGGCGCGGATGTGCCGCGCCTTTCGGGCACGCGGCATCTTGGGATCCCCCACGATGACCGATTTCCCCCCACCATGGGGAAGTCCTGCCGCCGCGTTCTTGAGCGTCATGGCCCGCGCGAGGCGCACGCACTCCTCGAGGTTCACATCGGGCGCCATCCGAATGCCGCCGATCGACGGTCCGGCCGCGACATTGTCGATGACGAGGATCGCCCTCAAACCGAGCCGAGGCTCATGGACGTGGATGATCTTCTCAGGACCGAGACCATCCGCGAATCGAAAGGCGTCTTCCATCATGGCACCTCGTATCGATTCAGGCCGCTTGCTCGAGATCGCGCATGACTGCGGCGAGAAACCGTGCTGCCTCGCCACCGGTCACGACCCGATGGTCGAAGCTCAGCGAGAGCGGCACCATGCGCCGCGCCGCCAGCACGCCCTCTTGCACTCGGGCCTCCGCACGGATTCGCCCGGCACCCAGGATCGCGACCTGCGGCGGCACGACGAGCATCGTCGCATGGCGTCCGGCGACCGTGCCGAAATTGGACAAGGTGATGGTCGGCCCTTTGAGGGTTTCGGGCGACAGGCGACGCTCCGCGGCAAGGGCCCGGAGGCGGTCGATGTCCTGGCGCAAGGCAGACGCGTCCCTTCCGGCAACGTCGCGCAGCACGGGCGCATAGAGGCCGTCTGGCGTATCGATCGCGATCCCGAGATCGATGCGATCGAGAAGCCGACGCGTCCCCGACAGAGCATCGAACCAGGCGTTCAAGGCGGGCTCCGCGCGGCATCCTGCCACAACCGCGCGAATGAGGCGCACCGTCACGTCGGCTGTGGGCGTGATCCAACGCTCGACATCGGCCTCGTCGTGGACGGTCGCGAGCGCGACCCGCGCATGTGCATCCGCCATCGCGCGCGCCATGCTTCGTCGTGCCCCACGGAGTGCCTCACCCCCCTCGACCCTCGTGGAAGCCGCCTTTTCCACATCGGCGCGGGTCACGATGCCACCGGGCCCCGTGCCGACGATCTGGCCGAGGTCGACGCCAAGACTCTTCGCCAAGGCTCTCGCGGCCGGCACGACGCGCTCAGCACGATCCGCGGGTCCTGCCGCCACCTGGCGCGAGGCCGGCGGCGCAGCCGTCTCGACGTCGCCGACAACCGTACCCGTGTCGGGCGGCTCGACGTCGGCATAGTCGACAAGGGGAGCCCCGACTTTCACGATGTCGCCCGGTGCGCCGTGGAGGCGCGCGATGCGGCCTGCTCGCGGCGAGGGGATTTCGACCACGGCCTTGTCGGTCTCGACGGAAATAAGCGGCTGGTCGGCCACAACGTGCTCGCCGTCCGCGACGTGCCAGGCAACGATTTCGGCTTCTTCGAGTCCCTCGCCAAGGTCGGGAAGCCTGAAGGTGCTCATGCGTAACCCATGACGGTCGATACCGCGTCGAGGATGCGCGCCGTCGTCGGCATGTAGAGATGTTCAAGCTTGGAAAGCGGCATGACGGTATCAAGGCCCGCCACTCGCACGACCGGGGCAAGAAGTGAGGTCAGCGCACGTTCCGCCAGCCGCGCCGCGATTTCCGCACCGAATCCGCCTGTAAGGGGCGCCTCATGGACGATCACGCAGCGTCCGGTCTTCTCCACCGAACGGACGATCGTATCGGCGTCGAGCGGCTTCAGTGTCGCGACGTCGACGATCTCGGCCTCGACGCCGGACGACGAGAGCCGGTCGGCGGCCTCGCGCGCCTCGCGCATCATGGCGCCCCAGGCGATGAGCGTGACATCGCGGCCGTCGCGCGCGACAAAGCAACGGTCGAGCGGCAGCGCCCGCCCGTCATCCGCAACTTCCTCGCGCAACGCCCGATAAAGGCGCTTCGGTTCGAGGAAGATCACGGGATCCGGATCGCGGATTGCCGCCAGAAGAAGACCGTAAGCCAAACGCGGCGAGCTTGGGATGACGACTCGCAATCCCGGAACATGGGCGAAGAGAGCCTCATTGCTTTCGGAATGGTGCTCGGGCGCGTGAATGCCCCCTCCATAGGGCGCCCGCAACACCATGGGGCAAGATAGCCGGCCCCGTGTCCGCGTCCGCAGCCGCGCTGCATGATTGATGAGCTGATCGAGGGTCGGATAGAGGAATCCATCGAACTGGATCTCGACGACCGGACGGAAACCCTGCGCACCAAGGCCGACGGCAAGGCCAGCAAGCGCCGCTTCGGCCAGCGGCGTGTCGAGGACGCGCTTCGCGCCGAAGCGATGGAGAAGTCCGTCGCTCACCCGGAAGACACCGCCATCCACCCCCACGTCCTCGCCATAGAGGATGACGCTCTCGTCCTCCTTCATGGCGTGAGCAAGCGCGAGATTGAGCGCCTCCACGATCGTGTGCTCAGCCATGGCTGCCGACCGCCGCCGCGAGACCATCTCGCTGCTCCACCAGCGCTTCGGGCAGCGTGGCATGGAGATGGTCGAACAGTGCCGAGGGAAGCTGCGCGGGCATCGCCAGATAGGCGTCCGCGGCTTCGTCAATCGCGCGCCCGCATTCGGAGAGAAGGCGCTCCTCGTCGTCTCTTGTCCAACCGGACTCGCGCGTGAGGTAGCGGCGCAGCCGCACGATCGGATCGTTCTTCCAATGCCGACTCACCTCGGCGTCATCGCGGTAGCGGCGCGCGTCATCGGCCGTCGTGTGGTCGGCGAGACGATAGGTCACCGCTTCGATGAGGGTCGGCCCGCCGCCGCCGCGCGCCCGTTCGATCGCCGAGCCAACCGCGCAACGAACGGCAATGACGTCGTTGCCATCGACCTGCTTGCCTTGGAAGCCGGCGGCGACCGCCTTTTGCGCGAGAGTCGCAGAGGCGCTCTGCGCGGACCGCGGAACGGAGATCGACCATTGATTGTTGTTGATGACGAACACGACCGGGAGCCGCCAGACCCCGGCCAGATTCATGGCCTCGTAAACGTCGCCCTTCGACGTCGCTCCGTCGCCGAACACGCAAACAGCAACACGCGATTCGCCACGGAGGGCGAAGGCGAGAGCCACCCCAACCGCGTGCGGCGCTTGGCTGCCGACGGGGACAGCGACTGGAAAATCCTCTCGCGCCGAGGCGAAGTCGCTGCCGCGCTCATCCCCGCCCCAATAGAGAAACAGCTCCGTCGCCGTGACGCCGCGAAGGAGCTGTGCCCCATGCTCGCGGAACGAGGGCACCAGAACGTCCTCCGCCCGCATGGGATCGGCGAGGCCGACTGCCACCGCCTCCTGACCAAGCGATGAGGGATAGGTACCGAGCCGTCCCGTTCTTTGAAGGGCGAGCGCCCGAGAATCGAAGGCTCGCGTCAATATCATCGCGCGATAGAGGCGCCGCAGCGCCGAGGGATCGCGGGCGAAGTCCGGCAGCGCCTGCGTCACGGCACCGTCCGGATCGAGAAACCGGCTGTATGTGATCGTAAAGGAGGCGACCGTCGTCATGGTTCCATCGCCGGTCCCCGCCGGAGCGTCGTGTGCATCCTATGGCCAGGGCCTCGACGATCATTGAGATGGATCAAGCTGATACCGAGGCTGGACTGACACAGTACGCGCGCCGCACAGCGGGGCTTCCTGCCACCCGGAGCCAGGAACGATGGACCTCGTCATCGATGCTTTTTCCTCAACGCCTGGCGCAGACGCGGTGGAGATCGTCGAGCGCAAAGGTCTTGGCCATCCCGATACGATGTCCGACGCGCTCGCGGAGGCTTTGTCGAAGGCGCTCTGCCGATACTATCTCGACCGATTCGGCGTCATTCTTCACCACAACGTCGACAAGGTCCTGCTCTGGGGCGGTTCGGCGAGGCCGGCCTTCGGCGGCGGGGAGATGCTGGCGCCCATCGAAATCTATCTCTCTGGACGCGCAGTCACGAGAGCGGGCGGGGTCGATGTGCCCATCGACGAGATCGCCGGCGACTGCGTTCGCCAGTGGATCGCCGACAACATCATCGGGCTCGATCCGGAACGGCATGTCCGGCTGCACTGCCTCGTACGGCCGGGATCGGTCGAGCTCAGTCAACTTTTCGAGCGCCAGCGGAAGCACGGCATCGCCCTGGCGAATGACACGTCGTGCGGCGTCGGCTACGCGCCGACGACACACCTTGAGGATGTCGTGCTTGAGGTGGAGCGACGGCTGAATGCCCCATCCTTCCGCCGCATGCATCCTGCGCACGGCGAAGATGTCAAAGTCATGGGCGTAACCTCGCATGGCCAAATTCGATTGACTGTGGCCCGCGCGATCGTCGGACGGCATGTGAGAGACCTCAACCACTACCTCGCGCTCAAGGGAGAGCTGGCCGCGGATGTGCAGGGCATTTGCCGGCAACTCGGTGCGACCGTGAGCGAAGTCGAAGTGAATGCGGCCGACGATCCTGCAGCGGGCGCGATCTATCTCACGGTGACGGGTACCTCAGCCGAGGCGGGCGACGACGGCCAGGCGGGACGCGGCAATCGAGCGAATGGCCTCATCACGCCCTACCGGCCGATGAGCATCGAGTCCGTTGCGGGCAAGAACCCCGTCACGCATGTGGGCAAGCTATACAACATCGCCGCCGGCCGAATCGCTGCCGCTATTGTCGCGGAAATACCTGAAGTCGCACGGGCTCAGTGCGTCCTCGTGAGCCGCATCGGCCACCGTATCGACGATCCCCAGATCGCCCATCTCCGCATCGGCCTGCACGACAACGGCCGCATCGAGGTTCTAAGGCCGCACATCGCGCGGCTCGTCGAGGACGGATTGGCCGAGCTGGCCACCATCTGGAAGCAGATCCTGGCCGGGGAGATCAGCCTGTTCTGAGGCCTCTTGGTTGAGACACATCAATGTTCCCGGCCGCGTGTCGATCAGCATATCCCGCTGACACGAGGCAGCGCGTCGAAATGACGATCGAGCCGAGAATGACATCGCGTGGGTGGCTCAAGGCACGCCAGTACGGCCTATCGGACGGCGCGCTGTCGATTCCCTGGGGCCGTCCATGATCCAAAGTAGTGGCAAACCAAGGCTCAGCCGTCAGCACGCGCTCGATCTTCTTCGGGAAATGGTGCGCATCCGCCGCTTCGAGGAGAAATGCGCGGAACTTTACAGCCTCGGCAAGATCAGGGGCTTCCTCCACCTTTACATCGGCGAGGAGGCAAACGCGGTCGGCGTCATCCGGACGCTCGAGAGGGACGATGCGATCGTCGCGACCTACCGGGAGCACGGACACGCGCTCGCCCGAGGAATCGGCATGCGGGCCATCATGGCCGAGATGTACGGAAAGGCGGCCGGCTGCAGTCGCGGCCGCGGCGGCTCGATGCACATCTTCGACTCAGCCACGCGATTCTACGGCGGCAACGCGATCGTCGCAGGAGGACTGCCCCTGGCGGTCGGACTCGCGCTTGCCGACAAGATGCAGGACCGTAGGCGCGTCACTGCGTGCTTTTTTGGCGAAGGCGCGGCGGCCGAGGGCGCCTTTCACGAATCGCTCAATCTTGCGGCACTTTGGAAACTACCGGTGCTGTTCGTCTGCGAGAACAACTTTTACGCCATGGGGACGGCACTCGAGCGCTCCGAATCGCAGACAGACATACGCCGCCATGCCGAGAGCTATTGCGTTCCTGGCGAGATCGTCGACGGCATGGATGTGGTCGCGGTCGAGGTCGCCGCGGCGCGGGCCGTTCGTTCCGTAAGAGACGGTGGCACGCCCTATTTCCTCGAGAATCGAACCTACCGCTTTCGCGCGCACTCCATGTTCGACCCTGAACTCTACCGCGACAAGGCAGAGGTCGAGCACGCGAAGGAACGGGACCCGATCCATCTGTTTCAGGATTGGAGCCTTTCGGCCGGCCTTCTGCATGACACCGATGTGACAGCGATCGAAGTGACGGTCGCCGCGGAGATTGATGATGCCGTCGCGTTCGCGGAGGCAGCATCTTGGGAGCCTGTCGAAGACCTCCTGAGCGACGTGCATACGCCCCCCATCACGACCGGGACCGCGGCATGAAGACAACCTACCGCGACGCCGTTCGGGAGGCCCTGCGGGACGCGCTCGCCCGCGATAGTCGCGTGTTTCTCATGGGTGAGGATGTCGGCCGGTATGGTGGCACCTATGCCTGCAGCAAGGGCCTCCTCGCGGAATTCGGGCCTGACCGGGTGCGTGACACGCCGCTTGCCGAAGGTGGGTTCGTCGGGGCGGGCATCGGAGCCGCACTCGGCGGCATGCGGCCGATCGTCGAGATCATGACGGTCAATTTCAGCCTGCTGGCGCTCGACCAGATCGTCAACAACGCCGCGACGATCCGCCACATGTCGGGTGGCCAGTTCTCGATTCCGCTTGTCATCCGCATGGCGACAGGCGCGGGCCGCCAGTTGGCGGCGCAGCACTCGCATAGCCTCGAGTGCTGGTACGCTCATATTCCCGGACTTCGTGTCGTGGCGCCCGCGACGATCGAGGATGCGCGCGGCATGTTGTGGGCGGCGCTTCAGGATCCGGACCCCGTTATCATTTTCGAGCACGCGACCCTCTACAACCTCGAGGGCGACCTGCCGGAGGGCGCAGGCGTCGTTTCGCTCGATCGCGCCGCCGTGCGACGGGCCGGACGCGACGTCACGCTCATTGCCTATAGCGCCAACGTCCACAAGGCGCTCGCGGCGGCCGAGGCGCTGGACGCGGACGGCATCTCGGCCGAAGTCATCGATCTTCGCTCCCTGAGGCCGCTTGACGATGAGACGATCCTCAAATCCGTCAGAAAGACGCACCGCGTCGTCGTCGTCGACGAGGCGTGGCGCACCGGCAGCCTTGCGGCGGAAGTCATGGCCCGGATCATGGAAGGTGCGTTCTATGATCTCGATGCGCCCGTCGCCCGCGTCTGCAGCGCGGAAGTGCCCATTCCCTATCCGCGCCATTTGGAGGAGGCGGCCATACCACAGGCCGCCTCCATCGCCGCCGCCGCGGAATCGTTGGTGGCGGGCCGTGGCTGATTTCCTCATGCCCTCCTTGGGCGCAGACATGGACGCCGGTACGCTTGTCGAATGGCTGAAACGTCCGGGCGACCATGTGGCCCGCGGCGATATCGTCGCGGTCGTCGAGACGCAGAAGGGCGCAATCGAAATCGAGGCGTTTCACACTGGCATCGTGCGCGACATTTGTGTCGAGACCGGACAGAAGGTTCCGGTCGGCACTGTTCTCGCCCATATCGAAGGGCCGGAGGAAATCGCGGCACCTCCCTCGGCACCACCAGCGCCGCCGCCCGCGCCGACGCACGCCGCCGTCCCCGCTGTGCCACGAACGAGAGCGGCGGAGGAGAGAAAAAGCGCGCGCGTCTCGCCACTTGCTCGTCGGCGTGCAACGGAGCTGGGCATCGACGCGACAACGCTCTGCGGTTCGGGCGCCGAGGGCGCCGTGACGATTGCCGATGTCGAACGCGCGGCCAAAGAACAACCGCGGCGAGCGCCGACGGCGGCGGAGGAGATGCGCCGCGCCATCGCCGCCGCGATGAGTCGGTCGAAGCGGGAGATCCCCCACTACTATCTGTCGGCCACCTTGGACGCGAGCGCATGTCTCGATTGGCTGGAGTCAGAGAATGCCAAGCGCCCGGTCGCGGAGCGCGTGCTCTACGTCGTCCCACTGCTCAAGGCCGTCGCGCTCGCTCTCCGCGCGGTGCCTGAACTGAACGGCACCTATGATGAGGGCGCGTTCCGCGCCAAGAGCGACATTCACCTCGGGGTGGCCATCTCGCTCCGCGGCGGGGGGCTCGTCGCACCGGCCCTTCATCATGCCGATCGGTGCGGGCTCGACGACCTGATGCGTAGGTTGAACGATCTCGTGAGGCGCGCTCGATCCGGCGGGCTCCGGAGCTCCGAGCTGTCCGATCCCACCGTGACCGTCACGAATCTCGGCGAGGGAGTCGTCGATTCGGTCTATCCCGTCATCTATCCGCCTCAGGTCGCCATGATCGGGTTGGGGTCTGTTCTCAAGCGGCCATGGGTCGTCGGCGACTCGATCGTCGCGCGGCGCGTGCTTCAGGTCACGATTGCGGCCGACCACCGGGTGAGCGACGGGCATCGCGCGGCGCGCTTTCTTGAAACGTTGGCGCAATGGCTCAAGGAGCCGGACAAGCTGTGAAGGACGAAACGATCACCGCGATCGTCAGGCGCGCGCTCGAAAAAGTGGCACCCGAGCTCGAGGGCGTCGAGATCGATCCGGCCCAATCGTTCCACGATCAATTCGACATCGATTCGATGGACTTCCTCAATTTTGTCATTGCCGTTCACCAAGAGACCGGGCTCGACATCCCGGAGCGGGACTACCCGCAGCTCGCGAGCCTTCGCGGGTGCTGGCAATACCTCTCGCCGCGCCTCCCCCCGTAGACGCAATGCGGGCACGATCATGCCGATAGTCGACCCACCCGAACGACGGCCACGCGACGTGGCCGCGCTGCTCGCGGCGGCCGAGCGACCGGCGGCCGAGGCTCTCCGCCTGCACCCGCGCTATCGAGGCAAGGTCCAAGTGCTGCCCAAATGTCCCGTGCACGGCTTGGACGACTTCGCGATCTGGTACACCCCAGGCGTCGCCGCGTCCTGCAAGGCCATCCGGGCGAATCCAGAACTCGTCTACGACCACACCAACAGGGCGAACACGATCGCGATCGTCTCCGACGGCACGCGCGTCCTCGGGCTCGGCGACATCGGACCTGAGGCCGGTCTGCCCGTCATGGAGGGCAAGGCCTTGCTCTTCAAATATCTCGGCGGCGTCGACGCCGTTCCGCTCTGCCTCGGGACCTCGGATGCGGATGAACTGGTGCGCGTCGTTCAAGCGCTCGAGCCATCGTTCGGCGGGATCAATCTCGAGGATATTGCCCAGCCAAAGTGCTTCGATGTTCTCGACCGCTTGAGATCGACCTTGAAAATCCCCGTTTGGCACGACGACCAGCAGGGCTCCGCCACGGTCATCCTGGCGGCGCTTCAGAATGCGCTTGCCATCCTCGGCAAGAGCCCGGAGCGCGTTCGCATTGCTCTCATCGGCATTGGTGCGGCGAACGTGGCAACTTATCGTCTTCTCAAGGCCTTCGGGATCGATCCCGGTGCGATCGTGGCGTGCGACAGCAAGGGAACGCTCCACAAGGGGCGCTGCGACATCGAGTCCGTTCAGGAGCTTTACCGAGACAAATGGACGGTATGCGCCGAATCGAACGAGCGTGGTATCGCCGGCGGCATCGCCGAGGCGCTCGCCGGAGCGGATATCTGCATCGCGTTCTCGCGATCGGGGCCCGAAATCATCAAAGGCGAGTGGGTCAAGGGAATGGCCAAGGATGCAATCGTCTTCGCCTGCGCAAACCCAGTCCCGGAGATTTGGCCGTGGGAGGCCTTGGAGGCCGGCGCGCGCATTGTCGCGACGGGTCGCAGCGACTTCCCGAACCAAGTCAACAATGCGCTCGTGTTTCCGGGCCTTTTCCGCGGCGTTCTCGACGTGCGCGCGCGCACGATCACGGATGGCATGGCATTGGCGGCGGCACAAGCACTCTCCACCGGCGCCGTGTCAGCCGGAATCAGCGAGCATCGCATCCTGCCGACCCTGGATGACTGGAGAGTCTCCGCGCAAATCGCGGCGGCAACCGCCATGGAAGCCCAACGAGAAGGGCTGGCGTCGCTGTCGATGAGCGAAGACGACATTCATGCGCGGGCCATCGCGACGATCGAACGTGCCCGAACGTCGACCGAATCGCTCATGGCGGCCGGTCTCATGGAACCGCTCTCCGCACCGTAAGACACCTGATGGCGCCAAGTGTTCAGTGCGCCATCAACACCGGCAGCGAGGCGAGAGCGAGAACGTCACGCGTGGCACCTCCAAGCGTGAATTCCCGAAGGCGGCTGTGGCCATATGCTCCCATGACCAGCAGTTCAGCGCCGGCCTCGCTCGCCAGTTCAAGGAGTTGCCGCCCGCTGTAGTCGGGATCGGCAACGAAGTTCTTGGCGCGCGCGGTCACGCCATGCGCTGCTAAATACTCGACGAGTTCTTCCGCTGTGGCATCGGGGTATCCGCCTTCCGTGCCGGTGAGCACGGTGACCGCATCGGCGTTCGCCAGCAGCGGAAGAGCCGCCGCAACGGCATGGACCGCGGGCACCGAGCCGTTCCACGCCACGGCGACTGTGCCCAATTTCGCCTGACGCGCGGCGGACGGAACGACGAGTACGCCCCTGCCGGACTCGAACAGGATGGATTCGAACGTCGGCGAGGAGACAGTGCCAACGCCGTCGAGCGGCCTGACGAGGACGATGAGATCGGAGAGCCGCGCCATGCGGAGCGCGACATCACCCTCATCGTCCCGCGCTTCGATCCAAAGGACTGCGTAGGTGCCCGGTCGGCACGCAGCCACCGTCGTCGCACGTTCACTTTCCGGGATCTCTGCTTCGAAAGCTTCGCGAGCCTGGCTTGCCCGCGCATCCGCGGTCTCCGTGAGAATCCGCATCACCTCCGGCACGGAGAGCGCCGCCATGGGATCACCCATCATGGGCAGCGATTTGAGCGGCTCGGCCCTTACATGAAGGGCGCGGACCTGCGCGCCGACGGCACGGCCAATTTGAGCTGCCAGACGGATCGCTGCACGCGTACCGGTCGTGCCCGTCAGGAGAGTCAAGATGGTCTGGATTGCCATGCGCAAGCCCCTCTTCCGTGGCGCCGAGAACCCGTCGGCCGAGCCGCGTGGCCGATCGGCGCGAAAGCAATAAACTCGCTCACCTATCGGCGGTCATCATTGATCTGCGCCAATCGCGCCGGCGGTCCGCACCTCGTTGATTCAGGTCAACGCTTGACCTCTCTCGGCACGGTAGAGACGCGTATATCCTTGAATCGACAGAGAGGAGGCCGCCATGCCGAACGACTCGCGCGACTCGGCGCATGCCGGTCAAAGCGCAAGATATTTTTCAATGCACTGATCCGTCATCGCGCCGCGACATCCGTCGCGGCGCATTGCCTGCCCTGATCATGTCCGCCACGACGCGCAATACAAGCAGCGGCGATTCGCGAGTGAATCAGGTTTCCGCAAGATCGAATCCTCGACACCCGTCCAATCTGTCGACCGACCTCGATGGCCTGTCGACGGCAGAGGCGGCGCGCCGGCTTCGAGAATTTGGCCGAAACGAGATTTCAGGAGCCGGTCGGCGTTCGCTCCTCTCTGTCGTATTTGGCGTTCTCAAGGAGCCCATGTTTCTCTTCCTCGTGATCGCCGCGGCCCTTTACCTGGCGCTCGGCGATCCGCTTGAAGGAATCGTTCTTTCCTCCATTGCGATCATCGATGTGGGGATGGTCACATTCCAGGACATGCGCACCGAGCGCGTGATCGAGGCATTGCGAGAGATCGCGAGCCCCCGGGCGCTTGTCATCCGCGATCGGCGGGATATGCGGATTCCGGGCGCCGAAGTCGTTCCGGGCGACCTCGTCATCCTGTCCGAAGGCGACCGCGTGCCAGCGGACGGCCGCCTTCTCACGAGCCACGATCTGCAGGCGGATGAATCGCTTCTCACCGGCGAATCGGCTCCGGTGAGAAAGTTGGCGCAACCTGACCATCCTGGCCCGATCACGACGTCTCCTCCGGGCGGTGACGACTTGCCTTTCGTCTATTCTGGCTCACTCGTCGTCAGCGGACAGGGTGTTGCCGAGATCGTTGCCACGGGTCCGAATGCCTATATCGGTCGCCTGGGCACGTCCCTCACGGCTATCCCGCCCGAACGCACACGCCTACAGGAATCAACCGCGCGGCTCGTATGGGCCATGGCGATGGTGGGCGCCTTCGTGAGCGTGGCCGTTCTCATCCACTTTGGCCTCCGGCGCGGCGACTGGCTTCAAGGTGCACTCGCCGGGATCACGGTCGCCATGTCGGCTCTCCCGGAAGAATTCCCCCTCGTGCTGACCGTGTTCCTGGCGCTCGGCGCTCGGCGCCTCTCGCGCGCGGGGGTGTTGACGCGCCGATCCGCCGTCATCGAAACGCTCGGCGCCGCGACAGTGCTCTGCGTCGACAAGACCGGAACAGTGACGCAGAACCGAATGAGCGTGACGCGGCTCTGCGTGGACGGACACTTCCTCGAAGTCGCGCCCGAAACGCCCGCATTACCGGATCGGTTTCACGAGCTTGTCGAGTACGCGATCCTTGCGAGCAAGTCGCGGCCGTTCGACCCGACCGAGCTGGCCGTTCATCGCCTGGGGGCCGACGCGTTCAAGGGGACCGAGCATCTCCATACGTCCTGGCGACTCGCCGAGGAGTACGAGTTGACTCCTGGTTTTCTCGCGATGTCGCAAGCCTGGCGGGTTGATTCGACGGACGAGTACGTCGTCGCGGCGAAGGGAGCGCCCGAGTCGATCATCGATCTTTGCCATCTCGATGAGGAGAAGGCACGACCCATCCACGAATGGGTTCAAGCCATGGCGCATGACGGCCTCCGCATCATCGCCGTCGCACGCGGTCGTCACCGCGGCTCTGCCTTGCCCGCGCACCAGCACGACTTCGATTTCACCTTCGCAGGCCTCGTCGGCTTAACGGATCCTTTGCGCCCAACAGTCCGGGCGGCCGTCGATGAATGCGCCCGCGCGGGAATTCGCATCGTCATGATCACGGGCGACTATGCCGCAACGGCCGAATCGATCGCGCGCGAGGCGGGCCTCGATGCCGCCGGGCGTGTCGCGACCGGCGGCGAGATTGCGGCACTGGACGACGCCGGATTAAAGCAGCGCGTGCGCGACGTGTCCGTCTTTGCGCGGATCAGGCCAGAGCAGAAATTGCAGTTGGTCGAGGCGCTCAAGGCGAACGGCGAAATCGTGGCCATGACGGGCGACGGTATCAACGATGCACCTGCCCTCAAGGCCGCCCATGTGGGCATTGCCATGGGCCAGCGGGGGACCGATGTCGCGCGAGAGGCCGCGACGCTCGTTCTCCTCGACGACGACTTCGGTGCCATCGTCGGGGCGGTGCGCCTCGGGCGCCGCATTTTCGATAATCTTCGCAAGGCAATGACATACATTACGGCCATTCATGTTCCGATTCTCGGCATGGCACTGGCACCCTTGCTGCTCGGCTGGCCGTTTGTTCTCGCGCCGCTCCACGTCGTCTTTCTCGAAATGATCATCGACCCGGTCTGCTCGATTGTGTTCGAAGCGGAGCCGGAAGAGACCGACGTCATGAGGAGGCCGCCGCGTCCCGTCGGCGAACAGCTCTTTGGCGGCTGGACGCTGGGCATCAGTCTCGCTCAGGGCTTTCTGCTTCTGCTCGCTGTCCTCGCCATCTATGGTGGCGCCCTCGCCTTGGAGCGCCCGGAATCCGTGGCGCGGACCATGGTCTTTGTGACGATCGTGACGGGCAATCTGGCTCTTGCCGTCGCCAATCGGTCCTGGTCAGAGGGCATCCTCGCCGGTTTGCGGCGACCCAATCGTGCACTCTGGGTCGCGGTTGCGATCGCACTCGCCGGCCTCGCGCTCGCGATCGGGGTTCCGCCCTTGCAGCAGCTCTTCAAATTCGATGCGGCGCCGGCCGCGGATATCGCCATCGCATCGGCGTGCGGGGCCATGTCCGTGCTATGGTTCGAGATTGCCAAGAAAGCAGGCATCGTGAGCCGCATGCCGCACCATCACGGGAACGCCGAACGTCGAATGGAGAACGGCCGAGGGAGGCTCGAATGACGGATTCGGCGGTGCCGCTCTCGAATGCCGCGCGACGTTCTGTCTTGCTCGGCTCCACCATGGCTCGCGGGCCGTGTCCATGAGCAGCTTGGCCGGGCGACTGACTCTCATCGGCGCCCTCGTGGCGCTCGTCGCCGGTGGCGGCTATGTGTATTGGCGGGTCGAACATCGCAACCGGATGCCTGAAGGGATTGCCTGGGGCAATGGACGCATGGAGGCGACCGAAGTCGACATCGCAGCCAAATTTCCGGGCCGTATCGAGCAGGTCCTGGTCAGGGAAGGTGATGATGTGAGCGCAGGTCAGCTGCTCGTGCGCGTCGATGCCAAGTCGGTGCGCGCGAGTCTAGCGCAGGCCCGCGCGCGGCTCGACCAGGCGCGTGAACAGATCAAACTCACACGCGCCGAGATTACTCGCCGCAGCAGCGAGCTCGCACTCGCCCGCATCGAAGCCAACCGGTCCCGAACTCTCCTTGAACGCGGCTTCTCGACCCAGGAACGCGTCGACCGCGACCGCACGCGCGCCGAGACGGCCGAGGCGGCCCTGAGCCAGGCACGCGCGGCGCAAATGGATGCGCTCGCGATCGAAAGCGAGGCCCGGGCGCGAATCGACGAGATCGAAGCCAATCTTTCGGACATGGATCTTTACGCCCCCACCGCCGGCCGCGTTCTCTATCGCCTGGCCGAACCTGGCGAGGTCCTGCCGAGCGGAGGCAAAGCGCTCGTCGTCGTCGATTTGGACGATCTCTACATGACCATCTATCTTTCCGAGAAGCTCGCTGGGCGCGTGCCCGTGGGGGCGGACGCTCGTCTCAAGCTCGATGCGTTCCCGGACCGTAGCTTCCCTGCGCGTGTCTCCTTCGTGTCGAGCGAGGCCGAGTTCACCCCCAAAGAGGTTCAGACGGTCGAAGAACGGCAAAAGCTCGTCTTCCGCGTAAAGCTTTCTGCGACGGACAATCATGACCGGGCCCTCAAACCCGGCATGCCGGGGGTCGGTTACGTCAAGATCGAGGGCGCGACGCCCTGGCCGGCCAAGTTGCCATGAACGCGCCGGCCGTCGCCGTTTCCGGCCTCAGCCACCGCTACGGGCGAATCCCGGCTCTTGGCTCGCTCGACCTCACCGTTCCGGCGGGCGCGGTGATCGCGTTCGTCGGGCCCGACGGCGTGGGCAAGTCGACCCTTCTCGGCCTCTTGGCCGGCGTCAAGCGAATCCAGGAAGGGACCGTTCGGGTGCGGGGCGCTGACATGCGCCGGTCTGCCGAACGCGCCCGCGTCGGCCGCGACATTGCCTACATGCCGCAGGGTCTCGGACAAAATCTCTATGCTGATTTGTCGGTCCGGGAGAACGTCACCTTCTTCGCGCGTCTCTTCGGCCTTCCGCAAGAGAGCGCCGCGACGCGATTGGCGACCCTTCTCGCCGTGACCGGCCTCGGCCCGTTTGCCGGACGCCGCGTGCGGCACCTCTCGGGTGGCATGAAGCAGAAGCTGGGACTCTGCTGCGCGCTCATCCATCAGCCCAAACTCGTCGTTCTCGACGAGCCCACGACCGGCGTCGACCCGCTTTCCCGGCGCCAGTTCTGGGACCTCGTCGAACGCATGCACGCGGAATCGCCTGAGATGACGATTCTCGTCGCGACCGCCTACATGGACGAAGCGGCGCGCCTTCCACGCATCATCATGATGGACGACGGTCGCGTTCTCGCGGACGACTCGGCAGCGGCGCTCCTCGAGCGAACCGGCACTTCCTCGCTCGAAGACGCCTATGCCGCCCTTCTGCCGGAGGCGAAACGCGCCGGCCATGCGCCGTTCGCGATCGTGCCACGCACGCATGGCATGGGCGACGTAGCGATCGCCGCCACGAATCTCACGCGGCGATTCGGCTCCTTCACGGCCGTCGACCGCGCCGATTTCAAGGTCGAACGGGGCGAGATCTTCGGTTTCGTCGGCCCCAATGGGTGTGGGAAAACCACGACCATGAAGATGCTGACCGGCCTTCTGCCGCCGAGCGATGGCGAGGCGCGCCTCTTTGGGCGCACGGTCGATGCCACCGATCTCCAGTCCCGCAAACGGCTCGGCTACATGTCGCAGGCCTTCTCGCTCTATCGTGACCTGACGGTCAGGCGTAATCTCGCGTTGCACGCGCACGTGTTCGACATGTCACGCGGTCGCCTGCGCGAAAGAACGGCTGAGCTCGCGGCACTGCTCGACCTCTCGGCCGTCCTCGACCGACGGGCCGAGTCCCTTCCTCTCGGCATTCGTCAGCGTTTGTCGCTCGCGGTCGCCCTCATCCATGAGCCCGACATCCTTATCCTCGACGAGCCGACGTCGGGCGTCGATCCGGTCGCACGCAATAGATTCTGGCGAACGATTGTTGCTTTGGCGCGCGAACGGGGCGTGACAATCTTCGTCTCCACCCACTACTTGAGCGAAGCCGCGCGCTGCGACCGCCTCGCTCTCATGAATGCCGGCCGGGTCCTCGCCGTGGACCAACCGGAGGCGCTCGTCCGTTCAAGCGGCACCGCTTCTCTCGAGGCAGCCTTCATCGCACTGATCGAGAAAGACATGGCGGAGCGGCCGATCGCTGGCGAGATTGCAGCATGAATAGCGCACGGCTTCTGGCCCTTCTTATGCGCGAATGCCTCGAGGTTTGGCGCGATCCCTTTCGGCTGGCGGCCGCCGTTCTTGTTCCCGCCGTTCTCATGCTCGTGTTCGGATTCGGACTGACGCTCGACGTCGAGAATCTGCCTTATGCGACGTTCGATCGCGACAATACGCCGGCAAGCCGCGCCTATCTCGATCCGTTCGCGCACTCGCGCTATTTCGTCCTCAAAGGTTCGGTTCGGTCCGACCGCGACCTCGAGGAGCGATTTGCCGCCGGAGATGTCGCGCTCGCAATCGAGGTCTCCCCTGGTTTCGGACGCGATCTCTCGGCCGGCCGCACACCACAGGTCGCCTTTTGGATCGATGGAACCATGCCGTTTCGCGCCGACACCATTCGCGGCTATGTCGAGGCAATGAATGTCGGGCTTTTCGCTCGCTATGCGCGCGAGAGCCTCGGTCTCGGCAAGCCGGCCAGTCCAGCCGGGCTCGAGACGCGGTTTTGGTACAACCAAGACCTTAAGAGCAAGTTTGCCTTCGTCCCCGGCGTGATGGCCGCGGTGCTGGCGCTCTCGACGACGATGCTGACCGCCGTCGCCGTCGTGCGGGAGAAAGAACTCGGCTCGATCACCAACTTCCATGCGACGCCGCTTCGGCGAGTCGAGTTCCTGCTTGGAAAGCAGCTGCCCTACGTTGCGATCAGCATGGTCAATTTCGCGATCATGACACTCATGACGGTCGCGCTGTTCGACGTGCCGCTCAAGGGCAGCCTTTTCGCGCTTGCCGCCGGCGCCCTCATCTATGTGTTCGCCGGCACGGCACTCGGCCTTCTCGTCTCCGCCTTCACGCGCACTCAGCTTGCCGCCGTGATCATCAGTGTCATCGTCACCACCGTGCCGTCCTTTCTCTATTCCGGACTTCTGACGCCTGTCAGCAGCCTCTCTGGCAACGCCATCGTCATCGCCAGGGTTTTCCCCGCCACCTATTTTCTCAATATCGCCGTCGGTTGCTTCACGAAGGGCCTCGCGACGCGCGATCTCCTGCCCGACTACGCCGCACTCGGGGCTGCGTTCCTCGTCCTGATCGGCGCGAGCGCAGCCCTGCTGCGCAAGCAGGAGCGCTGACGATGCGGCATGTGCGGCACATCTTCCATCTCGGAACGAAAGAGCTGCTTGTACTCGCGCGCGACCTCACGCTCGCGCTTTTTGTCCTCTACAGCTTCACGCTCGACATCAAGACGGCCGGCGAAGGCATGTCGCTCGAGTTGAGAAATGCCTCGATCGCCATCGTCGACGAGGACCATTCACCCCTGTCGGCCCGGTTCTTTCATGCGTTCAGGCCACCGAACTTCCGAGAGCCCGTTGCCATCAGCTTCGCGGAGGTTGATCAAGCCCTCGATTCGGGCCGCCACACCTTTGTCCTCGTCATCCCTCCGCGCTTTCAGGCCGACCTCCTGGCCGGCCGCGATCCCGACCTTCAACTCAACATCGATGCGACCGCGATCAGCCAGGCCTATGTTGGATCCGGCCACATCCGGCGGATTGTGGCCGAAGAGATCGGCCGGTACCTCGAATACCGGAAGATCGCCGCAAGCGCGCCGGTCGATTCGCGGATCCGCATCAAGTACAACCCCAATCGGGTCAATGAGTGGTATGACGCGGTCATCCACCTCTTGCTCGTGATCACGAACATTTCCGTCATTCTGCCTGCGACTGCGCTCCTGCGGGAACGCGAACACGGCACGCTCGAGCATCTTCTGGTGCTGCCGCTGGGCGCGGCCGAGATCATGTTCGCCAAGATCTGGCCGACCTGCCTCCTGGTCTTGGTCGCCGCCTTCGGTGCCCTCCACCTTGTCGTCCAGGGCTCGTTCGGCGTTCCGTTCAGAGGTTCGGAGGCCCTCTTCTTCGCAGGCACGCTCGTCTACCTCCTGGCGACGACGGGCATCGGCATGATGCTGGCAACGGTGACGCGCAGCACCCAGCAGCTGGCGCTCGTCTCGCTCCTCGTCCTCATTCCGCTCATCTTCCTCTCGGGCACCTACACGCCCATCGAATCGATGCCCCGGGCCGTCCAATGGCTGACCGTCATCTCGCCCATGCGGTACTACGTCGAGTTCTCGATGGCCGTGATCTTCCGCGGCGCTGGCGTGACGGTCCTATGGCCGCAGCTTCTCGCGCTCGCCCTCATCGGCGCATTCCTGTTTCTTGTCTCGCTTTTGCGTTTTCGCGCCCACTTCGCCGCACAGACGTGAGCGCCGCGACAGCCTGTCGATCGGCGGGGCTTCTCGTCACATGGCCATTTCCGGCTCAGCCACGTGCTCCTTCTTGGTCTCGGGAATCTCGGTCATGGTCGCTTCCGTCAGCAGGAGGACGCTCGCCACCGATACAGCGTTCTCGAGCGCGATTCGAACGACCTTGGTCGGATCGATGATTCCGGCCTCGACGAGGTCGACGTATTCCTTCCGCGCGGCATCAAAACCATAGTCGCCCTTGCCGGCCAGCATTTGTGCCACGACGACACCACCATCGACGGCCGAATTCTCGGCAATTTGGCGTGTCGGCATCTCGAGCGAACGCTTCAAGATCTGTGCGCCTGTCTTCTCGTCGCCTTCACACTTGGCTTCTTCCTCGGCGACCACCTTGACGCAGCGGAGAAGCGCGAGGCCGCCGCCGGCGACGATTCCTTCGGCGACCGCGGCCTTGGTCGCGCTGATGGCATCATCGAGCGCCTCCTTCTTCGACTTCATCTCCGCTTCGGCCGGGGCGCCGACACGGATGACCGCGACGCCGCCGGCCAGCTTGGCCAGACGCTCTTGAAGCTTCTCGCGGTCATAGTCGCTGGTTGTCTTCTCGATCTCGCGCCGTATCTGCTGGATACGCCCGTCGATCTCGGCGCGGCCGCCTGTGCCCCCAATGATCGTCGTATTGTCCTTGTCGACCACGATGCGCCTGGCCTGACCGAGCTGTGCAAGCTCGATGCTCTCCAGCTTCAACCCCAGCTCCTCTGAAATCACCATGCCACCCGTGAGAACGGCCATGTCCTGCAGCATAGACTTCCGGCGGTCCCCGAATCCCGGAGCCTTGACCGCGCAGCTTTTCAGCGCGCCGCGAATCTGATTGACGATGAGCGTTGCGAGAGCCTCACCCTCGACGTCTTCCGCCACGACGAGAAGCGGCCGGCCGGACTTTGCGACCTGGTCGAGAAGCGGCAGAAGGTCCTTGAGAACGTTGATCTTGCGATCGGAGAGAAGCAGGTAGGCATCCTCGAGCACGGCCTCCATCTTGTCGGCGTTCGTGATGAAGTATGGCGAGAGGAAACCACGGTCGAACTGCATGCCCTCGACGACATCGAGGATTGTTTCGGTCGTCTTCGACTCCTCGACCGTGATGACCCCTTCGTTCCCGACTTTCTCCATCGCATCGGCCACGAGATTGCCGATCGTCTCGTCATTGTGCGCGGAGATGGTCGCAACCTGCGCCTTTTCTTTCCGCGTCTTGACGGGCCGCGACATGGTGCGCAGGGCTCCGACGGCCGCCTTGGTCGCGCGGTCGAGGCCTCGCTTGAGATCGATGGCGCTCGCGCCTGCTACGACGTTGCGGATGCCGTCGGCGAGGATCGCGTGAGCCAGGATCGTCGAGGTGCTGGTGCCGTCACCGACGACATCGCCCGTCTTCTCGGCCGCTTGGCGCAGCATCTGGGCGCCAAGGTTCTCCTCGCCGTCCTTGAGTTCGAACTCCTTGGCGATCGTGACGCCGTCATTGCAAACGAGCGGGGCACCCCATTTCCTTTGGATGAGGACAGCTTTCGAGCGCGGCCCCAGGGTGACGCGCACCGCATCCGCCAACTGCGTCGCACCACGCAGAATCTTGTCGCGCGCGGCCGACCGGAACAGGACCTGCTTGTGCGGCATGTTGCTTACTCCCTTTTCTGAGGGCCGGGCCAGGCGGCGTCTAGCCCGGCTCCAACCCATCGCCCGCGCGAAATCGAGCTTCTGTCATTGATCCTTGAAGCTCAGGATATAGGCCACGAGATCGTCCACCTGCTCGCGCGTGAGCGAGACATTCGGCATCGTCGGGTGTGGTGAACGGAGAAAGACGCGGACACTCCGTTCCGTCGTCGCCGGATCGTTGGCGACGGCGCGAAAACTCGGCGCAATGCCGGGGTGGCCCCTAGCGGCCGCGCCGGGAACGTGACATTCGGCACACCATTTTTCGGCGAGACGCTGTCCGGCGGTTGTGTCGAGGCTGTCCGCCGCGAAGAGCGGACCGCTTCCAGCCGTGAAGGCAGCGACACTGAGGGCGAAGATCACGCCCCTCATGCCATAGGCGGTCTTCCGTTGCCGAATGCCGCAGGGTCCACCTTTCATGCGCCTTGCATATTGGCGGCCCCATGAGGCGCCCTGAGAGTCGCCAATCGTCAGCTGCAAGCTCTCCATGAATCCTTTTCTACCGCTCGCCACGTCTGGCGCGGTTGAGCTAGGTCAACGTGCCCGGGCGCCCGCCGGGGCTTTCGTTGTCTTGAAATCCATGTGTTGGAATGTCTTTGGTCCTGGGGAACGACGGACGGCCGCTGGCAATGCTTGATCGCCCGACGACCGCGATTTCGCGAATGCCGGTGGCCGGAACGAGACGGCCGTGATGCTCGAGAGCGCCAATTGTCTCTTGTTTCACTCGACCGAAAGAGTGTCGCAGATCAAACCTTGCGCGGGAGCGCCGAGCATTGCGCGCTAGGCCACGGCTCGCAACTGCGCCGCCGAGGCCTTGGTGAAAATGCGCAGATCGGGCGCCCAATCGGAAAGACCGCCCTTCTCATCCGGCAGCCGCTCGCGCCGGCCGATGACCAGAAAGCCGCCCGGGGTCAGCTTGCGGACGATCATGGCAAGCACTTCACGCTGCTGGCTTTCGTCGAAATAAGTGAAGGCCAGATTCCGGCACAGGATGAGATCGAAGGGTCCTTTCGGTGCGTTGGCGCGGACATCCTGGCGCTCGAACTCGATGCCAGCGCGAAACTTAGGTCTGAGACAACGGAGAGGACCCGAGGTAACGAATGCCCCTTTGGCCCACGCCGCCGGCAGCTCGCGCAGAGAGCTCGGCCGATAGCAGCCGACTCGGGCGCGTGCGAGTTGATTGTCATCGGCATCGGTCGCGACGATCTCCAAACTCAGGCGTGGAAAACGCGGCTCGACCTTGAAGCGCCATATCAGCCCCAGGCTGAACGGCTCCTCCCCGGCACCGCATCCGGCGCTCCACGCGCGCACGACCGAACGGCCCCGCGCCTTGGCCTCCGCCGCAAGACGCGGCACCACCTCCGACGCAAGTTCGTCGAAAACGTCCTTGTCGCGATAGAAACGCGAGACCGTGACGCGACAGCAAGTGTCGATCACTTCCCATTCCGTGTCGTGATCGAGGGTGTAGTTGCGATAGGCGGCGAACCCCGAGAGCCCCAGCTCACCGATCCGACGCTTCAACCGCTTGCACACCTGGCGGTGACAATGCTCGAAGCCGGGCCAATCGAGGCCGAGACGCGGCATCGCCCAGCGCAAGAATTTGACGCCTTCGGCCTGACGCATGTCGCGGTCCCTCGATGGTTCGGCGACCCCGGGGCGGCCTGCTGTGCAGCGCCGCTCGCGGCACGCGAAGACTGTCGCCTAGGACTGGCAATCTAGTCCGGCGCCGAGCGGCCACCTTGATCGAGGTCAATCCCCGGGCGCACGACTGCGCTCCCGCCGTGACCGCCGCTCAAGATTGAGACAGGTGTTGATGAATGCGCCCCCACACTGCGAGCAGCAACATCACCAACACTGCTCCTCCTGCTAAACCTCGCAACGCGCCGCTGATCTTTGGTCGCGGTTTCGGAAAAGTCCGCTGACCCCATACCGGCCACCACGCAGGTCGAAGCTCAAGAGGGATACGGCTTTGCACCGGACAACCTTGACCGGCCGCTGGGCCGTTGATCGTTCGGCGATGGCGGAGCGAGCGGAACTGGTATCGAACCTTCTCCGCCCCCTCCGTGCGGACAGACAGCGAATAGGCCCGTCGTTAGTAGGCTAGCGTGTAAGTCGGCGTCGGGTCCCGCCGCTGATCGGCATCGCAACTTCTTGGGTCAAAGTTCGACGCCTATTCACACCGAAGGGAACGGATCTCAGTCGGCATTCGCCGCGTGAGCTCGATGCCGTCGCTCGCGCGGTCGACATGCGATCGCGGAAGACCCCGAAATGGAAAGCTCCTGCCGAAGCGCTCGACGAGTTCCTTGCCGATGGCCACAACAGCGGTGTTGGGACCACCGGTTGAATCCGCCCTGCTTGCCGCGGTCAGAGTGATGGAAAAGTGCATCGGGCTTGCCCCGTCGCCAGATCGCCATGATCAAGGCGTCGGTGGCCAGCCGGGTTGTCATCACAGCACTCATCGACCAACCCAATGTGCCGAGAGAAGAGATTGACGACCGCCGCCACATAGAGCCAACCTTCCACTGTCCAGATGTATGTAAAGTCCGAAATCCATCTGCGGTTGAGCGCCGACGCTTCGAAGGGACGGATCAACGACCTGCCGCTCAGTCGCAGTTCTTTGTTCGCCCTCGTCATATGTTCAACCCTGCATACTGGCATTGAGACCATGGTCGCGGGCGCGTTGGCATGGCTGGCCAAATTAAGGAACAATCAAAAGATTCCATGTCGAAACAGGAAGTGCGTTGTTGGCTCTGATGTCCGTTCTCGAACCGAAGACGATTCACAATCTTCTGCTGTTTTACGATCTCTCCGGCACCTTTGTGTTCGCAATTAGCGGCGCGATGCTGGGCGCACGACGTCGGCTCGACATCTTCGGAATTTTGGTTCTGTCCTTCGCGGCCTCCAGCGCGGGGGGTATTACACGCGATCTGCTGATCGGTGCTGTCCCTCCTGCCGCGATCAGTGACTGGCGTTATCTAGCGGTTTCTCTCGTCGCCGGGCTGTTGACCTTTTTCTGCACTCCGCTGATCGCACGCCTGCGCACCGCGATATTGATATTTGACGCGGCGGGGCTTGCGCTCTTTGCCGTCGCCGGCGCCCAGAAGGCATTGGCCTACGGCCTTAACCCGTTGATGGCGGCGCTGCTGGGCATGCTGACCGGTATCGGCGGAGGCATCGCACGCGATCTGCTTGTCGCGCGGACCCCTGTCGTGCTCCGGAGCGACCTCTACGCGCTTGCCGCGCTTGCTGGCGCGCTGCTCGTTGTCGTCGGTCATGGACTGAATTTGCCGATAGTCCCGACCGCCATCGGGGGGGCTGTCGTTTGTTTCGCGCTTCGCCTGATGGCGATCCGGTACGGCTGGAATCTGCCGGTCGCGCGGCCGATCGAAAGCGAAGAAGAGAATGCCAAGAGCGAATGATTGTGGATCAGCACCGTCAGATCGATCTCGTGCGAAAGCTAAGCTGTGAACTAACTCGCTGGAGTGGACAGGTTCGGAGAAATCTTGCCCGGGAGAACGCCGCCGACACAAATCAGGTCGCGGCGCAGTCCACGGCTCATTCCAGAAGTATGCCTGTAACAGGCGATTCCGATTGGCCACTTCCTGGTCAGAGACTAATCCAAACATAGAAAATGGCGGAGGGGGTGGGATTCGAACCCACGACACGGTTGCCCGTGTACACACTTTCCAGGCGTGCGCCTTAGACCACTCGGCCACCCCTCCTCCGAACGACGGGCGCGCGGACCATAGCAAGGCGGGGCAGGAGCGCCAAGCCGCTCGCCCCTTTCAGCACGTCGCCGCAGGGCCGGAAGCCAAGCACCGCAGATCTGCGATCAAGGCACCCTCAAGGTCCACCGCCATGGCATCGCCGGATGTCGCGCGCTTTGCCAGGGCTGCCAAGTACCGCTCATCGCCTTCGCGCCAATAGCCCGCAAGCATCTCGCGCAACTTGCCCTTGTCGTGGGGCCAGGTGTTGAAGTCGGCTCCCGGCGGCCCGTCGCGTCCCGGCAAGAGGCGCCGTTCGCCGAGCCACCCCTGGAAGGCGTAAAAAGCGTCGTCATGGGGCAGGAAGCCGAGCCGGTAGGCCGCCTCATCGACGCTATCGGTGATGTCATCGGCCGCAAAAAGAGGCCTGCCCCGGCCGGTGACGAGATAGCGCATGCCCGCGGCCGACGGCATTGCAACTGCGCGGTGGCGCACGGGGCCCGGCTCATGCGGGTAGAGCTCGTTCGAACGCATTGCAACGTCGAGCACGACCCGTCCATCGTCTGGCCACGGCACGTCCCGGCCGAAAAGATAAGTCCTCAGGTCATTGTGCTGCTGAAGGATGAGAGCAACGGGATGGCCGGCCTCATCGAAAGCGATCGTCGCGGCCGTGTAGTGGTCGAGCTGGTGCCAATCCTCGAGATCGGCGATGAGGCCGAGCGCCCAATCCTGCCAGCGCGGCATGCCCGCCGGCACGCCCGAGTGCCGAAAGACGGCGTTGTAGGTGAGGAACGTCCAAGGCGCGCCGCTCGGACCGGGCTCTCGGTCGATCCGCGCGAAGACGATCGGGTGCTGTGGCGCCGCACGAGGGCGGTGAACGAAGATCGCCAGCGGATCCGCCTTATGTGCGTTGAGAATCTCGCGGTCGACCGCTGTCGAGATCACCCGGCCCGCGCCGTCGGTGAGCATGCCTTGGGCGATATAGTCGGGATAGAAGCCGATGAGCCCTGGATGGCCCGCGGGCAACAGAATTCGCGGCGCGTGGGCGGCAAGCAGCCGCTTGTCCGCCTCCGACGGAGGATCGCTTCCCCGCGGGCGAGTGGCGAAATAGGCCGTGAAACCTGGATCCTGCGAGAAATTGCCCTGGTCCGGCTTGCAGGCGGCTGCGATCGCAGCAGCGAACACAAGCACAACTCGCGCTCGCCGGAGAGCGCGGCCAAGAGAGCGCACCAACCAGGGTCTTGCGGTGATCCGCATGGCGGCCCATTGTCCTGTCGCGCGCTTGCTCATTCGGACGTGCTTGAAAGGGAGGACGACAGTGAAAGCCTACTGGATCGGTCGCGTGAACGTCACCAACCCGGACTCGTACAAGAAATACGCCGAGCTTGCCGGGCCCGCGATTACCAAGCACGGCGGCAAGTTCCTCGTTCGCGGCGGCCGGTACGAGACGCTCGAGGGAACGGCCTATGCGCGCAACGTGGTCGTCGAGTTCGCGAGCGTGGAACAGGCCGTGACGTGCTACAAATCGCCGGAGTACCAAGAAGCGCTCAAGCATGCGAAAGGCGCCGCCATTCGCGATATCGTCGTGGTGGAAGGCGCGGCCTAGCGCGCTCGGACCATGGTCCGCATCCTCCGCTGGTTCGGCTGGATCCTTCTTCTCGGTGCCATCGCATCGGTCGTTTCCGATGCGATCGCGTCGATGGCGAGCGGGCGCTTCGCACTGCGACCCATGGGAGAATTGTGGTTCAGCCTGAGCCCCTCAACGCTCAACCTTGTCCAGGCGGTCGTCCAGCGCTACATCGACCCCGACCTGTGGGACAATGTCATCTTCCCGGTCCTCAACTGGCCGACGGTCGCGGTTCTCGGAATTCCGGGCCTCGCGCTGATCGCCCTCTTGCGACCGCGCCGGCGGCGCTGAGGGTCCGCGCTCTCAATTGTCGTCGAATTTGAGCGCTTCGAGGAACGCGGTCTGGGGGATTTCGACCTTGCCGAACTGGCGCATCTTCTTCTTGCCTTCCTTCTGACGCTCGAGAAGCTTGCGCTTGCGGCTGATGTCGCCGCCGTAGCACTTGGCCGTCACGTCCTTGCGCAACGCGCTGATCGTCTCGCGCGCGATGACCTTGCTGCCGATCGCCGCCTGGATCGCGATCTTGAAGAGCTGGCGCGGGATGAGGTCTTTCAAGCGCTCGCACAGCTGCCGGCCGCGCACATAGGCGCGCTCGCTCGGCACGATCGTAGCCAACGCGTCGACCGGGTCGCCATTGACGACGATCGACAGCTTCACAAGATCGCCTTCCCGATACTCGTCCATGTGGTAGTCGAAGCTCGCATAGCCGCGGCTGACGGACTTCAGGCGATCGTGAAAGTCGTAGACCACTTCGTTGAGCGGCAGGCGGTAGATCGCCATTGCCCGGTCGCCCGCGAACGTCAGGTCGAGCTGCTCGCCGCGCCGCTCCGTGCACAGATTGAGAACGCCGCCAAGATACGGCGAGGGCACGAGGATCGTGGCCTTGATCCACGGCTCATCCATGGAGGCGATGCGGACGGGATCCGGCATGTCGGCCGGATTGTGCAACTCGAGGGTCGTGCCATCCGTCAGATGGATTCGGTAGATGACGCTCGGCGCCGTCGTGATGAGCTCGAGGTTGAACTCGCGCCGCAAGCGCTCCTGGATGATCTCGAGATGGAGAAGGCCGAGAAATCCGCATCGGAAACCGAAACCGAGCGCGGCAGACGTCTCGGCCTCGTAGACGAAGCTCGAATCATTGAGCGACAGCTTGTCGAGGCTTTCCCTCAGGCGCTCGAAGTCCGCCGCATCCACCGGAAAGAGGCCGCAGAACACGACGGGCAGTGAGGGTCGGAATCCAGGCAAGGGCTCAGCCGTCGCCCGTCGGTCCTCGGTCAGCGTGTCGCCGACTTTGCAGTCCGCCACATGCTTGATCGAGGCGGTGATGAAGCCGACCTCGCCGGGCAGGAGCGCGTCCACGGCCTGGGCCTTCGGCGTGAAGACGCCAACGCGGTCGATCTCGTGCACCGTGTCGGTCGCCATCATGCGCACGCGCATGCCGCGCTTGAGCACGCCGTCCTTCACGCGGACGAGCGCCACGACGCCAAGGTAGGAATCGTACCAGCTGTCGACGAGGAGCGCCTTCAAGGGCGCACTCCCGTCGCCCTGGGGCGGCGGAAGCCGCGCGATCAGCGCCTCGAGCACCTCGGGCACGCCTTCACCCGTCTTCGCCGAGATCGCGAGGCTGTTCGAGGCATCGAGGCCGATGACGTCCTCGATCTCCCGCTTGACGCGGCCGGGATCAGCGGCCGGCAGGTCGACCTTGTTAAGGACGGGAATGACCTCGAGGCCTGCGTCGATCGCGAGATAGGCATTGGCGAGCGTCTGCGCCTCGACGCCCTGGCTCGCATCGACCAGGAGGATCGCCCCCTCGCAGGCGGCAAGCGAGCGGCTCACCTCGTAGGAGAAGTCGACGTGGCCCGGCGTATCCATGAGGTTGAGGGCGTAGGTCTCGCCGTTTCGCGCCTTGTAGGTGAGGCGCACGGTCTGGGCCTTGATCGTGATGCCACGCTCGCGCTCGAGCTCCATGCTGTCGAGAACCTGATCGCGGAACTCGCGATCGGACAGACCGCCCGTCAGCTGGATGAGACGGTCGGCCAGGGTCGACTTGCCGTGGTCGATATGCGCGATGATGGCAAAGTTTCGGATATGGGCGAGATCGGTCATGGAGCGCTGGGCCCGAAGGGGCGTGAAGGGAAGATAGGGGCGCGCCCTCGGCTTCGCAACCGCCGACCGCCATCAAATCCGGATGATCTGTGGGGCGATCGGCTAGAGCCGCTCGTTGAGCGGCGAGATCGAAACGGCCCCGTCGCCCGCGACGACGAAATGGCCCTCGGGGATCTCGACCCACTTCCCACTGTCGGAATCGAGCGGCTCGGACAGGATGACGACAGCCCCCTTGTCCACGTCCCCGTCCACGCCCGTGAAGGCTTTGTGGCCGTAGAACAGCGAGGGCGACTGCCGGTCGCTCGAATATCGAATGGCGAAAATCTGCTCGCCGTCCGTCACCGTCGCGGTAAAGCGAAGAGGCGCCGCGATCCCTGCACGGTCCATCGCCTGAAGGACGCACGTGATGGTCCTCTCGAACGCGCCTTGGACATCATCCGCCAGCCCGTTACCGATAAGAAGGTAGAACAATGCCTCACTGTCGGTCGTGCCTTCGCGGAAGCCGTAGAGGCAGGGATCGATCATCATGTCGAGCTCGCGCCGGATGCGATCATACCCGCCGATTTGACCGTTGTGCATGAACAGCCAGTTCTCATGCCGGAACGGATGGCAGTTCGTCCGCGAGGTCGAGGTGCCCGTCGAATGCCGGACATGGGCGAAGAACAAGCCCGAGCTCACCTGCTCCGACACGTTGAGAAGGTTCTCGTCATTCCAGGCGGGATGCACGTCACGGAATATGCCAGGCCGCCGCCGCGAGCCATACCAGCCGATCCCGAATCCATCGCCGTTCGTCGCCGTGAGCGCCCGGCTCGCATGGAGACTTTGGTGAATGAGCGAGTTCTCCGGCTTGAACAGCGCGTCGTTGAGATAGATCGGACGTCCCGAATAGGCGATCCAGCGACACATGGCGGCCACTCCCAACCAAGCGTTCCGTCACGACGGCAAACCGTGGACGGCCTTTTGCCAGACTGACGATCGTTCGGGATTATGGTTAGGATTGTGTTACCAACAAGACAGGACAAGGGCGGGAGGCGCAGCATTTTCACTGATTTCAGGGTCGAGGACGGCGACGCATTCCGGCGCCGGGTCGAGGCCGAACCGCTGCCGCCGACGATCTTCGCCTATCTCGACGAAACCGCGAACCGCTACGGCGACAAGGCCGCTTGGCACTTCATCGACGACGGCATCTCCCGCACCTGGCGCGAGGTTCGCGACAGGAGCCTCGAGACGGCCGCGGCTTTCGCGCAATGCGGCATCGGCAAGGGCAGCCACGTGGCCGTGTTCCTGCCGAACGTCGAGGAATTTCCGCTCAGCTGGCTGGCGCTCGGTCGCCTGGGCGCGGTCATGGTGCCCGTCAACGTCACCTACACCCCCCGCGAGGTGGCCTATGTGATGGGCAACGCCCATGCGAGTCACCTCGTCATCCATCGCGATCTTCTCGGAATCTACGAATCGATCGAGCAGCCGTCCGTTCCGCGCCAACGCGTGATTGTCGTCGGCGATGCCCATCCGGACTACGCGCACTGGCCGGCGGTGATGGATGCCGCGCGCGGCGCGCAACCGCCGAAGACGCCCGTCGACCCCGATGATCTCGTCAACATCCAGTACACCTCGGGCACGACCGGGTTCCCCAAGGGCTGCATGCTGTCGCACCGCTACTGGCTGTTGCTCGGCAAGGTGTCGCGGGAGATCTTTGCGACATCCATTGCACGCTACTACGCGGGGTCGAGCTGGTACTACATGGTCCCGCAGCGCATGCTGGTGAATGCCATGGCCTCGGGCGGCGCCGCCTTGTACGTGCCGCGAAAGCCGACGGCGCGCCGGTTCATGGCCGATGTGCGCGCGCACCGGTGCGAATACGTCGCTGTCTTCGAAGCCGTCTACAAGCAGCCGCCCCATCCTGACGACGCCAAGAACGGCCTCAAGATCGCGAGCATTTTCGCGCTCTCCAAGGAGAACCACGCCGATTTCCAGCGCCGCTTCGACGTCTTCGGCCAGGAGATGTACGGCATGACCGAAATCGGCCCCGCGACACACGTTCCCGCCCACGCGATCGAGGCGACGACCGGGCAAGGAACCTGCGGCATCGAAAGCCCGTTTCGCCAGGTGAAGATTGTCGATGACGATGGCCGGGACGTTCCGACGGGCTCGCTCGGCGAGGTGTGCGTGAAAGGGCCCGGCATCCTTCACGGCTATTACGACAACCGTGCGGCAACCGACGAGGCGTTTCGGGGCCCATGGTTCCGCACCGGCGACCTCGGCCGGGTCGATCGCCACGGCTATCACTTCATCGTTGGCCGCCTGAAGGACATGGTCCGGCGGAGTGGCGAGAACATCTCGGCGCGCGAAGTCGAAGCCGTGCTCCGTTCGATGCCGGAGATCGAGGACGCCGCGATCGTTCCGGTTCCGGACGAGGTGCGCGGCGAAGAGGTCAAGGCCTACATCCAGCTCATGCCTGGCCAGACGCCCGAGGCGGTGCCACCCGAGCGCATCCTCGCCCACTGCGCCACGGGCCTCGCGCCCTTCAAGGTGCCGCGCTACATCGAATATCGGGAAACATTTCCCCGCACCGACTCCCAGCGCGTGCAGAAGCGTCACCTCATTGAGGAGAAGCCCGATCTGCGCACGGGCGCCTACGACCGGATGGAGAAGCGCTGGCGTTGAGAGGCGTGGTCGCCTAGCGGCGCAGCACACCGCCTGCTTGCTTCTCGACGCTGGCCACGATCTTCGATGCGACCGTGTCGATATCGGCATCGGTCAGCGTGCGCTCCGTCGGCTGCAGAGTGACCGCGACGGCGAGCGACTTCTTGCCGGCCCCGACATGGCTTCCCGTATAGAGATCGAAGACCTGGACGGCGACGATGAGAGCCTTGTCCGCCGCGCGCACGGCCGCGATGAGCCGGTCGGCCGTCACGGCGTCCTCGACCACGAACGCAAAGTCTCGGCGTACCGGTTGGAAGGGAGAAAGCTTGAGGAGTGAGCGCGCCTTGCCTTTGCGCGCACGGGCCTCGGGAATGGCGTCGAGGAACACCTCGAACGCGGCGGCAGATTCCTTCGCATCGAAAAGCGCGAGGGCGCGCGGATGCACCTCGCCAAAATGTGCGAGCACGGCGGGACCGAGGCGAAGCGTCCCGCTACGGCCCGGGTGATACCACGCCGGCGCCTCGGCCAAGATCTGGAGCTTGTCGATCGGCGCGCGGCAGGCCGTGAGCACGGCAAGCGCCGCCGCTTTCGCATCGAAGACATCGACCTCGCGCTGCTTCTCGGCCCAGTGCCGGTCCCCGCTTCGCCCGTAAAAGATTCCGGCCGCGACCGTCCTTTGCCCTTCGGGCGAGTCGTCGATGTATTGGGGCCCCACTTCGAACAGGGCCGAATCGGTCATTCCGCGATCGGCATTGCGCGCCGCCGCCGCGACGAGATTCGGCAGAATGTTCGGGCGCATGATGTCGAGATCGGCGCTGATGGGATTGGCGAGCCGCAGCGAGTCCGGAGCACCCCACACGGCGCCCGCCTGGGCAGACGCCATGAACGACCAGGTCACGGTCTCGACCATGCCGCGCGACGCGAGCACCCGGCGCGCCCAGCGCACGCGCTGCTGCGCCGGCCCGATGGCAAGCGGAGGCAGCGCGCCCGTCGCGCGCAGCGGCTCGGGCGGAATCCGGTCGAACCCCCAGATCCGCGCGACCTCCTCGACGAGATCGGCCTCCCCCTCGACATCCTTGCGCCAGGTGGGGACCGTCGCCTCGATCGCGGCGCCGGCGCGTTTCGTCGCGAAGCCCAAGGCGTCGAGGATACGCGCCTGCTCGTCTGCCGGAACGTCGGACCCGCCGAGAGTCCGGACGCGGTCCGGGCGGAGCGCGATTGTACGGGACATGTCGGGCATGGCTCCGGCGATCGTCAATTCGCTGGCCTCGCCCCCACAGAGTTCGCGAACGAGCCGAGCCGCGACTTCCGCCCCCCACAATGCCGAGGCTGGATCGACGCCGCGCTCGAAACGGTAGCGCGCATCGCTCTCGATGCCGAGCCGGCGTCCGGCCATCGCGACCCGGATGGGATCAAAAAGCGCCACTTCGAGGAAGACGGTGTGCGTCACCTCGGTGCAGCCGCTGTCCTCCCCGCCCATGATGCCGCCGATGCCGTGCACCTTCTGCTGATCCGCGATCACCACCATGTCCGGCTCGAGCGCATAGGTCCGACCGTCGAGTGCAAGAACCTGCTCTCCGGCGCGCGCAAAGCGCATGGTGAGGTCGCCCGAGAGCTTGTCCGCATCAAACACATGGAGCGGCCGGCCGAGATCGAAGGTTACGAAATTGGTGATGTCGACGAGAGCCGAGATCGGCCTCAGGCCGATGGCCGTCAGGCGATCCTGGAGCCAGCGCGGGCTCGGCCCGTTCCGGACGTTGCGGAAGGTGCGGCCGACCACCATGGGGCAGGCATGCCCTTCGCCTTCGGGCAAGTCCCTTCGCCAGGCGATCGGGCTCTTGAACGTGCCGGGGACAGCGCCGAGATCGACCGGCTTCAGGCGACCAAGACCCGCGGCCGCGAGATCCCGCGCGATGCCGCGAATGCCGAGGCAGTCACCCCTGTTCGGAGTCACCGCGACGTCGATGACGGGATCATCGAGGCCGAGGATTTTGGCAAACGGTGTGCCGACAGGCGCATCTTCGGGCAGCTCGATGATGCCGTCGTGTTCCTCCGAGAGTCCCATCTCGCGCTCGGAACACAGCATGCCCTGCGATTCGACGCCGCGGATGGTCGAGGCCTTGAGCGCGAGCCCCGTCCCCGGGATGAACGATCCGGCGGCGGCAAAGACGCCCTTCATGCCCG
Organism: Alphaproteobacteria bacterium; assembly: GCA_046349515.1. Taxonomy (GTDB): domain Bacteria; phylum Pseudomonadota; class Alphaproteobacteria; order CADEGL01; family CADEGL01; genus JBGPGW01. The sequence continues at coordinate 90,195 of JAXMCE010000006.1, read as the reverse complement.
TGCGCGCATTGGGCGCGCCGCAAACGACCTGCACCTCGCCCTTGCCCGTATCGACCCGGCAGACCGAGAGGCGGTCCGCGTTCGGATGGCGCTTGGCCTCGATGACGTAGCCGACCGTGAACGGGGCCAGATCCTTGCCCCGATCCGTGACGCTCTCCAATTCGAGGCCGATCATGGTCAGGCGATGCGTGATCTCAGCGAGCGGCGCATCGGTCTCGAGATGGGTCTTGAGCCAGCCCAGAGTGAATTTCACGGCGACAAGCCCCCGACGACGCTCGGTGACTCGAGCGATACGAAGCCGTAGTGCCGCAGCCAGCGCAGATCGCTCTCGAAGAAGGTCCGCAGGTCGGGGATGCCGTATTTCAGCATGGCGATGCGCTCGAGTCCCATGCCGAAGGCGAAGCCCTGATAGCGGATCGGATCGATCCCGCAATGCGCGAGCACGCGCGGATGGACCATGCCGCAGCCGAGAATCTCGAGCCAGTCATCGCCCGCGCCGATCCGGAGCTCGCCGCCCGCGCGCGAGCAGCCGATATCCACCTCGGCCGACGGTTCCGTGAAGGGGAAGTAGCTGGGGCGGAAGCGCACGGGAACGTCCGGCACTTCGAAATAGGTGCGGCAAAAATCGATGAGGCAGCCTTTCAGGTGCCCCATATGGGTGTGCTCGTCGACGACGAGACCCTCCACCTGATGAAACATCGGCGTGTGGGTCATGTCGGAATCGGAGCGGAAGGTGCGGCCCGGCGCGATCAAGCGGAAGGGCGGCTTGCCATGTTCCATGGCGCGAATCTGCACGGGCGAGGTATGGGTGCGCAGCAGGCGGCGCGAGCCGTCGGCGCGCGCCTGCATGTAGAACGTGTCGTGCATCTGGCGCGCCGGATGCTCGGGCGGAATGTTGAGGGCTGTGAAGTTGTGGTAGTCGTCCTCGATATGGGGCCCCTCGGCGACGGTGAAGCCCATCTCGCCGAAGATCGCGATCACTTCGTCGAACGTCTGACTGATCGGATGGATGCGCCCCTCGCGCTCGGGCCGCGTGGGCAGCGTCACGTCGACCCGCTCGGATGCAAGCCGCGCATCGAGCGCCGCCACGTCCAGCGCTTGCCGGCGGGCTTCGAGCGCCGCCGTGATCTCATCCTTCAAGGCGTTGAGCGCCTGGCCGGCCGCACGGCGCGCCTCCGCATCGAGCGCGCCCAGCGACTTCATGGCCTCGGTGATCTTGCCTTTACGACCGAGAATCGCGACGCGGATCTGCTCGAGGCCGTCCGGCGTCGCCGCCGCCGCAATGGCCGCGGACCACTCCGACCGAAGCTGTTCGATGTTCTGCATCATGCGGCGCCGTCTGCCTTGACTTGGCCTAGGACACGGGAGGACGTCGGGGCCGGCTCACGCGCCCCCGCCAATCGCTCCGCTGTCCGTCGTGAGTGTCGTGCGTCAGCCGGCCTTGGCGAGGGAGGCTTGCGCCTCGGCAACAAGGGCGCCAAAGGCATCGGGTTCGCTGACCGCGAGTTCAGCAAGCACCTTGCGGTCGAGAACGATACCAGCCTTTTTCAAGCCGGCCATGAGCTTCGAATAACTCATGCCGTTTGCGCGCGCGCCCGCGTTGATGCGCTGAATCCACAAAGCCCGGAAATCGCGCTTCCGGTTGCGCCGGTCGCGATAGGCGTACTGCAGCGCCTTCTCGACCTTCTCGAGTGCGATACGGTAGTTGGTGCTCGACCGGCCGCGATAGCCCGCGGCCATCGCAAGAACCTTCTTGTGACGGGCGTGGCTCGTGACACCCCGTTTGACGCGCGCCATGGGTCTCTCCTATAGGCCGTAGGGCAGGAAGCGCTTTTTGATGCTGCGCGAGTCCATGGGCGTGGCGACCTCGGTGCCGCGCGCCTTGCGCTTCATCTTCTGGGGGCGCTTCCTCAGATTGTGGCGCTTGAAGGCCGGGTTGATCCGGACTTTGCCAGACGCGGTGAGCCGGAAGCGCTTTTTCGCGCCCGACTTCGTCTTCATCTTGGGCATTTTGCGTATCCTTGTTAAGGGATTGATTTTAAACGCTTCTGAGCGGGTGGGCATGCCCTTTTCGCCGCGCCGCTCGGATGAGGTGCGGGTTATACCGATGGAACCGCCGCGGCGCAAGGGATGGGCCCGTGAGCGGGTCCAGCCCTCGGTTCGACGCCTCAGTCCCTCTATTTGGGCGAAATGACCATGGTCATCTGCCGCCCCTCGATGCGCGGCGATTGCTCGACCTTGGCCAACGTCTCGAGGTCGACGCGCACCCGATCGAGCACCTTCATGCCAAGCTCCGTGTGCAGCATCTCACGGCCGCGGAAGCGCAAGGTGACCTTCACCTTGTCGCCCTCCTTCAGGAACTTCTGCATGCTGCGCATCTTCACGTCGTAGTCGTGATCGTCGATGCCGGGACGCAGCTTGATTTCTTTGACCTCGATGACCTTCTGGCGCTTGCGCGCCTCGGCCTTCTTCTTCTGGGCTTCGTATTTGTACTTGCCGTAATCGAGGATCTTGCAGACGGGCGGGTCCGCCTGGCCCGCGACTTCCACGAGGTCGAGGCCTGCTGCCTCGGCCCGGCGCAACGCATCGTCGCGCGGTACGAGCCCCACATTTTCACCGGTCTCATCGACGAGCCGGACGGTTGGGTTTGTGATCTCCTGGTTGACGCGCGGTCCGTCGCGGACCGGCGCGGGTTGTTGGAACGGTGGTCGTGCTATTCGGCCTTCTCCCCAATTTCGCGGCGCGAACGCGGCGCCGTGGCGCGGCTAGGGCCCCCGACGCCCTGGGCACGTCGATCGACTCAGTGTCCTGGTGGAACCCCCGCCGCCTGGAGTGTAGTAACTGCCTCATCAAGTGCAAGGAGTTCTTGTGCGTTCGAGCCCAGGCGCCGGATGGCGACCGTCCGCTGCTCGACCTCCTTCTTGCCCACGGCCAGGATGACCGGGACTTTGGCCAGCGAATGCTCCCGGACCTTGTAGCTGATCTTCTCGTTCCGGAGATCGAGATCGACGCGGAGCCCGGCCGCCCCCAGGGCCCGGACGACCTCCCGCGCATAGGCATCCGCATCATTGGTGATGGTGGCCACAACCCCTTGAACCGGGGCCAGCCAGAATGGCATGGCGCCCGCATAATGCTCGATGAGGATACCGATGAACCGCTCGAAGGATCCGATGATGGCGCGATGCAGCATGACCGGCCGGTGCTTGGCCCCGTCTTCGGCGACGTAGGAGGCGTTCAAGCGTTCCGGCAGGACGAAATCGACCTGGAGCGTGCCGCACTGCCATTCGCGCCCGATCGCGTCGCGAAGCACGAATTCGAGCTTGGGGCCGTAGAAAGCGCCTTCGCCGGGGTTGAGGACGAAATCGCGCCCGGCCGCCGTGATTGCCGCCTTGAGCGATTCCTCGGCCTTGTTCCAGATCTCGTCCGTGCCGGCGCGCACATCGGGCCGGTCGGAGAACTTGACGATGACATCCGTGAATCCGAAGTCGGCATAGATGCTGTAGAGAAGATCGCAGAACCGCTTCGTCTCCGCCGTGATCTGCTCTTCCGTGCAGAAGATGTGCGCATCGTCCTGCGTGAATGCGCGGACCCGCATGATGCCGTGGAGCGCGCCCGACGGCTCGTTCCTGTGGCACGAGCCGAACTCGGCCATGCGGAGCGGCAGGTCGCGATAGCTGCGGATGCCCTGGCGGAAGATCTGCACGTGGCAGGGGCAGTTCATCGGCTTCAGCGCGAGGATGTGCTCGTCCTCCGTGTTCGTCGTGAACATGTTCTGCCGGAACTTCTCCCAATGCCCCGACGCCTCCCACAGCGCGCGGTCGACGAGCTGGGGCGTTTTGACCTCGATGTAGCCGCCGGCATCGAGGCGGCGGCGCATGTAGGCCTCGACCGTCCGGTAAAGCGTCCAACCCTTGGGATGCCAGAACACGCTGCCGGCCGCCTCCTCCTGGAGATGGAAAAGCGCCATCTCGCGGCCGATCCGGCGATGGTCGCGCCGCTCGGCCTCTTCGAGCCGGTGGAGATGGTCCTTGAGCTGCGCCTCCGTCGCCCAGCACGTGCCGTAGACGCGCTGAAGCATCTCGTTCCGGGAATCGCCACGCCAATAGGCGCCCGCAAGTTTCATGAGCTTGAAGGCCTTGCCGAGGCGGCCTGTCGACGGCAAATGCGGCCCGAGGCAGAGATCGACAAATTTTCCCTGCTTGTAGATGGTGATGACCTCGTCGGCCGGCAGGTCCTCGATGATCTGCGCCTTGTAGTGCTCGCCGATGCCCTTGAAGTAGTCGATGGCTTGGCGCCGTTCCCAGACTTCGCGCGTGATCGGCTCGTCGCGATCGACGATTTCGCGCATGCGCTCTTCGAGGCGCGCGAGATCGTCCGGCGTGAATGGCGTTGCCCGCGCGAAGTCGTAGTAGAACCCGTCATCGATCGCAGGCCCGATCGTGACCTGGATGTCGTCATAGAGTTCCTTCGCCGCCTCGGCGAGGACATGGGCGCAATCGTGCCGGAGTATTTCGAGGGCCGCCTGATCCTTGGCCGTGACGATCTCGACCTTCGCGTCCGTCTCGATGGTACGGGAGAGGTCGAGAAGCGCTCCGTCGATGCGCATGACGAGGGCCGCGCGGGCAAGGCCGGGGCCGATGTCGGCCGCGAGTTTGAGGCCGCTCACCGGGCTGTCATACCGGCGTACGCTTCCATCAGGCAGGGTAATGGCGACCATGAGGGTCCATTTCTCTCATCAGGCCAACGCTTTAGGTCGAAGCCGCGGACTTTAGGGCGGCCGTCGTGCCTGTCAAGGCTGCACGCGAGCTCGGATCGCCCCGTGCGTCACGGATCGCGGAGTTGCAGCGCCGCGTCGACCTCGTCCACGCCGAGATCGGCGAGCGAAGGGCGGCGAAGGATCGTGACGGGCTGCGCACTTTTGGCAGCGCGGGGCGCGCAGAGACCAGGGTCGGACGCGTTCGAGAAGAGGACCGTCGAAGGACAACCGGCCGCTGCGATGAGGTGCATGGGTCCGGTGTCATTGCCGACGGCCCCGGCCGCATCGCGTGCCAGGCCGACGATATCGGCGAAGGAAGTCCGGCCCGTGAGGTCATGGACGGCGGGTGCGCATCGCCGGATTCGCTCCATGACGGGCCCTTCGTTCGCCGTGCCGAGGAGGACGGTTTCCATTCCTCTTTCGGAGAGGCGCCGCGCCAGTTCGGCGTAGCGCTCGGCGGGCCAGCGTTTCTCGGGCCGATGGAGGGACCCGCCGGGCACGAAGAGGACGTAGGGTCGCGCCATATCCGACCGATGCGATTCGGTATGCACCCACGAGACGTCAGGCAGCGGTGTCGACGCGATCCCGGCGTCGGCCAATTGCTCGGCCTGCCGCTCGATCGTATGCATCGCATCGCGTCCGGGATTGCGGTGAGGGTGGGAGCAGCCCTGCGCGATGCCCGACCATTCAGGCCTCACGCCGGGGCCGATGAGGCGGAAATAGAAACTCGAGCGGCCCGAGGTCTGAAGGTCATAGACGCGATCAAAATGCGCGGCCCTCATGCGGCGGCGGAGGCCAGAAAGAGCGCCGAGATCCCAGAGCGGCCGTCTTGGGTCCACCCAGACCTCATCGAAATAGCCGCTCTCCCGGAGAAAATCAGCGAACGGCTTCGTCGTGAGGAGCGTGATATGCGCGCCCGCATGATGCCGCCTGATGGCGGCGAAGGGGCCGGTCGCCTGAACGACATCGCCGAGCGCCCCGAGCTTGATGACAAGGATGCGACGCAGCTCTGTCCTACGATCGGTCGACGATGCCGGGCCCTCGGCCGGACGCGTGACGCTGCCCGTCAAGCGTCTGTCGCCGCCTCGGTGCGCCCCTCCTCCGCGAGTAGGTCCCGGTAGAGCGCGATCGTCTCAGCGCACATCCTGTCCTTGGTGAAGTGCTCCCGAACGCGCGCCATGGCGGCGTGGGCGATCTCGTCGCGCTGCTCGCGCGTCAGGGAAATGGCGTCCTGTAGGGCTTCGGCGAGGGCGCGCGCGCTTCCAGGCTCGACCAACCAGCCCGTTGAGCCCGCCACGACGATCTCGGGCGCCGCACCATGGTTGGTCGCGATGACGGGCCGGCCCATGGCCTGCGCCTCCGCGATGACGCGCCCAAAGGCTTCAGGATCCGTCGAAGCCGAGACGACGACATCCGAGAGCATGTAGGCCGCCGGCATGTCACGGCAGTCCGGCACGATCCGCACGACCGCTTCGACGCCGCGGCGGGCGATGTGTTCCTCCAGCTCCTGCCGATAATGTGTCCGTCCCTGATCCGACCCGACGATCACGCAGCAAAGATCGGTCCGACCGAGCATGGCGACGGCATCGATGAAGACGCGCTGGCCTTTCCAGCGGGTGAGGCGCCCCGGCAGCAGGATGATGGGCACGTCGTCCGGCAGGCGCCAGTCGCGGGCAAGGTTGATGATCCGCGGCGCATCGACCCGCGCGGGATCGAACAGGTGCAAATCGACGCCACGGTGGATGATTTTCACGCGGGGCGGGCCGAGGTTGAAGGTCCATTTCACGTAATCGGCCACGAAGTTCGAGATCGCGATGACCCGATCGCCCTTTCCCATCACGGCATTGTAGCGGCGCTTCAACCAGCCGCCCGAATAGGGCCCGTGCACCGTCGTGACGAACCGTCGCCCCGTCTGCTTGGCCGCGCGCGCCGCCGACCAGGCCGGTGCCCGGCTACGCGCATGAACGATGTCGACACCATGTTCGAGGATGATCTTGCGCAGGCGCCGGACATTGGCGCGCATGACGAGAGGGCTCTTGCTGTCGACGGGGAGCGTGATGTGCTTGGCGCCGCCTCTCTCGAGCTCGCGCACCATGCGCCCGCCGGACGACACGACGATGGCCGTCCCGCCGGCCGCCACGAGCGCACAGGCCACGTCGACGGCTCCACGCTCCGCGCCGCCTGTCTCGAGCGAGGGGAGCACTTGAAGCACGACGGGATGACCGCGCTTCGCCTCGCTGCTCAAATGTGGTTCGACGCGTTCGGTCGAGACTTTGCTATTGTTGAATGGCATGAGCGAATCGCCCGGAATCTTAACACGAAACACAGGCGCCACAATCGCCTATCACCGCACGGAGGGCCGAAATCCAGGCGTCGTGTTCCTGGGCGGCTTCATGTCGGACATGACAGGGACGAAGGCGACGACGCTCGAGGCCCACTGCAGAGGCCAGGGGCGCGCTTTCCTTCGCTTCGACTACCAGGGGCACGGCCAGTCCTCGGGCCGTTTCGAAGACGGGACGATCGGCCTTTGGGCGGCCGACGCGATTGAAGCCCTCGACCGGCTGACGGAAGGTCCGCAGATTCTCATCGGCTCGAGCATGGGCGGCTGGATCATGCTCCTCGTGGCCTTGGCCCGGCCCCGGCGCGTCGCCGGCCTCATCGGGATCGCGGCCGCGCCCGACTTCGTCGTGCCCATGTGGGAGGGGTTCTCGCCCGATATCCGCCGCCAGATCGAGCAAGAAGGAGTCTACCGCGCGCCATCCCAATACAGTCCGACGCCCTATGCGATCACCAAAGCGCTCATCGAGGACGGGCGAACACGATTGCTCCTGGATCGGCCCTTAGCGCTCGACTGCCCGGTTCGCCTGCTCCATGGCATGAAGGATCCAGACGTCCCTTGGAAGACCTCGATGCGCCTCAGCGCGGCCCTGACCTCGGCCGATGTCGAGACGATTCTCGTCAAGGAGGGCGACCATCGGCTATCGAGGCCCGAGGACCTCGAGCGGCTGTGCGCCGTCCTGGATGCCCTTTCGGCCCGCCTCAGCGCGGGTTGAGCCGGGCGAGCAGGTAGCGGGCCAAATCGACGGTGTAGCGTTCGAGGTGGGACAGCCGCCCGGCTTGCGCGAGCGGCGAGGCGGCCGCGCGCTGAACGCTTTCGACGATGGCCTTGTCCTCGGCATTGAGGTTTTCGTAGTAGGGCCTCCATGCCCCAGCCAGCGCGTCCCGCCCCCTCTCGGCCAAGACCTCGGGCGCATAGGACAGGCCGAACCGGATGCGTGTCCGGTCGACAGAAGCAGGATGAGTGAGGAAATACCAAAGATGGTCCGGGCACAGGATCAGGAGCAGGGACGGGAAGATGCAAAGCACGACCGTGGTGCGCCGCCACTCGCCTTCGAGGACGGTGTTGGCCGGATGGGCAAGGCCGCGGGGCGAGTCGTCGTACTTGATCGTGCGCTGAATGCTGTAGGCGTCGCTGGCCTCGAAGCCCGTCGCCGCGCCGAGCGGTTCCTGCTTGCCGAGAGAGGTTCGATGCACCTGGAACAGGTGATAGGTCTCCATGAAATTCTCATGGATGAGCTTCCAGTTGGCCTCGGGGGCGAGGTCGAGATCGAGCACCTTGCCATAGCCATCCATGCGAAAGCGGGCGACGGTCGATTCGATCGGCTGAAGCCGTTCCTTCACCGGCGCCAATGCGGCGTTCATCGTCGTGAAGATGAATCCACCCCAGATCTCGGTCCTGAGCTCGCGGAGCCGCTCTGAGGCAAGATCGAAGCCCGCCGATTTCTCCATTTCAAGCGCGCCCGCGAGCCGGCCATCGTCCCGGTAGGTCCAGGCGTGATAAGGACACACGATCCGTCCGCCGCAATTGCCCCGGCCATCCAGCAAGCGCGCCATGCGATGAAGACAGGTGTTCGCAAGCGTCCGGATATTGCCGTCGCGCCCGCGCAGCGTCACGACCGAGACAGGGCCTACATCAGAGACAAGATAGTCGCCGGGCGCGGGAACATCGTCGATCCGGCCCACGCAGATCCAATCCTTTTGGAAGATTTCGGCCTGCTCGGCCTCGTGAAACCGGCGGGACGTGTAGACGCCGGGCGGCATGCCGAATGCGCCCGTGACATCCGTGTCCGTCGTCTCGCCGAGCCGTTCGAGGAGCGTCATCACCTCTGGCTCGCGCGTCCCGCGGGCAGACGATGTTCCTTCCATGGGAGGCGTCATCCATCCAGCCTTGTCTCAAGGGCGCGATTCTATCAGACGCGACTTTGCGTTCCACTGTCGCTCGGCTCGCGCGGACGCTCGGCGGCAAGAAGGCGCCTCAATCCAACTTTGTAATCGGGAACGGACAGCGCGACGCCGAGCTCGCGCTTGATCAGGTCGTTCCGTACCCGCTTGTTGTCGCTGTAGAAGCTCCGCGCCATCTCGCTCAGTCGCGCCTTTTCGAACGGCACGAGTGGCGGCGGCTCGACGCCAAGAAGCGAGCATGCAAAGGCAATGACGTCCTCGGGCGGGGCGGGGCAGTCATCGCAGACATTGTAGACGGCGCCGGGACGTGGCCTCGCCATCGAAGCCTTCAGCACATGCACGATGTCGTCGACATGGATGCGGGAGAACACCTGCCCGGGCTTCTGGATACGGTGCGCGCGCCCGGAACGGACCGTTTCGAGCGCATTTCGACCAGGCCCATAGATTCCCGCGAGCCGAAAGACGTGGACCGGAAAGCCGCCGTCGCGCCCGAGCGCCAGCCATTCATTCTCGGCTTCGAGGCGGCGCTTGCTGCGCGCTTCCGTCGGTCGGCACTCGGACGTCTCATCGACCCATCCGCCGCCGCGATCGCCATAGACACCTGTCGTCGAGAGATAGCCAACCCAACGAACATGGCGCAAACTGCGAAGACTCTCGCGCTGCTCCGAAAGGACGGGATCGCCGTGCTCGTCGGGCGGCACCGTGGAGAGGACGTGGTCGGCGGACGCCAGAAGGGATTGAGGGTCGAGAAGCGGCTGTGTGCGATCGAAGAGGAGCGCATGGATTCCCGACGCCGCCAGAATCTGCCGGCTGGCCTCCGACCGGCACGTGCCGCCGACAGCCCATCCCTCGGCAAGAAGTGACCGCGCGAGCGCGAGGCCGGAATAGCCAAGGCCAAAGCAGAAAAGACGCCCTGGCCGGATTTCCAGCCCACTTATCGGCATGCTGCTCCCCTGGTCGAACCCTCCGCGCACCTGATCACGGATGATTCAGGAACGGGCTACCCCGCGACTCTATCGGCTGCCGCGCGAGACCGGCAAGACGGCATGCCTTCTTCTCGTGCTTGCTGTCATGACGGCGCCAGGGGCGCTCGGCGCGGGTCCGGCCCAGCCAGGGCCGAAGGACGAACAGCGCTATGCGGACTGCATGACCCAAGCGCGCGACAAGCCCCAGCAAGGCTTGAAGACCGCGGAGCTGTGGCAGCAGCATGGCGGCGGGGCGCCGGCCGTCCATTGCCTCGCCATCGCATTGATGGGTGTGAAACGCTATGACGACGCCGCGATGCGGCTCGAGTCGCTCGCGGACCTCGTGCCGGCGCAACGGCGGGATTTGCGCGTGCAGGCGCTTGGCCAGGCCGCCCAGGCCTGGAGCGCGGCGGGCAAGGCCGACCGCGCGCTCTTAGTCCTCAATCGCGCACTCGAGTTGCGGCCGGGGGATGGCGATCTTCTCCTTGACCGGGCCGTTCTCCATGAGGGCGCCGGCCGGCTGGCGGAAGCGACCGCCGACTTCACGACGATCCTCGCGGCCGCGCCCGATCGTGACGACGTGCTGCTTCTCCGCGCCTCGACGCAACGGAGGCTCGGTCGCCTCGATCTCGCGCGTGCGGATGTCGAGCGGGTGATCGCCATCAATGCCAGCAACGCCGACGCGCTGCTCGAGCGAGGCAACATCCGCTTCGATCAAGGCGATTCCGCCGGCGCCAAGGACGACTGGCAACGGGTCCAGGCCGCAGCGCCGAAATCGGCCGCGGCGAAGGCGGCGGCCGCAAACCTGGCTCGCCTGCCGAAGAAATAGGCGCTTCTCGATCAACGCCGGCGGGGAAGCGAGGGTTCGCCAGTCATCGCTGGGCCGCGGCCGGGCGCGCCCAGCCGGCGACACTAGAAATCCGGATTGGCGTAATGCTTCGCTGGCGGGACACCCGGAATATGATCGGAGAGGATCGCGCGGAAGCTTGGCCGCGACTTGAGCCGCGCGTACCACTCGCGCGCCGGGACATGGTCATCCCACGGCACGTCGCCGAGATAGTCGATGCACGAGATGTGCGCGCCCGCCGTGATGTCGGCCAGCGAGAACTCGTCGCCGCCGAGCCAATTGCGGCGTTCCGCCAGATATCCGATGTAGTCGAGATGGTAGTGCAAGTTGGTCAAGCCGGCCCGGATGGCCGATCCGTCCGGCTGGCCGAGGCCGAGGAAGCGTTTCAAGAACTTCTCGTCGAGAACGTTCTTCGAAACCTCGCGTCCGAATTTGGTGTCGAACCATGCGACGAGGCGGCGCACTTCGGCACGCGCGCGGGGCGTCTTGCCGACGACCGTGCGCTCGGGATGCGCCTCGTCGAGATACTCCGCGATGGCGTTCGAATCGGCGATCACGGTGCCGTCGGCCTCGACGAGAACGGGGACCGTGCCAGCGGGATTGAGGGCGAGAAACTCCGGACGCCTCTCCCAGACCTTCTCCACCTTCATCGTGAACTCGAGCCGCTTCTCGGCAAGAACGATTCGGATCTTGCGCGAATAGGGCGAAAGCCAAAGGTGATAGAGAGTCAGCATCGGACGCGAAATTAGCGGGCCGGGTTCTGTTTCGACAGACGGTAGGGACAACGACGGAAACCTCGGCGATCGGGTGCAGGTCAGGCGCGCCGGCGTTCGTCCTCGGCGCGGCTCACGGGTTGCTCCAGGCGGCCGATCATCTCGCGCGGCACCACCTGCCAAAAACGTTTGCGCGCCTGATCCCATTCGTTGAGGACGGCCGCGGCGAAAGCAGAGCCTGTCTGCGTGGAATGGTCGGCGATGAGCGTCCGGCAGATGCCCTCCCAGTAGGGCATCTCGATGCGCTGCACGACGACGGTTTCGGGATTGAGGCGATTGTGGAAATCGCCCGTGGCGTCATAGACGAACGCCATGCCGCCCGTCATGCCGGCGCCGAAATTCTCGCCGACCGGTCCCAGGATCACGACGACGCCGCCCGTCATGTACTCGCAGCCATTGGCGCCGCACCCTTCGATCACCGCGTGGGCACCTGAGTTGCGCACGGCGAATCGCTCGCCGGCCTGCCCGGCGGCAAAGAGACGGCCACCCGTGGCGCCGTAGAGAACCGTATTGCCCATGATCGTGTTCTCGTTCGTCCTCAGAAGACTCGCGGTCATGGGGCGGAGGACGATCGATCCGCCGGACAGCCCCTTCCCGACATAGTCGTTGGCATCGCCGAACACCTCGAGCGCGACGCCCTGCACGAGGAAGGCGCCCAAGGACTGTCCGGCCGAGCCCCGGAGGCGCACGGTGATATGTCCCGGCGGCAGCTCCGTCATACCGAAGCGGCGCGTGATCTCGGAGGAGAGCCGCGTGCCGACCGCGCGGTGCGTGTTCCGCACCGTATAGGTGAGCTGCATCTTCTCCCCGCCTTCGAGCGCCGGCTGCGCATCGCGGATCATCTGGGCATCCAGGCTGTCCGGAACCTCGTTGCGGCCTTCGATCGAGCAATGGCGCGCGAATTCGCCGGAATCCGCCTGGGCCAGGAGCGGGTTGAGGTCGAGGTCGTCGAGATAGGAGCCGCCGCGGTTGACCTGGAAAAGGAGATCCGTGCGGCCGATGATCTCGTTGATCGAGCGTGCGCCGAGCGAGGCCAGGATCTCGCGCACCTCCTCGGCCACGAAGCTGAACAGGTTGACGACTTTCTCGGGCGTGCCGGTGAACTTGGCCCGCAACGCCGGGTCTTGCGTGCAGATGCCGACGGGGCAGGTGTTCGAATGGCACTGACGGACGAGAAGGCAGCCCATCGCGACGAGGCCCGCGGTGCCGATGCCGAACTCCTCGGCGCCCAAAAGGGCCGCGATCACGACGTCGCGGCCGGTCTTGATGCCGCCATCGGTCCGCAAACGCACGCGGTGGCGGAGGCGATTGAGGGTCAAGACCTGATTCACCTCCGAGAGGCCGATCTCCCACGGAATGCCCGCGAACTTGATGGAGGAAAGCGGGCTCGCGCCCGTGCCGCCCGTGTGGCCGGAGATAAGGATGACGTCGGCCTTCGCCTTGGCGACGCCGGCGGCGACCGTCCCGATGCCGGAACGCGCCACCAACTTGACGCAGACATGCGCGTCGGGGCTTGCCTGCTTCAAGTCATAGATGAGCTGCGCCAAATCCTCGATGGAGTAGATGTCGTGGTGCGGCGGCGGCGAGATGAGCATCACGCCGGGCGTCGCATGGCGCAGGCGCGCGATTTCCTCCGTCACCTTGAATCCCGGTAGCTGGCCGCCCTCGCCGGGCTTCGAGCCCTGGGAAACCTTGATCTCGATTTCGCGACAGTTGTTGAGGTAGGCGGTCGTCACGCCGAAACGGCCGGACGCAATCTGCTTGATCGCCGAGTTCGCATTATCGCCATTCGGCCGCGGGTGAAACCGCTCGCTTCCCTCCCCGCCCTCGCCCGAATCGGATTTGGCACCGATTCGGTTCATGGCGATCGTCAGCGTCTCGTGCGCCTCGGGGCTCAACGCGCCGAGCGACATGCCGGGCGAGACGAAGCGCTTGCGAATCTCGGTGATTGATTCGACCTCGTCGACCGAGATGGGCTGTCGGTCCGGCGCAAACTCCCAAAGGTCGCGGAGCTGGGTCGGCGGCATCTGCCGGACCGCCGCGCTGTACTTCTTGTAGAGAGAATACGAATCGGTCGAGACCGCTTCCTGGAGCATGTGGATGAGGTGGCCCTCGAAGGCCTGGGTCTCGCCACCGCGGCGGTAGCGGTAGAAACCGCCCATGGGCAACGGGGCCGCCTCGGCGCCGAACGCGGCGTGGTGAAGCTGCAGCACCTTGTGCTGGATGCCGACGAGGCCGATGCCCGAGATGCGCGACGGCATGCCGGGGAAGAATTCGGCGACGAGAGTCCGCGACAGTCCCATGGCCTCGAAATTGTACCCGCCGCGATAGGAGCTGATCACGGAGATGCCCATCTTGGACATGATCTTGAGCAAGCCCTGGTCGACCGCGTTCTTGTAGGCATCAAGACAGGACTTGAGCGTTCGGCGCGGGAAAAGGCCGCGCCTGTGCCGCTCGGCGATCGTCTCCTCGGCCAGATAGGCGTTGACGGTCGTAGCGCCGACGCCGATCAGCACCGCGAAGTAGTGCACATCCATGCACTCGCCCGTCCGCACGTTGACCGAGGTGTAGGTCCGCAAATTGCGGCGCACGAGGTGGCTGTGGACTGCGCCCGTCGCGAGGATCATGGGGATCGGCGCACGAGCCGCGGAGATGGCCTTGTCGGACAGGATGACGTGTTCGCAGCCACCCTTCACCGCCTCTTCCGCCTCGTGCCGCACGCGATCGAGCGCCTGTCTCAGCGCGAACTCGCCGCCGTCCGCATCGAAGGTGCAATCGACCTCGGCCGCAGCGGCGCCCATATAGCCGCGCATGGCATCGAACTCGAGATTGCTCAGGACCGGCGAGGCAAGCTGAAGGATCCGGACCTGTGATTCGTTCTCCGCAAGGATGTTGCCGAGGTTGCCGAGGCGAGTCTTGAGGCTCATCACGCGGCGTTCGCGCAACGGATCGATCGCGGGGTTGGTGACCTGGCTGAAGTTCTGCCGGAAGAAATGGTGAAGGCCGCGGTAGCGCTCCGAGAGCACGGCGAGCGGCGAATGGTCGCCCATCGAGCCGAGCGGCTCTTTGCCGTCCTCGGCCATGGGCTGCACGACCAGCTCGAGATCCTCCATGGTCCAACCGGCGGCGTATTGCCGACGGCGGAGCTCTTCCATCCCGAACTCACGGGTCGCCTCGGCCTCGCCCGCGATGAGGCTGTCGATCTCGCGGATGTTCTTGATCCAATCGCCGAAGGGCTGCTGAGTCGCCATCCAGTCCTTGAGTTCGCGATCGTGGAACAGCTTTCCTTCGGCAAGGTTGACCGCGATCATCTGGCCGGGACCTACGCGGCCCTTCTCGATGATGTCGGACTCATCGAACCGCACCATTCCCGTCTCCGAACCCACGACGAGAAGGCCGTCGCGCGTGAGGGTATAGCGGAGCGGGCGGAGTCCGTTGCGGTCCATGCCCGCGAGCGCCCAGACGCCGCCATAGGCGGCGATCGCGGCGGGGCCATCCCACGGCTCCATGACTGCGTTCGAGTAGGCATAAAGCTGCTTGTGCGCCTCGGGTATGGGCGAGTCCTTGGACCAGGCTTCGGGCATCAACATGGTTTGGACGAGGGGAAGCGTGCGCAGCGAACGCGCCATCACCTCGAACACGGCATCGAGAGCCGCGGAGTCCGAGCTTCCCGGCTGGATCAGAGGCTTCAAGTCCTCCATGTAGTCGCCGAAGAACTCATGGGCCATGCGCGGCTCGTGGGCCTTCATCCAGTTGATGTTGCCCAGGAGCGTGTTGATCTCGCCGTTATGCGCGATCACCCGGAACGGCTGCGCCAAGTGCCATGTCGGAAAAGTGTTGGTCGAATAGCGCTGGTGATAGATGGCGAAATTGGAGACGAAACGCTCATCGACCAGATCCGGGTAGAACGCCGTCAATTGCTCGGCAAGGAACATGCCCTTGTAGATGACGGACCGGCACGACAGGGAGCAGATATAGAACTCCTTGATATTCTCCTGCAGTGCCGCCTTCTCGATGCGCCGGCGGATGATGTAGAGATCGCGCTCGAACAGCCGATCGCTCACGCCGCGGCTGTTGTAGATGATGATCTGCTCGATCTCGGGCCGCGTTGCGTTGGCCTTCTCGCCGATGACGGCGACGTTGATCGGCACTTGCCGCCAGCCATGGATGCGATAGCCGAAATTGAGGATTTCGGCCTCGACGATGCAGCGGCACCGCTCCTGCGCCGCAAGGTCGATGCGCGGCAGGAACACCATCCCGATCGCGAGCCGCCCGTCGCGGGGCTCGTGCCCCATGCGGCGCACGTGCTCCTTGAAGAAGTCCTGGGGAATTTGGACGTGGATGCCGGCACCGTCGCCCGTCTTGCCGTCGGCATCGACGGCGCCGCGGTGCCAGATGCACTTCAGGGCATTGATCGCCGATTCAACGACGGCGCGCCGCGGCTTGCCATCGATCGCCGCCACGAGGCCGACGCCGCAGGCATCGTGCTCGTCCGCCGGATCATAGAGGCCACCCGACGTCAGGCGATCGGCATTGGCCCGCCATTCGTCGCAAAACCGTTCGCCGTCGTTCCGGTTCGTCGCGCTCATTGCCAACGCCTCGTCACGCCACCGCGCGCGCCGAATCGTCATCGGCGCGATCTTCCGACTTGGCCACGAGATAGTTGTGAATGCCCTCCGCCGCATCGCGCCCGTCGCGGATCGCCCAAACGACGAGCGAGGCTCCCCTCACGATGTCGCCGGCCGCGAAAACTCCGTCGAGATTGGTCATCATGCTTTTGTAGTCGATCCGGATCGTCCCCCGCCGCGTCACGGCCAGCTCGGGCCGGCCGAAGAGCGTCCGCAGATCCTCGGCCTCGAAGCCGAGCGCCTTGATGACGAGGTCGGCTTCGACATTGAACTGCGACCCCTCGATCGGAATGGGGGGCTGGCGTCCCGATGCGTCGGCGACGGCCAGGTGAGTCCGAAGGGTTCGCACTGCGCTCACCGTCCCGTCGCCGAGCATGGCCTCCGGCTGGGAGAGCCACACGAACTCGACGCCTTCCTCCTCGGCGTGGCGGACCTCGCGCTGCGAGCCGGGCATGTTCGACCGATCGCGCCGATAAAGGCAGCGCACGGAGGTCGCCCCTTGGCGCACGGCGGTCCGCACGCAGTCCATGGCGGTATCGCCCCCGCCGATCACCGCGACCTTCTTGCCCGCGGCGTTGAGTGAGCCGTCGTCGAACAGCGGGACCGCATCACCAAATCCCTTGCGATTGGAGGCCACGAGATAGTCGAGCGCCTGGACGATGTTGCCAAGACCGACGCCCGGCGCCGTCAACTCCAGGGCCTTGTAGACTCCCGTCGCGATCAAGAGCGCGTCATGCTTGTCTCGGAGCTCGTCGAAGCCGATCGTGCGCCCGACATGCATATCGCGATGGAAGACGACACCCGCGCGATCGAGAAGATCGACCTTCCGGGCAACCACGTCCTTCTCGAGCTTGAAGTTGGGAATGCCATAGACGAGCAACCCGCCGGCCCGGTCGTGGCGGTCATAGATCGCGACCTGATAGCCCCGGCGGCGCAACTGCTCGGCGGCCGCGAGTCCGGCCGGCCCCGCGCCGATGATCCCGACGGATTGTCCAAGCTCGCGCAAGGGTTGGGGCAGCTTGACCCAGCCCGACTGCCAGGCGGTCTCGGTGATGAAGTTCTCGATCGCGCCGATCGTGACCGTACCGTGGCCCGAGCGCTCGATGACGCAGTTGCCCTCGCACAGCCGGTCCTGGGGACAAATGCGTCCGCAAATCTCCGGCATGTTGTTCGTGGCGGAGGCGACCTCATAGGCCTCCTCGAGCCGCCCCGCCGCCGCCAGCATCAGCCAGTCGGGGATATTGTTATGAAGCGGGCAATGGTTCTGGCAGAACGGGATGCCGCATTGTGAGCAGCGAGCGGCCTGCTCGCTCGCTCGCGCTGGGTCGAAAGGCGAGAAGATCTCGCGAAAATCGGCGCGACGAGCCGTGGCGTCCCGCTTCTCCGGCATCGCCCGCGGCTGGTTCACGAATTTGAGCATGCCCGTCGACATCGGTCCGCCTGTGGCCCGTTCCATCCGGCTCATGTTGCAACGCAAAACAAACTCGTAAGTTACGCGATCCCTCGTCCCTTCGCGAGCAAAAACCGGACCGTGAGATCCCGACCGCGCGTCGTTAACCACGACACCATCCGGACGGCAGAGGCCACGCGAGCCGTTTGGCGGATGGGCCCTCGCCGTCCTGTGATGTATGCTCTGCGGCCGTTCTTTCGGGGGGTTCCTTGAGCCTGGATGAGATCATCATCCTTGCCCTCGTCCAGGGTTTCAGCGCGGTCCTTCCGGTCAGCGCCTGGACGCATGTCCTCATCGCGAGGGACGTGCTCGGCTGGTTCGACCCTGCCCCGGCCGTCGTATTCGCGGCCCACGCGGGCACGCTCTTGGCATTCCTTCTCTATCTTTGGCGCGACATCTGGCTAATCGTCCTCGGTCTCATCCCGCGCCGGAAGCGTCGCCGCGACCCCGGGCAGCAGCTGGCCGCCAACCTCGCGGTCGCAAGCATGCCCATTCTCGTTGGAGGGCTTGCCGTGAACTGGTTTTGGGGACCGGTTCCGTCGTCGCTCAGCCTCGCCGCGTGGCTCTCCATTCTCTTCGGTGTGATCCTCTACGCGGTCGATCGGTTCGGCATGACCATTCGGCGCATCGAGCACATGACGGCGCCAAGCGCCTTCGCCTTGGGCCTCTCGGGGATGATTGGGTTGCTCCCCGGTGCGAGCCGGGTGGGCATAGTGGTGCTGGCCGCCCGCGCGCTCGGTTACGAGCGGCGGGACGCCATGCGGTTTAGCTTCATGCTGTCCATACCGATCATGATCGCATCGAGCCCGTTCGGGGTGCCGCCACTCGGCAGCGAGGTCTCGCTCCTCGATTGGGAGCTCTTGACCGCCGCCGGGATCGCCTGCCTGGCCAGTTTTGCAGGAATGGCGAGCGTGCTGCGATGGGTCAGCCGCGAACGGTTCACGGCATTTGCCGTCTACCGCATCGCCCTCGGCATCTTCCTTCTCTATTGGCTCTACGGCTGAGCGGACGGCGCTTCAGCGGCCCGATCGTCCACCGATGCGAAACCGGTCCATGTAGGTTGGAAGCACCACTTCGACCGCGGTCGGCGCAATGCCGAGGGAGGCAAGGGTAAGAGCGCCCCCGCCGACAACATTGTCGTGCCGCAGGAGCTTGGCCTGATCGCGCGTCAAGGGCGGGACCGGAAGAAGCCCGAGTATCGCGCCTTGGATATCCGCGACGAGGAAGGGCAGCGGCACGAGGCACCGCCTCCGCCCGGTCGCCGCGAGTACGAGCGCCATGAGCTCCTTGAAGGAATAGACGCGCGGGCCACCGAGCTCATAGGTTCGGCCGCCCGCGGACGAGTCATCCAACACCCGAATGATCGCGTCGGCCACGTCGCCGACATAGACGGGCTGCATGCGCGGGCCGCCCTTGCCCCAAAGATCGATGGTCATCCGCCCCTTGGCGTTCCGGGCGATCGTCGGCACGCAGCCGAAAACGGGAAGCGCGGGCAATAGTCGCGCGAGCACCGCGAAGCGATTGAAGAAATCGTCCTCAGGACCAAAGACGACGCTAGGCCGCAGGATCGTTGCCTGTGGAAACGCGCCGAGCACCGCCGCTTCGCCCTCCGCCTTGGTCCGAGCGTATAGAGAGGTGGAACCCCCATCGGCGCCAATCGCCGATAGATGGACGAGCCGCGCGACGCCGGCCGCGGCAGCCGCCGCCGCGACATTGCGCGCTCCTTCGACGTGAACCGCACGGAACCGTCGCCGCCCGCGCTCGTAGAGGATGCCAACCAGATTGACCACGGCCTCGGCTCCGTGGACAGCCGCAGCGACATCCGCGGGATCACAAATATCGGCGTGCCAAGGGACGACCTGCCCCACATCGCCCATGGGGCGAAGGAACCGCGCGCCCTCGATGTCGCGCACCGCAACGCGCACGATCGCGCCCATCTTCGTAAGCCGCCGAACCAGATGGCGACCGATGAAACCCGAACCGCCAAAAACGGTGATCCGGCGACCGTGCAATGCCCCCTCCCCCCAATCTCGCCGGCGGCCCCGGCCGGCCGGTGCGATGCGCCGTTTCTATATAGTATGCTGAGGAAACGCGCATTCCGAAATGGCCGTTGACAGGCGCGATCAGCGCGCGTACGCAGGCGCGGCATCGCGAAGCCCAGGTGGCGGAATTGGTAGACGCGCAGGTTTCAGGTACCTGTGGGCGCAAGCTCGTGGAAGTTCGAGTCTTCTCCTGGGCACCACCTTGCCGCCGCGCGTTCGAGCACGTGGCGCCCACTATCTCCCATGGGCCATATCCGCGCGGACGGCGATGGACCCGGCCATCCGGGAGGCACGCATGACCGCCACCGTCCATGTGGGCGACCTGCCGCCCGGCTTGAATTTGGGCTCCGTTGTCGCCATCGACTGCGAGACCATGGGCCTCGACCCGCGCCGCGACCGCCTGTGCGTCGTTCAGCTCGCGGGCAGCGATGGCGTGCCCCACCTCGTGCGCTTTCCAAAGGGCGACTACGCCGCCCCTCGCCTTAAGGCGCTTCTCTCCGACTCCGGCGTCACCAAGCTGTTCCATTTCGCGCGGTTCGACGTCGCGGTCCTGTGGCGCTATCTCGGCGTGCGCTGCGCGCCGGTCTATTGCACCAAGATTGCCTCGCGCCTCGTGCGCACCTACACGGACCGGCACGGCCTCAAGGACATCTGCCGGGAGCTCCTGGGCATCGAGATCTCAAAGCAACAGCAATCCTCCGACTGGGGCGCTGAGACGCTGACGGCGGAGCAAATCGAATATGCGGCGGCCGATGTGCTCCATCTCCACGCGCTCCGCGAGCGACTCGATGTGATGCTCGTGCGCGAGGGCCGGCACGAGCTCGCGCGTGCCTGTTTCGCGTTCCTGCCCACGCGAGCCGAACTCGATCTCGCTGGCTGGCCAGGCGAGGATATCTTCGCGCATTGACGCGATTTGCCTCAATCCAGCCTTATTTGGCTGGCCAGATTGCGCTATCATATCAACGAATTGCCCGGCGACCCGCGATACCCGGTTGAACGGGCCGCGATGGTCCATGGGCGCGCGCCCCCGCGACGAGCACGACTGGCGCTCCATTTGGCCTCAACAGCACGGATGGCCCGATCGTGAAAGCCAAGGCGACATCCAAAGAGACATCGGCCGAGGCGGACATCCGCTCGGCCGAGCGTGTCTTGCGCCTGGAAGCAGATGGACTTCGGGCGCTGGCGCGCTCGCTCGATGGGTCCTTCGGCGAAGCGATCGACACGCTCGTCGCGGTCAAGGGCCGGACCGTCGTGACAGGCATGGGCAAGAGCGGACACGTGGCGCGCAAGATCGCCGCGACATTTTCCTCCGTTGGAACGCCTGCGCTCTACGTTCATCCTGCGGAGGCCAGTCACGGCGACCTCGGCATGATCACGTCGTCCGATGCGCTCCTGGCGCTCTCGAGTTCCGGGGAAACCGCTGAGCTCTCCAATCTCCTGGCCTATACGCGGCGATTCTCCATTCCGCTGATTGCGATCACGCGGGAGGCCGGAAGCGCCCTGGCCGAAGCGGCCGACATCACGCTTCTCCTTCCGGCGAGCCCGGAGGCGTGTCCCTTGGGACTCGCGCCCACGACGAGCACAACCATGATGATGGCGCTTGGCGACGCCATGGCTGTCGCCTTGCTCGAGCGAAAGGGCTTTTCGACCGACGATTTCCACGTTCTCCATCCGGGCGGCCAGCTGGGCCGGAAGCTGCTCCGGGTCGCCGACATCATGCACACGGGCGACGAGCTGCCGCTTCTCGGGCCCAACGCCTCGATGGCGGACGCCTTGTTGACCATGACGGCAAAACGCTTCGGTTGCGTTGGCGTTGTCGAGGGTGGCCGGCTGATCGGCATCATCACCGATGGCGACCTCAGGCGGCATCTCGGCGACGACTTCCTGGCGCGGACGGCGCGCGAGGTCATGACGCCGCGGCCGAAGACAATCCGCCCGCAAGCGCTGGCGTCCGAAGCTCTCGGCCTCATGAATGCTCGGACGATCACCAACCTCTTTGTCGTCGACGCCAATGTTCCGGTCGGCATCGTGCATATCCACGACTGCCTCAGAATGGGCGTTGCCTGACCAATGAGCGCAGAGACCGCCCCTTCGACGCCCCCGAAGAAACCCATCCGGCGCACCTTGCTGCGGGAATATGGCCGCGCGCGCGCCTTGGTGGCGCCGACGGACGGCACGCGCGCAAGCCTGATCCGGACGCTGCGCTTCGTCCTTCCGGGGATCGCCGTTCTTCTCATCGTTGCCGTCGCAGCGTGGCCGCTCCTGCAATCGCGCATCGGCCGCATCCCGATCGGCTTCGCCACCATCACCCAGGACGAGATCAACCAGCAGCGCATGATCAACCCGCGCTATGTCGGCGTCGACGACCGCAATCAGCCCTTCACCATCACCGCGACCACTGCGACGAAGATCGATACGAAAGGCAATTTGGTCGAACTCGACCAACCCAAGGCCGACATGGCGTTGAAGGATGGGCATTGGGTCGCGCTCACCGCCGCGACCGGAACGTTCTCGCAGGACGCGCAGCTGATCCAGCTTGTCGACAGCGTCAGCCTCTTCCACGATTCCGGTTACGAATTCCACACGCAGACCGCCTATATCGACGTCAAGGCCGGCACGGCCTATGGCCAGGATCCCATCCAAGGCCAAGGACCGCTTGGCACGCTCAAGGCGGAAGGATTTCGCATCTACGACAAGGGCGAGCGCGTCGTCTTCACCGGCCGCGCCCATATGGTCCTCCAGGCGCAGCGGCGGGACCGCCGACCGTGAGAAGGGCGGACATCTTTCGATCGATCCTCGCGGCCGCGGCGGCCTGTGTCGCGGCCTCGGCGTTCGGTCCGGCCAGCCAAGGCGCGCTGGGCTTGGGGCCGGGCGGCTCGAAATCCAACGAGCCCGTCGCGATCGAGGCCGAAGAAGGCATCGAATGGCAGCAGACGAATCAAGTCTATATCGCCCGCGGCAACGCCCGCGCGACGCAGGCCGGCGCTTCGGTTCGTGCCGATTCGTTGACGGCGCACTATCGCAATGCCAAGTCCGGCGAGACCGAAATCTGGAAAATCGTGGCCGAGGGAAGCGTGCGAATCGAATCGGCCAATGAATGGGCGACCGGGGACGTAGGGGTCTATGACGTCGACAAGGGCGTGCTCGTCCTCACGGGCAAGATCGTCCGCTACGAGACGGCGTCGGAGAAGATCAGCGCGCGGCAGAGCATCGAATACTGGGACACGCGGCGGCTGGCCGTCGCACGGGGCAACGCGGTCGCGATCAAGGATGGGCGTGAGCTGCGCGGTGACGTGCTGAGCGCGGAACTCGAAGAGACGAAGGGAGGCGCGCTCGAAGTCCGGCGCATCCAGGCGTTCGGGAACGTCGAGGTGGCTTCACCGACCGAGGTCGCGAAGGCCGAATATGGCGACTATCGCGTCGAAACGGGTATCGCCCATCTCCAGGGCTCGGTTAAGATCACGCGAGGAGCCAATCAGCTCAACGGCGACCTGGCGGAAGTGAACATGAAGACCGGCGTGAGCAAGCTTCTGGCTCAGCCGCGGGCGGCCGGCGGGAGCAAACGGGTGCAAGGCTTGATCATCCCCAAGACGGCCGACGGGCCGACGTCGAGCAACTCCGCGCCGAAGAGCACGAGTCCCTGACGCATGGCCGCATCGACAGGGACGCCCCACAGCATGACCGACCGGCCCGGGCCGCGACTCGTCGCGGACAATCCGGGCCTCGTCGCCAAGAGCTTGGGCAAGCAATTCAAGAAGCGGCCGGTCCTGCGCAACGTCTCGCTGTCGCTCCAGCGCGGCGAAGCCGTCGGCCTTCTCGGCCCCAACGGCGCGGGAAAGACGACGTGCTTCTACATCATCACGGGCCTCATCAGTCCCGACAGCGGCACCATCAGCGTGGACGGCAACGACGTGACCGATCTGCCGATGTATCAGCGCGCGCGCATGGGCATCGGCTATCTGCCGCAGGAGCCTTCCATCTTTCGCGGCCTCACGGTCGAGGACAACATCCGCGCCGTTCTCGAGATCATCGAGTCGGACCGCGAGCGGCGGGAGATTCTTCTGGATGATCTTCTCGCAGAGTTTTCGATCACCCATCTTCGGAGGACGCCGTCTCTCGCCCTCTCGGGCGGCGAGCGCCGTCGCGTCGAAATCGCGCGTGCTCTTGCCTCGCAACCCAGCTTCATCCTTCTGGACGAACCGCTGGCCGGCATCGATCCGATCGCGCTTAACGATATTCGAGATTTGGTATCCCAATTGAAGGATCGGGGAATCGGGGTCCTCATCACGGACCATAACGTGCGGGAAACCCTGGATATCGTCGATCGGGCGTATATTCTCCATAATGGTACGGTCCTCATGGATGGCGCGCCGTCCGAAATCGTCAGCCACGAGGATGTTCGCCGTGTTTACCTCGGTGAAAGATTCAGCCTGTAAACAAGGCGTAAATCTACCGAGCAGAAAGCTGG
This sequence comes from Alphaproteobacteria bacterium, assembly GCA_046349515.1. GTDB lineage: Bacteria > Pseudomonadota > Alphaproteobacteria > CADEGL01 > CADEGL01 > JBGPGW01. The sequence continues at coordinate 66,024 of JAXMCE010000006.1, read as the reverse complement.
CTGATGGCGCTTAATCCGCGATTGGACCTGCGGCAGACTCAGTCGCTGGTCATGACCCCGCAATTGCAGCAGGCCATCAAACTGCTGCAAATGTCCAATGTCGAGGTCATCCAATACGTCGAAGAGGCGCTCGAGCAGAATCCGCTTCTCGAACGCGCGGAGAGCGAGCGCGAAGCGGAGGGTGAAGCCGCGCCGGAGGCGGCCGAACCCGTCGTCCCCATGGAGGATGTCGGCCTCGCCAAGCGCGACGAAGCACCCCTCGACGTGCCCTACGAAGACATGTGGACGGAGGACAGTGCGACTGATTCCGCGACGCCGGTCGGCGGTGGCGACACTTCTTTCGAACGCATCGGCGGCGGGTCGACCAGCTTCGACAGCGAGGACAGCACGCTCGAGCAGACCCTGAGCCGGAGCGTCACACTCCAAGACCATCTACACGACCAGCTGCACATGGACCTGTTCGATCCCGTCGACCGGATGATCGCCCGGCACCTGATCGACATGGTCGACGAGGCGGGCTATCTCTCGGGCGATTTCGAAGGCTTGTCGCGACTCCTCAATTGCCCCGCCGAGCGCATTGAAGCGACCTTGGTCAAGTTGCGTGCCTTCGATCCGCCCGGCGTGTTCGCCCGCAATCTTGCCGAATGTCTGGCCCTTCAGCTCAAAGACCGGAATCGCCTCGATCCGGTCATGCAGAGCCTTCTCGACAATCTCGATCTTCTCGCCAAACACGACCTGAGCGCGCTCCGGCGGCTGTGCAGTGTCGGCGACGAAGACCTTGCGGAGATGATCGCCGAGATCAAGGCGCTCAATCCGAAGCCGGGGCTGGCGTTCGACACGACGGTCGCCCAGACCGTGGTTCCGGACGTTCTCATGCGCGCCGACACGAACGGTGGGTGGATCCTCGAATTGAACAGCGAGACCTTGCCGCGCGTGCTGGTGAACCAACAGTACTACACCCGCCTCAATCGCGGCGCGCGCACCAAGGATGAGAAAGCCTACATCACGGAGTGCTTCCAATCCGCGAGTTGGCTCGTCCGCTCGCTTCATCAGCGGGCCAACACGATCCTCAAGGTCGCGGCGGAAATCGTGCGTCAGCAGGATGCGTTCTTCGCCCACGGTGTGCAGTTCCTGAAGCCGCTCGTCCTCAGGGACATCGCGGAAGCCATCAGCATGCACGAGAGCACGGTCAGCCGCGTGACGACGAACAAGTACATGTCCACGCCGCGCGGCGTCTATGAGCTGAAATATTTCTTCACCTCCGCGATCGCGCGCGCCGGCGGCGGCGAGTCGCATTCCGCGGAATCGGTGCGCTTTCGCATCCGCATGTTGATCGACAACGAGAAACCCGACGACGTCCTGTCGGACGACCGCCTCGTCGAAATCCTGCAGCAGGAAGGCATCGAGATCGCGCGTCGAACGGTCGCAAAGTACCGGGAATCCATGCGCATCGCGTCGTCCGTGCAGCGCCGGCGCGAGAAGACGGTGGCCAAGCGCTCCGCAGGCTAGCGTCGGCGGCTTGTTGACTCGCCTGGTACGCTTTCCTATCGTGCCGCGTTCCGCGATGCGGAACGACCGTGGCTTCAGTGGTGAGACCGCTCATGCACATCACGCTCACGGGAAAGCAAATCAGCATCGGCGATAGTTTTCGCACCCATGTGGAAGAGGCCATTTCTGCTGCCGTCGACAAGTATTTCGGCAATGCGATCGAAGCCAACGTGGTGCTCTCGCGAAACGGGCCGCTGATGCGGGCAGACATCTCGGTCCATATCGGCCGCGGAATCCTTCTTCGCGGCCAGGGCGATGCCGCCGATCCTTACGCTGCGTTCGATGCCGCTGCGGATCGCGTCACAAAACGCTTGCGCCGCAACAAGCGGCGCTTGCGCGACCATCACAAGCATCAGGACTCCGTCCGCGACGTGCAGCAGGCGCAGCAATATGTCCTTGCGGCGGAGACGGACGATTCATCGGATGGGCATGATGCCGCCGGCGCGCCAGCCGTCATCGCGGAGATGACGACCGAGATTGACACGCTCACGGTCAGCGAAGCGGTCATGCGCCTCGATCTTGGCGACCTGCCGGCCCTGCTGTTTCGCAACAGCGTTCACGGCGGCCTCAACATGATCTACCGTCGCGCAGATGGACATATCGGCTGGGTCGATCCCGGCGATCGCCGGGCCTCGTCATAGCGCGATCATGGACATCGCAAAAATCCTGAAACCAGAGTCGGTCATTCCCCGGCTGCGCGCGACGAGCAAGGACGAAGCGCTTCGGGCGCTCGCCGACATCGCGGCGCCCGTCACAGGCAAGGACTCCCGCGCGATTCTCGGCGTCCTCCAGGCCCGCGAGGCGCTCGGCACGACCGGTGTCGGCAACGGCATTGCTCTGCCCCATGGGCGGATGCCGGGGCTCGATCGCATCCATGCCTTCTTCGCGCGCCTCGACCAGCCGGTACCGTTCGAGGCGATGGACGATCAGCCTGTCGATCTCATCTTCGTTCTGCTCGTGCCGGCGGATGCGGGGACAGAGCACCTCAAGGCTTTGGCGCGCATCTCGCGCCTCCTGTCCGACGGGCGGATCTGCGAGCAAATCCGCAAGGGAGGGAGCGCGGACGAACTCCGCGAGATCCTGACCCGCCCCACCGCGATCTGCGCCGCCTAGTCGGCTTCTTCGATTGCGCGCGAGCGCGCTGCCGCGTCAGTGGATACCCATCGGCTCGAGATTGTTCTGCCGAATGGCGGCGAGCGCGACATCGCGATCCTCCATCACAGCAACCGGCCGGCCATCAGCCGCATGGATCGCATAGGCTGTTCGGCCGTCGACCACGACTGGCTTCACATAGGCAATGTCCGACATGCCGAAGGCGGCGAATTGATCGACCGTCATTTGCCGCGGGTCGATTCCGTTGATCATCATGGTCATCGTCACACCTTTCCCGTCACGTCTTGGCGCGGACCGGAGGCACCGTCGCCGCCGCCTTGTTACGCGCGCCTGATTTCACCTCGATCGTCTTGACCCGCGATTCTTCGAGCGGCTGCACCAAGTCGATGTGGAGGAGGCCGGCCTCGAGCGTCGCGCCCACGACATCGATGCCGTCGGCAAGGACGTAGCTGCGCTGGAACTGGCGCGCGGCGATTCCGCGGTGAAGAAAGACGCGGTCGGCGTCATCCGTTTGCTTGCCGCGAATGACGAGCTGGCGCCCTTCCATCTGAACGCTGAGGTCGTCTTCCGAGAACCCGGCGACGGCCAGGGTGATGCGCAGGCGATCAGGCCCGACCTGCTCGACATTGTAGGGCGGATAACCGTCGGCAGACGCCTTGGCGATCCGCTCCAAGGTTGCCTCGAAGCGGTCGAACCCCAAGAGCAGCGGACTGTTGAACAGTGTGAGACGTGACATGCGCATCTCCCCATCTGAGCGAGCTGCGGTCAATGGGCCCACCATGGGCGCCCGAACCGAATGGCGCGGCCAAGCAATGCACCGCGCCACCCCTCATGTGGGATGCGGGCAGGCGCCCTTCAAGAGGAGAAATCGACGCGCGCCCAAGGGCTTGGCCACACGGTGTGCGCGGCGAGGCCATCGGGGTGCGACACGAGTCGCAATGATCCGCGTGGGTTTCGGAACCGCTTGCGGGATTGCGGCATGCGGCGGATTGCGACATGGTTCCCGCGTTTGGCGAAGCGAAGGACGTCATGCTCGCGGGCTTGAGGAGAATCAGACGAACCGCCCGTTCTGCGATCGACATGCGGCAAGCGTGGCGTCCTACGACGTTTCGCGCGCGTGGCCGCACGAGGACCGTCGGCATCGCGCTCGCCACGATCGCGCTGTCATTCCAGATCGCCTTCCCGATTTTCTTCACGGCGCCGCTCGCTGCCTTCGCAGCGCCGTCGTCCTCGGCGTCGGATCTTGTCATCTGCACTTCGCACGGCCTCGTCACCCTTCCGAGCGATTCGCCGCCGGCCGGCGACGCGTCTGACGAAGCCGGAAAAATTGCAGTCAAGCCGCTCAAGTGTCCGCTGTGCCAGGCCTTCCAAGGCCTCGGCGCCATGCTTGCACCAACGGCGAGCAGCTTTGTAGCGCTGCTTCCCCCAACCGCCGACCACCCGGCGATCCTCTTCGCGAACGCGCGTGGCCGGGCCCATTTCGAACCTCTCCAAGCCCGCGCTCCTCCTCCGACGGCCAGCTGACCTCCCGCGCCGGACCGGCCTTCGTCCACGCACCGTGACGAGGCGGTCGGCGCTCGGCGCCGTATCCACGAGAGGAGTCTGTCATGAAGGTTCTTGCCGTCCGCGCGGCATTCGCAGCCGCGCTTTTGGGACTCGCCACGGCCCTGTCTTCGACTGCATCCGCGGGTGACGCGGATCAGGTGGCGCAAGCGCACAAAGTGAACGTCACGGATGCCATGGGGCGCACCGTCTCCGTCGAGGCGCCCGCCGACCGCGTCGTCGTGACCTTCAACTACGAAGAATTCGCTGCAATCGCCGGCCCCAAGGCCTTCGACAAGGTGGTCGGGTTCACCAAGACAGTCTGGTACGACTGGCGGCGCTCGATCTGGAACAAGTATGCGGCGGCCGTACCGCGGATCGCCGAGATTCCCGATGTCGGCCTTGCCTATGACGGCACATTCAGCGTGGAAAAAGTCATCGCGCTGAAGCCGCAGGCCGTCATCATGCCCAAATGGGCGTTCGATGCGCTCGGCCCCGCCATCGGCCAGATGGAAGCGGCCGGAATCCCCACCGTGGTCATCAACTACAACGCCATGCGCATCGAGACCCATGTCGCGAGCACGCTTGCAATCGGCAAAGTCATGGGGACGGAGGCCCGCGCGCAGGAACTTGCGGCGCTCTACAAGTCGAAGGTCGAAGATTTGCGCGCCCGCATCGCCAAAGCGGGCCGCACGCCACCCAAGGTCTATATCGAGCTCGGCATGAAAGGACCCGGCGAATACGACGTTTCCTTCGCCGCCGACCAATGGGGCCCTCTCATGGAGACAGCCGGCGGAGCCAACATCGCCAAGGGCAAGATCGAGGCCGAGGCACCTCTCGCGGCCGAATACGTGCTGTCGTCCAATCCAGACTTCGTCTTCATCGCCGGCTCCAATTGGACAAATGCGCCGAATGCGGTCGAGTTGGGCTTCGGCGTCGACAAGGCTCTCGCCAATACCCGCCTCAAGGGCTATCTCGCCCGGCCGGGTTGGAGCGGGGTGACTGCCATCAAGAACGGCGATCTCTACGCGATCCATCACGGCATCGCGCGCACGCTCTTCGACTTCGCGGGCATGCAGTTCCTCGCGAAGGCCATGTATCCGGAGCAATTCCGCGACATCGACCCCGAGGCCTCGCTGCGCGATTACTTCAATACCTATCTGCCGGTGAAATACGAGGGCACCTGGATGCTCAAGGTGCGGAAGTGAAGGTCGAGAGCGGCGGTTTGGGGCGCGCGGTCGAACACTACCATGCGCTCACATCATGGAAGCTCGTCGTCGTCGCGGCCAGCATCGTCCTGCTGACCGCGACGGTCTCGGCCGATGTGCTCACGGGAGCCGCGACCTTACGCATCGCCGATGTCCTCGCGGCGCTCCTCGATCCGGCCCGCGGAGACGGCGGAACCAATGCGATCATCGTCTGGACCCTCCGCCTGCCGAGCGCCCTCATGGCGGTGGTGGTCGGCGCGTCGCTTGCGGTGGCAGGAGCCGAGATCCAGACCGTCCTCGATAATCCTGTCGCGGAGCCTTACACGCTCGGCCTCTCCTCCGCCGCTGGGTTTGGCGCCGCCTTGGCCATTCTCCATGGCAGCAGCCTTGCCATCGATCCCGACACCCTGGGGCCCGCCGCGGCCTTCGCCGCTGCCGCCGTCGCCTGCGGCCTGATCTACGCGATTGCGCATGTCCGGGGCGGGACCTCAGACGTGATGCTTCTTGCCGGTATTGCCGTCTTATTCCTCTTCCAGGCCCTGCTTGCCTTGATGCAATACAGGGCCTCGCCCGAGGCCCTTCAGGCCATCGTCTTCTGGCTCTTCGGAAGTTTGTCGCGAGCATCCTGGATTAAGGTCGGCATCATCGCCGCAACGTTCGCAGCGACAGTGCCCGTCCTGGCGCGGGATGCCTGGAAGCTGACAGCGCTGCGTCTCGGCGAGGCGCGCGCTCTGGCACTTGGAGTCCGTGTCCGCGCCTTGCGCTTGCGCGTCTTCGGGCTGGTTTCGCTCTTGACCGCTGTCGCCGTGTGCTTCGCTGGAACGATTGGCTTCGTTGGACTCGTCGCACCTCACCTAGCCCGTATGCTCGTCGGCGAGGATCAGCGTTTCCTCCTGCCTCTCTCCGCGCTGTTCGGCGCAGTTCTTCTTTCTGCTGCGTCCATCGCGTCAAAGACAATTGTGCCGGGTGCGCTCTATCCGATCGGAATTGTGACGGCCCTCGTGGGCGTGCCGTTCTTCGTCTTGCTCATCTGCCGCATGAAACGGGGCTATTGGTGATGCTGGAGATCACGAACCTCGAGGTCGCCTACGGCTCGCACCGCGTCCTTGCCGACATTTCCCTCACGGCATCGCCGGGAACCGTGACGGGAATCGTCGGCCCGAACGGTGCGGGCAAGTCGACCTTGCTCAGCGCGATCATGGGCCTTCATCCCTATCACGGAGTCGTTCGCTTTGAAGGGACCGAATTCCGCGCGGCGAACCGACGCGACTGGGCGCACCGTGTCAGCTATCTGCCGCAGGGAAGCACCGCCCGGTCGTCGTTGACGGTCCTCGAGGCTGTTCTTCTCGGCCGGATGGAAACACTCGGCTTCCGGGTCAGCCGGAGAGAACTCGATCGCGCCCATGCAGCACTCGAAGCCATCGGCCTCGAATCGCTGGCGCGCCGGCGCCTCGGGGAATTGAGTGGTGGACAACGCCAATTGGTCTTCATCGCCCAGGCACTCTCGCGATCGCCGTCACTCATGATCCTCGACGAGCCGACCAATACCCTTGATCTCCGCAATCAGCTTGAGATCCTCGGCCTTCTTCGCGACCGGGCCACGCGGCATAACCTGACCGTGGTGACCGTCATCCATGACCTTAATTTGGCTGCTCGCTTCTCCGATGCGCTGGCCGTGCTCGACAAAGGCCGGATCGCGGCGTACGGACGGCCGACCGAAGTCATGACCCCGTCGCTCCTCGAAACCGTCTTCGGCGTCGAGGCGCGCCTCATCCCGCTTGACGCGACGACGACCCACTTCGTCGCGATGAAAGCGCGGACCCAAGGGGCGGGACGCCGTGACGATAGGTAGAACGAGGCGAGCCGTCGATTCAAAGGCCGACGAAATGCCAAGCGTCTCGAGGGAGCATCCGCGGATCATCTTGCCTCACACCCACAGCATGCCATGCTGTTCTTTGAAGGAGACGTCCATGAGGCTCATCGCATATCTTGTCGCGGCCATCGTTCTTGCCGCCATCTCGGGTCCTGCCGGGGCCCATGACCATCGCGCGGGCGATCTTCGAATCACGCACCCCTGGACGCGCGCGACGAACGGCGACGTGACGGCCGTCTACATGAAAATCATGAACACCGGTTCGACACCCGACCGGCTGCTCCGGGCGACGACGGAGGTGGGCGAGGCAACAATACACGAGTCGAAAACGGAGAGTGGGGTGGCGAAGATGCGTCCCGTCGAATCAGTCGCCATTCCGGCGAGGAAGGAAGTGTCTTTCCAGCCCGGCGGGTTGCACATCATGCTCATGGGCCTGAAACAGCCGCTCACGGAAGGGTTCGGCATTCCAATGACGCTCGTCTTTGAAAAGGCGGGAGAGGTCCACATCGATGCCATGGTGCAAAAGGCCGGCGCGAAGCCGATGCACTAGGTGCCCCGGTGGTGCGCCGCGTTGCTCTCCCGATGCAACTCCGCAAGCAAGCGCGTTGTTTCAGGCGAAGGGACTCGCAACAGCGAATCCCGCCCCAAGCGGCGAGCGTCGAGCACGCGACCCCGGCGCGTCAGGATCGCATCCGCGATGAGTGACGCGGAACTTTCGCGCTTCTTCCTGTCCTTGGTGCTGCTTCTCGTCGCCGCCATGTCGAGCGGGCATCTCTTCGAACGACTCAAACTGCCGCGCGTCGTCGGCGAGATCTGCGGCGGCGTCATTCTGGGACCGTCGGTGCTGGGTGTCTTGGCGCCCGAAGCGCAGAATTGGGTCTTTGCCGGATTCGGATCGCAAGAGGCCCTGCTTTCTGCCTTCTACTGGCTCGGCCTCGTCCTTCTGATGTTCACCGCGGGATTCAAGATCGAAACTCGGGCGCGAGGCCGTCATCGCTACCTCATCGCGTTGCTCGTCATCGCCGCCGGCGCCCCCTTTGCCCTGGGATACTTTGCTGCACCGTCCATGCCCAATTCGGCGACGGCCGATCCCTTGGCCTTCAGCCTGCTCATGGGAATCGGCGCGGCCGTGACATCGATCCCGGTCATCTCACGTCTCTTCATCGACTTGGGCCTCATGGAAACACGCTTCGCCCGCGTCGTCGTCACGGCAGCCACGGTTCAGGACCTCATTCTCTGGGCACTCCTCGCCGTCGCAACGGCCATCCAACAAGGACAGGGCCACGACCTCATCGGCCTAGGCCGCGTGGCCATGGTGACCGTCATTTTCGCCGCTCTCTCGTTCCTCCTGGGGCCCGCGACGCTGCGCTTCATCGGCCGACTGGGAGTCAAACGCTTTACCGAGGCCTCCCTTACCGGCTACACCCTCCTCGTCTGTCTCGCCTTTGTCGCGCTCGCCAGCTTGCTCACGATCAACCTGGTGTTCGGCGCCCTCGTCGCCGGGCTCGTGATCGGCCGCTTTCCATCCGATCTCCTCCGGACGGTGAAGCAACGGATCACCGACATGTCGATTTGGCTCTTCGTGCCGATCTACTTCGCGCTCGTCGGGTTCCGCGTCGATCTCTCGCGACAGTTCGATTGGCAGCTGACTGTCCTTTTTCTTGCCGGCACGACAGCGGTAAAGCTCGCAGGCATCGTGACTGCCGCAAAGGCAGCCCGCCTTGGTTGGGGCGATGCACTTGACTACGGTATGGCAATGAACACGCGTGGCGGTCCGGGCATCGTCGTGGCAAGCGTTGGCCTTGCGTCCGGCATCATCGATGCCCAGTTGTTCACAGCGCTTGTCTTGACGTCGCTCGCGACGGCCCTCGCGGCCGGTCTATGGTTTCGGTGGCGCCGCGATCGAATTAGACTCGTTCATGACGTGATCGAGACCGGCGCACGGGGGAAGCTCAGAGCTTAGCCATGCGCATGAGACTTGTAAGAAGGCGCCGACCCGTCATGGCGTTCGCAGCGGCGCGCCGGCTGGTCCCGCTGTGGGTCGCACTCAACATCACCACCGGCGCCGCCAATGCGACCGAACCTTCGCGTCCCTATGAAGTCCTGGCGGGACGCCCAGTCTCTGATCTTATCGCCAAGGCCGGCCCGCCGGATTGGTCACGCACTTATCCCGACGGCTCGAAGGATATCAAATACGAGCACAGCGATGCCTCGGTCGCTCGCGCCATCGCGCCGCGATGCAGCATGACATTCGCCGTGAGCAAGGAAGGGGTTATCCAAGGCCAAACCGTGAGCGGCGATCCGCGGGATTGCATCTATCTGCGCTATCGGCTGGGCATCTGAGCGTCGGCCACTCCGGAGCGAACCGCGAGGCGGCCTTTTCGTTCAACCGTGCGCGCAGCCGACATCCGGCAACAAAAAGGGCCTCGTCCATTGCAACGAGGCCCTTCTCTCTCATCTCGCGTAAGGTGGTGGAGCCGGACGGAATCGAACCGACGACCTCTACAATGCCATTGTAGCGCTCTCCCAACTGAGCTACGGCCCCGCCGCGTCGCGAAACTCCTCAAAAATCGTTCTAATTCAACGCGCTATGGGAATGACTGTTTACCCTCTTTTGACTGCCGAGTCCATGTGAAACCGAAGCGAGCACGGCCACGGCCTACGCCGTGTCCGCCGATCCGTAGCCCGAGAGTGTTCTCCGGTCAACGGTCCGTCCGGCTTCGCGCTCGTAGGACGCCACGGATTCAGCGCTTTGCGACAAAACAGCGACCCGCGGGTCTTCAAGGCCAACCTCGCCGAGGATGCGGCCATGGACCGAATAGCCAAGGAGATCCTGAAGGCGCGGCGGCAGGCTGCGTGCGAGCTCGGGCGGCGTCGCCAAAATCTGGTTCTCTGTCTGCCGGAGCCAACCAAGAGCGTAGTTGATGGACAGGCCGAAGCGATCGCCGTCGCTTTCATTGGCGCCGCCGGCATGGAGTACCGAGCCAAGGTGGAGGAGAAGCGAACCCTTCGGCATGACGGCCTTCCGGACCTCCTCCGGTGTTGCCATGCGGTCGCGCGGCCACCGATGGCTGCCGGGAACCACCAGCGTCGCGCCATTCTCCGCCGTGAAATCGCTGGCGGCCCACATGCCGATGAGTGCCCATTCGACCCCGTCGGGCGGCGGAAGCGAGTAGACTTCATCGTCGCGGTGGAGCGGCTGGGGAGTCTCGCCGGGCCCCAACCGGATGGCCTGGGTGTATGTCAGCTGGATCCGCGCGCAATGCCTCAAGAGCAAGCCTTCCGCGACCGCGAGCACGAGCGGATCGAGCACCAATCCATGGATGCTGGGTGCTCGGGCGATGAGCGCGCCCACGCGGCGCGTCCGGTAACCTCGGAAATCGTCCTGCCCGACCGGGGAGCGCTGGAACCACGGCGCTGTCTCAGCGACAATACGATCCATGGCGGAAGGCGGAGCAAGGCTGCCAAGAATGACGGCTCCATCGCGACGGAGCGTCGCCACGACCGCCTCCGGCTTGCTTGTAGCCGCCAATGTGACGAGGGTCATCGACGCTTCACCTCAGGCAGCGGGCCCTCACGGAATGGAGCCGGGGTGCCGATCGGACGAAGCCCCGACACTGTTCAATCGTCAGCCCACAGGGGTCAAGACAGAGCAGTGCGGGAGCGTTACCGCTCCTCCTCTTCCTCCGCGTCCTCGACGACTTCGACCACATCCTCGTCCTCGCCAAGCTCGGAAGTGTCTTCGATGACGTCCTCTTCGGCTTCTTCTTCCCGGTCTTCGCCAAGCTCGGCCGCAGCCGGTTCGATTTCGGCCTCCTTCGGTCCAGGTTTTGGAGTCGCGGGACGACCACCTTTGGCCAACTTGGCCGCCGCAGCGCCTGCGGCTGCCGCACGGCTCCGCCGGCTTTTCGTGAATGCCTCCGGCTCGAAAGTCCCGCCGCATTTCGGGCAGACGACCGGTGCACGACCAAGGTCATAAAATCGCGCACTGCAGCTGGGACAAGTGCGCTTCGTTCCCCATGCCGCCCTGGCCACGTCCGATACCTCCTGCCCTTCATCAGTCGAATTGACTGGGCGAGCCAATTGCCATGATCGTTTGGCCCTGTCAAAAGTTAATTTCGAGCTGCAGTCCCTGGCAATGCCCGACCGTTCACAGACCGAGACGAAACCCATGAAGATGAGCCGCAATGGGCCGAGCATAGCGGACGGCCCTTGGGCGAATGGCCAACGCCCGGCTCGGTCGGCATGATCCCGCTCGTCTCGCGCCGCTCGGGCACGCTCGCCGGCCGGTGCCGCGTCCCGGGCGATAAGTCGATTTCGCACCGCGCCCTGATGACGGCGGCCATCGCCATCGGCCGGACCACAATCGAAGGCTTGCTCGAAGGCGAAGACGTGCTGCGCACGGCCGACGCTCTCAGCGCGCTTGGCGTCGGGGTCAGGCGCCATGACGACGGACGCTGGTCCGTCGATGGCGTTGGGGTGGGCGGTCTCGTCGAGCCATCGACGATCCTCGACATGGGCAATTCCGGGACGGGCGCGCGCTTGATGATGGGTCTCGTCTCGACCCACGCCTTCAACACCCACTTCACGGGCGACGCCTCGCTCGTCAAGCGCCCGATGGCGCGGGTCGCGCGGCCACTCGAGCGCATGGGCGCATCGATCCTCGCGCGATCCGGGTGCCGCCTGCCCTTGGCTGTGATGGGAACCGCCGAGCCTGTCCCCATCGAGTACGAGCTCCCCGTTGCATCCGCCCAGGTCAAGTCAGCGATTCTCTATGCCGCACTCAATGCGCCGGGGGAGACGATCGTCATCGAGCCCCAGGCGACGCGCGACCACAGCGAACTCATGCTCAAATATTTTGGCGCGACCGTCGCGAGCGAGCCCTTCGGCACCGGAGGCCGCACGGTCCGGCTCACGGGACTCGCCGAACTTCAAGCCCGCGACCTCCGGGTCCCCTCCGATATCTCGTCGGCGGCATTTCCCCTGGTGGCGGCCGCGATCACCGAGGGGGCTCACGTGACCCTCGAGGCCGTTGGCACGAATCCCCTGCGCATCGGCATCGTTGACACGCTCCGCGAGATGGGCGCCGCCATCCGGATCGAAAACGAGCGACGCTTCGGCGAGGAGCCAGTCGCAGACATCGCCGTGAAAGGCGGAGCGCTCCGCGCGGTGGATGTCCCGGCCAACCGCGCCCCGCGCATGATCGACGAGTACCCGGTGCTCGCCGTCGCCGCGGCCTGCGCGTCCGGCACGTCGCGCTTTCGCGGCCTTGGCGAGCTTCGCGTGAAGGAAAGCGATCGCCTCTCCGCCATCGCGGACGGGCTCGCGCGCTGCGGGGTCGACGTCGAGGTCTCGGGCGACGATCTGATGATCGAAGGGACGGGCCGGCCGCCCCGCGGGGCCGCGACCATCGCGACGCACCTCGATCACCGGATCGCCATGGCATTTCTTGTCCTCGGCCTCGTCAGCCAGGAACCCGTCGCCATCGACGATGGCTCGCCCATTCAGACGAGCTTCCCCGATTTCGTCCCCCTGATGCGCGCGCTCGGTGCGGCGATCGAGACAAGGGCATGATCGTCGCGATCGACGGACCTGGCGCCGCCGGCAAGGGCACGCTGGCCCGAAGGCTCGCGGCCCATCTCGGCCTCTCCTATCTCGACAGCGGGAAGCTCTACCGGGCAGTCGCCTTCCGCCTTCTCCGCCACGGCGGCGACCCCGAACGGGAAGCTGATGCGGTTGCGGCGGCCGAGGCGCTGCGGCCCGAGGATCTGGATGATCCGGCGCTCAAGGGCGACGATGTGGCCCAAATTGCGACAAAAGCCGCGATTCATGCCCGAGTCAGGGAGGTTTTGACCACCTTTCAGCGTCGATTCGCGTCTTCTCCCCCGGGAGATGCCTCGGGAGCGGTCATCGACGGGCGGGACATCGGAACGGTCGTATTCCCGGATGCGGCGATCAAGCTCTTCGTCACAGCCAGCCCGGACGTGCGGGCTGAGCGGAGGACCCTGGAGTTGCGGCAGAGGGGCCAGGAGGCTATATATTCCCGCGTTCTGGAGGAGTTGAAGGCCCGCGACGCACGCGACCGAGGGCGTGCCGTTGCGCCTTTGGCGATTGCCAAAGACGCCTACGTGCTCGACACGACGGATCTCGATCCCGACGCCGTGTTTGCGGCCGCGCTGGCATTCATCATCGCGCGAACCTCTCAGCAGGCTCGCTAAAGCCCGATGTCGTCATGTGCCGATCGTCGGCCAGGCCGATGATCGGCTGGTTTGGTGTGTTCAAGACCGCTGGAGACAACCAGCAGGCCTGAAAGCAAGGAAAGGGTTAGTTCGTTCATGGCCAATACGACTCAATCGTCCGGCGCCGCGGCGCCGCAGGAACGCTTCGCGGACCTTCTTGAGGAATCCCTGCGCAATTCGCGCGGTTTCGAGGGCACCGTCGTCAAGGGAACGGTCCTCGCGATCGAGAACGATTTCGTCCTCGTGGACGTCGGCCTCAAGGCGGAAGGTCGCATCCCTTTGAAGGAATTCGGCGCGCAGGGCCGGCCGGCCGAAATCAAGGTCGGTGACCTCGTCGACGTGTTCGTCGATCGCATCGAAAGCCGGGACGGCGAAGCGCTGCTCAGCCGCGAGAAGGCGCGGCGCGAGGAGTCATGGACGGAGTTGGAGCGCGCCTACAAGGCCAGCGAGCGGGTGAACGGCGTCATCTTCGGGCGCGTGAAGGGCGGGTTCACCGTCGACCTTTCGGGCGCTGTCGCTTTCCTTCCTGGCAGCCAAGTCGACATCCGGCCCGTCCGGGACGTGACACCGCTCATGGGCACGCCGCAACCGTTCCAGATCCTCAAGATGGATCGGCAGCGCGGCAACATCGTGGTCTCGCGCCGCGCGGTTCTCGAGGAGACGCGCGCCGAGCAACGATCGGAACTCGTCGCCAATCTTCGCGAAGGCCAAGTCTATCAGGGCGTCGTCAAGAACATCACGGACTACGGCGCCTTCATCGATTTGGGCGGCATCGACGGTCTCCTTCACGTGACCGACATCTCGTGGCGCCGGATCAATCATCCGTCCGATGCCTTGCAGATCGGACAGACCGTTAAAGTCCAAGTCGTTCGCTACAATCCCGAGACGCAGCGCATCTCTCTCGGGATGAAACAGCTCGAATCGGATCCCTGGGAGGGAGCCGCGCTCAAATATCCGGCCGGCACGAAGTTCAAAGGCCGCGTGACCAACATCACGGATTACGGCGCTTTCGTCGAGCTTGAGCCCGGCGTCGAAGGCCTCGTCCACGTCTCGGAGATGAGTTGGACCAAGAAGAACGTCCATCCTGGCAAGATCGTCTCGACCAGCCAGGAAGTGGAAGTGCTGGTGCTCGATGTGGACAGCCAGAAGCGCCGCATCAGCCTGGGCATGAAGCAGTGCGTCGAAAATCCCTGGGCCACCTTTGCCGATGCCCATCCCGTCGGCAGCGACATACAGGGCGAGATCCGCAACATCACGGAATTCGGAATCTTCATCGGGCTGCCCGGTGAGATCGAAGGCATGGTGCACATCTCGGAGCTCGATTGGGAGACGCCCGGCGAAGAAGCCATCAAGCACTACAAGAAGGGCGAAATCGTCAAGGCGCGGATTCTCGAGATCGATCCGGAGAAGGAGCGCGTCGCCCTCGGCATCAAGCAGCTCTCGGAAGACAAGTTCGAGACTTCCGCCAAGGGGACCAAGAAGGGCGACATCGTCACCTGCACGGTCACGGCCGCGCGCGACAATGGCGTCGAAGTCACGCTCTCCGACGGCTCGCCCGGCTTCATCCGGCGCGCCGACCTCTCTCGCGATCGCAGCGAGCAGCGTCCCGACCGTTTTGCCGTTGGCGAGAAGGTCGATGCCAAGGTCGTCTCCGTCGACCGCAAGGAGCGCAAGGTGTTCTTGTCCGTCAAGGCGCGCGAGATCGAAGAGGAGAAAGAGGCCATGGCGCAGTACGGCTCGTCCGACAGCGGCGCGAGCCTCGGCGATATCTTGGGTGCCGCGATGACCAAGGCAGCCAAGGAACGCGCCCGTCCCAAGGAGGGCGAGGAAAGCGACGACAACGCCGAATAGTAGCCGAAATCGGCGCATCGTCGCGGCTGCGGGGGTCGACCGCCGATGTCACTGGGACCGGATGCTCTGATCGACCGTCAGAAGCTGAAGCGGCTCCTGAGCCTTTGGCGGACGATGGCCATCATTGCCGTGGCTGCGCTCATCGTCGTCCTGTTCGGGCACTTCGACGGACTCAAGAGGCGCCAGCACATCGCGCGCCTCACGGTCTCCGGAATCATTCTCGAAGACCGGGTCCGCGATGAAGCGCTCGACGACATCGCCGGTGACGATAGTGTGAAAGCGCTGATCGTGCGGGTCGACAGCCCGGGCGGTACCGTCGTCGGCGGCGAAGCGCTGTTCAAGAATTTGCGGTCGGTCGCGGCTGAGAAGCCCGTCGTCGCCGTCATGGGCACGACCGCGACCTCGGCAGGCTATATGGTGGCACTCGGCGCGGACCATATCTTCGCGCGCGAGGGCTCGATCACCGGCTCGATCGGCGTGATCCTCCAGACGACCGACATTTCGGGCCTGCTTGCCAAGCTCGGCGTATCGACCGAAGCCATCAAGAGTTCACCCTTGAAGGCCGTCCCCTCGCCGCTCGAGCCACTGACGCCCGAGGGCCGCGAGGCGACTCGGGCCCTCATCATGGACATGTACGACATGTTCGTGAGCCTGGTCGCCGAACGCCGCAACCTCGCGCGGGAGGAAGCGGTCGGCCTCGCCGATGGGCGAATCTTCACGGGCCGGCAGGCGGTGGCGAACAAGCTCATCGACGCCATCGGCGGCGAAGGGGAGGCGCTTGTGTGGCTCGAGGCCGAGCACGGGATCAGCCGGAGCCTCCCAGTTCGCGATGTCCAGCTCCACTACGAGGCCGATTTTATCGATGCGGCGATCTCGACGATTGCCGGAAAAACAAAGCTGTCTGAACGACTTACACTTGACGGGCTGATTTCGCTCTGGCACCTTGACCTCGGTCGGCCCTAGGCGGGGAACAGCCGGGGGCATGAGCCAAGAAAGACATGACGGAAGCCGCAATGACCAGGTCCGAGCTGATTCAGCGCTTGGCGGAGATGAACCCCCACCTTTACCAGCGCGATGTGGAGCGGATCATCACCACGATTTTCGACGAGATCACGGCCGCATTGTCGCGGGGCGACAGGGTTGAGCTCCGGGGCTTCGGCGCGTTTTCGGTCAAGCGGCGCGGACCCCGCCAGGGCCGGAACCCGCGGACCGGCACATCGGTGCAGGTGGCGGAGAAGCACGTGCCCTTCTTCAAGGCGGGCAAGGAACTGAGAGAGCGTCTCAACACCGACGGTTGACAGCGCCTGCGCGGCCCGCCGAGGGACTCGACCCCGGGTCATTCGCGCAGCACATTTGATCGTGCATCGTGAGATTACTGACGTTGATCGTGGGCCTTGTCCTTGCGCTCGCGGCGGTTGCCTTCGCCGTCGCGAACCGCGCACCTGTCACGCTCGAACTATGGCCCCTTCCGTCCACCTACGACATGCCGATCTTCGCGCTGGCTTTTTGCGCGCTAGGCGCTGGCTTCATCCTCGGCATGGCCTTCATGGCTATCATCAGCCGTCCCCGGCGGCGACGCGGCGGACAAGCGGCGAATCCGCCAAACCCCACGGGGCAGATCCGATGACCGCCCCCTCCGTCGCGCCATCACATGGCGCGAACTGTGTTCGCCCATGACCTCTCGCCCGAACGCCCAGGTCTTCGTGGCGCTCGACATGACGGCCGCGGATTCCGCCGAGCGCATGGCCGCGCAATTGAGCGGGCATGTCGACGGCGTGAAACTCGGATTGGAATTCTTCGCGGCGAACGGCCCGACGGGTGTCGAGCGCATTCGCCGCAGCGGCCAACCCGTGTTCCTCGACCTGAAACTCCACGACATACCCAACACGGTCGCAGGCGCCGTTCGGGCCATCCTGCCGCTCGAACCGAAGATCTTGACGGTCCACGCCGCCGGCGGGCGCGCCATGCTCGGTGCCGCGGCCGCCGCCGCCAAGGAGCGCGGGCCCACGCCCCCCCTTGTCGTCGCGGTCACGGTCCTCACAAGCCTTGATGAGGGCGACCTTCGCGAGGTCGGCCAGGCCAGTCCGGCAATCGACCAAGTGTTGCGTCTCGCCGATCTTGCCCAGCGAGCCGGCGTCGATGGGATCGTCTGCTCGCCCCTCGAAGTGGCCGCCGTCCGTGCCCGCTGCGGCCGGGATTTCGTGCTCGTCGTCCCCGGAATTCGCCCAGAGACCGCCCGGCGCGACGACCAGAAGCGCGTCATGACCCCCGCGGAAGCGGTCGATGCCGGCGCCGATGTCCTCGTCATCGGTCGGCCGATCACGGCTGCCGCGGATCCGACCCGTGCCGCGCGCGACATTGCCGCCGCACTCAAGTGCGCCCGGCCATGACGGTGAGGGCCAAGATCTGCGGCATCAACGATGCGCAGGCGCTCGACGCCGCAGTGGCGCATGGCGCGAGTTATGTTGGCTTCGTGTTCTATCCGCGCTCGCCGCGCTACCTCGCTCCGTCAGCGGCGGGCGCTCTCGCGCGACGGGCTCCAGCGGGCGTCGTGCGTGTCGGCCTGTTCGTCGACGTGGATGACCAGGGCATCGAGGCGATTCTCAAAGAAGCGCCACTCGACATGCTCCAGTTCCACGGCGCGGAGCCCCCGGAACGCATCCGCGCGACGAAAGCGCGCCTGGGTTTGCCGGTCATGAAGGCGATCAAGATTGGCAGCGCACCCGATCTCGAATGGGCCGATCGTTTCGGCGACAGCGCCGACTGGCTCCTGTTCGATGCCAAGGTACCGGCGACCATGACCGGCGCGCTGCCGGGCGGCAACGCGCTCAGCTTCGACTGGCAGCTCCTGTCCGGCGCGCGCATCGCACTGCCGTGGATGCTCTCGGGCGGCCTGACGAGCGCCAATGTCGCGGAAGCGGTTCGGACGAGCGGCGCGCAGGTGGTAGACGTTTCGTCCGGCGTCGAAGACCGGCCGGGACACAAGGACCCAGGGCGAATCGCCGAGTTCCTTCGAGTCGTACGGTCGCTATGACGCCTTGCCTTTTGCCGTGCGCGGCATGGCCGCCTGTGCTTATGTTGCGGGTTGCGTGATCGTACTCACCGTCGGCTAGGACATGGTCCAGATCAACACTTACCGCGCCGGCCCGGACGAGCGAGGCCATTTTGGGATCTTCGGCGGACGCTACGTCGCCGAGACCTTGATGCCGCTCGTCCTAGCGGTCGAGCGCGCCTATGAAGATGCCAAGTCCGATCCCGCCTTCGCCGCTGAATTTTCAAGGCACCTCACGCACTATGTCGGCCGTCCGAGCCCGCTCTATTTTGCCGAGCGCCTCACCCGCCATTTCGGCGGCGCCAAGATCTATTTCAAGCGCGACGAGCTCAATCACACTGGCAGCCACAAGATCAACAACTGCCTGGGTCAAGTCCTCCTCGCGCGCCGCATGGGCAAGACCCGCATCATCGCCGAGACAGGCGCCGGCCAGCACGGCGTCGCGACGGCGACCGTGTGCGCGCTCTTCGACCTGCCGTGCCGGGTCTATATGGGCGCCAAGGACATCGAGCGTCAGGCGCCCAACGTCTTTCGGATGAAGTTGCTCGGCGCCGAGGTCGTGCCCGTGACGAGCGGCTCACAGTCGCTCAAAGATGCGCTGAATGAAGCGCTCCGCGACTGGGTGGCAAACGTCGAATCGACGTTCTACATCATTGGAACCGTTGCTGGGCCGCATCCTTACCCCGCCATGGTGCGCGACTTCCAGTCGGTGATCGGCCGCGAGGTCCGCGAACAGCTGATGGCGAGCGAGGGTCGCTTGCCCGATTCGCTCGTGGCGTGCATCGGCGGCGGGTCCAACGCGATGGGACTGTTCCATCCGTTTCTCGATGATCCGGGCGTCGCCATGTACGGCGTCGAGGCGGCCGGCCTCGGCCTCAACTCCGGCAAGCACGCCGCGTCCATTACCGGCGGCAGGCCCGGGGTCCTCCATGGCAATCGCACCTATCTCCTGCAGGACGACGATGGCCAGATCACCGAAGCGCATTCGATCTCGGCGGGCCTCGACTATCCTGGCGTCGGCCCCGAGCACGCGTGGCTTAACGACACCGGCCGTGTGACTTACGTGTCGGCGACGGATGACGAGGCGCTTGCGGCTTTCCAGCTTTGTACACGTCTCGAGGGCATCATCCCGGCGCTCGAGCCCGCCCACGCGCTGGCTTACGTCGCAACGGTAGCGGGCAAATTGCCTCGCGATCACCTCCTGGTCATGAACATGTGCGGCCGCGGCGACAAGGACGTGTTCACGATCGCAGACAAGCTCGGCGTCACGCTGTGAGCGCATCAGACGCGCGCCGCATCGAACGCCGCTTCAGGCAGCTCAAATCCGAGCGGCGCGGCGGGCTCGTGACGTTCATCACCGCTGGCGATCCGGATTTCGAAGCATCGAGCGCGCTTCTCGAACGCTTGCCCGCCGCGGGAGCCGACCTCATCGAGCTCGGCATGCCCTTCTCCGATCCCATGGCCGATGGCCCTGCGATCCAGGCCGCCAACCTGCGCGCGCTCAAATCCGGCATGACGCTTGAGCGCACGCTCAAGCTTGCGCGGCGGTTTCGCGAACGGGACGGGGACACGCCGCTCATTCTCATGGGCTACTTCAATCCGATCTATTCGATGGGAGTCGAACGATTCGTCGATGGCGCGCGCGACGCGGGCGTCGATGGCCTGATCGTCGTCGACCTTCCCCCCGAGGAAGACGCGGAACTTCGCGAGCCCGCTGCAAAGGCCCGCCTCGACCTCGTCCGGCTGGCAACGCCGACGACGGACGACCGGCGGCTTGATCAGGTTTTGGATGGCGCATCGGGATTTCTCTATTACGTGTCCGTCGCCGGCATTACGGGAACGAAGTCCGCGGCGCGTGAGACGATCGCGGCTGCCGTCGCCCGCCTCAGGCGGCGCACGCCGCTCCCCATCGCGGTCGGCTTCGGCATTCGGACACCCGAGCAGGCAAAGGAAGTCGCCACGATCGCCGATGCCGCGGTGGTCGGCTCGGCACTCGTCGGCGCCATCGCCGAGCAACTCGAGACGAGTGGCTCCACGCCATCGAAAGCCGTCGACAACGTGTTAGCATTGACAGGTCGACTTTCCACCGCCATTCGCGGAGCGGCCAGCCGATGAACTGGATCACCAATATCGTTCGCCCGAAGCTTCGTGCGCTCGTTCGCAAGACCGACGTCCCGGACAACCTGTGGACCAAGTGCCCGAACTGCGAGCAGATGCTCTATCACCGCGAGCTCGAGGCCAATCTCCACGTCTGTCCACGTTGCGATCACCATCTGCGCCTGCAGGCGGTCACGCGTCTACAAATGCTGTTCGACGATGGTCTCTACGAGATCGTCGAGCTCCCGAAAGTTCTCGTCGACCCGCTGCGCTTCCGCGACCGCAAGCGCTATGTCGATCGTTTGCGGGAGGCGCAGTCGAGCGCGGATCTACAAGACGCGATCGTCGTCGCGCACGGTCGCCTCGGCGGCATGCCGACCGTCATGGCCGTCCTGGATTTCGAATTCATGGGCGGGTCGATGGGGATGGCTGTGGGCGAGGCGATTCTCACGGCGGCACGCCTCGCGGTCCGGCAACGGGCACCCCTCATCGCCATCTCATCCTCGGGCGGCGCCCGCATGCAGGAAGGGATCTTGTCGCTGATGCAGCTTCCCCGAACCGTCATCGCGGTCGAGGAAGTGAAGGATGCGGGCCTGCCCTATATCGCCCTTCTCGCCGATCCGACGACCGGTGGCGTCTCGGCGTCCTTCGCCATGCTGGGTGACATCGCGATCGCGGAGCCGGGCGCGGTCATCGGATTTGCGGGCGCGCGAGTCATCGAAGAGACGATCCGGCAGGCCTTGCCGGAAGGATTCCAGCGCTCTGAATTCCTGCGCGATCACGGGATGATCGACCTCGTCGTCCACCGGCGTGACCTTCGTGACACATTGGTCCGCGTTCTTGGCCTGCTCCGCGCCCCCGCCTTGCTGGCGCAACAGCCAAGCCGGGGCCAAGGCTCGACATCGAATCCAAGCGCGTCGTTCAGAAGCCCGCGGACGTGACGGAGCGGCCGAGCGACGCCCTTCTCGACCGGCTGTCGCGACTTCATCCTAAGATCATCGACCTTTCGCTCGACCGGATCGAACGACTCCTCGGCCGTTTGGGAAACCCCGAGCGACACCTGCCTCCTGTCGTTCATGTCGCGGGCACGAACGGCAAAGGCTCGGTCGTGGCGTTCCTGCGCGCGATCGCAGAGGCCGCCGGCTACCGGGCCCATGTCTATATTTCACCCCATCTTGTCCGGTTCCATGAGCGGATTCGCCTCGCGGGAACGCTCATCGATGAAGCGGCCTTGGCGGCAATCCTCGAGGAGTGCGAGGCGGCGAACGGCGGAGCGCCCATCACCTTCTTCGAAGTCACGACGGCCGCCGCCTTCCTCGCCTTCGCGCGCACGTCCGCCGACATCGTGATTCTCGAAGTGGGCCTTGGCGGACGTCTCGATGCGACAAACGTGATCGAGCGCCCGCTTCTCAGCGCGATCACGCCCGTCGCGATCGACCATACCCAGTACCTCGGCGAAACGCTGGCGGCGATCGCGGGCGAGAAAGCCGGCATCCTCAAGCGTGGCGCGGGCGCCGTGATCGGCATTCAGGACGCGAGCGCGGCGCGCATCATTGGCGAGCGAGCGAGCGACCTCGGCTGCCCGATCTTCCGCGCCGGCGTGGAATGGGATCGGGAGCGCCGGGGCGCGGGCATGGTCTACCGAAGTGCCACGCACAATCTCGCGGTCGCGGAGATCGCGCTCCCGGGCTTACATCAAATCGACAACGCAGCCATGGCGATCGCCTGCGCAGAACATCTCGACGGGTTTCGCATTGACGAGAGCGCGATCCGGACCGGGATCGCCAAGGCGGTTTGGCCGGCCAGGCTTCAACGCCTTGCCGGGGGAAGGCTGGCGACAATCCTTCCCACGGGCTGGGAACTGTGGCTCGACGGTGCGCACAACCCGGCGGCAGGGGCCGCTCTCGCCGCCCAGGCCGCCGGCTGGCGCGATCGCCCCCTCCACCTCGTCGTCGGAATGCTGGCGACGAAGGATGCGCAGCGCTTTCTTGAGCCGCTCGCGCCCTTCACAAGATCGCTCGTGGCAGTACCGGTTCCAGGACACGCCGCGGCCCTTCCGGCGGCCGACGTAGAGAAGCTGGCCCGCGGATTAGGAATCCAGGCGACGAGCGCCGCCGACACCGGCGCGGCCCTTTACGCCATCACGGCGAAAAGTCCACGCCCGGGACGAATCCTTGTTTGCGGCTCGCTCTACCTGGCGGGAACCGTGCTGGCAGCCAACGGAACGGTTGTCAGCTAATCTGTTGATTTACATTTATTTTATAGACTAGAGGGTCTAGACGACCGACTGGACCCACTCGAAGAGCTTGCTCTTGGGCAGGCTGCCGACTTTCTGGGCGGCGACCTGGCCGCCTTTGAAGACCATGAGAGTCGGGATACCACGCACGCCGTATTTCTGCGGCGTGCCCGGATTCTCGTCGATATTGATCTTCGCCACCGTCACGCGCCCTGCCATTTCCTTGGCCAAATCCTCAAGCGCTGGCGCGATCTGCTTGCAGGGCCCACACCACTCGGCCCAAAAGTCCACGAGGACCGGCCCCGACGCCTTGAGGACGGCGTTCTCAAAGGAGTCATCAGTTACGACGGTCGGCGTGCTCATCTCGATCCTCCTCGCGGGGCCCGATAGGACATCGCACCCAGGCGTCATGACTCTAGGTAGGCCCCCAAGACCGGTCAAGGCGCCCAGCGTTCGAGCAATTTATCGCTCAGGATCATGACCTTAGGTCCATCAGTCCAGATCAGGACCGCGCGAACCGGGGTTCCCGGGTAGACCTCTCGGAGCAGCGATCGGTAACACGCCATCTGGCGGAGAATGCCCGGCGCCACCTGGTCTTGGGCCTCAGGCGGACGGCGGTTGGTCTTGTAATCGGCAACCGTCACCGTGCCTCCGGTGACCGCCAGGCGGTCCACCTGGCCAGAGATCACGAGATGTCCCGCCCGGCCGATGAGCGGAACCTCGGCCCGGGAATGCTCACCAAAAAGATCCGAAAGCTCGGGCGCCGCCAGGACAGCCAGGACTTCCCGTCCGATCGAGCTCTGCTCGGCTGGGGAGAGGCCGAAGACCCTTCGGGCGAGAAATCGCGCGGCAGCGGCCGCGCGTGCTTCGGGTGCCATGTCCGGCAGAAACTGGAGCAAGCGGTGAATGATGAGGCCGCGCTCAAACCTCGCGCTGTCGCCGCCTTCGAGCGGCGCGCGGACGGGCGGATCGCCGTCGAGGCGGGAAGGAGCGAGGATTTTCGAGGCGGGCGGCTCTTCCGGCGGGGGCCGCTTGGCCCAATCCGGCAATTTCTCCGGCGCCACCCTGGCAGGCTCACGCACGGCAGGCGCGGTCCAGCCACGCGGTACGACGTTGAGCCGCAATCCGTCGCCGGACCATCCGTGGACATCGTCACCCTGGAAATCGAAGCGAACGGGTTCCGCGATTCCGTCGAGCCCCCGGCGCACCAAGTGGTACCAAGAGCGATCCGATGCGCTGCGTCGGGTCTCCCAGCCCGAGACATAGAGGCGATCCTCCGCGCGCGTCATGGCGACGTAGAGCAGACGGCGATATTCCTTGTCGCGCCGCTCGCGCGCTGCCGCGCGGAAGGCGGCCGTTCGCCTGTCTTCCGACGAACGCTTCGGAACCCACAGGACGCAATCCTCGAACCAGAGAAGGGTGTCGTCGCTTTCCGGCGGCTGCACCGTATCCGGCATGATCACGATCGGCGCCTGCAGCCCTTTGGCGCCGTGGACCGTCATGACGCGAACCGCACCGCGCGCCTGATCGAGTTCACGCTTCACCGTGACTTCGCCCGCGTGGAGCCAGTGAAGAAACCCCTGGAGGGACGGCGCCGCGCTCTGCTCATAGGCAAGCGCCAAGGACAGGAATTCATCGATCGGATCGTTCGCATCCGGCCCCAAGCGCGCGACGAGACG
Source organism: Alphaproteobacteria bacterium (assembly GCA_046349515.1). Taxonomy (GTDB): domain Bacteria; phylum Pseudomonadota; class Alphaproteobacteria; order CADEGL01; family CADEGL01; genus JBGPGW01. The sequence continues at coordinate 41,586 of JAXMCE010000006.1, read as the reverse complement.
CGCGCGACCTCCCTGGCCGAGGACCTCCGCAAACAACTCGTAGGGCCGCACGTAATCCGCGCGGGCCCTCAAGGCGCTCAGCCAGCCATGGGCACGCAAGAGACCCGGCGATCCCGCGGATCCGGCTTCAAGCGCGGCCCACAGCGTGCCCTGCCGGCCATGGGCGAGCGCGAACAGTTCGTCCTCGTCGAGGCCGACGAGCGGCCCCTTCAACACCGTCGCCAAGGTCAGATCGTCTTCCGGCAGCAATAGGACCTGGCCCAAGGCAACAAGGTCCATGACGGCAAGCTGCTCCGTCAGAACGAGACGGTCGACACCGGCAACGGGAACGCCGAGCGCCTTCAGCTCGCGAACGAGCAACTCGACGAACGCATCGCGGCGACGGACGAGGATCATGATGTCGCCAGCCGCGATCCGCCGTCCTCGTGATTCAAGCATGGCATCGGCCGGAGGGTGATCCGACAGGACCCACCCATGGATGCGCTTGGCGATGAGCCGCGCGAGCCGGGTCCGCGGCGCAATCGATTCCCGGCGTACGACCGGCGGGTCCCACGGCGGCGTGGCATACCCTTCTTCAACGGGTGCAACTGGCCACACTTCGACGACGCCCGGCTCAGCCGACCGGTGACAAAGATGATGCATACGGACGCCCGGCTCGACGACGCCATCACCGGCGTCGCTCCCGGCAAATACGGCATCCACAGCCTGAAGCACGGCCTCCGTCGAGCGGAACGACAGGTCGAGGGCGACAGCCCGCCAATCGCGCGCAGATTCCTGCGCCCGTTCCGCGAATCGATCGCGCATGGCCCCGAAGTATCGGGGGTCGGCGCGCTGAAAACTGAAGATCGACTGCTTGGGGTCACCGACCGAAAAGATCGTTCGAATCGTCTCGGAGGCGCCGATGCCAGCGAAGAATTCGTCGATGAGCGCCGTGATTACGCGCCATTGCTCCGGACTGGTATCCTGCGCTTCATCGACGAGGACGTGATCGATGCCACCATCGAGCTTGTAGAGAACCCAGGGCACCACGTCCGGCTCCCGCAGCAGTGCGGCGGCGCCAAGCACAAGATCGTCGTAGTCGAGCCGACCCGAGCTCCGCTTCAGCCGCTCATAGCGGTCGATGGCATCGAGCCCGACATGGATGAGCGCATCCGTCATCGCGACGACGTTGGCCGCTTTGCGGCCATCGAGGACGTCGATGAGCCGTCGCCCTTCGGCCGCAAGGACGTCAGCGGCGTCGGGATGCCGGTCGACGATCGCTTTCGTCACCAAGCGCTTGGAAAGCTCCCCCTCCGCGGTGAGGTACGCCGTCGCATAGGCATCGATACGTTCGGCACGGACTGTCGGCGTCGCCTCCAGCCACGAGCCGATCAGTGCCGCGCGCCTCTTATCCGTCGCCGAGCCGCCGGCCAAGGCCGGAAGCAAGCGGCCGAGCGCTCGGCCATCGAACGCCGTGTCTTGGGACGCGGCGAGGAGGAGCGCATCCGACGTCACGCCCGGCGCGAGACCGAGACGCCCCCGCAAGATGTCGGCGAGGCCAGGGAGGCCCCCGGGGCTTGCCGCAAGCGACTTGAGCCGGGCTCGCTCGCGGATCATCTCGTGGAGCACGATGTTGAATCGGCGCTCGTCCAGCTCCGTGCCGATCATCGCAAAGGCCCTTATGGCGCGGGGCGGCGCTTCGCCCTCCTTGAGCCTTGTCAGCACGTCCGCCCGAGTCCTTGCGAGAACTTCGGCCTCGGTCCGCTCGTCCATGGGCGCGAAATGGGGCGCGATGCCGGCCTCGAGCGGGAACCGCGCGAGGAGGGACTGGCAGAACGCGTGGATGGTCATGATCTTGAGCCCGCCCGGTACATCGAGCACGGCGGCGAAGAGACGGCGCGCGGTGTCGAGTTGCCCGGCCGTTGCCGTCTCGCCTGTCAGCTCCGCAAGCGCCTCGGCCAATCGTTCATCCTTGAGAACGGCCCAACGAGAGAGCGTCTCGTGCAGTCGGTTCGCCATTTCCGCGGCCGCCGCGCGCGTGAAGGTCAAACAGAGAATCCGGCCCGGCAGCGTCCCGCCGAGCAGGAGGCGGAGGACGCGATCGGTAAGAACTTTCGTCTTGCCGGTCCCGGCCGATGCGGTGACCCAGGCCGAGGCAAGGGGGTCGGACGCGCGTCTCTGGGCCTCCGCCGCGCTTGGCCCCAAACCGCTCACCGGCCGCTCCCGCTCGCCCATTCCTTCACGCGCGCAAGATGCGCGTAATCATCATAAGCGGGGCTCCGGTCGGGATTCGGATGCGCCATGTACGCGGTTTCGGGATCGTCGAACGCGCGAACGAGTCCCTCGAGACCGCGGAGCGCATTGTCGACGAGATCGCCGCGCTCCGCACTCAATGCGTGAATTTCACCGGCAGGGTCCCCGCCCGTGAGCCGCCAATGGCATAACTCCACCACCGTCGCGGCTTCGACGCCTTGAAATCCTCCCGTCCGCGCGATCGCCGCTTCGAGCGGCAATTGCGGCTCGAAACCGGCGGCGACCTCTGTACCGCTCGGAATGGCACCCGTCTTGTAGTCGATCAGGATGAGGCGACCATCCGAGGTGCGATCGATTCGGTCGGCCCGCGCGGTGATGACGAAACGGCCCTTAGGCGCATCGAGCGCGAGTCGACCCGAGACTTCCGTGGCACAGGGAGTTGCCATGCGGACCGCCTGTTGGTCGAGGAACCAGGCCGCGATCCGTTCAAAGCGCGGCCACCAGAACGCATAGACGGTCGGGCGCACGAGCGATTCGCCGAATGCCTGGCGTCCCAAGTCGAGCAGTTCCTCCAAGGCCTTGTCGGGCAGACGGCCGGGATGGGCCTTGAGGAATGCGTGAAGCGCCGCGTGGATGAAATTGCCGCGATCGGCCGCGCTCGGATCCGCCTCCAGAGGATCGAGCGGCCGCAGCCTGAGAACGTGGCGCGCATAGACGGCGTAAGGATTGCGCATCCAAGTGCCAATGGCGGTCACTGAGAGCTCGCGCGGGCGCGCGCTGAGCGGCGGCCGTGGCGAGGGTGGCGGGACGACCTCGGCCCTTGTCGGGCGATCGAGTGCCGCTTGCCATTCAAGCCATCGAGAGCCGCCCCAGACCCGTGCGTGGCGGAGCCGGTCGAGAAGACCAGCGCCTTCGAGCACCGCATCGAGCCGCATCAACCAACGTGAGGGCACCGTGGGCGCACCTTCGACGCGGAGAGCGCGCGTGAAGACAACATCCTTGGCGGCGAGTGCCTGCGTGAAATCATGGGCCGACAGCCCGATCCGGCGCTCGGGCTCCGGCAAGCCGAAATCGCGCTGCATCGGCCGGCTCATCCACGGGTCGGGCGGCGGGGTGCGCGGCCAGGTTCCTTCGTTGAGCCCACCCAAGATGAGGCGGTCCGCGTACTGGAGCCGAGCCTCGAGCGGACCCAGGATTTGGAGGCGCGGATGGCGTCCGAAGCGCGGTCGCACGACGCGCCCCCCGAGCAGCTCGTCGAAGAGAGCAGGGAAGCTGCGGCCGTCGACAGGCGGCATGTCGCGAAGAGCGTGGTGGGTTTCGGCAACAAAGCCCGCGAGCGCCTCACCATCTTCGCCTTGCCAGAGACGCGCTGGCCCGGAATCCTCTGCGCTAGCCGCAAGACGCTCCGCGGCATCGACATGCGCATCGAGAAGAGACGAGAGCGACGCAGCCGCACTGGCCGACTTCTCGCTGAAAGGACCCAAGATATCACGGAGGCGGGCAACCCATTCCGTGAGATCGCGCCTAAGGCGCGAATCGATATCCGCTTGGGACAAGGCCGCGAGAAGACCATCGAACCCCGCACCCGGCCTGGGACCACGAAGGATGGCGATCTCCAAAGCGCGCGCGCGCCAGCGAAAGCGCGCGGGATCTTCACCGCCCGCCGCAAGAGGGTGCTTCAGCAAACTCAAGAACGAGACGGGCGCGAAATGGTCGGCCCCCGCCGCCGCGATCAGGCGAAGGAAGGCCCCGCACGGCGTCTCCGCGAGCGGCGTTCCCGCGGAGTCGTCAATCTCGATGCGCCAGCGCCTAAGTTCCGCCGCGACGCGGCGCGCAAGGTCGCGGTCTGGCGTCACCAGGGAGGCCGTTTTTCCCGGACTCTCCAGCGTCTCGCGCATCAGAAGCGCGATGACGGCCGCCTCTTCGCTCGGCGTCGGACAGTCGATTCGCGAGAGACCCTGGACTGCCCGCTCGCTGAGACCCTCGATCTGCCGCCAGGCATCACTCGTTTCCGTGGGGCGCATGACCTCTGCGAGAAGCCGCAATCGCTCGCCATGGGCCGCTCGTTTCCGAAGGTGAGGCCAATCGCGCACCTGCTCGCGCTCGAGCCCCAACCGTTCGAGCAGGCGCGCGAGACCGAACTGCGGGTGCGGCGGATCGATTTTGGACCAGCTTTGAGGATCGCAATCCCGGTCGAGCCCGGGCAGGACGACCGCGCCTTTCGGCAGGCGCGCGACGACCTCGAGGAGATCGGCCGTCGCGGGGATGCTCCCGGTCGAACCCGCGGCGATGACGGGGTGATCGGGTGGATCGCGTCGCCAAAGGTCGGCGCGAGCCGACAACAGCCGATTGCGCCGATCGGCCGGATCAATGGCGCCTTCCTCGGCGAGGATGCGCGGCCAGTGTTCCGAGAGTATCCGCAGGAAATCGAGCGTGATTTGCCAATGATGGGCGTAGTTCGCGGGAACAAGCCCCATCAGCCCATCAAAACCCAGCCGCTCTGTCTGGACCTGATCGAGAAGGCGCGCCAGTTCGCCGGCAAGCTGCAGTGCATGGTCGGGACCAAGGGGACGCCCGCCGGACACCGGTGCGAATTGCTCGACAAGTCGTGCCAAGAGAATGCGGCGGCGCAGCGGACTGATCGCAGGCGGGCAGTCGATGGTCGATTCGAGCGCCGGTTCGTCCAGAGAGAAGAGGGCGATTTCGTCGTCATCAATATCGCCGATCGGGGTGAGGCGAGGCAGGACGAGCGCCTGTCCGTCGCTCTCGCGAAGGAACGATTCGGCGAGCGCACGAGCGGCCCGCCGTGTCGGCAGGAGGATTCGGTAGCGCGCCAGGGCGAGGGGATCGCCCGACGTCTCCGAAAGGATTCCCGCGGCGAGCGCATCCAGGAACGGCACACCCGGCGGAATGGTGAAGACCTTCGCCCGCCGCATCGCGTTCACGACGAACGGTCGGCCATCCGGCGGCGCGCATCGGCCAACCCGGCCATGGTCCCGATGTGAAGCCAGCCGCCATCGTGGCAAAGCCCGAACAGGCGTCCTTCGCGCTGAGCGGCGTCGTAGAGCACATTGAGCGAAAAGGCGCCGTCCGGCGCCGTCGCAAAAAGACGGGGATGCAGGATCTGGATGCCCGCGAAGACATACGGCGCCGTCGGTTTCGTCCCGCGCCGGATCAACCGGCCCTGCGCATCCATGTCGAAATCACCAGCACCGTCGTACCCGATCGCGTTCTCCACGGTCACGAGAAGAAGCAAAGCGTCCATGCGCTCTCCATCCCAAGCGGATGTGAGACGGGTGAGCGCCGGCACCTGGCCATCGAACCACAATACGTCGCCATTGATTGCGAAGAACGGCGCCGGGCCAAGGAGCGACAGCGCCTTCTTGGTGCCTCCGCCCGTCTCCAGCAGCTCGACCTCGCGGGAGAAGACGATCTGCGGCCGCGGTCGCCCGGCAAGGTGCGCCTCGATCATGTCGCCGAGGTGGTGGAGATTCACGACAACGCGTTCCGTGCCGACTTCGTCAAGCCGATCCAAGATCCGGCCGATCAGCGTTTGGCCGCCCACGTCGACGAGCGGCTTCGGGCACCGATCGGTCAGAGGCCGCAGACGTTCGCCCCGCCCCGCCGCGAGAAGCATGGCCCGTCCGATCGCCCCAACGCCGGGCGTCATGCGGGAGAACCCCGCCGCGCCGGCGGCGGCGCAATGCGCTGCTCGCGCGGCACATACCGGTCGAACCAAGCGCGCATCGGCGCGAGGACGGGGTGCCGAAGATCACTCTCGAGAAGCCGCCACACCCTCGGGATGTGGGCAAGATATTGCGGCTTGCCGTCGCGGCGATCGAGGCGGGTGAAAATGCCGACGATCTTCGCATTTCTCTGAGCACCGAGAATCGCGTAGGAGGCGTGAAATGTCTTCTCGTCGAGCTCGGGAAATGCTTCGAGATACCTCCGCAGCATGGCGGCCACGAGCGAGGGCGCGATGTCGCGTCGTGCGTCTTCAAGAAGGGACACGAGGTCGTAAGTAACGGGGCCGATCACGGCATCCTGAAAATCCAAGAGCCCGCACGCGGCAATCCCTTGCCTGGCCGGCAAGCGCATCAGGTTGTCGACGTGATAATCGCGCAAGACCAAGGTCTCCGGCACGCGGCGCGCCTCGGGCAGGAGGGATCGCCAAAGGCCGAGAAATTCGGCCCTCGCATCCGGAGACGTATCGTGCCCGGTGAGCGCGGGGAGAAACCAGTCGACAAGCAGGGCGGCTTCAGCCAGCAGGCGCTCGTCATCGTAGGCCGGTATCTCGTGGTCCCAAGGGCCCGCCTGGCGATGAAGGTCGATGAGCAAGTCAATGGCGGCTGCGTAAAGGCTGGCTTCATCGACCCCGGCCGCAAGCTCGCGCGTGTAAGTCGCGTCGCCAAAATCCTCGATCAGCAAGAGACCGCGCTCGACGTCCTCGGCGAAAATTCTGGGCGCGCTGTAGCCGAGCGCCGTGAGCCGGCGCGCCACGACGAGATATGGCCTCACGTTTTCCTGCGGGGGCGGTGCATCCATGAGCATCACCGACTCCCGGCTCGACCGCAGCCGGACATAGCGGCGGAACGACGCATCGCTCGGCAAAGGGTCCCGTGCGGCATCCGCCCATCCGGCGCGTAACAGGAAATCGCGAATGGCGTCGGCGCGATCCGTCACGGCCAAGTCAATTCCGCGATGAGGTCTTCCCATCGTCCCCGGCCGCGAAGGCTGACGCGCCGGGCCTCCGGCTGATCGGCAAAGGCGATCCGAATCTCAAGGCCGTGGGGTGACAGCGAGCGATCGAGCCGCTCCGGCCACTCGATGAGGACGATCGCCTCACCGGCCGCGTCCTCCATCCCGAGTTCATCGAGTTCGCCCGGACTATCCAATCGATAGAGATCGAAATGCCAGATGATCTCCTGTCCCTGGCCATAGCGTTGCGCGAGAGTGAAGGTCGGGCTCGGCACGTCCTCATCCCGCCCAAGGCGCGCCCGGATGAACGCGCGCGCGAATCGTGTCTTGCCCGTGCCGAGCTCGCCCGAGAGCGCGATCACATCGCCCCGCGCCGCAAGGCGGGCGATCTTTCGCGCAAGACCGTCCATGGATTCAGGCGATGCAATAAGGCATTCCATCGGGGAGTCCAGGCGTCTGCCCGTCCGTCCTCCGGACCGCGCCGCAGGGGGCGGGCGACAACGAAACGATTCGGTGGTCGTGACGGTCGGCAAAGCAGCCCCATCTTCCGCCGCGGGTCCCACCTGTCAAGCGCGGATGGCGGGGCTCCATGCGGCCGGCGCCACAATCCTTGCGCGAAACGATCGGACGTCAGCTCGCCGCGAGGAGATCGCTTGCGACATCCTGCGTCACGGGAATGACGCAGGTCACCCTGGTTCCTTGATTGGGGATCGACTCGATGGTCACCCGGCCGCCATGCAGCTCGATGATGTGCCGGACGAGGGCGAGCCCGAGACCGACGCCAGCGAACCGGCCGCTGCCGTCGCGCCCGCGCGAGAACTTTTGAAACACGCGGTCCTGCTGCTCGTGCGGAATGCCGATGCCAGTGTCGGAGACGGTGAACAGGACCTCGTCTCCCTCCCGCGCGGCCGAGACGGTGATGCGGCCTCCGGCGGGGGTGAATTTCACCGAGTTGCTGATGAGATTGAAGAGGGCCTGCTTCAGGCGCCGTTCGTCGACCAGAAGCGATCCAATCGTTCCCGGGCAATCGAACTCGATCGTCAGATCCTGCTTGCGCGCCCAGTCGCGTGCCAAAGTGAAGACGCTGACCATGAGGCCGTGGACATCGACCCGGTCTCGGTCGAGCGTCATGCGGCCCGCCTCGATCATCGCGAGGTCGAGGATGTCGTTGATGAGCGACAGGAGCCGGTTCGACGCCTGAATCACGCCCCGCACATACTCGCTCTGGCGGGCGTTCAGATTGCCGAAATACTGGTTGTTGAGGATTTCGGCGAAGCCGACGATGGCGTTGAGGGGCGTCCGCAATTCGTAGGACACGTTGGCGATGAATTCCGACTTCAGGCGGTCGGCCGCCTCGAGCGCTTCCGCCCGTTCGCGAAGCGCCCGTTCGACCTGACTGCGGTCGGTCGCGTCGATGAACGACCACAGCGTCGCGCCGTCGGGCAGAGGCACTTTGGCATAGTCGACGACCGAGCCATCCGGCCGTTCCATGCGGCCCGCGGACGGCATCCGGTCCGTGGCCTGGTTCATCAGTTTCTCGCGTGCGCGCTCGGGCGTGCTGCGGATGGTGATGAGATGCTCAACCCGCTGGATGATCTCCCACAGATGCGGCTCGCCCGCGAGGAATTCAGGCTCAAGCTGCCAGATGCGCGCAAAAGCGGGGTTGGACAATTTGAGGCGCCCGTCGCTCCCGAACACCGCGACGCCTTCGTAGAGATTGTCCAACGTCTCGCGCTGCACCGCGATGAGCGTGTTGTAAGAGCGCTCGAGCGCGAGGCGATCGGTGAGGTCTTCGAACGTCTGCAAGATGCCGCCGAGCGGGTGGGGCGCGATGATCGTGCGGATCGTGCGCCCGTCAGGCAGATGCTGAAACTCTTCGAGGGGTTCGATGAGCGAGGTGAAGATCTTGAGCCGCTCGCGCTTGAAGGCCGGATAGTCGACCTGCTCCGGCAGCATGCGCCGCTCGCGGAGCGCCTCGATGACCTCGACGAACGTCGGCTCGGTCGCGAGCCAGGCCTCATCGAAGCGGCGCATAGCCACATAGGCCTGATTGTAGAATTTCATGCGCGTATCGGCGCCGAAAATGACGATCGGCGTCGCCAGCCGCTCGAGGACTTCGCGATGCGCCGCGATGTGTCGATCGCGTTCGGCTTGCGCTTCCTCGACATCCGTGTAGTCGAGCGCGTATCCGATAATGTCGCCGGTCTCGCCGAGAAGGCGCTCCGTGACCTCGAGAAGGCGGCGTGACCCCGCGACCACGGCATGGGATCGCGTCTTTTGCATCTCGCCGAGCGTGCGCGCGCGCTCGGCCAGGGCCTGGCCGCGCTCGGGTCCGGTGAGCAGCTCGGCACCGGACGCCACTGCGCTCGCGACCGACGGCGCCTCGACGGCCCCGACGAAGGCGCGATTGCCATCGCAAATTTGTAATGTCCGGTTCCTCAGCCATACCGGAATCGGCAAGGCATCAAGCGCCTGGCGGAACCGGTCGCGTTCGAGATTGGCGGCCGTCATGGCCGCGACGGCGTCCGACACTTCCCTGATCCACAGGACGTCGGCCGGCGTCGCCATGTCATCGGTCCGGAGACGCACGCCGGTCATGCGAAAATGGCGTTTGCCTTCGGCTCCCTGGAGGTCGAGATCGAAGGCTTCGCCGCGGTCCCTGAGCCCAGTCACCGCGGCGTTGAGAGCCGAGGCGTCATCCGCCGCGAGTGCCCCAAGGACATTCGCAAAACTGGGCACGGCACCCGCCGTGTCGCCCAAGACTTCCCCGAGTTGCGGAGAGGCGATCGCCTCTTCACCACCATTCCAGACGACGAACGCCGCCGGCGTGGTGGACAAGACCGCTTCCTGCCGGGCCTGCGCCTGCCTGCTCGCCGCCAGCTCGCCGCGAAGCGTCTTCACCCGGCGACGGAAGCCAGCGATGGTCGCGACAAGCGCCGCGCCGAGAAGAGCCGCCGCCGCCCAGGCCGCGGGCTCGGTCCAGGGTTCCGCATCATCAGCGAGGGCCGGGCCGCTCGTCAGGACGGACACAATCGCCGCAGAAAGTCCACGCGCGAATCCGGCGAACCGCGACCGAATGGCGCCGGCGGACGGGGTGCCGTCCGGCTCCTTCGGATCGTCGGCGATCGCACGACTGTTCATAGGCCCCATGGGCATATGCTCTAGACTTCGATCGCAGCGTGTAGCGTCCGCGGCATTGCCATCCCATCAATAACGATAGTAGTCCGGCTTGAACGGGCCCGTGGCGTCCACGCCAAGATAGCCGGCCTGCTCGGCCGTCAGCGTCGTCAGCGCGGCACCGAGCTTGCTGAGATGGAGAGCCGCCACCTTTTCGTCGAGCGCCTTCGGAAGGACGTAAACCTTCCGTTCGTAGGCCTTGTGGTTCGTCCACAGCTCGATCTGCGCCAAGACCTGATTGGTGAAAGAGGCGCTCATCACGAAGCTCGGATGGCCAGTGGCACAGCCAAGATTCACAAGCCGTCCCTTCGCGAGCAGGATGACTCGCTTGCCGTCGGGAAAGGTGACTTCGTCGACCTGCGGTTTGATTTCCCGCCACTTCATGTTGCGAAGCGCCTCGACCTGAATCTCCGTGTCGAAGTGGCCGATGTTGCAGAGAATGGCGCGGTCCTTCATGGCGCGCATGTGGTTGAGGGTGATGACATCCTTGCACCCGGTCGCCGTGACAAAGATGTCCGCGATCGACGCCACATCGTCCATGCGAACGACTTGGTATCCTTCCATGGATGCCTGCAGCGCGCAGATCGGATCGATCTCGGTCACCATTACCCGCGCCCCTTGGCGCGCGAGCGCCGCGGCGCTGCCCTTGCCGACGTCGCCATAGCCGCAGATGACCGCGACTTTGCCGGCGATCATGACGTCGGTCGCGCGCTTGATTCCATCGAGAAGACTCTCGCGGCAGCCATAAAGATTGTCGAACTTCGACTTGGTCACCGAATCATTGACGTTGATCGCTGGCACCTTGAGCTGGCCTTTGCGCTCCATCTCGTAGAGGCGATGGACGCCCGTCGTCGTTTCCTCGGACAAGCCCCGCACTTCGGCCAGGAGGTCCGGATACTTGTCGTGCAGGAGCAAGGTGAGGTCGCCGCCATCGTCGAGCAACATGTTGGGCCGCCACCCGTTCGGTCCCTTGATCGTCTGCTCGACGCACCACCAGTACTCCTCCTCCGTCTCGCCCTTCCAGGCGAAGACCGGGATGCCGCGCGCAGCGATCGCGGCCGCGGCCTGGTCTTGCGTCGAGAAGATGTTGCATGAGCTCCAGCGGATCTCGGCGCCGAGTTCGGCCAAGGTCTCGATCAGGACGGCGGTCTCGATCGTCATGTGGAGACAGCCGGTGATGCGGGCGCCGGAAAGCGGCTTCGCTCCGCCATATTCGGCTCGGAGGGCCATCAGGCCCGGCATCTCCGATTCCGCGAGCTCGATTTGGCGTCGGCCAAGATCGGCAAGAGCGATATCCGCGACCTTGTAGTCCTTGTTCGTGCTCATTCATTCACTCCGGGCCGTGGACATGACGCGTTCCCGCTGGCCGGCCACCAACGCGCGGGCAGGAGGTACTGCTTGAGGCTGTCGGGCGGCGTATACCAGCCTCCCCAGGCGCCGGGCAACCGTCACGATAGAAACACGAGGAACCCAACCTATCCCGGTATCCGGGTATGGTAAACCGTACCGAGGGGCCGGTCACGCCAAGGCGTTAAAATCATCGAGCAGGACCGTGATCTGGCCGGCATCCCACTGCTCCATGATCAGACGCGCCCGCTGGGTGGCCGCAACCAGGTCGATCGCCCGAATCCGCTGCTTCACCCTCAAGAGGCTTGCCGGATTCATGGACAGGTCCCGGATGCCGAGCCCCAGGAGGAGCGAAGCGTACCGGGGGTCGCCGGCCATCTCGCCGCAAAGGCTCACGGGAATGCGCGCCCGCAGGGCCGCTTCGGTCGCAAACTGGATCAGGCGCAGAACGGCCGGATGCAGCGGGTTGTATAGATAAGCCACGCTTTCGTCGGCCCGGTCGATCGCCAAGGTGTACATCGTGAGATCGTTCGTCCCGATCGCGAAAAAATCGCAGACGCCCGCGAGCGCGTCGGCCGTCAGCGCGGCACCCGGTATCTCGATCATGGCGCCAACGGGGGGCAGAGGATCGGCGATCGCGACGTGCCTCCGCTTGAGGCGGCGCGCCACCTTGCGGAGGATCTCGCGGACCTGCCGCACCTCTTCAACCATCGTCACCATCGGAAGGAGGATGCGGATCGGCCCGTGGGCACCCGCCCGCAGCATTGCCGCAAGCTGCGTTTCCATGAGCTGCGGCTCATTCAACGCGATTCGAATGGCTCGAAGGCCGAGCGCCGGGTTGAGGCTCTGCGAAGTACGCGAGCCGAGGGGGGCCGCCAATTTCTCTCCACCGAGGTCGAGCGTCCGTATCGTCACGGGCCGTCCGCCCATACCCGAGACGATGCCGAGCAAGGCTCGATACTGCTCGTCCTCCCCCGGAAGATCGTCCCGGTTCATGAATAGGAACTCGGTCCGGAGGAGGCCGATGCCGGTCGCACCCGCCTCCAAAGCGCCGTCGAGTTCCCGCGGCATCTCGATGTTCGCATGCATTTGGATGTCGACGCCGTTCAAGGTCACGGCCGGCAGGTTGCGCAGGCGCGTGAGCTGTCGCCGCTCGAGATCAAGCGTCTCCCGCCGCTCGACGTAGAACGCCAGCGAGGATTCGCTCGGATTGACCACGATGCGGCCCGCCGAGCCATCGACCACGACCACGTCCCCGCTTCGAATATCGGCGGTGAGGCCCGCAACACCGAGGACGGCCGGTATGCCGAGCGAACGCGCCATGACGGCGGTGTGACCCTCGGCTCCGCCGAGCACGGTCGCAAAACCTCCGATCCGGCGTGGATCCATAAGAGCCGTGTCCGCGGGCGAGAGATCCTCCGCGATAATGACGCTGCCCTGGGGCAGGACCGAGTACGCCTGGTAGGGCGTCTTCGTCAGGTTCCGAATCAACCGCTCGCCGACATCGGTAATGTCGACGGCGCGCGCGGCTAGGTAGCGGTCTTCGATCTCGGAGAAGCCTTTGGTGATTTCGAAAATCTCGCCGTGGACAGCCGCTTCCGCGTTGATCCTGTCGTTGACGATGCGCGCTTCGACGCCGTGAACAAGACGCGAGTCCTGGATCATGTGAAGGTGTGCATCGAGCAGGTAGCCGATCTCCTCGACTGCCGCAGCGGGAAGGACGGCCGATTTCGCCTTGAGCTTCGTAAGCTGCCGCGAGGATTTGACGACGGCTTCGGCGAAGCGCTGGCGCTCGGCGGCAACCTCGCCAGCCGCAATCCGGTATTCCGGCACTTCCGCGCGCCGTCCCGCGCTGACATGGGCGGGCCCGATCGCGATCCCGGGCGAGATCGCGAGCCCATCGAAAACCCGTTCCCGCCGCTTCCGCTGCGTGGTCGATCGCGATCTAGTCTTCATGGAACCGCTCTTCGACAAGACGCACGAGCGCGGCCATGGCCTGCTCGGCTTCGCGCCCCTGGGCCTTGATCTCGATCTCCACGCCCGTCGAAGCCGCGAGCATCATCAAATCCATGACCGACCGGCCGGACACTTCGGTGATCCCCTTCCTGACGTGGACCTCCGCATCGAACTTGTGAGCCGTCTCGACGAACCGCGCCGCCGCACGTGCATGGAGGCCACGACGATTGACGATGGTCACGCGCTGGACGAGCGCACGGGCAGGCTCGGCCGAGCCATGCGGCTCATTCGTCATGACAGGCCCCGCCCATCATGGCGCGTCTCATCGCTCCCGTTCCACCCATCGGCCTTCGCGGGAGAGGGCTCACCGTAACTCGCTCCGATCGACGTCGCGGTGACGGAGGCTCACGCGCTGACCTTGGTTCGCGAGCCACGCGGCCAGGCGCTCCGCAACGAAGACAGATCGATGCCGTCCGCCCGTGCAGCCGATGGCAATCGTCAGGTAACTCTTCCCCTCCAAATCGTACCGCGGCAAGAGCGGGCCGATGAGCGCCGTCAGGCGATCGAAAAAAGACGCGAAATCCGAATCCGCCTCGATGTGAGCCGCCACCTCCGAGTCGGTCCCCGTCAATTTCGACATCGATTCCACATAGTGCGGATTCGAAAGGAATCGCACATCGAAGACGATGTCGGCTTCGCGCGGCAGCCCGTAGCCATAGGAGAACGACATCACGGTCACGAGGAATGATGACTGGGCTTCGAACCCGAAGTGACCATTGAGCGCGCTCCGCAGCGCACCGAGGGTCAGGTTGGTCGTATCGATGACGATGTCCGCCCGCTGCCGCAGCGGCGAGATCAGGGCACGCTCCTGCGCGATGCCATCCGCGATCGGCCGGTCGAGGGCAAGGGGATGGCGGCGGCGAGTCGCGGTGAATCGCCGGCCGAGTATCTCGTCGTCGCAATCGAGAAAGAGAAACCGCACGGCGATCTCAGGCCGACTCTGGAGGCTCGAGAGCTGGGCCAACAGCGTGTCGACATGAAAGTCGCGCGTTCGGATATCGATGCCGATCGCCATGGGACGGCCGGGGCCGAGCCCGAAGGGGAGCAACCCCGAAAGAAGAGAGAGCGGCAAATTATCCAAGGCCTCGTACCCGATGTCTTCGAGCGCCTTGAGCGCAGAAGATTTCCCGGCGCCCGACATGCCGGTGACGAGCACGACGCGGATGGGTGTTGCTTCCGCACCCCGCTCGGATGTCGTCACTTCGCCTGCCTGCATTGCGCGCCGACCCATCGTGGTCCAACTATCAGCCGCAAAATTATAGTGGCTGAGACGTGATAATTCACAGAGTCAGAGCGCCGCCCGCCGCGCCTGCGCAACAAGGGACGCCGGCCGGGCGGCGAGCCTCACAGGCCCGCGGGATGGTCGTAACAAGGCCGCGTGAGATCAGGGCGAGCCCGTTCGAGCCGACAGGGCAGCCCGGCGCGAGAACCGTCAGGCAACGATGCGTGGAAGACGCACGATGAACCGGGCACCTTTCACCTGGCCCGCGGAATCCATCCGGTTTTCCGCCCGGATGGTGCCGCCATGGGTCTCGACGATCTGCTTGGAAATGCTGAGCCCGAGACCGGAATGGGTGCCGAACTTCTCGCCGGCCGGTCGTTCGCTGTAAAAGCGCCCGAAAATCGCCTCGAACTTTCCATCTGGGATGCCTGGTCCCTCGTCTTCGACGGTGATCTCGACCTCGGTACCCCGCCGGACGGCGCCCAGGCGAATGGTCCCGCCGGGAGGGCTGAAGGACACCGCGTTCGCGATGAGATTGCGCAAGACCTGGCCCAGTCGATCTTCGACACCGGCGACGATCAACGGTTCGCGCGACTCGGAATCGAGGACGAGGTTGGGCCCGCCCATGTCCGTCTCGCGGTGGACGTCGATCATCGTAGCGATCATGCGGCCCACATCGACGGGAACCGACTCTTCCCGCAGCAGCTCGGCGTCGAGTCTCGACGCATCCGAGATGTCGCTGATCAGGCGATCGAGGCGTTGAACGTCCTCGAGAATGATCGTCATCAGGCGCTTCTGCTGTTCGGGGTCCTTGATCCGGTAGGCCGTCTCGACCGCGCTTCGCAAGGAGGACAGAGGGTTCTTGATCTCATGGGAAACATCGGCCGCGAAGCGCTCGATCGCGTCCATGCGCTGCCACAACGCCTCGGTCATCTCGCGGAGTGTCGTGGCAAGCTCACCGATCTCATCGGACCGCGTGGCACCGAAATCCGGCAACGTTTCGCGGCGTCCAGGTCCGAGCCGGACGCGTTCGGCCGCCGCGGCCAGGCGCCGAATGGGACGGGCAATCGTGCCCGCGAGGTAGAGAGACAGAAGCACCGTCACGCCGAGAGAGATCGCGAAGATTCGAAGAATGTCTTCGCGGACGATTCTCAACCCGCGTTCGATCGAGCGGCTGTCCTTGGTCAGCAGCAAGGCGCCGGCGATCTTGCGGTAGTGCTGAACCGGCACGGCGGCCGACAGGATCATGCCTTCATCCGCCGTGCCCCGGACGTGCACTGCCGTTTCTCCGCTGAGGGCGGCCTCGACCTCTTGGTACTGATCGGCCCGCGGCACCGAGTACTCGCGGTACAATTCCAGCCCCACGCGCCGCGGAACCCAGTTGACCACCCAGTTGAACACGCGGATGAGCGGATCGATGATCGGGTAGGCGGTTCGCTGCTCGGGCAATTGCTCGACCGCGATGACCCCGCCCGGTCCCTCGACGAGACGGCTGTCCGCCACGAGCGCGCCGGAGACCGAGAAAAGACGGGCGCGGGCGCGTGTCGCTGCCATGACGTGAGGCAGGAGCTGACGGACTTGCGCCGAATCGAAAACGACGATCGAATCGTCGTCGCTGGCGAGCATGGTCTCGCCGAGCGCAATCGCGATGACCTCGCCTTGCTGTCGAAGCGCGTCGAGCTCGGCATCGACCAGCCGTCGTTCGTAGTCGTCGAGGTAGAACACGCCGCCGAAGAGGATCGCGAGCGCCAGCACGTTGACGGCGAGGATCCGCCGGGTGATCGGCGAGCCGCGCGCGCGCGGCCCACGACGCGCGGGCGCATCCGTACGCTTCGCCCCATCGGACGCCTCGACCCGGCGGCGCGACCGAAGCAACGGTCGATCGACCTCAACCCCCATCACGGAACGGCTACTTATGCGTCTCGATAGCGATAACCGATGCCGTACAACGTTTCGATCTGCGTGAACGACCCATCGAGCACCTTGAACTTCCTGCGAAGGCGCTTGATGTGGCTGTCGATCGTGCGATCGTCGACATAGATACTTTCGCCGTAAGCGGCGTCAATCAGCTGGTCGCGATTCTTCACATGGCCCGGGCGCTGCGCCAGCGCCTTGAGGATGAGGAATTCCGTGACCGTCAGATTGACCGGCTCTCCACGCCAGGTGCAGAGATGGCGCGTCGGATCCAGCATCAGGTCGCCGCGCACGATGGCGTTCTTTCGCTCCGCGCCGTTGGCGTCCTGAGTGGTGTCGACGCGGCGCAGCACCGCGCGAACGCGTTCGACGAGAAGGCGCTGGGAGAACGGCTTCGTGATGTAGTCGTCGGCGCCCATCTTGAGGCCAAGCGCTTCGTCGATCTCGTCATCCTTCGAGGTGAGAAAGATTACCGGCGTCGCGACCTGCCGGCGGAGGCGCGTGAGCAACTCCATGCCATCGAGACGCGGCATCTTGATGTCCAGGACCGCGAGGTCGACCGGCCGGACGGTCAGCTCGCGAAGCGCCTCTTCGGGGTCCGCGTAGGCCCGGACGGTGAAGCCTTCGGTCTCCAGCATCATGGTCACGGAGGTCAGTATGTTGCGGTCATCGTCGACGAGCGCAATCGTGCGACGGATGGATTTTGCCTCGGCCCTCGGGGCCGGTGATTCGGTGTCAGGCATGGTAGGGCTCCCCTGCATATTGTGCCATGTTCGCCCGGCAATGTGGCGCATTTCCGGCATAATCGCGGCAGCACTCTGATTGACGCCGAGCGGCCCCAGCGCGTAAAAGTGCTTGTAACAGTTGCCTTTTGGGTCCAGTTCAGGGGGCGCCCTGGAGGGGCCAGGAGGCCGCGGCGGATACGGGGACCGGCACCGGCGGGACGCCGGTCAGCAGCCGATCCAGGCGCGGCCGGAAAGAGCGAGGGAGCAGATGTCCGACCATACGGTTGCCCGAACGAACGAATTGTCCTCCGCGGTCGGCGCCGGAAGCCGGGCCGCGGCCGCGGTCATCGCTGCCCTGCTGGGCACCTTCATCGTCCTCGGCGTCGGGTTCGCGCATCTTGAGACTGTCCACAATGCGGCCCACGACACGCGGCATTCCTTCGCCTTTCCGTGCCACTAGCCATGCGCACGGTGCTCGCCCGTCTCCTTGGAGCGGCGCTCGCTGCCGGAATCGTGGCCGGCCTCATCGCGTCTCTCGGCCAGGCCCTGAAGCTGACCCCTCTCATCCTTGCCGCCGAGCAATACGAAACCGAGCCCCACGATAGCGACACGGCCGGCGATCCGAGTCTCTCGGCCCACAGCCACGCCGAAGCATGGCAACCGGCGGAGGGGACGGAACGGATCGCCTACACCGTTCTTGCCAACATCGTCGCGGGAACAGGCTTCGCACTCCTTCTCTGCGCGTGCTTGACCCTCTACCGGGGTCGGCTCGACGGCGTGCGGGGCATGGCCTGGGGCTTGGCCGGTTTCGCGGTCTTCGCGCTCGCACCGGCCCTTGGACTGCCACCGGAGCTGCCGGGAAGCGCCGCGGCTGAGCTCGGCGCGCGCCAAGCGTGGTGGCTGGGAACGGCGCTCGCAACCGCCACCGGTTTGGCCCTTATTTTTCTTCAGAAGCGGACGGCATGGCGAATCGTCGGCGCGCTCGCCATCGTGGCCCCGCATGCCGTAGGCGCCCCGCATCCGCATCATATCGGGGGAGCGCTGCCAGCCGAGCTGGCGGCACAGTTCGCGGTCGGATCCCTCGTCATCTCGGCCGTGTTCTGGATCGCACTCGGCGGCGTTGCGGGATTCGCGCTGCGCCGGCCGCGCTGAACGGCCCGGTGGGCGAGACCGATTCGGGCGGAGCGGTCCGCACCTTGATGCGTACGGTTGATCGCGTCGCTCTCGCGACGGCGATCGCCCACGAAGCCAGCCGACCCTATGTATCGCTCGCCCTCGTCGCGAGCGCGGCCGACGCCACGCCTCTTCTGCTTCTTTCCTCGCTCGCCGAACACACGCGCAACATCGCCCAGGACGCGCGTCTAGCCTTGCTCTATGACGGGACGCAAGGTCTCGATGATCCGCTGACTGGCATGCGCGCGAGCGTCGTCGGCCGCGCGATACGGAGCGAGCGGGCGGACGACCGGACACGCTTCCTCGCGCGCCATCCGAGCGCACGCGTCTATGCCGATTTCCAGGATTTTGCCGTCTACCGCGTCGCCGTCGATCGCGTGCACCTGGTCGCAGGCTTTGGCCGGATCCGCTGGCTCGCGGCCGCCGAAATCCTCCTTGCCGATGTTCCCGCGGGGCTCATGGCCCAGGAGGGCGACATCCTCGACCATATGAACGGCGATCACGCGGAGGCCATCGGCCTTTATGCCACGGCCATCTTGGGCCGCACGCCCGGCGAATGGCGGATGACCGGCCTTGATCCTGAAGGCTGCGACCTTCGCTGCGGCGGCGCCACGGCGCGTTTGACTTTCGCGCAAGCCATCCAAAATCCCGAGGAAGCGCGCGCGACCCTCGCTCGCCTGGCCCAAGAGGCGCGGACACGGCCGATTCGGTGATGTTGCAGTGCAAAATGACGGCTGGCCGGGTCATTGCACCGACGGCATGCCCCCGGCTATGTTTGAGCGTCGAATCGTTCCAGTCCGACCGGCCAACGTCCATAAGCGAGCGCTCAAGGCGCGGGCACTACCGGCAAGACAGGCTTAAGGTGCGCCGGGCCGGTTCACCGTTCCCACGAGGAGGATAGGCGTGCAGCAGTTGGGTCCGCACTTGAGCCGGCATGGGCTCGAGCTTCACGGCATCCGCAATATCAATGCGGCCTATTGGAACCTCGGCCACGCGGGTCTTTATGAGGAATCCATCCGCCGGCGGGAGGGCCTCGTCGCCGCGGGCGGCTCGCTTGTCGTTCGCACAGGGCATCACACAGGACGTTCGCCCAACGACAAATTCATCGTCGAAGATTCGGGAACGCGCGAGTCCGTCTGGTGGGGTCGCGTCAACGCGCCAATCACGCCTGAACGGTTCTCGAGCCTTCATCACCGCATGCTTGCCTACCTCCAGGGCCGCGACCTGTTCGTCCAGGATTTGTTTGCCGGTGCCGATCCGAGCTACCGCCTCAAGGTGCGCGTCATCACCGAGGCCGCCTGGCACAGCCTCTTCGCGCGCAACATGTTCATTCGCCCGAAGCCCGAAGACCTCACCGACTTCGAGCCTGACTTCACCATCATTCAGGCGCCGCGGTTCCACGCGCGCGGCAAGGAGGACGGAACCAACTCCGAGGTCTTCATCGTCGTCAATTTCGCCGAACGCCTCGTCATCATCGGCGGGACGTCCTATGCCGGCGAGATCAAGAAGTCGGTGTTCTCGGTTCTCAACTATCTCCTGCCCGCGCGGAACGTCCTGCCGATGCACTGCTCGGCCAATGTCGGGCCGAAGGGCGACACGGCGATCTTTTTCGGCCTGTCGGGAACCGGCAAGACGACGCTCTCGGCCGACGCTACCCGCACGCTCATCGGCGACGATGAGCATGGCTGGACCGAGCGCGGCGTGTTCAATTTCGAAGGCGGATGCTATGCGAAGGTCATTCGTCTTTCGGCCACGGCCGAGCCGGAGATCTACGCGACCACGAGCCGCTTCGGCACCGTCCTCGAGAACGTGACGATCGACGCGGAGCGGCGGGTGCTCGACCTCGATGACGCCTCTCTGACCGAGAACACGCGTGCGTCCTACCCCATCGACTTCATCCCGAACGCCAGCGCGACGGGCTTGGGCGGCCATCCGGACAACATCGTGATGCTGACGGCCGATGCCTTCGGCGTCCTGCCGCCGGTGAGCCAGCTCTCGCCGGAACAGGCCATGTACCACTTCCTTTCCGGCTATACGGCGCGCGTCGCCGGCACTGAGAAGGGTCTCGGCAACGAACCGCAGGCGACCTTCTCGACTTGCTTCGGCGCGCCGTTCATGCCGCGCCATCCGACGGTGTATGCCAAGCTGCTCGGCGAGAAGATGGCGCGGCACGGCGCCAAATGCTGGCTCGTCAACACGGGCTGGACCGGTGGCGCCTATGGCGTGGGCACCCGCATGCAGATCGCCTACACGCGCGCAATGGTGCGGGCAGCCCTTGATGGCAGCCTGGCCCAGGTCGCGAAAAGGCCGGACCCCACATTCGGCGTCCACGTGCCCGAGGCGTGCCCCGATGTGCCCGCCGACGTGCTCAACCCCAAGAATACCTGGAGCGACAAGCACGCCTACGACAAGACGGCCCATGAAGTCGCCAAACGCTTCGAAGCCAATTTCAAACAGTTCGAAAGCCAGGTGGACGACAAGGTCAAGGCGGCTGCGGTGCGAGCAGCCGCCTAAATCATGTCCGAGCGGCCATCCGGCGGCGCCGCTCGAATATAAAATCCCGTGACGATGGAAAGCGCGTACCGTTCAGTGCGCGTCCGCCCAATTCTGCGCAGATCCTGCGTCGACGACGAGCGGCACGGAAAGGTGCGCCGAATCCTCCATGATTCGCGCGATCACCTTGGTGGTCTTCTCGACGTCTGAATCGGGCACTTCGAACAGAAGTTCGTCATGCACCTGGAGCAGCATGCGGCCCTTCAAGCGATGGGACCGCATGGCCTCCGGAACCCGGACCATGGCGCGCTTGATGATGTCGGCGGCGGCACCCTGGAGCGGCGCATTGATCGCCTGGCGCTCGGCGAAACCGCGGCGCGCCGGATTCTTGTCGTTGATCCCCGGCAAGTGGATTCGACGACCGAAGAGCGTTGAGACATACCCGTGCTTGCGGCAAAACTCGCGCATCCGGTCCATGTAATCGCGGATGCCCGGATAGCGCTCGAAATAGGCGCTGATGTAGCGCGCCGCATCGCCTTGGGGGATGCCGAGCTGGCGCGCAAGCCCGAAGGCGCTGATGCCATAAATGATGCCGAAATTGATCGCCTTCGCGCGCCGGCGCGTCTCGGCGCTCATGCCCTTGACGGGCTCGCCGAACACCTGGCTCGCCGTCAACGCATGGATGTCGATGCCCTCGCGGAACGCGTCCTTGAGAGCCGTGATGTCGGCCACGTGGGCCAGCAGCCTCAGCTCGATCTGGGAATAGTCGAGGGAGAGAAGCGTCATGCCTCGCTCGGCCACGAAAGCGCGGCGGATCTTGCGGCCTTCCTCGGTTCGGACGGGAATGTTCTGGAGATTCGGATCGGTTGAACTCAATCGGCCGGTATTGGCGACCGCCATGGCGTAGGAGGTGTGGACGCGCCCGGTCTCAGGATTGATCTGGCTCACGAGCGCATCGGTGTAGGTGCTCTTCAACTTCGTGAGCTGCCGCCAGTCAAGCACGCGCGCCGGCAAGTCGTGCCCCGCCGCAGCGAGATCTTCGAGCACATCGGCACCCGTGCCGTAGGCCCCTGTCTTGCTGCTGCGCTTTCCTTCGCCCAAATTCAGCTCATCGAACAGCACGTCGCCCAACTGCTTGGGCGAGCCGATATTGAACGACCGGCCCGCGAGACTGTGGATCTCTTGCTCGAGCGCGGCGATTCGGCCGGCGAAGTCCTCGCTCAACCGATTGAGCACCTCGACATCGACCTTGATCCCGGCTCGCTCCATCTCGACGAGCACGGGGATGAGGCGGCGCTCCATGGTCTCGTACAGCGCCACCGTTTGGCTCTCGACGAGGCGCGGCTTCAGAAGCTGATGGAGACGCAAAGTCACGTCGGCATCTTCCGCGGCATAGTCGCGGGCCGCCTCGAGTCCCACCTTGTCGAAGGTGACCTGGGCCTTGCCCGTGCCGGTGACGTCCTCGTACTTGATCGTCTCGTGGCCGAGGTGGAGCCGCGACAACTCGTCCATGCCGTGGCCGTGAAGGCCACTCTCGAGGACGTACGACAGGACCATGCTGTCATCGACAGGGGCGATCGCGAGGCCGTAAGGCGGGCGCGCAAGGACCAGCATGTCGTATTTGATGTTGTGGCCGATCTTGAGAACGCCCGGATCCTCGAGGAGCGGTTTCAGGACCGCGAGCGCGTCGGCAAGGGGAATCTGCTTTGGCCGCTCCGCCACCTCCTCCGCATCGAGGGCGAGGCTGCCCTGCTCCCCCGGCGCACCGTGACCGAGCGGCACGTAGCACGCATGACCCGGGTTGACGGCCAGGGACACGCCGACGAGCGTTGCGCGCATGGCGTCGAGCGACGTGGTCTCGGTGTCGAAGGCGACAATCCCCGCCGTCCGTGCCCGCGCGACCCAGGCTTCGAGCGCAGGCAGGGTCTGGACGAGCTCGTAGTTCGTCTCGGCCACCTTCGGCGCCGCAACGGTGCGCGGCGCGCCTGCCTCTTTCGCCGCTTCGCCGAACCGATCGCCGATGCGCGCGAGGAGTGACTTGAACTCCTGCTGCTTCAAGAATGACGCAAGCGTCGGGCCATCGGGCGGCTTGACGCGGAAGGATTCAAGCGGCTCCTTGACCGGCACGTCGCCCTTGAGGCGGACCAGCTCGCGAGACATGCGCGCCTGGTCCGCGAACTCAGTCAGCTTTTCGCGCCGCTTCGGCTGCTTGATCTCGCCGGCCCGGGTGAGGAGCGTATCGAGATCGCCGTAGGCGTTGATGAGTTCTGCCGCGGTCTTGACCCCGATGCCCGGCACGCCCGGCACGTTGTCGGAGCTGTCGCCAGCCAAGGCCTGGACGTCGACGACCTTGTCCGGACCGACGCCAAACCGCTCCTTCACTTCATCCGCGCCGATGCGCTTGTTCTTCACGGGATCGAACATCGTGACCTTGCCGCCGACGAGTTGCATCAGATCCTTGTCGGAGGAGACGATCGTCACGTCCGCGCCGACCTCGACGGCCAGGCGCGCATAGGTCGCAATGAGGTCATCGGCCTCGTAGCCGTTGAGTTCGATCGCCGGCAGGTTGAGCGCCCGCGTTGCGTCGCGGATGAGCGCGAATTGCGGAATCAACTCCTCCGGCGGATCGGGGCGGTGGGCCTTGTAGTCGGCGTAAATCTCGTTCCGGAAGCTCTTGCGCGACGTGTCGAAGATGACGGCCACGCAATCGGCGTCTGTCTCGTCGCGAACCTTGAGGAGCATGGTCGTGAAGCCGTAGACGGCATTCACCGGCGTGCCGTCCGAACGGGTCATCGGCGGAAGCGCGTGAAATGCGCGGAAGATGTACCCGGACCCGTCGATCAGGTAGACGTGACGCGGCGCGTCGTCCTTCGCGGGTTTCGATCGGGCCATGACCACGGCGTCGCTGTTGATCAGGGCACCTTGCCGGAAGTGCCCGCGCGAGTCGAGCGGTGCCCGCGCTTCAGTGCCCGCCGCCGGATTTCGCACCACCCTTCAACACGAACCGGCGGTCGCAATAGGGACATTCGACCCAGCCCTTGGGACCGATGGCCAAGTAGACCATGGGGTGGCCGAGCGCGCCGCCACCGCCGTCGCAGGCGACGGACGTCTTCTCGACGTCGATAACTTCCGGCGCATCCGTTGCATCGGCCATCGAGGCACTCCCGTTCCGTTGACCGCCCGAGCGGCCGGATGATACGCATTGGCGCAGCGCCATCAACCCCCGTCAGGCGACGGCGCACCAGCAGCCGATCGGAGCGGAACGCACCCACCCATGCCACCAGCCGTGAATGGAGAGGCTCCGGAATTCGCCATTGAAGTCCACGGCCTTCGCAAGGTTTACAAGGCGGGGCGGCATCACGGCGCGCGCGAGGCCCTTGCCGGCATCGACCTCACGGTTCCTCGCGGCTCGATCTTCGGGCTTCTCGGCCCGAACGGCGCGGGCAAGTCGACCTTCATCAATATTCTCGCGGGCCTTGCGATCAAGACCGAGGGGCATGTGACAGTCTGGGGTGTCGACATCGACAAGGCGCCGCGCCATGCGCGTTCCGTCATCGGCGTCGTTCCCCAAGAGCTCAACATCGATCCCTTCTTCACGCCGCGCGAACTGCTCGAGCTTCACGCCGGCCTTTATGGCGTTCCTCGCCGCAAACGGCGCACGGACGAAATTCTCCATGCCCTCGCCCTGTCCGACCGGGCGGACGCCTATGCGCGCAGCCTTTCGGGCGGCATGCGCCGCCGCCTTCTCGTGGCGAAAGCGATGGTGCACAGCCCGCCCGTCCTCGTGCTTGACGAACCGACCGCCGGCGTCGATGTCGAGCTGCGCCGGCAGCTATGGTCCTACGTGCGTGCGCTCAACGCGAGCGGCACGACGATCCTCCTCACGACTCATTATCTCGAGGAAGCGGAGCAACTCTGCGACCGGATCGCCATCATCGATCGCGGGCGCGTGCTCGTCGATGACCGGACCGAAGTCCTCTTGAAGCGCTTGGACCGGAAGGAAATGGCCATCACCGTGGCCGAGGAGATCAGACTCGCGCCCGGTCCGCTCGACGGCGTCGCGATCGAGATTGATCCGCCTCGGCGCATGATCTTCCGCTACCAGCCGAGCCGGACGCGCATCCGCAGCATCCTCGATGCCGTGAGGGGAGCGGGGTACACCATCGCCGATCTCACCACCGAGGAGAGCAAGCTCGAGGACATCTTCTTCGAGCTGACGCGCCCTCCGCCGCTCAGCCACGCGCGCCCGTGACGTACTGGTTCTGGAAAGCCGCACTCGGCGCGGTAATGCTTGCGATTGGCGCCTGCGCGCCGACCATCAAGTCGCCCGGCCCACCCGTCACGGAGCCGGCCATCGGCGCCAATAGCCTCACGATGCAAGACGGTGCCGCGCTTCCTTTGCGGCGCTGGGTGCCCGAGGGGCGGCCGGAGGCGATCATCCTGGCCCTTCACGGATTCAACGACCATTCGAATGCGTTCGAAGAGCCGGCAGCCTATCTCACCCGCCAGGGAATCGGCGTGTATGCCTATGACCAGCGGGGCTTCGGAGGGGCGCCCAACCGCGGCTACTGGCCGGGCGAGGCGGCGTTGATGGACGATCTTGTGACCACCGTCTCCCTTCTCCGCAAGAGCCATCCGGGCGTGCCGCTGGTCATCATGGGCGAGAGCATGGGCGGCGGTGTCGTCCTTGCCGCCATGGCCAGGGACAATCCGCCGGAAGCGGACGGCATCATCCTCGTGGCTCCCGCTGTCTGGGGCCGCACCGCCATGGATCTCGTCAAACGCGTGGCGCTTTGGGTTTCCGTGAGGACCGTGCCGTGGATGACGCTCACCGGCCGCGGCCTCGACATCACGCCTTCCGACAATATCGAAATGCTCCGCAAGATGTCGCGCGACCCGTTGGTCATCAAGGAGACGCGGGTCGATGCGATCTGGGGTGTCGTGAATCTGATGGACGAGGCGCTCGACGGTGCGGCGTCCCTCCACGCGCCGACGCTCATCCTCTACGGTGAGAAGGACGATATCATCCCCAAGGAGCCCACCCGGCTCATGCTCGAGCGGATGCCGCAGGCCTCGCCGGGCACGCGAAGTCTCGCGATCTATCCGTCCGGATTCCACATGCTAATGCGCGATCTCCAAGCCGATATCGTGCTCGGCGACATCGCGTTCTGGGTCAAAGGCCGCGCCAACGGCTCCGCCGCTCCGCTCCCTTCGGGCGCCGATGCGCGAGGCTTCAACGCGCTCCTCGCCGGAGACGGACAGCGCCCGCCCTCGAATTGACGACCGAAGGCGATCGCCGCTCAGGCGGCGATGGGGCCACCGTATTTCTTCTCGAAGCGCGCCCAGGCATTGGTCGATGCGCGCTCGGCCTCTTCGATCACCTTGAGTCGATCGACCGTCTTGACCTCGCCGCCATCGACGAGAACCCGGCCGTCGACGATCACGGTCGCCACATCGCGCGCATGGGCGTGGTAAGCCAGGTTCTGGACGGGGTCGAGCACGGGCTGCAATCCGAGCGCCCGGTAGTCGAGCACGAGAACATCGGCGCGCTTGCCCGCTTCGAGCGAGCCGATCTCCGTCTCCATGCCCATGGCGCGGGCCCCACCCATGGTCGCCATCTCCAAGGCATCGGTCGAGAGGAGTGCCACGGGATCCTGGGTCTTGATGCGCGCGCAGGTGACGGCCGAGCGAATCACGTCGAAGTAGTCACCGAACATGTTGTCGATGCCGAGCGCCACGTTGATGCCGCGTTTGCGGAAGGTGTTGACCGGCGCGATGAGGCCGCGGAACGCATTCATCAAGGGGCAGTGCGCGATGTGGGCGCCCGACTTCGCGAGGATGTCGATGTCGCTGTCGCTCACCACGTAGCAATGGGTCGCCACGACGTCCCGGCCGAGGAGCCCATTGTCACGGGCGAACTCGAAGGAGCCGGTGCCGTGGATCTTGCGGGCGGCCTGGTGCTCGAACTCGCTCCAGCCGAGATGGATCGAGAGGCGCAGGCCCAGCTTGTCCGCGGCCGCGCGTGCCTCCCGCAGCTGCTCCTTGGATGAGCTGATGGTCATGTTGGGCGCCATGATCGCGGTGATCCGGCCATCCGCTTTCTTGTGCCAGCGCTCGGCGAAGCCGGTCGCACGCTTCATTTGCGCGGCATTGGCGGCGGGGTCGTGGACGAACTCGCCCTTCACCATCTTGTCGGGGTCGGCATCGCCCAGCATCTCACCCATGGCGCTCCGGATGCCCAAGCGATCGACGAAGGGGGCCAGCACTTCCACGTCCTCCTCGAGCTCCATCACGCTCGTGCATCCGCTCCGCAGGAGCTCGACGTAGTTGAGCGCGCCAAGCGCCGCGCGCTCCTCCTTCGTCATGACCGTCGACATGGGGAAGTAGAGGCCCGTCGGGGCCTTGAATCCGGCGTCCTCGGACCGGCCACGGAAAATCGTGAAGCCGACATGGGAATGGATGTTGACGAAGCCGGGGGCCAGAACCTGGCCTTTTCCGTCGATGACCCGCTTGGCATTCGCATGGCGCGCGGAGACCGCGTCACTGGGCCCCACGCTGACGATGCGGTTGCCTTCGATGTAGATCGCACCCGGGCTGTGTATCGTCCCCTTTGGATCGACCGTGAGGATGGTCGCGTTCTTGATGAGAAGGCTCATGGCACTCTCCCCGTGGCTGCGCTGTCCCGGATCATAGCGGGCGGGGACGGCCGTACCAGGGCCGTGGCGACGATCGCGCCGGTCGAGGTCAGGTGCGGCGCCACGGGGCCAGGCGCCGGCCGGCCCATACTGGACATTGCCGCCGATTCGCTTACCTTGAGCCTCGCGCGCGCCCGTAGCTCAGTTGGATAGAGCGCTAGCCTCCGGAGCTAGAGGTCGTGAGTTCGAGTCTCGCCGGGCGCGCCAGTTTTCCTCGCGGAAAACAAAGGACTTACAGCCCGACAAGTTGGATTTTCGACCGCCCGACGATCGGCCTGTCACACCTGTGTCACAGTGACGGAGCGATCAGGTATGTCCACCACCCAGCGCGCGGGCCCTATTGTGGACGGGCAACCTGGCTGGGGCGAGGAAGGGGCAGCCATGTATGGACGGATAGCGCGCTTTGAAGCGATCCGAGGAAAAGAGGCGGATTTGACAAACCGCCGCTCCCAACAGATCAAAGAAATGGTCCGACCTGCCGAATGATCCCTGACGAACTTTCGGCCTATAGGAGAGGGCAACGACATGGCCAACAAGCTGAAAGGCAACTGCCGCTGTGGCGACGTACAATACATGGCAGCGGGGAAATCGGTCCTGGTCGAGTATTGCCATTGCGAAAGTTGCCGCCGAGCTGTCGGTGCGCCGCTGATTGCTTGGGCAGCTTTTCGGCGAGACGAATTTGATGTGACCGCCGGCAATCCTGCTGCCTATGAATCCTCACCCGGGGTGGTCCGGACATTTTGCGGACGTTGTGGGACCTCGTTGACTCTTACCGATAAGCGTTTTCCGGATGAGGTTTACGTCACCCTTGCTTCGCTCAACGATCCAGAGGTGCTGCCTCCAGAGTTTCATATCTGGCGCTCGCAGCGCCTCTCGTGGCTTGAGACCTCGGACAAATTGCCTCGGTACGTGCAGTTCAAGGCAGACGGCAGAATTGAAGAGTAGCGGCCTCATACGAGGCAGCAGTCGTGCCGCTACTTCACGCGAAGGGGACTATCGTAGGTTGAGCACGGAGGAGACGGCCATGCACGGACGGATAACGCGCTTTGAAGTCATCCGCGGGAAAGAAGAGAACCTGGCGAACGGCTATCGCGAGCAGATCAAGCGATTGAAGGGCCAGAAGGGATTCAAGGACGCCATCCTTCTCGTCGACGACGCGAGCGGAAACGTGGTGTCGCTGACCCTCTGGGAAACCAAAGAGGAGATGGACGCAACACTGGTACCGGGCGGATTCGTCGAGCAGGTACTGCCGCTGATTTCGCCCTACCAGAAGACCAGGCCGGTGTTCACGACGTTCGAAGTGCGGGCGCGCGCGTCCGAGGTATGAGGCATCCGCCACCGGGGTTGCCGCTAAACACTGGCAAACGACGTTTGTGAAAATTCTTGTCGCCGGCGGCCATAAGCGAGAAGGCAGCGTTCAGGCCGCCCTCTTGGACGTTTGCGACCCGCACCCGCTCATGCCGGCGCTGCCGCCCGTTGCGCGCGGTAGATATTGGTGACGTCCTGAAGTGAAGTCACGATGATGTCCGGCACGGCATCGCTGGCGATCGTCGCCCCCGTGCCGCGCTTGCCGTGTCGTCGGTTGACCCACACGGAGCGGAGGCCCAGCACATTGGCGGGCGCGATGTCGTGATATCGGCTCTGGGCAACATGGAGAATTTCGTCGCGTCGAATGCCAAGCGCCGCGAATTGACGGAATGCTTCTTCGAAATGCGCGAGATGAGGTTTGTACGAGTTCACATCCTCGGCGGTCACGGTCACGGCGAAAGGGGCGTTCAGCCGGCGCTTCGACTTCTCGATCGACGCGTTGTCGATGTTGGAGACGATGCCGAGTTTGTAGGAGCGGGACAGATCCAAGAGAGCCGAGGCCGAATCCGGGAATGGCGGCCAGTCGCCGATCGATTGGGCGAAGGCCTCGGCGCGATCCGGCCGGGGCTCGAAGTCGAAAATCCCCTCGAGATCGATCCATGAGCGGCGCATGAGCTCGGTGAAGAGAATCGCCGGTCGCGGCTGCTCGTGGTGCCACTTCACGAATGCGAAGGCCGTGAGAACAAGATTGGTCGTGACATTGGATTTCATCGCCTCGAGCCACGGGCGCGCGACATTGGCCATGCCGGTTTCCCAGTCGATGAGCGTTCCGTAGCAATCGAAGAGCAATGCTTTGAACGCCGACAGATCGAGCGTATGCGACTCACGCATCGCGCTTCTCCTGCGCGCGGAGATGACGGAGCACGCGATCGGTCGCATCCTGAATCTGCTCGACGATCAGGCGGACGGCGCTCTCCGTGTCGGATTTGCGGAGGGCAGCCGTGATGGCGCGGTGGCTGTCGTCCCAGTCGCGGTCGAGCCATGGCGCTCGCCAGGCCGTCATCACGTACCGGTTCATATGGACGAAGAGCGTGTCGATTTCGGCGAGAAGACGCGGCCGGTTCGCCTTGGCGTAAAGGATCTGGTGGAACCGCCAATGCAGGGCCGCCTGGGCGCCGTTCCCCTCGACCGTGTGCGCACGGCTGAGGGTGTCTTCGGCCTCCATAAGATCAGCGCCGCCAAGATGGGGAGCTGAAAGCCGCAGCGCGCGGGACTCGAGCAGGGTGCGCAATTCCGCGATGTCGATGAGGTCCGCCTCGGAGAGCGGAGCCACCACGACGCCGCGGTTGCGATGCAACACCGCAAGACCTTCGGCCACGAGTTTTTGAAACGCCTCCCGGACCGGTATGGCACTTACGCCGAAATGCGTTGCCACCTCCGCCTGCTTGAGCGGAGTTCCGCTCGGCAGCCGGCCGTCGAAGATCGCGTCGCGCAGCACCGCCGCGATGAGATCGGGAGCGGAGCGCTGTTGGGCTGGCTGTGCCGAAATTCCGATATTCATTGATTTCCCTGTAATTTATTATTGTATATCATTTATAATATATTATTGTCAATTTCATGGGCACGCCATGGCGACGTCGCGGGAAGTAACTGGAAAAACAATGCTTCTCGGCATCATCGGCGACCCGATCGAACAGGCGCGGGCGCC
The DNA here is from genome assembly GCA_046349515.1 of Alphaproteobacteria bacterium. Lineage (GTDB taxonomy): Bacteria > Pseudomonadota > Alphaproteobacteria > CADEGL01 > CADEGL01 > JBGPGW01. The sequence goes on along the minus strand of JAXMCE010000006.1, from coordinate 10,878 downwards.
GGGCCTGGTCAATCCGCTGCTCGCCGAACGGCGCATCGATGCGGTTCTGGTTCCCATGCTGGTCGGAGCGGGTGACCTGCGAGCCGTGATCGAAGGCCTTCGCGCCATCGGAACCTTCAGGGGCGCCATCATCACGATGCCCCATAAGAAGGCCATCATGGAGCTGGTCGATCAGATTTCCGATGAAGCCCGCCAAGTCGGCGCATGCAATGTCTTGCGCCGTGACACGGACGGGCGCCTCTCAGGGACCATGCTGGACGGTGAAGGTTTTGCAGAAGGGCTGCTCGGCGCGGGACACGGGATAAGGGGCAAGCGCGTGTTTCTCGCCGGTGCCGGCGGCGCCGCTTCGGCCATCGCCTTCGCCCTCGCACGAAGGGCGGCCGCGTCCCTCACGATCCACAACCGGACGCGGGAGAAGGCGGAGGACCTTGTCCGGCGGCTCAACGAAGCCCATCCGGAATTGGAAGCGTTGGTGGGGTCAGCGTCCCCCGATGGGGCCGATATCGTCATCAACGCGACATCGGTCGGGATGAGGGAGGGAGATGGGCTGCCATTCGACCCCTCGGGCCTCGCGCCCGGCACGCTCGCGGCCGACGTCATGAGTCACCGGGAGAAGACAGCCTTCCTCTCCGAAGCCGCCCGGCGCGGCTGCCGGACCCATCCGGGCCTTCCCATGCTCGTGCGGCAGATCGAGCTCATGGTCGACTTCATGCTGGCATGAAACGGGGGCGCGCGGATCCGCCGTGAGCGGGCTCCAGGGCCGACGTGCTAGAGCGCCAAGGGGTCGTATTGAATATCGCCTTCGGCGAAGCGGCTGGGCCGGAAGGCGCGGAGGTCGATGGGCGCGCGGCCGGTCGCGATCAGTTCCGCCATCGCTTTGCCGACGAAGGGCGAGAGCGCCAGGCCATGGGCGCTGAAGCCAGCCGCGACGTAAAGTCCGGCGGGCCGCCCGAAGGATCCGATGATCGGAATGAGGTCGGGCGTCACGTCGATCCGGCCCGCCCAGGCGCGCGCTGGCTTGAAGCCGCCCACATGGGGAAAGAACTGGCTCGCCCATCTGAGGCGCTCGGCGATCTGAGTCTCATTCACGATGGGCTCCGGCATCGGCCGTATGGCCGCGGTGCGGCTCACGGCGCGGCGGGCATTGTCGAAGAAATCGCGGTTGAGGCGCAGCTTCGGCCGGCGCGGATTGGCGAAATACCGCGGCAGGAACAGGGCGAGATTCGACAGGGTCGTGATGCCGAGATCATGGTCGGGGGGCGATCCGCGATAGCCCGTGCCGAAGCTGAACATGCCGTCGAGCCGCGGGCGGATCGAGATGTAGGGCGTCCACACTCCGGTCCGCGTGAAGGGCAGGACGGGCACCGTCTCGACGTTCGAGCTGCGGATGGTCTGGATCGGCAGGACGAGGCCGAGCGGCCGAAGGAGGAAATTCGTCGACACACCGGCCGCACAGAGGACCGCATCGGCCGGGACCAACCCCGCGCCCGTCTCGACGCCAGCGACCTTGCCGTCGGCGAGGACGATCCGCGCGGCCGCGACACCGGTGCGCAACTCCGCCCCGATGCGCATGGCCGCTTCCGCGAAAGCCGTCGTGGCCTTGACGGGCGAGGCATGCCCATCTTCCGCGGTGAAGATGCCGGAGCGCCAGGGCCCGGCGAGTTTCGGCACGAGGCGGGTGATCTCGGCACGGTCGACAAGGCGGGTCGAGAGACCTGCGGCCCGGGCCGCTTCCGCGCTGCGACGGAGGCGAGCCTCGTCCGCCTCGGTCTCCGCCACGGCCAGGTTGCCTTCCCGCACGAATTCAAGGTCCGCCTGGAGCTCGCCCGACAGATCGCCCCACATCCGGCTGGCCTCGATCGCGAGTGGAAGTTCGGCCTTGTGGCGACCCTGGCAGCGCACATAGCCGAGCGCCCGGCTCGACTGCTCGGCTCCAGCCTCGCCGCGCTCAAGGATGGTTACCGACACGCCACGCCGACGGAGATAGTAGGCCGTCGCGCAGCCGACGATGCCGCCACCGATGACCGCGACCTTCATGCCTCTTCCCGTGCTCCGGCCGCGACGAGAGATCAGCGGCGCTTGGCTGTCTTGCGCGCGGGCCGTGCCTTCTTCTTCGCCTTGGTGATCGCCATCCCTGCCAGGAGATACATGATCACATAGACGATGGTGCGATAGATCACGGCGGAGCCGGGCGGGATGCAGATGAAGGAGAGTCCCGACAGGCCCCGCTTGCCGATCTCATGCGCGATGCGGATGACTTCGTATTCGGTCAGCCCGATTGGCTCGGCCAGTTCACCCAAGATGTCGCCAGGCGCGGGCCCCGCGCCGCCAATCACGTCCATGTCGAAATGGACATAGACGCCCTTGGTGCCGGCGTAGGCGTGCCGCAGCTCCTTGACCAATCCGTCGATGCCAAGCCGCGTGCGCACATCCCACGACGAATAGAAATGCGCGCCGCCCTTGAGGAAGCGGCGCACGATCTCCTTCTTCTCGAGCATCCCGCGCTCGCCGATCTCGACGAGATGCTTCTCGCGGAAATTCTTGTGGAACTCGTACGTCTTGTGTTTCCAGCTTCCGCTGCCGGCGATGCGCGGATCGTTCGTCAGCCCATCGAGCGGAGACGCATCCCAATGCGTGTCGAGGCTGATCATGCCGACATCGCCTTTGGTTCGCTCGGCGATCGGCTTGGCGATGGCGTAGGAGCCGCACGGCGAGTTTTGGCCGATGACGATGGGAACGGCGCCGGCATCGAGCGCATCGTTGACCTTGGCCTCGACGGCCGCCTGGGCACGCAGGATGTTTTCGGGACTCGGCTCGAAATTGGCTTCGGGCGGAATCGCGGCATCTCCGTAGTCGACGACCTTGAGAGTCTCGAAGACGTCGAGGTCCATGTCCTGGATGTAGCCAGAGCGATAGCGGACGGATTGCTGACGGACGCGCTTCGGGCCCGCGAGCCACAGAACCTTGTCGACGCCCGCATATTGCGTGCCTTTGCCGGCGGCGTAGGGCGCGCCGATGATGACCGCATCGGATCCCTTGAGGTCGGCCGGCGTGTGCGCGAGGGGAATCCCCAGGAAGGTCGGCATGTCGTCGGCGATCATCGGGAATTCACGACCGCGCACGAATGTCGAGTTGCGGACGACATCCCACTCCGGATAGCTCATGACCATATCTCCTTTGGACTCTCGCACCCGTGTTGTACTAGAGGGTCGGGGCACGAACAACGGCAGCCCACCGGCATCTCATTCGATTCACTGGACGTCGACCTTAGGACGGATCCACCGCAGACCCATGTCCGGCCCTTCGGAAACCACCCTCGAGCAATTTGCGCTTGCCGATTGGCGCCGGAAAACGGCGGCGCTCTACGCGACCATCCGTGCCACGCGTGATGCCGAAGCGGCATGGCGGACATGGCGCCAGTCGCGGGATGCGCTGTTCCGGAACCATCCCCAATCTCCGCTCGATCCTTCCGAGCGTCAGAGGATGATCGCTCTCGACTACTTTCCCCACGATCCTTCCGCCCGTCACATCGTGTCGGTCAACGCGATCGAAGACGGAGCGCCGGTGTGTTTCGACCTCGGCAAGGATGGCCGTATCACGCTCGTTCCGTTCGCCCGCACGCTCGGCCTTGCCGCGAGCTACGGTGGCGAGCTCACGCTCTATTGGGTGGATGGTTACGGCGGTGGCCTCTTCCTTCCCTTCAAGGACGCGACCTGCGGCGCCGAAACCTACGACGGTGGGCGATATCTCCTCGATGGAATCAAAGGCGCCGATCTCGGTATGGACGGCGACAAGCTCATTCTGGATTTCAATTTCGCCTATAATCCGTCCTGCGCCTACGCGGACCGTTGGGTCTGCCCCTTGGCACCCAACGAAAACCGATTGCCGAGGCCAGTGCGCGCGGGCGAGAAGCGCATGCGCATCAATTGAAATACGGACGGTTGGAGCGCGCGCGGCCTTTGCGTCCGCCTACTGGCCGCTTCGAATGAGCGTGAGATTCGTTCGCGCCACTTCCTGCTGCAGCTCGAACAGGTAGCGGAGATCGCGGAGCTGCTGGGCGCGCGCCCATTGCTGTCGCTCTCCGGTGAGCATGTCGACGACGTCCTGATAAGTCGCGTCGCCGAGACTTTTCGATTGCTCGAGTCTTGCGGTCCGTTCGGCTTGCGAGATGGTGCCGGAAGCGACGTCAGTGGTCAGCGCTTGGTCCTGGGCGATCAATTGACGGTAGAGCGCCTGCCGATCGGCCTTCGCGCCCGATGAGGCGACGGCATTGTCGATGGCCCGATAGAGGCACTGGCGGTAGGCCATCTCGCCATCCGCCAACCGGTGGGCGTCCGGCGCGATAGGCTTGTAGGCCGCCTCGCGGGCACAAGTGCGGGCGCGCGCATCCAAATGCTCGATCCAGCTCGCCGCGGCCCCTTCATGCTGCGAGGGCGCGCAAGCGACGAGACTCGCAGCCAGAGCAAGAACACCCAAGAAGTGGCGCTGGCGCATCGTTCATCACCGAAATGCTGGCATGACCGTCGTGTGAACGTCGTTGATCTGCTGTTGAACCTGCCAGAGCTCCCGTTGTTGTTGGATATAGGCGCGCGTCCGCTCCATGTCATCCTGTCTTTGATGCTCGATCGATGTCTCCTCCAGCGCCCGATAGTTGCGCTTGATGAGCTGCTTCATCGCGTCAAGCTGCTCCTGCCGTTCGCCACGCGTGAGGCGCCCCGCCGCCACTTCCCCCGTCAGACGTTTGTCCTCCGCGATCAGCTGGGCGTAGGACTGGCGCACGCTGTCATAGGGGATCGTCGGCATGATGATGGCTTCGATGCCCTGGTAGACGCACTGGCGGTAGGCAAGCTCGTTCGGCGCCAAACGACGCTCGGCATCATCGAGCGGCACGTAATTGTTTTGCTGCGCGCAGGACTTTACTTGGGCGCTGAAGTTGGCCTGCAACGTCGCCAGCGCCTTGTCCGCGTCGGCGGTCGGCGACGGTTGGCGCGGTGGCGCGCAGGCGAACACCGCCGAGACCAAGCAGAAGACCCCGCCAAGCCGCACGAAGATACGGAACGCCGGCAGGAGGTCGCGGAAGCATCGCGCCATCCGTGCTTCCGTTCGCGGGCGGGTCATTGTCATCACGCCCTTCCCTGGACTGTCTTTGCGCATGCGCAATACTATCAGCTTTCCCGGCGGAGATGGCGGAGTTTCCATGGCACTCGAGCCCGTACAACCCGTGCCCACCGCTGAATTGAATGACGAGGGACGCCGTGACGCGGCTCAATTGGCGCGGGGCGTTTGCCGCGCCCTCGAGGATCGGGGCTTCGGCGCACTGACGGAGTTCTCCCTCATCAACGGACGCCGCGCCGATGTCATCGCCATGGACGGAGCAGGCCGTTTCGTCATCGTCGAGATCAAGACCAGCGAGGCCGATTTTCGCGCCGACAAAAAGTGGCCCGACTACCGCGAATTCTGCGACCTGTTCTATTTCGCCGTCCCCGTCGAGTTCCCGCAGCATCTCATCCCGGACGACTGCGGTCTGCTCATCGCCGACGCCTACGGGGCGGCCGTTCTCCGGGAATCGGGCGAGAGCGCCATGCATCCGAGCCGGAGAAAGGCGCTGCTTCTGCGGTTCGCGCTCACCGCCACGTCCCGCTTGCAGCAATTCACGGCCCCGCGCCTCTAGGACGGGCCGCGCGCGAGTTTCGCGATGGTCCGGGTCGTGCTGTGGCCCGCCATCAGGTCCGCAAGCACCACGCGGCCGCCGTATTTCGCGACGACCTCGGCGCCAACCACCTGATCGAGCGCATAGTCGGATCCCTTGACCAACACGTCGGGCCGAATGTCCTCGATGAGGCGAAGCGGCGTATCTTCACCGAAGATGACGACAAGGTCGGTCGCCGCGAGGGAGGCCAGCACGGCGGCGCGTGCCGCCTCGTTCTGCACCGGCCGCGTCGGGCCCTTGAGGCGCGTCACCGACGCGTCGCTGTTGAGGCCGATGACGAGGCGGTCGCACGCCGCCTTCGCTTGCGTCAACAGCGACAGGTGGCCGGGATGAAGAAGATCGAAGACACCGTTCGTGAATCCGATCTTGAGGCCTTGATCGCGCCACTCCTTGACACGCGCCAAGGCGCCTGCGCGCGACATCACCTTCGATTCGCCGGTGAGCAGTTCCTGCGTATGCAACGCACCGACAACCTCGGCGGCGGTCACCACCGCGGTTCCGATCTTGCCGACGACGATTCCGGCCGCGGTGTTGGCGAGTCGTGCCGCGTCCTCGACGCTGGCGCCGGCCGCGATCGAAGCGGCCAACATGGCCACCACCGTGTCGCCCGCACCGGAAACATCGAAGACTTCGCGCGCCTCGGTCGGCAGGTGGATCGCGGCCCCCTCGCGATCGACGAGCGTCATGCCGTCCGGCCCCCGCGTCACGAGCAGCCAGTCCAACATGCACAGCGTGATCAGGCGCCGCGCTGCCGCGATGATGTCCGCGTCGCTCCCGACCGGCATCCCGGTTGCGTTGGCGAGTTCCGCCCGGTTGGGCGTCATGATGGTCGCCCCGCGATAGCGGCCGAAGTCCCGGCCCTTGGGGTCGACGATGACGGGCTTATGGGCACCCCGCCCGGCCTTGATGAGCCCGGCCGTCAGCTCCGGCGTCACGATACCCTTGCCGTAGTCGGACACGACGACGACGCGCGCGTCCTCGACGGCGTTGACCGCGAGACGCCGCAAGTCTTCGGCAACGGTTGACGCGGCCGCGGCCAAGGTCTCCCGGTCAGCGCGGAGAAGCTGCTGGCCGGCGGCCACGTAGCGCGTCTTGATCGTGGTCTGGCGTCCGCGCTCGACCGTGAAATAAGGTTCGACACCCTTGATACCGGCGATGAGCTCGCTGATCTCGCGCCCGGCCGGATCGTTGCCGACCACGGAGACAAACGCAGCGCGCGCACCCAGCGCCACGAGATTGCGGACGACATTGCCGGCCCCGCCCAACATGGCCGCTTCGCGCTCGATTCGAAGGACCGGGATCGGCGCTTCCGGCGAGATCCGATCGACCGAGCCGTAGACATAGCGGTCGAGCATGACGTCACCGACACAAAGGACGGCGACGTCCGCAAGGCGCTCGACGACACCCGCAAGTTCAGAGCGCCGGTTCATGCCGCGCTCACACGAGGCCCAATTCGGACTCGATCGCGCCGCACAGCATCTGTCCGATCGTGATGTGCATTTCCTGGATGCGCGCGGTGACGGTCGATGGAACGAGAAGTAGGGGATCGGCCAGGCCGCGCAGCGACCCGCCCTCGCCACCCGAGAAGGCAGCCGCCGTCATCCCCATCTCGCGCGCCGCCTTGAGGGCGCGAATGACATTGGGACTTCGCCCCGAGGTACTGATGCCAATCGCCACGTCGCCGCTCTGTCCCAGCGCGCGCACCTGACGCTCGAAGAGTTGGTCGAAGCCGAGATCATTGCCAGCCGCCGTGAGAACGGAGCTGTCGGTCGTGAGCGCGATCGCGGCGATGGGGACGCGGTCGCGCTTGTAGCGCACCGCGAGTTCGGCGGCGAGGTGCTGCGAGTCGGCAGCACTGCCTCCATTGCCGAAAAACAGAATCTTGCGGCCGCTCCGTATGGCCTGGACGGAGTGCGAGACCAGGCGCGCGAACGGCTCAGCGAGTGCGGCACGCGACGCCGTCGCTACCGCAAGATGCTCCGTCCATTCGTCGTCGTAGAATTGCCGAAGATCCATGTCCTGCCCCCACCGAGCCGGCGCTTGGGTATATCGGATTTGCGCTCGATTCAGAAGAGGCGTCGCGCAGTCGTTAACCAACGTTGAGATCGTTAAGAAACCTGAAGAATGGTTTTCCGCTCGCCCTGCAGCACGAGTGCGGTCAGCGTTCCGGTCGCAAAGGCGCCCGTGTCGATTCCGATGCGATGATCGGTGAAGACGGGCGTCGGATGGATGGTGTGCCCATGGACCACCATTTTGGGAAAAGGTTCGCGGGTATGGAGAAATTCATCCCGAATCCACAGAAGATCGCGCTCATCCTGCGCATCGAGCGCGATGCCCGGGCGAATGCCGGCATGGACGAAAAGATAATCCCCCTCGACGTGCATCAATTGCAGCGCCTCCAGGAACCGCAGATGTGTCGCCGGCAATGATTCCCGGAACTGCTTTTGGATGGCGCCAAAATCCTGTCTCGGCCTCGCCACGCCATCGAGTCCATAGCTCTTGAGAGTCGCCGCCCCGCCATTATGGAGCCAGAGTTGGCCCACCGATTCATCCTCGAGGAACCGCAGCAGGAATGCCTCATGGTTGCCTTTGAGAAAGATGGCCTCGAAATGCGGGAGCGGCCGATCGCTCAGCCGGTCGATGACACGGCGCGACTCAGGGCCCCGATCGATGTAATCGCCAAGATAGACGACGAGCTTTCGGTCCGCTTCCGCGGCATTCGCGTCGTCTTCGATCTTTCGATGGAGAGCATCCAAGAGATCGGCGCGACCATGGATGTCGCCGACCGCGTAGAGGCGCGTTGACGGCGCGACCGCAGGCGCGGCGCTCCTTCCCTTCGATCCCATTGCGCAGTACGAGTTGTGTGCGGTCTGGCCAAGCTGGCGCGAGGGCATCCTATCACGAACGCGGTGTGCGGTCGTGGGAGATGGGCGCCTAATCCTGCGCGTCGGGTGACAGTGCGGTCAGCGGGCGGAAAGGTCAGATGGGTGCGTGCGAGTGACCGGTCTCGTGCGACCCTTGCTCAATCCGAACGATCTTGTTCTCGAGATAGTTCGCCATCGCCGCGACCACACGCCGGTCATAGGCCGAACCAATTCCATCGAAGAGCACCGCGAGAGCCGCGTCCGTGTCCAGCCCCGGACGGTGCGCGCGCGGGCTCACCATGGCCACATAGGCGTTCGCGACCGTCACGATGCGCGCAGGCAGGAGAATCTCTTCTCCCTTGAGCCCGCGCGGCTGACCGGTCCCGTCCCACCGTTCTCCGGTCTGGCGCAGGGTCTCGGCGACGGGTCCGTCGAATTCGATGCCAGCGACGAAGTCGACGCTCGCCAACATGCTGTCCCGTACTTGCTGGCGCTCGTCCGGGCTGAGGGGCCCCGAGCGCGTCAGGATCGCTTCCGGCACGAGAATCTTTCCGAGATTCATGAGGCATCCGGCGAACTCGGCCGCTTCGATGTCGCTGGGCGATAGCGCCATGTCCTCGGCGATCGCTCGCGACAGCGATCCCGTGAACGCGGAATGGTTGGCCGCATGGGGATCGCGCCTGTCGACGGCCGCGAGCAGTCCTTGGACGACGTGCCGGAGCGTTCGCTCCCGACGCTCGCGTTCGGTCACGGCCTCCGTGATGTCTTCCTCAACGATCAGCGTACCGCCGAGCTGGGCGGAGGTCTCCGCCACGGGAACAACCGTGGCTTGGACGACACGGGAGGTGCCGTTCACGCCCAAGCGCTCGACGGCCACGATCGGGCGCCCCAACGCCTTGGCCTTCCCGCGCAGAGAATCGTAGCGATGGGCAGGGCTCGGCCCGAAGACGCTGGCCGAGCGCTTGCCGATGAGGTCGCCCGCGGGGACGCCCACGAGATCGGCGACGCGGCGATTGGCAAAACGCAACGACCCGCCGTCATCGAGGAGAAACATCGCCGTCGGCTGACTGTCGGTGACCAGGCGAAGAAAGCGTTCCTGCTGCTCGTGCCGGGCCGCGAGATCGCGATAGCGCGCCATCGCTGCGGCCGCGCGACGTGACGCACCGTGGCGCCACGACGCCCAAAGCGCCGTGGCGATGAGCGCGGCAAGAAGGCCAAAGCCGGTCACCAGCCAGCTCCGGCGCGTATCGCTTTCCGACAAAGCGTCGTTGCGGTCGATCTTTTCGATGAGCGTCCAGGGCGTGCCCGCGATGGCGCGACTCGTCACGAGGACTTCACGGTCGCGATAGTCGCGCAAAAGCGCGAAGCCGCCCGGATTGGCGATGCCATAGGCCTCGGCGAGGTCGGGCGTCGTGCCAGCGAGCGCGCGTCGCAGCGGCAACGTACCGTCCATCGTAGGCGACAGATAGTCGATCGCGGCGCCGCGCTCGCGGACAAGAAGCGCCTCGAGCGACGGCTCCATCGTGCCGGGTTGCACGAGCAACGGGAAAAGATCGTCTCCCACTTCCTTCACGCCCAGGACCGACCCGACTTGGTCGCTCTCGGCGGCCGATCCCTGGACAGCGAAGATCGGCACGAGAAAGGCCATTTGAGGACGACCGCTGGAATCGAGCTCCATGTCGAGGATCGCGCGCGCACCCGGCTTGGCATGAGTGACGAAATCAAGAAGGCGCCCGTCGAGCGGCGGCATGCCCACGGTCGCGGCAACCGGCCGCCGCGCCGCATCAAGCAGCGCCAGCCCCGCGACGCCGATACGTTTCCCCTTGCCAGGTGACTCATCGCTCGCTGCCGCAGCGACGAATCCGCCGCGCGAGGCCGTCACCGTCAGCAGAATGCGGAGATAGGCTGCTTGCGCCGCTTGGTCGGTCACGGCCCGTTGATCGCCTCCAGCCTGCGCCAGCTCTGTCATGTAGATCTGGAGGGCCGGGTTCTCTGCAAGGCCGGTCAGCTCACCGAACTGGGCGTCGACCCAATGGGAGACGGCGGCGGTCCGGCTGTCTGCCACCACGCCGAGCCGCGATTGCCAGCCCCGAAGATCGCGCCCTCGTTCCATCTCGACGAAGCGCCAGATGCCGAAAGCGCCCGCGACCACGGCGACCGCGAGTGCGAGGCCAGCAAGAAAAAATGAAACACTCGTGCGGCGGGTCGTCGTGTCCGTCATCGGTCCATGCAGGGCGCGGGGCCGATCGCGTTGGTCCGGCGCGTGTCGAAAGAACGGGCAAATGGAGCTTAACCTGTTCTATC
>JAXMCE010000005.1:0-240623 GCA_046349515.1 Alphaproteobacteria bacterium | reverse complement strand
TTCGTCCCCTATCCCTGGATGTCTCGCCGTGCGCCGACCGTCGTCATGCCATCTTCGCCTTGACCTCGTCCGCCACGGCCTGCGGCACAGGCGCGTAGTGGTCGAAGTGCATACTGTAGGTGGCGCGTCCCTGACTCATCGAACGCAACGTATTCACGTAACCGAACATGTTGGCCAGCGGCACCATGGCCGTGATCACGCGGGCGTTCCCACGCGTGTCCATGCCCGAGACCTGGCCGCGGCGGCTGTTCAAGTCGCCGATGACGTCGCCCATGTATTCCTCTGGCGTCACCACCTCGACCCGCATCATGGGCTCGAGCAACTTGGGCGAGCATTTGGGCAAGCCCTCGCGGAAGGCGGCACGCGCCGCGATCTCGAAGGCAAGCGCGCTCGAATCGACGTCGTGATAGGCCCCGTCGATGAGCGTCGCCTGGAAATCGATCACCGGATAACCCGCGATAACGCCCGAGTTGATGGCCGACTTGAGCCCCTTCTCGACGCCCGGGATGTATTCCTTGGGCACGGAACCGCCGTGGATTCCGTTCTCGAAGACGAAGCCTTCGCCCGCCTTCAACGGCTCGAAGCGGATCTTGACGCGCGCGAACTGGCCCGAGCCGCCCGACTGCTTCTTGTGGGTGTAGTCGATCTCGCTGGCCCTGCCGATCGTCTCGCGGTAGGCGACCTGAGGCGCACCCACATTGGCGTCGACCTTGAACTCGCGCTTCATGCGATCGACGATGATCTCGAGATGCAGCTCGCCCATGCCGGCGATGACGGTCTGGCCGCTCTCCGCGTCCGATGACACGCGGAACGAGGGGTCCTCCTTGGCCAGGCGCTGGAGGGCCACGCCCATCTTCTCCTGGTCCGCCTTGCTCTTGGGCTCGACCGCGACCTCGATGACGGGATCGGGGAACTCCATGCGCTCGAGGATGACCGGCTTCTGCGGATCGCAGAGCGTGTCACCCGTCGTGGTCGAGCGCATGCCGGCGATCGCGATGATGTCGCCCGCGCGCGCTTCCTTGATGTCCTCGCGGTGGTTGGCGTGCATGAGCAGCATGCGGCCGACGCGCTCGCGCTCGTCCTTGGTCGAATTGAGAACCTGGCTGCCCGCATCGAGCACGCCGGAATAGACCCGCATGAAGGTGAGCGAACCGACGAACGGATCGGACATGATCTTGAAGGCGAGAGCGGAGAACGGCTCGTCGTCGGAACTCTTGCGCTCGAGCGCTGTCTTGCCGTCCTCGGAGACACCCTTGACCGAGGCGATATCGGCGGGCGACGGCAGATACTCGACGACCCCGTCCAGCAGCGTCTGCACACCCTTGTTCTTGAACGCGGCACCGTTCAGCACCGGAACGAAGGCGCCGCTGATCGTGCCCTTGCGGATGCAGCGGTGAAGGGTCGCCTCGTCGGGCTCCTCCCCGCCGAGATAGGCCTCGAGGACCGCGTCATCGACCTCGACCGCGGTCTCGATGAGCTTCGTCCGGTACTCCGCGGCCTGCGCCGCGAGGTCGTCCGGAATGTCCTCGACCACGAATTCCGCGCCGAGGGCTTCATCCTTCCAGCGGATGGCCTTCATGCGGATGAGGTCGACGAGGCCGACATAGGTCGACTCGGCGCCGATCGGCAGCTGGAGCACGAGCGGCTTGGCGCCCAGGCGGTCGACGATCATGTCGACGCAGCGGAAGAAGTTCGCGCCGATCCGGTCCATCTTGTTGACGAAGCAGATGCGCGGCACGCCGTACTTGTCGGCCTGGCGCCACACCGTCTCCGACTGCGGCTCGACGCCCGCGACGCCGTCGAACACCGTGACAGCACCGTCCAGCACGCGGAGCGAGCGCTCGACCTCGATCGTGAAGTCGACGTGGCCCGGCGTGTCGATGATGTTGATCCGATGGTCGCGCCAGAAGCAGGTCGTCGCGGCCGAAGTGATGGTGATGCCGCGCTCCTGCTCCTGCTCCATCCAGTCCATCGTCGCGGTGCCCTCGTGCACCTCGCCGATCTTGTAGGAGCGGCCGGTGTAATAGAGCACGCGCTCGGTCGTCGTCGTCTTGCCCGCATCGATGTGGGCCATGATGCCGATGTTGCGATAGCGGTCGAGCGGTGTGGCGCGCGTCATGGCGTTCGGCTCCGGCTGAGGCTACCAGCGATAATGCGAGAACGCGCGATTGGCATCGGCCATCTTGTGCGTGTCCTCGCGCTTCTTCACCGACGAGCCGCGATTGACCGCGGCTTCCATCAACTCGCCCGACAGGCGCTCGACCATGGTGAACTCCGGGCGCCCGCGCGAGATCTCGATGATCCAGCGGATGGCCAGAGCCTGGGAGCGTTCCGGGCGCACTTCGACGGGAACCTGGTAGGTGGCGCCGCCCACGCGGCGCGAGCGCACTTCGACGGCCGGCTTCACGTTGCCGAGGGCGTCGTGGAAGACCTTGAGGCCCTCTTGCCCGGTCTTCTCCTTGATACGGTCGAAGGCGCCGTAAACGATCGACTCCGCGACCGACTTCTTGCCGGACTTGAACACGCAGTTGATGAACTTGGTGACAACGGGATCGCCGAACTTCGCATCGGGGATCAGATCGCGCTTTGTCGCACGTCGGCGTCGTGACATGGCTCGCTCCCCTTACTTCGGCCGTTTAGCGCCGTATTTCGAGCGGCGCTGGCGACGGTCGTTGACCCCTTGGGTGTCGAGCGTGCCGCGGATGATGTGATAGCGCACGCCCGGGAGATCCTTCACGCGGCCGCCGCGGATGAGAACGACCGAGTGCTCCTGGAGATTGTGGCCCTCGCCCGGAATGTAGCTCGTGACCTCGAAGCCATTGGTCAGGCGCACGCGGGCCACCTTGCGCAACGCCGAGTTGGGCTTCTTCGGAGTCGTCGTGTACACGCGCGTACACACGCCGCGCTTCTGCGGCGAGCGCGCGAGCGCCGGCACCTTGTTGCGCACCGTTGGCATCGTCCGCGACTTGCGGATCAACTGGTTGATCGTCGGCATGTCCTCGTTACTCTCGTCGCCCCCGCCGCGACGGCAAAAAGCCGCCCGGAAGGCAAGAGCCCTGTCCTTCCGGCGGGGGGTGACCCCCTCGCGGCCTTGGGTTGGTCATTCGCTCTAAATAACAAGCCCTTAGGGCGCGCGCGACGCGTGGTCGGCGCTACCCTTCGAGCGGCGCGCATAGTAGGCGGTTAACCGGAAAGGCGTCAAGGCCCGTTCGCAATTGCGAACAACGCCTTAGCCCCTACTCCGTTGCCTCCGGGGCTTGGGCCGGCCCCAACCGAAGGGACCTGCCCAAAAACAAGGGGCCGGCGGATCGCGCCGGCCCCCGAAACCACGCCCCAACCGCCCTTTTAGGCGATCTTGGGCACCGGCGCCTCGGCCGTCTCTTCGCTTTCGACGGCCTTCTCGGCCGACGCGGCGGCGAGCTTCCGGTCGCGCTCGGCCGCGATCGACCGCATGCGGTTGATCGTGCGCCCCGTTCCCGCCGGAATGAGCCGGCCCACGATGACGTTCTCCTTGAGGCCAGTCAGGGTATCGACCCGGCCGCTCACCGCGGCTTCGGTCAGGACTCGGGTCGTCTCCTGGAACGAGGCCGCGGAGATGAACGACTTCGTCTGGAGCGAGGCCTTGGTGATGCCCTGCAGCACGGGCATGGCGCGCGCCGGCCGCAGGCTCTCGTGGAGAACCTTGCGGTTGATGTCGTCGAACTCGTACCGGTCGCTCTGCTCGCCCGTGAGGAAGGTCGTATCGCCCGGATCGAGCACCTCGACCTTCTGCATCATCTGGCGGACGATCACCTCGATGTGCTTGTCGTTGATCTTGACGCCCTGGAGGCGATAGACCTCCTGGATCTCGTTGATGAGATAGGCCGCCAGCGCCTCGACACCCAGGATGTTGAGGATGTCGTGCGGCACGGGCTTGCCGTCCGTCAGCGGATCACCTTTCTGCACATAGTCGCTTTCCTGCACGATGATGTGCTTGCCCTTGGGGATGAGGTATTCGCGCGGCGCCTCCTTCTCATCCGCCGGGTTTACGACGATCCTGCGCTTGGCCTTGTAGTCCTTGCCGAACTCGATGCGGCCTTCGATGTCGCTGATGATCGCGAAGTCCTTCGGCCGGCGCGCCTCGAACAGCTCGGCCACGCGCGGCAAGCCGCCCGTGATGTCCCGCGTCTTCGAGGATTCACGCGGGATGCGCGCGAGGACGTCACCCGCCTTGACGTGGGCGCCGTTCTCGACGTTGAGGATCGCATCCGCCGAGAGGAAGTAGCGCGCATCGTTGCCGTTGGGCAGCTTGAGGATGTCGCCGCGCGCCGTCCGCAAGGTGATGCGCGGACGAAGCTCGGCGGCTCGCGGCTGCTGCTTCCAGTCGATGACGACGCGGCTGGAGATGCCCGTCGTCTCGTCGAGAACCTCGCGCATCGAGACGCCTTCGATCAGGTCGTCGTAGGTGGCCGTCCCTTCGCGCTCGGTGATGATGGGGATCGTGTAAGGATCCCACTCGGCGAGACGGTCGCCCTTCTTCACCTTCTGCCCTTCCTCGACCTGCAAGCGCGTGCCGTAAGGGATCTTGTGGTGGGCACGGGCGCGCTTTTTCTCGTCGACCAAGAGGACTTCGGTGTTCCGGTTCATGACGATCGGCACGCCTTCGCTGTTCACGACGACGTTCCTGTTCTTGATCTTCACCGTCCCGTCGAACACGGCCTCGATGGAGGACTGCTCGGTCGCCTGGACCGCGCCGCCGATATGGAAGGTGCGCATGGTGAGCTGGGTGCCCGGCTCGCCGATCGACTGCGCGGCGATGACGCCCACCGCTTCGCCGATATTGACAGGCGTACCGCGCGCGAGGTCGCGGCCGTAGCATTTGCCGCAAACGCCGGTGAGCGCCTCGCAGGTGAGCACCGAGCGGATCTTCACCACCTCGACGCCCGCCTTCTCGATGGCTTCGGCCTGCTCCTCGCCCAGGATCTCTCCTGCCTCGACGATCACGTCCTCGGTCACCGGGTCGATCACATGCTCCGCCGCGGTGCGGCCGAGGATGCGCTCGCCCAAGGTCGCCAGCACCTCGCCGCCCTCGACGACAGCCGTCATGCTGATGCCGCGGGTGGTCCCGCAATCATCGATGGTGATGATGCAGTCCTGGGCCACGTCGACCAGGCGGCGCGTCAAGTAGCCGGAGTTCGCTGTCTTGAGCGCCGTGTCGGCCAGGCCCTTGCGGGCGCCGTGAGTCGAATTGAAGTACTCGAGGACGGTCAGCCCCTCCTTGAAGTTCGCGATGATCGGCGTCTCGATGATCTCGCCCGACGGCTTGGCCATGAGGCCGCGCATGCCCGCCAATTGCTTGATCTGAGCGGCCGAACCGCGCGCGCCGGAATCCGCCATCATGTAGACCGAGTTGATGGCCTGGCCGGAGCGGATCTCCGACATGGCCTTCATCATCTCGTCGGCGACCCGGTCCGTGCACTGCGACCAGGCGTCGATCACCTTGTTGTACTTCTCGCCCTGGGTGATGAGGCCGTCCTGGTATTGCTGCTCGTATTCCTTGATCTGCTCGCGAGTCTCGTCGACGAGACGCCCCTTCGAGTTCGGCACGACGAGGTCGTCCTTGCCGAAGGAGATACCCGCGCGACAGGCATGGGAGAAGCCGAGGGCCATCAGGCGGTCGGCGAAGATCACCGTCTCTTTCTGCCCGCAGTGGCGGTAGACGATGTCGATCACCTCCGTGATCTCGCGCTTGGTCATGAGCCGGTTGATGAGCGAGAGGCTCACCGCCGGATGTCGCGGCAGGAGCTGGGCCAGCAGCATGCGGCCCGGCGTCGTCTCGATGCGCTCGACGATGGGCTGCCCGGCCTTGTCGACGCCGTGGTAGCGCGCCTTGATGCGGGCATGGAGCGAAACGACGCCGAGGTCGAGCGCGCGCTCGATCTCGCCGAGATCCGTGAAGGCCATGCCCTCGCCGAGCTCGCCGGCACGCTCCATGCTCAGGTAGTAGAGACCGAGCACGATGTCCTGCGTCGGCACGATGATCGGCTTGCCGTTCGCGGGCGAGAGGATGTTGTTCGTCGACATCATCAACACGCGCGCCTCGAGCTGCGCCTCGAGCGACAGCGGCACATGGACCGCCATCTGGTCGCCGTCGAAATCGGCGTTGAAGGCCGTGCAGACGAGCGGATGCAGCTGGATCGCCTTGCCCTCGATCAGGACCGGCTCGAAGGCCTGGATGCCGAGACGATGGAGGGTCGGCGCACGGTTCAAGAGCACCGGATGCTCGCGGATGACCTCCTCGAGGATGTCCCAAACCTCGGGCCGCTCCTTCTCGACCATCCGCTTCGCGGCCTTGATCGTCGAGGCCATGCCGTACAGCTCGAGCTTCGAATAGATGAACGGCTTGAACAGCTCGAGCGCCATCTTCTTCGGCAACCCGCACTGGTGGAGACGCAGCTCCGGACCCACGACAATGACCGAGCGGCCGGAATAGTCGACGCGCTTGCCGAGTAGGTTCTGGCGGAACCGGCCCTGCTTGCCCTTGAGCATGTCGGCGAGCGACTTCAGCGGGCGTTTGTTCGCGCCCGTGATGACGCGGCCCCTCCGGCCGTTGTCAAAGAGCGCGTCGACCGCCTCCTGCAACATGCGCTTCTCGTTGCGCACGATGATCTCCGGCGCCTTCAACTCGATGAGCCGCTTTAGGCGGTTGTTGCGGTTGATGACGCGGCGGTAGAGGTCGTTCAGGTCCGAGGTCGCGAACCGGCCGCCATCGAGCGGAACGAGCGGGCGCAGCTCCGGCGGGATGACCGGAATGACGTCGAGCACCATCCATTCGGGCTTGCTCTTCGAATCGAGGAACGCCTCGACGAGCTTCAGCTTCTTGACCAGCTTCTTGCGCTTGGCCTCCGAGTTCGTGTCCTTGAGCTCGGCGCGGATGTACTCGCGCTCCTTCTCCAGGTTGATCGCCGAGAGGATGGCCTTGATGGCCTCGGCGCCGATCGCGGCCTTGAAGGATTCCTCGCCGTAATCGTCGATCGACTTCTGGTATTGCTCCTCGCTCAGAAGCTGGTTGAGCTTGAGCGGCGTGAGGCCCGGCTCGACCACGACGTAGTTCTCGAAATAGAGCACGCGCTCGAGATCGCGGAGAGTCATGTCGACCAGGAGTCCGATGCGGCTCGGCAGCGACTTCAAGAACCAGATGTGCGCGACCGGCGAGGCCAGCTCGATGTGCCCCATGCGCTCGCGGCGCACCTTCGACAACGTCACCTCGACGCCGCACTTCTCGCAGATGATGCCGCGGTACTTCATGCGCTTGTACTTGCCGCACAGGCACTCGTAGTCCTTGATCGGGCCGAAGATGCGCGCGCAGAAGAGGCCGTCGCGCTCCGGCTTGAACGTCCGGTAGTTGATGGTTTCGGGCTTCTTGATTTCACCGAAGGACCAGGACCGGATGCGCTCGGGGCTCGCGATCGAGATGCGAATCTCGTCGAAGCTCTGAGGCCCTGCGACTTGGCCGAAGATGTTCATCAACTCGTTCATCAGCACCGTCTCCTGATTGCGCGTGACCGTCGAGGCGAGACCGGCAAGCGTGCCGGACGCTCGCGCCTAGTAGCCACGCTCCTGGAGTTCCACGTTGAGGCCGAGGGAGCGAAGCTCCTTGACCAACACATTGAACGACTCGGGAATGCCCGCTTCGAAGTTGTCGTCGCCCTTGACGATGGCTTCGTAGACCTTGGTGCGCCCCGACACGTCGTCCGACTTGACGGTCAACATTTCCTGAAGCGTGTAGGCAGCGCCGTAGGCCTGGAGCGCCCACACCTCCATTTCGCCGAACCGCTGGCCGCCGAATTGCGCCTTGCCGCCCAGTGGCTGCTGGGTGACGAGGCTGTAAGGGCCGATCGACCGCGCGTGGATCTTGTCGTCCACCAAGTGGTGAAGTTTCAGCATGTAGATGTAGCCGACCGTGACCTTGCGATCGAAAGACTCACCCGTCCGGCCATCGACGAGCGTGACCTGGCCCGAGGTGTCGAGGCCAGCGCGCGTCAACATCTCGACGATGTCCCGCTCGCTCGCCCCGTCGAAGACGGGAGAAGCCATGGGGATGCCGCCGCGGAGATTGGCCGCGAGCTCGCTGACCTGATCGTCGTTGAGATCGGCGATCTCGTCCTTGTAGGCCGCATCGCCGTACATGGTCTTCAAGGTCCGCCGGAGATCGTCCATGCGGCCGCTGCCGCGCCGGATGCGGTCGAGGGTCTTCGCCACATCGCGGCCGAGCCAGTTGGCGGCCCAGCCGAGATGCGTCTCCAGGATCTGACCGACATTCATGCGCGAGGGGACGCCCAGAGGATTGAGGACGATGTCGACGGGCGTGCCGTCCTCGAGGCACGGCATGTCCTCGATCGGAACGATGCGCGAAATCACGCCCTTGTTGCCGTGCCGGCCCGCCATCTTGTCGCCAGGCTGGAGCTTGCGCTTCACCGCGACGAACACCTTGACCATCTTCATGACGCCGGGTGGCAGCTCGTCGCCGCGCTGCAGCTTCTCGACCTTGCTCTCGAAGCGCTTGACGATGCGCCCGATGACGTCGTCGTACTGCTTCTTGAGCTCCTCGATGTCCGACATCAACTTGTCGTTCTTGACCGTGATCTGGCGGAGCTGACCGAGAGTCAGCTCTTCGAGCACGGGCTCGGTGAGCTTCGTCCCCGGCTTCAAGGCCTTGGGTCCCGTCGCCGCCACCTTGTGCAAGAGGAGCTCGGTCAGGCGGCTCTGGAAGCTGCGCTCCAGGATGCCGCGCTCGTCGTCGCGATCCTTGGCGAGACGCTCGATCTCCGCCCGTTCGATCGCGAGGGCGCGCTCGTCCTTCTCGACGCCGCGCCGCGAGAAGACGCGGACCTCGACGACCGTGCCAGAGACGCCGGGCGGCACGCGGAGCGAGGTGTCGCGCACGTCGGACGCCTTCTCGCCGAAGATCGCGCGGAGGAGCTTCTCCTCCGGCGTCATGGGCGATTCGCCCTTGGGCGTTACCTTACCAACCAGAATGTCGGCCGCCTTGACCTCGGCACCGATGTAGACGATCCCCGCCTCGTCGAGGTTCTTGAGCGCCTCTTCGCCGACATTGGGGATGTCGCGCGTGATCTCTTCCTGGCCGAGCTTCGTGTCGCGCGCCATCACCTCGAATTCCTCGATGTGGATCGAGGTGAACACGTCGTCCTGGACGATGCGTTCCGAGATGAGGATCGAGTCCTCGAAGTTGTAGCCGTGCCACGGCATGAAGGCGACGAGCACGTTCCGTCCCAGCGCGAGCTCGCCCAGGTCCGTCGACGGGCCGTCGGCGATGATGTCGCCCTTCTGGACGAGATCGCCGACCTTGACCAGCGGACGCTGGGTGATCGAGGTGTTCTGGTTCGAGCGCTGGAACTTGAGCAGGTTGTAGATGTCGACGCCCGGGCTCTGGGTCGACTTGTCCTCGGTCGCGCGGACGACGATGCGGGTCGCGTCGACCTGGTCGACGATGCCGCTCCGCCGCGCGATCGCGACGACGCCCGAATCCCGCGCCACCCGCTCTTCCGCCCCCGTGCCGACGAGCGGCGTCTCGGTGCGGATGAGCGGCACGGCCTGGCGCTGCATGTTCGAGCCCATGAGCGCGCGGTTCGCGTCGTCGTTCTCGAGGAACGGGATAAGCGCCGCGGCCACCGACACGAGCTGCTTCGGCGAGACGTCGATGAGGTCGATCTGCTCCGGCCGCGCCATGATGAAATCGCCGGCCTTGCGGCAGCTGATGAGGTCGGCCGTGAAGCGGCCGCGCGCATCGATCTGGGCATTGGCCTGGGCGATCGTGTAGCGCCCCTCTTCCATGGCGGAGAGATAGACGACCTCGTCCGTCACCTTGCCCTGCGCCACGCGACGGTACGGGCTCTCGATGAAGCCGTACTTGTTGACGCGCGCGTAGGTCGCAAGGCTGTTGATGAGACCGATATTCGGGCCTTCGGGCGTCTCGATCGGACAGATCCGGCCGTAGTGGGTCGGATGCACGTCGCGCACCTCGAATCCGGCGCGCTCGCGCGTCAGGCCGCCCGGCCCGAGCGCCGAAAGGCGGCGCTTGTGGGTGATCTCGGAGAGCGGGTTCGTCTGGTCCATGAACTGCGAGAGCTGCGAGGAGCCGAAGAACTCGCGCACGGCCCCCGCCACGGGCTTCGCATTGATCAAGTCGTGCGGCATGACCGTGTCGATCTCGACCGTGCTCATGCGCTCGCGGATAGCGCGCTCCATGCGCAGGAGACCGATGCGATACTGGTTCTCCATGAGCTCGCCCACCGAGCGCACACGACGGTTGCCCAGGTGGTCGATGTCGTCGATCTCGCCGCGCCCGTCCTTCAGCTCGACGAGCATCTTGATGATGGCGAGGATGTCCTCCTTGCGGAGCACGCGCGGCGTGTCGGCCGCGGGGAAGCCGAGGCGCGAGTTCATCTTGACGCGCCCGACCGCCGAGAGGTCGTAGCGCTCCCGGTCGAAGAAGAGGCCGTAGAAGAGCGCGGCCGCGGTCTCCGTCGTCGGCGGCTCGCCCGGGCGCATGACCCGGTAGATTTCCATGAGCGCGTCCTGGCGGCTCGTGTTCTTGTCCGAGGCCAGCGTGTTGCGGATGTAGGGACCGACGTTGACGTGATCGATCGCGAGCGTCGCCACCTTGTCGACGCCGGCCGCTTCGAAGGTCTTGAGGTGGCTCTCGGCGATCTCCTGGCCCGCCTCGATGAAGATCTCGCCCGTCTTCTCGTTGATCACGTCGAAGGCGGCGTAGCGGCCGATCAGCTCCTCCTCGGCCACGAGGAATTCCTTGAGGCCGCGCTCGCGGAACCGCGTGTTGAGCGCGACGGTGAGCTTGGTGCCGGCCTCGGCCACCACCTTGCCCGTGCGCGCATCGACGAGGTCGCGAGCGAGCTTCACGCCGCGCATCCGCTCCGGCACGAAATCGGTCGTCCAACCCTTCTTCGTGCGCTCGTAGACGACGGGCTCGTAGAAATAGCCGAGGATCTCCTCGGGCGACATGCCCGTGATCTCGTCCTCGTTCACCGGCTGAAGGTTGGCCGTGAGATCGGCGCGGCGCTTGGCGCCGTCCGCGCTGTCGAGCGCCATGAGCAGCGTCGTCACCGGCAGCTTGCGGCGGCGGTCGATGCGCACGTAGACCAGATCCTTCGCGTCGAACTCGAAGTCGAGCCACGAGCCGCGATAGGGAATGACCCGGGCCGCGTAAAGGAACTTGCCCGAGGAATGGGTCTTGCCGCGGTCGTGGTCGAAGAACACGCCCGGCGAGCGGTGCATCTGGGACACAATGACGCGTTCGGTCCCGTTCACGACGAAGGTACCGTTCGCGGTCATGAGCGGCAGGTCGCCCATGTAGACGTCCTGCTCCTTGATGTCGCGGACGGAGCGGGCACCGGTTTCCTCGTCGACGTCCCAAACGACGAGGCGCAAGGTCACCTTGAGCGGGGCGGCGAAGGTCATGCCGCGCTGCTGGCATTCCTCGACGTCGTATTTCGGCTCCTCGAACTCATAGCGCACGAATTCGAGCTGGGCGCGCTCGGAGAAGTCCCTGATCGGGAACACCGAGCGGAACACTTCCTGCAGCCCGACATCGGTGCGCCGGTCCGGCAGCGTGTCCATCTGCAGGAACGCGCTGTAGGAATTCTTCTGCACCTCGATGAGGTTGGGCATGGGTGCCACCTCAGCGATGCGACCGAACGACCGACGGATGCGCTTGCGACCGGTGAACGAACTCGTCATCCCATCTCCTTTTCGTCCGTCGCGCGGACGATCGACGCCGCGCCTACCAGAACGTTCTCGCGGCCCCTAGCGGGCCGGGCAGCATGGGTCATGCGCGACGCCGGAGGCGCCTGCGCATGACCGTTCAAATGTGCGAACCCGGGCGCGGCGCCGGGCGCCGCATCCAGCCCTCGATTCCCTCAACAGCAGGATCACCCGTGCCTACTTCAACTCGACCTTGGCGCCGGCGCTTTCGAGTTGCGCCTTGAGCTTCGCGGCCTCGTCCTTCGACACGCCCTCCTTGACGGGCTTCGGCGCGCCTTCGACCAGGTCCTTGGCCTCTTTGAGACCGAGCCCCGTGATCGCACGCACTTCCTTAATCACGTTGATCTTCTTCTCGCCGGCATCAGTGAGGACGACGGTGAAGCTGTCCTGCTCCGCTGCCGCTGCCGCCGCCGGAGCCGCACCCGCGACCGCCGCGATCGCAACCGGAGCCGCCGCCGACACGCCCCACTTCTCTTCCAGCAACTTGCTCAGCTGCGCCGCCTCGATGACGGTCAGCGCCGAAAGGTCTTCAACGATCTTGTCGAGATTAGCCATGATTCCTGTCTCCTTCGCTTGAACTTCTGTGTTGCGTTCGCCCTATGCGGCGGCTTCCGACTTGCCGTAAGCGCTCATCACCCGGGCGAGCTGGCTCGCCGGAGCCTGGAGGACCGTCGCGATCCGCGTCGCCGGGGCCTGCAAGAGGCCCAGAAGCCTCGCCCGCAGCTCGTCGAGCGACGGGAGAGATGCCAGCATCTTGACGGCTTCGGCGTCCAGGACCTGGTCACCGAAAGCGCCACCGACGATGGTGAGCTTCTCGTTCTCCTTGGCGTATTGAACGGCCACTTTGGCGGCCGCCACCGGATCCTTCGAGAATGCGATGGCGGTCGGACCGACGAAGAGTGAGGCCAGCGGCTCGAACCGCGTGCCCACCACCGCCCGTTTGGCGAGGCGGTTCTTCGTCACCTTGTAGCCGGCGCCTGCCTGCCGCATGCGGCGGCGCAAGTCTGTCGACTCCGCCACCGTCAGGCCCGCGTAGTGGGTCACCACCATCATGGTGGCATCCCCAATCGTACGGTGCAGTTCGGTCACCAGCTGTTCTTTCTGTGCGCGTTGCACGTGCCGTCTCCATCCTTGATATCGGCCAGTCCCAAACAGGAGACCCGCCGACCGGCTTCGAACACCCTCCAACTGATGTCGGAGGCTCTGGTTCCCTGCCCCAGAAGTTCAAGTCATCCGTCCATCGCGCAAAGGCTCAGGAACGGACGGCCTCACATCTGTCTCATGCGGGCGGCGAACCCTTAAGCCTCGGGGCAAGCCCCTCGGCACCCGCACTCTCGGACAGGCGGAGGACCGGCCCTGAGGCCCATCCCCCGTCTTCGCCGCCGCGTCCGATCATCGATCGAGCGCAGCGGCAAACTGGTCTCACGCGCTCGCGGTCCGCCCCATCTCGAGGGTCGCGAGGTCGAGCTTCAATCCTGGTCCCATGGTCGAGCTGATCGACACCTTCTTCACGAACACGCCCTTCAGCCCCGACGGCTTGGCGCGCACGACCGCGCCGACAAAGGCGTTCACGTTCTCCATCAACTGCTGCTCGGTGAAGCTGGCCTTGCCGACGCCGGCGTGCACGAGCCCGGCCTTCTCGGCGCGGTACTGCACCTGGCCGCCCTTGGCCGCCGCGATCGCCTGTGCGAGGTCGTTCGTCACCGTGCCGACCCTGGGATTGGGCATGAGTCCGCGCGGGCCCAGGACTTTGCCCAAGCGTCCCACGATCGCCATCATGTCCGGCGTCGCGATGCAGCGGTCGAAATTCATCTCGCCCTTCTGGACCTGCTCCGCGAGATCTTCGGCTCCCACGAGGTCGGCGCCGGCGCTCTTGGCTTCCTCGGCCTTGGCGCCCTTGGCGAAGACCGCGACGCGCACCTTCTTGCCGGTCCCGTTCGGCAGGTTGACGACGCCGCGCACCGTCTGGTCGGTGTTCTTGGCGTCGATCCCCAAGTTCATCGAGACTTCGACGGTCTCATCGAACTTGGCCTTCGCACTGCCCTTGATGATCTTGATCGCCTCGGCCAGCGGATAGTGGTGCTCGCGGTCGATTCCGCTGTAGGCCGCGTTCAGGCGCTTACCCTTGCCGCTCATCGTTCTACTCCGTCACCTGAAGGCCCATGGAGCGCGCGGTGCCAGCGACCATACGCGCGGCGGCCTCGATATCGTTCGCGTTCAAGTCCTTCATCTTGAGCTGCGCGATCTCGCGCACCTGGGCCATCGTGACCGAGCCTGCGGGATCGCGCCCGGTCACCTTGCTGCCCTTCTCGATGCCCGCGGCTTTCTTCAGGAGGAAGCTCGCCGGCGGCGACTTCGTGATGAAGGTGAAGGAGCGGTCCGAGTAGACCGTGATGGTCGTCGGCACGGGCATGCCCTGCGTCATCTCCTTCGTCGCCGCGTTGAAGGACTTGCAGAACTCCATGATGTTGACGCCGCGCTGACCGAGCGCGGGGCCGATCGGCGGCGAGGGATTGGCCTGCCCCGCCGGCACCTGCAGTTTGATGTAGCCTTCGATCTTCTTCATGCGCGCCGCCTGCGACTAGAGCTTTTCCACTTGGCTGTACTCGAGCTCGACCGGCGTCGACCGGCCGAAGATCGAGACAGAAACCTTGATCCGCGACTTCTCCTCGTCCACCTCTTCGACCAGACCGTTGAACGAGGTGAACGGCCCGTCGCAGACGCGCACCTGCTCGCCGATCTCGAAGGTGACAGCCGGCTTCGGCCGCTCGACCCCTTCCTTGATCTGGCGAAGGATACGCATCGCCTCGCCTTCGCTGATCGGCGAAGGCTTGCCCCGCCCGCCGAGAAAGCCCGTGACCTTGGGCGTGTTCTTGACGAGGTGCCACGACTCGTCGGTCAGATCCATCTTCACCAGCACGTAGCCGGGGAAGAACTTGCGCTCGGCGCTCACCTTGGCGCCCTTGCGGACCTCGACCACTTCCTCGGTCGGCACCAGCACTTCCTCGATCAGCGGCTCAAGACCCTTCTGCACGGCCTGCTCTCGGATCGCACCCGCGACCTTCTTTTCGAAGCCCGAATAGACGTGCACGACGTACCAGCGCGCGACCATGGCGATCAGCTTCCAAGCCCGATGATGAAGCGCATGCCCGCGCCCAGGACCTGATCGATGAGGAACAGGAACAGCGCGGCGAAGAACGCCATCATGAAGATCATGGCCGTGGTCAGCAGAGTCTCCTTGCGCGTCGGCCACGTGACCTTGCCGGCCTCCTGGCGGACCTCGCGGATGAACTGCCCTGGATTTATCTTCGCCATCCTCGCGACCTTCAGATCAACCACACACGCCCAACTCCCGTGCCACGCCGGGCCGCGCCCTTTCGCGTGGCAGGAGTGGAGGGTCTCGAACCCCCAACCTCCGGTTTTGGAGACCGGCGCTCTACCAATTGAGCTACACTCCTCCGGTCACGATTCAATTCGATGATGCCGCTCCTCCGGCCCCGCACCAGCGCGATCCCGCGCCTTGGTCTCGCTTTCCGCTTGGCTGACGCGCCCTCACTTGATGATGGAGGCGACGACGCCGGCGCCGACGGTGCGGCCGCCCTCGCGGATCGCGAAGCGCAACCCCTCGTCCATCGCAATCGGCGCAATCAGCTCCACCTCCATCGCGATGTTGTCCCCCGGCATCACCATCTCGACGCCATCCGGCAGCTTGATCGTCCCCGTCACGTCCGTCGTCCGGAAGTAGAACTGCGGCCGGTAGTTCGAGAAGAACGGCGTGTGTCGGCCCCCCTCCTCCTTCGTCAGCACATACGTCTCCGCCTTGAAGTGCGTGTGCGGCGTGATCGACCCGGGCGCCGCCAGCACCTGGCCACGCTCCACGTCCTCTCGGCCCACGCCCCGCAGCAGCACCCCGATGTTGTCCCCGGCCTCTCCCTGGTCCAGGAGCTTCCGGAACATCTCAACACCCGTCACCACCGTCTTCGAGGTGTCCTTGAGACCCACGATCTCGATCTCGTCCCCGACCTTCACGATCCCCCGCTCAACCCGCCCCGTCACCACCGTGCCGCGGCCCGAGATCGAGAACACGTCCTCGATCGGCATCAGGAACGGACGGTCCTTCGGGCGCTCTGGCTGCGGGATATAGGCGTCCACCGCCTTCATCAGCTCGAGGATCGAGTTCTTCCCCAGCTTCTCGTCCTTCCCCTCCAAGGCCGCCAGCGCCGACCCCTTCACGATCGGGATATCGTCCCCGGGGAAGTTGTACTTCGACAACAGCTCCCTCACCTCCAGCTCCACCAGATCCAGGAGCTCAGGGTCGTCCACCATGTCCACCTTGTTCATGTACACCACAAGCGCCGGCACACCCACCTGCCGCGCCAACAGGATGTGCTCCCGCGTCTGCGGCATCGGCCCGTCCGCCGCCGACACCACCAGGATCCCCCCGTCCATCTGCGCGGCCCCCGTGATCATGTTCTTCACGTAGTCCGCATGGCCCGGGCAATCCACATGCGCGTAGTGCCGGTTCCCCGTCTCGTACTCCACATGCGCCGTCGCGATCGTAATCCCGCGCTCCCGCTCCTCGGGCGCCTTGTCAATCTGGTCGTACGCCATGAACTGCGCACCACCCGACTCCGCCAGCACCTTCGTAATCGCCGCCGTCAGCGTCGTCTTCCCGTGGTCCACGTGCCCAATCGTCCCCACGTTGCAGTGCGGCTTCGTCCGCTCAAACTTCGCCTTCGACATCGCTTCTTGCTTCCCTTACTGACGGGCTGACACCGGCCGGTGCCACGCGCCGCGGTTGCTTCGTACGCCTCAACCCTACGCCGAACTCCAAAGCCTCGGCGGCCTTTCGGGGGGGCGCTGGAGCGGGTGATGGGAATCGAACCCACGTAGCCAGCTTGGAAGGCTGGAGCTCTACCATTGAGCTACACCCGCGCTTCCGCCCCACACCGGCAAGCACCGCCCAAATTGGTGGAGGGGGTTGGATTCGAACCAACGTAGGCGTGCGCCAACGGATTTACAGTCCGTCCCCTTTAGCCACTCGGGCACCCCTCCGCTGAATCCAGGCTTGAGCCAGCGCAACAGACCCGCCAACTTCAACTTGACCTTATTTGGCTCCTTCGAGAAAGACGCAAACAGCCGTTCTGACGTCGCACTCACGATATGCGGCGCCGGACGGCTCGCTTACACACCGAATTTCAGGCCATAATAGAGACGCCGATGAAGCCACGCAAGTCCCGAGACGGGAAGGCAAAAGACCGGTCCGGGCAGGTCCCGAGGCCGTCTTCCGGCACGCTTTGGCTCTACGGGGTCCACCCGGTCAGGGCCGCGCTTGCCAATCCGAGACGCCGCCGGCTTCGCCTTCTCGCGACCCGGGAGGCGGTCCACCATCTCGGCTCGGGGAACGGCCCACCCCATCCGCCGGCAGAGATCGTCGACCGGGCCACGATCGACCGGCTGCTGCCCCACACCGTTCATCAGGGCCTCGCGCTCGAGGCGTTGCCCTTGGAGGAACCGAGCCTCGAGGAGGTCCTCGCCGGGCCCGGCTCCCTTCTCCTCGTCCTCGACCGGGCGAACGACCCGCACAATGTGGGCGCCGTCCTGCGCTCGGCCGCAGCCTTTGGCGCGGCGGCCGTCATCCTGCCCAAGGACCACGCGCCGCCCATCAGCGGGGCGTTGGCCAAGGCCGCTTCGGGTGCCCTCGAAGTCGTCTCGCTCGTGACCGTCACCAACCTCGCGCGGGCGCTCGATGCCATCAAAGAAGCGGGATATTGGTCCGTGGGGCTCAGCGGAGAGGCGCCGCAAACGCTCGACACGATCGACCTCAAGGGGCGGATCGCCCTCATCATCGGCGCCGAAGGGGAAGGCCTGAGGCGCTTGACGCGCGAGGGCTGCGACTTCCTTGCCCGGTTGCCGACCGCGGGCCCGATTGCCGATGTCAATCTCTCGAACGCGGCGGCGATTGCCCTCTACGAGGCCGTGCGGCAACGCGCGCAGCCGGCCAAGACGCGACCTTAGCGCCAAATCTTGTCGACGCGATCGTAGCTGCCGACGCGGAGATCGAGCTTGGCCGCGATGAGCGCCGACTTCTTGATCTTGAGGCTCGGCGTACGCGGGAATTCGGTCACGTATTCGAGATAGCGCGGGATCTTGAAGCGCGCGAGGTTCTTCTCGCAATGGGCGATGACGACCTCAGGCGGCACGTCCTTCGCCGTCTTGTCGGGCGAGAGGAGGAGATAGGCCTTCACCTCCTCGCCGCGGAGATCGTCCGGCACTGGCAGCACGGCCGCCTCCAACACGTCCTCGACGCCGCGCAAGACGCCCTCGACCTCGGTCGCCGAGACGTTCTCTCCGCTCCGCTTCACCATGTCCTTCATGCGGCCGAGGTAATAGAACCAGCCATCGGGATCGTGGCGCGCGAGATCGCCCGTGCGGAACCATCCGCCGGGATGGAAGGCCTTGGCGCTCGCTTCCGGCTTCTTGTAGTAGCCGAGGAGGATGCCGTGCCCGCGGACGCAGAGCTCACCGAGCTCTCCCCGCTTCACCTCGTGTCCCTCGGGATCGGCGACCATCGCCTCTCGGAAGGCAACGGGCGTACCGACCGTGCCCGTCCCCGTCATGGCATCGGCCTCCATCGGCACGTAGAGCGCGCAGCCGAGCTCCGTCATCGAGAAGCCCTGGCGCGCGAGACAGCCGTAGCGTTTTTCGTACCAGCGGTAGTTCTCCAGCCGATGGCTGTAGCAGGAGATGACGATGAGGTCGTTGTCCGCATCGTCGGGCCGCTCGGGTTGTTTCGAGACGACTTCGGGGAAGTTGCAGTAGTTGATCTTGAAGTCCTTCACCCAGCCGAAGAAGCGCGAGGCGCTCTGCTTCTTCGCGACATAGGCCGTGGCACCCTGGTAGATCGTCATGAGGAACAGCCATTGCGCGTCGACGTAATAGAAGGGCTGCGCGATGAGCTGGTTCTTGATGCGATTCTGGAACTGCGCCGCGCCTACCTTGCCGAAGGTGAGCCAGTAGCGCTGCGTGTGCATGGCGCCTTTGGGCATGCCGGTCGTGCCCGAGGTGTACTGGATGTTCATGAGGTCGAGCTGGCCCGGCTCAACCGGCGGAGTGAAACCGTCGGACCCCGATTCGAGCACGTCCTCCCAGCGCACGGGATAGCCGGACGCCCCATTCACGACGATCACGCGCTCGCGCGGCACGGGCTGGCGCTCCATGCCTTCAAAGATGGGCAGGAGCTCCTTGTGGATGACGAGGTAATCCGCCTCCGAGTCCTCCAACATGTAGAGAAGCTCGCGCGGCGTGTAGTTGTAGTTGATGGGCACGGTGACGGCGCCGAGCCGCGCGTTCGCCATCCAGGTGATGGGATAGTGCTGCTGGGTGTAGACCATGATCCCGACATGGCTGCCGTGCTCGACGCCGAGCTTGCTCATGCCGTGGGCGAGCCGCGTCGCGTCGCGGTCGATCTCCCGGTAGCTGTAGGTCGCGCGGTCGTCGAAGAAGACGAGAAGCGGCTTCTCGCCGTGCCGCGCGGCGGCCTCGCCGAGGAGTGTGCCCACGTTCCGGGGGAGCGCCTCCTGCTCCACCCGGCGCATGAGCTTCTCGGATTCGTAATGCTGGAACGGCCGTCCGAGGCCGGAGTCGGGACTCATCGTGCGGTCAGGACGCGTTTGGCTTCGGCGAGTAGTCGGAGAGGCGCCAGATCTGGTTCTTCACGGCGGAAACGATGGCGCCGTTGGCCTCGGTCACGCGGCGGATCTCGAGCCACTCGGGGTCGCTCCGGAACTTGGCCCAGGTCTTCTCCAGATGCGCCATGTCGTCCCATTCGAGGATGTAGTGGAGCTCCGAGGTGTCGCCGACGACCGGCTCCCAGAAACCGACGGTTCGAATGCCGTGTTTCTTGAACATGCGCATGGTCTGTTCGCGGAAACGCTTGTTGATGTCGGGCATGCGCCCCGGCGTCGCGATGTAGACGCGGTATTCGTAGATCATGCGGCCCTCCCTCGCCTTGCCGCGGAACCTTCCGTCCCGGCGCGGCACCTGTCAACCGCGCGCCTTCATTTCAATGCGATACGGAGGCCGATATAATCGCTCCACTGACCGCCAACCATCGTCCATGCCGGCGTAGCTCAGTTGGTAGAGCACCTGATTTGTAATCAGGGGGTCGCGGGTTCGAGTCCTGCCGCCGGCACCAGTCGCGAGACCCCGATCATGCCTCGTCGTCACCCCGAGACGCCCGCCCCCGCCGATGCCGCCGCGCGTCGCGATGCGAAACCCGTCGTTGCCTACACCGGCGACGGCCTTCCCGCCTACGACGCGGCATTGTTCGAGAAGGCCCGGGCCCGCATGACCAAGGTCTCCGAGCTCACCGTGCCGCCCCGCGCCGCCCGCGCTTTCGAGGTGCCGGCCGGCCATTTCGTCCGCATCGTGAGCGTCGACGGCCCGCAGGTCGGCGACTTGAACATCTGGAATGCGAACAACCATGCCGAGCGCTTCTTCAGCGGCAAGACGCGCGCGATCCATGCGACGCACGTCTCGACCGGCGACCGGCTCTGGAGCACGATGCCGTATCTGCGCCCGCTCGCGACCATCACCCACGACACGCTCGACTGGTACGGCTGGGACAAGGACGGCGGCGGCATCCACGACGTGATCGGCACGCGCTGCGATCCCTACACCTACCGTTTGCTCAACGGCACCGAGTATCACCACTGCTGCCACTCGAACTTGCTTCAAGCCTTCGCGGCGCACACGGGGATGTCTTTCGACGCCACCGAGCCGCTCATCCACGACGTGCTGAACGTCTTCATGTGCACGGGCTTCACCAGGGACACGCACCAGTATTTCAAAAAGGCGAGTCCCGTCCGCCCCGGCGACTTCCTCGAGCTCTTCGCCGAGATCGACCTCCTCGGCGCACTCTCGGCCTGCCCGGGCGGCGACTGCGGCACCTCGCACTGGGACGACGCCACTGCCTGTTACCCGCTCAAGGTCGAAATCTATCGAACCGATGCCGACGCTCTCACCGGCTGGCGCCCGCCTGAGGCGAGTGCCTACTCACGCAAACACGGCCCGTGATAGCCGATGATCCACGGTGGTCAGAATCGCCGTCCGATGGCGGTCATGCCGCGAAATGCCCGCGCCATCACACCAAAGGGTGGCGCGAGTTGAAGGGTCTCCTCCGCCACACGCGATGACCCGCCGGTATTGGAACGCCGAGATCGAGACGATGGCGACAGACGCGCGCCGCCGGCTCGAATCCGAACGTCTCCGCGCGCAAATCGATCACAACTATCGGACGAGCCCCTTCCTCGCCGCGAAGCTGGACAAGGCTGGCGTGGCACCGTCCCAGATCCGCGGCATCGAGGATCTGCCGCTCATCCCTTTCATGGAGAAGAGCGAGATCGCCCAGTCGCAGGCCGAGGGCGCCCTGCTGGGCGCCAACCAATGCGCGCCGCTCGAGGCCATCGTGCGAATCCAGGCGACCGGCGGCACGACCGGCCAGCCCATGCGCATCGGCTTCACGCGCCGGGACATCGCCGATTACTGCGAGATGGGCGCGCGCGCCCTTTGGGCCATGGGGTGCCGGCCGGGCGACATCGTCTTCGAGTGCATGAATTACAACCTCTATGCCGGGGGCTTGAGCGATCACCTGACGTTCGAGACGCTCGGCGCCGCGACGATCCCCTTCGGCGTCGGCCAGTCCGAGAAGCTTCTGTCCATGATGGCAGCGATCAAGGACGACGTTGCGATCTGGTCCACCCCCTCCTATGCCGTCCGTCTCGCCGAGGTCGCACGCGCGATGGGCCTTGAGCCTCGCTCGGTTGGATTGCGCAAGGGCTTCTTCTCGGGCGAGCCGGGCATCCAGGTGCCCGGCTACCGGGAGCGCATCGAGGAAATCTGGGGCATGGTCGCGCGCGACCAGTACGGCACGGGCGAGTTGGGGCTCCACTCCGGCGAGTGCGAGCATCTCGCCCATGTCCATTTCGGCGGCACGGGTTTCGCGGTCGTCGAGTTGATCGATCCCGAGACGGGCGCACCGCTCCCCTTCGAAGACGGCCAACAGGGCGAAGCCGTCTACACCTCGATCAGGCGCGAGGCGTGCCCGCTCCAGCGGATGCGCTCGCACGACCTCATGCAGGTCTTCACATCACCGTGCGCCTGTGGCCGCACGACGTTCCGCTTCCGCGTCCTCGGCCGTTCGGACGACATGTTCATCGTCAAGGGCGTCAACGTCTTCCCGCTCGCGGTCCAGGCGACGCTCCTGCGCCTCCAGCCACGCGTGACGGGCGAGTTCCAGGTGATCCTCGATCGCGCGCCGCCGATCGACTACCCGGTGCCGATCACGGTCGAAGTCGCGCGCGACGTGCCGGAAGCAGCGCACGCAGCGCTCGTCCGCGAGATCACCGCTGAGATCCAGAAGGCCAACAACTTCACGAGCAAAATCACGCTCGTCCCCGCCGGCACAATCGCATCCGAGCGCAAGACCCGGCGCGTGGTGCGGGCGTATCGGGGTGAGGCCGGCGGCTGACAATCCCTAGAACAACCCTTCGATCTGGCCGCGGTCGTTGATGTAGATGTGGTTGGCGGCCGGCACCTTGGGCAGGCCGGGCATGGTCATGATCTCGCCGCAGATGACGACGAGGAACTCGGCCCCGCCCGAAAGCCGCACCTCGCGGACCGGCACGACGTGGTCCTTGGGCGCGCCCTTCAGGTTCGCGTCCGTCGAGAAGCTGTACTGGGTCTTGGCCATGCAGATGGGGTAGTGGCCGTAGCCCGCCTCCTGGTACTCGGCGAAGCGGTCGCGCACGACCTTGTCGGCGATGATGCCGCGCGCGCCGTAGATGCGCTGCGCGATCGTCCGCACCTTGTCCCAAAGCGACATGTCATCGGGGTACAGCAAGCGGAACTCGCCCTTGTTCTTCTCGACGACGTCGACGACGACGCGCGCGAGTTCCTCCGTCCCGGCGCTCCCGTTGGCCCAGTGCGTGCAGGGCACGACGCGCACGTCAAGCTCGGCGCACATCTGCTTGATGAGCGCGATCTCGGCGTCGGTGTCGCTCGTGAAGCGGTTGATCGCGACGACCGCCGGCACGCCGAAGCTCTTCACGTTCTCGACGTGGCGGGCGAGGTTGGAAGCGCCGGCCTTGAGCGCCTCGAGATTCTCCTTGCCGAGCGCGTCCTTGGCGACGCCGCCGTGCATCTTGAGCGCGCGCACGGTCGCGACGATGACGGCGGCCGCAGGCTTCAGCCCGGCCTTGCGGCACTTGATGTCGAAGAACTTCTCGGCCCCGAGGTCGGCGCCGAACCCGGCTTCCGTCACCACGTAGTCACCCAGCTTCAAGGCGGTCTTGGTCGCGAGCGCCGAGTTGCAGCCATGGGCGATGTTGGCGAATGGCCCGCCATGGACGAAAGCCGGATTGTTCTCGAGCGTCTGCACGAGGTTGGGCATGAGCGCGTCCTTCAAGAGGACGGCCATGGAGCCGGCGGCATTGAGCTCGCTCGCCCGCACGAAGCGGCGCTCGCGCGTCTGGCCCACGATGATGTTGCCGAGCCGCGTCTGGAGATCCTCGACGCTTTGCGAGAGGCAGAAGATGGCCATCACCTCGGACGCGACGGTGATGTCGAAGCCGTCCTCGCGCGGGAAGCCGTTGGCCGTGCCGCCCAGCGAGTTCACGACCGAGCGGAGCGCGCGGTCGTTCATGTCGACGACGCGGCGCCAGCTGATCCGGCGCGCGTCCAACCCCAACGCGTTGCCCCAGTAGATGTGGTTGTCGAGCATGGCCGCCAAGAGGTTGTTCGCGGCACCGATCGCGTGGAAGTCGCCGGTGAAATGGAGGTTGATGTCTTCCATGGGCACGACCTGGGCGTAGCCGCCGCCAGCCGCGCCGCCCTTGACGCCGAAGCAGGGCCCGAGGCTCGGTTCGCGCAAGCAGATGACGGCCTTCTTGCCGATACGGTTCAAGCCGTCGCCCAAGCCGACCGTCGTCGTGGTCTTGCCCTCGCCCGCCGGGGTCGGCGTGATCGCCGTCACGAGGATCAGCTTGCCGTCGGGCTTGCCTTGCAGCGACTGGATGAAATCGAAGGAGATCTTGGCCTTGTGCGGGCCATAGCGGTAGAGCGCCTTGTCCGGAATGCCGAGCTTGGCGCCGATCGCCTCGATCGGCTGCATCTTGGCCTCGCGCGCGATCTCGATGTCGCTCGGCACCTTGGCGACCGCGCCGCCCGTCGACGTATTCATCCCTGCCCCCTGGCATTCCTGACGTTTTGAAATCGACCCCACGGCTAAGGCAGGCGTGGTGGACTTGCAAGGGGATTCGAGGCGATCCGCGCGTCGTCACCGCAGTGCACAACGCGCGACCTTCACGCGGCCCACGCGATGGCGCTCGTATTGACCGGCGCCCCGAGCCCGGTGTCGAATTGAAGTGCCCGGGGAGGACTATCATGAAGAGCCATGCGCGCGTCGTCGTGATCGGAGGCGGAATCGCGGGGTGCGGCCTTCTCTACCATCTCGTGAAGCTCGGCTGGCGCGACGTCGTCCTCATCGAACGGAACGAGCTCACGGCCGGCTCCACCTGGCATGCCGCCGGCAACACGCCGCATTTCGAGACGAGCCTCAACCTCACCCGCATCCAGAAATACTCGACCGAACTCTACGAACGTCTCGAAGGCGAGACCGGCCAGGCCACGGGTTTCCACAAAGTCGGCTCGATCCGAATCGCGGAGAACAAGGACCGCCTCGACCAGTTCAAGCTGCTCGAAAGCCAGGCCAAGAACATCGGCCTGCCGTTCCACGTCATCGGCCCCAACGAGATCAAGGCGCACTTCCCCTTCATCGAGCTCGACGGCGTCATTGCGGGTGCCCACACGCCCGCGGATGGCTACGTCGATCCCGCGAGCACGACGAACGCCATGGCCAAGGGTGCGCGCGATGGCGGCGCGGAGATCTACAGGAAGACGCGCGTCATCGGGACGACGCAGGCACAGGACGGCACGTGGATCGTCGAGACCGACAAGGGCACGATCCGCTGCGAGCACGTCGTCAACGCAGCGGGAACCTGGGCGCGCGACGTCGGTAAGCTCGCCGGCCTCGATCTCCCCATCGTCTCGATGGAGCATCAGTACCTCGTGACCGAGACGATCCCCGAGGTGAAATCGCTCGGGCGCGAGTTCCCGCTGCTGCGCGATCCCGGCGCCTCCTACTATCTCCGCCAGGAAGGCCAGGGCATGCTCTATGGGCCCTACGAGCCTGACGGCAAGCCCTGGGCGGTCGACGGCATCCCGGAGCAGTTCGGGCAAGACTTGCTGCCGAACGATCTCGACCGTGTCGAGACGATCGTCGAGATGGCGATGAAGCGCGTGCCGGTGCTCGCCAAGGCCGGCATCAAGCGCATGGTCAACGGGCCCATCCCGCACACGCCGGACGGCGGGCCGCTCATCGGTCCGGTCGCAGGCTTGCGCAACTATTGGTGCTTGAACGGATTCAGCGTCGGCATCGCCCAGGGCGGGGGCAGCGGCAAATATCTCGCCGAATGGATCGTCGACGGCGAGCCGTCGATCGATATGTTCGAGTTCGACCCGCGCCGTTTTGGACCGTATGCGACGCTCGACTACACGGTCGACCGGGCGACCGAGGTCTATAAGTACATGTATGCGGTGACCTTCCCGAACGAGGAGCGCCCGGCGGGACGGCCAGCGAAGACGACGCCCATTTATGAGCGTCTCAAGGCGGCGGGCGCCGTATTCGAGGCGCGGTTCGGCTGGGAGCGCGCAGCCTGGTTCGCGCCCGCGGGCGCGTCCGAGTCGCTGACCTTCCGCCGCAACGACTCCTTTCCCCATGTCGCCGCCGAGTGCCGCGCCGTGCGCGAGCGCGCGGGCCTCCTCGATCTCTCCGGATTCTCGAAGTTCGAGGTCACGGGGCCAGGTGCGGCGGCGTTCCTTGACCGCCTGTGCGCGAATCAGCCTCCGAAGAAATCAGGTGGCGTCGTGCTCACCCAGATGCTCACGCCCAAGGGCAAGATCGAGTGCGAGGGCACTATCGCGCGTCTCGGATCCGATCGGTTCTACGTGGTGACGGCGGCGGCGGCCCAACTCCACGACCGCGATTGGCTCGAGCGCCATTGCCCCGAGAGGGACGTACGCATCGAGGACGTGACGCTCCGGGACGGCGTGCTCGTCCTGGCCGGTCCCAAGGCACGCGACATTCTCACCACGCTCACGCGCGCAGACCTCTCGAACCGCGCCTTCCCGTGGCTCAGCGCGCGCGAGATCGAGGTGGCATCCGTGCCGGTGCGGGCGCTCCGCTGCAACTACGTGGGCGAGCTCGGTTGGGAGCTGCACCACGCCTTCGTCCACCAGGCGCGGCTGTATGACGCGATCGTCGAGGCAGGGCGCGCCCACGGACTCGCCCATTTCGGCACGCGCGCGATGAACTCGCTGAGGCTGGAGAAAGCCTATCGCGCCTGGGGCACGGACCTGACGCTCGAGGTTGACCCCATCGAGGCAGGGCTCGAGCGCTTGGTGCGCCTCGATGGTCGCGACTTCATCGGGCGACAGGCGCTCGAAGACGCGAAGCGCGCCGGACACAAATGGCGGCTCGCCATCCTCACGGTCGACGCCAAGGACACGGACGCGCCGACCAACGCGCCCGTCTTCGCGAACGGTCGCTACGCCGGCATCGTGGCTTCGGGCGGCTATGGCCACACCGTCAAGGCAAGCATCGCGCTTGCCTACCTTACGCCGCCCCACGACCGTCCCGGTGCGCGCGTCGAGGTCGAAATCCTGGGCGAACGCAGGCCCGCCATCGTCGTGGAGAAACCGCTTTACGACCCGGAGAACGCGCGGCCGAAGGCCTGACCGCATACGAAGGCAACACCCCCGAGACAGAGATGATCAACACCGAAGACGGCACGGCGTGGGGCCCGCCTTTCCCCCGCGAAGAGTATCGCGCCCGCCTGGCCAGGGTGCGGCAGGCCATGGCTGAGAGGCGCATCGACCTTCTCTTCGTGACCTCGCCGCCCAACATCACCTATCTCACCGGATACGATTCGATCTGGTACCGGCGCACGACGCCGACCGGCCTTGCCATCCGGCTCGACGAGGACCGCACTCTCTTCTTTGATTCGGAATCGCATGTCGATCTCGTGAAAAGCGGCACAGGTCGGTTCGACGATGCCGTGTTCGTCGCGCGCCGGAAGTACGAGCCGGCGGTCGATACGATCATCGACACGCTCAAAGGACGTGGCTGGATCAAGGGGACCGCCGCCGTCGAGCGCTGGAGTCTCTCGCCCCACGGCATCGTCATCGGCGCGATCGAGGCGCGTCTCGCCGCCGCGGGCGCCGCAACCGTCGACGGCTCCTGGCTCGTCGACCGGGTCAAGATGGTGAAGTCGCCGGCCGAGATCGCCTGCATGCGGAGAGCCGCTGCCATCGCGGACCACGCCATGACCTCCGTCATCCGCGAGATGAAGCCGGGCATGACCGAGATCGAAATTCAAGGCCTTGCCCACCACACCATGGCGAAGCATGGCGGCGAGGAGCCGGCCATCCGGACGGCGGTACGCTCGGGTCCGCGTGGCGCGGCACATCACGTGCCGCCCAGCCGGCGCAAAGTGGCGCAAGGTGACATCGTCTGGGTGGACTTCTCCGCCTCCTACAACCGCTATCACGCCGATCTCGCGCGAATCTTCTCGCTGGGCGAGCCGGACCGGCGCTGGATCGACCTTTACGAGAAAGCCTCGAAAAGCATCGAGGTGGTGATCCGCGAGGTGCGACCGGGCGACCCGATGCTGAAGCTCCACGAGATCGCCAACGCCTACATCGAATCGGTCGGGCTCAAGAAATACGCGTGGCTCGTCGGCGGCTACGACATGGGCATCGCCATCCCGCCCGACTGGGTGGGCCACACCTTCCACAGCGGCCTCGGATTCGAGGCGATCGATTTCGAAGTCGGCATGACGACGAACTACGAGAACGTGTTCGACATCGTGATGGAAGACTGGCCGGGCGGCAAAGGCGGCAGCTACATCGACATGCTGCTCATGACGGAGACGGGCCTCGAAGTTCTCTCGAAACTCGACAGAACGATGATCGTGGTTTGAGGTCGCGGCCGCGTCACGCCTTCGGCTGGATGATGCCTTCCTCGATCAGGTAATCGAGGATCGCCTTGGCGGCGGCATCGGGTGCCAAGCCCTGGAGGATGCGACCCTTTCCCGCCGCCGTTTCGGTCACGGCTCGGATGCGGTCGGCGGCGCTCGCGGCCTTCATGACGCGAAGGCGCTTCGGACGCCGCCGTGCGGGACGCACCTCCCAGCCTGCCCGCGCCTCGTCGGGCGGAGCCGAGGCCGCGATCGTCTCGATCTGCCCTCGGCGTGCGCGGCCGTAAGCGCTCATGCGCGGTGCTGTCGCGGTTGCCGGGACCGTGACGAGCGCCGGCAGGCGCGCGGCGATCCGCCGGCGCCGGCCGCGCGGCAGCGCCTGCAGCGCCTCGACCTCCTCGCCGTCGATCGCGAGGCCGACGATTCCCGGCAAGAGCGCGGAGCCAAGCCCCTCGGCCACGAGATAGGGCAGCAGGCCGCTGTCTTCACCCGCCTCCGCGCGCAAACCGGCAAGCACGAGGC
Organism: Alphaproteobacteria bacterium; assembly: GCA_046349515.1. Classification (GTDB taxonomy): domain Bacteria; phylum Pseudomonadota; class Alphaproteobacteria; order CADEGL01; family CADEGL01; genus JBGPGW01. The sequence continues at coordinate 212,223 of JAXMCE010000005.1, read as the reverse complement.
CGGGCTTCGTCGACCGAAGATGCTCAATCAGCGCGGGCAAAGGATCGGCGTCGGGCGGCATGGCGAGCACAGTCGCCATCTCGGCACCCATGCCGAGATAGTCGCGCAAGACCGCCTCGCCGGGATCGCCAGCATGGACAATGCGGACGCGCGCACCGGGAAGGCCGAGCGCGAGATCGAGCGCCCGCGCATCCGCCGCCGCCGGCCGCGGCCGGCCCGAGACGGGATGCCGGCCGATCGAAACGAGGACTGCGACCTCAAGCGTCACCGCGCACCCCCTTGGCCAATCGCTCGAGCGCGGGCATGAGCGCCTGGACATCGCCGATGATCGCGAGATCGGCACGCTTGATCATGTCGCAATGGGGATCGGCATTGACCGCGACGACGCGCTCGCATTTGGCGATGCCTTGGAGGTGCTGCGGCGCGCCCGCAATGCCGAGCGCCACGTAGCACCGCGGCTCGACGAGCGTGCCGGAAGCGCCGACCTGCCGCGCGCGCGGCAGATGGCCCGCATCGCAGACGGGCCGGCTGCCGCCCTCGCTCGCCCCGAGCGCCGTCGCGAGGCGGTGAAAACCGTCCCAATCCTGGACGCCGTTTCCGCCACTCACGATGAAATCGGCCTCGGCAAGCGCGATGAGCGAGGGATCGGTCGAGGCCAGCCCGCGGTCCGTGAGGCGTGCCGACACCGAGAATGGCGCGGGATCGATGGCGCGCGCCTCGTACCGCTCGTCCACGGCCGGGTCAGCCGCTTCGGCCGCGATCAACAGCACTTTGGGCGGCGCCAATGCCAAATCCGACCGGCCTCCACCGCCGCGGCGGACCAGCTCATCACCCGCCACGCGCTGGACATTGCCCGCGGCGCGATCCTTGAGGCGAACCGCGACGCGCCGCCCGACATCGCCGCCGCCCGTGGCCGTGTCCGGAAACAGCACATGGCGCGCCCCGAGCGCGGCCATGGCGGCGATGACCGCAGCCGCGCGGCTCTCGGGCGCATAACCCCCGAACTCGGGCGCGACGAACCCCATCACCCGGTCGGCGCCGGCATCGACGAACGAATCGCGCGGGCCGTCGGGTCCACTGAAGGCGCACACGACAACCGCGCCGCCGCCGGTATCCGCAAGAAGCCGTGCCGCGCCGATGACGTCGCGGTCATGGGACGAGAGGCGCCCGTCCTCCAAATCCGGCACGACCAGGATGTGATAGGCCGGCTCCGCGACGATTCGCGTCCTCACCCGGGGTTCCGCAGGTGGAGACGGCGCGGCGGTCATCGCCGCCTGGCTGGGCGCGGCACCCGAGAGACGCGCCGCACGCTCGGCGCGCGGGTCGCGGCGCATGCGCCCGCTCGGCGCCGGCGGCGCTGCTTCGGCCACGGAGGGAGGTGCTGCTGCAGCGGACCGGCCCGCACGGCGGGCCGCCCGTTCCGCGTGCGGATCGCGCCGGGTGCGGTCGCCCGAATCGCTCATGCCGTTCCCTCCACGCCTTGCAACAGAAGTTCCGCCACGTCGGCGACGTCCGGACGCGGCCCGACGACGCCTTCGAGCATGACGGCGCAGTTGGGGCAGGCAACCGCGACAATGGGCGCGCCGGTCGCGCGTGCCTGATCCATCCGCACGTCGGGAATGCGCCGCTTGCCGGCGATATCCGTCACGGGCGCCCCGCCGCCACCGCCGCAGCACATCGATCGGAGACCCGAGCGTTCCATCTCGATGCGTTCGACCTGCAGCGCATCGAGAATCGCGCGGGGCGATGCGGTCTCGCCGTTATAGCGGCCGAGATAGCATGGATCATGATAGGTCACGGCGCCTGTTCGCGGAGCGGCGATAGTGAGGGCGCCGGAGCGGACGAGCTCGGCCAAGACGGTCGAATGGTGCGCGACGTCGTAACGCCCACCCAAATCCGGATACTCGTTCCTGAGCGAATGCAGCACGTGGGGATCGCAGGTCACGATGCGCTTGAACCGGTACTTCGCGAGCGTCGCGATGTTGCGCCGTGCCAGGTCCTGAAATGTTGCCTCGTCCCCGAGGCGACGGGCGATGTCGCCCGTGTCGAGCTCCTCCTCGCCGAGCACCGCAAAATCCACCTGGGCGCGCCGCAGAAGACGGACGACGGCGCGGAGCGTGCGCTGGTTGCGGAGATCGAAGGCGCCGTCGCCGAGCCAGAGAAGCACGTCGCACGTCCCCCGTGCGGCCAGGACGGGAAGTGCCAAATCGGCGGCCCAGTCGAGCCGGCTCGCGAGCGCGTGACCGCCCGGATTGTCGGTCGCGCGCAACTCGGCGATGAGGGCCGGCCCCTTGCCCGGAACAGCGCCGCGCTCGAGCGCCTCGAAGCGGCGCATCGCCACGATCGCATCGACATGCTCGATCATCATCGGGCATTCGTGGACGCAAGCCCGGCAGGTCGTGCAGGACCAAAGCGTGTCGGGATGGATCATGGCATCCGCGCCGACGATGGCCTGATCCGGCGCGCCGTGGGCCTGACCTGCCGGCCGGCCCGGATGGAGGCTTCCCGCATAGCGCTGGTCCGTCCGGGCACCCTCGAACGACATGACAAGATCCTGGATCAACTTCTTCGGGTTGAGCGGCAGCTCCGCGGCGAAGGCGGGGCATGCCGCCTCGCATCGCCCGCATTGGACGCACGCATCGAAGCCGAGCAGGCGGTTCCAAGCGAAGTCCCGCGCGGTCTCGACGCCCAACTTGGCTGCGGACAGATCAAGCGTCTTGAGCGCCGAATCGGGCCGGGGCGCGCCAAGCCGCGCCGGGCGCGGATGGCAAATGAGGTGAAGCGCGCCTGCGAAGGCGTGCTTCATCGGTCCGACCGGGAGGCCCGCGATCATCTCGAGGCATCCCCACACGCCCATCGCCAAAAGGAGCAACCCCCCGCCGCTCATCCAGTCGATCGCCGGCACCAACCCCGCATCGGGCAAGGTCGCGATCGCGAAAAACAGGGCGAAGGCGAAGAGACTCCACGGCAGGCGATTGAAGCGACCCGCGGACAGGCGGGAGGGCCTCGACAATCGCCGGAATGCCACGAGCAACGCCCCGGCGGCCATCACGGCCAGCATGACGAATGCAAGCCATGCGAGCGGAGCCCATGCGATGCCGAAAAGGTGGACGAGAAGCACGAGAAGGAACGCCGCCGTGAAGCCGCCCGCGACGAGGATGTGCATGCGTGCGGCATAGGAATCGCGGGCGACGATATGGTGGAGGTCGACGAAATAACTTCGCGGGAAGCGAACGAGGCCGCGCCAGAACGCGACGGGAGCGGGCCGGCCTTGTCGCCAGCGGCGCGCACGACCCAGCGCCGCAAGAATGCCGAGCGCGATCGAAATGGCGAGTAGCCAGGCTGTCATGAGCTGATCCGCGCGACTCGCTCAGAGATCCTTGCAGATCCGCATGGAATCGTAGATCGCCGCATGGATGTTACGGCTGGCCCAGGCGTCGCCCACGCGAAAGAGCTGGAACGTGCCCTCGGCGTTGTTCGCGATGTCCTGCGCGCCGCCCGACGAAACAGCGCGCAGGTCGAGCTCGCCGCGGTTCCTGGCGAACGGCTTCAGAGCGAAGTAGAGGGAATCGTTCGGCATCGTGCCACACTCGCCCACGACCTGGTCGACGATGCGCTCCTCCTCCTCGTGCGTATAGGTGTTGGCCAGTACCGCCACGAGCTTGTTGCCCTCGCGATAGACCTGGGTCAGGCGCAGATCGAGCGAGACCACGACTCCCGCCTGATAGAGCTCCTTCATGAAGGCGCCGTAGGTGGTCTCGCCGAGTTCGAGGAGGAGCGCACGATCAGGTGAGGTCACTTCGACCTTGGAGCCGCGCTTGGCCATGAACTCGGCGGCGGAGGGGCCTTGGTGCGCGCCGTTCTCGTCGTAAAGGAGCACGTTCTCGGCCGGCTCGACGCGACCATTCAAGATGTCCCAGCTCGACGTGGCGAGCTCGCGGCCCTGGAACCAGCCGGGATTCGGCACGCCGCCGGTCGCGACGATCACCACCTCGGGATCGAGGCCGCGCACGTCCTCGACCTTGGCTTCGACGCCGAGCCGCATCTCGACACCGTGCTTCCTCGCTTGCTGGTCGAGCCAGCGCTGGATGCCCTGAAGCGAACCCCGCCATGCGGCCTTGGCCGCGATGTTGACCTGACCGCCGGTCGTGCTTTCGCGCTCGAACAGCGTCACTTTGTGGCCGCGCTCGGCGAGCACGCGCGCAGCCTCGAGGCCACCCGGTCCGCCGCCGACGACGACCGCGCGACGTGCGCGTGATGCCCGGGGCAGTGCATGGGGAATCGACTCCTCCCGGCTGGTCGCGGCGTTCTGCACGCAGAACGTGTCATGGCCCGAGATGACCCGGTCGACGCAATAGGAGGCGCCGACGCACTGGCGCACGTCGTCCTCGCGTCCTTCGAGCATCTTGGCAAGAAGATGCGGGTCGGCGATGAAGGCGCGAGTCATGCCGACCATGTCCACGTGACCTTCGGCAATCGCGCGGTTCGCCGTCGGCAAATCCGCGATGCGCGCCGCATGGAGGATCGGCACGTCGACCTCGGCCTTGATCGCGCTCGCGAGCGGCAGCCACCCGGCCGGCGGCACCCAGCTCGACGGCCAGGTGAGCGCGCTCGAAACCGCATCCGACCCTTGCGCGGCAACGACGCTGATGAAATCGACCATGCCGGACCGCGCATAAATTCGGGCAATCTCGATACAATCCGCCTGGGAGAGTCCGTCCTTCAGCATCTCGTCGCCCGGCATGCGGATGCCGATCATGTAGTCGCGGCCGACGAGGGCGCGGATCTCGGTCATCAGCTCGAGGCCGAAGCGCACACGGTTCTCGAGGCTGCCGCCGTATTCGTCCTCCCTGAAATTCATGGCCGGCGACCAGAACTGCTCGACGAGCGTCCCGGCCTGGAAGGACAGCTCGACACCGTCCATGCCGCCTTCCCGCGCGCGGCGCACCGACTGGGCGTAGTCGCGCTGCACGCGCCTGATGTCGTGGTGCTCCATCACGGCCGGGAAGGACCGGTGGATCGGCTCGCGCCGGCAGGACGGCGAGAAAGCCGGAAGCCAGTTCTCTGAATCCCACCGCTCGCGCCGGCCGCCATGAGTCAGCTGCACGGTGCATTTGGCGCCGTGGACGTGGACCGCGTCGGTGAGACGCTTCATCTCCGGCACGATCCAATCCTCGGACGCGTTGATCTGTCCGTAATGGTAGGAGTTCTCGGGCGAGACGCCGGTGGCACCGCCGCACTGGGCAAGGCCAAGGCCGCCCTTGGCCTTCTCGGCCTGGTATCGGATGTAGCGGTCGGTGATATGCCCGCCCTTGTTGTAGCCGGGACAGTGGCTCGAGCTGAACACACGGTTGCGAAACGTCACGCCGTTGATCGTGAGCGGCTTCAGCAACGCGTCATACTGTCCCATGCCCCTCCTCCTTGCGACGCACCATTGCGCGCCCGCCCGCCACCGTCACGTTGGCACGAACGATGATGCGGCACAATATGGCGGTTCCGCGCTAGAAGTCCTTGCAGAGGCGCAATGAGTCGTAGATCGCGGCGTGGATGTTCCGGCTCGTCCAGGCGTCGCCCACGCGGAAGAGTTGGAATCGGCCCTCGGGATTGTGCCGCACCGCTTGCGGCCTTCCCTCGACCAGCGCGCGCATGTCGAGCTCGCCCAAATTCACCGAGTGCGGCTTGAGCGCCCGGTAGAGATCGTCGTTGGGCAGCGTGCCGTGCTCGGCCACGACCTGGTCGACGACGCGCTCCTCTTCGTCCTGGGTGTATTCGTTGCGAAGCACGGCCACGAGCTTGTTGCCGTCGCGCGCAACCGAGACAAGTGCGAGGTCGGGCGAGATGATCACGCCTTTGCCGTAGAGCCGCCTCAGGAACGGCGCGAAGTTGACCATGCCGACTTCGGCCATCAACTGACGTTCGGGCGTCACCACTTCGACCTGCGCGCCGCGCTCGGCCAGGTATTCGGCGACGGACGGCCCTTGCTCCGCGCCGTTGTCGTCGAAAACGAGGATGTTTTCCGCTGGCGCCGCCCGGCCCTCAAGCACATCCCAGGTGGTGAGCGTGAGATCCGCGCCGGCAAAGGCGCCCTTGTTCGGCCGGCCACCCGTCGCCACGATCACGACGTCCGGCGCCTCGGCCAAGACATCGGCCGCCTTTGCCTCGCGGCCGAGCCGGAGGTCGACGCCGAGCTTCCGCACCTGGCTGTCGAGCCAGCGCTGGATGCCCGAAAGCGATTCGCGCCAGCCAGCCCGCGCCGCGATCATGATCTGACCGCCCGTCCGCGCCTCGCGCTCGAAGACCACGACCGCGTGTCCGCGCGCCGCCGATACCCGCGCGGCCTCGAGGCCCGCAGGCCCCGCGCCGATGACGACCACCCGTCGCCTCGCGGACGCGGGCGCAATCTCGTGAGGGATCGTCCGCTCCCGGCCCGTCGCCGGATTCTGGATGCAGAGCGCGTCTTTGCCGTGGACGACGCGGTCGATGCAGTAGACGACACCCACGCATTGGCGGATATCGTCGACCCGCCCTTCGCGCAACTTCACGCCAAGATGCGGGTCGGCGATGAGGGCACGCGTCATGCCGGCCATGTCGATGTGGCCATCCGCGATTGCGCGCGCGGCCGTCGCGACGTCGGCAAGCCGAGTCGCATGAAAGATGGGCAGATCGACCTCTGCCTTGATCGCGCTCGCGAGGTGAAGATAGGGCGCGAGCGGGGCGTCCATGCCGATATAGCTCAGCGCGTTCGAGCGATAGTCGCGACCCTGGGCCGCCATGATGTTGATGAAGTCGATGAGGCCGCTCTTCGCGTAGGCCCGCGCGATGGCGATGCAGTCGTCGGGCCCGAGGCCCTGCTTGATCATCTCGTCGCCGCTCATACGGATGCCGAGGACGAAGTCGTCTCCGACGAGCTTGCGTGCCGCCTCGAGCACCTCGAAACCGAAGCGCATGCGATTCTCGAGACTTCCCCCGTAGGCATCGGTGCGACGGTTGACGTCGGGGCTCCAGAACTGGTCGAGGAGCGTCTGATTGGCGAAGCTCACTTCGACCCCGTCGAGTCCGCCCTCCTTCGCGCGCCACGCGGCCCGCGCATAGTCGTCGCGCACGCGTCTCAGATCGTGTTCGTCCATCTCGATGGGGAACGAACGATGGACCGGCTCGCGCGCGGCCGACGGCGCGAAGGCCGGCAGCCAATTCGCAATGTCCCATCGCTCGCGCCGCCCGCCATGGCGAATCTGCACCATGCAGGCCGCACCGTGCCGATGGATGGCCTCCGCCATGCGGCGATAGTCCCCGATGATCGAATCGTCGCCGCCGTGGAGCTGTCCGTAGTCGATCGAGTTCTCGACCGAGGTCGCGGTGGCGCCGCCGAACTGCGTCAGGCCGACGCCGCCCTTGGCCTTCTCCTCCTGATAGCGGATGTAGCGGTCGGTGACGCGCCCGTCGCGCGCATAGCCCGGCGCGTGGCCCGTGCTCAGGATCCGGTTGCGGATCGTGAGGCGTTTGATCGTGAGAGGCTTTAGAAGCGCATCGTATTGGGTCACCGCAGCCTCCCCCCGCCGTCTGGGCAGGCGCGATCAGGAACGGACGATGGCAACACCGTATTCGCGCCCTGCATCTTCGAGCCACTGCCACAGATAGCGCGCGAAGCTGCGCATGACGTAAAGGTCGTAGCTCGGCTGGTCGTCACGCTGCTCGATGATGACGTTCGCCTTGGCAAGCCTCGACTGAGCGCAACGCATGGGCCCGAACGTGCCCGGATGGAGATCGAGCGGGCAACCCTTCATGATGACCTCGCGCGAATTTTTTCCCTTGAGGCTGATGACCGTCCGCGCGTCCCCGATCTCATTGACCGCGGCGTGCTGGCCACCGAGCGCGCCGCGCAACGCACCCGCAAGACCCGCGCTCTCGCCCAACGGAGCCACGACCAGCCACTCGTTCGGTCCGAGCCAGAGGGCCCGGCTCGACGACCCCGCCGAGACGGTGTTGGCTTCGACCGGCAGGGCATAGCCGAGCGCATTGCGCGCGCCCTGGAGGAACGCCGCGGCGCTCGGGTCCCCGCGAAGGTTGATCTGGTCGAGCCCGGTCTGTTCCGACAGGAGCACGCCGGCCGACAGCGGATCCCGCGTGATCCTGGCTTCGAGGCCGAGGGCCGCGAGGGCGCCCTGACGTTGATAGGTCTCAGCCATTGAGGCGCGCTCCCTCCGGATCGTAGAACACGGGCTTCGTGATCTCGGCCTCGACGACCCGCTCCTCGAGGGGAAGCGAGACGGTCTCGCCGATGCGCTTCCTTCCGCCGGCGATGAGCGCCAGCGCGATCGAGCGGCCGCAGGCAGAACTCCAGTAGCTCGACGTCACATGGCCGATCATCGTCATGGGCGGCTTCTTGAGCACCTGCTGGACGATCTGCGCCCCCTCGGGCAGGACGAAATCCGGATCCTTGGTCAAGAGGCCCACGAGCTGCTTCCTGTCCTCGCGCAGCATGTCGGAGCGCGTGAGGGAGCGTTTGCCGAGGAAGTCGGTCTTCTTCTTGCTCACGATCCAATCCATGCCGAGGTCCTGCGGTGTCGCCGTGCCGTCCGCGTCCTGGCCCACGATGATGAACCCCTTCTCCGCGCGGAGCACGTGCATGGCCTCGGTCCCGAAGGGCGTAATGCCGAACTTGGCCCCGGCCGTCATGCATGCGGTCCACAACGCCATGCCGTAGCTCGACGGTACGTTGATCTCATAGGACATCTCGCCCGTGAAGCTGACCCGCATGACGCGCGCCGGGATGCCCGCAACGGTTCCCTGCTTCATCGACATGTGGGGGAAGGATTCGGGCGAGAGGTCGATGTCCTTCGAGAGTTCACGGAGAAGGTCGCGCGCGCGCGGTCCCGCCAGCGCGATCGTCGCCCACTGCTCCGTCACCGAAGTGAGATGCACCTTGTAGTCGAGCCACTCGCATTGGAGCCATTCTTCGAGCCAGCCGAAGACGCGCGCGGCCCCGCCGGTGGTCGTGCTCATGACGTAATGATGCTCGCCCAAGCGCGTCGTGACGCCATCGTCGAACACCATGCCGTCCTCGCCGAGCATGAGGCCATAACGTGCCCGGCCGACCGCGAGGTTGTCCCAGGCATTGGTGTAGACCCAGTTGAGAAGCTTCGTCGCGTCCGGCCCCTGGATGTCGATCTTGCCCAAGGTCGACGCATCCATGATGCCGACCGTGTTGCGCACGGCCTGGCATTCGCGCCGGACGGCCGCGTCCATGTCCTCGGGTCCGCGCGGGTAATAGCGCGCGCGCAACCACTGGCCGACCGGCTCGAACACCGCGCCCGCCAGCACATGCCACTCATGAATGGGAGTCGTGCGCGCGGGATCGGAGAGCTCGCCGATGTCGCGTCCGGCAAGAAGACCGAAGGTGATGGGCGTGTAAGGCGGCCGGAATGTCGTCGTGCCGACCTCGGCGATCTCCTTGCCGACCGCGCGCGCGAGGATCGCGAGACCCGCGACATTGCCGGTCTTGCCCTGATCGGGCCCCATGCCGAGGGTGGTGTACCGCTTGGTGTGCTCGATCGAGCGATAGCCTTCGCGCGCCGCCAGCATGACGTCGGCCGCTGTCACGTCGTTCGCAAGATCGACGAAGTGCTTGGCGCTGCCGTGACCGACCGGATCCTTGCCCGGCACGAGCCAGAGAGCGCGCAGCGCCGATTCGCCGGGTTGGTCGACCTTGGGCGCCGGCAGTGGACGCTTGGCCGCGAAGCCTGCCGCTTCCGCCGCCGCGGCGCCGGCCGCCAATCCCTCATCGAGACAGTCCGCGAGGCCGAACGAGCCGCGACAGGCGCCGGCCGACCGCTCGGCCTGCTTCGATGCGCCGGGGATGAAACACGCGCGGCCCGAATCGTAGGTGAGCTTGCCGCCCGATTGGGAGAAGAGGTGAACCGTGGGGCTCCAGCCGCCCGAGACGCAGACAAGGTCGCACTCGATCCGACGGGGCGTTCCGTGCACGTGGTCGCCCTCCGGATTGAGCAGCATGACGCCGACCGAACTCACCCGCCGCGCACCGGACGTGTTCGTGATCGCCTGTCCGCCGAGCACCTCGAGGCCACGGGCACGCGCGAGCGTGGGCAAGGGACCCTGCGGATCGGGCCGGACGTCGACGATCGCCGCCACATCGACGCCTGCGTCAGCCATGTCGATCGCAGCGCCATAAGCACCGTCGTTATTCGTGAACACGACGGCGCGCTCGCCCGGCTTGACGCCGTAGCGATTGACGTAGGTGCGCGCCGCGTCGGCCAGCATGATTCCCGGCCGGTCGTTGTCGGCAAAAACCAGCGGACGCTCGATCGAGCCCGTGGCGAGCACGACCTGCTTGGTCCTGACCTTCCACAGCCGCTGCCGCACGCCCTGCTCCGGGCCCTGCGGGCCGATATGGTCCGTGCGCCGCTCGGCGATCGCGAGGAAGTTGTGGTCGTAGTAGCCGAAGACGGTCGAGCGCGGCAGAAGGCGGACCTCCGGCATCCCGGACAGTTCGTCGACGGCCCTCCGCACCCAGTCGAGCGCCGAGGCGTCATCGACCACGTCGCGCCGCCCCAAGAGCGCGCCGCCGAACTCGTTCTGCTCGTCGGCCAGGATGACGCGCGCGCCTGCCCGGCCGGCGGCCAGGGCGGCCGCAAGACCCGCGGGCCCGCCGCCCGCGACCAAAACGTCGCAATGCACGTGCATCTTGTCGTAGAGATCGGGATCAGGCTCGGCCGGAGCCTGCCCCAAGCCCGCCGCGCGCCGGATGAAGTACTCGTATTTCATCCAGAAGCTCTTCGGCCACATGAAGGTCTTGTAGTAGAAGCCCGCGGGCAGGAGCTTGGAGACACGATTGGCGACGGCGCCGAAATCGTGAGCGACGCTCGGCCAGCAATTGATGCTCCGCGCGGCGAGTCCGTCATAGAGCTCGACCTGCGTCGCCTTCATGTTGGGCTGGGTATGGGCGGCCGACTCGAGCTGCACGAACGCGTTCGGCTCCTCCACCCCCGCCGAGACGATGCCGCGAGGCCGGTGATACTTGAAGCTGCGCGCGACGAGCATCACCCCGTTCGCGAGAAGCGCCGAGGCCAGCGTGTCGCCGGCGTAGCCGCGGTAGCTCACGCCGTTGAAAGTGAAGGCCAGCGGCCGGTCGCGGTCGACGCGGCCGCCCGAGGGCAAACGAAGCGGACCCTTGCTCACCGCACACCCCCTTTCGCCGTGGCCGGGGGCGGCTCACCCATCTTGTAGGTCGCGTGAATCTCGTGCGTCACGGTGTCGCGCGCCGCATTGAACCAGCGCCGGCAGCCCGAGCTGTGGATCCAGCGCTCGTAGTGCAGCCCCTTCACGTTCTTCCGCATGAAGAGGTAGTCGGCCCACTGCTCGTCCGAGAGAAGGGCGGGCTCCGGCGGCCGCGCGATATGCGCCTCGCCAGCGCAGGTGAACTCGATCTCGTCGCGGGGTCCGCACCACGGACAGGTGATCAACAGCATTCTCGTCCTCTCTTCACTTGTACCGCTCGAGCGATCCGCTCGCCCCATGCTCGCCGATGACACGGCCGCTCGTGAACCGGTCGAGACCGAATCGCGCGACGAGCGGGTGCGGCTCGCCCCTGGCCATCGTGTAGGCGAAGGCCCAGCCAGAGCCGGGCGTCGCCTTGAAGCCGCCCGTGCCCCAGCCGACGTTGAGATAGAGCCCCTCGACCGGCGTCTTGCCGATGATCGGGCTCGCATCCGCCGACACGTCGACGATCCCACCCCATTTCCGCATTATCTTGAGCCGTGCGAAGCGCGGATACAACTCCACGAACTTCTGCATGACATATTCGATGTGCGGAATGCTGCCGCGCTGGCTGTAGCCGACGTATTCCTCGGTCCCCATGCCGATCACGAGCTCGCCCTTGTCGGATTGATTGAGGGAGACAAGGGCCGGAGACATGACGACCGTATTGAAGACGGGCTTGATCGGCTCGGAGACGCAGGATTGCATGGTGTGGCTTTGGATCGGGAGCCGGAGGCCGGCCATGCCGGCGACGACGCCCGAATGGCCTGCCGTCACGATGCCGACTTTGCGCGACCGGATGGGCCCTCGGGTCGTGTCGATGCCGACGACATGCCCGCCGTCCCGGCGGATGCCGGTCACCTCGCAGTGCTGAATGATATCGACGCCGCGCGCATCCGCCGCGCGCGCGAAGCCCCACGCGACGGCATCGTGGCGCGCGATGCCGGCATCGGCCTGCCACGATCCGCCAAGCACGGGATTGGGAGCCTTGGGCGAACAGTTGAGCGCCGGCACGCGGCGCTTGATCTCCTCGACCGAGAGCATCTCCGACTCGATGCCGAGAAGGCGCAACGCTGTCACCCGGCGGCGGAGCTCCGTGAGCCCGGCCGCATTGTGCGCGAGGTTGATGAGCCCGCGAGGGCTGAACATGACGTTGAAATTGAGATCGGCCGAGAGGCCCGGCCACAATCGCAGCGCCATGTCGTAGAGGAACGCGCTGTCCTCATGGAGGTAGTTGGAGCGGATGATCGTCGTGTTGCGCGCGACGTTGCCGCTGCCGAGCCAGCCGCGCTCGACGACCGCGATGTTGGTGAGGCCATGCTCCTTGGCCAGGTAGTAGGCGGTCGCGAGGCCGTGCCCCCCGCCGCCGATCACGATCGCGTCGTACTCGGGTTTCGGATCCGGGCTGCGCCAGGCCTCGCTCCATGTCTCGTGGTAGGACATGGCGTTCCGGGCGAGGCTGAAGATCGAATAGCGGCGCATGGGTCAGTGGGCGATGCCGGAGGCCGCGGTCTCGTCGAGGAGATGGCCGCCGGCGAAGCGATCGAGGCTGAAGCGCGCGTTGAGCTGGTGCGGCGAGTCGGTCGCGATGGTATGGGCGAAGACCCAGCCGGACGCCGGCGTCGCCTTGAAACCACCGGTCCCCCACCCGCCGTTGACATAGAGACCTTCGATGGGCGTCTTGCACACGAGCGGGCTCGCATCGGGGCAGATGTCGACGATGCCGGCCCATGTTCGCAGCATCTTGAGGCGGCTCACGATCGGGAACAGCGTGATGATCGCCGCCATCTGGTCCTCGATGATCGGAAGGCTTCCGCGCTGGCCGTAGGACTGGAACCGGTCCATCGCCGCGCCGATGACGAGCTCCCCCTTGTCGGACTGGCTCGCATAGACGTGGACTTGCGTCGAGTTGATGACCGTGTTGAGCACGGGCTTGATGGGCTCGGAGACGAGCGCTTGCAGGGGATGGCTGCGGATCGGGAGGCGCAGGCCCGCCATGGCGGCCAGCACGCTCGAATGCCCGGCGGCGACGAGGCCGACTTTGCCGGCGCGGATGAAGCCGCGAGTCGTCTCAACCCCCACGACGCGCCCGCCCTCGCGCCTTAGCCCGGTGACCTCGCAGCCTTGGATGATGTCGACGCCGCGCGCATCCGCGCCCCGGGCGAATCCCCAGGCGACGGCGTCATGGCGCGCGATGCCGCCGCGCCGCTGCAGGAGCGCACCCGCGACGGGCCAACGCTTCCGCGGCGAACAGTCGAGAATCGGGATGCGCTTCTGCACTTCCTCGCGGCCAAGGAGCTCGGAATCGATGTCGTTCAAGCGCATCGCATGCGCCCGGCGCACGGCCTCGCGCATCTCGTGCTCCGAATGGCAAAGAAGATAGAGGCCCCGCTGGCTCAGCATCACGTTGTAGTTGAGCTCCCGCGACAACCCCTCGAACAATTTGAGAGATTTCTCGTAGAGCGCCGCGGTCTCGTCATGGAGATAGTTCGAGCGAACGACCGTCGTATTCCGCCCGGCATTGCCGCCCCCGAGCCAGGCACGCTCCAGCACCGTGACATTCGCGATGCCGTGCTCCGCGGCAAGATAGTAGGCCGTTGCGAGCCCGTGCCCGCCGCCGCCGACGATGACGACGTCGTACGCGGGCTTGGGCTCGGGGCTTCGCCAGGCCTCCGGCCAATCCTCGTGGGCCGTCGCGGCGTTCCGGGCGAGACTCCAGATCGAATAGCGGCGCATGGCACCCATCAATGCCCCACCGCGGCAGCCGCGTGCTCGTCGACGAGGTCGCCGCCCGAGAACCGGTCGAGCGAGTAGCGCGCGTTGAGCGGATGCGGCTGGTCGCGCGCGATCGTGTGGGCGAAGACCCAGCCCGAACCCGGCGTCGCCTTGAAGCCGCCCGTGCCCCACCCGCCATTGACGTAGAGACCCTCGACGGGCGTCTTGCCGAGAATCGGGCTCGCATCAGGGCAGATGTCGACGATGCCGGCCCAGCTTCGCATCATCTTGAGCCGCGAGAAGATCGGAAACAGCTCGACCAAGGCCGCGACCTGCTCCTCGATCGTGCGCACGCTGCCGCGCTGCGCGTAGGATTGATACGCATCGATGCCGGCACCGATCACCAGCTCTCCCTTGTCCGACTGGCTCACATAGACATGGACGACGCCGGACATCACGACGGTGTGGAGCAAGGGCTTGAGCGGTTCGGACACGAGCGCCTGCAGGGGATGGCTGCGGATCGGCAGGCGCAACCCTGCCATCGCCGCAAGGACCGAGGTGTGCCCCGCCGCCACGATGCCCACTTTGGGCGCCGCGATAAATCCGCGCGTCGTCTCGACGCCGGCCACGCGGCCGCCCTCGCGGCGGATGCCGGTGACTTCACAGTTCTGGATGATATCGACGCCGAAGGCGTCCGCTCCCCGCGCGAAGCCCCAGGCGACCGCGTCATGCCGCGCCGTCCCGCCGCGGCGCTGGAGGAACGCGCCGTAGACCGGATAGCGTCCGGAGGGCGAGACCTCGAGGATCGGCACGAACGCCTTCAGCTGCTCCGCGTCGAGGACTTCGGCGTCGATCCCGTTGAGCCGCAGGGCATGGGCCCGGCGCTGCATGCCCTGGAGGTCGTGCACCGTATGGCAGAGGTTCACGACGCCGCGCTGGGAGACCATGGCGTTGAAGTTGAAGTCCGCCGAAAGCCCTTCGAAGAGCTGGAGCGACTTCTCATAGAGCCCCGCGCTCTCATCCTGGAGGTAGTTCGAGCGAATAATCGTCGTGTTCCGGCCGGTGTTGCCGCCGCCGATCCAGCCACGCTCAAGAACCGCGACGTTGCGGATGCGGTGCTCCTTGGCGAGATAATAGGCCGTCGCCAAGCCATGCCCCCCGCCCCCGACGATGACCACGTCGTAGGACGGTTTCGACTCCGGGCTGCGCCAAGCCTGCCACCAGTTCTCGTGGTAGTCGCGCGCGTTCCGCGCAAGCGCCACAATCGAATAGCGCTTGAAGGTCCGCGGCAGGCCCGGCCAGCCGCCGATGCGGGGCGGCGGCTTCAGGACCGGCATGTGCGGAACGGAGAAAACGACGGGAAACGGCCGCATGGGCCGGTCGACCGCGTGCCGCACCGCGACCCGGTCCCGGCAGCTGGATCGTGCCCTCGACATCCGAATGACATGACCCGCTCCCCACTCACACCCCACGATCGCGCGCATGATATGGCAAGGTGTGGGGGCACTCAACTCGACCCGCGCGCGCCCATGACAAAAGGGCGGTGCGAACGCACCGCCCTCTCGAACGCTTTTGGCCGGAATTACGGCTTGTAGGCCAGGACTTCGATCTCGATGCGGACGTCGACCATGAGCTGCGACCGCACGGTCGAACGCGCCGGCGGCTTGCCCGGGAAATACTTCGCGTAGGTCCGGTTGAATCCGGGGAAATCCGCGGTGTCACGCAGCCAGACAGCGACCTTGACCACATCTGAGAGAGAACACCCGGCCTCCTTGAGGATGCCCTTGATCATCTCCATCGTGACTTCAGTCTGCTCCTCGATCGTGCCCGTCACCATGGGCGCGCCGTCCTTGAACGGAACCTGGCCCGAGCAGAACACGTAATCACCCGCGCGCACGGCCTTGGAGATGGGGATGACGTTGCCACCGACGACGATCGGCCCGCCGATGATCTGCTTCCTCGGCGCGGCCTTGCGCGCCGGCGCGGCGCGGCGCGCCGCGGACTTCTTCGCTGCAGCCGGCTTGCGGGCTGCGGACTTTCTCTTGGCCATGTGTTCTCCTCCACTATCCCCTTCTGGCATGCATCGGATGCCCGATGCGATGTGGGCGCATTCCATCACCCGACCGCGCGGGGC
Source organism: Alphaproteobacteria bacterium (assembly GCA_046349515.1). GTDB lineage: Bacteria > Pseudomonadota > Alphaproteobacteria > CADEGL01 > CADEGL01 > JBGPGW01. The sequence continues at coordinate 196,100 of JAXMCE010000005.1, read as the reverse complement.
GCAAGGGAAAGCCGCGTTCTTGGCAGCGCGTGCGACGAACACTAGTATCGACGGCGAGCGCGAACGGCACGACACAGGGAGATACGCGATGGCCAAGGCGACACGAGCGACTTTCAACCAGCCCCTCGGCGGTAACGAGATGCCGCGCTTCGCCGGGCCGGCGACGATGATGCGCCTGCCCACGCAGCCCGACGCCAAGGGCCTCGATGCCTGCTTCGTCGGCGTCCCGCTCGACTGGGCAACGTCCTACAAGTCGGGCACGCGCCTCGGGCCCCGCCACATCCGCGCCGAGTCCTGCGTCGCGCGCCCCTACAACATGGCGACCCGCGCGGCGCCCTTCGATTCGCTCCAGGTCGCCGATATCGGCGACATCCCGATCAACCCCTACAACCTCGACAAGGCGATCAAGGCGATCACCGCGTTCTACGAGGAAAAAATCCTGCCGTACAACTGCAGGCCGCTTGCGCTCGGCGGCGACCACACGGTCACGCTGCCGATCCTCCGCGCCCTCAAGAAAAAGTACGGGCCGCTCGGCCTTGTCCATGTCGATGCCCATGCGGACATCAACGATTCCATGTTCGGGGAGGCCGTGGCACACGGCACGCCGTTCCGACGCTGCGTCGAGGAGGGGCTCATCGACGGCAAGCGGACGGTGCAGATCGGCCTGCGAGGCTCGGGCTATGCCGCCGAGGACTTCGATTGGCCGCGCTCGCAGGGGTTCCGGCTCGTCCTCGCCCATGAGGTCTGGAACAAGTCGCTCACACCGATCATGGACGAGGTGCGCCAGCAGATGGGCAAAGGGCCGGTCTACATCACCTTCGACATCGACGGGCTTGATCCGTGCTATGCGCCGGGGACCGGCGTGCTCGAGATCGGCGGGCTCACGACCGCCCAGGCGCAGGAGATCATTCGCGGCTGCCGGGGCCTCGACATCGTCGGATGCGACCTCGTGGAAGTCTCTCCGCCCTATGACACGACGGGCATGACCGCGACCGTCGCGGCGCACCTCCTGTTCGAGATGCTCTGCGTCCTGCCGGGGGTTGCCTACCGGAAGTAGGGGCGCCTAGCTGTAGGCGCAGGCAGCGAGGATTTCCTCGAGCTGGCCCTCGAGGGTCAGCTTGTGGGGCGAGAACAGCCCCTCGAACGCGGCCGTTCCGACCGTGAAGGCATCGGCGCCGGCATCCGAGAGTGCCCGCACGCGATCGCGCGAATCAACGCTGCCTGCGACGATGAGCCGGCCGGTCGTGGCGCTCCGCGCCGCCTGGACGAGCGCGATCGGATCGGCCTCCGTCGCCCGGTAGGCCAAGAGATCGACGCCCGCGCAGCCGAGCCGCGAGGCGCGTGCGCAATCCTCGGCGACATCGTCCGGTCCACCCCCGAGCAAGGTCGGATGGCCGTGCGGCTTGCCCACGAAGGGAAAGAACTGCACGGAGCTCCCCTCGAGTGCTCCCAGCATGCGGTCGATGTCGACGCCGCCGAGAAGGCAGTCGACACCGATCTCGACCGCCGCCCGTGCGGATGCAAGGCACGCCTCGGTCGATGTGCTCACGACTTCGAGGTAGCTCGTGCCGCCCGCCGCCTTGATCGAGTCGTTCAAGCGACGGAGCGTGCTGAAATCGACGCCCACATCCTTGAACCCGATGTGCTTGATGCCGAGCGGCGCCACTTGATCCACGACATCGAGGCAGGCCTCGATCGTCTGGTCGTTCCGCGTCAGCATGAAGATGAAATCCATCGGCCTTCAGACCCTTTCCAGCTCGACGCGGATCTCTCCCGTCGGGCATGCCGACAATGGCGATAAATTGACCGGAACGCGCCGCTCCCGCAACCACGCCTTGGCGGGACTTTTCCACAGGGCCTCGCCACCGGCGGCGAGAATGACGCGCGCCGGGTGCTCGTCGGCCAAGACGCGCAGGCTCGGCCTCAAGGCCGGTGCCCCATCGAGCGCAGTCCCGTCCCAGCTCCAGCGCTGGGGGACGAGGTAGCGGAAGGCATCGTCGAGGCCGATTGGTTGGCTGCTTGGAGTCCCGCCAATCCCGCCTCCGGCAAGGTAGGCCGCGACGGCCGCACCGGCCCGCTTCCCCTCGAGCGCCGCCATCCCGCTCGATTCGATCGGCCGCAAGAGGTTGCCGGCGGCGAACACGCCCGGAACCCCCGTGCGCATGTCCTGGTCGATGACCGGTCCTCCGCTCCGCTTGTCGATCTCGATTCCCGCCTCAAGCGCGAGCTGGGCATCCGGCGTGAAAGCGCCGGTGACGACAAGACAATCGCAGACGATGCGGCGCGAACCCCTGGGCGTGCGCAGGACGACGGCCTCCAGCCGCCCGAACCCCTCGATGTCTTCGATGGTCGTCTCGGTCAGGATCGGTACACCCGCAAGCCGCGCCACGAGACCCGCGGCCCGAAACGACATGTTCCGCGCCCCCGGCTCGACCATGGCGATAACGTCGAGGCCGCAACGGCGCGCGGTGAGAAGCACGGAGAAGGACACATGTTCCGTGCCAAGGATGACGGCGCGTCGGCCCGGCATTGCGAGACCGCGCGTCTCGTATTGCTGGAGCATGCCGGTCGTGATGACTCCCTGCACCGGTCGCTGCCCCGGCAGAAGGCGCGCGGCCCGCGACTGCTCGCGGGCGCCGGTTGCGAGGATGACTGCCCTCGCCTCGATGGAGGTGCGTCCGACCTCGGGCCCCACCGCCTCCACGCGAATTCCACTACCGGCCGCGATCGAAAGGGCCGTCGTGCGGGTGAGCACCTTGACGCGTGCGGGATCAAGGCGCGCAAGGAGATGCCGTGCGAAACGCCGGCCCGTCTCAAAGCGGCGCGTATATTCCCAGCCAAAGCCCGGATGGCCGCAATAGCGTGGGAGTCCGCCGGCCCCATCATCGCGCTCGAGGATGACGATGGGGCCGACGCTACGCTGGCTCAACGCGTCGGCCGCAGCCAAGCCCGCAGGGCCGCTGCCGACGATGACGACCGCGGCTTCCCTCACGACGCAGGATCCCTGAACAGGGTCTCGACGCGCGCGCCGCAGAAGAATCCCTGGCAGCGGCCCATCATGACGCGCGTGCGGCGGCGGAGCGCCTTGATCGATCGCGCGGGAATGGGCGGCGCGAGCGCGTCGCGAATCTCGCCGCGGCTCACGCGCTCGCAGTGGCAGACGATTTCGCCATAGGCGGGATCGGCCGCGACACGCGCCGCATCCTCGGAGGCGCGGGGCGCATCCGCGGCGAGCGATGGCACGCGGACCGGTCTGATCGCGTGCTTTCGCGGCGCCTTGACGACTTCCGGCACGACGATGCCGCACACATATTCCGCGATGCCGAGGGACCCCGTGAGGCCCGTCGAACGGATCCCGGCAACGGTCAGCCAGCCTTGGGCAAAGCGCGGGATGATCCGGTATTCGGGCCGGTCGGTCGCGGGGCGCATCCCGGCGTAAAGCGCCACGACCGGCTCATCGAGGAGCGAGGGCAGCATGCGCCGCCCGAAGGCCTTCAACTGATCGAGGCCGTCTTGCGTCACGCGCCGGTCATTGCGGTCCTCGACCTCTTCCGCGGTCGGGCCCAGGAGCACGTTGCCGAAGATCGAGGGCGCGATGTAGATGCCTCGGGTCGTGGGCGTGGGCGTCGGCCGGAGGATCGTGTCGAGGATGCGCCGCGCGCTCTTGTCGTAGACGATGTATTGCCCCCGGCGCGGCTTCACGACGAAATCACGATACCCCGCGGCCGCCTCGACCGTGTCGGCGCGCAAGCCCCCGCAATTGACGACGAAACGCGCACGGATCTCACCCGTGGGAGTAGCCAAGCTCCACGTTCCGCCCTCACGATGCGCGGCCGTGACGGGCGAGGACGCGCGATAGTCGACGCCGTTCTCGACCGCATCGAGCGCGAAAGCGAAAGCCGTCGAGAATCCATCGACGATACCCTCGGTCGGGGCCCATGAAGCGGCGACGGCGCCGGAGGCAAGCGCGGGCACGCGCTTGTATATCTGGTCGGGTCCTACGAGCTCGACCTCCGGGAACCCTTCGGCCTTGGCCGCCCGCACTTCCTCCGCGACGATCTTGGTTTCGTCCTCCGTGAACGCGATGGTCAGTGCGCCCACGAGCCGGATAGGCAGGCCGAGTTCCGGCCCCTCGGCCAAGTAACGCTGATGGCCGCGCATGACGAGGCGCCGCTCGAGCGAGCCCGCTGGCGTGTCGTTGCCGGTCGCAAGCGTCGCCGTGTTGCCCTTGCTCGATTCGTCGCAGAGATCGCTGTTGCCCTCGACGAGGATCGCCCGCAGCTGGTAGCGCGAAAATTCCCGCGCGACCGCGCAGCCGACGACCCCGGCGCCGATGATCGCGACGTCATAGTCGGGCGCTGTCACAGTGGCCCCGCGTGGTCGATGCCGAGGCGCCCCAGACAAAGGCGCGCATAGGCCGCAAGGTCGCCCCGATACCCCGCCGCCTGGATTTGCGTGAGGCACCAAAGAGCCTCGCGCGCGATGACCGCGTCGCGGAGAGCCTCGACCTCGCCGAGCGCGACACCGCCATGAATGGCAACTGCTTCGCGCCGGCTCCTATCGTCGAGCGCGAAATTCATGGCAAGATTCGCGAGATCGGTCGCCGGATCGCCGAGCCCCGCATATTCCCAGTCGACGAGCCAGAGCCGCTCGCCGTCATCGATGAAGTTCTCGGGGATGAGGTCCGTGTGGATGAGCGCCGAGCGTCGTCCGGCCGGCGCCACGGCGAGGATGCTTTCGATCCGCCGGCGGTCGCCCTCGCCGAGCGCCGTCGGTGGAAGATGCGAAAGGTAGAAGCGCGAGAACGCGACCGGATTGACGTCGGGCATCTCCGGCGGCAGACGCCCCTCATGGGTCCGCGCAAGGAGGCGCGCGATCCGCTCGAGCATCTTGGGTGATATGGCCTCTCCCTGCTTCAGCGTCCTGCCCTCGACGAAGCGCGTGACAAGCGCGCCACCGCCCGCATGCACGACGGGCGGCGCGACCCCGAGCTCGGCAGCCAGCATCGCGCACCGGATCTCATGGGTGCGCACGATCGCATGGTGAGCAAGGTCTTCCGCGACGCGGGCGAAGAAGGTCTCGCCTCGGCACCGGACGAGGTAGTTCACGTTGGTGCGGCCGCAAGCAAGCCGTTCGATCTCCGGTGGGTCACGCCAGATGGGAAGAGTCGCCAAGCGGTCTTCCGCTGTCCGTCCTCCCTTTGCCTGGGGCGTCAGAACCACCGTCATTCCTGCACACCGCGCCGTTACGGCGCCTGAATGGAACGTTCAGGTCAAGGCGATCGGCGTACGCTCCGAACCCGCGTACATCGTCGCGACCGCATACTCGACCGCGCGCCGGTGAACCGCGAGGGCCTCAGGCGTCATCTCGCCGGGGCAGCGCGGCTCGTGGTCGAAGTGGCGATGGCGATCGGTGCCGCGCACGAGGGTCGCGCAGTCGCGAGCACCCTCCTTGACCGCCCAAGTCGGGACGTAGCTCGGCAGGAACAGAATGCGCCACTCATCGGTCGTGTTGGGTCCCGAGGAATGGACGAGATTGTGGTGGAAGATCGCCGCTTCGCCGGGCGCGAGCTCCGCGTGGACCGCGGTCGATTGGTCGAAATCGGCGGTGATGTACTGGCCGCGCGTCAGGATGCTGTTCTTGTCCTGTGTGTCCTTGTGCGCGAGGAGCGGCCATTTGTGCGAACCCGGGATGACGCGGAGCGTTCCGCTCGCGCGCGTCGCTGGCGTGAAGGCCAGCCAGAACGTCACGGCCGGCTCGACCTTGATGTACATGGTGTCCTGATGCCAACCGGCGAAGGTGGGGCTCTGCGGCTTCTTGAAGCGGAAGGAGCTGGTCCAGCACAGGATGTCCGGACCGCAGAGACTCTCGACCACGTCGAGGAAGATGGGATTGCGGATCATCTCGTCGAGCCACGGGCAGACGAGGTGAGCCTTGAGATCGAGCTTCGCCGTCGCCTCGGGATGACGCGCCTGAAGATCGTCGAGGCGGCACCGGAACGCACGCATCTCCGCCTCCGAGTAAACCCGGATCGGCCCGAGATAACCGTCGCGCTCATAGGCCGCGATCTGTTCAGGGGTAAGCCCCTTGATCATTCCCGTCTCCTGTCGAGCGTATTCAGCTGAGCGCAATTGAGGTGCGGTCGCTGCCGTCGAACAGCAGCTTCTTTGTCTGAACCTCGACCGCGGCGCGGTGATTGGCGATTTCCTCAGGCCCGAAATCCTTGAGTGGCCGCGGGTCCACGTCGAAATGGCGATGGTTATCCGTGCCCCGCACGACAAAGGCCGAAACGCGACGGCCGTCGAGCGGCTTCGAGTGAGTGGCGTAATAACCGATGAGAAGAATCATGCGCCGATCCCGGGAATTGTTCGGCCCCGAACTGTGCACGATGTTGTGGTCGAAGAAGCCGACTTCGCCCGGCTGCAACACAAGATCGACGGCCGTTGATTTCTCGAAATCGGCGGTGATGTATTGCCCGCGCGTCAAAATGCTGTCCTTGTCGTGCGTGTCGGCGTGGGGCAGCACGTCCCATTTGTGCGAGCCGGGAATGACGCGCACCGTCCCGCTCTCTTCATTCGCCGGCGAGAGTGCGAGAAAGGCAATCACGCCGGTTGGTCGGATTTGAATGTAGCGCGTGTCCTGGTGCCAACCGGCATAGGTCGGACTCAGCGCCTTCTTGTTGCGGATAGAAGCGTTCCAGCAAAGAAGGTCCGGCCCTAAGAGGTCCTCCATCGCGTCCAGGAGGCGCGGGTGACGCGTGACCTCGTCGACCCACGGGAACAGCAGGTTGCATTTCAAATCGAGCTTGCCGACCTGATCCGGGTGCGCCGCCTCGAACGCCTCGATCCGCCCGCGACAGAGGCGCGCATCCTCCTCGGACAGGACCCGGAACGGCTTGTGGAATCCGTTCGCGCGATAGCGCGCGACGGCCTCGGCCGATAACGCCTTGGTCACGGCACGCCTCAGGTCTTGTAGTCGGGCTCTTCGCGGTCGAGGTCCCGCTTCATCGCATCGAAGGCGTGTTTCGCGCTGATCTCCCATTCGTCCATGAGCTGGCTCTTGGTGAACTGGGCGATCTGCTCCGGCACGACGCGCGGCTCCTGGCCGGACGACATGACGAGGTGCTGCTGCTTCGCCGCCTGCTCCAGGTAATAGAGGTCGTACCAGGCCTCCGCCACGGTGTCGCCGACCGAGGTGAGGCCGTGATTGGCCGAGAGCGCGAGCGGCTTGTCGCCCGTCGCCTTCGCCATGCGCGCGCCTTCCTCGAGGCTGGTGCCGAGCCCCTGGAATACGTCGTCGTAGGCGATGCGGTCGTAAAAGCGCAGCGCGTCCTGATGGATCATCAGAAGGCGCCCGGGCTTTGTCATGGTGATCCAGGTCGAATAGGGCGGATGGAGATGCAGCACGCAGGCCCCGTGCGGATGCAGCTTGTGGAACTGCGAATGAATGCAGAAGGCCGAGCTCTCGATGTAACCCTTGCCGTCGACGATCTTCCCCTCGAAGTTCGAGACGATGAGGTTGGACGCGGTCACTTCCGACATGAGGGCGCCGTGCGGCTTGACCAGGAACTGGTCCTTCGTCCCCGGCACCATGAGCGTGAGGTGATTCCAGATGCCGTCATCGAAGCCATAACGATGCGCCAGGCGGTGAACGGCGGCGAGATCGACGCGCGCCTGCCAGACGGGATCGGCGCTGGGTTCCATGCGCCGGAAAGGAATCGTGACCATCCTATCCTCCTTGTGCGGCGCGGCCCCGACCGGGCCGCTGGCCGCCATCTAGTCCATTCCACTGGCCGCCCCATACGGGGGCGACCGACCATGCGACCCTACTCCTTGTAGTCGGGCTCCTCGCGGTCAAGATCGCGCTTCATGGCCTCGAGCGTCAGGACCGCGCTGTCGGCCATGTGCTCCTCGCTCTGACCCTTGGTGAACTGGGCGATCTGCTCGGGCACGATGCGCAGCTCCTGGCCGAGCGCCATGGCATCGTACTGATACTTGCAGGCGCGCTCGAAGTAGTAGAAGTCGTACCAGGCTTCCGCGACCGTGCGTCCCACCGTGGTCAAGCCGTGATTGGCGCTGACGAGGATCGACTTGTCGCCGGCGACTTTCGCCATGCGCCCGCCTTCCTCGACGGTCGAACCCGTGCCGAAGAAATCGTCGTCATAGGCGACGCGGCCGTAATACTTGAGCACGTCCTGATGGATCATCAGGAGTCGTCCAGGCTTCGTCATGGTGAGCGCCGTCGCGTAGCGCGGATGGGCGTGCAAAACGCAGGCCGCGTGCGCATACAGGCGATGGAATTGGGAGTGGATGCAGTATGCGGTCCGCTCGATCCGGCCACGCCCCTCCAGGATGTTGCCCTCGAAATCCGAAACGATCAGATTCGAGGCCGTCACCTCGGACATGAGAAGGCCATGCGGCTTCACGAGGAAGCGGTCGGTGGTACCGGGCACGACCAGCGTGAAATGATTCCAGATTCCATCGTCGAAACCGAAGCGGTTGGCCAGGCGATGGACCGCCGCCAAGTCGACGCGCGCCTGCCAAACCGGATCCGACTTCGGGTCGATGCGGCGCAGCGGGGTTGTAGCCATGGCTCCATTCTCCCTATTTCGTGGACGGCTCCGGACGGGCGATGGCGCCCCTCGAGCCGACACCCTTGTCGGCTCGGCCCGTGCCAAGAATACTCCACACGGTGGTGACACGTGAATAGCCGAGGGCCCTTGACCCATGGAACAAATGGACGAGTGCGACGCCCTCGTCGTCGGCGCCGGCATTGCCGGCGCCTCCCTCGCCTACAGGCTTGCGCCTCACCGTAAGGTCATCGTGCTCGAACGGGAATCGGCGCCCGGGCACCACACCACCGGACGGTCGGCGGCGAGCCTTTCGGAGGCGCTTGGCACGCCGGTCATCCGCGCCCTTACGACCTTGACACGGCCATTCCTCGCTTCGCCGCCCGGCGGCTTCTCGCCCGTCCCGCTCATGCGGCCCTTGGGCTGGCTGTTCATCGCGCGCGCGGACCAGCGCGCAGCCTATGAGGAAGAACTCGCCGCGGCCCGCGCGTCCTGCCCGACCATCGATGTCCTAAGCGTTGAAGAAGCTGTGCGCCGCGTGCCGATTCTCCGCCCTGAGTACGTGCGGCACGCCTTTCTCGAGCCGAACGCCATGGCGCTCGATGTCGACGCCATCCATCAGGGCTATCTCCGGGGGATGCGCGGGTCCGGCGGGCGCGTCATCACCCATGCGGAGGTCCGCGCGATCGAGCGGCGTGGCGAAGCGTGGACCGTCGAGACCTCGGCCGGGCGATTCCGGGCGCCCGTGCTCGTCAACGCGGCGGGCGCCTGGGCCGACATCGTCGCGCGCTTGGCCGGCGCAAGGCCCATCGGCCTCGTGCCGAAGCGTCGCACCGCCATGATCCTTTCGGCGCCTGACGGGATCGACAATACATCCTGGCCGGAGCTCGACGACGTCGAGAACGAATTCTACCTGAAGCCCGAGGCCGGCAAATTCCTGGCCTCGCCCGCCGACGAGACGCCCTTCGAGCCGTGCGACGTCCAGCCCGATGAGCTGGATGTGGCGATCGCGATCGACCGCATCGAGCGGGCGACGACGCTCAAGGTGAAGCGTGTGGAGCGGCGCTGGGCGGGCCTCAGGAGCTTCGTCGCCGACCGCAACCCCGTGATCGGCTTCGATGGCAAGGCGCCGGGCTTCTTCTGGCTCGCGGGCCAGGGCGGCGCCGGGATCCAGACCTCGGCCGGCTTGTCGCTTGCCGCGTCTACCCTCATTCTGGGAGAGGCATGGCCCACACTTCTCGCCGAGCGCGGCATCCATCCAGCCGACCTCAGCCCCGAGCGCCTCGACCGTCCATCAGCCTAGGAGTTCGCTCCCATGTCCCAGATCGGCCGCCACAACATCCCCGAATCGAAGACGGCGACTGCCTACAATCACGTCGTGTTCGACGGCGACTACGCCTTCCTCGCCGGTCAGCTCGCGGCCGACCGCGCGGACGGGCGCTACACGCTCGGCGACATCGAGGCGGAGACGCGGACATGCATGGAGCTTCTCGGCGCCGCACTCCGTTCGATCGGCCTTGGCTTCGCCGATGTCGTGCAGGCACGTGTTTTCATGACCGACCTCTCCGAGTTCGAGCGGATGAACAAGGTGTTCGCGTCGTTCTTCCCGCCGGGCCAGCTACCGGCGCGCACCACGGTCGGGGTAGCGAGCCTCCTTGGCGGGACAAAGATCGAGATCGACTTCATCGCGCGCATGCGCAAGCCTGAGCAACCGATGGATATGGAGCGGGAGAGACGGCGATGACGCAGTACGAGAAGGTCCTGGTGACGGGCGGCAGTGGCCGAATCGGGCGGCACCTCGTCGAGATGTTGCGCGGACGCTGCCAGGTGACCGTGTTCGATTCGCGGCCGCCCGCGGCCAATGTCGCCTACATCCAGGGCGATCTGCTCGATCTCGACTCCGTCAAGCGCGCCGTCGCGGGCCAGGACGCGATCATCCACCTGGCCGCGGCGCTCATGTTCCACAAGCTGCCGGACGAGAAGCTCGTCAGCATCAACGTCCAGGGCACGTGGCACGTGATGCAGGCAGCGCTCGACGCGGGCGTGCGCAAGGTCGTCCATTGCTCGAGCGAGTGTACGACGGGCGTGGTCATTCCCGACCCGAGCCGGCCGCCGCGCTACCTGCCGGTTGACGAGGATCACCCCTGCTACCCGGCGGAACCCTACGGCATCAGCAAGCTCGCCGCCGAACGGGTCGCCCAAAGCTTCGCGCGCCGCGGCGCCTTCCCCGTCGCGGTCGTGCGCCCGGTCCTGGTCGCGACCGAGACGGTGTCGGGCTCGCTCGCCGAACGCGGCCGGGATCCCAAGAACATCGACCTTTGGGGTTGGGTCGATCCCAAAGACGTGGCGGACGCGTTCCGCCTGGCCCTCGAGCACGACGGCCAGCCTTACGAGGTGTTCTTTGCGAGCGCGCCTAATACGCTTTCGGACACGCCGACCCTCGACCTCGTCCGCGCGTATTACGGCCATCTCCCCGAGATCAGGAAGCCCGAGCTCTACCGGCGCAATCCGACCTCGGCGCTCTTCGACATCTCACGCGCGCGGGAGCGGCTTGGCTTCCATCCGCACAGCGACTGGCGGCGATTGCAGACCTAGCCGAGAGCGACCGCGCTCAAGCACGCCGACGCCGCGATCGCCCTCACCCGAACAGGGTGTGCTCAACCAGGCGCGTGCATGAGGCGCAGGACCGACTGGAGAAGGACGTTGGCGCCCTGCTCGAGAAGCGTCCAGTCCGTCCACTCGTCGCGCCGGTGGCTCCGTCCGCCCTCGCTCGGCACGAAGATCATGCCGGCGTCCGCCACGCGCGCGATCACCTGCGCGTCATGTCCTGCCCCTGAAGGCATGCGGTGCGTCGCGAGGCCGAGCGCCTTGGCCGCGTTATCGATCGTGTCCTGGACGTGCGGCGCCATGAGGGCCGCCTTGATGCCCGATGCCTGCTCGTACTTGACCGTGAGGCGGTAATCCGCCGCGACCTTCTCGGCCAGGCGGTAGCTGGCCTTGACGAGCCGGTTGACCAGCGCCTGATCGGTGTCGCGGATCTCCTGCCGGAGATAGATCTCGTAGGGAACGATGTTCGATGCCTGGGACTTCGACCTGACGATCCCGTAGGTGATGCGTGTCCGGGGCGTGCCGCGACGAAGCGCCATCCGCCGCGCCTTGTAGACGAACTCGCAAGCGCCGGTGAATGCGTCCTTGCGCAAATCCATGGGCGTCGTCCCGGCGTGATCGGGTTCGCCGTAGAACGTGATGTCGGAATGGATGAGTCCGACGATGCCCTCGACCACACCGATGGGGCGCTGAATCGATTCGAGGACCGGCCCCTGTTCGATGTGGAGCTCGACATAGGCCGCAATCTCACCCTTCTTGCGCTTGGCCTCGGTCGCGCGCGCGGGGTCGAAGCCGGCTCGTGTCATGAAGTCGGTGAGGACGGAGCCGGTCGGGCTCTTGGCCGTCATGACGTCGTCCTTCTCGAGGGCGCCGACCATGGCCTTCGAGCCCATGCAGTTGACGAAGTGGCCTTCTTCATCGACGAAAGCCACGGCCTCGAAGCCGCGCGGCGGGTTGAGCCCCGATTCCTTGATGACCCGCGCGCATTCGAGCGCCGAGAGCACGCCGAAGGCGCCATCGAGCGGCCCGCCATCGGGCACCGTGTCGATGTGCGATCCTGACATGACGCATGAGGTGCCGGACCCCACGCGGCCGATGGTATTGCCCGCCGCATCGTCACGCGCCGCGATGCCGGAAGCGGTCATGCGCCCCTTCAGCCACCGGCGCGCTTCCTCGTAGGAGGGGGAGAACGCATGGCGCGTCAGGTTGCCGTCCGGCGCACGGCCGATCTTGGACAACGCCTCGATGTCCGAGCGCAAGCGATCAAGATTGATCCGCAGTGACTCCCATGCCGCCATGGCCGCCTCCCTTCACATCACGCATCGAAACGAAACGGGGCCCCGTCCGCAAGGAAACCGTGGACGAGGCCCCGCATCTCACCATCATGCCCCACGCGGAGCGCACCGCGACGTGGAGCGCGGGTTGCCGCGCGCTATTTGATGATCAGCTTCCGCGGCAGGCCGTTCAACACCTCACAGCCTGTCTTGGTGACACGGACCGTCGCGCTGAACCCGATGCCGCAGTCCCGATACTTGAGCGTCAGCGGCACCATGTGGAAGGTCATGTTGGTCTCGAGCTTCCGCGTCTCGCGCGGCTTCAAGGACAGGATCTGCCCCTCACCCCAATCCGGCGGGAAGGCGATACCGATCGAGTAGCCCGTGCGGTGCCGGAAGTATTCGCCGAACCCGGACTTGTTGACGACGTCCCGCGCCGCCTTGTCGACCTGCTCGCAAGTCACGCCGGGCTTGATCTTGGCGATCGCCGCTTCGAGACCGCCGATCACCGCATCCGCCATCTTGCGCACCGTCGGGCGCGGCTCGCCCACGTTGCAGCAGCGCATGATCGCGGTCGAGTAGCGGTTGATGTTGGCCGAGACCTCGAAATAGACCGGATCACCCTCCTGGATCATTTCGTTCCGCCAGGTCTGGTGCGGCAGGCAGGTGCGTGCGCCCGAAAGAATGAACGGCGGCAAGCCGGGGTACTGGCTGCCGTTCAGGGTGAGCACCCGCTCGACTTCCGCCGCGACTTCGTTGTCGGTGACGCCGCCCGCGACCTTGTCGATACCGGCCTGCACCGCGCGGTCAAGAATGCGTCCACCCTTCCGCATCGTCTCGAGCTCCTCATCCGACTTGATGAGGCGCGCCTCCTCGACGATGTGGGTCGAATCGACGACTTTGGCCTTGGGGAAGTGACCCTTCAGGTTCTCGAATTCGGAGACGTTGAAGAACCAGCCGCGTTTCTCGACGCCGATCTTGGCGTTGCCGAGCTTGAGCTTCTTGAGCACGTCCGCGGTCACGTCCGCCGGCACCTGGTAGTCCTTGATCTCGGTGAACCCGGGCAGCCAGGTGTACTCGTAGACGTTGAGCGACTCGAAACTACGCATCACCATGACCGGCTGCTCGCCCAAGGGCAGGACGAGGCAGTGGTAGCCGTAATAGCCTGGCGTCTCGTAGCCGGTGAGGTAGCAGATGTTCTCTGGCCCGCGGACGAGAAGGGCGTCGATGCCCTCCTTCTTCATCATGGCCGTCACGACGTCGTAGCGGCGGCGGTACTCGGCGGGCGTGAAGTTGAGCCGGTGGTGCTCAACCATGTTCAATTTGAACGACTTCGCCATGGACTCCCCCTGGAGCTGTGACAGAGATCCCGTGCGTTCGCCGCCACACGGCCGCGAATGGGATTCGCGCGGGCCCCGCTACGCTTCGGAAGGCGCGAGAGGGTAACGGGCCGGCGCGGGCTTGAAAAGGGTCATGGACGCGCGTCGATCGCGCGATCCTCAACGCAGCAATGTTCGCGCATCGTAATCCAATGCGTGAACCAGGGGCAGGTCGCCGGGCGTCATCAGGCCGGGCGCGGCGTTCATCACATGCGGGATGGCATTGACGGCGGCGTTGGCGGTGACGGGGACGCTCGGCACCTGCGGCCGGATGGTCATGTCGACCGGTGGGGTCGCATCAATCTCGATGTGATCCGAGCGCTCTGCCGTCTCGTCGACGCTCGCGATCATCTCGAGCGCCAACCGCTCTGCACCCGCCACGATCCCTCGGACCGACGTGACAGTCGCCAGGAACCGACCGGTCGCGTCGTAACGGGGTACAACCGCGCGTTCCAAGGCATCGAAGCGCCAGCCGAGCCGCGCAGCCAGCGTGTGGGCGGATTCGATAAATCCGACATGGCCCAGGATCTCGCCCTTGGCCAAGCCGCGATCGAACGCGGCTTGCGACAGGCCGAGGCCGAAATGCCGTCCGACGACGCCGCCGAGATAGGGCCGCACGTCGCTCGTCCGGCGATAGCGAATGCGGCGCACGTCGCGGCACGCGGCGGTCAATGCCAGAATCAGATAATCCGACGTGAAGCCCGGAGTCGTGCCCGTCCCGAGGATGGTCACGCCGGCCGCGCGCGCCAAATGATCGATGCGGCCGGCCAAGGTCGGGTTGGCAGCATGGGCGTTGCCAAGCTGCTCGTTCACGGAGACGACGTCGACGCCAGCCTCGATCAACGGCTCCAACTGCTCGACCGCCTCGTCGAGCAGGGTGTTGACGCAGTGCACCGCGATCTCGACCTTGAGGCGCCGCAATGCCTCGCGCAAATCCGCTGCGACCGGCAGGTCGAGACGACGGGAAAGGCCGAGGATTTCACCGAGATCGCGCCCCACCTTCGCAGGGTCCGCATCCACGGCCCCCACGAGGCGCAAGCCCGGCCGCCCGAGGATCGCCTGGGCGGCCTCGCGGCCGACAACGCCGAGGCCGACGAGAAGGACATCGATCGGCTCTCTCATGGAGCGTCTCGTCCGGAACGAATCACGGATGATGCGGCTCTCAGCGACGGCGCCCGGCCGCGCGCTTCGCCGTTCGCCTCGCCGCCTTGCGTGCCGGCGTCTTTTTCTTCGCCTTGATCCGCTTGGCCGTCGCTGGCCGCGCGCCGCCCTTGACGATGTACTTGCCCGGATAGGTCGAAAGCGCACGGCAGCCGTCTTCGGTCACGTGCAAAGTGGCGCTGAATCCGGCACCGGTCTTCCGGTAGATAAAGGCGCCGGGCACCATGTGAAACACCATGTCCTTCTGGACGAGGCGCTTCTCGCCCTTCTTGAGCGACAGGATATGCCCCTCGCCCCAATCCGGCGGAAAGCACATGCCGAGCGAATAGGCCGCGCGGTGCCGGTGGTACTCACCGAGCCCGGACTTGACCCACTCGCCGTGGACGACGCGGTCGACTTCTTCGCACGGCACGCCGGGCTTCAAGGCCGCCATGCCGGCATGGAGCGCTGCGAGCGAGGTGTCGGCCATCTTGCGCGTGATCGCATCGGGCTCGCCGTCGGACGCCGTGAACATGATGGCGGCGGAGTAACGGTGCTTCGTCGCCGACAACTCGTAGAAGACGGGATCGCCCTTCTTGATCTTGCGGCCCTCCCAGGTCGCATGCGTGACCGAGATGCGCGGGCCCGAGGCGATGAAGTGCGGCAGCCCGGGGTACTCGCTCCCCCGGCTCACGAGCTCGCGGTGAATCTCGGCCGCGATGATGTCCTCGGTCGTGCCGGCCTTGAGCGCGTCAAGCCCCGCGCGCGAGCCATGGTCGAGCACCTTGGCGCAGCGCGTCATGAGCGCGAGCTCCTCGGGCGACTTGATGACCCTTACCCATTCGATGATGCCGGAGCCGTCGACGAAGTTGGCCTCCGGCAGCTTGCCGCGAATACCTTCGTACTCCTCGATCGTCGAGAAGAACGACGTCTTCTCGACGCCGATGCGCTTGTTCGCGAGACCGCGCGCCCGCAACGTGTCGATCGTCACCTCGTAAGGGATGCGGTCATCCGTCACCGGGACGGAATCCGTGAGCCAGGAATATTCGAAGACATTGGTCTGTTCGAGATAGCGCAAGACGAGCGTCGGCGCCTGGTCGAGTGCGAGGATGAGACAGTGATAGCCGTAGTAGCCCGGCGTCACGTAGCCGGTGAGGTAGGCGATGTTCTCCGGCGTGCGCACCAAAAGCACTTCGACGCCGCGGGCCTCCATGCCCTTTAAGGCCGCATCGATCCGCCGCCTGTACTCGCCGAGCGAGAAGGCAAGCCGGTCGTGCTGGTTCATCTTGATGTCCTTGGACGTGATCATGCATTCCCCCTGGGATTCATGAGCGGTGTACGGTCGATTCGATGGGTGATCGTCGTCAATCGGCGGCGCCGGCGCGCGCCTGGTGCCATCCGATGGCTCCGGCCTTGCTCAAGGCCGCGATCTCGTCGGCACTGAATCCCCAATCGCGCAACGCTTCCTCGGTATGCTCGCCGGGCTCGGCCGGCCCGCGCTGGACGGCGGATTTGGTGCGACTGAACTTGGGCGCGGGAGCCGGTTGCACGATTCCGTCGATTTCGACGAAGCTGCCGCGCGCCTTGTTATGCGGATGGTTGGGCGCCTCTGAGAACGAGAGTACGGGCGCGAAGCACACGTCGGTGCCTTCCATGATCTGGCACCATTCGTCGCGCGTCTTGGTCTTGATGATGGAGGCCACGCGCGCGCGCAATGCCGACCAGCTGCTCTTGTCCATCTGCTTCGGCAGTGTTTCGCCCGCGAGGCCCAGCTTCTCCAGCATGAGCGTATAGAACTTGGCTTCGATCGAGCCGAGCGAGACGTACTTGCCGTCCTTCGTCTCGTAGGTTCCGTAGAAGGGCGCGGCGCCGTCGAGGATGTTCGATTCGCGCGTCTCGGTCCACATACCGGCCGCCATCATCCCCCAGAACCCTGTGGCGAGCGAGGCAGCACCCTCGACCATCGCCACGTCGACGACCTGGCCCTTGCCGGACCGTTGCGCCTCCCAGACCGCCGCCATGATGCCGAATGCCAGGTAGAGCGCGCCGCCGCCATAGTCGCCGACGAGGTTCAGGGGCGGCACGGGCCGGCCATCCTTGGGGCCAATGGCGTGGAGCGCGCCCGACAGCGCGATGTAGTTGAGGTCATGGCCCGCGACTTCGGCGAGCGGTCCCGTCTGCCCCCAGCCCGTCATCCGCCCGTAGACGAGGCGCGGGTTGCGCTTCCAGCATTCCTCGGGACCCACGCCGAGACGCTCGGCGACCTTCGGACGGAACGGCTCGATCAGCGCATCCGCGCTCGCCGCAAGGCGCAACACCGTGTCCACGCCCTTCGGATGTTTCAGATCGACCGCGATCGACCGCCGTCCGCGATTGAGGAGATCGAGGCGATGGGGACGCTGCACGCCGAGGCCGGATGGCTCGCGCCGGTCGATCCGGATGACCTCGGCGCCCATGTCGGACAGCAGCATGGCGCAGAATGGCCCCGGGCCGATGCCGGCCAGCTCGACGACCTTGAGACCTTTCAGCGGACCCATGACCTTGCTCCTCTTGTTCCGTGCCCCGCCGGCGAATTGTCCGTGATCCGCGGCGCGGGTTCAATCGCCGGCTGGATGACCGCGCGCCTCGCGCGACGGCCGCTCCGCCCACTCGGTGCGCACGGCATCATCGGGCTCGGCCGCGGCGTGCTTCTCGCGAAGCGCCGCGAACGCCGCGCCATCGACGAGTCTGCCGAGTGCCCAGACCGCCATAGCCCGCACGAGGGGCGATGGGTCGCCGAGGCGCTCGACGGCGGCGGACACGAGACTGCCGTCACGGCTGTTACCGAGCGCGATCATCACGTTGCGCACGAACCGGTCGCGTCCGATGCGTTTGATCGGCGAGCCCGAGAAAACGTTCCGGAATGCGGCGTCATCCAGCCGGGCCAACTCGCCGAGACGCGGCGCCACGAGCTCCGAGCGCGGCGCGAAGGCCGCTTCGCGCGTGGCCGAGGCGAACTTGTTCCATGGACAGACGGCGAGGCAGTCATCGCAGCCATAGATCCGGTT
This sequence comes from Alphaproteobacteria bacterium, assembly GCA_046349515.1. Taxonomy (GTDB): domain Bacteria; phylum Pseudomonadota; class Alphaproteobacteria; order CADEGL01; family CADEGL01; genus JBGPGW01. Next base: position 178,084 of record JAXMCE010000005.1, on the reverse strand, counting down.
GCCGATCGCGGCGCGGAATTCGCGGCCGATATGCCCCTTGTGCTCGATCGTGAGGTAGGAGATGCACCGCCGCGCGTCCAACCGGTAAGGTGCGGGGAAGGCGTTCGTCGGACAAACATCGAGACAGCGCCGACATTCGCCGCAATGATCCGCCTCGTCTCCGTCCGGCGCGAGATCGAGTGTCGTGAGCACCGCGCCCAGGAACAGCCACGAGCCGAACCGCCGGGAAACCAAATTCGTGTGCTTGCCCTGCCAGCCGATTCCGCCGCGCATGGCGATCGGCTTCTCCATGAGCGGCGCCGTATCGACGAACACCTTGACCTCGGCGCCGGCTTCCTCGGCGAGCCATCGGGCGAGCGTCTTCAAGCGCCGCTTCATCACGTCGTGGTAGTCGCGCCCGCGGGCGTAGACCGAAACGTTCCCGCAATCGCGCCGCGCGAGACCGTCGAGCGGCTCCTCGGCCGGTCCGTAATTGAGCCCCAGCACGACGGCCGTTCGCGCCGCGGGCCACAGGGTGCGCGGGTCGCTGCGCCGCTCGCCTTCGAGCCAACCCATGTCGCCGTGATAGCCGCGCGCGAGATAATCCTTGAGGCCGGCCTTGGCTTCTTCGCCCAATGCGGCCGGCGCGAAGCCGATCGCATCGAAGCCGAGCGCCAGTGCCCTGTCGCGCAGCGACGACTTGAGATCGATCGGATTCGAGCGGTTAGCCGCGCCCGCGGTAGGCCGCGACACCTTGGTCGGGGAGCCAGAGGCCCTTGGGCGGCGGGCCGCTTTGATAGAAGACATCGATCGGCATCCCTCCGCGCGGATACCAGTAGCCGCCGATCCTAAGCCAACGGGGCTTGAGCGTCTTCTCCAACCGCTTCGCGATCGCGAGGGTCGTCGCTTCGTGGAACGCGCCGTGGTTGCGGAACGAGCCGAGGTAAAGCTTCAAGGACTTGCTCTCGACGAGGTGCGCGCGCGGCACGTAGTCGATCACCAGCTGCGCGAAATCGGGCTGGCCCGTGATCGGGCAAAGGCAGGTGAATTCCGGGCAGGTGAAGCGCACGAGATAGGTCGTCCCCGGCTCCGGATTCGGCACGCGTTCGAGGATCGCTCGCTCGGGCGAAGCCGGGAGAGCGGTCGGCCGGCCAAGCTGCGTCAGCCGCTTGCGTTGGGCGATTTTCATGACCCGAGACTACGATTCGAAGGCGCGCGGCTCCAAGCCAAATCGCCGGAGACCTCCGGCGGTTACTGGATCGGCTCGACATCGCCCCGCGTCCGCTCCTCTTCGAACAGAGCGGCGAAGGCCGCGAACCGATCGGCCTCGATCGAGGCCCGGATCTCGCGCATCAGGTCCTGGTAGTAGAAAAGGTTGTGCCAGCTCAGGAGCACGATCCCCAGTATTTCCTCCGACCGCACGAGGTGGTGGATGTAGGCGCGGCTGTATGCCCGGCAAGAAGGGCACTGGCAGGCCTCATCCAACGGACGCGGATCCTCGGCATGGCGGGCATTGCGAATGTTGAGGGTGCCGCGCCGCGTGAACGCCTGTCCGGTGCGGCCCGAGCGCGTCGGAATGACGCAGTCGAACATGTCGATGCCGAGCGCCACCGATTCGACGATGTCCTCGGGGCGGCCGATGCCCATGAAATAGCGCGGCCTGTCCTCGGGCAGGAGGGCGGCCGTCTGGCGGACGGTGTCGAGCATCGGCGCGCGCCCCTCGCCCACGGCGAGCCCGCCGATCGCGTAGCCGTCGAAGCCGATCTTGACGAGAGTCTCCGCGGACTCGGCGCGCAAATCGGGATAGACGCTTCCCTGCACGATCCCGAAGAGACCGTAACCCGGACGGGCCGCGAAGGCCGCCTTGCAACGTTCGGCCCAGCGCATCGACCGCCGCATGGATAGGGCCGCCGGCTCGCGCTCGATCGGCCAGGAGGTGCACTCGTCGAGCACCATGGTGATCGTCGAATCGAGCCGGCGCTGGATGTCGGTCGCGCGCTCGGGCGTCAGCATCTCGCGCGCGCCGTCGATATGGGATTGGAATCGCACGCCCGACTCGTCGATCTCGCGGAGCTGCGCGAGAGACATGACCTGGAAGCCGCCCGAATCGGTCAGGATCGGTCCCGGCCAGTTCATGAAGCGGTGGAGGCCGCCCAGGCGCTCCACCCGCTCGGCGCCGGGCCGGAGCATCAGGTGATACGTATTGCCGAGCACGATCTCGGCGCCCGTCGCCTTGACCGCCTCGGCCGTCATGGCCTTGATCGTCGCGGCCGTGCCGACCGGCATGAAGGCCGGAGTCTCCACGGTGCCGTGCGCCGTCGTGATGCGCCCCCGCCGCGCGCGCGCCGATCGCGCGAAGACCGCGAATCCGATCCCGCTCATAACCCCTCTGCCCTGTCGAGAAGACAGCAATCACCATAGGAGTAGAAGCGGTAACGCTCCCGGATGGCATGCGCATAGGCTTCGCGCATGCGGCCAAGGCCGGCGAAGGCCGCGACCAGCACGAAAAGGGTCGAGCGCGGCAGGTGAAAATTCGTCATGAGCCTGTCGACGATCTTGAAGCGATAGCCGGGCCTGATGAAGAGGTTCGTCTCCCCATGATAGGGACGCAGACGTCCGTCGGTGCCCGTGGCAGCCTCGAGCGCCCTCAGGGCGGTCGAACCCACGGCGACGACACGACCGCCGGTTGCGCGCGCCGCCTCGATCGCGGCGACGGCGGCCTCGTTCAGCTCGACGGGCTCGGGCTCCATCCGGTGCTGGGCGAGATCGTCCACCCGGATCGGCCGAAACGTGCCCGCGCCGACATGGAGCGTGAGGGTCGCGCGCGCGACACCGCGCCGGTCGAGCGCTTCGATCAAGGCGGGCGTGAAGTGGAGCCCCGCGGTCGGCGCCGCGACGGCCCCCGGCACGCGCGCGAACAGCGTTTGGTAGTCCAGACGGTCGCGCGCATCGGGTCCCTCGGGGCGCCGGATGTAGGGCGGAAGGGGCATAGCGCCGTGCCGCTCGAGCGCCTCCTCGAGCGCGGCCCCCGCGCGATCGAATTGGAGCCGAACCTCGCCCTCCTCGCCCTTCTCGGCGACACTCGCCGCGAGATCGCCTGCGAACTCGATTCGGTCGCCGACACGAAGCCGCTTCGCCGGTCGCGCGAAGGCCAGCCACCGGTCGGCGCCAAGGCGCCGGTGCAAGGTCAGCTCGATGTGCGCGGCACCGCGCTGCCCTTCGAGCCGTGCCGGAACGACCCGCGTATCGTTGGCGACCAGCACGTCGCCCGGCGACAGAAGCTGGGGCAAGTCCCGCACCGTGCGGTCCTCGAGTGCCGCAAGGCCGCCAACGGCCGAGCCGACGACGAGAAGCCGGGCCGAATCGCGCGGGACTGCCGGTCGTTCCGCGATCAGCTCGGCCGGCAGGTCGAAATCGTAGGCGTCGAGCCGAGAGAGGGATTCGCTTACCATCGGCGGGCCGCGCCATCGAAGCAGGACATGTTCTTGACCCAGGGCACGCGGCAACTTACACGAACTCCCACGTGCCGACGAAGGAATCAGCGATGGCCGAACGCCAACAACCCTCGCCGCAACGCGGTCCCTATTCGGCGCGTTTCGTCGCGATCGCAGTGCTGTTCGCGGCCTGCCTCGTGACCTCAAACATCATCGCCGTCAAGATCGTGGACGTGGCCGGGCTCGTGCTCACCGCCGGCGTCATCATCTTTCCCGTCAGCTACATCATCGGCGACGTGCTGACGGAGGTGTATGGCTACAAGGCGACGCGGCTCGTCATTTGGCTCGGTTTCTTCGCCAATCTCCTGTTCGTCGCCGCGACCGCCCTCGCGGGCGCCCTGCCCGCGCCAGCCTTCTGGGACAAGCAGGCGGCCTATGATGCGATCCTCGGCTCGACCCCGCGCATCCTTCTCGCGTCCTTCAGTGCCTTCCTCGTCGGCGAATTCCTCAACGCCTATGTGCTGGCCAAGATGAAGATCGCGACCGAGGGCCGCTGGCTGTGGACCCGGACGATCGGCTCGACGCTCGTGGGCCAAGCCGCCGACACGACTGTGTTCGTGACGCTGGCCTTCGCCGGCGCCATGCCGTCGGCCGTCATTGGGGAGATCATCCTCGTGCAATGGGCCGCCAAATGCCTCTACGAGGCGGCAGCGACGCCGCTCACTTATATTGTTGTCGGGTATTTGAAGCGCGTGGAGGGGATCGATACCTATGACCGGGGCACCCGGTTCAATCCCTTCGCTCTATCCAACTGAACGGCAGCGCGATGGCTGATGCGGTCCGCGACATTCACGGCACGACCAACGGGGCGCGGTCCGCGACGGCTGCGGCCGAAACACCCTCGGGCAAAGGCGCGGGCGACGAGAACTTCCCCGTCGGCTCGTGGCTCTTGCCTGCCCGCTTGCGCCCGCACGTCGCCGTCTTCTATGCCTTCGCGCGCGCCATCGACGACATCGCCGACAATCCGCGTCTCGCACCCGAGGACAAGATCGAGCGCCTCGACGGATTTGCCGATGCGATCCGCGGCGACCGGACCGACGATGCTCGATTCGCAAAGGCGCATAGCATCCGCGCGAGTCTCATCGAGACCCATGTCCCCATTCAGCATTGCCTCGACCTCATCGCGGCCTTCAAGCAGGACGCGATCAAGCTGCGCTACACCGACTGGGACGACCTGATGGGCTATTGCTACCTCTCGGCGTCGCCCGTCGGCCGCTATCTCCTCGACCTTCACGGCGAATCGAAGGACGGCTATCCCGCATCGGACGCTCTCTGCAACGCGCTTCAGGTGCTCAACCACCTGCAGGACTGCAAGGCGGACTTCCTCGCCCTCGACCGCGTCTATTTGCCGCAGATCTGGATGACGGCCGAAGGCACGTCGGTCGAGGCGCTCCGCGCGCCGCAGTCGTCGCCCGCCCTGCGGCGCGTGCTCGACCGGACGTTGGATGCGACCGATACCCTCCTTGACCTCGCGCGCACGCTGCCCCGGCGTTTGCGCGACCGGCGGCTCGCCATGGAATCGGCGGCCATCGTCGCGATCGCGGTCCGGCTTCTTCGCGCACTGCGGCAGCGCGATCCCGTGGCCGAACGGGTCGAGTTGTCCCGTCTCCAGTTCATCGGGTGTTGCGCCAAAGGCGTTGTACGCGCCTGGTTGTGATCCCGTGCGCCCGTCACCGGCGAGCGGCCGACGCGCTTGTCAGCCGCTGGCGCATCCGCCATTCTTCGCGCCTCACGCCGAAACGAGCGATGACGAGGACACGTGCGACTGAGCGAGCGTGACATCACCACCTTCGCCCGCGATGGCTACGTCGTCCTCAGCGGCTTCTTCGGCGCCGCCGACATGGCGAAGATCGCGGCGTGGACCGATGAACTCGAAGCCATGCCGGAAGTTCCGGGCCGACACTGGGTCTATCGCGAAGACAGCCTGACGGCGCCCGGCAAACGGATCATCCAGCGCATCGAGAATTTCTATCCCTTTCACGCGGCGTTCGCCGCATTTCTCGACGGACCCCTGCGCGCACTTGCGGACGCGCTGTTCGGCGAGCCCGCCGTGCTGTTCAAGGACAAGATCAATTTCAAGAAGCCGGGTGGCGACGGCTTCAAACCGCACCAGGACCAGCAAGCGGGCTGGGGGACGTATGCGGAACTCTTCATCACGGCGATGGTCAGCATCGATGCCTCGACGACAGAGAACGGCTGTCTCGAATTCGCGCCCGGCCAGCACAAACGCGGCCTCATCGGCGAGGAGTGGAAGCCTCTCACACCCGCCGAGATGGAAGGCATGACCTTCAAGGCGTACCCGACCATGCCGGGCGACGTGGTGCTGTTCGATTCCTACGCGCCGCACCAATCGGGCCCCAATCGCACGGGCAAGGAGCGCCGGATTCTCTACATCACCTACAACCGCCGCTCGGCAGGCGACCATCGTCTCCGCTACTACGCCGACAAACACAAGAATCTGCCGCCGGACATCGAACGAGAACCCGGCAAGACCTACGTTTTCCGGGTCTAGGGCCGATTGCTCACGCTCGCCGCAACGCTGTCCGGGCTCGCCTGGATCTACCTGGCCCTGGGACACGGCCGCTACTGGCGCGCGGACCAGCGCATCGGGCCAGAGCCGGAGACAGGCCTGCCCGCGCCAAGCGTCGTTGCCGTCGTCCCCGCGCGCGATGAAGCGGACGTCATCGGCGAAGCGATCGCCTCGCTGGTGAGCCAGGACTATCCAGGGCTCTTCCACGTCGTGCTCGTCGACGATCGCAGCAGCGACGGGACCGCCGCAGCCGCGCGCGCCGCGGCAGAGGCCGCGGGCCGGGCCGATCGCCTGACGATCGTGACAGCGCCGCCGCTCGAAGCCGGCTGGGTCGGAAAACTATGGGCCGTGTCGGCCGGCTTGCGCGAAGCGGCGCTCTGCGCGCCCGATGCGCGCTACGCTCTCCTGACCGACGCCGACATCCGCCACCCGCGCGACAATGTGCGACGGCTCGTCGCCAAGGCCGAGCGCGAAGGCCACGATCTCGTATCGCTCATGGTGCGTCTCCATTGCCGGTCGTTCTGGGAACATCGACTGATTCCGGCTTTCGTCTATTTCTTTCAGCTGCTCTATCCCTTCCCGCGCGTGAATGATCGGCGAAGCCGAGTCGCAGGCGCCGCTGGCGGCTGCATGCTCGTCCGGCGCGAAGCTCTCGAGCGTGCGGGCGGGATCGCCGCCATCCGCGGCGCCATCATCGACGACTGCGAACTCGCCTCCCGCCTCAAGCCCAACGGCTCGATCTGGCTCGGTCTCGCGACCGACGTGCGGAGCCTCAGGCCCTACCGGGGCCTCGCCGGAATCTGGCACATGATCGCGCGCTCGGCCTTCACCCAGCTTCGCCACTCCGTGCTGCTCCTCGCGCTCATGGTGCTGGCCTTCACCATCGTCTTCTTTGTTCCGCCGGCCGCGGTCGCGTGGGGATTGGTGAGCGGGTCAGCCGCGCCGTTCCTCCTTGGCGCCGGAGCGTGGACAATCATGGCCCTTATCTACGTCCCGGCCCTGCGGCTCTACGGCCGCCCGGCGCTGGAGAGCGTGTTGCTGCCGTTCATCGGCTTCCTCTATGTTCTCATGACCATCGATTCGGCACGCGCGCACTGGGCGGGCCGCGGCGGAGCCTGGAAGGGTCGAACCTATCCGGCCGCCCCGAATGCGCGCCCGGACCACCAAGACCGATAGGACACGCAAACACGATGGCCAGCAGTGCCGCAGGAACGATGCATCGGACCGATGCGTCCGGCGAAGGGAGCGCCGAGGCGCATGTCTCCCACGTCGTTGCGGCCTCCGGCACGTCCTTCTATTGGGCCATGCGCCTCCTGCCGCCGCCGCGGCGCGCCGCCATGTTCGCCATCTACGCCTTCTGCCGCGAAGTGGACGACATCGCCGATGACGAAGCACCGGTCGCCGACAAGCGCGTGCGCCTCGCGGCCTGGCGCGAGGAGATCGCCCGCCTCTTCCATGGCCGGCCGGAATGGCCGACGGGACAGGCGCTCCTTGAGCCCATGAAGACCTACGGCCTCGCGCGGGAGGATTTCCTCGCCCTCATCGACGGCATGGAGATGGATGCCGCCGGCATGTGCGCGCCAACCCTCGAGGAGCTCGAGCTCTACTGCGACCGCGTGGCGAGCGCCGTCGGACGGCTGTCGATCAAGGCGTTCGGCGCAGGCGAGCCGCGCGCGCGCGACGTCGCGCGCCATCTCGGCCAGGCCCTGCAACTCACCAACATTCTTCGCGATCTCACGGAGGATGCGCAGCGCGGGCGGCTGTACCTTCCGGAGGAGTTGCTCACGCGCCACGGTGTCCGGTCGCGTGATCCGGCGGGGGCACTGACCGAGCCAGGCATTGCCGCCGTCTGCGACGAGCTGGCCGCCATGGCGCGCGCGCGCTTTGCCGAAGCGCGCCGGGCGGTCGCCGATTGCGCATCCGCCCCCATGCGCCCGGCGGTCGTCATGTTGGAGGTGTACCGGCGAATCCTCGATCGGCTGTGCGCACGCGGCTGGCGCGATCTCGATCGACCCGTCCGCCTCTCGAAACTGACGAAGCTGTGGATCGGCTTGCGCTACGGTTTGGGTTAGCGCGGAGGGCCTGGGCGGCATGACCACGGTACACATCGTGGGCGCCGGCCTGGCCGGCCTCGCGTCAGCCGTTCGCCTAACGGAGCGCGGAGTCCGTGTCGCGCTCTACGAAGGCGCCGGTCACGCCGGCGGCCGCTGCCGCTCGTTCCACGACGACGCGCTTGGCTGCCTCGTCGACAACGGCAACCACCTTCTCCTCTCCGGCAACCGGTCGGCGATGTCCTTTCTCCGCGCCATCGGAAGCGAGGACAGTCTCATCGGTCCCGTCGAACCGGAGTTCGCCTTCGTCGACCTCGCGACGGACGAGCGCTGGACGGTCCGGCCCAACCGCGGACGCATCCCGTGGTGGATTTTCGCGGCGAGCCGCCGCGTGCCGATGACCCGGGCGCGCGACTACCTCGGTGCGCTCCGCCTCGGCTGCGTTCGGGCCGACGCCACCATCGCCGCGTGTTTCGAGCCGAGGAGCGCCGCCTTCAAGCGCTTCTGGGAGCCGCTCGCCGTCGCCGTGCTCAATGCGGGCGCGGAGGAAGCAGCGGCAAGTCTCTTGTGGCCGGTGATGGTCGAGATTTTCGGCCGCGGCGGCGATGCTGCGCGACCGCTGATCGCCAAAGATGGCCTCAGCCAGAGCTTCGTCGAACCTGCTTTGCGATTTCTCGAGCGGGCAGGCGCCACGATCCGCTTCAACCAGCGCCTGCGCGCGATCGATCGCGATGGCGAGCGCCTGACGACGCTCGATTTCGGGCGGACGCGTATCCCCCTCGCGGCCTCGGATCGCGTGATCCTCGCCGTTCCGCCTCCGGCCGCCCATGACCTGCTTCCCGACCTGGCGGTACCCACGGAGTTCCGCGCCATCGTGAACGCGCACTATCGGCTGCCCCACGCGGTCGCGCCTGCATCCCCGTTCATCGGCCTCGTCAACGCGACCGCCCATTGGCTCTTCGTGCGCGGCACCATCGTCTCGGTCACCGTGAGCGCCGCCGATTCGCTCGTCGACGAACCGGCCGGCGCGATCGCGGCGCGGCTCTGGGCCGACGTCGCGCGGACCTTGCGCCTCCCCCGCGATCCCATGCCGCCCTACCGAATCGTCAAGGAAAAGCGCGCAACATTCGCCCAGATCCCCGCGACATTGGCGCGCCGTGCCAAGCCGCAGACGCGCTGGCGGAACCTCGTCCTCGCGGGCGACTGGACCGACACCGGATTGCCTGCGACGATTGAGGGAGCCATTCGCTCGGGCCAACGAGCGGCCGAGCTGACCGCCTCGCCTTAGATTTGCCATCGGGCGGTCATCCCATGGCGCCGGACGCCCGATCTCGGGCCGCCCGAGGTCCGCCAACTCAAGGAGATCCCATGCGCTCGACATTCGCCGGAGTTCTCGCCCTCCTCACCATGCTCGCCGTCGCCGGAATGGCCTGCGCCCAGGAGAAGCCGGCGACAGGGCGCGACGAGACGAACACGGTGATCACGTTTTCGACCTCGGCCGAGCGCGCGGTGCCGCGCGACCGGCTGCGCGCGACCCTCCGCGCCGAAGCCAGCGATCCCGACCCGGTCAAGGTGCAGAACGAGATCAACAAGCGGATGGGAAAAGCCCTCGATCGCGTGAAGCGCACGAGCGCGGTCAAGGCCGAGACCGGCTCCTACTCGATTTATCAGGTCACCGACAAGAACCGCATCGTCACCTGGCGGGGCAGCCAAAGCATCAGCGTCTACTCGGGCGACTTCGACGCCGTGCTCGGCGTCGTCCGCGACCTTCAGGCCGACGGGCTCGCCATGAGCGGCATGGGCTTCGAGTTGACGCCCGAGATGCAGCGCAAATTAGAGCAGGAGCTGGAGGCGGAAGCGGTATCCAAGGCGCTCGAACGGGCGCGGGCCCTGGCCAAGGCGGCCGAGTCCTCGGTCGTGCGCATCCGCGCACTCCGCGTCGGCGGCGTCCCCCTGATCCGGCCCCTTCCCATGGCAAAGGGGATGGAGTCGGATCAGATGATGGCGGCGGCGATGGCGCCTCCGGTCGCCGAAGGCGGTGATCAGACGGTCCGCGTGAGCGTCGATGTCGACGTCCTGGTGGCGCCGGTGCGCTGAGCGCCTGGGGCTTGGCCCCCCGCGCGACCGCGTGCCTGGACTTTGTCGGACGCGTTGACTAACGTGCCGGCCATCCCCCACCGAATGGCTGTGACACCTGACTCGCATGGATGCTCCGATTCGCACCGAACAGGCTGGGAGTCAGGCGGGTGGACGCACCGATTCGCTCCGCCAATGGGTTGACGCGTCGGTCGCGCCGGTCGTCGACAGCGTTCGGCAGGCGCTCATCGACCGGCAAGCCTCCGATGGGCACTGGCTCTTCGAGCTCGAGGCCGACGCGACGATTCCTGCCGAGTACATCCTCTACGGGCACTATCTCGACGAGATCGACCGCGACGCCGAGCCCAAGCTCGCGAGCTACTTGCGCTCGATTCAAGGCAGCCACGGAGGCTGGCCCCTCTTCCACGATGGCGATTTCGACATCAGCGCGAGCGTCAAGGCCTACTATGCGCTGAAGCTGGCAGGCGATTCGACCGAAGCGCCGCACATGGTGCGCGCGCGCAATGCGATCCTCGCCCATGGCGGTGCGGCGCATGCCAACGTCTTCACCCGCATTGCGCTCGCTCTCTTCGGTCAAGTGCCGTGGCGCGCAGTGCCCGTGATGCCGGTCGAGATCATGCTGCTGCCGCGCTGGTTTCCGTTTCACATGACCAAGGTGTCATACTGGTCGCGCACCGTGATCGCACCGCTCCTCGTGCTCATGGCGCTGAAGCCGCGCGCCAGGAATCCGCTCGGCATCGGCATATCTGAGCTCTTCGTGACTCCGCCCGAAGCCGAGCGCCATTACATGAGGAATCCGACGGGGAGCGCGTGGGGCGCCTTCTTCCTCGGCGTCGATCGCATCCTCCGCGTGATCGAGCCCCTGTTTCCCCGGGCCCTCCGCACGCGCGCGATCAAGACCGCCATCGCCTTCGTGACCGAACGGCTCAACGGCGAGGATGGTCTTGGCGCCATCTTCCCCGCGATGGTCAACTCGGTGCTTGCTTTCGAAGCGCTTGGCTATCCGAAGGAACACCCTGACCTCGTGATCGCAAAGCGGTCGATCAAGAAGCTTCTCACCTCGAACGGCCAGCGCGACTATTGCCAGCCCTGCGTCTCGCCCATCTGGGACACCGGCCTCGCTGCCCATGCCATGCTGGAAGCCGGCGAGGCGCCGAATGGGCCCGTCATGAACAGCGCGCTCGACTGGCTCGTCGGACGCCAGATCCTCGACGTCAAGGGCGACTGGGCCGTGCGGGCGCCCGATCTCCGGCCCGGCGGCTGGGCCTTTCAGTACTGGAACGACCATTACCCGGATGTCGACGACACGGCCGTCGTCGCCATGGCCCTCGATCGGGCGGGCGACCCGCGCTATCGGCCATCGATCGAGCGCGCGAAGGAATGGATCATTGGCATGCAAAGCCGCAATGGCGGCTGGGGCGCCTTCGACATCGACAACACGCACGATCTTCTGAACAACATTCCCTTCGCGGACCACGGCGCCCTTCTCGACCCGCCGACCGCGGACGTGAGCGCGCGCTGCGTCAGCATGCTGGCGCAGCTCGGCCTCGACAGGAACCACCCCGCCATGGCGCGCGGCCTCGCGTATCTCCGACGCGAGCAGGAGGCGGATGGTTCGTGGTTCGGGCGGTGGGGAACGAACTACATCTACGGAACATGGTCCGTGCTGTGCGCCCTCAACATCGCCGGTGAGGACATGGGGGCGCCCTATGTGAGAAAAGCGGTCGACTGGCTGATCGCGCGCCAGCGCGCGGACGGCGGGTGGGGCGAAGATGGCGCCACTTACTGGGCGGACCGGCGCGGCGAATGCAAGGCCAGCACGCCTTCGCACACGGCCTGGGCGCTCTTGGGTCTCATGGCCGCGGGCGTCGTCGAGCACGATGCGGTGCGCCGCGGCGTCGACTATCTCCTGAACGCCCCGCGCACGGACGGACGCTGGCACGAGCGTTACTACAACGCCGTCGGATTCCCGCGCGTCTTCTATCTTCTCTACCACGGCTATGCGGCGTACTTCCCGCTTTGGGCGCTCGCGCGCTTCCGCAATCTCGTGCGCGGCAATGCCAAAGCCGTCGCCTTCGGCATGTAGCGCCGCGTCCAGCGCCGGAGAATGGCCCGCCTCGGAGTCATCGCAGGACTGACCGCCGAAATCCGCTGCCTCGAGGTGCGCACGGCCCCGAAAGTTGAGGTCGTCGCTGGCGCCACGGGCGCGCGGCCCGGCGCAGGGCGTGACTGCGCCGAGCGCTTGCTCCGGGCTGGCGCCACGGCCCTGGCCAGCTTTGGATTCGCGGGCGCCCTCGCGCCGAACCTGAGGGCAGGCGCTCTGGTCATTCCAACGGAGGTCATCGCTCCCCACGGCGAACGCTACGGGGTCGACCTGGAATGGCGCGCGCGCCTGTTGAGGCGCATCGGCAGCGTCGCGGACAGCGCGGTTCTCGGTTGCGACAGGCCGCTCGCGTCGGCGCGGGACAAGGCCGAGGCGCACCGCGACACCGGCGCCGCTGCCGTCGACATGGAGAGTCACGACGTCGCGGCCGTCGCGCGCGATGCCGGCGTGCCGTTTCTCGCAGTCCGGTCCATCAGCGACGCCGCCGATAGGGCGATACCCTCGGCAGCGCTACGCGGCGTCACGCCCGACGGTGGCCGCAACACACTCGGCGTTCTGATCGGTCTCGTTCTCGCGCCGTGGGAGGTCGTCGCGCTGTTTCGACTGGCGCGCGACAGCCAAAAGGCGATCGCCTCTCTACGCCGCGTGGCTCGTCTTAGCCTCGGCGGCCTTGCGCTTGAGGTGGACCTCGGCCAGCAGCGTGGCCACGTTCCGGTCGTGGACCCACTCGGCGGGACGGGCGCCAGCCAAGGGTAGTTCCGGCGCCATCTCGCCTTCGACCCGGATGCCCTTCATGGCGATGGCCAATGCCCGCCACGGACGGCGCACCGTCTGCTCGACGGCCGTCGGCTCGTAGCCGCAGTGCACCATGCAGTCGGCGCATTTCTCGTAGTTGCCGGTGCCGTACTTGTCCCAGTCCGTCGTCTCCATGAGCTCCTTGAAGCTCTTGGCGTAGCCTTCTCCCACGAGATAGCAGGGCCGCTGCCAGCCGAAGACGTTGCGCGTCGGGTTGCCCCACGGCGTGCAGCGGAGCTCCTCGTTGCCGGCGAGGAAGTTCATGAACACCGTCGATTGGCTGAACCGCCATTTGCGGCCCTTGCCGCGCCGAAGGATATTGCGGAACAGCTCCTTGGTCTTCCGGCGCGCCAGGAAATGCTGCTGGTTGGGCGCGCGCTCATAGGCATAGCCGGGCGAGATGGTGACGCTCTCGATTCCGAGCTCGTTGCAGCAAAAATCCATGAAGGCGGCGACCCGCTCCGGATCGGCATCGTTGAAAAGCGTGCAGTTGGCATTGACGCGGAAGCCGCGCGCCTTGGCCAGGCGCGTCGCGGCCGCCGCGCGCTCGAACACGCCGCTCTGGCACACGGACTTGTCGTGCTCCTCCTTGAGCCCGTCGAGATGGATCGAGAAGGTGAGATACGGACTCGGCTTGAAAAGGTGGAGCTTCTTCTCGAGGAGAAGCGCGTTCGTGCAGAGATAGACGAACTTCTTCCGTGCGACGATCCCCTCGACGATCTTGTCGATCTCCTTGTGGAGCAACGGCTCGCCACCGGGAATCGAGACGACGGGCGCACCGCACTCGTCGACCGCATCGAGGCAGTCCTTCACCGACAGCCGCTCGTTCAGGATGTCATCCGGGTAATCGATCTTGCCGCAGCCCGAGCACGCCAAGTTGCAGCGGAACAACGGCTCCAGCATGAGCACGAGCGGATAGCGCGTCACGCCCTTCAGGCGCTGCTTCAGGACATAGCCGCCAACGCGGATCTGCTGGATCAGAGGAACGGCCACCGCATCACCCCACGCTTGTGCCAGTCTGGAACAACTTGTTTCGGAATTGTGAGTCGCGCACCACCCTCAGACCGCGATCTCGCGCAGCTGTTCGGGCAGCTTGAAGTAGACGTTTTCCTTGATGCCATCGAGCACTTCGAGGCGCAATTCGCCGAAGTCGCGCAGACGCGCGATCAGCTCCTGCACCAAATCCTCCGGCGCAGAGGCCCCCGCGGTGACGCCGATCGAATCGGCCTCGGCCAGCCAGGACGGATCGAGCGCAGCGGCGTCGTCGATGAGATAACTCGGCACGCCCATCTCCTCTCCGATTTCGCGCAACCGGCTCGAATTCGAGCTGTTCTTCGCGCCCACGACGAGGATCACATCGACTTCCTTCGCCAGCTGGCGGACCGCCGCCTGACGGTTCTGCGTCGCGTAGCAGATGTCCTTGACATCGGGGCCCACGATCTTGGGAAAGCGCAACTTGAGCGCCTCGATGATCTCCCGCGTGTCATCGACCGAAAGAGTCGTCTGCGTCACGTAGGCAAGCCGCTCGGGATTGCTCACGATGAGTTTCGCCGCGTCCTCCGGACTCGAGACGAGATAGACGCGGCCCGGCACACGGCCCATCGTGCCCTCCACTTCCGGGTGGCCTTCATGGCCGATCAGCACGACCTCGTAGCCCTTCTCGGCGTAACGCTGACCTTCCTTATGGACCTTGGCGACGAGCGGGCAGGTCGCGTCGATCACCGGCAGGTCGCGCAGACGCGCATCGTCCTCGACCTTCTGGGAGACACCATGCGCGCTGAACACCGTGATCGCGCCGTTCGGGATCTCGTTCAGCTCCTCGACGAACACCGCGCCCTTGGTCTTGAGGTCCTCGACCACGCGTTTGTTGTGGACGATCTCGTGCCGGACGTAGACGGGCGGCCCATAGAGCTTGAGCGCGCGTTCGACGATTTCGATCGCCCGTTCGACACCTGCACAGAACCCACGCGGCTGAGCCAGGACGACCCGCATCAATTCCTCATAGCTGTGGACCCGCGCTCGCCCGGCATAGGCCGAACGAGATAGGGCCGGTCAGAGAATGGATTGTATCGACTCGAAAATCAACCATCGCCCTGTAGGTTGTGACACACTGTGTCTTTGGCGCAAGCCCTAGGCTGTCGGCCAAACCAAGACCTAGTGCCGACGCCGCTCGCGCGCATAGGAATAGACGGTCCACCCGAAATAGCCAAGCGTGCCAAGGCCATAAGGCACGAGAAAAAAGATCGGGCCCAGGATCCAGGTTATGGGGCCGATGAGATAGGCAAAGTCCTCGATCTCGAAGCCGAGGGCGCTCGGATGCTCGACGGCGGCGGCGCCAAAGCGCTGATCCATCCGCATGCGGATGGCCACGATGAGCGGGTTCGACAGTCCCGCACCAAGGCCGATGGCAAGCGCGCCCTCCCCCCATTCCCGCTCGAGCCCGATACCGAGGCCGATGAACAACAGCGTGTAGTTGAGCGATCCCACGATGTAGTCGAGATGATGCCCAAGCCGGCTGGTCTTGCCCGTCATGCGTGCGAGCTCGCCGTCCGCGTGGTCGATGAGCATAGCCAGCATGAAGCACAACGCCCCGAAATCGGCCTGCGCCCGCCCGCCCGCCGCGAAAAGGGTCGCGGCCGCGACGCCCGCGGCAAGGCTGAGGCCGGTGACCTGATTGGGCGTCACGCCCGTCCGGGCGAGCGGACGAACGAGCAGCCGCGCCAAGCGCTGGTCCCAGGGGCTGATCGCTGCCGTCATGTCGTGCCGCGCATGAGCTAGGACAAGTAGCCGTGATCCCTGAACCATGCGATCGCGTCGCGCAGCGCCTCCTCAACCGGCCGCACCGCGTAGCCGAGCTCCCGCTCGGCCTTGGCGGACGAGAAGTACATGCGCTTGCGCGCCATCCGCACGCTGTCCTTGGTCACGAAAGGCTCGCCGCCGGCAATCCTCGCCCAGGCCTCCGCGAAATGGGCGATCGGCATCACCGCATCGTGCGGCAATCGGATCCGCGGTGGCCGGCGGCCGACGATCGCGGCGATGTCAGCCAAGATCTCCATCAAGCTCGCGTTGACACCACCGAGGATGTAGCGCTCTCCCACGCGGCCGCGCGCGAGGGCGAGGAGATGGCCGCGCGCCACGTCGTCCACGTGGACGAGATTGAGGCCGGTGTCGACGAAAGCCGGCATGCGTCCCGTCGCGGCCTCCACGATCATGCGGCCGGTCGGCGTCGGCTTCACGTCGCGCGGTCCGATCGGAGTCGAGGGATTGACGATCACAACCGGCAAGTTCGCATCGCGAACGAGGCGGCTGACCTCGGCCTCGGCCAGAAATTTTGAACGCTTGTAGTGGCCGATCATGTCATCGAGGGTCGAGGGCGTCGCCTCATCGGCGACCCGTCCATCGGCGAACACGCCGAGCGTCGCGACGCTGCTCGTGTACACGATGCGCCGGGCGCCGCGCTCACCCGCGGCCCGCATGAGGTGGCGCGTTCCCTCGACATTGGCCGCATAGATCGCCTCGGGCCTCGGCACCCAGAGGCGATAGTCGGCCGCCACGTGGAAGACCGTGTCGCAGCCCCCGAGCGCCCGTTCGAGCGACCGCGGGTCCCTGAGGTCGCCCGTCGCGACATCGACCGAAAGTCCTTCGAGGTTGCGGCGATCGCTCTCCGGACGGACCAGGACGCGCACATCATGCTGCTCCGCGAGCAGCGCCCGCAGCACGGCGGCGCCGACGAATCCCGAGGCACCCGTCAGAAACGTCGTCATGGTTCACCTGCCGCACGGCGCGCGCGGAGAGCCTGCCACACGACCCAGAGAAGGAAGATCGGCGTGCCGATGCCGGCCGCCGCGATGAAGAGAGAGAGGCCCCCCAGCCACGTGATCGGCCCCACGAGATAGAGAAGGTCCTCGACTTCGAAACCGCCGTATTGCTTCTGCCGGACCGCGGCCCGATCGACGGTTTCCTCGACCCACAGACGCACCGAGAAGATGGCAACGACCGAGAGACCCGCGATGATCCCGAAGGGAACCGCCCAGCCCTCCCCCGCCGCTTGCCCGAGCCCGATGCCGGCACCGACGAACATCGATAGGTAGCTGACGCAGGCCGCGACGTGGTCGAAATAGTGGCCGAACTCGCTCATCCGCCCGGTGAAGCGCGCGAGTTCGCCGTCCACATGGTCGTTGAAGACGGCATAGACGAACACGAGGGCGCCAAGATGGGGTGAGAACGGACCGCCAACGGCGAACAGCGCGCCCGCCGCGAGTCCCGCGAGGAGACCCACCGTCGTCATCGCATTCGGGCTGATGCCCGTCGGCGCGAGACGGCGCGCGAACGCAGCAGCCAATCGCTGGTCGTAAGGACGCACCTCGGTCACGCCTTCTCGCTCCATGACGCGCGCTCGTCCGGCCGCGAGGCCGCGCGCGTCTCGGTCGCACTGTCACCGGGGTAGCAGCGGCAGGATGGTGTCATTCGCCCGACGCACATCTTCCGGAAAGTCGATTTCGATCCACGGCAGCCCGGTAATATCCTCGACACCGAAGCGCCCTCGTGGCGCTGTCTGGAGAACGTCGCGGATCGGCTCCTCGTAGGGCTCCGCGCGGCGCGCAGCCGCGACATAGCGCCCCACGGCGGCCACGACCTCCGCCGCCGCGCCCGCTTCAAATCGAAAGAAGCCGACCGACTCGCCGACGACCTCGTGGTGCCCTTCGATCTTCTTCCGGAACTCGGCCGGATGTCCGTCGTTCAAACACAGCTTCACCGGTTCGTCGCCGGGTTCGAACTCGCGGTCCATGAGAAAGCAGTTGCGGTGTGCCGAGCGGAGCAAGCGATCCATGATCCGAGGATCGTAGAGGACATCCGCATCCATGAGGAGCACATCGCCGCCCCACCTCATCGCGTCGCGCCCGGTCCAGAGGCTCACGACGCTCCCCTCTCGGAAGTCGGGATTGAACACGGTGCGCGTGAAGTGGCCGGCACCGAGCCTTGCGATCTCCGCGGTGATCCGCTCCGCCTGATAGCCTGCGATCACGACGATCTCCTCGACGCCGCGCGGCCGTAAGATCTCGATGTGCCGCGCAAGCAGTGTCCGTCCGCCGAAACGCAACAGCGCTTTTGGCGGATCGTCCCCATCGCCGGCAAGGCGCTGGCCAACGCCAGCCGCAAGTATCACCGCCTTCATGCCATCCGTTCCCTTCCTCCTTCCGTAGAGGTCGTTTTACGGGCGGACGCGGCGCGCGGTAAAGACGAAAGCCGCATCGCGGCTGCCGACGCGGCACGACGCGTCATGACGCGCGGCGGAACCGATGGCTTGGCGCCGCGCGGATGTGCCCGCGGACGCATTTCGCATTCGCACCTTCTCGCCCACCAAAGGCGCTTTGGGAGCCTTGGGCCCGAGCGAGCGCTCACACGGCCCCATGGGGGAGCGGCACGCCGCCAGATTAAATTTTTGTAACCAGCTGAACGGGATATTCGTCTCGATCGAAAAAGCTGCCTTGGAGGCGCCAGGGTTAAGGAGTCATTGAGAAGATCGGGCTTAACTCGCGTTTCGCTCCCATGCGGGACCGGCCCCTCTCTCTCAACCATAGTCGTCGACTATGGACACGAGAGTTGCGATGGAGCCTTGCCGGGACCATATACACCCTTAGCGGGAGGGCAGACCGGTACGATCGAGGATGCTATGAAGCTGATGACCGTCGCACGAACCATGATCCTGGCCGCGAGCCTCGTCGCGCTCGCGCCGCTCGTCCATGCCGCACCCCAAGGCGCCCCGCGCGCGGTCGTGGAGCAGTTCCACGACGCGCTTCTCGGCGTCATGAAGGATGCCAAGTCCCTTGGCTTCGAGGGGCGGAGGAGCAAGCTCGCGCCAGCCGTCGAGCGGAGCTTCGATTTGACCTACATGGCCCAGGTCGCGACCGGCTCCGCCTGGAGCAACATGCAGCCCCAGCAGCAGGACGAGCTCGTCGAGCTGTTCCGCCGCATGACGGTGTCGACTTACGCCAGCCGGTTCACGGGCTATTCCGGCCAGCAGTTCGAGATCGTCGGCATCCAGGAGACCCCGCGGGGCGACGTCCTCGTGCGCGCGAACCTCACCAACGGCAGCGAACAGATTCCGATCGACTATCTGATGCGCAAGGTCGACGACAACTGGAAGATCGCCGACATCTATTTCAAGCGCATCAGCGAGCTGGCCACGCGCCGCTCGGAGTACTCGTCCGTGATCCAGCGCAACGGCGTCGATGCGCTCCTCCAGACGCTCGAGGCGAAGGTCAAGCAGATCGAGGCGGGCCGCAACAGCTAGTCTCGGCGCGGGTTCGCCTCCCGCCGATCACGACTTCGGTTCACTCGCGACAACGCCGGCGCCCGCCCTCGGGTGCCGGCGTCTTGCTGTGTCTCCGCCGTTCTGATTCTCAACTGTACCCGTTTCGTCAATCGGCCGAGGTCAGCTCCGGCGCGCCGCGGCCGCCGCGCGCATCGCCGTCAACGTCGTGCGGGTCGTGATGACGTCCGGATCCATCCGGAGATCGATGACCGAAGGCTTGCCCGAAGCGAGGCTGCGCTCGAAGGCCGGCGCGAATTCCGCCGTCTTCGATACCGTCTCGCCGTGGGCCCCGTAGGCGTGCGCGAGGGACGCGAAATCCGGATTGGTGAGCGCGGTCGCGTGCACCCGGCCCGGATGCTCACGCTCCTGGTGCATGCGGATCGTGCCGAACATGCCGTTGTTGAACACGAGCAGGATGCAATTGGCGCCGTACTTGACCGCCGTGGCCAGCTCCTGCCCATTCATCATGAAGCCGCCATCGCCCGCGCATCCGACGACGATGCGTTCGGGATGGACGAGTTTCGCAGCCACGGCCGCCGGCACGCCTTGACCCATGGCGCCGGCCTGCGGGCCGAGTTGGGTCCGCGGCTGGCGCCACTTCAGGAATCGCATGGGCCAGCCGCTGAAATTGCCGGCATCGAGCGTGATGATGGAATCGGGCGGCAGGCGGTCGCGCAACCACAGCATGCAGGCACCGAGATCGAGATCGCCCTTGTAGGGAGAGGGAACCGCACCCGCCTCATAGTCCTTGCGCGCCTCCGCCCGCCAGGCCGCCCAGCGCACGGCTCCTGCGGGCTTGAGCGCCGCGGCGGCGGCCGCAAATTCCGGCATGCCCGATTGGATCGCGAGGGTCGGCCGATACACGCTCCCCAGCACCGCCGAGTCCTGGTGAACGTGAATCATGCGCTGCTTGGGCGTGGGCGCATCGATGAGCGTGTAGCGCTGGGTCGCGATCTCATCGAGACGCGAGCCGATGACGAGAAGAAGGTCCGATTCCTTCACGCGCTTGATGAGCGGCGGGTTGGTCGCGGTCGAAAGATCGCCGATATAGCTCGGGTGGTCGTTGTTGAAGAGATCCTGGCGCCGGAACGAGCAGCACACGGGAAGATCGTGAGCCGCCGCGAAGCGGACGATGTCGGCGCAGGCTTCGGGCGTCCAGCCCCCGCCGCCGACGATCGCGACCGGGCGCTCGGCCGCGGCAAGAAGCCGCTGCAACTCCCCGAGCGCCGCCGTGGACGGCGATGCCTGCACCACCGCATAGGGCCCCGCATCTTCGACCGCGGCCTCGTCGCGCTGCATGTCCTCGGGCAGCGCCAGCACGACCGGGCCCGGACGTCCCGAGACCGCGATCTGGAAAGCGCGGCCGATCATCTCGGGTATGCGCTCGGCATGGTCGATTTGCGCCACCCACTTGGTGAGCGGCCCGAACATCCGGCGGTAGTCGATCTCCTGAAACGCCTCCCGCTCCGCATGGTCGCGGTCGATCTGGCCGACCAGAACGACCATCGGGGTTGAAGCCTGCTGCGCCGTGTGAACGCCGATGCTGGCGTGGCACGCACCCGGCCCCCGCGTCACCAGGCACACGCCCGGGCGGCCCGTGAGTTTGCCGTAGGCCTCGGCCATGTGGGCAGCGCCGGCTTCATGGCGGCAGGTGATGAGCTGGATCTCGTTCCTGAGGTCGTAGAGCGCGTCGATCAGCTCGAGATAGCTCTCGCCCGCAACGCAGAACGCCATGTCGACGCCCTGGCTTCTCAGGGCATCGGCGAGAAGGCGACCTCCCGTACGAAGTGGGGGTGTGGACGGCATCGGTTCGGCCTGTCTGTCGTCGTCGATGGGGCAATAGAGGATGCGCCCCGCATGGCTGTCAACTCGCCTCGCGCCGGTACGTCCCTTGACGGATGGGACGAGGCGGGGGCGGAATGCGCATGGCTCACACTCAACGCGCTGCCATGCCCACCACGAGACGATGGGAGCATTTCCCGCACGAGGCCGATATCGGTGTCCGGGGCATCGGTGCGACCAAGGCCGAGGCCTTCGCCGAAGCGGCGGCGGCAATGATGGCTGTGAGCGTCGATCTCGAGCGCGTACGGCCGAGCGAACGCGTCGAGGTCACTTGCACGGCGCCCGACGACGGCCTCCTCCTCGTCGATTGGCTGAACGCATTGATCTACGAAATGGCGACGCGACGCATGGTCTTTCGCCGCTTCGAGGTCGACATCGAGGGCCGGACGCTCCACGCACGGGCCTGGGGCGAGCCTGTCGATGTCGGGCGCCATGAGCCGGCAGTCGAGGTCAAGGGCGCCACGTACACGGCGCTTGCGGTCAATCGGAGCGGCGAAGAGTGGATCGCCCAGTGCGTCGTCGACGTCTAGCTTGACCTAGCTCAAGGCGGCTCAAAGCCAAGTCTGGCCTTTCTCACGATCATTCCAGCGACGGTCGAAATGGGTGTGTCATGGGCGCCTTGACGCGAGACGACATCCAGAAAATCGCGGGCACGCTCAGCGAAGCGCGCACGGCGGAGATCATCGCCACGGGAGCCACGGGCGCCGAATTGATGGAGGCCATGGAGTGGCTCATGGCCGACGATGTCATGGGTACCAAGCTCCGCAAGAGCCGGAGCGGGCGCGTGGCCCAACTTTACGAGATCCTTCTTGCCGACCGCCCGGAGTATAACGAGCGCGAGCGCTGAAGGATCGCGCGGACGACTCGGACGGACGACCATGGATACGGCGCGGCTGACCCGGCTGGCTGAGTGCGAATGGCTCATCGAGCCAACGGGCGCGATGCGCGTGCCCGCCGTCATCTATGCGGACGAAGAGCTGGTCCGCGCCATGGACGACAAGGTCCACGAGCAGATCACCAACGTCGCGAGCCTGCCCGGCATCGTCAAGGCGGCCTATGCCATGCCGGATGCGCATTGGGGCTACGGCTTCCCCATCGGAGGCGTCGCGGCCTTCGATGCCGATGCGGGGGGCGTGGTTTCGGCCGGTGGCGTCGGTTTCGACATTTCCTGCGGCGTGCGTCTCCTCCACACGGCGCTCGACCGCTCGGCGATCCTGGCCGTGCAGAAAGACTTGGCGACCGCACTTTTCCGCGGCATCCCCGCCGGCCTTGGCAGCACGGGCGCCATCACCCTCGATCCCGCCGCCATGGACTCGATGCTGGCGGGCGGTGCGGCCTGGGCCGTCGAGCAGGGTTACGGCGAGACGGCCGACCTCGACCGCATCGAGGAACACGGCACCATGGCCGGCGGACGCCCCGACTGTGTCTCAAGCAAGGCCAAGGCCCGACAGCGGCAGGAGATGGGCACGCTCGGCTCCGGCAATCACTATCTCGAAGTCCAATACGTCGCCGAGATCTTCGACCATGAGGCTGCCGCCGCCTTCGACCTCGCGCCCGATTCGGCGGTCATCAGCATCCACTGCGGCTCGCGCGGGCTCGGACACCAGATCGGAACGGAATATCTCCGTGACATGGCGATCGCGGCCACCGAGCACGGCATCGCACTGCCCGATCGCGAGCTCGCCTGCGCCCCCATCCGCTCCGAGATCGGCCAGCGTTATTTGGGCGCCATGCGCGCTGCCATCAATTGCGCGCTCGCCAATCGCCAGATCATCACGCATCTCGTCCGCCGCGTCTTCGAAGGCACCGCGCCGCGCGCCTCCCTCGACCTCCTGTTCGACGTCTCGCACAACACCTGCAAGGTCGAGGACCACGCCATCGACGGCGGCTCGCAGAAGCTCTACGTCCACCGGAAGGGCGCGACCCGTGCCTTCGGACCCGGGCATCCCGATCTGCCCGAGGCGTTCCGCGCGATCGGGCAGCCGGTCATCATCGGTGGAAGCATGGGAACGGCATCCTACGTTCTCGTCGGCACGGAAGCCGGCGCCAAGCGCGCCTTCCATTCGGCCTGCCACGGCGCGGGGCGCGCCATGAGCCGGCATCAGGCGGCCAAGCTCTGGCGGGGGCGCGATGTCTCAGACGAGCTGGCCGAGCGCGGCATTCTCGTGCGCAGTCCGTCGGCCCGCGGCGTCGCCGAGGAAGCGCCCGGCGCCTACAAGGATGTGACCGCGGTCGTCGACGCAGCCCACCACGCCGGCCTCGCGCGCAAGGTCGCGAAACTTCTGCCGCTCGTCTGCATCAAGGGCTAGGCGAGACGTCCGTCGTGGACGGCGCCCGCGTTGACCAGGCGGTCGATCGCGTCATCCGCGTAGCCGACCTCGCGCAGCACCTCGCGGCTGTGCTCGCCGAGAAGCGGCGCGCCGCGCCTCAAAGCAGTCGGCGTCTCTGACAGCTTGACGGGATTGCCCAGGGTCTTGACCGGACCCAGCTTGCTGTGCGGAACCTCGACGACCATGTGGCGCGCGAGCGTCTGGGGGTCGCGCTGCATCTCGAGCACGTTGAAGATGGGCCCCGCCGGAAGGCCGGCGGCAGCGAAGGTCGCGAGCCATTCGCCGACACGCCGCCGCCGGAAGTGCACTGAGAGCGCTTCGGCGAGCGCCAGGCGGTTCGCGAGCCGCGCCGAGTTGTCGCGAAAGCGCGGATCGTCCTTGAGGGCGGCGTCACCCAGGAGTTCGACGAGCCGCGTCCAATTGGCCTGATTGGCGGCGCCGAGCGTGATCCACCCGTCCTTGCATTCGAAGGCTTCGTAGGGGGCGGACAGGGGATGGGCCGAGCCCATGGCGCCGGGCGCGACGCCCGTCGCGAGCGCGATCGCCGATTGCCAAAAGGTATGGATGATGCCCGCCTCGAAGAGCGAGGTGTCGACCATCTGTCCTTCGTTCGTCGCCGCGCGGTGGACGAGCGCCGCGAGCACTCCCATGGCGGCGAGGATGCCCGCGGTGATGTCGGTCATGGGCGCGCCAACCTTGACGGGCGGACGGCCCGGCCCTTCGCCCGTGATGCTCATGAGCCCGCTCATGCCCTGGGCGATGAGGTCGAACCCGCCGCGCTCGGCATAGGGGCCCGTCCGGCCGAAGCCGCTGATGGCGCAGTAGATGAGGCGCGGATTCTCGCGCTTGAGCGCCTCGTAGCCGAGTCCCCAATGCTCCATGGCGCCTTTGCGCTGATTCTCGATGACCACATCGGCCGCGACGGACAATCGCCGCGCGGCCTCGCGCCCCTCGGGCTGCGCGAAATCGAAAGCCACGCCGCGCTTGTTGCGGTTCATCATCATGAACGCCGCCGATTCGCCCTCGATCTCGGGAGGGCGGAAGCGGCGCGTGTCGTCGCCCCTCGGCCACCGTTCGACCTTGACGACTTCGGCGCCGAGATCGGCCAGCATGAGCCCACAGGTAGGACCCGCCATGATGTGGGAGAACTCGACGACGCGGAGACCGTGAAGCGGTCCGGGTTTGGCTTCGCCCATCTCAACGCCCCGCGAAGCGC
The DNA here is from genome assembly GCA_046349515.1 of Alphaproteobacteria bacterium. Taxonomy (GTDB): domain Bacteria; phylum Pseudomonadota; class Alphaproteobacteria; order CADEGL01; family CADEGL01; genus JBGPGW01. The sequence goes on along the minus strand of JAXMCE010000005.1, from coordinate 153,330 downwards.
GGTTTTTCCTTGGCCAGGAAGGCCCGCACGCCTTCGCGATAATCTTCGGTCCCGAAGGTGGCGAATCCCTCGGCCGTCTCGCCGGGCGCCAACGGCCGCTGATCGCGCAAGCGGCGCGCGAATTTCTTGTGCCAGCGATTCACCAAGGGCGCGCCCTCGGCGATGCGCTGGGCGGTCTCGGCCGCTTCTGTCCAGATCGCGTCATCCGGCACCACGCGATTGACGAGACCCTTCTCGCGGGCTTCCTCCGCACCGAAGACGCGGCCTTCGAGGAGAATCTCGAGCGCGACCGCCTCGCCAACGAGCGCGATGAGCGCCTCGATTTCCGGATACGCCATGACCACGCCGATCCGGTTGATGGGCACGCCGAAGCGGCTCGATGCGCCGCAAATCCTCATGTCGCACATGGCGGCCAGCTCGAGGCCACCCCCGACGCAGAGACCTCGAATCGCCGCGAGCGTCGGCTGCGGACACTCCCCGATCGCGCCCATCGCCCGGTGCATGAGCGCGCCGTACTCCGCCGCCTGGGCCACGCTGGCGCGCGCGCTTTCGAACTCCGTGATGTCGGCGCCCGGACTGAAGGCCCTGTCGCCCGCACCGCGGATCACGATGCATCGCGCCGCCTCATCCCGGCCGAGCGCCGTGAAGACGTCGCCGACGGCCTGCCACATGGCCTTGTTGATGGCATTGAGCTTCTCGGGACGATTGAGCACCACCGTCGCGACGGCGCCGTCGCGCACGGTCTCAACGATATCGCCCATCGCCAACCCCGCTTAGCCTTCGAAGTGTCAGGCGCAGGTTAGCAAGAGGCAGCGCGATTTGGCAGAGCGGCGGAGAGCCGAATCGCCTATCGTGCCCCCTGGCAGGCATTCGAAGGACACCCCACCTCTTGGCTGTGAAGCCCATCGATCGAGAAAACGGCCCGGTTCCGCGCCTCGTTTCCGTAGCGACGGCGGTGCCGGCCCATGTGCTGCGGCAGGATGAGGTCGCTCGATTCGCGAAGATTCTGTTCGGCGCGAGCGATGAGGCGGACATCGAGCGATTGCTGCCGGCCTTCGCGAACGCAGGCATCGAAACACGCCATTCTTGCGTCCCGCTCGACTGGTACCGCGTGCCCCGCGGCTGGGCCGAGAAGAATCGCCTGTATATCGAGAACGCCGTTCAACTCGCGGCCGACGCCGCGCTCGACGCTCTCGCTCAAGCCGGGCTCGGCATCGAAGACATCGACACGGTCGTTGCGGTGTCGACCTCCGGCATCGCGACGCCGAGCCTCGACGCCTTGCTCGTCGAGCGGCTTCGCATGCGCCGCGACGTGGAGCGGATGCCCATATTCGGCCTCGGTTGCGCAGGCGGCGTGCTGGGCCTCACCCGCGCGGCCAGCCTCGCACGCGCGGCTCCGCGCTCGAAGGTCCTGTTCGTCGTGGTCGAACTGTGCGGGCTCACTTTCCGCCACGCCGACCGCTCCAAGAGCAACGTGATCGCGACGGTGCTGTTCGGCGACGGCGCCGCGGCCTGCGTCCTTGCCTGTGACGGCGCGGGCCCGGGGATTCTCCGCGGGGGCGAGTACACCTGGCCTGACTCGCTCGATGTCATGGGATGGCGGGTCGCGGACGACGGCTTCGGCGTCCTCTTTTCCCGGGACATTCCGACGCTCGTGCGCCGCGACCTTCGCGCGGCCGCAGACGACTTCCTCGCGCGCGCAGGACTCACGGTCGGAGATTTGAGCGGGCTCATCTGCCATCCCGGCGGCGCCAAGGTGCTGGACGCGCTCGAAGAGGCCTTCGATCTGGCGCCGGGCTCGATGGTCGATGCCCGCGAGGTCCTCGCGCGCTACGGCAACATGTCGGCCGCGACCGTGATGTTCGTCCTCGCCCGCGCGATGGAGCGGGGGCTCGACGGCCGCTACCTCATGTCGGCGCTCGGTCCCGGCTTCACGGCCGCGTTCCTCGCGCTCGGCACCGCATGACCGTACTCCTCGCCGTCATCGCGCTCATTGCCCTGCAACGCCTGTCCGAACTGGCGATCTCAGCGCGCCATACGCGCCAGTTGCGCGCGAAGGGCGCGATCGAATACGGCGCCAGACACTACCCTCTCCTGATCACGCTCCACGCCGCATGGCTCGCGTCACTCCTCGTCTTCGTCCCGTGGGACACGGCGCCCCATTGGTGGCTTCTTGGCGTGCTCGCGCTCCTGCAATGCGGGCGCGTGTGGGTGATCCTGAGCTTGGGGCCCTATTGGACGACCCGGATCATCACGCTCCCCGGCGCGACGCTCGTACGGCGCGGCCCCTACCGCTGGATGCGGCACCCGAATTACGCCATCGTCGCAGGCGAGATCGCGGTCCTGCCGCTGGCCTTCGGCGCCTGGACCATCGCCATTCTGTTCTCGCTCCTGAACGCGGCGCTGCTCTATCACCGGATTCGGGTCGAGGACGCGGCCCTGTCGGCGCGCCGTGCCAATCGCCAGGACCCGATCGCGGAGGTAGCCGCCCGGCGCGGCGCTTGACCCTGTCCCCGCCGCTCGCTACCCAGACAGGCGGACGGGGCAAGAGCCCCCTCCAGCGCGATGCGGGCCAAGGGGATCGATCATGACAGGACAGACGGGTCGTGGAATGAAGCGCCGGACGTTCGTGGCTGGCGGGAGCGCCGCCATCGCGGTCGCTGTCCTGCCGGGCCCGCTCCGTGCCGCGAGTAAAGGCAAGCAGGTCAACGTCTACAGCTTCGACACCTACATCGGCGACAACACGATCGCCAACTTCACCGCGGCGACCAAAATCACGGTCCGCTACGATGTCTATGCCAACAACGAAGAGCTGTTCGCGAAACTCAAGACGAAGAACCCCGGCTATGACGTGATCGTGCCGAGCGACTACATGGTCGCGACAATGATCGGCACGAAGCTGCTCCTGCCGATCGACAAGGCCAAGGTTCCAAACCTCTCCAACATCGACCCTACCTTCACCAACCCGCCGTTCGATCCGGGGCTCAAATACTCGGTGCCCTACATGTGGGGGACGGTCGGGATCGGCTACAGGAAGTCGAAGGTGAAAGGCGAGCCCGCGAGCTGGTCACACATTTTCGGGCCCGAGGCGGATGCCTATAAAGGGCGAATCGTCGCCATCGACGACGAGCGCGTCATGATAGGCGTCGCGCTCAAATATCTCGGCTACAGCCTCAACAGCACGAAGAAGGAGGAAATCGCGGCGGCGCGCGACCTTCTCATCAAGGCCAAGAAGAACTTCAAGACCTTCTCGCCCGACGGCGGCCAGGACATTCTCCTGGCCGGCGATGCCGATCTCGTCGTCGAGTACAACGGCGACATCATCCAGGTCATGCGCCAGGACAAGGACCTCAGCTACGTCCTGCCCAAGGAAGGCTCGATGCGCTGGACGGACAATCTGTGCATCCCCAGGGGCGCCCCCAATCCCGAGAATGCGCTCGCCTGGATCAACTTCGTCCAGGATGCCAAGCAGAACGCCGAGATCGTGGCGACCATCCACTACGCCACGCCCAATGCCGCGGCCCGCAAGCTCGTCGACCCCGCCGACCTCAAGAACCCGATCATCTATCCTCCAGACGCCATCCTCGCGAAATGCGAGACGCTGATCGACGTCGGCAAGAACGTGCGCCTCTATGACGAGGCCTGGACGGCGGTGAAGGCCGCATGAGACGGCCCTAACGCGGACGTCGCGCCGGCTGCGGCGATGGAGTCCTGGCGCCGTCACAAGCTGGCCTTCGCGTTTCTGCTCGGCCCTGGCTGTGCCTGGCTGGTCCTGTTCTTCACGGCTCCGCTCGCGATCTTGTGGGTCTACAGCTTCGGCGAGCGCGGCACCTACGGCGACGTGATCGTCACCGCGAGTCTCGAGAACTACCTGCGTGCAATCGAGTCGATTCCGCTCGGGATCATCTGGAAGTCGCTCTGGACGGCGGCGATCACGACGGCCGTCACGATCCTCGTGGGGCTTCCGGTAGCGCTCGGCATCGCCTTTGCGCCACCTGCCTGGAAGAATCCGCTGCTCGTCGCGGTCATCCTGCCGTTCTGGACGAATCTTCTCGTCCGGACCTATGCCTGGATGGCGGTCTTGCGCGGCAACGGTTATCTCAACCAAGTCCTGACCTGGTTCCACGATCGATTGTCATGGATCCTCGATCTCGGCGGGGCGGTCGGTGTACTTCCACCTTTCGGCCCATTCGACCTTCTCTACAGCCAGGCGGCGGTCATCGTCGCGCTCATCCACATTCACTTGCCGTTCATGGTCCTGCCGCTCTATGCCGTGCTCGAGAAGCTCGACCGGCGCTACGTCGAGGCCAGCCTCGACCTCGGTGCCAGCCACTGGCGCACCTTCCGGCTGGTGATCCTGCCCCTCGCCGTCCCGGGACTCGTCACCGGCACGATCCTCGTCTTCATCCTGTCGCTCGGGAATTTCGTCGCGGCCGACCTCCTTGGCGGCACCGACAGCCTCATGGTCGGCAACCTGATCGCCCAGCAGTTCGGCGCATCCCGCGACTGGCCTTACGGCTCAGCCCTCTCCTTCCTTCTCATGTATGCGACGTTCGTGCTTCTGTGGCTGCGCGCGGCCATGCGGCGAGAGCGCGATCCGGGCGATGACACCGACGCCCGGAGGATGCCGTGAGACTCCTTCTTGCCCGCACTCGGCCGGCGGCGCGCCGTGAGCCGCTCGATTATGCGCGCATGCCCTGGATGAAGGGTCTGTTCGCCGCGACGGGAATTTTCCTCTACTTCCCGATCGTGACGTTGATCGTCTTCAGCTTCAACGACAGCCGCCGCGCCATCGTGTGGGAAGGCTTCACCTTGAGGCACTACCTTCGCGCGGCCGACAATGCGTCGCTGCAGGAAGCCTTCCTCAACAGTCTCATCGTCGCGAGCACGTCAACGGTCGTCGCGACCGTGCTGGGCACCATGTTGGGCCTCGCCCTTCACCGCTACCGCTTCCCCGGCCGCGGCGCCTTCGATGCCTGGCTTCACCTTCCCATCGTCGTGCCGGAAGTGTGCATGGGGGTGGCGCTCCTCGCCTTTTTCGCGCTCTTGGACGTCTCGCTCGGCCTCGTCACCATCATCCTGAGCCACGTGGCATTCTCGATCCCGTTTGTCGCCGTGCTCATCCGCGCGCGCATGGTGGGATTCGATCCGGCGCTCGAAGAAGCGGCGCGCGATCTCGGCGCGGGCCCCTGGCGCATCGGCCGGACGATCGTGCTGCCCTATCTCGGTCCTGCCATTGCGGCGAGCGCGCTCCTCGCCTTCACGCTCTCCATCGACGACTTCGTCATAACGTTTTTCACCTCGGGTCCGGGCTCGACGACCTTGCCGCTGAAGATTTATTCGATGGTGCGATTCAGCGTGACGCCCGAGGTCAACGCGGCCTCGACCGTCCTCATCGTGATCGCGGTCGCTTTCGTGATCGGAGCGATGGCCATTCAATCGCGCGCGCGCCGGAGCGAAGCACCATGACCGGACCGCGGGCCATCGTCGCGGTCAATCGCCTCTCCAAGCGATTCGGCTCGGTCGCCGCGGTCGACGATGTGACGCTCGAGGTCGCGGAGGGGGAGTTTTTTGCCCTCCTGGGACCGTCTGGCTGCGGCAAGACCACTCTCTTACGCCTTCTGGCCGGGTTCGAGATCCCGTCTTCGGGATCGATCACGATCGACGGACGCGACATGGCCGGGGTCGAGCCCAACCACCGCCCGGTCAACATGGTGTTTCAGTCCTACGCGCTCTTCCCCCACATGACGGTCGAGGACAACGTGGCCTACGGCCTCCGCGCGGACGGTTTGACGCGCGATGCGATCAAACCCCGCGTGCGCGACGCGCTCGCCCTCGTCCGGCTCGACGGGCTCGAGACGCGTCGCCCGGCGACATTGTCCGGCGGACAGAGGCAGCGCGTGGCCCTCGCGCGCGCGCTCGTCAAACGCCCGCGCGTCCTTCTCCTCGACGAACCGCTTTCGGCGCTCGATGCCAAGCTGCGCGACGAGATGCGCCTCGAACTCGTGCGGCTCCAGCATGCGGTCGGAATCACCTTCATCATGGTGACGCACGACCAGGGCGAGGCCTTGTCCATGGCGGACCGCATCGCCGTCATGGATCGGGGCCAGGTCCGCCAAGTGGCGCCCCCGAGCATCCTGTACGAAGCACCCAACTGCCGGTTCGTGGCGGACTTCATCGGGCGTGCCAATCTCTTCGACGGTCAGGTGACGGGCCGTGCGTCCGGCCAGCTTACGATCGAGATCGCGGGACTCGGCTCTGTCATAGTTCCCCACGACGGAGAGGTGAGCGGTCACGTCTCGCTCGCGGTGCGTCCCGAGAAAGTGCGACTTCTGACCGCGGAGCCCGCGCGCGACATGATCGCGCTCCAGGGCCACATCCGGCAGCACGTGTATTACGGCCGCGAGAGCCACGTGCTGGTCGAGGACTCGACGGGGCGCGTGCTCGCCGCCTCGATCACCAACGCATCGCGCCTCCAGGGAAGTCCGCTCCCGGTTGGCACGGCGGTCTGGCTCGCTTGGCAGCCGGAGGACTGCATCGTCCTGCTCGCCTGAGCCGCTCGCCTCAACCCAGGAGATCGCCCAGCAGAAGCACGAGGCATGCGAGGGAGGCGGCCAGGGGACACCAGCGCGGAACCTGGATGGAGGCGCCCTGCGCGCTCGATCGCCCCTTGATGCGCCATAAGCCCAAATTGACGACCAGGAACACGGACAGCGTGATCGTGCTGGTCAAGGCGACAAGCCGCGAGAAGTCGAGCGCAATCGTGAGAGCGAGGACGACGCAGCCGACGAGAAGCGTCGCCATGACAGGCGTCCCGGTCCGAAGATTGACGCTCGCCAAGGCATGCGGCACCCAGCCGCGCCGGGCCATGCCGTAAAGAAGGCGCCCCAACATCAAGAGCTCCAGAAGGACACCGTTGAGCGTCGCGAGCAGGGCGATGGCCCCGAAGGTCGACCCGCACCGCCAGCCATTGGCCTCGAGGACGAGACAGAGCGCGCGCGGCGAGGCTATTACGTCGCCCGGCGCGACCGACGCCACCGCCACGAGCGCCACGAGCACGTAGAGGAGCGTCGCCGCGCCGATCGACAGCAGGATGGCGCGGGGCAAGGTCCGTTCGACCGCTTGTGTCTCCTCCGCCATGGTCACCATGGTCTCAAAGCCGATATAGGCGAAGAACGAAAGGAATGCGCCCGCGAGAAGCCCGGCACCACCGGCCACGGTTGTCGGGACGATTTTTCCCGCCAGCTCCCCATGGGCAAGGACCGAGGGCAAGCCGGCATAGACGACGAAGACGAGGCCCCCGAGCTCGACGACGGTGATCACCGCCGCGACGGAGACGCTCTCGGCCACACGCAGGCATGCGACTCCCGTGAACAAGATCACGACAAACGCCGAAGCAGCCGCTTCGCCCATCGGAAGAAATGCTTGCAAGTAACTGGCGCTCCCGCGCGCGATCGAAGCGGTCGCGACCATCGCTGCGAGCGCGATCGCAAGGCCGACCGCACGCGAGAGAAAATCCGAACCGAACGCTTCCTTGACATAGACGGCGCCGCCGCCCGCCTCGGGATAGCGCGCGGACAGCTCCGCGTAGGACAGCCCGGTGAACGCCGAGAGAAGGCCCGCGAGGACAAAGGACAGAGGGGCCGACGGACCCGCGCGTCCCACCACCTGGCCGATCGCGACATAGATGCCGGCCCCGACGATCGTGCCGAGTCCGTAGAAGAGCAGCAGGGGAAGGCCCAGCACGCGTCGGAGCGTCCGCTGTTCCGGATTGTTCGAGTCCGTCTCCATCATCACCTGTCGTGGGGAACCCGATTCGCGCCGCGGCTCGATTGATCTGGCTCAGTGTCGCCGAATTCCCGTTGCCAGAGGCTACACGCTCACCGATCCTCGGGCGACCGCCAAAGCGCCTTCATTTCCAACGGGAACACGGCACCGATGACGACGGAAGGGCAACGCGCGGTCATCGACTTTCTCTCCGACCCCGCGAGCTATCCGTCGGCGGTCGACCGCGTCGATCGGATCGATACGCACTGCTCGATCGTCTTCCTCGCCGGCGCGAAGGCTTACAAGTTGAAGCGCGCGGTGCGCCTGCCTTACCTCGATTACGGGACGGTCGAGCTGAGACGGCGGATGTGCGAGGCCGAAGTAGCGCTCAATCGCCGGACCGCACCAGCGCTCTACGAAGGCTTCGTGCCGGTTGTCCGCGACGCAGCCGGCCACCTTCGGCTCGATGGCCAGGGCGAGGCAGTCGACTGGCTGGTCGTCATGCGGCGCTTCGCCGAATCAGACGCGCTCAACCGCATGGCTGAGCGGGGGGCGCTTTCCGAACCGATCGTGGAGGCGCTAGCGGACGCCATCGCGGCTTTCCATGACAAGGCCGAGACGTCACGCGAATACGGCGGACCCGAGGCCATGGCGCGCGTGCTCGACTCGAATCGCCAGGCCTTTGCCGTAAGCGATCCAGCGATTCTCGACGCGGCCGAAATCGAGCGGCTCGATGCCATGTCGCGCCGTGCGCTCGACCGTCAGGCTGGCCTCCTGGTCCGGCGCCGGGCCGGTGGAAAAGTGCGGCACTGCCACGGTGACCTTCATCTTCGCAACATCGTGATGCTCGACGGCCACCCGGTCCCGTTCGACGGCATCGAGTTCGACGATGCGCTGGCCTGGATCGACGTTCTCTATGACTTGGCTTTCCTTCTCATGGACCTCGACCATCGGGGGCTGCGGGGCCTCGCCAATCTCGTCTTCAATCGATATCTCGCGGCGACCGATGAATGGGACGGACTCGCTTTGATGCCCATTTTCCTCGCCTGCCGCGCGGCCATCCGCGCCCATGTGAGCGCGACGGCTGTCTCCACGCAGGCGGACCCCACCCGCGCGCGCGCCTTCGCGTCCGACGCCGAATCCTATCTTCGCCATGCCTTCGAGTGCCTTGCCCCAAAGCCCGCGCGCCTCGTCGCCATCGGCGGCCTGTCCGGGACGGGCAAGTCGACACTTGCGCGCGCGCTCGCTCCCCATCTCGGGGTCGCGCCGGGCGCGGTGATCCTCCGGAGCGATGTCCTTCGCAAGACGCTGTTCGGCGTCGCCCCGACCGCGCGCCTGCCGCCCGAAGCCTACCTGCCCGAGATCAACGAGCGGGTCTATGCGCGTATTCACGCGCTTGCGCATACGACCGTCGGCGGAGGCCATTCGGCCGTAGCCGACGCGGTCTTCGCCCGGCCCGCGGAGCGCGCCGAGATCGAGATCGTCGCACGCGAGCACGGTGCGTCCTTCACCGGACTTTGGCTTGAAGCGCCGCTCGGAGCGCTCGAAGGTCGGATCGAGGCCCGCCAGGGTGATGCATCGGACGCAACCGTCGCGGTCTTGCACCAGCAGCAGCACTATCAGCTCGGGCCGATCGGCTGGCACCGTCTCGACGCCTCCGGACCGCCCGAACGCACGCTCGCCGAGGCGCGCCGTATCATCGGATGATGGGCGCGCCAAAGCGGCGCGGATAGAGCCTTGGTCACGCGGGCCAGCGCCCCATAGCCTCTTGCTATGGTGAGGGTCGTGGCTATGATGCCCGCCACCACGACGCGAACCGTCGGATCCTCGACAATCCGAGCCTCTCCCATGGAAATGCATCAGGTGCGTTACTTCCTGGCCGTGTGCGAAACCCTCAACTTCACGCGCGCCGCCGAGCAGTGCAACGTCGCACAACCGTCGTTGACCCGGGCCGTGAAGAATCTCGAAGACGAGCTTGGCGGCCCCCTGTTCCGGCGCGAGAGGAACAACACGCACCTGACCGATCTCGGCCAGCTCATGAAGCCGCATCTCGAGCGCATTCTGGATGCGAGCGAAACCGCGCGGGCCGAAGCGACCGGCTTCAAGAAGCTGAAACGCGCGCCGCTGCGGCTCGGCGCCATGTGCACGATCGGCCCCATCCGTCTCGTGCCGTTCTTCGAGAAGCTGCGCCAGGAGATTCCCGCGCTCGACCTGTCCATGCGCGAGGCCGGCGGCAAGGAGCTCGTCGGCGCCCTGCTTGCGGGCGAGTTCGACGTGGCACTCATTGGCCTGCCGGAGTACCCCGAGCGGCTGCATGCCCGCCCTCTTTACGCGGAGCACTATGTCGTAGCCTTCCCGCGCGGCCATCGCTTCGAGGCCATGAACAGCGTGCCGCTCGGCCAGCTCGACGGCGAGCGCTACCTCTCGCGCGTCAATTGCGAGTACCCCCAACACTTCGATGCCCTGGGCATTCCAGACAACGCGCAGGTCAATGTCTGCTATCGGAGCGACCGGGAGGATTGGGTCCAGGCCATGATCCTCGCGGGCATGGGGATCGCGATCATGCCGGAATACCTGCCGCTCGTGCCCGGCATCGCCACGCGAATCGTGACCGACCCCGAAATCACGCGGACCATCAGTGTGGTCACCGTCGCCGGGCGCCGCTTCACCCCGGTCGAACAGGCCTTCATGCGCCTTCTCCAGCGCCACGACTGGAATTCCTGAACGACCCTTGTCAAATCGCTGATCGTCACGATATGTCACTGGTGCCCTGACCCGTTCTGGGCCAGCCCGCGCGACAATCACCCATTCCGACCATGGACCTGCGCAACATCGCCATCATCGCCCATGTCGACCACGGCAAGACGACGCTCGTCGATTGCCTGATGCGGCAGAGCGGCACCTTCCGCCCGAACCAGCAGGTCGCCGAGCGCGCCCTCGATTCGAACGACCAAGAGCGCGAGCGCGGCATCACGATCCTCGCCAAATGCACCTCGGTCGTATGGCAGGGAACGCGCATCAACATCGTCGACACGCCGGGCCACGCCGATTTTGGCGGCGAGGTCGAACGAGTCTTGAGCATGGTCGACGGTGTGCTCGTGCTGGTGGACGCGGCCGAAGGGCCCATGCCGCAGACCAAGTTCGTGCTGGGCAAGGCTCTCAGGCTCGGCTTGAAGCCCATCGTCGTCATCAACAAGGTCGATCGCGCGGATCAACGAGCCCTCGAGGTTCAGAACGAGACCTTCGACCTGTTCGCCCTGCTTGACGCGAGCGACGAGCAGCTCGACTTCCCGACCATTTTCGCTTCGGCCAAGCAAGGCTGGGCATGCGACGCCATCGATGGCCCGCGCGAAGGCATCGGCCCGCTGTTCGAGCTCATCCGCCGCCACGTGCCGCCGCCCACGGTCACGGGCGACGGCCCGTTCACGATGCTCGCGACGACGCTCGAACGCGATCCCTATCTTGGACGGCTCCTGACGGGGCGCATCGCATCCGGCGCCATTCGACCGAACACGACGCTCAAGGCGCTCGCGGCCGATGGCACGCTGATCGAGAAGACACGGATCACGAAGATCCTGGCCTTCCGCGGCCTCGAGCGCGCCGCGCTTGACGAGGCCGAAGCCGGCGACATCGTCGCCCTCGCCGGCTTCGCCAAGGCCACGGTCGCCGATACGCTCGCTGCCGAAGAGGTGGCGGAGGCGATTCCGGCGGACCCCGTCGATCCGCCGACCCTTGCCATGACGTTCTCCATCAACGATTCCCCACTCGCCGGCACCGAGGGCGACAAGGTCACCTCCCGGCTTCTCCGCGAGCGCCTCTTCCGCGAGGCCGAGGGCAATGTGGCGATCCGCGTGCGCGAGGCGGACAGCGCCGATGCGTTCGAAGTCGCCGGTCGAGGCGAGCTCCAGCTGGCGGTCCTCGTCGAGACCATGCGGCGCGAAGGCTTCGAGCTGTCCGTCAGCCGGCCGCGGGTGCTGTTCCAGACCGATGACGCGACCGGCCAGCGCCTCGAGCCCATCGAGGAAGTCGTCATCGACGTGGACGAGCCCTATGGGGGCGTCGTCGTGGACAAGCTGTCGAGCCGCAAGGGTGAGCTGGTCGAACTCAAGCCGACCGGGCAGGGCAAGCAGCGGGTCGTCTTCCACGCGCCGTCGCGCGCGCTCATCGGCTTTCACGGCGAGTTTCTGACCGACACGCGCGGGACGGGCGTGCTCAACCGCGTCTTTCACGGCTACGCCCCCTACAAGGGCCCCATCAGCGGGCGGCGGACAGGCGTGCTGATCTCGCGCGAATCGGGACGCGCCGTTCCCTATGCCCTCTGGAATCTCGAAGAGCGGGGGCCGCTCTTCATCTCGCCGGGGAAAGCCGTCTATCCGGGCATGATCATCGGCGAGCACAGCCGCGGGCAGGACCTCGACGTCAATCCGCTGAAGGCCAAGCAGCTCACGAACTTCCGCGCGGCCGGCAAGGACGACGCGGTCACCCTGACGCCGCCCATCGACATGACGCTCGAACGCGCGCTCGCTTATATCGGCGACGACGAGCTGGTGGAGGTGACGCCCCAATCCGTGCGCCTGCGCAAGCGTTCACTCAACGTCCACGACCGGCGTCGCGAAGCCAAGCGCGCGGCCGACGCCTAGGACTCTCCTCCCCGCTCGGCCAGCGCCGCATCGAGATAGCGCCGGAAATGCTCGAGCGGCGGCGGAGCCGCGCCGACCTGTTTCGCTCCTTCATCCCAGCGCCGGAGGCGCACAGCGTCCGCCGCATGGGGCTGGCGCAGAAACCGCTCGGCCGCCTCGGGATCGAACGGCCCGCCCTGGAGGGCGAGGCTCCGCACCGAAGCCTCTGAGAGGTTCGCGGCATAATCCGGCTCGACCGCGCAGAGATAGCGCTTGGCGTCGACATGGAGGCGGATCGGCCGCGTGACCTCGGCCCCAAACCACTGGGCGAGGTAGGACGACCCGTGAACCTCGTGCCGATCATCGATCCCGTGGAGAGCCGCGCCCTCGTCCCCCTCGAGGAGGTGCCCGACATCGTGAAGGAGTGCGGCCGTCACGAGGGCGGCCGAGGCCCCCTCCGATTCCGCAAGCGCCGCCGCCTGCAATGCGTGGTCGAGCTGGGTGACGTTCTCCTGATAGCTGCGCTGCCCCTGCCGCGCGAGAAGCTCCAAGAGCGCCTCGATCCCGTCCTTCACCTTCATGTGATTCACCGTCTCGTGATTTGCGTCTAGCCCCGGTGATCGTCGCTACTGGCGCGGTCCCGGATGACGATCCGCGCGGATGTCCTATCCGCCCGCACCGCAGCCGGAACATAGGGCCAGGCTATCGAACCGATACCTACACAATATTTTAGTTCGGACCGTCGATCGGCCACCCTCTACGCGTGATCAGGACCTCGGGGGCAACCCGGCACGTCTCGATCCCGTGACACACTAACCCCTTGAAGGAGACAGTAAGATGAAATCCTCAACCGTCATCCTCGGCTCCGCCATCGCAGCCGCCTTTACCCTCTCCCTGGCCGGACTCTCGCAGGTCCAAGCCGGCCCCGCCGAGAAGCCGTCCTACAAGTTCGAGAAGTGCGCCGGCATCGCCAAGGCCGGCAAGAACGACTGTCAGACTGCTGCCTCCTCCTGCGCCGGGACTTCCAAGAAGGACCAGCAGGCGGATGCATGGGTTTACGTGCCGGAAGGCACCTGCGCCAAGATCGTCGGCGGCATGGTCAAGTCATAAGGCCGACACCGAGAAGCCGGACGGGTGTGACCATGACCCTCAACAGCCCCCCGCCCCGCGGCGTGCGTTCAACGGTCGGAATCGGCCTGCGTGCACCGCACTGTGACGAGGTCATGGCCACCCGCCCGGCCGTCGGCTGGCTCGAAGTCCACAGCGAGAACTACATGGGCGGGGGCGCGCCCGTGCGGATGCTCGAGGATGTTCGCCGCGAATGGCCGATCAGCCTCCACGGCGTGGGCCTTTCCCTCGGCAGCGCCGAGGGGCTCTCCGCCAGCCATCTGGCGCGGTTGGCCGGACTCGTTGACCGCATCGAGCCGGCCCTCGTCTCCGAACACCTGTCCTGGAGCGTCGCGGGCGGCACCTATTTGAACGATCTTCTCCCCCTTCCCTACACCGAGGAAACGCTCGCCACCGTCGCGAGAAATGTCGAGGTCATGCAGGATTGGCTGAAGCGCCAGGTTCTCATTGAGAATCCGTCCGCCTACCTTCGCTTCGTCCATACCTCGATTCCAGAGGCCGAATTCCTGGCCGAGCTCGTCCGCAAAACGGGATGCGGGCTCCTTTGCGACGTCAACAACATCCATGTCAGCTGCACCAATAACGGCGGCGATCCCCGGACCTATCTCCACGCGCTTCCAGCTCATGCGGTCCAAGAGATCCATCTCGCCGGATTCGCGACGAACGAAGCGGACGGCGTCCCGATCCTGATCGACGATCACGGCTCGGCAGTGGCCGATGCGGTGTGGGCCCTCTACGACGTGGCGGTCGCGCTGTTCCCGACGGCCGCGACGCTCATCGAGTGGGACAGCAACCTGCCGCCCCTCGCGACCCTCGTCGGCGAGGCCGCGACGGCGCGTCTCCGCCGCCAGGCGGCGCTCGCGCGGCATGACGGAGGTCACCATGTTGCCGCGGCTTAGCGACGTCCAGGACGCGTTCCGTGGCGAGATGCTCGGCGCCGGTACCGAAGCACTCGACGACCTCATCGCTTCGGATGGTCTTCATCCCGCCCAACGCCTGCAGATTTATCGGAACCATTACTCGGTCACTCTGATCGACGCCCTGGCCTCGACATTTCCCGTCACCCAGCGCCTCGTCGGTGACAGCTTCTTCGCCATGGCCGCGCGCCGGTTCATCCGGACAGCACCACCCGCGAGCCCTTGTCTCTATGAGTATGGCGCGGATTTCCCCGGCCATCTCGACGGCATGCCGGAGGCGGCCTCCCTTCCCTATCTTGGCGACGTTGCGCGCTTCGAATGGGCGATCAACGCGGCCTATCACGCGGTGGACGTGCCGACCGCCGACCCGGCCATGCTCCAGCGCGTGCCGGCCGACCGCCAAGGCGATCTCGTATTCATCCTGCATCCCTCGGTCCAACTCGTCTCATCGGCCTATCCGGTCTTGCGCATCTGGCGAACCAACCAGCCGGACGCGACGCCCGAGCCCGCGGTGACTCTCGCCGAGGGACGCTGCCGTCTTCTCGTCCTCAGGTCCGACACCGACGTGATCTGGCGCGAACTGATGCCGGCCGAATTCGTCTTCCTCTACGGACTTCGAGTCGGGCGCAGCCTCGCGGAGGCCTTCGCCTCGGCGACCGCCGCGGGAACGCCCTTTGATCTTGCGAACACGCTCCGCCCTCTCATCGATCACGGCGGTGTTGCCGATTTGGTTCTGCCGTCCACGAACAACAGAAGGTGATGGTCATGTCCGTCGTCGCAAGCCGTTCCCATGCCGGTGGCAGCCTTGCCGCCAGCGTCCACTCCATCCTCGACACGCTCGAGCGCGTCCCCATGCCGCTCATGGTCCTCTTGATGCGCCTCGGCATCGCCGCCGTCTTCTTCAAATCGGGTCTCACCAAGATCGCAAGCTGGCAGGCCACCGTTCAGCTGTTCGCGATGGAGTATCAAGTGCCCGCGCTGCCGCCAGAGCTGGCCGCGTACCTGGCCGCGACCTTCGAGCTCACTTGCCCCGTGCTCATCGTCCTCGGTCTCGCGACTCGCCTCGGTGCCCTTGCCCTTCTTGGCATGACGGCGGTGATCCAGATCTTCGTCTATCCCGAGAATTGGTCGGAGCACCTGTTGTGGGCCTCGATCCTCGTCTATCTCGCGGCGCGCGGCGCCGGCGCCCTGTCCCTCGACCGCGTGATCGCGCGGTCCTGGCATCCGTGAAGCGGCGTCCCCAGGTAACGGATGCATGACCATGCCCCGCGACGGATCCATCCTCGACAGGCCTTCGGCGATCAACACGCACCGTCCGCGCGTGGTGATCGTGGGGGCGGGGTTCGGCGGGCTCGAAGCCGCGAAGGCGCTCAAAGACGCGCCGGTTGACCTCACCATCATCGACCGGCGCAACTACCATTTGTTCCAGCCGCTTCTCTACCAGGTCGCGACGGCCGGCCTCTCCCCTGCCGACATCGCCCAACCCATTCGCGGCATCGTCGGCCGCCAGAAGAACACGACGATCTACATGGCCCGTGTCAGCGGCGTCGACCTCGATCGGCGCGAAGTGATCGCGTCCCATCGGAGGGTCGCATACGACTACCTCATCCTCGCGACGGGCGCGCGGCATGCCTATTTCGGCAAGGACGAGTGGGAACGGTGGGCGCCGGGCCTGAAGAAAATCGACGATGCGACCGACATCCGGCGACGGATCCTGACCGCGTTCGAACGCGCGGAGACGGAATCGGACCCCGCCGAGCATCGCCGCCTCCTCAATTTCGTCATCGTCGGCGGAGGGCCCACGGGCGTCGAGCTGGCGGGTGCGATTGCGGAGCTGGCAAGACGGGCGCTCGCCGAAGACTTCAATACCATCGACCCGGCCCAGGCCCGCATCATCCTGATCGAGGGCGGTCCGCGCGTTCTCGCGACCTTTCCCGAAGCCCTGTCGCGGCGCGCGCAGCGCTCGCTCGAGAAACTCGGCGTCGAGATCCGTCCCGGCATGACCGTGACCGCGTGCGATGAGGGTGGCGTCGTCGCGGGCGGCGAGCGCATCGAGGCGCGCACCATCCTTTGGGCCGCCGGCGTCGAGGCCTCGCCCGCCGCCAAGTGGCTGGGGGCCGAACGCGACAAGGCCGGGCGCATCAAAGTCGGGCCGGATCTTTCCGTACCGGGCCTCACCAATGTCTTTGCGATCGGCGACACGGCGCTTGCGAACGGACCCGATGGGCGGCCCCTTCCCGGCGTAGCGCCGGTCGCCAAGCAGCAGGGTCGTTTTGTCGGCCGGCTCATCCGGAAGCGCGTCGCCGGACCGGCCGCGACGGCAGTATTCCATTATCGAAACTACGGCAATCTCGCGACCATCGGACGCAAGGCGGCGGTCGTGGACTTCGGGCGATTCCGCCTGTCGGGTCTCTTGGCCTGGCTCCTGTGGGGTACCGTTCACGTCTTCTTCCTCCTTGGATTCCGCAACCGACTCTCGGTCCTCCTGAGCTGGGCTTGGGCGTATGTGACGTTCCAGCGCGGGGCGCGCCTCATCACGGGACCCGGCGACGCCGGGGGCGAGTAGGCGTGCCGTGTCGCTCGCGGCGGAATTGCTTCGGGTCGCGCGCACGAGCGCTTCGGCTGCAACGCCCGTCCGGCAGCGCGTGCTCGAGCGCGGCATCGCCCTCCGACGGGATCTCGCCATCCAACGGCATGCGCTCGCAGTCGGAGAGATGACGCCCGAATTTGCGCTCGCCAGCAATCGCGGGCGCATCGTCACGCTCGACGGTCTCCTCGATCAGGGGCCCGCGGTCCTGGTGTTCTACCGCGGCTCTTGGTGCCCCTATTGCCGCATCACGCTCGCCTCCTACCAACGCGCGCTAGCGGCGCTTTCGGAGACCGATGGCACGCTCGTGGCAATCTCCCCCGAGACGCCGAGTGAGGCCGCCGCCACGGCGGCCGCGCTCGGCCTCTCATTCGACGTGCTGAGCGATCTCGGCAGCCGCACGGCCGCGACGTTCGGCATTCTCTACGACATGACGGATGACGCGATCGCGCTTTGCATGGCCGACGGCATCGACTTGCCTCGGCTCAATGGCGACCCGCGCTGGGTCTTGCCGCTGCCGGCCACCTATGTCGTCGGCTGCGACGGAGTCGCACGTTACGCCTTTGTCGACCCCGACTACCGGCATAGGGCGGAACCCGACGACGTGATCGATGCCCTGCGGCGAATCCGCGCCAAGCAAGAACGCCATAGCTAAGAGACATCGAAACACTAGCCTATCGATATTTCCGCATCCGTCCTGCGTTCGGCACAGTACCCGCACACGATGACGACGGGCCGGCGGACGTCGGTCCGGGAGACCCGAAACCGATCGAATACCGCAGGAGAAGGACGTGGCCACGACAGTATCGTTCCCAAACTCTGCCCTCGTCAGCGAAACGCGCCCCCGGCCAACGACCCCAGTCACCCTTCAGGGCCGATCCGCCATCGTCACCGGCTCGACAAGCGGCATCGGCCTCGGCATCGCGCGAGCGCTCGCCAGCGCCGGCGTCAACGTCATGCTCAATGGCTTCGGGCCTGCCAACGAGATCGAACGACTTTGCGCGGGTCTTGCCGCCGAGTTCGACGTCGGCGTGCACTACTCCGGCGCCGACATGAGTCAGCCCGACGCAATCGCCAAAATGGTCGCCACGGCGGATTCCGCCTTCGGCCGCACCGATATCCTGATCAACAATGCCGGCATCCAGCATGTGGCGCCCATCGAGTCGTTCCCGCCCGAGAAATGGGACGCGATCCTCGCCATCAACCTGACGGCCGCTTTCCACACGACGCGCGCCGTCCTCGCGGGCATGAAGGCGCGGAAGTGGGGCCGGATCATCAACGTGGCCTCCGCCCATGGTCTCGTCGCCTCGCCCTTCAAGTCCGCCTATGTCGCCGCGAAGCACGGACTCGTCGGCTTGACCAAGGTCACCGCCATGGAAGGTGCCGAGTTCGGCATCACCTGCAATGCCATCTGTCCTGGCTATGTCTGGACGCCGCTCGTCGAGAAGCAGATCGATGACCAAGCCAAGGCGCACGGCCTGCCGCGTGAAGAGGTGATCCGCAACGTTCTTCTCGCGCAGCAACCGAACAAGACATTCGCGACGGTCGAGGAACTCGGCGCGCTTGCGGTCTTTCTTTGCGGCCACCAAGCCGCCTCGATCACGGGCGCAGCCCTGCCGGTCGATGGCGGCTGGACCGCCCACTGAGACGCACAATGAGGGAGAGGACGATGAACATCTCGACGAAGCCGCCCATGAAACGCGAACGAGCGGCGGCACGGCCACAAAGGCGCGCCCGTTCCATGGCCGGCACGAAGACGATCAATCTTGCCCTCCAGGGCGGCGGCGCCCATGGGGCGTTCGCTTGGGGCGTGCTCGACCGGCTTCTTGAAGACGAACGGATCGCCTTCGATGGCGTGAGCGCGACGAGCGCCGGCGCGATGAACGCGGCCGTCCTCGCCTATGGCCTGACCGAAGGCGGGCGCGACGGCGCGAAGCGGGCCCTCGCCGGTTTCTGGCGCCGGATCAGTGTCGCGGGCGCCTTCAGCCCGCTTCAACCGACCTTCCTTGACCGGCTCACTCACAACCATTCGCTCGAACTCTCTCCGACCTTCATCGCCTTCGATCTGCTGACCCGTGTCCTTTCGCCCTACGAGTTCAACCCGTTCAACCACAATCCGCTCCGCAACGTCCTCGAACAGACCGTCGACTTCGAGCGTCTGCGCTCGGACTGCTCTCTCAACCTTTTCATCTGCGCGACCAACGTGCGCACGGGCAAGGTCAAGGTGTTCTCCGACGAGGAGATCAGCGCCGACGCGGTGCTTGCGTCCGGCTGCCTGCCGTTCCTCTTCCATGCGGTCGAAATCGGCGGTCAGCACTACTGGGACGGCGGCTACATGGGCAATCCCGTGATCTATCCGCTGATCTACCAGTGCGAAAGCCGGGACGTCGTCGTGGTCCACATCAACCCGATCGAGCGAGACGACGTACCGACGACGGCCCGCGAAATCATGAATCGGATCAACGAGATCAGCTTCAACTCCTCGCTCATGCGCGAGATGCGCGCCATCGCGTTCGTGACCAAGCTGATCGACGACGGGAAGATCACCGACGGCTCGCTCCGCCGCATGCTGATTCACTCGATCGAGGCCGAAGACTTCATGCGCGATCTTGGCGTATCGAGTAAGATGAACGCGGATTGGGAGTTCCTGACGCATCTCAGGGACGTGGGGCGGGAGAGCGCCGCGGCCTGGCTCGACCGGAATTTCGACAGGCTCAACCGCGAATCGACGGTCGAAGTCCGCGAGATGTACTTATGACGAGGAGGGGCCATGAAGCGGGATGAGATTCTCAGGTTGCCGTCGATGCCGGCGGCGAGTCCGAGCTTCCCCCATGGCCCCTTCCGTTTCATCGATCGCCAGTACTTCATCATCATCTACGAGAGCGACCCGCGGGCGATCCGCGCGGCGCTGCCCGAGCCGCTCGTCCCGGATCCACAGAACGTCGCCTTCTACGAATTCATCCGCATGCCGGACTCCTCGGGATTCGGCGATTACACCGAGACGGGCCTCGTCATTCCCTGTTCCTTCGAAGGGCGGCCGTGCAACTTCACGGCCCAGATGTATCTCGACGACGAGGCGCCCATCGCCGGCGGCCGGGAGATCTGGGGATTTCCCAAGAAGTATGCGAATCCGAAGCTGGAGGTCGTGTCCGACACGCTCACCGGCACGCTCCACTATGCCGGCCAGCTCGTCGCCGTCGGCACCATGGCCTACAAGCACGAGATCTTCGCGCGCGATCCGCGGAAGACCACGGCCGCGCTCTCGAAGACCCAGGTCAACCTCAAATTGATTCCGGGCGCCGATGGGAAGCCTGCCATCGCCCAGCTCGTCTCCTATCGGATGACGGATATCAAGGTCAAAGGGTCCTGGATGGGTCCGGCGCGGCTTCACCTGATTCCGCATGTGAACGCGCCCGTCGCCGACCTGCCCGTACACCGAGTCCTCGGCGCGCGGCACTTCATCGCCGACCTGACCTTGCCCTACGGCAAGGTCCTCTATGACTATCTCGGCGAGAACCGAAAGACACCAGCGGCGAAACCGAAGGCGCGAGGCCGCGCGCGCTGAGCGGACTCTTTCGGCATCGAACGGCTGTTCACGCGCGCCGTCATTCCTCTTTTCCGACCGGGGCGACGCAATCTGAAATCGGCCTAGTCCGCGTCCCGCCCGCCGAATCCGTGCATGCCATTGGCCCATTGGAGGCCGATCAATGCCCCTTTGATTCGCGGCAGAAGCGCGAGCGAAGCGACGAGCGTCAGGGGCAGCCAGAGCGCCAGTTGCAGCCAGACCGGCGGCTCGAACAACTGCTCCGCGACGAGGCTCAATGGAACGATGATGTGTCCGACGACGAGGACGGTGAAATAGGGCGGCGCATCGTCCGCGCGCTGATGGTGAAGGGCGAGTCGGCAGGTCCCGCAATGCGCGTGGACCGCCGTATAACCCTTGAAGATCGCGCCCGCCCCGCAACACGGACATCGCTTCCCGAAGCCGCGCCGCATGGCGGACCAGATCGAGCGGCGCTCGGGGACAGAGCTGTCGTCTACGGACATGAACGGGCGATCAGACGATAGTGACGAGGACGGACGGCACTCTGCCACAAGGGCCCGAGACCGTCATGCCTCGAGGCGTGTCGCGCGGCCTATCAGATGAGCGGCGGCGTGTGCCGCTGGCCGAACAGGCTCTGCTCCTTCAGGTTCATGAGCATGAGCTCGGTCGCCGGAGCCAATTTGGGGGTCGTGCCGCCCGCGCCGACCAGCTTGATCTGGGGCATGGAGGTGGGGGAGGACGAGAAATCCGGCACGAAGGCGATTCGCGGCGGCGGTGGGGGCGGCAGGGCCGGAGACGCGACGTTGTTGAGGCCGTCGATCTTGTTCGCGAAGATCTGCCGCACTTCGGCGTAGGACCGCGCGCGGCCGTTGTCGAAGAAGATTCGCTTGTTCGCCTGCGCGGCGTCCGGGAAGGCGTCCGCAGCGGGCTGGGCCGAATTGCTGCGCATGCCCCGGAGGAAGCGCTCGGCGCCCGAGGGTCCCAGGAAGTGGGCCAGGTAGAGTTCCGTGTCGCCGATCTTCCCGCCGACCGTCTTCTCCAGGTGTTCCTTGTTGCTGCGCGCATACTCTCCGGCCATGGAGGCCGAGAGCTTGGGATCATTCCGGAGATCGAGGATCTGCTGCTGGGTCTTGGCGTCGGCGGTGCCGTTCTCAAGCGCCTTCGCATACTGCCCGAGCCCGTACTTGGCGCCATGGACGCGCACCATCTCGAGCCAGGTGCTCTTGATGAACTGGTAGAGCCCGGCCGCGGAGCTGTTGGGCGCCTTGGCATCGGGGCGGTAGCCGCTCTCGAGGGAGGCCTGGGCCATGAGGTAGGAAAACTTTACCCCCGTCTGGGCACTTGCTGCCTGGACGGCGCTCGTCACTTCGGGCGCCGCGCGATTGTTCGAGACCGATGACAGTTGAGGATTCAGGCTCATGCTCGCATTCCTGATCGATTTCGGCTCCCATCATCGCAAAGGCCGTGCCAATCCCGCCCGCGCCGGTGCGCCCTTCGCTTGTCTCGCCGTAAACCCTCTGTTAACCCTGAGCACATTCCGGCCGGCACGGCCGAATGAGAGAAGGACGGGCCCATGCCGCCACGGACCAATCCCTTGAAGCTCAACGCGCTTCAGCTGAAGACCCTCACCCTCCTCCAGGAGATCGCCCGCACGCCGGGCTTCGCGACCCCGCTCGGCGAGACGGGCGAGGTCGTGATCAACCACCTGCCCCACGCCCATGGCGACCATTTCCACATCGGCCCGTCGCTCGTGATGGCACACGATGCCACGGGCTTGCACAACCAGGCCGTCTGGATGGCGCTCGACCGGAAAGGCCTGGTCCGCTCGTCGCCGGAACACGGGGTGTTGCTGACAAAAGCCGGCGTGGACTATGCGACGGGCTTGGCCGATACCATCATCCGCCGCTCCAGCCATTAGTCGGATACCCGCACGGTCATGCCGGCGCCAATCTCCGGCGCGCGGCCTCCTCGATCGCCGCCCGTAACGTCGGATGGTCGTCGAGGAGACGACCGAAATCTGCCGCGTCGAGCGTCAAGAGGTGGCAGAAGCCGACCGCGAAGACATCGGCGTTCCGGCGCTCGCGCGTGAGCAAGGCAAGCTCCCCGAAGAAGTCGCCGTCGCTCAAGCGAACCGGCCCGCCTGTGGTCTGAACCTCGACATCGCCGCCCGTGATGAAGAACATCGCGTCGCCTCGGTCGCCCTTGCGGATGATGCGCTCACCGGGAAAGGCCAGGCGCGGCCGCAGCATCCGGCCGAAGGCCGTCATCGCATCGGCCGAGAGATCGGCGAACATCGGGACGCGACGCACCATCTCCGCAAGCCTCAGGCCGAGGTCGAGCGGCGTGCGCCGGTCGATGTCCTGGCGCCGCCGCATGAGGTCGCCCTGGAGATCGGCGTAGACCTCCGGGCTGATGAGCGCGTCGCTCAACTTCTGCTCGTAGTCAGCCTCCTCGAGGCGCAGCGCGGCCCGGGCGACATATTGGGTGCGGAGCGCTTCGGCGTAGCGCGGATATTGAAGCTCGATCGCCGACAGCGCATCCCTGACCGCCTCGGTCCGAGCCACCAGGAGCTCGCCGAGCGCGGCACTCGTATCGTCGCCGAGAAGAACGCGAATGGACCTCGAGTTGATCTTGTCGAGCTCGCGCAACGCGAGCTGGTTGATCAGCAGGATCTCGAAGCGGTCGGCGATCTGTCGAGCCAGCGCCTGGCTCAAGCCGAAGCGGCGCTGGAGCCAATGGGCAAACCGAAAGCCACGCGAAAATCCAATCAGGTCCTGGGCGCCGCGCTCGTAGCCGCCGACGCCGCCGGTCTTGACCCGGTCAATCAAGCGATCCGCTGCGGCAACGAGAATGGCGACGAGCCGCTTCGATGCGGTCCGCTCGACCACTCGATCGAAGTAGAGCGCCTTCTCCCGCGTGGCGAGGGTGAGAAGGCCGACCTGAAGACGCTCGGCCGGCGTGAGGTCGTATGACACGCCATCCCGCGGGGTCTCGATCGCGGTGAGCGCATGCACGAACCGCGGGTCGAGATTGCTCTCGCGGGCGAAAGCCTCCATCTCGGTCCGGACGCTGACGCGCGTGAGCTCCATGACGCGCTGGCGCAGCGCGAGTTCGACCGGCCCCAGGCGATCGAGGCCCAGCAGCCTCAGCAGGGGCCGAAGGGTCGTCGCGCTCACGAACAAGGTGAACAGAACGAAGCCCGTCGCCAGCACGGCCACGAAGTGCCGGCTCTCGGCGGACAGGTGCTCGTTCTCGCCGATGGAAAGCGCCAGCACCAGGGTGACCGCCCCCCGCAGCCCGCCCCACAGGATGACCGCCTTGTAGTGGCGATCGACGGGCTGGACGAGCTTCAAGGCGGCCAGGCCCGGCAGCATCCCGTAGAGGACGAGCGCCCGCGCCGCGATGGCACTGATGACAAGCACCGCGAGAAACAGGAGGTCGTCCCAATCGGCTTCGGACAGGAGGCGCGCGGCCAACATCGCCGCGAGCATGAAGATCAGCGAGTTGGCCCAGAATTCGAGGTGATGCCAGACCTCGACCAATGTCTTCCAGTGCCGGGGCGAGAGGCGGACCGGTCCATAGGCCGCGACGGTCAAGGAGGCGACCGCGACCGCGACGATTCCGGACACGTCGAGATACTGCTCGCCGATCGTGAAGGCCAGGTAAGCCAGCACGATCGTGATGGTGATCTCCGCGACGAGCGAACCGCCAAGGTTGCGCATCAGCCAGAACGCCCCGCGCGCCATGACGTAGCCCAAGACGACGCCCCCGATGAAGTCGTGGAGGAAATTCCAGACTCCATCCCAAATGCTCGCGGACTGCTGGCTCGCTATGACGTCGAGCAGGATCCCGAAGATTGCGATGGCCGCGGCGTCGTTGAAGAGGCTCTCGCCTTGCACAAGGATGGTGAGACGCCGTGGAGCGCCGAGATCGCGGAAGACCGCGACGACGGCCGCCGGATCCGTCGTCGCGACCATCGCCCCCAGAAGGAAGCACACGAGCCAGCCTTGCTGGCCGACAAGGCCGAGCGCCGAGCCGACCACCGCCGTGCAGACGAGCACGGCCACGACCGCAAGCATGAGAACGGCCGCGAACTCATCGAAAAGGCGCCTGATGTCGATTCCGAGGCCGGCCGTGAACAAAAGCGGCGGCAGGAAGACGAAGAGCAGCGCCTCCGCGTTGAAATGGAATGTCTGGTATGCGAGGAGCAATCCCCCCGGCGTCGCGACCATGGCGCTGTCGCGCGTGGCGACTGCCGCGAGGCCGAGCGCGATGCCGAGAGCGGCCAAGAGCACCGCATGCGGCACGCGAAGACGATTTGAGAGCGGAACGAGAAGGCTCGCGAGCCCGAGGAGAACAGTCAGCGCGACGATGGTGAGGGCGACGTCTTCCACGGCCTAGCCCGCCCGCCCCGGCGCGCCCAGGCGCGCGAGAGTGACCCCCGCCGCTTCGAGATCGCGCGGGAATCTGTCGCCGAGGAAATAGTCGAGCTCGTCCTCGCGCGGCGCGGTGACGGGGTCGACTGCTGCGAGGTGCCCGTCGACCCGGCCCGGATGGCAGGCGATCAGCATCTGGGGTATGGGCTTCGCGAGATAACGCGGGAAGATCTCTCCGTAGCGCTCATCGGGCCCGAAGGACCGAACGCCCCGAAACACGCTGTTCGCGCGCAAACCCGCTTCCCGAACCGACCGATCGAGACGGCTGGCGAGCACGCTGATGATCAAGGCACGGATCGGCGCGATCCCTCGCGCAAGGATGGCGCCGGCGGATTCGACGCAAGTCCTGAGATAGGGCTTCCTGCGCGCGAGCCGCCCCTTACAACGATCGAGGACGATGTCACGTATGACGGGAAGCACATGGACGTGCTGGTGGCCGTCGAGAAAAGCGGGTTCCGCTCCGATGACCGCCTCGAAGCGATCGATCTGTCGGTCGATCTCGGCTTCGACCTCGCTCCTCTCCAAGCCTCCGAGAAAGCTTCGCGCCATGAGCCGCGAGAGAGGCGGCAAGCGGCCGGCCGGCGCGAGGGCAGGCATCGGGCCAAGCGGCGCATGATCAGTCAGGGTGAGGTGGAGGCCAAGATCCGCCTGTTCGCGGTAGGGCGCGAGGGCGGGCCCTTCCGTGGGCCAATGGGGCGACAGGCTCATGCAGCTCGTCGCCGACAGCCTGCCCAGGCCCAAGAGCTCGCGAATGGCCGCGCTGACCCCCGGTGCCAGCCCATAGTCGTCGGCGCAGAGCACGACGGGAATCCGCGCCGGGCGATCCCGCCCGTCGAGTAAGACTCGCTCCAGGCTCAAGGCTGCTCCCACCCTTTCGTCCCGACGCGACCTTGGCTTATAACGGCTCTCCGTGGTGCTGAGCGCGGCGGTAAGCGAGAATGCCCGCCGAGCCAATGGCCCGATCCGATCCAACCATCAGCCGACCCATGATACATAGCCCTTTCCCTGCGCCTTCGCCATGCGGCTGATTCCCGAGGCCGAACGCGCGAGCACGCTCGCACGCGCCGAGCGCGCGCAGCTTTCGATCGTGGTGCCGTTCTACAACGAAGCGACCAATATCCCGGCGCTTTTCGCGAGGCTCGTGCCGATCCTCGACGGTCTCGGCATCGCGTGGGAGGTGGTCGCGGTCAACGACGGCAGCGCCGATGACACGTTCGATCGCCTGATGGCGGCCCATCGCGGCAAACCGGCCATCAAGATCATCGATCTGTCGCGGAACTTCGGCAAGGAGCGGGCACTGAGCGCCGGGCTCGCCAAGGCGTCCGGCGATGCGGTCATCATGATCGACGCCGATCTCCAGCATCCGCCCGAGACGATCCCCGCCATGATCGAGAAATGGCGCGAGGGATACGAGGTCGTCTATGCGGTGCGCATCGCCCGCACCGATCAGACGCGGCTCGCCCGCGTGCTGTCGCGCCTGTTCTACGCCATGTTCGACCGCCTCTCGGAGGTGCCGCTGCCGCGCGGGACGGGCGACTTCCGGCTCCTCGACCGCAAGGTCGTCGACGTCATCAACGGCATGCCCGAACGGACCCGGTTCATGAAGGGCATCTACAGCTGGGTCGGCTTCCGGCAGACAGGCATCCCGTACGAAGAGGCCGCCCGTCACGAGGGGCAGAGCAAGTGGCCGCTCTGGGGGCTGTTCCAGCTGGGCGTCGACGGCCTCACCGCCTTCTCGAACTTCCCCCTGCGCGTGTGGACGTTCGTGGGCGCCGTCGTCTCGGGCCTTGCCTTCCTCTACATCGTGTTCCGGCTCCTGCGCACGCTCATCTATGGCATCGACGTGCCTGGCTATGAATCGATCATCATGACGACCCTGTTCCTCGGCGGCGTGCAGCTGCTGACGCTCGGCATCCTCGGCGACTACATCGGCCGGATCTTCAGCGAGGTGAAGGGTCGCCCGCTCTATGTCATCCGCACGACGGTGGGCCTCGACGAAGCGCCATCAACCGGCCGCGAGCCTGCCGCGGCCGACCGCGCAACCAAGATCTGACGAGACGCAGAGCTTTGATCGACGCGGCGGCTTCGCTCAGCCCGGATTGCGCGCGATGACCCGGATGCCGCCGAGATGCCCGCCCGCGAAAAGGCGGTCCATGGTCGTGTAGAACTCGTCCAGGCTGTCGACGACGGCCTTGCCGTGGATGGCGACATTCCGCTCCCGCGCCTTGCGGAACGCCTCCATCCGCTCGTTCACGAACGGATGCCAGCGGCCCGTCATGTCGATGACCTCGACATCGACGAAGCCGGCCTCACGGAAATGCGCGGACCATTCCTTGAGACGCGGCAAGCACCGCGCGTAAACCTGGTCGCGGAAGTCGGCCCACTCCGCTTCGGTCAACGGTCCCCGCTCGAAGAAATCCTCGACATAGACGCGGGCGCCGGGCTTGAGCGCCGCGCGCACCCGCGTGAGCAATGGCACACGCTCGGCGATGTGGAGGAAGAGAAGCCAGCTCACCATGGCGTCGAATCCCTGGGCCTCGAGCGGCACCGTGAGCACGTCGCCGTTGACGTGCCGCACCAGCTTCGCGAGGCCGCAGCGCTTCGTGAGCGTCACCGCCGTCTTGTGGAGGGCCGACTGAAGCTCGACCGCGGTGACGCGGCACTTCGCCCGCGCGGCCAGGTAGCGCGCAGGTCCGCCGATGCCGGCACCGATATCAAGGACGTGCCGCTCGGGCCCGATGCCGAGCGTTCGGATCGCCTCGTCGATCGTCTCGGTCCCGAGGTAGTGGTACTGGTCGAACGCGATGATGTCCTCGACCCGAATCGGACTCGTGTCGGCGATGCCGCGCGCCCGCAGCTCATTGAAGATCCGCTCGACCTGGAAGTAGAGCTTCACCGATTTGAGGGCGCTTGATTCCTCGGCCATACCGATGGACGGCTCCTAAACCGTGCTCTCCAGCACGCAGTTGATCGGAAGGGCGGCGACCGACGCCTCATTGGGAAGGGCGATCACGAGGCTCACGATCGCGGCCAGCGTCTCGGGCTCGGTCGCCGGGTGCCCCGTCGCGACGATGCCGGCCGTCATGTCGGTGCGCGTCTCGCCGGGACAGAGCGCGGTCACGCGCACGCCATCGTTCCATCCGGCGTAGCGGATCACGTGGGTCAGCGCCATCGCGGCAAATTTGGTCAGGGCGTAGCCGGGCACGCCCCCCTTGTAGCGAAGCCCGACGGTCGAGACCACATTGACGATCCGTCCCGACCCGGTCTTGCGCAAAAGAGGCAATGCCGCCGCGGTCAGGCGATACGGCGCCTTGACGTTGACGGTCCACATGTCGTCGAGCGCCGCCTCGTCCGGCTGATCGGGCGGAAAGCGGCGCAAGATGCCAGCATTGTTGACCAGCGCATCGATCCGGCCGAAGCGCGCGACCGTCGCATCGACCCAGGCCGACGCCGAGGCCCGGTCGTCGGCATCGTAGCGACAGCACAAAACGCGCTCCCCGCCGAGCGAGCCCACGGCCCGCGCAAGGGCCGCAACGTTCCTCGCCCCGAGACTCAATGTATAGCCGTCGGCATGGAGGCGGCGGGCGACAGCCAAACCGATGCCGCGATTGGCGCCCGAGACCATGACGACCCGGCCAGCCGCGGGCAGCACCGCATCGCTGGACACGGCAAGGACCTCGCGGCTCGCGGGAACCTCGGACGCCCGGACGGAGGTCAGCTCGCCTTCTTCACCGCCGCGGCCGCCCAACCTTGCGGCGCGCCCCAAGACATCTTCTCGCCCGCATCGAGCACGCGATTGTTGTCTGTGAGCCACGCCACCATGAGCGCGCCGCCAGGCGAATGGGAGAAGTGCTTCGAGCCCGGCTTCAAAGACACGAAATGACCGGCCTTGTATTCGACCCCGTCATGGTCGATCACGCTGCCTTCGATGACGTAGAATTCCTCGAACCCGAAATGCTCGTGCGGCGTCGAGGTGCCGCCGGGAAGGAAGCGGATGAAAAAGCACCCCTTCCCCGTCTTGCGGTCGAAGGTGAGCGGTGCCCAGAACAGTTTCACGACGTCGTTGCCGTAGCGATTGAACGGCGTGAATTCGAGATCGTCGATCTTCCATACGCGACGGTCGGGGTAGGCGCTGCCTTCCGCCGTCATCGGGTAGTTCGCCTTGCTGTCGGACTCGGGCTTCATCCTTCCCTCCGTTGGTCGATCGTTCTCGATGGGACCGGCCGCAGCCGGTGCGCGCGGCCATACTAGAACAGGCCCCAGAACGAAAACAGCGCGACACAAGGTCGCGCTGTCGTTCACAGACGAAGGTCGAATCGCTACCGGTTCAGTTGCCGCTTCTCTCTCTCCGAGAGCGCCTCGGGGCCGGAGGAATTGGCCGGCCACGGCAATTGCCAACTCACATTCTTCTGCGGGCCGGAGAGGGACTCGTCCCGCCGTTGGTCCGGAAGCGGCGAACCTGCGCGGAGCACGGGCAATCCCCGCGGTGCTGTCGTCATGACAGTGCCGGCATCGGGCATCCCGTAGGACGCGCGGTGGAGCAGCGCCTCGCCGCCGGAGCCGATCGAGGCCGACTGAACGCGGATCGACGGCGAATAGACGAAGCCATAGGTCGGGTAGGGACGGCCGAACTGTTCGACCTTGTCGTACCACACGCGGACCAATGTCCAGTCATTGGCGACGGAGATGTCCTGGACGACCACGTCGCGGGCGACCTGCCCCTTGAGGCCGCCGCGCGGCGCCCAATTCGAATGGTCGATGCGGATATTCCGCTCGTCGATGATATCGGTCACCTGGGCGACATGGCCACGCGTCATCTTGCCGCTTTGCTTGAAGACCAGGATCGCGTCCTTCCGCGGCTCCGCGCCGCGCTCGTAGACGCCTTCCGCCCGGTGCCACCACATCCAGGCATCGCCGGTCAGTTCGACGTCAGATACGGCTTTGACGAACTGGACGCAGTTGAGGCCGGGATTCGGGGCCTCTCTCTTGGCCACCGCCGATTTTCGGGCGTGTTTGCCTCGAGCTGTCACGAAGCGCGCCTTGGCCTTGGCGCCGGCCTTCGTCGCCGACTTGGCCATTACGGGCTTCGTTGAGCGGTGGTGCGGCTTGGCCTCCGCCATACCAATGGCAGTGGTCACCGCAAGAATAGAAACACAAGCTGTAATGAAGATCTTCCGCAGCGCGGTCATCCTCCCCCCTTAGGAGTGGCCGATCGGATGGGAGGCTGTTTACCTTACCGATTTGTGGATACGCAACCCTTTTTTGCACTGCGGTGAGCTAAATCGTGAACTATTTGAAGATCTTAACGGATGGTTAATTCGAAAGTACGGCTATCGATTCGCTCATGCGAGCATTTACCATAACGGCATGACTGGAATCTCTTAGTATGTTGTTTTATATGATTTTTTTAGAATTTCGGCCCCTCGATTGGCATGCGGTATGCCACAAGTAGTTCCCTAGTATCCGAGCGCCTTCTGCTCGAAGGTCGGCATACGGCCCGCTTGCTGGGGCACGCCTCCTTCGGGGCCGGTCGAGTAGATCTGGATTTCCGGAGCCGTCGGACGTCCGCCTGGAACGGCGAGCCAAAGGCGAAGGATGAGGCGCTTCGAATCCGGCCCTGGCGCGTTCTCGAAGGCCGTTCGCGCGTGGAGCACGGTCAGGTTGTTGAAGAACACGACCTCACCCGGCTCGAGCAAGAATTCGACATGCATATCTGGCCGCGCCGCGACCTCGTCGAAGGCATCGAGGGCCGATTCCTCCTCTGCCGTCAACGGCACGGAGAGGGCATGGGCACCCTCCCGGATGTAGGCGCGGACGTAGCGGCAGCTCACCTGACCGTCCCGCTCCGAGAAGATCGGCACGCGGTAGGGCGTCACCGGCTCCTCGCTCGGGCCATGCTCGCCGAAGCGGTGCCAGCGAAAACCGCGGTAGAGGATGGCGAGCAGGTCCGGACGGCTTCTCAGCAACTCATCGTGGACCGCAAGCGCGCTTGCGAATTGGCTGAGACCGCCCGCCTTAGCCTTGCGCACCGAGCAGAAGGCGATGGCGTCCGAGAGATCGGTGTGGAGCTTGAGCTCGCGCCGCGCGCGGTAGGCGCGCGCATGGGGATCCACATCGGTCACGTCGATCACGTGGCCGAGACGGTCGCCCATGACGCTCTGCGACACGGCGTTGCCGAAATGGGTGCCGAGCCCCCAGAACATGGTCTCGATCTCGTCGAGTGAGCAATTCTCGAACGGCATGCCGCGGATGAGCACGATGCCCCGTCCCTTCACCATCGTGTCGCGGAGCCGTCGGATGTCATCGGCGACGGGCGCGAGCGGGAAGTCAGCGCGACCGATCTCGTCCCGTGCGATCCCCTTCGCCACGGCGCGACGGAGATCGTCCTTCAACGCCGCGACATGCCGCGGGCCAAGATCGAAGGCGATCCCGTCCTTGCCCCCAACGTCGCGGGAGCGCCAGGCCGCCGCTTCCCCGTCATGCCGCTTATAGGCTGCCATCGCGCCCCTCCCCTGCCGGCCCCGCTCAACGCGGCCGGTCGCCCTTGATCGTGATCCTGTGCATGACGCGCCGCTTGCCGAAATAATCGTCGATCGGCGTGTGGAGCGTGCAACGATTGTCCCAGAAGGCGATCGAGTTCTCGGCCCAGCGGAACCGGCAGGTGAATTCCGGCCGGATCGCGTGGGCGAAGAGGAAGTCGAGGATCGGCTTGCTCTCGGTCTCCGTCATGTCCTTGAAGCGGAGCGTGTAGTGCGGATTGACGAAGAGCGCCTTGCGCTTCGTCTCCGGATGCGTGCGAACGACCGGGTGCTCGACCTCCTCGGCCGTCCGCGCGGCATTGCGCTCGCCCTTGAGCAGCGAATCATGAACACCCATCTTCGCGTACGGGTCGTAGACCTTGGCCGTGCCGTGGATGCCGGTGAGGCGGTCGAGCCACGCCCGCATGCCCGGCGAAAGCGTCTCATAGGCGAGATACTGGTTGGCAAAGAGCGTATCGGCCCCGTACCCAGGCACGTCGCGTGCATAAAGCATGGCACCCAAGACAGGGCGCTCTTGATAGGTCACGTCCGAGTGCCATCCGGCTGCGAAGACCTCGCGATCATCGGGCTCGCGCACGATGGGCAGCACCTCCGGATGCCCCTCGAGGCCCTTCAGGTAGCGATGGATCTCGAGCTCGCCGAAGCGCCGCCCGAACGCCTTGTACTGTTCCGGATCGAGCCGCTGGTCGCGGAAGAAAATGACGACATTGTCGAGAAAGGCGCGGTGGATGGCTTCAAACGCCGCGTCGCCGAGTGGCTCGGCGAGGTCAACGCCGAAGATCTCAGCGCCGAGCGCGCCGGCGAGTGGCCGCACCTCGATCCGCGATCCCATGGCGACCGATTCACCTCGCTTCCGTTTGGGGATTCGCCGCGACGGCGAATCCCCTCGCGTCATCCTCAGGCCCCGATCTGGCTCACGAACTTGCTGACAAGATAGGCCTCGAGCCCCTCGATGCCGCCCTCATGGCCGTAGCCGCTTTCCTTGACCCCGCCGAACGGCGTCTCGGGCAGCGAGACGCCGAAGTGGTTGATGCCAACCATGCCCGACTCAAGCGCATCAGCCACGGCGGTCGCGCGGTCGGCACTGCTCGTGAAGGCATAGGCCGCGAGGCCGAAGGGCAGCTTGTTCGCGCGCTTCACGACATCGTCGAACTCGCGGAAGCGCACGCAGGGCGCGACAGGGCCGAATGGCTCCTCGTTCATCACGCGCGAATCCTCGGGCACGTCGGTGAGAACGGTCGGCGCGAAGAAGAATCCCTGGTTGCCGATGCGCTGGCCGCCCGAGGCCACCTTGGCGCCGCGCCCGACAGCATCGCCCACGAGCTTCTCCATGGCGTCGATGCGGCGCGCGTTTGCCATGGGACCCATCTGGGTGTCCTTGTCGAGGCCGTTGCCGACCTTGAGGCCCTTGGCGATCGAGGCGAAGGCCTCGACGAAGCGGTCGTACACCTTCTCATGCACGAAGAAGCGCGTGGGCGAGATGCAGACCTGGCCCGCGTTGCGGAACTTGCCGGCCGCGGCGACCGCCGCGACCTTCTCGGCATCCACATCGTCGAACACGATCACCGGCCCGTGGCCGCCCAACTCCATCGTCGCGCGCTTCATCCCCTCGGCCGCGAGCTTCGCCAGGTGCTTGCCGACCGGGATCGAGCCGGTGAAGGAGATCTTGCGGATGACGGGCGAGGCGATGAGCTTCTCCGAAACCTTCGACGGCACGCCGAAGACGAGGTTGAGAACGCCTGGCGGGACGCCCGCCTCCTCGAAGCACCGCACGATGGCGACGCAGGTCGCCGGTGTCTCTTCCGACGCCTTGATGATGAGCGAGCAACCCGCGGCGAGGGCACCGCCGATCTTGCGCGCCGGAGTCAGAGCCGGGAAGTTCCACGGCGTGAAGGCTGCGACGGGGCCGATCGGCTCCTTCACCACCATCTGGCGCTGGTTCGCCACGCGCCCCGGAATGATGCGGCCATAGGCGCGCCGCCCCTCCTCCGCATACCACTCGAAGATGTCGGCCGTGACATTCACCTCGATGCGCGCCTCGGCCAGAACCTTGCCCTGCTCGGTCGTGAGGATCGTCGCGATCGCCTCGGCACGGGCACGGATGAGGTCGGCGGCTTTTTTCAAGATCCGCGCGCGGTCATAGGGCGCGGTCTTGCGCCAGATCTCGAAACCCTTGGCCGCCGCTTGGAGCGCTTCGTCGAGGTCGGTCTCGGTCGCATGCGGCAAGCGGCCAATGACAGCCTCGGTCGCCGGATTGATGAGATCCTCGCCGGCGCGGCCGCCGTTCTGCCACTTGCCGTTGATGTAGAGTTCGAGACGTTCGTTCATGCTTCTTGCTCCTCCGATGGCGGCCTCTGCCCTCTGGGGGCGGGCGCGGCTCTTTCCCGCCCTTGCTATAGCAGATGCGGCTGCCCGCCGTCAGGCGCGACATAGCGGAGCGGCACAGACCACCGCGCTCAGCGGGAATGCCGGGTGCCGCCCAGGAACTGATATATGCGCGTGAAGTCGGCGTCGGGCAAAGCACTCGCGAGCCGCGCCATGATGCCAGTCACGACGCGCCCCACTTCCGCGTGCGTCCCGGCCGCCTCGACATTCTCGAGATAGAGGCCGACGTCCTTCGCCATGAGGCGGGTGGTGAAGCCGGCATCGAAGGAGCCGGTCAGCACGCGGTTCACGAACTTGTCGCTCGTCGCCGTGTTCTGCCCCGTCGAGACGTTCAGCACCGCGAGCATGGTCGCCATGTCGAGGCCGTGCGATTCGCCGAAGATCGTGGCTTCGCTCGTGGCCGCCATGGCCGTCGCCGAAAGGAAGTTGTTGAGGAGCTTCATGGCCTGGCCCTGGCCGGGCTTCTCGCCGACATGGAAGAGGTTCTTGGCCATGGCGCCGAGCGCCGGCTTCAAGCGCTCGAAGGTCTCGCGCTTGCCGGATGCCATGACCGCGAGCGTGCCCTTGATCGCGCCCGTGACACCGCCGCTGACCGGCGCGTCGAGATAGTCGAGGCCCGCCGCGGCCATCTCTGCCGCTGCCGCCTGGGCCGCCGCGATTCCGATGGTCGAGAGATCGACGACGGTCGTCGTCCGCCGCCGCAATGCGTCGATAATCTCGCGCGTTGCGTCCTTGACGGCGGCCCCGTCCGGCAGGCTCAAGAACACCGTTTCCGCCTCGGCCGCGACGCCCGCGATCGACTGGGCGACGCGCGCGCCCGCGGGCGCGCGTTCGCTTGTCCCAGCCTTGTCATAGACGACCAGTCCATGGCCCGCAGCAGCGAGGCGCGCCGCCATGGGCCCGCCCATCTTGCCAAGGCCGAGAAAACCGAGCGTCGTCATTCGGCCTTGGCTCCCGCCTGCTCCTGCAAGACCTTGCGCCCGATGCGGAAGGCTTCGACGCCCGCGGGGATGCCGCAATAGATGGCGATTTGCATCAGAGTTTCCCTGATCTCCTCCAAGGTGCAGCCGTTGTTGAGCGCACCCTTGAAGTGGATCTCGAACTCGTGCGGGCGATTCAAGGCCGCGAGCATGCAGAGATTGTTCAAGCTGCGCTGCTTGCGCGACAGCCCCGGCCGTCCCCAGATCCCGCCCCAGCAATAGCCGGTCACGAGCTCCTGGAACTCGCGGTTGAAATCGTCGACGTTCTTCAACGCGCGCTCGACATAAGCCTCGCCCAGGACTTCCTTTCGGATCTTGAGGCCCTTTTCGTACAGTTCATTGGCCATGGATGCGGTCCTTCCCCTGTGGTTGCTCCGATGCGCCTTATCGTAGGCGAAGCTTCCCGCTAAGGTAACCCAAAGCATCCGGGAACCCGCCATGCCCGATCTTCCGCAGTACGAAGTGTTTGCCATCAAGTTCGGCTCCGTCGAGCGACGCCGGAGCGAGAATTTCCTCGGCGGCGATCCGCATGACGGGCCCATGCCGCTCGACTATTTTCTCTGGGCGATCCGGGGCGCCGGCCGCACCTTCGTGATCGACACCGGATTCGGCGAAGCGGAAGCGCTGAAGCGCAACCGGCACCGGTTGCGCGATCCCTCGGACGGGCTTCGCGCCCTCGGCATCGAGGCCGCGGCGGTCGAGGACGTGGTCATCACCCACCTCCACTACGACCACGCGGGAAGCCTCGACCAGTTCCCGCGCGCCCGCTTCCACGTCCAGGACAACGAGGTCGCCTACGCGACGGGGCGGCACATGTGCCATGCCGCGATCAACCGCCACTACGCGGTCGATGACGTCGTCCAGATGATCCGGGCGGTTTACGCCGGCCGCGTCTCGTTCCATGACGGAGACGCGACGTTGGCACCCGGCCTTTCGCTCCACCGCATCGGCGGGCACACGATGGGCATGCAATCCGTGCGGGTGCATACGCGGCGCGGTTGGGTCGTCCTCGCCTCGGACGCGAGCCACCTTTACGCGAACATGGAGGAAGGCCGACCCTTTCCCATCGTCCACAACATGACCGAGACGATCGACGGCTACGCGACGCTGAGGCGCCTGGCCGAATCGCCGAAGCACGTCATTCCCGGCCACGATCCGCAGGTCATGACGCGGTATCCCTCGCCAAGCGCAGCTCTCGAGGGGATTGCCGTGCGCCTCGATGTGGAGCCCAGCGCTACACCGTGACCCTCCTCGGCGTCCTCGATCAATCGCCGATCCGGAGCGGCGCCACCCCGGCCGATGCCATCCGCGAGACGGTCGAGCTGGCGATCGCTGCCGACCGCCTGGGCTTCCACCGCTATTGGCTGGCCGAGCACCACAACAGCCGCGGCCTCGCCGGCACGGCGCCCGAGATCCTCATCGCGCGCATCGCCGGAGCGACCAAGGCCATGCGCGTCGGATCCGGTGGCGTCATGCTCAACCATTACAGCCCGCTCAAAGTCGCCGAGACGTTCCGCATGCTCGAGACGCTCTATCCGGGGCGCATCGATCTCGGCATCGGGCGCGCACCCGGTTCCGACGGCCGCACGGCGATGGCGCTCCAGCTCTCACCCGAGATGCAGGGTCCTGAAGCCTTCCCGCCGAAGCTCGGCATGCTCATGGGTTTTCTCAATGGCACCCTGCCCGAGGGCCATCCGTTCGCGCCCATCCGCGCCATGCCGGAGGGGCCGACCCAGCCCGAGCTCTGGCTTCTCGGCTCGAGCGACTACAGCGCCGCCTACGCGGCCCATCTTGGCTGCGCCTTCTCCTTCGCGCAGTTCATCACGGGCGAGGGCGGCGCGCCCGTGCTCCATGCCTACCGGCAGCAATTCAAGCCGTCCGAGAAACTGGCGCGGCCTTATTCGAGCCTCGCGGTCTTCACGATCTGCGCCGAGACGGACGAGGAGGCCGAGCGGCTCGCGGCGAGCCGGCGGCTGTGGCTCCTCAATTTCTTCAAGGGCGGGGAGGCGCCCTATCCGAGCGTCGAGGAGGCGATGGCCTATCCCTACACCGAGCGCGACCTCGAGCTCCTGCGCCGGAGCGGGCGGCGCACCATCATGGGCTCGCCGGAAAAGGTCAAAGCCGAGCTCCTGGAACTCGTCGCCGAATACCAGGTCGACGAACTGATGCTCGTGACCATCTGCCACGATTTTCGCGCGCGCGTCCGGTCCTACGAGCTCATCGCGGAGGCATTTGGGCTCGCCCCGCGAGGTTGACGTGAACCGCGGCGGAGCATTCACCCTCGCGTCCGCTGCGATCCGCACGATCCCGTTGCCGGCGACTGTGCTAAAGCGTTGACAGAGATGGTTGAACGTCCTGCCATAATTTCGCCAGATCGAGCCGGTTTCCTGCCCCCTCGCCGTGCCGACAGGGATTGACGCCATGGTCCGTGCCGTCCGCCTCGCCTTTTGGGCCGCTGTCCTCTGTGTCAGCGCCTCCGCCGCGGCCGAGACCCCCTTGCCGATCGCGGCGACGGGCATCCGGCCCTTGAGCGACGAGATCACGCTGCTCTACCGGCCGGTGTCGTCCTACCAGCGCACGGTGACGGTGAACGGCGCCTACACGCTTCCGCTCCTTCCGGGCGCCTTCGATCTCGCGGCCGAGAGCCGCTCGCGCGGCTCGATCGCGAAAACCGGCTCGGACCTCGCCTGGGACGAGGCCGGCAGCGCCACGCTCACCCTCGCCGGCCAGACGCAGCAGCAAGCCTTCGAGCAGCACGCGATCATGACCCCGGCCGGTCAGGTCAAGGACATCTCCCTCGGCGCGCAACGCCAGACGAACACTGAGACCGCGATCCTCTTCGCCATCATGGACGCGTTCCGGCCGCGCAACCCGATCCGGCAGGGGCAAGAGGTGTGGAGCACCCGCGACCTGCCGCAAGCCATCGCGCGCAACTCGCAGGACGTGCTCGTCAAGCGCAACACGCTCACCTTCAAGGCGCTCGGCCTCGCGAAGGTCGCCGGCAGCGACTACCTCGTCGTCGAATCCCGCGGCGGCCTCGAGACCGACATCGCGCGGGTGGGACCCGTCAATTTCGTCCTGCCCGGCCAATGCCTCGTCGATCTCGCGACCGGCCTTTGCACGGCCTGCGATCTCAAGGTCAACGTCCGGCATGCGACAAACCCGAAGGGGCTTACTGCCAATCTGCGCCTGAGGAGCGCCACGACGATCGCGCCCTGACCGAAGGGCACTCGGTCAGTACAGCGTGAAGCCCTGAGCATCGTCGCAGGTGAGGATCGTGCCCGTCATCGCGCGCGAGGCGCCCGAGACGAGCAACAGGAGCGGGCCGTCGAGATCCTCCTCCTGCATGAGGCGCTTCCGCAAGAACGTGGCCACGAATTTCCGGCCACTCTCCGAGTTGAAATAGTAGTCGTTCATCTCCGTCGAGACGTAGCCCGGGCAGATCGCGTTCACGTTGATCCCTTCGCGCGCCCATTCGAGCGCCATGGCCTTGGTCATGTGGATGACGGCCGCCTTCGACATGCCGTAGGCAGAGAGACTGCGCGTCGCGATCAAGCCACCCATCGAAGCGATGTTCACGATCTGCCCGCCCTGCCCGCGCGCGATCATCCGCCGGCCCATCTCCTGCGCCATGAGCCACATGCCCTTGGCGTTCGTCGCCATGATGGAATCGTATTCGGATTCGGGAATCTCGAGGATGCGTCGAGGCGAGGCGATGCCGGCGTTGTTGACGAGCGCGGAGACAGGGCCCAAGGCCGCCTCGGCGCGGTCGAGCGCCTCCTTGACGCTCTCGGCCTTTGTCACGTCGAGCGCGATCGGCACGATCTCGGCCTTCGGCAGGGCCGCCTTCAAGGCCTCGAGGCGGTCAAGACGCCGGGCGCCAATGGCAAGACGCGCGCCCGCTTGCGCCAGCGTATGCACGAAATGCCGACCGAGTCCGGCCGAAGCGCCCGTCACGAAAACAGTCCGCCCCGCCAATTTGAACATATCCGTCATCGCAGCCCTCCACGGTCAGCGTGTTGGCGCCAGCAAAGCAAGATGGGCGCCCCAAGGCAACGTTGACGCCGAACGGCGCACAAGGGAGAGTCGAGATGGCCGTGCCGCGCGGCCGCCTGCCTCAAGGGGGATCAGATGAAGCGCAAATATGTGTGGCCCAAGGGCCATTGGAGCTGGCCCATCAAGGTCACGCACAAGCACGGCCTCAGGGTCGGCGATCTCTGCTTCGTGGGCGGCCAGGTCGATCTCGATCCGAAAGGTCGCACCCTCCGCCCGAATGACCTCCACGCCCAGATCGACGCCGTCGTGACCCATATCGAGACCGTCTTGAAGGAGCTCGGCGCCGACCTCGACGACGTGACAAAGCTCGTGATGTTCTACGTGAACCGCGGCGACGTCGACGAGCGCGCGGCGCTCATGGCATTGCGGCGGCGCTTCAAGGGCGCGGTTCCGCCCGCCCTCATGCCCGTGCCGCTGCCGACCTTGGCCTATCCCGGGATGGTCGTCGAGATCGAGGCCATCGCCATGCGCGGCGAGAACGGCGCACGCATCCCGCGCACGCCCTCCAATCCCAAGGGCCACTGGGATTGGCCGTTCAGCCACGGCGTGCGGTGCGGCGAAATGATCTGGGTCGGCGCGCAGATGCCGCTCGACCAGACGGGGGCGGTTCTCGTCCCCGGCAACCCCGTCGAGCAGGCGCGGATCACCATCGAGAACGTGCGCAAGGTGCTTGCCGGCTTCGGCGCGGAGCTCGATGACGTCGGGCGCATCAACACCTTCTACGTCGGACACGGCACCGCCCGTGACTGGAGCCAGGCAGCGCAAATCCGCGGCAACGCCTTCAAATGGCCGGGGCCCGTCGGCACGGGCGTGCCCGTCCCGGACCTCTTCCCCAAAGGCCTCACCTTGCGGCAGGAAGCCTGCGCCATGCTCGGCATCGACGGGACTCACCTGCCCCGCCAGTCCATGCGCCCGCCAGGGCACTGGGACTGGCCGATCCCGGTCAACTTCCAGCAGGGCGTGAAGTGCGGGAACGTGATCTTCGTCGGCGGCCAGGTCTCGTCCGTGGGCGTCGGCAAGGCGCTCCACCCGAACGACATGGTCAAGCAGACGAAGGTCTGCATGGACTACATCGACACCGTGCTCAAGGCCTACGGCGCCACGATGGACGACGTGGTGAAGGTGAACACCTTCTACAAGGGCGGTGCCAGCTACGACCAGCTCCACAAGAATCTCAGCATCCGGTCGAGCCGCTTCAAGAATCCCGGCCCCACGACGACGGGCATTCCGCTCGCGGCCCTCGGGGTCGAGGGGCTCGAGATCGAAGTCGAAGCCTACGCCATCGTGGATTGACGCGGCATCTCAGCGCGGCACCACCGGCAGCACGATGTGGGACGGGCGCGTCCCATCGTGGAATACGGTTTGGCGCGCACTCTCCATGGCGCTCTCGCGGCCGAATGATCCGCCGGTATTGGAATTGCGGTCGAAGCGCGGGAAGTTCGAGCTCGCGATTTCGACACGGATGCGGTGGCCGGGCAGGAACACGTTGCTCGTGGCCCAGAGGTCGATCTCGTACTCGTAGACCTTTCCGGGCTCGATCAGCGTTCCAGTCTTGGTCGTCGTGCGATAGCGCGCGCGGATGATTCCGTCCGTGAGGTTGCGCGCGTAGCCGTCGGGTGCCACGTCGACGAGCTTGGCCGTGAAGTCGGTGTCGCGCGCGGATGAGGCGGCCCACAGCTTGACCGTGACCGGCCCCGTGACTTCGATCGCTCGCTCGAGCGGCTGCGAGGTATAGACGAGCACGTCCCGCCGCCGCTCGACCTCGCGCTGATCGTAAGCACCCGACGGCAACGCCGCGGTCCAGCAGCAGAGAGCGCCGCCCCGCGTCGGCACGGGATCCTTCGGATCGTAGACGTAGTGGTCGGACGGCTCGTCCGCCGGCGCCTCGATGCTGAGACGCCCGTCGCCGTCGAGGCTGTTGGCGGAACCGGCGCTGTGAAAGTAGTAGGGAGTCGCCTTCGCGCGCGCGAGCGGCCAGGCCTGCTCGTCGCGCCAGACGTTCTCGCCCATGACGAACAATTTGACCGGCGCCTCCGCCATGAGGCCGGTGTCATTTCCTTTGAGCCAATGGTCGAACCAGCGCAACAGAAGCCCATCGAGGTCGAGGGCCAGACCCATGCTGCGCACGCCGAAATCGTGCTCGCCCACGACGTTCGGCCACTGGGTGCTATGGAGCCAGGGACCGACGATGAGGCGCTGGGTCCGCGCTTCGGCGCTCGGCCCCTTCGCGCGCATGCCGAGATAGTTGCGGAGCGTGCCACCGAGGAAAATGTCGTACCAACCGCCGATGTTGAGGGCCGGGACGGTGATCTCGGGGTACCGGTCCTCGATGTTCCAGCGCCGCCAGTAATCGTCGTCATCGGCATGGTCGAGCCAGTCGAAGTAATACTTCGCCAGGTTCAAGCGCTTCAGC
Organism: Alphaproteobacteria bacterium; assembly: GCA_046349515.1. GTDB lineage: Bacteria > Pseudomonadota > Alphaproteobacteria > CADEGL01 > CADEGL01 > JBGPGW01. The sequence continues at coordinate 111,959 of JAXMCE010000005.1, read as the reverse complement.
ACGGGCAGGTCGCGGAGCGGAAGGTCCGCGAACGGACGCGACATGTGGTCGGTCGCCTCGATGAGCTCTGCGCGGACGGCGTTGCGGTCGGACTCCGACAGCTTGAAATGGGCGAGATTGGCGAGCACCAAGGTCGTGACGGTCCAGGAGAGGTTGAAGCCGAGCTGGAAGGCGCCGCCCTGATAAGCCCAGCCCTCGTGGTAATCCGACGCCGTGATGAGTGGCGCGATGCAACGAAGGTGCGGCGGCCGTTCGATCGCTGCGAGCCACTGCACGGCCCCCATGTACGAGGCGCCGTACATACCGACCTTGCCGTCCGACCAGGGCTGCTTGGCCGCCCATTCGATGGTGTCATAGCCGTCCTTGCCTTCGTCGGCGAAGCAGTAGAACTCGCCCTCGGAGGCGAAACGTCCGCGCGTATCCTGGATCACGAGCGCGTAGCCGCGCTCGGCAGCCCGCACCGGGTCGAGCTGGAGATAGGCCAGCGTCGGCAGGCGGCGATTGTACGGCGTGCGGAGAAGAATGACCGGATAGCGCCCCGGCGCCGCGGGCCGGTAGACATCGGCCAAGAGAGTCGTCCCGTCGCGCATGGCAACCGGAACGGCCATATCGACGGCAAGCTGTTGAGCCATGGTCCCCCCGTAGCCGCTTGCGCGGGCTCGCTCTATCCTCGCGTGCCGAACCGTAGCACAGCGCCTTGAGCTCGCGGAACAGGCCCCGGATCGCGGAGTACTCGTGGCGTATCGAACAATCCACGTAACCGTCCTCGACGGCCATTCGGCGGACGATCACGAATCGCTCGCACGTTGTCGATGCCGTGAACGCCGGTGCGCCGCGACAGGTTGCGTCCGTTGGCCCTGAACGCCGGCCCCGTACCCTTGAAAGACGCGTACGATGTCGCCGTCATCGGCGGGGGTATCGTTGGCCTCTGCCTCGGTTGGCGCCTCGCCGAGAGAGGGATGTCCGTCGTCGTTCTCGATCACGGCGAGCCGGGCGCCGCAGCCAGCGGCGCCAATGCGGGCACGCTCGCGCTTCAGAACAAGCGCTCGCCGCAGCTCGCATTCTACCGGGAGGCCATCGAGGAATGGCGGCGGCTTGCGGCGACTCTGGGTCCCGACGCCGTGGGCTATCAGCGGCCCGGCGGCCTCCACGTCGCAACGAGCGTAGCCGAGGCCGCGACCCTCCGGGCGATCGCCACGGCCCATGAGCGTGCCGGCACCGCGCTCGCCTGGCTCGAGGGCTCCGCCCTTCGCGCGCACGCGCCGTGGCTCGGTCCAGCCGTGCCGGCGGCGACGTGGCTCGCCGACGACGCCTACGCCAATCCGCTTCTCGTCGGCCCGGCACTGGTCCGTATCGCGCGCGCCGCGGGCGCCGAGATCCTGGGCCACGCGCCGGTCGAAAGTGTCACATGCGGACATGACGGCTACGGGCTTCAGACGCCCCTCGGCCTCATCCGTTGTCGGATCGCGGCCATAGCGGCCGGCGCTTGGTCAGAGCGCGTCGGTGCGCTTTTCAGCCTCCGCCTCCCCATCCGGTCGAGCGTCATCGTGCTGTCGGTGAGCGAACCTTCCCCGCCCTATCTTCCCTCGATCATCACCCATGTCGGCGGCCGCCTGACCGTCAAGCAGGTCCCGAACGGCACCACCCTCATCGGCGGCGGCTGGCCGGGACGCGGCTCGCTCGCGACGGGCGCCCTCCACATCCAGGCAGGCATGCTGCGGCACAACCTCGCATTCGCAGCCTCGGTCGTGCCGCGCCTCGCCCAGCGTCGCCTCACGCGCAGCTGGGCCGGGTTCGAGATCGAAACGCCGGATAGCCTGCCGATCGCAGGCGCCCTCGATCGGCGCAAGACTGTCTTCGCCGCCGTGCCCGCGGCCGCGGGATTCTCGGCGGGGCCTCTTCTCGCGCGGCTCGTTGCCGACGCGATCCTCGACGGTGAAATGCCTGAGTTGGGCAGACAGCTCGATCCGGGACGGTTCGAGCGGTAGGCCTCAGCCGAACATCACCCGTTCGGCCATGCGGACGAGGCCCTGCTGGAGACGGTCGACCATGAGCGCGTAGAGGTCGCGCACCGAGACGATGGCGATCACCGCGCCATTCTCGACCACCGGGAGATGGCGGTAGCCCTTCTTGGCCATGAGTTCGAGCGCATCGCGCGGCGAATCACCGGGCACGAGCGTATCCGGCTTGGCCGTCATCACGTCTTCGAGCATGACCGCGTCCGGATCGTGGCCTTGCGCCACGATCCGCGTGATCATGTCGCGCTCCGTGAAGATTCCGATGAGCCGCCCGCCGTCGACGATCATGACAGCGCCGATGCGCCGCTCGGTCATGACCCGCGCGGCCTCGCGCACCGACGTCCGGGGCGGCAATACGATCAATTCCTGGTCTTTGACGACGTCGGGAATGATTGTGAGGTGCTTCACCCGAACTTCTCCGTTCAAAAGAACAGATGCTGGAGATCGATCGAAGATTCGGCGCCAACCTTGGCGAAAGAGTGAGCGAGCCATTCTTCGGCCCGCTCACGCCCGAGATCGCGGAGCGAGTGGAGGAACGAAAGAGAAGCATTGAATTTCGAGGAGGCGCCGAGGCTGTCCATCATGCGCTCGGCCTCGATCATGTGGAAATTGATCTTGCGCAGGCGGTTGTTGCCGGACAAGAGGTGATCGTCGACCAGCTCGCTCACGAAAGCGATGGCGCGCATCTCGCGCATCAAGGTCGAGTTGAAGCTGATGTTGTTCATCCGATCGAGAATCTCGCGCGCCGTCTCGGGTACGCGTTCGGTGCGAATCGGGTTGACTTCGACGATAACGACATCCGACGCCTCGCACTCGTAGAGCAGCGGGAAGATCGCCGGATTGCCCATGTAGCCTCCGTCCCAGTAGTGCTCGCCCTCGATCTCGACGGCGCGGAACAGCATGGGCAGGCAGGCCGAGGCCAGAATCGCATCGGCCGATATCTCGTGCAGCCCGAAGACCTTGATCTTTCCCGTGCGGACGTTGGTGGCGCTGGCGAACAGCTTGACGCCTTGGGAACGGCGGAGCTCCTCGAAGTCGATGAGGTTGCCGAGGACGGTGCGAAGAGGATTGTAGTCGAACGGATTGAACTGGTACGGCGAGAAAAGGCGCGACCACATGTCGAAGGCGAAGTAGGCCGGCGACAGATCGAGACTGCCCGTCCCCCACCAATTATCGAACCACGTCGGCTGGAACGGACTCCAACGCGCGGAGCGCCCGATTTCGTTCCAGAACCGCGAGAGAAGCTCCCGAGCACCCTCGCGCCCGCCGCGGATCATGCCGTAGGCCAGGGCCGCGCCATTCATGGCGCCGGCGCTGGTGCCGCTGATGCCGTCGATGACGACGCGCTCATCCTCGAGAAGCCGGTCGAGCACGCCCCAGGTGAAGGCGCCGTGTGCGCCGCCCCCTTGGAGAGCGAGGCTCAGGATCCGTTCCCCCTCGGCGCCATGTCGAGTCGAGCGAGACGATGGATGCGCGTGCCCATTGCCATGACCGTTCTGGGCGTGGCCGTTGGCACCGCGTGTCGACTCGCGGGAGGGCTGGGGCGCGCCGTGCGGCGGCGCGTCGTTGGAAGGGCTCCGGCTCATTAACCCTAAGTAGCCGGTCCGGCTTAAGATTTCGTTTCCAGAGGGGCTCGGGGCAACGGGAACAGGCCCGCGGCCCCAGTGGTTAATCGACGATGAACAGCTTGGCGCCCCTGACGGTGGTCGACCGGTGGGGGTCCGCGTCCTCCGCCACCTGGTAGCTCATCCCCGGCGTCATGCGGAACGAGCGGCCATCCGAGAGTTCGGTCACGAGTTCCCCTTCAAGAACCAGGAGGACATGGCCGCGGTGGCACCAATGATCGGCCCGGTAGTTGGGTGAATACTCGACCATCCGTACGCGGATGTTGCCCATCTCCAAGGTCCGCCACAGGGCATGACCCGTCTCCCCCTCGTGGCGCGTGGCCTCGACCGTCGACCAGTCCATCGTGCAGAACGGCACGCCCTCGATTTTCATGACTTCCCCCGCGACGCTTCGCATCACTCCGCTCGGAGAATAATCGAATCTCCGCCCTGGGAGAATCACGCCGCCCTGGACGCCCAAGGTGCGTCGACCCGCGGCCGGCCCGTTTTGCCGTACCGCGTCCGGCCGCTATAGTGACCAGCCGCCACATCGAGGACCGGACCATGAACGCTCGCACGCCGCCGCACCTCTCGCTCGCCCGCACGCCGACGCCGCTCATGCCTCTCGACAAGATCTCGCGCGAGCTCGACGGCCCGCGGCTTTGGGTCAAGCGGGACGATCTCACGGGCTCGGTCCTGAGCGGCAACAAGGTGAGGAAACTCGAATTCGCCATCGCCGACGCTCTCGAGCAAGGGGCCGACACGCTCATCACCTGCGGCGGCACGCAGTCCAACCACTGCCGCGCGACCGCCATCGCCGGCGCACAGCTCGGCCTCAAAGTCCACCTCGTGCTGGCGGGCAGCTCGCTCGACGAGCCGGACGGCAATCTCCTGCTCGACCGGGTCGTGGGCGCCGACATCACGCTCGTGGCGCCGGAGGAGTTCGACCTCCATCTCGACCGCCTGCTCGAGGCGATCGCCGACGATCACCGGCGCAGGGGGCGGAAGCCCTACGTCGTCCCGCTCGGCGCCAGCAACGAAGTGGGCGTGTGGGGCTATATCGGCGCGGCGGAGGAATTGAAGGCCGATTGCGATCGCCTTTCGATCAAGCCCGACGTCGTGGCCTTCGCCACAGGCTCGGGCGGCACGCAAGGCGGGCTCGTGCTCGGCAACGCGCTCCACGGGCTCGGCGCGCGGATCATCGGCTACAGCGTGAGCTGGGAGGCGAGCGAGCTCGCCGAGAAGATCCGCGGCGACCTCCGGTCGTGGCGGACGCGCTATGGGCACACGCTCGACGTCGACCGGCTGCCGATCGAGGTCGACGATCGCTACATTGGCCCTGGCTACGGCAAGGCCGAGCCGCCCGTCTTCGAGACGATCCGCCGGCTTGGCAGGCTCGAGGGCCTGGTGCTCGATCCCGTCTACACGGGCAAGGCGTTTCACGCGCTTCTCAGCGAGCTCAAGGGCGGCGGCCTCAAGGGCGTGCGGAACGCGGTCTTCGTCCATACCGGCGGAATGTTCGGCCTCTTCCCGCAGCGAGGCGCGCTCGGGTTCTAGCGAAGCGCCGCATCAGCGACGACGACGTCTCTTCGCTTGCGCTTTCTTGCGCCGCGCCGCAGCGCGGGCAACGTCCCGTGCGACGAGGCGGTTGAGGCGATAGTGCAGCTCATCCCAAAACGGCGCGTAGTAGTGCTGCTGCCAGACGGGTGAGCCGCGTCCTTTCTGCACGGCTTCGATCGCGACCTGGTCTTCCCGATAGACCTCCCGATAGCTCGATGCGACGCGCTTCTGGTAATCGGGGAAATCGGGATGCACGGGCGCCTTCGGCGAGAAATAGCCGCAATGGAGAAGACGCGTGCGGTTTGGCGCCTGGGGCAGGACGATGTTGAGGCGCATGACGTTCCAGCGGATGGGTATGACGATGTTCGGATAGAGCGTGATGAAATACCCCTTGGTCGGCGGCGCACTGCGCCCGATATGCGGCGTCGCGCCGCCCGAATCGTAGGTGCGCGCGACGTCCGCAAGATCGTATCCGAAGGCCAGCAACGGGCCTTCGACATCGAGGAAGAAGGTCGGCTTTCCGTCCTTGACGCGCGGCACTTCCGGCGACCGCCGATAGGATTCGTGCGTGAAGGATTCGTGGAGAATGTTGATCGCGGCGTTTTCGAGATAGGTCTTCCAGTTGGCCTGGACGAACCGCCCATCGCGCGCGAGGACCGAATCATCTTCGACCTGGACGAGACCATCCAGGTCGTACTCGGCGAGAAGAGTACGGAGCGGCGCCAGATGGTCGTCGATGGGCGGCGCCCGGCCGTCCAGATTGACGAACACGACTCCCAGCCGCGTTTCGGAGCGGACCTCCGCGAGATCGCCCTCGTTCCGACCAAGAACAGCCGGGCCGTCCGTGGGCGAGCCGCCCCAGTACGGCGCCGCCACCAAGCGGCCACGAAGGTCGTAGCGCCAACCATGGTAGTAGCCGACGATCTCCTCGAGGCCGGTCTTCGCCTCGAGCGCCACCGGACAGCCGTCATAGGGACAGATGTTGTGGAAGACCCGCACGCGCCCGTCGTCCCCGCGAACGACGACGAGCGGCACGCCGCACAGCTCGATCGGGCGGACGTCGCCCGGCCGCGCGACGGTGACCTCGTGAGAAATTGCCATCCAGTGGCATTTGAAGATGCGCTCGACCTCGAGCGCGAAGAAGTCCTCGGACGCGTAGGCGCGCGCCGGCAAGGTCAACGCCTTTCCGATGGGGGCGTGGATCGTCCGGATCTCCCGGGCGGTCAGCCCCGCCGGCGCGTAACGTGCCATGGTCGCTTCCCTTTCACGTCCGATTTTTCGTCCACGCAAGATGACCGATCAACAGCTCGGCCAAGCGCGGAACGAGGTCGTTCGAAATCGCGTGCCCGGCACCCTCGATGATCTCGAGACGCGCGCCCGGAATGCGGCGCGCCAGATCCTCCCCGTGCGCGCGGCTGAAATACTTGTCCTCGTCCGCGTGGATGACCGTGGTGGGCGCGCGAATGCTGCCCAGGCGATCGAGATAGGACGGGCTTGCGCCGAGCGCCAGGACGTGGCGCTCGACGCCCGGGGGATTGTAGCCGCGGACGATGAGCTGATCGGCCCAGTTCAACTTCTCGTCCTTGGTACGCGCGTAACGGCTCCCATCCGAAACGGCGAGCATCGCGACGAGGCGCTCGACGGTCTCGGCGCGGCTCCTGATCGGGGCCGTTCGTGTGATGCCTTGACGGGCCACATCGGGGTGACGTGGTGGAAGCTCCGGCGCGCGCGAGGTGGACATGAGCGGCACGAGGCTCGAGACCCGCGCCGGGTGCTCGATGGCCATGACTTGGCCGACGCAGCCGCCCATGGAGAACCCAACGACATGGGCCCTGGAAATCCCCAGGACATCGAGAAGTCCCACCGCATCCTTGGCCAGGTCGCTCAACATGTAGGGCGAATCGCCCGCCGGCGCGTGATCGAACCAGGTCGATTGGCCGCAATCGCGCGAATCGTAGCGCAAGGTGCGATAGCCCGCGTCGGCCAAGCGCCAGCAGAGACCCGGATGCCAATGGAGGAGCGTGTCGATCACACCGGTGATGGCCAGCACGACTTCGCCGCTCTCCGGCCCCACCAGCTCGTAGGCGAGCGACACGCCGTTGGTTTCGATCCGACCCGTCATGGCTCACCCGGTCCGCGTCAATTGAGCGCCCGGAGCACGTCGTCCGCCGCCGTCTCGCCGGCCTGCACTGCGCCTTCCATGTTGCCGGGGAACTCGGTCGCGACCTCGGCGCCCGCCCAGTGGATGGGGCCGACGGCAGGACGGAGACCCGCGCCATAAGCCGTCCACACGCCCGGCCCCACATAGGAGACGCAACCGCGGTTGTATTGCTCCTCCTGCCAGTAGACCTCGCGTTCGCCGAGCGGCCGGGCGGCTCGCGGGCCGAAGCAGCGCTCCATCTCGGCCAGGAGTTCCGCGCGCCGCGCCGCGGCCGGCAAGGCCCACAGCCGGCGCGACGCGTCGAGGCTGACCTGAATGATGAGGACGCCCCGCGAGGTCGCGACACCACCGTCCCAGCAAGTCATCAGGGGAGAGGTTGCCGAACCGGAGAGTCCTTCGCGCCGCCAGAACGGCTCGTCATACACGAGCACGAACCGGATGCGACCGCGGATGGGCATGCGCTGAGTCATGTGATCGCGGAGATAGGGCATCGGCGGGTCGTAGTCGAGGCGGCCCGCGAGGACCGGCGGCAGCGCGACGATGGCGCGCCGCGCGTGCGCAACGAATTGATTGCCTTCGACGACGAGGCCGTCCGCGTCCTGCTCGATGCGGCGGACGGGAGACGACAGGCGGACGCGCTCGCCGAGCTCGGCCGCAAGGCGGTCCGGAATCCGCTGGGCGCCGCCCTCGAACACTTCGAGATCGTGCGGCTTCTCGTCGAGCCCCATGAGGGACACGAAGCCATGATTGGCCGCCGAATAGTAGAGCGTGTGGAGAAGCGAGGTCTCCTCGGGCCGCCCGAGAAAAGCGTCATGGACGATCAAGACCGCCTCGGCGACATCCGGCTTGAGATTCGCCCCGGCCCAGCCAAGGAACGTCTGGCTGTCCCACTCGCGCGCCTTGGGCGCGGACCACGGCGCTTCGGCCGGAACCGTCCGGCCCATCGCGTCGATCCGCCGCACCGCCTCCAACAGCTCATCGACCGAGGACGCCCCGCGATAGTCGCGCCGCCCCGTCGGCGCCTCCGAGACGAGGCGCTGCCCGTCGCGCAGATAGACCGCCGCGCCGTCATAATTCGGCTTCACGTACCGGACGCCGTATTCGGCCGCGAGCGACTTGAGACGATCCTGGTCGGGGCCGGTCCACGATCCGCCAAGCTCGACCGCGGTGCCAGCGAGATCGACGCTGTGAAGCCGTCCGCCCACCCGGTCGCGCGCTTCGAAGACAAGAACCGATCGCCCGGCGCGCGCGAGCGAGCGCGCCGCGACGAGGCCGGACATGCCGGCCCCGATCACCGCCACATCGATGGGATCGTAGCGCCGCGTGGAACCCGCCATGGTGCGCCCTCCGGTCCTTCGGCCGACCTCAATCGCGATGCAATCGCCTGCAGATATCCTTCACGGATAGTGAAGCGCACCCTAGGATGCGTCAACGCTCGGCCGACACGCGGACGGATCCTGTCCGAGCCTCTCGACACGATCTCGGCGCCGCGCTCGTCCGGCGAGCCAGCATCCGGTCACCAGATCCACCCTCATCATCCATCGAGCCAAGGAGAGACAACGTGAAGCGCGCAGTCAAAACCGACATCCCGAAGCACGGCCGCCCATTCGAGTGGGGCATCGTCGCCGATGGCACGCTCTACACCGCGGCCGCGCCGATGAAGCGGGACGGAAAGCCCGAGACGGGCGACATCCGCAAGCAGACGACGCTCGCGCTGTCGAACCTCGCGACGATCCTCAAGGCGGCCGGCGGGACCATGGCCGACGTGACGCAGACCATGCTCTACGTCACCAAGCGAAGCTACATCGACCCCATCACCACGATCTGGGCCAAGGCGTTCCCCAAGCCCTATCCCAACCGGGCGACCGTAGTCGTCAACGAGATCGGACTGAAGGGCGTCGGGCTTGTCGTCCTCGTCACCGCGCGCATCGGCTCCGGGCGCGCGAAGGCACGGAAACGCACGGCGCGGAGGACGGGACGCGGTACGGCGCGCCGGCGCTGAGCGCGACTCGCTGCCGACCCGACGCTCGATTCCTTCTGTCTAGACGATCTGGTTCTTGAGCGTCGTCTCGCCACGCCAGAGCCGGTCGAGATTGTCGAGCAGCAGGTCGACGATCCGCGACTCGTAGCGCCGCGTCTCGCCGCCGGTGTGCGGCGTGATGAGGACGTTCTCAATCGCCCAGAGCGGCGAGGACTCCGGCAAGGGCTCTTCGCGCACGCAATCGAGGGCGGCCGCGGCCAATTGCCCGTTGTGCAGGGCCGCGATGAGGGCGGCCTCATCGACGCAGCGCCCGCGCGCCACGTTGACGAGATGCGCTGACGGCTTCATCGCCGCAAGCGCGCGCGCATCGATGATGTTCTCGGTCTCGGGCGTCAGCGGACAGGTGAGCGCGACGACGTCCGCTTCGGGCAGAAGCGAGAGGAGCTTGCTCGTCGGGAGGACCTGATCCGCTTCACCGCCGCCGGCGGAGGGGTCGCGCCGCAGCCCCACGACACGCATGTCGAAAGCCTTGGCCAGGTGCGCGAGCCGCTGGCCGATCCGCCCCAAGCCGACGATCAGCAACGTCTTGCCCCCGAGTTCGTCCTCGCGCCGGGCGAGGTCCGATATCATGGGACGCCAATGGCGCCGGGCCTGGTTGTCGCGCCCCCACGCGATATGGCGCGAGAGAGCCAGGATCAGCGCGATCGCATGTTCCGCGACCGCCCGTTCGTTGGCGCCTTGAGCGCTCGCAAGGCGGACCTGGCGCGCTTGGAGCTTGTCGCGCGCGTACTGATCCACTCCGGCGCTGATCGATTGGATGAAGCGAAGCTTCGGCGCAAGCTCCAAGAGCTCGTTCCGCCACAGGCCTGAGACGACCAATACATCGGCCTCGCCCATCCGCGCCTTGAGGTCGTCTAGGGTGCGAACCTCGAAATGGCGAATGCCCGTATTCCGCCGGGCGAACTCATCACCCAAGCGATAGGCGGCATGGGCAAAACCGATCGTCAGCGACTCCTTGGGCGCAAGCGGTGTGCTCGGCATGATTCCCCCTCTTCTCGCGCCGATCTTAACCGGCGCGCCGCCGAGGGGAAGTCCTGAGTCTTTCGCCGGGACCTGCGCGAGGACGGACTAGGCGGCGCAGGTCATGGCGGGCACGGCGTCCGTCCGCTCGATGCGCCGCGCGTTCGCAGCCCCCGGTCGCGTTGCGACATGGTCGTGTGCATCGTCGGCGCTGTCCATTCCCGCTTCTTGAGCCAACCTCACAAGATCGCGAACATGCAACTGGCCCTCGCTCAAGGACATGATGCCCTCGTTCCGCATGGTCTTGAGCGTGCGACAGACATGCTCGTTCGTGAGGCCCAAGGCGTCGGCGATATGAGCCTGCTTCAGCGGCAAAGCGACCGTATCCGTTGGTTTCTCGAGGCCCAAGGCGTGGACACGATGACACAACTCGACCATGAGCGCGGCAATACGCTCGCGCGCGCTCCTGCGCCCGAGACTCGTCAGGTGATCGAAGGCGCGCGTCTCACTCTCGACCATTTGCTCGAAAAGTTGCAGGGCCGCATGCGGATCGGCGCGCAGCATTTCGAGGACAGCATGGCGAGGCAACACCGCCACTGTGCACCGCGTCAACGTCTCAGCACCGTGCGTCGACGTCTCCCGGTCCGAAAGGCCCAAAACCGCCCCCGGAAGCAGGAAATCCAGAATCTGACGGCGTCCGTCGGGCAGCACCTGATGCCGGAACGCCCATCCGTCGACGAGAACGTAGACATGACCGTGGCGCTCGCCCTGGCGGTAGAGATCTTGTCCGACCGACAAAGTCTTTGTCATGGGCCGGATGCCTCGTTCGATCAACCGGCGGGACAGGAAAGCGCCTGACGCGCCATGGAGCACCGCGAGCGAGCGCGGGCGGACGGTCTGCTTGTGCGGCGAAGAGAGTTCGTGGCTCAACATCGGCTGTCCCTCCCGTGGCTCGGGCCGCGATCGCTACCAATCATCGAGCGGTCCCTTCGCAGACAATAAAACGTGGCGCGAGGCGCTTCCGATAGCCGGGGGAAATACCTAAGGGATTCTACGTATGCGGCCAGACCGTGGGTGGGAGGGTGACAAGCCCCCATTCGAGCGGCCTTGGCTCTTCCTCCACAGGAGGGGATCACGCCTCGAAGACCTTGAGGATCGTTTCCATGAGCTGGGAGAACTCGACCGGCTTATCCAGAAGGTCGACCGCGCCGAGCTGGAGTGCCCGCGACGACATGTCCGCACCCGGATTGCCGCTGATGAGGATGACCGGAATGGAGATCTTCGCCCCTCGCAGCCGGCCGAGAAGGTCAAGGCCATTCATTCCGGCCAAATGGACGTCGAGGATGAGACAGCCACCGGTTGATGGATCGTAGGCCGCAAGGAACGTCTCGCCCGATTCGAAATCATCGACTGTGGCGCCTTGCGATGTCAGGAGGATTTTGAGCGAGTCCCTTACCGCTCCATCGTCGTCAACAACATAGATCTGCCGGCCGGCGAGGATCATCATCCATACTCGGCATACGTCAAAGGCGGGGACGTCTGTGCGCCGAGGGAAGGCTAGGGTATCGGCCAATCGAGGGTAATACGGGAGTTCCCTTACCAAGGATGGCGAATTCCGATCCTGGAACGAGGTGTTCGCTATTCGCGCTCGCCGGCCCCTTCGGCGGCCAGAGCCATCCGCACGAGCTCCGACAGATTGTGCGCCTCCATCTTTTCCATGACGCGGGCGCGATGGATTTCGACCGTCCGCGGGCTGATCGACAGCTGGTGCGCGATGATCTTGTTCGGATGACCAAGGACGAGTTGCTCGAAAACGTCGTGCTCGCGCGGCGTGAGACGCTCCAGGCGCGCATTCACCTCCGAGACGAGGTGCTGGCTGCGTTTGGCAGCATCGCGCTCCGCCAGCGCGCGCCCGATGGCTTCGAGAATGACCTCGTCGGCGAACGGCTTCTCGACGAAGTCGACGGCGCCGGCCTTCATGGCTTTGACTGCGCTCGGCACGTCGCCGTGCCCCGTGACGATGATGACCGGCAATCCGCTCCCCTCGAGGCGCTGCTGGACCTCGAAGCCGCTCACCCCCGGCATGGAGACGTCAAGGACGACGCATCCTTCCATGTGCGCATTCAAGGCCGCCAGGAAATCCTCGCCGGACTTGTACGCCTTGACCGCAAAACCGTGCGCCGACAGCATGATCTCGAGCGAATCGCGGACCGCGTCGTCGTCATCGACGACATGGATCGTCGTATGGGATTGCATCGCTGCCGGTGATCTTCCACGCTGTCGACAGGGCTGGCGCCCGCTGCGCTGCCTGACAGCGCGATGTGTAGCACATCGCGGCACGTCCCGTCAGCGACCCGAGACCGGCTCTCGGGTCGCCTCGCGGACATGGGGACGATCGAGACGGAGGCCGTGTGCGGCCCGTCCGGCCATTGCCGAGACGCGACGCACGCCTTCGTCCCGGTTTTATTTCCCTTTAATCGCGATCTTCTTCTCCTTCTTCTGCGCCTCGGGCGATTTCGGCAGGACGACCGACAGCACGCCCTTCTCGAACTTCGCGTCGATTTTCTCCCGGTCGATTCCGTCCGGCAGGCGGAAGGCGCGGCTGAAGGACCCGTAAGAGCGCTCGGACATGTAGTAGCCTTTGCGCTTCTCCTCTTTCTCCTCCCGCTTCTCGCCGCTGATGGTGAGGACATCGTCCGAGAGCGTCACCTCGACGTCCTTCTCGTCGAGGCCGGGCAGCTCCGCCGTGATCTGGAATTCCTTGTCCTTCTCCACCATGTCGACGACCGGCATGATGGCGCTCGGCGCCGGCTGACGGCTCCAGAACGGCTCGAGGCTGAACGCCCGCCTGCCGAACGGGAAATTCCACGCTGACGACGAGAAGTCGTCGAACAGGCGATCGATTTCGTCGCGGAGGCTGCGGATGGCGCGCCCCGGCTGCGTCAGAGCCGCACCACCAGTCCGTTCCGCCTCACCGCCTTTCACTGGAACTTTGCCAACATCGTTTGCCATCGTCATACGCTCCCATTGATGTCGTGCCCCGATTTGGGGGCGATGGATGTGAATTCTTCGACACCGTCAGCCGAATGCCTTGACCCACATCAACCCCGCGATCGGATCGAAAAATCCGTGGCCCGACCTTCGGTTTTCTTGATGCATCCGGTGACTTCCGCTAACAGTGGTGATGGAAGGGCGCACGGTCTCGCCCTGGAGTGATGGTCGTGGCGAGCGTGCAACTCGACAAACTTCTCCGGCCGCAATCCTTCGCCTTGGTCGGCGCAACGGAGCGCGAACACACGGCAAGCGTGCGCATCCTGCGCAACCTCAAGCGCGGCAGCTACCCGGGCCGGCTCTATCCCATCAACCCGCGCTACCAGGAAGTCCTGGGCGTGCGCTGCTATCCCTCGCTCGCGGCATTGCCTGAAATCGTCGACGCGGTCTTCATCGCGATCGCCGCTGAGGACGCGCTCGGCGTGCTCGAAGATGCCGGCAAGCTCGGCATCAAGGCCGCCCTCATCAACGGCACGGGATTCGCCGACGGCGGCCCCGACGGCGTGGCGCGTCAGGATCGCCTCGTCGCCATCGCCCGCTCGCACGGCATGGCGGTCTGCGGCCCCAACAATTCGGGCTACATCAACCTTTGGGACCGCACGAGCCCGTCCACGTTCTACGCCCTGCCGCCCGGCGGGCCAGGCCCGGTCGCGGCCATCACGCAAAGCGGATCGGTCGCCATCGCGCTCTGCCAGGACGACCGCCAGCTGGGCCTCGGCTACGTGATCACGGCCGGGAACGAGGCCGTGTGCGGCGTCGCCGACTACCTCGACTTCGTCGTGCGCGATGATCGCATCAAGGTCGTCATGCTGTTTCTCGAAGTGCTGAGGGAGCCAGCGCGGTTCGCCGCCGCGGCGCTCGAGGCTGCGCGCCGCAATAAGCGCATCATCGTGACGCGCGTCGGCCGCAGCGAAAGCGGCCGCGCCGCGGTCGCGGCCCATAGCGGGGCGCTCGCCGGTGACGATGCCGTCTACGATGCCTTCTTCCGCAAATATGGCATCGTCCGCGCAGCCGACATCGATGAGATGATCGAGACCGCCACCTTGTTCACGGCCTATCCCAATCCGCCGCCGAAGCGGCATGTCGTGCCGGTGACTCTTTCCGGCGGCGAGGCCGGGCTCATCGCCGATCTCGCAGCCGAGCGCGACCTCGATCTCCCCGACCTGTCTCCGCCGACTCTCGAACGTTTGCGTCCGCACTTCGCGTCCTACTTCACGCCACGCAATCCGCTCGACGCCTTCGGCCTTGGTTGGAACCGCGAGCGGTTTGTCGACATCGTGGACGCGCTCGTGTCGGACCCCGCCATCGGTGTCGTCGCGCATGGCGTCGATGCGTCTTCGAGCGGCCTCGGCGACACGTTGCTCACGACCGAAATCGCCAACATCTACGCCGAGCGTGAAATTCCTGGCGACAAGCGCATCGTTTTCTTCACGAACATGGCAGGCGGCGGCATCAACCAGGCGATCAAGACCATCCTCGACACGATGGGAATCCCCTATCTGTGCGGCATGCGGCCGTCGGTCGGCGCCCTCAGCCACTGGGTGAACTACCGTGCGCCCGCGACCGAAGCATCCATCGGCGCCAAGCCAGCCGCGGCTTCGGGCGTCCTGCCAGCGATCGGCTGCATGGCGGAGGCCGAGCGTTTCGCGCTCATGCGCGCGGCAGGCGTGCCCATGGTCGAAACGGTCGCCGCCGGCAGCGCGGACGAGGCCGTCGCGGCGGCCAAACGCCTCGGCTACCCCGTCGCGATCAAGGGCACGGCGCCCTCACTTCTCCACAAGACCGAGCACGACCTGATCCGGCTCGCGCTGACCGACGAGGGTGCGGTGCGCGCCGCCTACAGCGCCATCAGGACCGGCCTCGACCGGCATGCCAAAGGCGAAAGCGCCGCCGCCGTGGTCGTGCAACCAATGGCCGGCGCCGGCATCGAGCTCATCCTCGGCGTGCGGAACGATCCGCGCTTCGGCAGCATCATCGTCGCCGGCCTCGGCGGGACGCTCGTCGAGATCGTGAAGGAGGCCAGCCTTCGCATCGGCCCCGTCGATGAAGCCGAGGCGCGCGCGATGCTCGGCGAGACCAAGGCCGGCACCCTCTTGGCCGGCGTCCGAGGCAAAGGTCCCTACGACATCGACGCGGCAGCGCGTGCGATCGCGGCGCTCTCGCGCTTCGGTGCCGCCCATCACGGCCAACTTGCATCAGTCGAAATCAATCCTCTCATCGTGCTCGAGCGCGGCAAGGGCGCCCTTGGCGTCGACGTGCTGCTCGAGCCCACCGCGTGATGCCGCCATCCCGACGGACGAAAGAGAGGAGTGCCATCGATGGCCTACCAAGCGATCACCTATGAGATCGATGATCGCGTCGCGATCATCACCTTCAACCGCCCTGAGAAACTCAACGCCTTCACCAAGGTCATGAAGGACGAGATCCGGGCGGCCGTGAAGGCAGCCGACGATGACCCGAACGTCCGCGTTGTCATGATCACGGGAGCCGGCGGCAAATCGTTTTCCGTCGGCTACGACTTGAAGGAGGCCGCCGACACTCCGCGCGGCGACCTCAGCCAGTGGCACGCGCGCATGCTTGACGACTATGGCTTCACGCGCAGTGTGTGGGATTGCTCGAAGCCTGTCATCGCCGTGATCGAAGGCCACTGCCTCGCGGGCGCCCTCGAATTCGCCCAGATGTGCGACATCCGCTATTGCTCGGACGACTCCAAGTTCGGCGTAGTCGAGACGCGCTTCTCGGCAGGCATCGTGACGCTCGCCATGCCGTGGATCATCGGCCCCCGCTGCCGGGAGCTCATCTACACGGGCGATACGATCGGGGCAGCGGAGGCAGAGCGCCTCGGCCTCGTCAATCGCGTCTTTCCCAAGGCCGACCTCCGGCGCGAGACGATCAAGATCGCAAAGCGCATGTCCATGGTCGCGATGGCGTGCCTCAAGTGGAACAAGCGGGCCGTCACCCATACCTTCGAGACGATGGGCTTCAACGCAGCCATGCAATATGGCGTCGAGGCATGCACGATCATGGATTCGACGCAGACGCCGGAATACCTGGAATTCAGCAATCTCCGGAAGACGCAGGGTCTCGGAGCCGCGCTCAAATGGCGTGACGACCAGTTCCGGCGCTACGAGTAACTTCGCCGAAAGAAGGGCCGCGGGACGCCCCGCGGCCCTGTTCTTTCATCGGACGGCCGTGCTCAGGTGATCATCCACTGCTTGAAACGCGCCGTCAGCTGGTCGAAGCGGCCAGGCTCACCCCACCAATCCGAATTCACGATGACGTGTTTCGGATTGCTCATGTCCGGCAGCCAGGCGGCGCGGAGCTTGGGATCGCAGGCGTCATAACCTTTCTTGGTCGTGGGACCATAGGCGATCTTCTCGAAGAATTTGGCCTGGCGATCAGGCTTCGAGATCATGGAATTGAGCAGCTTCATCGCTTCGGCCTTGTTGGCCGCCCCCTTGGGCACCGAGAAGGAGTTGAGGGCGATCATCAGCTGATCGGACGGATAGCCGAGCGTGCCGCCTGCGAGATTGTCGGCGTAGACTCGTCCGCTGTAGGTGTTCGAGAAATCGAGCTCCTTCTGCTGGACGAGGCTCACCGTCTGGGACGCCGTGTCGATCCACTTGGCGATGTGCGGCTTGATCTCGTCGAGCTTCTTGAAAGCCCGCTCGACGTCGAGAGGATAGAGCTTCTTGGGATCCACGCCGTCGGCGAGGAGCGCGGCCTCGAGCGTGTCGTTGGGGCGTGATCGCAGACCGCGCTTGCCGGGAAACTTCTTCACATCCCAGAACTCGGCCCAGGTCTTCGGATATTTGCCTTCGGCGCTGCGCGCCTTGTCGTAGGCGATCCCGATCGTATAGGTCAGCACCGAAATCGAGTTGGGCCTCTTCGCATCCGGGTAGAGCAGCTCCGGCGGCTGGACGATCGCATAGTCGATCGGCTCGAGGAGGTTCTCGCGCGACGCGGTGAGGATCTCCGTCGGCAAGTATTCGATGATGTCGGCTTCCACCGATTTGGTGGAGACTTGCGCCTTCAGCTTGGCGAGATCGGTTGGTGCCGTGACGATGATTTCGACGCCGGTTTCGGCCGTGTACGGCTTGAAGTAGACGTCATTGAGGGCATCGGCATAACTGCCGCCATAGGTGGAGAAGACGAGTTTGCCGGCCGCGCGCGCCTTGCCCGCGGTGAGAATGAGCGGGCCGCTGATGGCCGAGGCGGCCATGGCGCCGCCAGCGCCGGCAAGGAACCGGCGGCGTCCAGCGTTCGCCCGCGAATGCTTTGCGTGATTCTTGGCTGACATGTGAGACCTCCCCGACAACGAAGCTGTTCCGGGCCTCGATCGCTTGTTCTGCGGCGCCCCACGACCGCGCTCGACCGGCCCCAGGGAAACCTAACACGCTTTGGGCGATGCCACGAGGGCGGCTCGTTCGACCCCGCAGCGGGGCCGACCCGACCGGTACGGTCCGAAGAGGCTCAAGAGTAAGGAGCCAGGAAAGAGGATTACCGCTCGGCCGCAACGGCGAGCGTGCGCGCGACGGACCTGCCCGCACCCGCCTCGCC
Organism: Alphaproteobacteria bacterium; assembly: GCA_046349515.1. GTDB lineage: Bacteria > Pseudomonadota > Alphaproteobacteria > CADEGL01 > CADEGL01 > JBGPGW01. The sequence goes on along the minus strand of JAXMCE010000005.1, from coordinate 94,004 downwards.
ATAGGTCGTCGTCCGCTGGCGCGGCACCCGTCCGATGCGCTCGATGACGCCCTCCATCGCCTGAAGCGACATCTCCTGCCCGTTCGCCCCACCGGCCGCCCGTGTGATCGACTCGTTCATGAGCGTGCCGCCAAGATCATTGGCTCCGGCGTCGAGGGCCAACGCGGCTCCCACCGGACCCATCTTGACCCACGAGGTCTGAATGTTCGGCACAAGCGGATGGAGCACGAGGCGCCCGACCGCATGCATGAGGATCGCCTCGCGGAACGTCGGGCCCGACCGCGCCCGTCCCTCGAGCCAGAGGGGCGCTGCCATATGCACGAAGGGCAGCGGCACGAACTCGGTGAGGCCGCCCGTCTTGGCCTGAAGTGCACGGAGCTTGAGAAGATGCCGTGCCCAGTGGCGTGGCTCGTCGACATGGCCGAACATGATGGTCGCCGTCGTCCGGAGCCCCGCCTTGTGTGCCTCCTCGACGACATGAAGCCATTTGGCCGCGCTGAGCTTGTCGGGACAGATGACGCGCCGCACCTCGTCGTCGAGGATTTCAGCCGCGGTCCCAGGCAAGGTGTCGAGGCCGGCCGCTTTCAGCATCGCGAGAAAGCTCGTGACCGGAATGCCCAACGTCTCGGCCCCGTGCGTGATCTCAAGCGGCGAGAAGGCGTGGAGATGGATCTCCGGCACCGCGGACTTCACTGCATCGACAATGTCGAGATAGGTGCGTCCCGTGTAGGAGGGGTGGATACCGCCCTGAAGGCACACTTCCGTCGCACCGCGCGCCCATGCTTCCGCGGCGCGCGCGGCAATCGCATCGAGATCGAGGACATAGCCAGGCTCACGCGGCGAGGCACTGCCGCGGCCCTTGGAAAAGGCGCAGAACCCGCATCGATAGCCGCAGATATTCGTGTAGTTGATATTGCGGTTGACGACATAGGTGACGACCTCCCCCGCCATCTCGGTACGCAGCCAGTCGGCTGCGCGGACGATCGCGGTGAAATCCGCTCCGTCCGACGCGAACAAGGCCACGATCTCCGATTCACCCGGCACGCGGCCGCGCCGCACGCCGTCGAGCACCCGCTCGATGGCGGGCGCCGGCCGTCGGGCTTTGTCGTGGATGAGAGCCGCGCTGCGAGGCGGCGGCGCGTCGCCTGTGCCGGCATGCCATCCATCATCGCGGGCAAAGCCCGCCGCATCCGATCGCCGGATCGCGGGAGCGCGCATCCCGGAATCGAGCCAGCGCGCCGGATCGCCAAGATGGCGCGGCCCGATCGCTAGCCGCTCGACGAGCGTCCGGCCGGCCGCCTCGGTCTCACGCGCCAACGCATCGAGATGCGGCCAGGGCGCCTCCGGATTGACGTGATCCGGCGTCACCGGCGAAACCCCGCCCCAGTCATTGACCCCGGCCCTGATGAGCGCCGCCAGCTCGCCGCGCTGGAGATTGGGCGGCGCCTGGACCGACATGGCCGCGCCGAAGACGATGCGCGCCATGGCGATCGTCCAAAGATGGTCTTCGAGGCTCGGCTCCGGCGCCTGCGCCATGCGCGTTCCGGCCTTGGCGCGGAAATTCTGGACGATGATCTCCTGGATGTGGCCGAAGCGATCATGGAGATCGCGGAGGGAGAGAAGCGCTTCAATGCGCTCCGCGCGCGTCTCGCCGATGCCGACGAGAATGCCGCTCGTGAAGGGGACGGCGAGTTCGCCGGCCGCCGCGATCGAGTCGAGCCGGCGCGCCGGAACCTTGTCGGGCGACCCCCAATGCGGGCCGCCTTTCATGCACAGGCGCGCTGACGACGACTCGAGCATGAGGCCCATGGAGACCGAAACAGGCCGCAGGCGCAAAAGCTCATCCCGAGCCATCACGCCGGGGTTGAGATGGGGCAGGAGCCCGGTTTCCTCCCGCACCAAACGCGCCGAGGCTTCGAGGTAAGCAAGCGTGTTCCCATGGCCGAGCGCGGCGAGCGCGTCGCGCGCCGCGCGGTAGCGGTGCTCTGGCCTGTCGCCGAGCGTGAACAGCGCTTCCTTGCAGCCAGCCGCGACGCCGGCCCGGGCGATGGCCAGCACCTCCTCGGGCGAGAGATAGGCACGCTCTCCTCGCCGCGGCGGAGTCGCGAACGTACAGTAGTGGCAGACATCGCGGCAAAGCCGCGTCAGAGGAATGAACACCTTTCGCGAATAGCCGACTCTGCCGCCGTGCCCGTCGAGAGTGAGAGACTCGGCGACAGCCATGAGATGGGGAAGATCGGCGTATCCGGCGAGGGCGAGAGCCTCGGTCGCGGTGGGTCGCTTGCCCTCTCTTGCATGCTCGATGATTGAGCGCGCATCCGTCACGAGGCCACCTGGAGCCGCGGCAGCAGCGAGGCATAGCGGCCCGGTGCGCGGCGTGCGAGATCGGAAACGTCATTCGGCTCGTCGATGTCGAAACCGAGCCCCGGCAGCGGCAGCGCGGCCGTTGCAAGTCCGGCCATGCGTGCCGAAGCGATGTGCTCGGCGCAGCTGTCGGCACCGAACCTGAATGGCATGGGCGCTGGCAGCGGGAGGAAAATCGCATTGGTGCCGTGGTGATGCCTGTCGGGGACAATGACGATCGGCGTGCGCCATCCCGCCTCGAGAATTGATTCGATTTCAGCGGCCGTCGCGAGTGGCACGTCGCTCGGGACGATGAGCGCCACGCGAGCGCCCCTTTGCTCAAGCACTTCCGCCCCGTGGCCGAGCGCGGCATTGAGCCCAGCGCCCGGGTCGTCGATCGCCAGCATGTCGTCCGGAACAAGCGACCGGTCGGGCGTCACGACGGCGATGCCCGAAAGCCCTTTGACCGAGCGCAACGTGGCCAGGACGTCGGCGAGCATCAGCCGGGCGAGCGTGCATCGCGCTTCGTCCGAGAGGAGCGGAGAGAGGCGGCGCTTCACGTCCGCAAGCGCCTTCTGCGGAACGAGCGCCCAGATGCTCACGACGCCGCCGCTCCCGCGCGGGCACGCCGTGGCAGCGTGGCGGCGAAATCGAGCGTCTCCTTCGCCACCCGACGCTTGTCCTCGAGCGTCGTCATCACCGTGTCGATCACGGCCAGCGGCAGGTCGAACTGGGGCGCGAGCGCCGCATCCCGCGCATCGAGCACGAAGCCGTCGATGAGCCCTTCGTAGTGGCGCGCGATGGCCAAGGGCGAGACGGGCAGGCCGAGCTCCGCCATGATCTTCGCAGTCGGTCCCTTGATCGCCTTTCCCGCGACGATGGGCGAGACAGCGATGACCGGCGCCTCGGCCGTGCGAAGCGCGGCGCGATAGCCAGGCACGGAGAGGATAGGATCGATGCTGAGATAGGGATTGGAAGGCGCGATGATGATCGCATCCGTCCCTCGCGCGGAGAGGCGTTCCAAGGCACCCGGCGCAGGCTTCGCCGTCTCGGCGCCATCGAACCGGACAGCGCGGATACACGGCGCGCTTTGGCGGCGGACGAAGTAGTGCTGAAAGCCGAGAGGACCCTCATCGGTCTCGACGACCGTGCGCACGCGCTGGTCCGACATCGGAAGGACTTGCGCCGTGACGCCAAAGCGGCGGGCGACATCGGCCATGATCGCGCTCAGTGGCTCGCCCGCGGCCAGCCGCCGCGTCCGCTCGACATGCAGCGCGAGATCGCCGTCGCCCAGGCGAAACCACGTCTCGCCGCCCAAGGTCTCAACGACGTTCATGAAGGTCCACGTCTCGCCTCGGCGACCCCAGCCCTGCTCCGGATGGACGAGATCCGCGAGGGTATAGAGCGTCGTGTCCAAGTCCGGCGAGATCGTGAGGCCGAAATGCTCGAAATCGTCGCCTGAATTCGCGATCACCGTGAGCGCGTCGCCTCGCAGGTGGCGCGAGAGACCGAGCACGAGCTTGGCTCCACCCACCCCGCCCGAAATCACCACGACCGAGCCTTGTGTCACCGGAACATGTCCTCTGCCTTCGGTCGAATCAAAACGTCACCGGCGGTCGGCGCCCTGTCCCAGGCGAGGCCCCGCACTAGAACGGCGGGCGTTCCTTCCCCCGCCTCGCCCATGACGAGACCCGCGCCGGCGGCGATCGCGTCCGCAAAGGCCACCTGCGTCACTTCGAGGCGCCGCCCGTACCGGTCATGCTCGCCGCGCCGGTCGATGAGCGCCGGCAGTCCCGCAACACCCAGCGCGACGTTCACGACACCGTTCCGCCAAGCACGGCCGAAACTGTCGCTGATGATGACGCCGATTGGGGTCCTTGTGCGATCAAAAAATCGCCGGCGCAGCGCCTCGGCCGACGCATCGGGGTCTTTGGGGAGAAGGAGCACCGTCTCGCCCGCTCCCTTGACGTTCGAGCGATCGATGCCCGCGTTGGCCATGACGAAGCCGAGCCGATGGGCGACGACGATGACGCCCGGCTTATGGCGGAGAACCTCGTCCGATTCGGAGAGGATAAGTTCGACGAGGCGCGGGTCCTTACCCGTCGAGGCCGCGAGATCCCGCGCGCTCGCCGAAGGCTTGACGGTTCCGAGCTCGACCGCGCGGCCTTCGGCCTTCGACACGATCTTCTGCGCGACGACGAGAACATCCTGGGGGGCTAGGCGGAGCGCGGAAGCATCGAGTGCCGCCCCAATCATGTCGGCCAGGTCGGCGCCGGCTTCGACCTCGCCGATCCCGGAAATGGCTGTGAACGATGTCGCGGCGGGCACTACTCAAGGCTCCTTGGGCGCCTTCAAGTCTCCCGTGATGCGAAGGCCGGCTCCGTCGACCGCATAGGTCCGGTTGATGAAGATGAGAACCGAGGTCAGCGCCTCGGCAGCGGCGGAATTGGCCAAGGGGCCGCCATGGAGCGCACGGAGGCCGAGCGCCTCGATGAGCGCGATCACTTGGGCCCGCGCGTCGCGCTTGTCGCCGAATACGAGAACGTCGCCATCGATGGAATCGCCCGCGGCCAGCCGGTGGGCAGCGACGGTATGAAGCGCCGAGACGACCGAGGCCCTGTCCCCAAGGATGCGCTGCGCGGCCAGGGCGGCCGAGCCCTCTGCCGGAAGTTGCACGCGCATCACCTTGGGTGGCACCAGCGGGACGGTCGTGTCGACGACGATCTTGCCCGCGACGGCCGGTCCGATATCCGCACAGATGGCGTCGTGCGAGGCATAGGGAACCGTGATGATGACGATATCCCCCGCCTCCGCCGCCGCGCGATTCGTCGCAGCGCGGATCGCCCGCCCTGCCTCCTCGGACAATGCGGCCGCCGATGTGCGCGCCCGCTCCGCGTCGCGCGATCCGATGATGACGGGATAGCCCAGCTTGGCCCAGCGCTTGGCCAACGCGGCCCCGAGCGCACCCGTCCCCCCGATGATCGCGATCGCGTGCCGTTCACCTGCCACCACGTGCCTCCTGACGATGCATCGCATCCTGCTTTCCATGGCCCGCATCCGGACCGAGCGCCTCGGGCGTGGGTACGTCGCGCGCCTTGCCCGTCGGCGCGAACAGCATGTCGAAATCGAATAGAGTGGTGAATTCCTCGAGCGTGATGGGCATCGGGGTCCCGACGGTCGTGCCGCGCCGCCTTGCCGCAAGCGCACGCCGCAATATAGCGTATATGTCCCATCCGACGGGCGGCAAGCGCGGATCAGGCGCCGAACCCTCGCGCGCACGGAGAATCTCGATGGATTTCCAGAAGCAAGGCATGTCGATCTTCGGCGTTCCGAGTTTCGTCAAGGCGCCGGTCGTCCAGCCCGACGGCGATTGGCGCGCCGACATCGCGGCGCTTGGCGTTCCCTTCGACCTTGGCACGAGCTACCGGTCCGGCACGCGATTCGGTCCCAAAGCGATTCGGGACTGGTCGACCCGCTTCTCGATTCTCTCGACCGATACGCCCGGATACTGGGACATAAGGAGCGGCACGCGGCGGGGCGGCTGCCGGATCGTCGATTGCGGCGACGTCGACATCGTGCCCCTCCTCTGGGAGGAGAATTTCGAGCGCATCACCCGGGCGGTCGAGCACATTCTCGCGCGCGGCGCGCGGCCGGTCGTGCTCGGCGGCGATCACGCGATCACGCTTCCGGTCCTGCGCGCCTACAAGGACCGTGGGCCCATCACCGTCTTTCAGCTCGACGCGCACGCCGACTACCGGGACGACAGCGGCGGCGTGCGCTTCGGGCACGGCAACGTGCTCCGCCGCGTCTGCGAGCTCGATCATGTCGAGAAGGCCGTGTGCATCGGCGTGCGCTCGCTCCGCCAGCAGCAAGGCGACCTTGCGGACCATAAAGCGCACGGCAACACGCTTATCTGCGCCTGGGACGTCCACAAGCACGGCGTCGAGCACTACCGAAGCGCGCTGCCATCGGGCAAGAACGTCTACGTCACCTTCGACATCGACGCCATGGACGCGAGCATCGCGCCCGGCACGGGCACGCCCGAGGTGGGCGGCCTCACCTACGAGCAGGCGCGGCGGCTCCTCGAGATGGTCTGCGAGAACAACACCATCGTCGGGCTCGACCTCGTCGAGGTCAATCCGCTGTTCGACCCGACCAACATCACGGCGCTCTTGGCGAATCACCTGCTCATCGAGACGCTTGGATTCCTGTTTCCCGGCTGATCGCGACGGCGCTCTCTCGGGCGCTAGGCGCCACGGGCCGCCCGTCCCGCCGACGCGCCCGCGATCCGGCCGAACACCGCGCCCGCCATGAGACCCGTCCCGCCCGGATAGTTCTGGTAGAAGAGGCCGCCGACCATCTCGCCCGCCGCGTAGAGCCCCGAGATCGGACGCAAGTCGACGTCGAGCACTTCGCCCTCGGGCGTGATGCGCACGCCGCCGAAGGTGAAGGTGACGCCGCAGGTGACGGCGTAGGCCTCGAAGGGCGGTTGATCGATGGCCTGGGCCCAATTCGACTTCGGGATGGCGAGGCCTTGCGTCGACCGGCCATCCTTGACGTTTGGGTTGAAGGGCACCTCGGTGCGGATGGCGGCATTGAAGGCGCGAATGGTCTCGAGCGCACGCGGCGCGTTCACATCATCGAGCTTGGCCACGAGGGCCTCGAGGGTCTCGGCCTGCGCCTTCGTGATCCGCTTGATGCGATACTCGTCGCGGAGGAGATGCTTCGTCTTGGCATCGAAAACCTGCCAGGCGAACTGGCCCGGCTGCGAGAGAATGACGCCACCGTACTTGGCGTAAGTGTAGTTGCGGAAATCCGCACCCTCGTCGACGAAACGCTCGCCGCGCGCGTTGAGCATGATGCCGAACGGATAGCTGTGCTTCTGGAAGGCATCGCCCACGGCCAAGTCGCCGAACTCGGGCGCGTTGCGGTCCCAGCCCACGGCATGGCAGCCCGACCAGTTGCCATAGGGCATCGCACCGATCTCGAGCGCCATGCGCAAGCCGTCGCCCGTGTTGAATCGCGTGCCGCGCACCTTGGCGAGGTCCCAGCCGGGTCCGAGGTAGCGCGCGCGCCACTCTGCATTGGCCTGGAACCCGCCGGCCGCGAGGACGACTGCACGGGCGGTGAAGTCGCGCGCCTTTCCCGCATGCTTCGCGCGGACTCCCCTAACGCCGGCGTCGCCCGCAACGAGCGTGGTCGCGCGGCAGTCGTGAAGGACAGTGATGCCGAGCCGGGCCGCGACCTTCGACCACGCTTCGACGAGGCCCGGGCCGCCGCCATAAGCTTCGACGGTCAAGCCGCCCCAGAACTTGAATTTGCCGTCGACGAGGAAGGCCTGCCGTCCCCAGATGGGCGCGAACCGGATGCCCTTCTCTCGCATCCAGAGCATCGTCTCGCGACTCCTCCGCACGAGGAGGTCCGAGAGTTCGGGATCGGTGCGATAGTCGGTCACGCGTCCCATGTCGTCGAAGAACTGCGATTCGGTGTAGCTGCCAAAATCGGTCCGCGCGATCTCGTCTTCGGTGAGATCCGGCATGAGGCGCTTGAGGTCATCGACCCCGTCGTAGACGCAGCGCATGGCCCCGGCGGTGAAGCGCGTGTTGCCGCCCGATTCGGCTTCGGGCGCGCGCTCGAGGAGAAGCACCGATGCACCCGCCTCGCGTGCGGCCACGGCGGCGGAGAAGGCGGCATTGCCGCCGCCGACAACAATCACATCGACCGAGTCCATGGCCTCTCGCGCGAAGGGCGGGCCAAGACCATCCCGGCGTGCCCGCTTTCAGATCGCCAAGACAGTACATCGTTGTCGGGATTGGTCAAATGCCGGCGCCGCGAAGCGACCTCCACGGGCACCACGGCACAGTGACGCTGTCTCCCGCGACCGAGCGCCCAAGATTGCGCTGGCACTGTCGCCGAACGCGTGTCTAGATTCCCTCGCGAGATGCGAGGGCCAGTACGGCTGCGCGCCGTGCTGGACGCCAAAGCAGTCAGTCGTCGAAGCAACAAGGGGAGACTCGGCCATGGCGTTGCATGCTGTCAAAGCTGACCTTGTGGAGATTGCCCGAAGAGAGTTGGCGGCCGGTCGTATCGAACGGCGCGACTTTTTGAAGCTGGCCCTGTGGGCGGGCGTGGCGCCGGCGGCCCTCGGCCTCGGCCCGTTGACGGGCCGGGAGGCGACGGCGCAGGCCAAGGAGATCGTGGCCGCGAACTTCGGCGGCGATGCCGTCAAGTTCATGGGCGAGGCCTGGGGCGAACCCTACACAAAGGATACGGGTGTCAAGGTCACCTTCGACGGCGCGAGCCCGCTTCCCGGCAAGATCAAGGCCATGGTCGAATCCGGCAAGGTCACGTGGGATGCGTGCGATGCGGATGGTTTCGTCGGCGCGCAGCTCGGCCCCAACGTGCTCGAGCCGATCGACTACTCGGTCGTCAACAAATCCATGCTGCGCCCAGGCTGGGACTGGAAGTACGCGATGGGCAGCTACTCCTATAGTTTCGTTCTTGCCTACGACAAGACCAAGTTCCCCAACAAGCCGCCGACCTATGCCGATTTCTTCGACACGAAGAAGTACCCCGGCAAGCGCGCCCTGTGGAAATACATGATGGGCGCAGTCGAGGCATGTCTCCTCGGCGACGGCGTGCCGGTCAACAAGCTCTACCCGCTCGACATGGACCGCGCGATCAAGAAGGTGAAGACGCTCGGGAAGGACGTGATCTTCTGGTCGTCGGGAGCCGAATCGCAGCAGGTGTTCCTCGACAAGGAAGTCATCATGGCGAACATCTGGAACACGCGGGCAAGCGTGCTCGAGCGCGACACCAAGGGCCGCGTCACCTGGACCTGGAATCAGGGCATGTTCTCTCCCGCGGCCTGGGTCGTGCCCAAGGGCAATCCCGCGGGCAAAGAGGTCATGAAGTGGCTGGCCTCGACCTTGGCGCCCGAGCGGCAGATCAAGCTGCTCTCGCTCCTCGGCAACGGGCCGAGCAACCCCAAGGCCTCCGCATCGGAGCCCAAGGACATGAACCGGCTCGACCCCGGTTTCGAAGCAAACCTCAAGCTGCAATTTCCGCGGAACGAGGACTGGTACGAGAAGAACTACGATGCCGCCACAGACAAGTGGATTGACGGCATCTCGGGTTAGTCCAAGTCTCGCGCCACGCGGATTGGGCTGGACGAAGGCACGGGTCGGGAGCGATCCCTACCTGGCCTTCGTCATGCCGGCGGCGATCCTCGTCGGCGTTCTCTATCTTCTGCCGATCGGCTGGCTTGGACTCATGTCGTTCGGGGCGCCGAGCGACTGGACGCTGCGCTGGTACGACCAAATCGCGACGTCCGAGAGCGTTCATAAGATCTTCTGGACGACGGCGCGCATCGTCACGATCACCTCGCTCGTCTCGCTCGCGCTCGGCTACCTCGTGGCCTACGCGATGGTCCATATGGACGAGCGCCAGCGCCTGCTGTTGACACTCTGCGTGCTCGTGCCGTTCTGGCTGTCCGTCCTGGTGCGGGCGTTGGCCTGGCTCATCCTCTTGCGCAACAACGGGCTCATCAATGAGGCGCTTCAGGGCTGGGGCATCATCGACGAGCCGCTCGCCCTCGTGCGCAACGAGCTCGGCGTCGTCATCGGCATGGTGCACTACATGATCCCCTATGCGGTGTTTCCGCTTTACGGCGCCATGCGCGGAATGGACCAGAGCCTCTTGATGGCCGCGCGGAGCGCAGGGGCCTCGCCATTCCGCACCTTCCGGGACGTATTCCTGCCCCTCACCCTCCCTGCCGTATTTGGCGCGGGCCTCCTCGTTTTCGTCTTCGGTCTCGGCTTCTTCGTGACGCCCGCGATCCTCGGCGGCGGGCGGATCGTCATGCTGTCCGAATACGCGAGCCTCATGGTGCTCCAGAGCGCGCGCTGGGGCCTCGCCGGCGCGCTTTCGATCGTGCTCTTGGCCGCGACGCTCTCGCTCATCTGGCTCATCAGCCGCGCCGTGAACGTGCGGCGGATGCTGGGAGGCGCGGCATGAGCCTCGGCTCCCGCGCGCGCCTTTTCGTGCTGGCCGCCGCCTGGCTCGTCGGCCTGTTCCTTCTCCTGCCCGGGCTCATCACCATCCCTGTCTCGCTCAACGACACGCGCTGGGTCCGCCTGCCGGAAGAGACGCTCTCTCTCCGGCATTTCGAGGCCATGCTCTACAACAGCAACTGGATGACCAGCATGCGCGAAAGCGCGGTGATCGCGCTGGCCGCGACAATTCTTGCCGTCGTCATCGGCACCGCCTGCGCCATCGGGCTGTGGCGAGCGGTCGGGCGCTTCTCGATCATGGTGGGTGCGATCGTCCTCACGCCGATGATCCTGCCGCCGATCGTCTCGGGGCTCGCCCTCTACCGCGCCTGGGTCGTCTTGAACCTCTACGACACCTGGTTCGGCGTCATCCTGGCCCACACGATCCTCGCGACGCCGTTCGTGGTCATCACGATCACGACGGCGTTGAGCCTCATCGATCCGCGGCTGGAGCAGGCGTCACGCAGCCTGGGCGCCTCGCCTCGCACGACGACGTTGCGTGTCATCCTGCCCAACATCCGCGTGGGCATCCTCACGAGCGCCGTGTTCGCCTTCATCGTGTCCTGGGACGAGATCGTGGTCACGCTGTTCGTCTCGAGCCGTGCCGTCTACACGCTGCCCCGGCGCATGTGGGACGGCATCCGGGAAAGCATCGACCCGACGGTGGCCGCCGTCGCGACGAGCCTCATCGCGGCGACCTCCGTGCTCGTCATTGCCGTCATCATCCAGCAGGCGCGGCGCGCGCGCGCACCTCGGACCGGTTGATCGTGACCGAGGCGCCTGTCTCCCACCCACAGCATGCGCTGGCCCTTCGCGGCCTCACCAAGCGTTACGGCAACCTCGCGGCCATCGACGACGTGACCCTCGATGTGGCGCCGGGCGAGTTCCTGAGTCTTCTCGGCCCTTCGGGCTCCGGCAAGACCTCGATCCTCATGGCGATCGCCGGGTTCGTCAGGCCCGATTCCGGCGACATTCTTCTCGACGGCGCCCGGATCAACGATCTGCCGCCCGAGAAGCGCAACTTCGGAGTCGTGTTCCAAGGCTACGCCCTGTTTCCCCACATGTCCGTGCGCGCCAATATCGGCTATCCGCTCTCCGTCCGGGGGCTCCCGCGCGCAGCGATCGCCGAGCGGGTCGAGCGCGCCCTCGACCTCGTGCAGCTCGGCGCCTTTGCCGACCGGCTGCCGCGGCAGCTATCGGGCGGCCAGCAACAGCGCGTGGCGCTCGCTCGCGCCCTCGTCTTCGAACCGGCCGTCGTGTTGCTCGACGAGCCCCTTTCGGCGCTCGACAAGAAACTCCGCGCCGAGCTCGAGATCGAGTTGAAGCAGCTCCACGCACGCCTCGGCACGACGTTCGTCAACGTGACGCACGACCAGGAAGAAGCGATGACGATGTCGGACCGCATCGTGATCCTCCGCGACGGACGCATGGTACAGGTCGGCCGGCCGAGCGAACTCTACGATCGGCCGGCGACGCGCTTCGTCGCCGAGTTCCTGGGCCGCGCGACCTTCCTCGAAGGTAAAGCCGAGCGTTGCGAGGACAGCGTACTCACGGTCGCGGTGCGGGGCGTCCCCATCCGTGCCAGCGCTGCTACCCAAACCGTCGCGCCCGGACAAACGGTCCTTCTCGCCCTTCGGCCGGAACGGGTGACGCTCGCCAATGGGGCTCAAACGGGCGAGCACGCCAACAGGATCACAGGAACCGTCGCCTCCGCCGCCTTCCGGGGCATGCAGCACTACTACGCCGTCGACACGCCGGTGGGCCCGATCGCCGCGCTAGTACCGTCATTCGGAATCGGGCCGCTCCGAGAGGTCGGCACGTCGATCACGCTAGCCTGGCCTTCAGATGCCACCATCCTCGTCGCCGACGACTGAGGGTGCGGACGCAGCTCCCTGCCGGCCCGAGACTCGCCCAAGCCCGCGTGTTAAGGATTCGCGCGCCGCAATGGGATGCGGGCGAGGCAGGCTGACGGCCGAGGGGCAGAAATGAAAACGGACGAATTCGATTACATCGTGGTCGGGGCCGGATCTTCGGGCTGCGCCGTCGCCAACCGGTTGAGCGAGGATCCGAACGTCTCGGTTCTGCTCCTCGAGGCGGGTCCGTGGGATCGATCCATGATGATCGACATGCCCGTCGGCATGGCCGTCATCAAGGACAACCCGCGAGTCAATTGGCAGTTCCCGACCGAGCCGGAGCCCCACCTCAACCGCCGCACCGACATCTTTCACCGCGGGCGCGTCGTCGGCGGCAGCTCTTCGATCAACGGCATGGTGTTCATCCGCGGCAACAAACTCGACTTCGACGGCTGGGCCGCCTCGACCGGATTCAGCGAGTGGTCGTACCGGCATTGCCTTCCCTACTTCAAGCGAAGCGAGACGAGCGACAAGGCCGGCAGCGCCTATCGTGGCGGGGCAGGGCCGCTTCGCGTGACCACGGCGCCGGGCACCCATCCGCTTCACGAGGCGTTTCTCCGCGCCGGTGACGAATCGGGCTACGGCATCACGGACGACGTCAATGGCGCCCAGCAGGAAGGCTTCTTCCGCATCGACTGGACGATTTTCGGCGGCCGACGGCAAAGCTCGGCGCGGGCTTACATCCATCCCATCCGCTCGCGCACCAACCTCACGGTCCGTCCGAACACGCAGGTGCTCAAGATCGACTTCGATGGAACGCGCGCCGTCGGCGTCAGCGCCGATGCGGGCGGACGGAAGCAGTCGCTTCGCGCGCGCCGGGAGGTCATCCTTTCCGCCGGAGTCATCGGCTCGCCCCATCTTCTCATGTTGTCGGGCATTGGCGACGCGCGCGCGCTGCGGACGCACGGGATTCCTGTCCTCGTCGACCGGCCCGGGGTCGGCCAGAACCTCCAGGATCATATCGGCGTGTACGTCCGCTATGCCTGCACCAAGCCGATCACGCTGGCCCGCTGGACGTCGCCTCTGGCCCGCGCCGCTCTCGGCACGCAGTGGATTCTGACCAAGACGGGAATCGGCGCCTCCAACCATTTCGAGACGGGCGCCTTCCTCCGCGCCGGCACCGCCAATTACGCCAACATCCAGTTCCAGTTCGCGCCCTTCGGCGGCACCTATCACACGGTGAGGGAAACGCGCATCCACGGCTTCCAATCGAAGGTCACGGTGCAGCGGCCGGAAAGCCGGGGTGCTGTCACGCTGGCCTCCGCGGATCCGCGCCAACGACCGCGGATCCTTTTCAACTATCTCGCGACCGAGCGCGACCGGCGGGAGCTCCGCGACGGTGTGCGCGTGCTTCGTGCCGTTTTCGCATCCCGCGCCTTCGATTCCTTCAAAGGGCCGGAGATCAGTGGCGGGGCTGGAGCCGAGACCGATTCCGAGATCGATGCCTTCGCGCGCGCCGAGGCCGTCACCGACTTCCACGGCTGCTCGACCTGCCGCATGGGTCCGGACTCGGATCCGGCGAGCGTCGTCGACCGGGCGGGCCGCGTTCACGGCACGACCGGCCTCCGCGTGGTCGACGTGTCGATCTACCCGGATGTCATCACGGGCAACCTCAACGCGTCAGCCATGATGATCGGCGAGAAAATGGCCGACATGATCCGGGGCGCGAAGCCCCTGTCGCCGGACGATCCCGGCGCGGACGCGCGCTGACACGCGTGCGAGCGATCAATAACCCTGCTTGGGATCGACGACGCGCTTGAGCGGCCGTCCGGCGCAATAGGCCGCTAGGTTGTCGAGGAAATACGGCACGACCAGTTCCGGGATGAGCGGCCCCGAGACATGAGGCGTGACGATGACATGCTCCGTCGTCCACAGCGGATGGTCGGCCGGCAGGGGCTCGGTCGCGAAGACGTCGAGCATGGCACCAGCCAGGCGACCGGAGCGAAGCGCTTCGAGAAGCGCCTCCTCATCGACGACGCCGCCGCGGCCCACATTGACAAGATAAGCACCCCGCTTCATCGCGGCGAAGATTCTCGCATCAAAAAGATTCGCCGTGTCCTTCGTCATGGGCAGCACGAGCACCAGCGCATCGCACGCCGCGGCGAAGGCGTGGAGCTGTTCTCGCCCGGCGAAGACCTCGTCGACGGCGGCCGAGGGGGACGGATGGCGGCGCCAGCCGATGACGCGGCGCGCAAATGGGCGAATCCGCTCGGCGATGTAGGCGCCGATGTCGCCGATGCCAGCGACGCCCACGGTCTTGTTGTGGAGACTGCCGACCATGTAGTACTCCCAGCGCCTGGCAGCCTGGAGCGCCGCGGCATGGGCCAGGCGCTGGGACTGGCCGAACAACGCGGCCAGCACGAACTCGGCCATGGGCTGCGCGAGCGCGCGCCCGTCGGTGCGCGTCAGGATGACCGAGGCGTCAAAGGGCCAGCCCGGCGCGATGTCGTCGATGCCCGCACCCATCTTTGCGACCCAGCGAAGCTTGGGCATGCGCGTGAGCATCTCCGCGGGAAAGCCCCAGCCGTAGAAAATCTCGGCATCCGCAAGGTAAGGCTCGGCCTCTTCGGGCGCGGCCGCGTAAGCGAAGCGGATGCCCGGAGATTTTCCGTCAAGAAGGGTCCGCACTTGGGTCAGCTCGTCCGCCAAGGGAAAGTAGACGAGTACGGTCCTATCGCTCACGGCATGCCCTTCCCTCGTCGCGGCCTGGGCGGCTCGGAGCCACCCCAGGAGAATCGAGCCCCTGTTTACGGCGACGGCATGGGCAGGTCCATATGTGTCGCGCGGCCGTCTGGCGCGCCGCACCATTTGACCGTCTGCCATCGGCGGTTCTACTCTTCTCCCTCCGGAGTCCGGGAGGACGGACCCATGCCGCTCCGCATCACGCCGCTGCATCCCCACGTCGGTGCCGAGATTTCCGGGATCGATCTTGCGGCGCCCGTGTCGCAAGCACAGGTCGAAGAGATCGAGCACGCCATCAATCGGCATGCGGTGCTCGTCTTCCGCAACCAGCGGCTGACCGACGCGCAGCAGCTGTCCTTCAGCCGCAATTTCGGCCCGCTCGAAATCAGCCCCAACTATGTCGCGGGCGTGAAGCCGCGCCTGCCCGATCCACAATTGATCGACATCTCCAACATCGGTCCGGACGGCCGCGTCCTGCCGCCGGGCGATCGGCGCCGCGAATATGACCTCGGCAACCAGCTCTGGCACACCGACAGCTCGTTCAAGCACGTGCCCGCGAAGCTCTCGCTGCTGATGGCGCAAGAGGTGCCGCCCGCGGGCGGCGAGACGGAATTCACCGACATGCGCGCCGCCTATGACGCGCTGCCCGAGGAGCGGAAGCGCCTCATCACTGACCTTGTCGTCGAGCACAGCATCTTCCGATCGCGCAGCCAGATCGGGTTCACCGAATTCGACCCGACACTGCACGAAAAACTTCCGCCGGTTCGGCAGACCATGGTCCGCCGCCATCCGGGCTCTGGCCGCATGTCGCTCTACCTTGCCTCGCACGCGTCCCACGTCATCGGCTGGCCGGTCGAGAAGGGACGCGCGCTCATCGAAGAGCTCATTGCCTTCGCGACCCAGCCGCAATTCGTCTTCCGCCACGAGTGGCGGGTCGACGATCTCGTGATGTGGGACAACCGATGCACCATGCACCGGGGACGACCGTACGACCCGGCGCATCGGCGGGTGATGCAGCGCACCACCGTCGCCGACATCGCCAACACGCTCGACCAAGCGGCCGCGTGGTCGGCGACGCCCGCTCGCGTCACGGGAGAGGCAAGAGAGTCGCCATGAGCACAGCCACACAAGCGGCCGCGGCAACACGCGCGGCGGACGAGGGCCACTTCCATCCGCGGCGCCTTACCCACGCCAATCTGTTCGTGAGCGACTATCTCCGCTCCCTCGACTTCTATACGCGGGTCGTCGGCCTCAACGAGGTCTATCGCCAGCCTCTCGTGCCGGCCGCCTTCCTCTCGAACGGCAACACGCACCACGACATCGCCGTCACCGACATCCGCGCGGCCTACGCCAAAGGGCGCGGCGTGGGGCTCTTCCACGTCGCCTTCGAGCTCGAGACCGAAGTCGAGCTCGTCCGTGACTACGAGCGCGCGACGCGCGCCGGCATCACCTTCGCCGACATGCAGGATCACGACATCGCCCACGCGGTCTATGGCCGCGACCCGGACGGTAATCTGTACGAGCTCTACGCCGACGTGGTGACGGATTGGCGCAACCGCCGGAAAGGCGTCGTCACCAAGGCCAAGCCCCCTTGGGCGCCCGGCGTGACGGAGCCATCGACCGAGCGCCACTACCATGCGGCACCGCCGATCGAGCGCGTGGAGAAGGCTGTCTTCCATGCCGTGAAGACGGCGCACGCCGCCTTCGTCGCGCGCGATTGGCGAGCGATGGTCGAGCACTACCGGACGGTCGTGGGCCTCAGCCCCCTCCACGACGGCGGCGATTGGATGCTTCTCGGCGGATCCCTCGGTGAGCCGAGCCTCGCCCTCTACAAGGCGGAAGCGCGCGAGGCGTCAGGCCTTCACCACGTCGGATTCCGCGTGACGGACGAGGCGGACTTGGCCGCCTCCATCGCCCGCCTCGGCGCCGATGGCATCGCGCTCGAGAGCGAGCATGATGGCCCAATCCGCCGCAGCGCGTTCGTGCGCGATCCCGACGGCTTTCTTCTTCAATTCTATGTCGACCGCCGATGGTCGATCACCGACCTCGCCGGCATGCCTCGGGGCACTGCCATCGCGGTGTTCTGAGGTGGACGACGGCGCGCGTCCGGGTCCGCGGCACCCATGAGAACAGCCGAGATCGCCGGCGGCGGCATTGCAGGCCTGTCCGTCGCCTGGGCGCTCGCCCGCTACGGCTGGCGGGTGAGAGTGCATG
The DNA here is from genome assembly GCA_046349515.1 of Alphaproteobacteria bacterium. Classification (GTDB taxonomy): domain Bacteria; phylum Pseudomonadota; class Alphaproteobacteria; order CADEGL01; family CADEGL01; genus JBGPGW01. Next base: position 76,801 of record JAXMCE010000005.1, on the reverse strand, counting down.
AGCGAGGCCCCGAGATCCGCGAGATCGGCGCCGGCATTTTCCTCATGAACAACAGTCTTTCCATCTTCGAGCACTACGGCATCGCGGATCTCATCTTGCGCCGCGCGGTGCGGCTTCGCGCGAGCGAACGGCGCGAGCGCGACGGCAGCCTCATCCAGCGGCGAACCCTGTCGGATTCAGATCGATGGCTCGTGCTGCCGCGATCCGACCTCGTCCTCGGCCTCGCTGAGGCGGCCCGCCGGGAAGGTGTCGAGATCGCGACAGGCTCGCTCGTGACCCATGCCGATGCCGACGGCACGATCCACCTCGCGGACGGCACGGCGTGCCAAGCCGATCTCGTCGTCGGGGCCGATGGATTCCATTCCCAGGTGAGGGATCGGCTTCGCCTCGCGATTCACGCAGAGCCGCGGCGGAGCGGTGCCACGCGCGTGCTCCTCGCGCGCACCGAAGCGGAAGCGGAACCCGCCCTCCGCGAACACTGGTCCGGCAAGCGGCGCGTCGGAATCACCCCCTGCGCGCCCGACCTGACCTACGCCTATCTCAGCTGCCCGATGGCCGATGCGCGCGGCTCGGCCATTCCCATTGATATCGCAAGCTGGCAAGAGGCGTTTCCAGCGATCGCCGGATTCTTCGAGCGCATGCCCAATGCCCTCGGCGTGACGCGCCATGCCTATCCCCATGCCGTCGTCCGTTCGTGGTCGGCCGGCCGCGTGGCCCTCCTCGGTGATGCCGCCCACGGCCTGCCGCCGACCTTGGCGCAGGGCGCCGGCCTTGCCATCACGAACGGCTACGCGCTCGCGCGGATCCTCGAGCATGAACCCGACGTGCCCGCTGCGCTCGCCCGGTGGGAGCGGCAGTTCCGGGGCATCGCGGACCAGACGCAGCGCTGGTCCATCCGACTCGATGTCCTCACGACGCGCTGGCCTCACGCGCTGCGCGTGCTCAGACGGGCGATTCTATGGGGGATCGGTCGATCGAATTGGCTGAACAGCCGAATCCGCGTGGCCGACCGCGTCAGGCTGGCCGGAGCGGACATCCGTTGAGTCCAAGAACACAGGCAAGGGGAGAGTGAAGATGCAGGTGAGAAATCTCGGGACGTCGGGCCTTCGCGTCTCGCTCGCCGGTCTCGGCTGCAACAATTTCGGCGGACGGATCGATCTCGAAGCCAGCCGCAAGGTCGTCCACCGGGCGCTCGACCTCGGCATCACGCTCTTCGACACGGCCGACATGTACGGCAATCGCGGCGGATCGGAGGATTGCCTGGGCGCGATCCTGGGCCACCGGCGCAAGGACATCGTGCTCGCGACGAAGTTCGGCTGGGAGATGGATGACGCCGGCGTCCTCAAAGGCGCCTCGCGCCGCTACATCATGTCGGCGGTCGAAGCCAGCTTGAAGCGCCTCAGGACCGATTGGATCGACCTCTACCAGTTGCACAAGCCCGATCCCCTGACGCCGATCGAGGAGACCCTGGACGCGCTCGACGACCTCGTGCGCCAGGGCAAGGTGCGCTACATCGGCTGCTCGAACCTGCCAGCCTGGCAGGTGACGGACGCCCACTGGACGGCCCGGTCGCGCGGCACGGCTGCGTTCGTCTCCTGCCAGGACGAATACAGCCTTCTCGTCCGCGGCATCGAGCGGGAGCTGATCCCGGCGATGGGGGCCCACGGCCTCGGGCTCCTGCCCTACTTTCCGCTGGCCTGCGGCCTCCTCTCGGGAAAATACAAACGGAACGCACCGATGCCGGAAGGGGCGCGCCTCACCAACACGCCGCGGTTCGCCGAGACCTACATGACCGAGGCGAACTGGCAGAAGGTCGAGGCCCTCACTTCCTTGGCCGCCAAGCGCGGCTGCACGTTGCTCGAGATTGCGATGGCCTGGCTCGCGACCCAACCCCGCACTGCGAGCGTCATCGCCGGCGCGACGAAGCCCGAGCAGGTCGAGCAGAACGTCCGCGCCGTCGAATTCGCGCTCACGGCCGACGATAGGGCGGAGATCGACCGGCTCACCAAGCCATCCTGATCGTGGCGTGACAATCATCCTGGGACAGGAGCCTGGCAAGCGTTCGCGACAAACAGGAGAGCACCATGCTGCCGACGCACGGGCGGTACGCCTACTCGAACATCACGAAGCGCCCCGACTATAGCTGGCCCGACGGCAAGCGCCTCGCTGTCTACGTCGCGGTCAACATCGAAGCCTTCAGCTTCGGCATGGGCAAGGGCGCGGCCATCGCGCCACCCGACCAGGCGCACAGTCACTCTGTCTACTCCTGGCGGGATTACGGCAACCGCGTCGGCATCTGGCGCCTTTTCGAGATGTTCGATCAGCTCGACATTCCGATCGAGGCGCAGATGAACACCGCTGTCTACGAGGCGGCGCCCGACATCGCGGAGAAGCTGCGCCAGCGCGGCGATGAGATCCTCGGCCACGGCGAGACGAATTCCGAGGAACAGGGGCACCTTCGCGAGGCCGAAGAGCGCGCCATGATCGAGCGCGTGACGGCGACGATCGAACGGCATGAGGGGCGGAGGCCCGTCGGCTGGATGAGTCCCTGGATCTCCAACTCGGCCGTGACGGCGGATTTGCTCCAGGAGGCCGGCTATCGCTACTTCATGGACTGGACGATGGACGATCAGCCGATTTGGCTCAAGACGCGAAAGGGCCGCATTCTCTCGATCCCCTATCCCGTCGAGGTGAACGACACCCGCGGCATCGTCTGGTATCGCTACACGGGCGCGGAATTTGCCGAGATGATCGTCGACCAGTTCGACGAAATGCTGGCCCAGTCGGCGCAGCAGCCTCTCGTCTGTCCGATCTCGCTCCATCCTTTCGTCGTGGGACGCCCTTATCGCATCCGGGCGCTCCGGCGCGCCTTCGAGCACATCGTCCGGCACCGAGACCGCATCTGGCTCGCGCGCCCGCGCGACATTTGCGCCCACATCGAGAGCCTGCCCGCCGGCATCGTGCCGGGACGCTGACCGCGTCTAGAGGCTCAAGACCCTGAACGCGCCGGTGCCGTTGTTCCGATGGTGGCGAATCTCGCCGTCCGCCAAGACCTCGATGTAGGGAGTCCCTTGGGCGGGCGGCTTCTTCTGGGCTTCCCAAATGCCTTCCGGACCGAGCACGAGAAATCCTGCTCGTTTCTCGCTCTTCCACTCCTTGAGGAGATTGAGCAGCTGTGGCCGCAAACTAGCGCCGGACATCGGCAACCCTATTCGAACCAGGACATGAATGAGCGCGGTACGGTGCGGGACTGGCTCACGTGTTCAAGTAGTTGAGCTTCGCACCCGGCCGCGGCCAATCCATCGCCACGAGCCGACCCGACATCGAGAGCGTGATGTAGGCCGTCTTGAGGTCGGGCCCGCCGAAGCAGATGTTCGTCGCGTAGTAATCCGGCATCGGGATGTGCTCGACCTTCTTGCCATCGGGCGAGATGACCGTGATGCCGCCGTTCATGAGCGTAGCCACGCAGATGTTGCCCGCCGAATCGACGGCCAGGGAGTCGAACATCTGGAATCCGCCGACGCCCGCGATCAACGTGCCGCCATGGGGCGACGGGAAGGGCGCCTTCTTCACCTCGCCCGGACCCACGATGTCCCACCCCCAGAGCCGGCCTGTCTGGGTCTCGGCGGCGTAGACTCGCGAGCCGTCCGGCGAGAGGCCAATGCCGTTGGGCGTGAGCACGGGGTGAATGACTTCCTTGATGAAGGAGCCGTCGGCCTTGCCGTACCAGATGCCGCCGCGGTCGAGCTCGCGCGTGCGCGCCTTGCCGAGGTCGGTGAACCAGAAACCGCCCTGATTGTCGAATACGATGTCGTTAGGGCCGCGGAGCTTGTTCTGCCCATCGCCCGTGTAGAGGACTTCGACCGCGCCGGTCTTGAGGTCGATGCGCTCGATCCGGCCGCCCGAATAGTCCTTGGCCTGGAGAATCGGCCGGATGCCGTCCGGCCCCCGGTGCCACTCGAAACCCCCGTTGTTGCAGAGGTAGCACTTGCCGTCCGGCCCGATCGCGGCGCCGTTGGGCCCGCCGCCCGGCGAGGCGACCACATGGACCGTTCCGTTGGCCTCGATGCGGCTCAAGGTCTGGCGTTCGATTTCGACCACGAGGAAGGTGCCGTCCGGCATGGCCACGGGCCCTTCGGGAAACCGCAAGCCCTTCGCTATTTCGCGTATCGCTGCCATGACACTCCCCCGCTTCGAGGCAACCCTGCAATTCTTGCCGCTCCTTTTTACCCGCGCGACTCGGTGGAGCGAAGCGAAATGCGCAGGGATGCAAAGGAACGCCAGGGACGAACCAATGGCGGCAGGCGCGAGACGTGATCGTCGGGGGGTCCCACTTCCGCTAGGGTCGTGCCAGAACCGAGCGCCGAAAACTTTCTTCGACGGAATCGAGGGCCAGATCCTTCGCGATGATGACGAGGCGCGAGCGGCGCTCGCCGCCTGGCCAGCGCGCCAAGCGTGCGAGCGGGTGGAAGACGTGCTGCACGCCGTGGACGACGACCGGCACGTCGCTTCCCTTGAGATCGAGCACCCCCTTCAAGCGCAGCACCCTGTCACCTTCGGTTGCGAGAAGCCGTTCGATCCAGCCGATCAGCCGGTGCGCTTCGATCACCTCGCCTGTCTCGATCGAGAGCTGACGGATGCGATCATCATGGCGCGAGGTCCCGTGTGCGTCGTGTCCGTGGCCATCGGACGATCGCGCGCCCTCAGCCGCGGCCAGCCACCGATTGACGTCGACGGGGCCGCCATCCTTCTCGAAGAGCATGTGTCCGATCGATGAGCCCGATTTGATGCTGCCATGCACCGCCACGGCAATAGGTGCCGCCGGATTGATGGCCTCAAGGCGCGCGCGCAGCGCGTCGACCGAAGAGCGCCCGGCGAGATCCGACTTCGTGATCAAGAGCCGGTCGGCAACGGCGACTTGCTTCACGCTCTCATCATGCTCCGAGAGTTGTCTGTCGCCGTTCACGGCATCGACGGTCGCGACGATGGCATCCATCCGATAACGCTCGCGCACCGCCTCGTGGCTGAGGAGCGTATGGAGAATGGGCGCCGGGTCCGCCAGGCCCGTCGTCTCGATGATCGCGCGCCGGAAGGCGGGGATGGTGCCGCTCGCCCGCCTCTCGAAGAGCGAGCTCAGGCTATCCACGATGTCGCCTCGAATGGTGCAGCAAAGACAGCCCGCATTGAGGAGGACGACATCGTCATCGAGCGCCTCGACCAGCAGGTGATCGATTCCGACCGCGCCGAATTCATTTACGAGAACGGCGGTCTCGCGCATCTCCGGTGCGCGCAGGACCGCATTCAGCACCGTCGTCTTGCCGCTGCCAAGGAATCCGGTCAGCAGCAGCGTCGGGATCGGCTCGGCGCCCGTCTCGACGGCCATGGAGTCCTGATCCCCGCCCGTCCGCCCTCAACCGCCGGGAGCGAGACCCAAGAGGGAGAGTGGCCGCTCATACATGATCGATTCGATGACCTTCTCCGGGATGCGCGGCATGCTGATGCCCGCACCCCACTCGTTGATGCGCCGGAACTCGGCCATGGCGTGGCTCGTCGTCCGCACCGGAAAGTCCGAACCGAAGAGAATGCGATCGGTGACCCGGTACTCCATCGCGATCATGAGTCCGTGATAAAGCTGCCAGGGACGGTGGTAACGGGCCGAGAGGTCGGCGAAGACATTATCCGTCATGCGCATGAGGATCGCCGTCTGCTCCATGTAAGGCTGGCCGTAATGCGCGACGATGATCTTCAAGTCGGGAAAGGCATGCGCGACCTGGCCGAGCAACGTGGGATCGGCGAATTCGAGGCTGCCGGTATAGGCGCCGCCGCAGTGGAACATCACCGGCACGCGGTGCTGGAGCGCGATCTCATAGAGCTGATGACATTCGCGCGAGCGCGGGTCGATCGCCTGGTAGGTCGGGGAGAGCTTGAGCCCCCTCAATCCGTGCATCGTGACGGCGCGCTCGAATTCGTCCGCGGCTCCCTTGTCGTTCGGATGGACGGAGGCGAACCCCACAGCCCGGCCGGGATAGTGCGAGACATATTCGGCGATGAACTCGTGGGGCGTGTGGATACCGGACCGCCTCGGCATTGAAATCACGACGAACTGGCTCACGCCCGCTTCGTCGATCATGGCGCGGTGCCCGTCGGGCGGCGCGCTCTGCGCGCCGAGCACGCCGCGGCGCTTCTGGAGCGCCCTGTCCTCGGGCGAGATGTGCTCGGGAAGGTAACAGTGCGTATGCCAATCGACGAGCTGTGCCATGACGCTCTTCACCACAAAAGTGGACCGACGACGCCCCCATCGAGCGTCACAAACGAAATGTCATGGTATCGGCGAACGGCGCGACGCCGCAATGCGCGCGCGCTCACTCGGCCGTGACGAAATTGGGATCGGGCAGCGTGACCTCGGCACGTCCCTTGCCCTGAAGCGCCCTGACGCGGTCGATCCAAGCCACGAGGTCGAAGTGGGCGGGCTTGCCCTTGCCGAAGGATTCGGTCTTCACGCGAAGGAGCAGATTGAGCGCCGCGCGCAGCTGTTTGTCGCGCCCCGACCAAGCCGCGTTCCGCCGTGCCCGGTCTTCCGTGACGACAGAAAGGGTCAAGGTGAGGGCCGCTTCGTATTCGTGCATGATGGGTTGGACGCGCGGCTCGCGGACGGGCCAATGGGCTGGGATTCGCGGCCGCCGGGTCTGGTGTGCCCAGATGTCCCGCAGGAGATCCCAGTCCTGTCGCGCCGAGCGGTACCGGCCGAGATCGTGGCGAATGCGGGCCCGCATGAAGTGGTAGGGAACTTCGACAACGCGGTCCTTGGCCGCGAGCGCGATAGCCGCGGTGAGGAGGCGTTCCGCTTCCCGGTCGCTCGCGCGCCGTTCGGCGTCGTTCCTTGCCCTCGAGAGCAGCCGGCCCTTCGCATCGCGCGGCCGCACCGTGGCGACGCGGGCCGAGAGATAGAGCTCGAAGGAGCGCTCCCAATTGCTCCGGCCCGATCGGACATATTGGGTCGTGCGCCGGATGGGGTCGCTGGCCACGGGCTTGACGTCGAAGCCCGTCCAGTCGACCTGCCAGCCGACGTGATGGCTCTCGCATCCCGGCAACTGGTCGCCGATGGTCATCCAGGCCTCGTCGCCGCCGGATCGGCGCTGCGGATCGCCGCGGACGATCGTCGACAGTTGCCCATAGGCTTTGCGTGGCACGCGGCCGAACGAGCGCTCGACGCCGGACGTCGCGGAATCGAGGCCGTGAGCCTCCGCCACCGCGAGAAGCGCGCCGTCGCGGCCCGAGGCAAGAAGATCAATCGCCCAATTCATGTCGATGCGGGCATGCCTCGTCCCTCGTGCCAGCGCGCCATCGACCATCGCCATGCGTGAGCGCGTCTCGAGCCATTTCCCGAAACTGGGCGTGAAATGCGCGTCGTTCTCGTCGAAAAGATGCTCGACGAGATCCGGATGGATGAAGTGATTCGTCTGCGCCATGGGCGATGAAGTGACTGGTCCGACGCGAATCGTGTCTCCGTTGAATTCGACGCGCCGCGACTGTCCGCTCTTCGCATCCGAGCAGAAGATCACCCACGCGCCGAACGCCTGCCGCGACTTGATGATCTCGACGGCGTCCTTGAGGGACGAGGCTTCCCGCAGAACGCGCTGCTGAACGAAGGGTGCGATGTCGGCATGGCCCTTGTCGAATTTGAGCCGGTAGCGCGTGGTCGACAGCTGATGGAGGGAGGCCGCGATGCCGGCGTCGTTGATCCCGCTGATCCCGCCGGGATAAAGGAGGCCCGCGGTGCCGAAGGCCACGTATTTGTGCCGCCCCGCCCCGCCGGGCGTCTCGTCCATGAGATAGAGCGCCGGCGAATCGTTCCAGCTGTAGAGATCGGCGTCCAGATTCCGGGCATGAAGGTGCCGCCCGTCGGCCGCAAGACGGCCGGGAACACTGAATCCCGTGCAGGCAAAGCCGCTTCGATGGCGCGGATGGGACAGGCGCGTGAAGGCATCGCCCAGCATGGATTGGATGTTCATGCCCTGCGCCACGGAGGTGAGCAGCTGGCGGATGTCGTCCTGCGACGCGTTGGCCAGAAACATCTCGACGACCTCTGCCGCCGTCTTGGCCTTGGCCATCATCGACGGCATCTGGAAGCGTCGCGAGATGCCGTCGGCAAGGTTCTCCACCTCGATGCCGACGACGGCATCGGTCACCTGGTCGGCCGTGAAGCGGGGCCGATGCAGCGCGTCGCGATATCCTTGGGCCAATGACGTGATCGCGCTCTGGAACTCCTCGCTGATGTTCGTGGCCACACAGTTGCGCAAGGCACGAAAGAGTGCGGCGGCGCCGGTGTTCTTCAACGGATCGCCGAGATCGGTTCCTCGAGCGATGGAGGACAGGATTTCGGGGAAGACGCCGCTCTGGATTTCCTTGGCCAGCAGCCGGCCCTGGTCATAGGCCATGCCGGGGAGGGTCCCGCGCTGTCGTAATATATTGAGCGTCTTGCCCTTGACGCTCACCCGCCTCAGCGAACTCTCGGCGCGTCCAGCCCCGGCCGGTAGCACCACCGGCACACGATCGAGGCCCTTCACCCCTGCCCCTGTCGTCATCACGTCCCCCACCGATTTCGTCTCAGACGGCGTTCTTTGCGAACCGTTCACTCCATAATCGTCTCGTGCGGGCGACTATTCCACTATTTCCAGCCACACGACAGGGGACAACCCATGGTCCACCGGCTTCCTTGTCGTTCCGGAGTCCAGCCCGAAGGCGTCCGCGCGCCGGTATGGCGACGATGGCCCCGGCGCGCCGCCTTTGCTATATGCCGCATCGGATCGACACACCATGCTGCGCATCGACACGCTGACCTACCGAATCGGCCCGCGGGTCCTCCTGGACCAGGCGGAGGCCACGATCAATCCCGGCCAGCGGGTGGGCTTCGTCGGACGCAATGGCACCGGGAAGACCACCCTGCTTCGGATCATCGCGGGCGAGATCGAGCCGGACGGCGGCCGCATTGAACGGCCCTCGCGCTGGACGATCGGCTTGACGAGCCAGGAGGCGCCGAACGGCGAGGCCAGTCTCATCGACACGGTCCTGGCCGCGGACAAGGACTTGACCCGGCTCCATGCGGAAGCGGCGGTCGCAAACGACCCCGACCACATCGCGGCCCTCCATGCCGAGCTCGAGGATAGGTCCGCCCACAGCGCGCACGCCCGCGCGGCTCGCATTCTCGCAGGCCTCGGCTTCGACCACGCGGCGCAGCAACGTCCCTGCCGTGATTTCTCCGGCGGGTGGCGCATGCGGGTGGCGCTTGCGAGCCTTCTCTTCACGGAACCGGACCTCCTTCTCCTCGATGAGCCGACCAATCACCTCGACCTCGAGGCCACGATCTGGCTCGAGGAGTATCTCAGGCGCTACCGCGGCACGGTCCTCCTCGTCAGCCACGACCGAGAACTCCTCAACCGCGCGGTCGGCCACATCCTCCACCTCGAGCATGGCAAGCTGACGCTCTATACCGGCGGCTATGATCGCTTCGAGGAGGCGCGGCGCATGCGCCTTGCGCTCGACGAGAAGATGCGCGCGAAGCAGGAAGCGCAGCGCGCCCACATCATGAAATTCGTCGAGCGCTTCCGCTACAAGGCCAGCAAGTCCCGGCAGGCCCAGTCGCGCCTGAAGATGCTCGCGCGCATGGAGCCGATCCCGGAGCATCAGGAAGACAGCGCCATCGTCTTCGATTTCCCGGAACCCAAGCCCCTTCCCTCGCCGCTTCTCAGTCTCGACCGGGTCGATGTGGGCTATGACGGGACGCCCGTCCTCCGCGGCCTTTCGCTCGGGCTCGACGCCGATGACCGGATCGCGGTTCTCGGCGCCAACGGCAACGGCAAGTCGACGCTCATGAAGCTCCTGGCCGGGCGCCTCGCCCCCCTCGCCGGAGAAGCGGTCCGTTCACGGAAGCTCGCCGTCGGCTACTTCGCGCAACACCAAGCGGAGGAGCTCGACCTCGAGGCGACGCCACTCGTCGAGCTCGCGCGAAGGCGGCCGGATGACACCGATCTCCTGCTCCGCAGCCATCTCGGCCGCTTCGGATTCTCCCAAGCTCGCGCCGAGACGAAGATCGCCGCCCTGTCGGGAGGGGAAAAGGCGCGCCTCCTCCTCGCTCTCATCACCTGCGATAAGCCGCATGTGCTGTTGCTCGACGAGCCGACGAACCATCTCGACATCGCCTCGCGCGAATCCCTCGTCCACGCGATCAACGCCTTCAAGGGCGCGGTCGTTCTCATCAGCCACGACCCACACGTGATCGAGCTCACGGCCGATCGGTTCTGGCTGGTCGATCGCGGGCGCGTCACGCCCTTCGATGGCGACATGGAGGCCTACCGTCAGAGTCTCCTTGCCCGCGACGAAGAGGAGCGCGAGCGAAAGGAGATCCCGGCCCCCGACCGGCGCGACCAGCGTCGTCTTGCGGCCGAACGCCGTCAGGCCTTGGCGCCGCTGAAGAAGAGCCTGGCCGAAGCAGAGGCCAGGCTCAGCGCCCTCGCCACGGAAAAGTCCTCGATCGAGGCGCGTCTCGCGGATCCCGCGACCTATGGGAAGGACGCCAAGGCGCCCATCGAGCTCAAGAAACAGCTGGCACGCATCGCCCGCGATCTCGCGCAAGCCGAGGAGACCTGGCTTACCCTCCACGAGGACTTCGATCGCAGAGAGGCCGAGACGCCGTAGCGCGCGAGGCGCGCACGCAGTGCTCAATAGGACTTCGGCAGGCCCAGCACTTTCTCGGCGATGTAGTTCAAGATCATCTGCGGGCTCACGGGCGCGATCCGCGGGATGAGGCTTTCCCGGAGCAGGCGCTCGACATGGTATTCCTGCGCATAGCCCATCCCGCCGTGAGTCATGACCGCGGCCTGGCACGCCTCGAAGGCCGCCTCGGCGGCAAGATACTTGGCGGCATTGGCCTCGGCCCCGCAAGGTTGGCCTTTGTCGTAGAGGCTGGCCGCCTTGAAGACCATGAGGTCGGCGGCCTCGAGCTCAGCCCACGACTTGGCCAGGGGATGCGCGATCGATTGGTTTTGGCCGATCGGCCGGCCGAACACGACCCGCTCCTTGGCATAGCGCGCTGCGCGCTCGACCGCCGCCCGGCCGATGCCGACTGCTTCTGCCGCGAGAAGTATCCGCTCGGGGTTGAGGCCGTGGAGAATCGATTGGAACCCCTTTCCCTCCACGCCGATCCGGTCGCGCTCGGGGACGACGAGACCATCGATGAAGAGCACGTTCGAATCGATGGCATGACGCCCCATCTTGTGGATGAGGCGCGCTTCGATCTTCGTGCGGTCGAAATCGGTGTAGAAAAGCGTGAGGCCGTCTGTCTTCTCACGCACCTGATCGATGGGCGTCGTCCGCGCGAGGATCAGCATCTTGCTCGCCACTTGAGCGGTCGAGATCCAGATCTTCTGGCCCGAGAGGACGTAGCTCCCATCCGGCCGCCGCTCGGCACGGGTCTTGATCTCGGTCGTGTTGAGGCCGGCATCGGGCTCGGTCACGGCGAAGCAGGTCTTGTCCTCGCCGCGGATGAGCGGCGGCAGCATGCGGGCCTTCTGCTCTTCGGTGCCGAACACGACGACGGGGTTGAGCCCGAAGATGTTCATGTGAATGGCGGAGGCGCCGCTCATGCCGGCGCCCGACTGGGCGACGGCCTGCATCATGATGGCGGCTTCGGTGATGCCGAGTCCGGCTCCGCCTTGCGCCTCCGGCATGGCGATCCCGAGCCATGCGTCCTTCGCCATCGCGCGGAAGAACTCTTCCGGAAAGGCGGCGGTCCGGTCCTTCTCAAGCCAATAGTCGTCGCTGAACCCCTGGCAGAGCTTGGCGATCGAGTCATGGATCTGGCGCTGCTCGGCGCTCCACGAATAGTCCATCGGACCGACCTGTCGACATCACGGCGCCGCCGGCGAGGCGGCCAAGGGCGAACCACCCCGAGGGCGGTCCGCCGGGCAAGCATGCCCTGGCGCGGGCGGGTCCGTCGAGGCCATCCCGCGCCGGCTGCGAATGGCCCGGGATTGTCAGGACAGCCCCACCAAGGCAGATTGATGGCGGCGCCGGCGGCTGGTCCCGCGGGGCCGGTGCACGTCATGGAGACCCGATATGCCCGAAGGATCACGGATCTCGTCCGGCATCAGCGAGCCTGAGGACGTTCTCGACCCCCGCCACTACGAGGCGGTGCGCCAGCAAGGTCCGACCCTCCAGGCTCTGCCGCTCTGGTGCTACACCTCCCAACGGTTCTTCGACGCCGAGATGGATCGGATTTTCCTTCCCGGCTGGAATCTCCTCGAGCGTCTCGATCTCGTCCCCAATCGGGGCGACTTTCACGCGCTCACCTTCATGAACATCAAACTCCTCCTCGCGCGCGGCAACGACGACAAGGTCCGCGTCTTCGCGAACACCTGCCGCCATCGTGGCGCGCTCGTCGCCGAGGGGCACGGCAACTGCAAGTCGTTCCGCTGCCCCTATCATTCCTGGACCTTCGCGCTCGAGGGCGACCTGGTCGGCGCGCCTCAGTACGAAGACACCGACGGCAAGCCGCTCATCGACGCCTCGAACCGGCATGCGTTCGGGCTCATCGAGATCCCGAGCGACAGCTGGGGCGGCTTCCTCTTCGTCAATTTCAGGAGCGGCGGCCCGAGCCTGGCGGAGTACCTTGGGGATTTTCGCAACGTGCTTGCCTCGCACCGTCTCGAGGACATGGTGTGTGCGAAGCGCGTCGTCTTCGACATGGACAGCAATTGGAAATGCTTCGTCGAGAACTACAGCGACGGATACCACATCCCCCACGTGCACCGGGATTCGCTGTCGCGCTGGAAGGCGACCTCGAACCGCGTGCCGCCGAGCAACAACAACTACACGCTCGGCTTCGCGGCCCATGAAGGCAGTCAGTTGCTGCTGCCCTTCCCGGATTACGTCGGCTTCCCCGCCATGCCGCAGATCGAGGACCGCTGGAAGAAGGGCACGTTCTTCACCACGCTCAGGGCAAACATGCTGATGACGCTCGGCAATGACGGGGCGCTCGTCTTCCGCTGCGAGCCCATCACGCCGACGAAGTCACGCTTGACGGTCAGTTCCCTGTTCCCCAAGACCACCGTCGCGCGCAACGATTTCGAGGAGATCGCGCAGAATTACTATCGCCGCAATTCGATCGTGGTGGGCGAGGATGTGGCCGTTGCTTTGAAACAGCAGGCTGGCATCGAGTCGCCCTATGCGCGGATGGCCCTGCTGTGTCGCACCGAGCGGTCACTCAACCAGATCGGCAACTGGATCCTCGACCGCGTCATCGGACCGGCGCACTGATCGAGCGCGTTGCGTGCGCGATCCCCGCGGCGCATCCGTCCCGTGCGCGGCCCTGTCCCGGCTTGCCCCGGGCGAGAGCGATAAGCCTCTCGCCCGCGGCCGTTGCCCAACACCTCAATACTTGCTGGGAAGCCTTCCTTCGCCGTAGCCATGCATCAGGAAGTGCTCCTGCGCCGAGGCGATTTGCCCGGACTTGATGCCCTCGGCCACGTCCTGGTTGTTCTCGACATACCAGTCGGCGTCGACCACGGCCTCAGCGGGCTTGCGGCCTTCGAAGTAGCCTTCTTCGACGAAATGATGCTTCGCCGACTTGTAAGCGCCACTGCGGATCGCTTCCGCCACGTCGGGATACTCGTTGAGGTACCAGCGCTCGTCGACGGCGACGCCACGCAGCATCAGTTTGATAAAATCGAGGAACTCCTGGTAGGAGATGTTGACGCGCCCCCGCCCATCGACCGTGTGGATGAACAGGCGGCGTCTCACGACATTGAATGGCGGTACATAGGTCATGGCATCACCGGTCCGGTCTCCTGGACGACTCCGCCCTGCGCCCACGTGATTCGTGCGTCCGCTGGAACGATCGGTAGCCGCCTCCGCACCCCGGCACAGGAGCGGCGGCGCGGCACTCGGCGTGGATTATGGGCGAAGTCGAACATCGGGGCAACGGACGGCCGCATGCCGCCGCCCCCTCCCGCGAGAACGACGTATCCTCCGCACGCTGCATCGACATACGCGATGCCCGCTGCAATCTTGGCTCTCAGCATTTCCACCTAACCTCGGAGATCGTCAAGAACAGGCTGCGCCTCCGACCGGCGGAGGCGGTTTCACGAGCGGCCCGTTACGGCGGCTCTTCCGCGATACGCAGCAGATATTGCCCGTACTCGTTGTTGCGCATGCCCGCCGCGAGCCCCACGAGCGCCGGCTGGTCGATGAAGCCCATCCGGTACGCCACCTCTTCGACGCAGCCGATCTTGAGACCTTGGCGGACTTCGACGGTCCGCACGAATTCCGCCGCCTGGATCAGGGAATCGTGCGTGCCCGTGTCGAGCCACGCACAGCCGCGTCCGAGCGTCTCGAGCCGAAGCTCTCCGCGATCTCGGTAAAGATTGTTGAGATCGGTGATCTCAAGCTCGCCCCTGGCCGATGGACGGATCGACTTTGCATAGTCGACGACCCGCTCGTCATAGAAGTAGAGCCCAGTGACCGCGTAGTTCGACTTCGGCACTTTCGGCTTCTCTTCGATTCCTGTGACACGTCCCGAGGCATCGAAAGTGATGACTCCGTATCGCTCCGGGTCGCTTACGCGGTAGCCGAAGATCACGGCACCACGGTCAAGCGCCGCGGCGCGCGCGAGCGCCTCCGTCAGGCCGTGACCGAAGAAGATATTGTCGCCAAGGATGAGACAACACTTGTCGCCCTTGAGGAAATCCGCGCCGATGAGGAACGCCTGGGCCAGACCCTCGGGTGCCGGCTGCACCGCATAGGAGAGCGACAGCCCCCACTGCGCGCCGTCCCCCAGAAGCGCCTTGTATTGGCGCTGATCCTCGGGGGTCGTGATGATGAGGATGTCGCGGATGCGCGCGAGCATCAGCACGGAGAGCGGGTAGTAGATCATCGGCTTGTCGTAGATGGGCAACAGCTGCTTGCTGACGCCGCGCGTAATGGGATAGAGCCGCGTGCCGGTACCGCCGGCGAGAATGATGCCCTTCATGCGCGTGCGCCCTCGTCGAGAATGGTCCCGACGACGCGCGGCAGAGCTTCCCGCCAATCGGGCTGGGCAAGGCCGAAGACGGCGGCGATCCGGGCGCAGCTCAAGACAGAGTTCTTCGGTCGCCGCGCCGGAGTCGGGTAGTCCGCCGTCGTGATCGCCGCGATGGGAACGCGGCGCCCGATGCGCGGCGCCGCCACGTCGACGATGGCCGATGCGAAATCCCACCAGCTCACGGCCGGCGCTCCGCAAAAATGGTATGTCCCCCAGCCGGTCGGGGACGCCAGGATGCGTTCCGTGATCGCAACCAGCGCGCGGGCGATCGCGTCGGCCGAGGTCGGACCTCCGCGCTGATCGGCGACCACGCGCAACTCGGGCCGTTCGGATGCAAGGCGGAGAATCGTCTTCACGAAATTGGTGCGGTCGGGGCTGAAGACCCAGGCCGTCCGCAGAATGACGTGTTCCTCGAGGCGGCTTCTGAGCAGGTCCTCACCGGCCAGCTTGCTCGCGCCGTATACGCCGAGTGGATGAACGGGATCCGTCTCGAGATAGGGCTCTCCTTTCTCGCCATCGAAGACATAGTCGGTCGATACATGGATGAGTGGGATCGAGGCATCGGCACAGGCCGCCGCGAGATGGCCCACGCCATCGCGGTTGACGGCAAAGGCAAGACCCACATCGCGCTCCGCGGCGTCGACTGCCGTGTAGGCGGCAGCATTGATCACCACCTCCGGGTTGAGACGTTTCACCGCATCGCGGACGCGCGCGCCATCGCGTATATCGAGGTCACGGTGACCGAGCGCCACGAGCCGCCCAGACCACGCTTCGCCATGGCGCACGAAGGCGCGGCCGACTTGGCCGTCGGCCCCGACAAGAAGGACCGGACGATCGCCCACTGTCGTCACTCGGTCCCCGTCAAGCCGAGACGCTGCCCCGCATAGCGAGACTCGGCGATGGGACGCCACCATTCCTCGCTGGCCATGTACCAACGGACGGTCCGCTCGAGGCCATCGTCGAAATCCACCTCCGGCGCATAGCCAAGTTCTTCCCGGGCACGCGTCGTGTCGACCGCATAGCGGAAATCATGACCCGGGCGATCCGCGACGAAGGTGATGAGGTCAGCGCAACTCCGCCGGGCAGGGCGAAGCGCGTCTACGAGGGTACAGATCCGCTGGACCACTTCGAGATTCGTCCGTTCGCAGTTCCCGCCAATGTTGTAGGAGCGGCCGGGCTCGCCCCGCGTCACGACGCGATGGAGGGCGCGTACATGGTCCTCGACGTGCAGCCAATCCCGCACCTGCCCGCCCTTGCCATAGACCGGTAGAGACTTGCCCGACAGACAGTTGATGATCATGAGCGGGATCAGCTTGTCGGGAAATTGATAGGGCCCGTAGTTGTTGCAGCAATTGGTGATGATCGTCGGGAGGCCGTAGGTCCGGTGCCAGGCGCGCACGAAGTGGTCGGAGGACGCCTTGCTGGCCGAATAGGGAGAATTCGGGTCGTAGCGCGATTCTTCATGGAAGTGTCCCGTCGGGCCGAGGGCCCCGAACACTTCGTCCGTCGACACGTGGTGAAAGCGGAACGCCGTGCGCCGTTGGCCATCGAGGGTGCGCCAATACGTCAAGGCCGATTCCAGCAGCACATAGGTTCCGATGATGTTCGTCTCGATGAAGTCGGCCGGGCGGTCGATGGAGCGATCGACATGAGTCTCCGCCGCCAGGTTCATCACCGCATCCGGCTTGTGGCGCTCGAAGAGCGCTGCGACCGCGCCCCGGTCGCAGATGTCGACGCGCTCGAATTTATAGCGCGGATTGTCCGCTACGCTCTCGATGCTGCGCAAATCGGCGGCATAGGTGAGCTTGTCCACATTGACGACATCGTCGGCCGTCTCGTTGATCAGATGGCGGACAAGGGCCGAGCCGATGAATCCCGCGCCGCCGGTGACAAGAATCTTCATGGGGGTTCCGATGTCAGGATGGGGTTGAAGTGCGTGCGCCCGCAAACGTGAAGGGCGTCTTCAGTTCCGCCAGCAGCGGTTGCTGGCGATCCTTGTCCGACACGACGGCCTTCTCCGCCGCGATGGGCCATGGGATTCCGATCGCAGGATCGTTCCAGCGCAGGCCGCGATCGTGCGCCGGCGCATAGTGGGCATCGACCTTGTAGAAGACCAAAGTGTCGGGGACGAGCGTGCAAAATCCGTGTGCGAAGCCGGCAGGAACGAGGAGCTGCTTCAGCGTCTCGCCCGTCAGCTCCACGCCGACCCAGTGCCCGAAGGTCGGCGAGTTCTTCCGGATGTCGACGGCGACGTCGAAGATCGCGCCGCGCAGGACCGTCACGAGCTTCGCCTGGGCGAAGGGCGGCTCCTGGAAATGAAGCCCGCGCACGGTGCCCGCCTGCGCGGACATCGATACATTGTCTTGAACGAAGCCGAGGTTCGGCAGCGTCGCCGTCGAATAAGTCTCGCAGAAATAGCCGCGATGGTCCGAGAACTTCCTCGGTGTCAGAACTTTGACGTCTGCGATTGCAAGCGACTCGACCGATGCTTCTACCATGAGCCCATCATTGCCCAGCCTGGACGCTCATGCCCCCACACGGCGCGGGACGATTCTTGTGTTATAGTTCTGCGACCAATGCGACGAGTTCCGACACGGCGGCCACGCTCGACGAACGACAGGCCGCCAGGCCCGCGGACTCAGGTGCACGGAGGTTCGCTTGATGTCCCTGCGCGAAGTCTATCATACTACGTTGCATCTCAAGACTTGAGTCACAATATGCGAATCGCTGGCGCGGCAAACTAGTTAACGCGCGCCATTCGTTAACGGACGCGGCGTCTTAACGAACGTTATCGTCCGGGTCGATCCGAGCGGCAAAAACCGAACCGTCGAGCATGACGACGTTCTTCTTCGACTACGAATTGTTGGCGAAGTCGGGCCTCTTCGACGCGTCCTTCTATCGGGCGAGCAATCCCGATGTCGGCAATCTCGACCCGCTTGTCCATTATTTGGAACAGGGGGCCCGCGAAGGCCGGCCACCGCGGGCGGACTTCGACACCTCTTATTATCTCGAGCAGTGCCGGGCCTTGGGCGATGTTCCGGACAACCCGCTCCTCCACTTCGTGACGGTGGGCGGCCGGCGGGGTCTCAAGATCCGGCGGGAGGAGACGGACGCCGAGGACGCACCCCGTGATGACACCCCGGCGCCCGAGGCTGCGGCCGCCGATGCCGGGGCCGGCATCATCCTGACCGTCGATGCCGTGCGCCTGGGTTCGGGCCCGTCTGGCCGCGGGCGCCAAATTCGGATCGAAGGCTGGGCCATCGCGCAGGCACCCATCGTCGAGATCGTCGGGTCCGTCGACGGCGCCTTCGCGGGCCACGCGATCTACGGCCAGCGCCGCACCGATGTCGGCCGCATCTACCCGCACTACCCGAAATCGGACCACGCGGGATTTTCGATTCTGCTCGATCCAGGCTCGGAGGACGGGCGTGAGTCCATCGATGTCGCGCTCGTCGCACGGACCGAAGATGGAGCCTCGCGCGAGATCACCGTGCCCATCGGCGGCCTTCTCCATGGCGGGGCCGAACCCGTCGCGGCCGACGATGTCGATCTCTCTCGTGACACACCCGCCACCCCCTCCCCGCCGCTCCAACTCCACGTCGACCATTTCGGCGTGGACGCCCAGGGCGTGCTGCGTATCGCAGGGTGGGCGGTATGCTTCGTGCAGATCGGCCGGATCGAAGTCTTTCTCGATGACGAATCGCTCGGGGCGACCGACCGCGGCAGCGCGCGCCCGGATGTCGCGAAAACCTGTCCCGAGTATCCCAACGCGGCCTTTTCGGGTTACGCCTTCGCCGCGGACGTCCGCCGTTTCGGAGCGGGGCGGCACGTGCTCAAGGTCGAGGCCGTCTCCGAGACGGGCATCACGCGAGAGATCAAGGCCCCGCTCGTCATCCCGGACTTGGCGTCTCCCGAACGAGAGAGCGCCGCGCCCGCGTTCTCGTTCAACTGCGACGAGATACTTCTGACGACCGCTGGCTCTCTCTCCGTCAATGGTTGGGCCGTTCCCGCAAGTCCGACCGAATCGATTACCGTTCTTCTCGATGGCCACGCGCTCGGTGAGGCCGATGTCGGCGGTGAACGGCCCGATGTCGGCAACCATCTTCCGACACTCGTCCACGCGCGTAAATCGGGATTTGCCTTTCATGGCATGCTCGATGAGCCGATCGAGGGCGAGCATCTCGTCACGCTCGTCGTGCGCGGCACGAATGGCGAGAAGCGCGAGATTCCGC
Source organism: Alphaproteobacteria bacterium (assembly GCA_046349515.1). GTDB lineage: Bacteria > Pseudomonadota > Alphaproteobacteria > CADEGL01 > CADEGL01 > JBGPGW01. The sequence goes on along the minus strand of JAXMCE010000005.1, from coordinate 57,493 downwards.
TCCCGGTCCTTGCGCGGGATTTTGCGACCGAGCGCGTCGGCGGGCTCGGCGACGTGCTCAAGATCTCGGTCGACAGCCCTGCCCTCATCGGTGGCGCGGTTGCCTCTCCTGTCCGCGGCAATCTCGAGATCAGCGGCTGGGCGCTTGCGAAGGACGGCGTTGCCTCCATCGAAGTCTCGGTCGACGGCCAGCGGGCGCTCACCGCCGACTACGGCATGCGTCGGATGGACGTGGCTGCGGCCTTTCCCGATTGGGACAGCGCGCTCACGAGCGGTTTCTTCGCCATGCTGCCCCACCGCCTCCTCTCGGCCGGCCGCCATGCGGTCGCCGTCACGGTCAACGATCGTTCCGGCCGATCCGAGGCCTTCGAGTTCCACCTCGATGCCGAACCTGCGCCCGAGACGAGCGGCCCTTGGTCGCTCCGCCGCACCATGCCGCAGGCCGAGGTCGATCTTCACATGCAGATCGTCGCGCGCCTCGACCCGCAACCGCGCTTCACGCTGCTCCTCGAGATTGGGGACGATGCGCTCGATGCGATCATTCGAACCCTCGCATCGCTGCGGAAACAGACGTATCCGGAGTGGCGGCTGATTGTCACGGCGCGGAAGCCGGTCGCGCAGGCGATCCGCGACGCGATCGCCCTCGCCTGCCCTGACCATACGGACCGAATCGTCTTCGCCGACCGCAAGTCATCGGCCCTCGCCGATCTGGCGGCGCGCGATCCACGCGGAGATCGGCGCGCGTTCCTCGCGGTGCTTGGCTCCGGAGACGAGCTCGGCTGCGACGCGCTTCTCGAGATGGCGGTCGCGATCGCGCTCCACCCGGACGCGGATTTCTTTTACAGCGACGAGCGCCGGGGTGATCCGGCGACGGGCGAGGTCAGCGCGTTCTTCAAGCCGCAGTGGTCGCCGGATCTTCTCTTGTCGACGAACTACATCGGCCGGCTGTGGTGCGCACACATCGATCTCTTGCGACGCGCCGACATCGTGACTCGCGACCTTCTCGACCGGGGCGACTATGACATCGTGTTGCGCTGCACGGAGCAGGCTGTCGCGATCCGCCACGTGGCCAAAGTGCTGGCCGAACGCGGCGCAGACGGGCGCGACCCGATCGTCGAACGCCGCGCCCTATCCCGCGCGCTTTCCCGCCGTGGGATCGAGGCCGATGTCCTCGACGGATGCGCGCCTGGCCATTTCCGCGTCAAGCGCAAGCCGGCGGTGACGGGCAAGGTTTCGATCATCATCCCCACCTGCGCGGCACGTGGCCTCATCAAGACCTGCCTCGAGACGCTGCGCGAGAAGACGGCCTACCGCAATATCGAGATCATCTGCATTGAGAACATCCCGGAGGCCGAGCGTCATTGGAAGACCTGGCTGCGCGAGCATGCCGACATCGTCGTCGAGGCCGAGCCCGCCTTCAATTGGGCGCGCTTCAACAACCGCGCCGCGGCCGAGGCCAGTGGCGAGTTTCTTCTGTTCCTCAACGACGACATCGAAATCATCGACGGCGCATGGCTGGATACGCTGCTCGAGCACGCGACGCGGCCCGAGGTCGGCGCGGTCGGTCCGTTGCTGCTCTATCCCGACCGCAAGATCCAGCACGCGGGTATGTTCCTCGCCCGGCCCGGCCAGGCGCGGCACGCCTTCCGCTATGCCCAAGAGGACGAACTCGGCTATTTCGGCCTGGCACAGACCCAGCGGGACGTGGTCGCCGTGACGGGAGCGTGCCTGTTGACGCGGCGTGAGACCTTCGATGCGCTCGGGGGCTTCGAAGAACAGCACAGCGTCATCAACAACGACCTGGATTACTGCCTCAAGGTACTGCGCGGGGGCATGCTCAACGTCTTCACTCCGCACGCAAAGCTGATTCACCACGAGCTTGCGAGTCGCGCCGCGATCGACGAGGCCTACGACACGACCGCCTTCGACAGCCAGTGGCGCGATCGCTTCCTCCTGGGCGATCCCTATTTCCATCCCCGCCTGTCGGCGGACCGCGACGATTACGCCATCGATTGGGAGGCGGTCGAGACCGTGCATGCCGGGCACCCGATCGCGCGGCGCGAATCGATCCGCAAGATTCTTGCGGTCAAACTCGACCACATCGGCGACTGCGTCATCGCGCTGCCCGCGGTCCGGCGCTTGAAGCAGCATTTTCCGGACGCGACCGTGCACGTCCTCAGCGGCCGGTCATCCAAATCCGTGTGGTCAGTCGAGCCGGCGGTCGACGGAATCATCGAGTTCGATTTCTTCCACGCGCGGTCCTCGCTCGGCCCCGTTCCCGTGTCGGACGACGATCTCGCACGCCTCGGGGAACGCCTTGCCGCCTACGACTTCGATCTCGCTGTCGACTTGCGGAAGAGCATCGACACCCGCCACGTCCTCAAATGCGCGGGCGCGCGGGTCACGGCCGGGTTCGACTACAGGGATCGCTTTCCCTGGCTCGACGTCGCCCTCGAATGGGAGGGTGACCCCACCTTCTCGCCCAAGCGTCAGCACGTCGCGGATTCGCTGATCAATCTCGTCGATGCCATCGCCGCGGCCTGCGAGACGGACCGCACCGTCATCCGCGGGCAACCGGCGGAGCCTCCGGCGGCCGCGTTCGACGCGATCGGCGGCAAGCGGCTGTTCTCGCGCCCTGTCGTCTGCATCCACCCGGCGGTGGGGACGGTGATGCGGCAATGGCCGGCGGCCTCCTTCGCGGAACTCGCCAACTTGCTCATCGAGCGGTGCGGCGTGCACGCGATGATCATCGGCGGGCCGGACGAGATGGAGGTCGCGAAGGCGGTCCTCGCCCATATCCGGCACCCGCGCCAGGTGTGGAACGCGGTCGGCGCCTTCCCGCTCGGCGCCCTGCCGGGCGTGCTTGCGCGCGCGGCCCTCTTCGTCGGCAACAACAGCGGGCCGAAACACATCGCCGCGGGCCTCGGCGTGCCGACGATCGGCATCCACTCGGGCGTCGTTGACGCCCAGGAATGGGGACCGCTCGGCCCGCGCGCCGTCGCGGTCCAGCGCGACATGAGCTGCTCGCCCTGCTACCTCACCAAGATGGAGGACTGCCAGCGGGGCTTTGCCTGCATGAAGGGGATCACGCCTGGCGAAGTCTTCCGCCTGTGCGAACGGATGCTGGCGACGACCGGCGCCTCGGCCGGACGCGCCGCTCCAGCGAAGGCAGCGACGCGGTCTCGGCGGACAAAGAGCGTCCGTCCAGAGGCTTGAACTGGCCGCGACCGCCGGCACGCCCGGCCGTCACTGAACGACGACCCAGTTCAGGCGATAGGCATCGCTGCCGTCATAGCGAATCCTGTAGGACCGTGTCGCGGCGAGGGTCGCGTCGTCGAGCGTGGCGGAGAATTGCCCTGCCTGATCAGTGACGAGCGTCGCGATGCGCCGCCCCGTCGGCTCGATCCACATCCAGTCGCGGTGGAACGCCTTTCCTTGGCCGTCGAAGAAAATGATGGCCACATAGCCTGGGTTGCTCTCGGCATAAGCGGCTTGAAGGGGAATCTCGACGGTGTAGGGCTCGCCCGGCGTGACCTGAAACGGCGGCGTGTTGACGACGACGGTCTCGGCCGGTTGCGCCGTGAACCGGCCGCGCGTGCCCTTGGCCGCGCTCCGGCCTTCGAATTCGCGCTGGGCGGCGCGGCCAGAGCGCGCCTCGCGGTAGCGGAGCGTGCCAAGCCGCACATCCGCCGGCGCCACGCAGTTGCACTCCGTGTTGATCCGGACGCCGAGCGTGGCCGTCGCGGCGTTCGAGGGCACGGTGCCCGTCAAGGTTCGAACGGTCGTCAGATCGCCCGCACCGTCGCCGATCGATTCGACCGTGATGGTGGCTCCGCCGACGGGACGACCCGCACCATCCGACAGTCGACCCGTGAGCCGCTTGCCCGTGCGCTCCGCCGCAAGCTTCGTCCCGGCCGCCCCGTAGCGATTCACGAGATGAGTCATGGTGCCCGGCTGGGTCTCGGGCAGCATGCGGACCGGCCGGGCCATCCAGGTCTGCAGGATCGCTTGCTCGGGCCGGATGCCCAGGTGATCCTCGACGGCGACGAAATGCTCTTCGGCGTGGGTGGCCCAGGCCTCGTCGCTTTGTTCGTTGGGATTGCCGTTGTAGATGACGCCGAACTTGATGCCGGCCGCGCGCAACCGCGCCGCGAGCTGCCGCAAATCCTTCGACCATGGCGCCCGCCACTGCATGTCCGCCTCGAAGAACGCGAGAGGCTCTCCCGCCGCCGCTTCGTAGGCCTTCGTCCAATCCATGACTTGATCGACCCAGTCGGGCACCTCCGGGCTCGCGACGGGCTCGATGTCGCCGACCTGGACCTGGGGAAAAATCTTCCGGATCGCCGCGACCTTACCGGCCACATCCCGCGCGACGGCCTCGACCGAGAACTTGCACGCATTGGGTCCCGCATAGCGGTGACCAAACCAGAGCGGCTCATCCATGGCCACGTAGCGAAGCTCGCCGCCGAGACGGCGGACACGCTCCGCGACACTCTCCATCATCGTCGCCGTTCCATGCCCCTCGACGCCAACGCCGCACGTACCGACGCGCGTGAGCATCACGCCCTCGACCGCGAGCGCGATATTTCTCCGCTTGAGCTCGGCAAAGGTCCGAGACAGCGTCTCGTCCGGCATTCGCTCGAGGAACTGCGTCGAGACCTTGAAGACATTCACGCGCCCCGCCGCCTTCGACCAAGGCGCATCGGATTCGAACAGCCCCATGTAGTCCGACGGAAGCGTGGGGTTCCTCGACGGCCAGTGAATCGGATCGACGCCCGCAAACCAGATCTCGCTCGCTCCTGCCGGCGAGGCGAGTGCGAGAAGCACGATCCACACGGCATGGACCCACGAGATGACGCTCAACCGCCGGCGCCGTCGACCGACGCAGCCGATCCGGCATTCGATTAATCGCATGACGAACGGACGAAGGGTCAAATGGCGCCTGATAAGATTCATTAAAACCCTGTTCGCCTGACTCGGGGACGCGAACCCGTCGCGCGACGATCTTGCCTTGTTCGCGCGTGAGACCCAACCTCAACATGGATCGACGATGCCATTTCGATTTTGCGAATCGCGTGAGTGCCCATCACGTGGAATTTACAAACGTTAACGTGCGAATATTAACGCTCGCGCGATTCGCACTTCGCGAAAATTCAAAATTTGATCGATCACAAAGCGATGTGTCGGTTCCAAACCGCCCGCAGTCTGCTATGATGCGCATCGGTTTGACGCCCGTCCCGAACGCGGACGAAACAATCACGGACTTCCGATAAATGCTGACAGGTTTTGTCGATGACATTCGGCCCGACCGCATCGTTGGCTGGGCCGCGGATCTCGATTCACCCGATGCGCGCGTGGAACTCGCTCTCATCGTCGATGACGAGGAGATCGGCCGCGTCGTCGCCGATCACACGCGCGATGACCTGAAGCGCCTCGGACGGTACGGTGACGGACGTCACGGCTTCAGCTTTGCGATTCCGCCGGGCCTATCCACGACGGATGACCACGACGTCGTTGTGCGCTTTGTGCGGGACGAGCAGGTCCTCGCGAAGTTCAAGTTCTGCCGCCGCGCGCCGTCCGCGACCCCCGATCGGACGAGCGCGCCATTGCGCTACATCCTGCATATCGGCCAGCCGAAGACGGGAACGAAGTACCTGCAGCAGTCGTTCAACCGATTTCGGCGGCAGTTGCTCGATGACGGGATTTGCTATCCGACCGAATGGTGGACGCCGACAAGCGTCTTTGGCCACCATGAGCTGGTGGGCGAGATCGAAGGAGCGCCGAACGCCAAGCTCGAGAAGGCCTTCGCCGAGCTGAATGCCGCGGGGCATCGCGTCGTTCTCCTGTCCTGCGAAGGTTTCTGCGAGAACTCGAAGGCAGGGCTCGAGTATCTGCGCAAGCTGACGGCGGGGAATCCGGTCGAAGTCGTGTACTACGCCCGCCGCTGGAGCGATCTCATCCCTTCCCAATGGCAGCAGAGCGTGAAGCAGGGCGCGTCCGAAACTCTGCCCGAGTTCTACGCCAACACGCTTGCCCGCGCGGAGAACAGCCAGATCATCAATCAGAGTATCGTGCTCGATCGGTACGCGAGCGTCTTTGGGCGCGAGAGCCTGAGGGTCATTTCGTACAGCAACCTGCAGGACAGCAGACTCGACATCGCCGCCGACTTCTTTCGCAATGTCCTCGGCTGGACCCACGATCTGATCCTCCGGCAGGAGCTCGTGCATGAATCGATGGGCATCCAGCAGACCGAACTCATCCGCTGCTTCAACGTTCTCGAGTCGTTTCCGAACGACAAGTCCGAGGCAGCCGTCTACAACGCCTTTCGCGTCGTCCAACAGGATCCGGCGGTCGGAGAAGACGTGCGCCACGTCTTCGCGGCGATGCAAAAGCATGTGGGCGAGATCCGCATCGACGACGATGCTTACCCGCTTCGTCCCGTCTTTTCGCGGATGAATGAGGCATACGGGGACCGGTTGGCGAATCCAATGCACGGACGGGAGTTCTTCAAGAAGAGAAGTCGGTCCGTCAGCTTCGTTAAGCCGGATTTTCTCCTCGAGGACGGCATTGTGGTCGCGCTGAAGCGCGTCCACGGGGCAGTGCTTGGGCACCTGGCCGGCTCTAAGAGCCGCATGGCCTCGTAGTCGGACACAGCCCTGTCGCGCGACACCGCTGGGGGATTGCAGTCGCGCCAACCATTGATTTGGAGAACCACGGGCAGTGGCGGACGCAGCGCGCGAAATGCCATTGGAAGCGAAGGCTCGACGGATGCATTCGTTGACGACGACCATGGCGGCGGCGGGACGCGCCCTCGAAAACCGTCCAACAGCATAGAGGCATCGGCCCATGCAAACGCTCATACGCGATGAGTCGAGCGGCGAGCAGCCCGCCCTGAGCAGCCTGCTCCATGCCCTCGCGGCCGTGGCGCGCCGGTTAGGCGTCGATGCGACCGTCCAGCATATCGCCCGCTCCCATGACTTCCGTGGGATGGCACCGACAAGTTCTCAAATCATCGCCATCGCGCGCGGCCTCAATCTCGAGGCACGCTCGATCAACGTCACGTGGCATGACCTCCCGCGCCTCAAGAAGGCGCTACCGGCCATCCTGCCGATCCGCGGCGGAGGCGGGCTCGTCCTCGAATCCATCCATGAGACCGCGACTGCCGGGACGATCGCTGTTCTCCGCGACGCGACCGCATCGGCTGATGTGCTGATCGAGGTCGACGAGGCGCGGCTGGCCGACATCTGGGACGGCGAGATCATCCTCGTCAAGCGGCGCTACGCGATCACGGACGAGCAAAATCCGTTCGGCATGCGCTGGCTGCTCGGCCAGGTGCTGCACGAGCGGCGCATTTTCATCGACATCGCGATCGCGGCGATCATCGGTACCGTCTTCGCCGTGGCGCCGCCGTTCCTCTTCATGATCGTGCTCGACCGCGTGCTGGTAAATCACTCCATGTCGACGCTCATGGTCGTCATCGGGGTCATCCTGGCCATGATCGCCTTCGAGCTGGTGTTTGGCCACATCCGGCGCCTGCTCACGGAAGTGGCGACGACCCGCATCGATGGGCGGCTCAATCTCTATCTGTTCGAACGGGTGCTCAAGTTGCCGATGGACTACTTCGAGCGCAATCCGACCGGCCGGATCATGAGCAAGCTCGGCCAGATCTGGCAGGTCCGTCAATTCCTCACCGGCCAGCTCTTCGGCACTTTCCTCGATGCCGTACCGCTATTCGGCATCATTCCAGCGATGCTCATTCTCGAGTGGCGCCTTTCGCTTCTCGTCTTCGTGCTCTCGGCGATCATCTTCGGCATCGTCCTCCTTTTCATGGGGCCGATCAGCCAACGCTTCCGTCGCGTGGTGCTTGCCGAACAGGCCAAGCACGCCCACCTCGTCGAAAGCATCTACGGCATGCGCACGATCAAGTCGCTGGCCCTCGAGGGACGGCGCATGCGCGAATGGGACAGCCGCGTCGCGAACGTGACGGCGGCGCGCCACGCCTTCGGCGTGCTGGCCAACTACCCGCGCACCCTGAGCCTGCCCTTCGAACGCCTGATCTATTCCGGCTCCTTCGCCATTGGCGCCTATATCGTCCTCACCAGTCCCAACACGATCAACCCCGGCGCACTCGTGGCCTTCGCCATGCTGGCCATGCGCATGGGCCAGCCGCTCGTGCAGCTCGCCCGCCTCCAGGCGGACCTCGGCGAGGCGCGGGCGGCGATCGGCGAAGTGGCCTCGGTCCTGAACGCGCCGCCCGAAGAGGGTCGCTCGGGCACCGGCCTGCGCTTGCCGGTCGAAGGCACGATCACCTTCAACGACGTGCGCTTTCGCTATGCGCCCGAATCACCTTACGCCTTGAACGGTGTGTCCTTCGAAATCCCGCAGGGAACGATGCTCGGCATCATGGGGCGGAGCGGGTCCGGCAAGACGACCATCACCCGGCTTCTCCAAGGCCTCCATACCGGTTACGAGGGCATCATCAAGGTCGACGGGATGGATGTGCGGGAGATCGACCTCACCCATCTCCGCATGAACATCGGCGTCGTTCCGCAAGAGAACTTCCTGTTCAGCGGCACGATCCGCGAGAACATCGCGGTCGCGCGGCCGGACGCGAGCTTTGCCGACATCGTCCGCGCCGCGCAGATGGCGGGGGCCGAGGAATTCATCGAGCGGCTGCCGCGGGGCTACGACACGATCCTCGAAGAAGGGGCCGTCAACCTTTCCGGCGGCCAGCGCCAGCGCCTTGCGATCGCCCGCGCCCTCCTCATCGACCCGCCCGTCATCATCCTGGATGAGGCCACGAGCGCGCTCGACGCGGAGAGCGAGGCCATCATCAATGCGAACCTCCAGCGCATCGCGAAGGGCCGCACGATCATCTGTATCTCGCACCGCCTGTCGATGCTGGTTCCGGCCGATGCGATCCTTGTTCTCGAACGCGGCGAGATCTACGACATCGGCCGGCACGAGGATCTCCTGCAGCGGTGCGACATCTACAAGCACCTCTGGTACCAGCAGAACCGGCATGTCGAGCGACCGCAGGGAGGGCACGTCCAGCTGGCCTTCTCCCGCTCGCCGGAGGCATGAGGACGCCATGCGAAGCGCCACGAGCACGGCCTTGACACGCGGCGGCCAAAACCGTGCGGTCAGCACCCTGGTCGGCACGTTTGAATCCGAGACTGCTGCCGTCTTCGCGGAGACCGCCCCGCGCAGCGGGCATCTCGTCCTCTATGCGCTCTGCGCCATGGTCCTGCTGGGCGTCCTTTTCATCAGCGTGACGAAAGTCGACCGCGTCGTCTCGGGAGCCGGCCGCATCGTGCCCACCGAGGGCACGCTCTATGTGCAGCCGCTCGAGAAGGCGATCATCAAGGACATCCGGGTCAAGGTCGGCGACATCGTGCGGCAAGGCCAGCCCCTTGCGACGCTCGACCCCACCTTCGCCAATGCCGACCTCGCTCAGCTCGAGCAGAAGACGGCCAGCGGCAATGCGCTTGTCGCGCGCCTCGAGGCGGAACACGACGGCCGTCCGTACATCGTCACCAATGGCGATTCTTCCGAGTTGCTGCAAGAATCGGCGTGGCGCCAGCGCCAGGCCGAATACCAGTCGTCGCTGGCCGATTTCGATGCGCGCATCCGCAATTCCGAATCGACGATCGCCAAGCTTCAGCAGGACGTCAGCACCTACTCGAAGCGTCTCAAGGTCGCAAGCGAACTCGAGCAGATGAATCTCACGCTCGAGGAGAAGGGCTGGGGATCCAAGACCAAGAGGCTCGCTGCGACCGACAGTCGCGTCGAGATCGAGCGCCTGTTGGCGTTCAGCCAGAACCAGATCGCGGAGACACGGCACTCGCTCGCGGCCCTCAAGGCCCAGCGCGACGTTTACGTCAACCAATGGCAGTCCAACATCTCGAAGGACCTGGTCACGGCGCGCGATACGCTGACCCAGGCGCAGGAGGACCTGAAGAAGGCGAAAAAGGTGAGCCAGCTGGCGAGCCTCGATGCGCCGACGGACGCGATCGTCCTGACGGTCGGCAAGGTATCCATCGGATCCGTCGCCGGGCCCGGCGGCGATCAAAGCGCGGAGCCGCTGTTCACGCTCGTCCCCCTCGACAGCCCGCTCGAAGCCGAGGTCAAGGTCGACGCGCAGAACATCGGCTTCATCCAGCGGGGCGATCCTGTCGAGGTCAAGCTCGACGCCTATCGCTATCTCGTCCATGGCACGGCAAAGGGCGTGGTCAAGACGATCAGCGAGGGCTCGTTCACAGTGGGCGACGACAACTCCGTGCAGCCGCCCTATTTCAAGGCCCGGATCACGATCACGGAGGCCAATCTCCGTTCCGTGCCGAGCACATTCCGACTCATCCCAGGCATGACGCTCTCCGGCGACATTATCGTCGGCAGGCGCACGATCGCGTCCTATCTGACCGAGGGCGTGCTGCGCACGGGCACGGAGGCCATGCGCGAGCCATGAGGAGCTGAGGGCATTTGGGCTTGAAAGTCTCGCAGATCCTGGCGGGCCTCCGACGACCCAAGGGTCCGGCGGCGGAGCCCGACTCGGACGCCCTCCCGCGGGAGGGCGACGGCCCCGACTCGCTGTCGACAGTCCGGACAGCGGCCGAAACCGGGAATCCGGATGCGCAGTTCCGGCTCGGCGGCTTCTATGATCGCGGCCAGGGGGTCGCGCAGAATTTCGTCGAGGCGGTCCGGTGGTACGAAGCGGCCGCCACGCAAGGCCATACGGGCGCACGCGCGAGACTCGGCGAGATCTTCCTTCTCGGCACGTCGGCGCCGGGGAGCGTCTCGGCCTCGGCCGCCGCACGGCTGGCGGAAGGCGGCAAGGACAATGTCCTGAAGCGGCTCTTCCCGCAGGGGCTCTCCGTTCCCCAGGACTTCGCCAAGGCCGCGCACTGGAATCGCCTCGCCGGGCAGTCGGGCGATGCCGCTTCGCAGGCGCGTCTCGGCTATCAATATGCGGCGGGGCTCGGGGTCGAGAAGAACAGCCGCGAAGCGGAGCGATGGTTCCGCGACGCGGCGGAACAGGATTGCGAGGCCGGGTATCTGGGCCTCGGCGTTCTCCTGGCGAGCGAGCGGCGCGACGAGGCCAGCCGTGAAGCAGCCATCTGCTTCGAGCGCGCGGCCGAGCGCGGCAACATCACCGCCAAGCACTATCTTGGATGTCTCCACTTGCGCGGCGAAGGCGTGCCGCAGGATGAGGCGCGCGCCTCAACGCTCCTCAAGGACGCCGCGGCCGGCGGCCATCCGGAGGCCATGTATCTGCTTGCGGACTGCTACCGGTTGGGACGAGGCGTCGCAGTTGACGCCTCGAGCGCGGAGACGTGGTTCAAGCGCGCCGCCGCGCGCGGTTACGTGCGCGCCTATGTCGCGCTCGGGCGCATGCTGGCCGAAAGCGCGGAGGGTCCGGACTACGATTCGGCCGCAGTTGTCTACCGCCAAGCCGCGGAACTCGGCGATGCCGATGCCCAGCTCGCCCTCGGACAACTCTATCTCGATGGCCGCGGCGTGCCGCGCGACCCAGCCGAGGCGGCGCGCTGGCTCGGCAAGGCCGCCACGGGCGGCACGATCGAAGCCTGCACGTGGCTCGGCGCCTTGCAGGCGGACGGGCTTGGCCTGCCGCAGAGTTTCGACGCGGCCGCAGAATGGTTCCGGCGCGCCGCCCTCGCCGGCGATGCGGACGCGCTCTACCATCTCGGAACGATGCGGCTCGATGGCCGCGGACTGCCGGCCGATTCCGCCGCCGCGATCGACCTCTATCGCCAATCGGCCGAACGGGGGAGCGCCGTCGCATCCTTCAAGCTCGGCGTTCTCCACGCCTCGGGCCACGCCGTGCCGCAAGATTACGGACAAGCGGCGGCATGGTTCGAGACGGCCGTCGAGCGCGGCCATCTCGACGCGCAATTCAACCTGGCGTTCCTTTGCCTCCAAGGTCTCGGCGCGCCGGCAGACAGCGCGCGCGGCCGGGTTCTACTCGAGGATGCGGCCAAGGCCGGCCACCTTCCCTCGGCCTGGGCGCTCCACAACCTCCACGCCGAGGGGCGCTACGTCGCACCCGACCCCGCCTCTGCCCGCGCTTGGCTCGAGCGTGCTGCCGAGCTCGGCAGCACGGCCGCGATCGCCCGCCTCCTGCAAGACTTGACCGTTGGACATCAGGGCGCCGCCGAGCGCGATCGGTCGCTGAACATCCTCGAGCGTCTCGCGGATTCAGGCGACAGCGATGCCCAGGAGATGCTGGGCCAGATCCATGCCGAGGGACGCCATGTCCCCCGCGACGATGCTGCGGCATTCAAATGGTACTCGCGCGCGGCGTCGGCAGGCAGCGCGCACGCCCAGGCATGGCTCGGCGATGTCTTGAGCAAGGGGCAAGGCGTGCCTGTCGACCGAGCTGCCGCGGCGGCCTGGTATGCCCAGGCCGCCGACCAAGGCCATGTCGGTGCGGCGTCCGTCTTGACCGGAATGGCCATGGCGGCCGGTGCGGGAGCCGAGGACCGGGCACAGATCTTCGCCATGTGGCTGAAAGCGGCCCAGGCGGGTGACGCCGTCGCACAACGCACGGTCGGCGATTTCTATCTGAACGGCATGGGGACCGAGCGCTCCTCGCGCGAGGCCTTGCGCTGGCTCACGGCCGCGGCGGCCCAAGACAACACGCCCGCGCAAGTCATCCTGGGCGCCATGCTTCTCCAGGGCGGTGAATTTCCCCAGGACGCGGCGAATGCCTCCGCCCTCTTCCGCCGGGCAGCCGAGAAGGGCAACGCCGAAGCGGCATATAATTTGGGAGTCTGCTACCGGCGCGGGCTCGGCGTCGCCGAAGACGCCTCCGCGGCACGGCGCTGGTACCAACAAGCGGCGGCTCAAGGCCAATCCTCCGCCCAGCTCGCTCTCGCCGATCTCATGGTTGCAACTGCCGGCACCGAAGACGAGTTCGTCGAGGCCGCGCGCCTCTATCAAGCTGCCGGCCAGGCGGGGCGGCCGCAAGCCTTCCTCGGCCTCGGTCGCCTCTTCGAGGCGGGGCGCGGTGTGCCAACCGATCGCGGGACGGCCTTGGCGCTCTACCGCCGCGCGGCGGCCGCGGGCCTCGCCGAGGCTCGCGCGGAAGCCGAGCGGCTGACACGCGCCGGCGTAGGTGGCCCGACCTCTCCCATGCTTGCGGAGGCGGGACCGTGGCCGACGCCGGGCGAGAGAGATCCACGCATCGCGCAAGGGCCAGCAACCGCTTCCTGAGCTCGCGCAGGCGACCGCCGTTCGGATATCCAGGCGTAGCAGGCTGCCGGGCACCCCGCAGCGGCCGACACGCGATCAGTCGAAATCGACGACGGGCTGGCGACCACTGACGAGATCATCGAGCAGTTCCGTCCAGCGCGGCAAGAGCTGGTCCCTCAAGTCGAACTGCTCGACGGCCGTCGCCCGCGCCGCATCGCGGATAGCTTGCATGCGGTCGGGATGATCCAGGATTTCATCCACCCGATCGGCAATCTCGGTCGTCGAAAAGAAATCCACCGCCAATCCGTTGACACGATCACGAAGGACGTCGAGGACCGGCGCGTTGGCCGAGCCCAGGATCACGCACCCGCATGCCATGGCCTCGATGAACGACCAGGACAAGACGAACGGATAGGTGAGGTAGACATGCGCGGACGAGATCTGCAGCACGTTGAGATAGGTGTCGTAGCCGACCTGCCCGAGGAAATGGACACGGTCGAGGTCGATGCCCGAACCCAATTCCTTGAGCATCATCTCCCGGTAGCTCGTGCCGGGCACCGGCGGGCTGCCATAGCTCACCCCGTCGCCCCCAACGACGAGCACATGGGCCCTTGGCCGGCGCTTGAGGATGAGCGGCAGCGCGCGCATGAAGACGTGAAAACCCCGGTACGGCTCGAGGTTTCGCGAGACGTAGGTGATGACCTCGTCGTCACCCGTGAGAATCCGTCCGTCGCGCGCGAGACGGAGCCAGGCCAAAGGATTGGGACGCACCCGCGTCGTGTCGACGCCCTCATGGATGACCGTGATCCGGTGACGCGCTTCGGGCGGATAGAGACGCCGCTGCCAGTGGGTCGCCGTGTGGCCCCAGTCGGTGGCATCGAGCGCCATGAGGTTGATCGCGTTCTTCGTCCGGAGGCGCGAGGGATCACTGAAGATCGATGCGAATTCCGGATCGAAGCCCACATCGGCTCCATGGGAGTGGTAGAAGAACTCGAAGTAAGTGAGCAACGGCACGTCGGGAAACACGTCCTTGACGAACAGCGTCTCCCCCCATCCGGCATGCCCGACGATCACATCGGGCCGGATGCCCTTCTCGCGCAACCGCCGGCATGTATCCGCGGTCGCGGCGCCCGTCCGAATGGCCTCGTCGATGTCGACCGTCAGGGGATGGCGGTTGAGGGCGCTGCCCCGCTCCACCGTGTAGGTGATCTTCTCGACACCCAGCATCTGATTGTCGTTGGGCTGAGTGATGAAATAGACGGCATTGCCGGGCTGGTCGGCCAGGTGGCGGACCAAATGTCGGTACTGGGCGGGAAAATTCTGGTGAATGAAAAGATAGATCATAGCTCGAGCGCGGCGAGCAACCGGTCGCGTTCGGCCGCGTCCTGCGATGCGGCCTTGCGCGCCACCGCCGCAAGCTCGAGCGACGGCCGGCGCCGGATGACGATTTCGCCGAACGTCGTTTCGTTGAGTCGTTCGAGCAGCATGGTCGGCGTGAAACCGCACCGATGGGCCATCGCCGTGCGGCCGCCAGCGAGCGCGGGTCCGAATCCGAAGACCACGTCGTGCGCCGTGACCGGACCGGCCGGCGACTGGTAGATCACCTCGTGCAGCTTGTCCGCCACGATGTAATTGGCCGTCGTCTGGAGGTCGGGCACGATGACACAGGCAAAGCCGTCGGGTTTGAGGATACGGGAAAACTCGGCAAATGCCTGGCCGACCTCGTGGGCATAGAGATGCTCGAGGCAATGGGCGGTCCAAACGGCATCGACAGAGGCCGCGGGGATCGGCGCGAGGTTTACCGCGGAGGCGACGATATCCGGCTCGACTGTCGGATCAATGTCGACCCGCAGCACGCGCCACTGCGCGAAATGTCCTGGAAGGCGACGGGTGTCCCTTGGCCCACAGCCAACGTTGGCGACAACCTTCTCGTCCGTCGCTTGGCGGCGATCAGGTTTGTCGTTCATCGGCTGAGAGCGGATCCCCCTCGGGCAGCGGCCGGCTGGTGGCCCGTGCGGCGCCGCGCGCCTTGAGAGCGAGGGGCATGGGCGCCTTGCCGGACTCGCCCCGTTCGGCGCCACGCGGGCCGCGGGTCTTGAGGAACTGGCCGAGATTGGCCTTCGTCGTCTTCGCTGCCTGGCGGGCGGACGCCGCAGCCGTCGCGCCCCCGGCGGCCGCGGCCTCCCTCAGCTTGCTGAATTGGGGACCAGGGCGAGCGGTGTTCGATGCGCGCTCGACGGACGCTTCCGCCAGGTGCGGCGCGACAGCCGCGACGCCGTCGCCCGCCGCCGAGGACACCGCGATTCGCAATTGAATGCCTTCGAGAGGATCATTGGGGACGGTCGAGCGGCACGGCACGCCGTTCCGCATCGGCCCGACGACAGCGCCCGACTGGAAATACCCGCTGTATTCGCAGTCATATTGCGGACCCGACCCCGTCGCCTTCACGCGCATGGCGAATCCGAGGAGCGGAATGGAGAGGCCCCGGGTCCCGCAAGGATTGCCGCCGCTCACCCAGGGCGTTTCGATCCCGCGCGAGGTGAGCCCCTTGTACTCGATCTCGAGCCCCGCGACGTTCTCGACCGGCTTGACTGCGAAGGCCTCGAGCCAAGTTCCGCCGCCGAGCCGGCCGGCCCAATCGACGTCGACGAACGCGACGTCGCCGCGCCCGCGAAGATGCGTCACGACCTCGACCCTGACTCTCGAGGGGTCGTCGGCGACCGGTTGGTCGGATTTCACGACGGTCATGGCCGGCGGCTCTTGTGCCGCGCGCACCTCCTGAACGATGTCGTTGCGCGGCATCGGCGCCGGCAGGGCCTCCGCGCGAATCGGCGTGTCTTCCTGGCGATCGAGGCGGTCGAGTTCGATCGAGAGCACGTCGCCGTTGGGCGCGCGCACGGAGGTCAGGACGAGCGTGACGGTCGGAGCCGTGATATTGGCAACAAGCGTGCTGCCGCGCTCACAGAGCCACGTGCCGCGCGTATTGGGGCCGGGC
The DNA here is from genome assembly GCA_046349515.1 of Alphaproteobacteria bacterium. Taxonomy (GTDB): domain Bacteria; phylum Pseudomonadota; class Alphaproteobacteria; order CADEGL01; family CADEGL01; genus JBGPGW01. The sequence continues at coordinate 41,287 of JAXMCE010000005.1, read as the reverse complement.
AGGAACTCAATCTGGCCCGCCGCGGCATTGGGACCAAGGCCCACATGGACAGCGGGAAGGGTCAGATTCTGCGCGGCCGCGACTTGGGAGGGCGACGCCGCGCGCACCGAGAACAGGTAGAGGCCCTTGGGCAGCGCGATCAGCCGCACCGATGCCATGAGTCCGTCCTGAGACGACACCTCGACCGAAGGTTCCCGCTGGTCCGTCATTCCCGCTCCGCGCCCCACACCGCCACGATCATCCGCTCTTGATTCCGCCTGGCTCGACTCTCGCTCCGTCGCCGCGACATCGGCCGCCACGTGATTCGCTTCCGGCCTTTGGCCTTCGGACCACGCCTCGGACGCGATGCGCATGAGCTCGTCGTTCACCTCTGACGAATCGGCCGTCGATGCCATCAATCGCCCATACCGCGCCGCTTTGAGGCGCTCCGCTATCGACCCGAGATCGAAGGCGGCGATGGGCAGGCCCACCGCGAGCGCGTGGCTCAGCGTGTAGCACCATGTCTCCGGCGTGACGGAAGGAAAGAAGGCCAGATGCGGCTTCTCGCGCCGCAGAAGGTCGCGAATCTCGCCGTCGTCATACTGGCCCGTCACGAACGCGCGCCCCGTCTCGAAGAGCGCCTCGTCGTCTTCCGTGTGCCCGAACACCACGAATTCGATCGGCAAATCACGCTCGGCCGCATCCCGCGCGCAGTCGAGCACGACCTGGTAGCCCTTCTGGACTCCGATTCCGCCGATGACAGCGATGCGGATGGGACCAGGACCGGGATGCTCCGCGACACCGCGAACAAGCTCGGTCTCCCACGACTCGATCCGCGGGGAGAGCGTGGGGAAGTATCGCTTCATCCTCTCCGCGACGTCCTGGCACGGCACGATGACGTCACGGGCCTGGGACAGCCAACGCTGGCTCCGCTCGCGAAGGAAGGCGACGGACGGCGTCGCTGTCCGGTTCGACCCGTAGATCCGAATGCACGCCTCGCAGCTCGGCAGTTCCGGCTCGCCGCAATAGCGCCCGCGACCGCCGAGCATGGTCAGCCTCGGACAGATCCAGCCATAGTCGTGCACGTAGACGTCGACGGGATGGCCGAGGCCGATCACCGCATCAATGAGTCGCTGGTCAGAATCGAGAAAATGGTGGATCTCGACGTGATCGATCGTGAGGGTGCGGAACAACGATTCGATATCGGCGATCTCCTCCGGAATGCGGTAGCGAAGATCGTTCGGCACACCGTCCCGCGTGGTCAGCACGCAGGAGCCCGGCCCCTCCTCGGTTGGCTGGACGAGAATCGGCGTGAACCCCTCCCGGCGGAGAGTCGCACACCGCTCGCGCACGAAGCGGTCGACGCCACCCGTGAGGGCGAGGGAGACCAGAACCACGTACTGGCCCGCGCCCGTCTTGAGCATGGCCTCGTCGAGCCGGCGGCGAAACGGTGCGACGGGATTGGCCGCGATGAAGCGTTGGACGAGCGCGGGATATTCGGGATAGCGCGCGTTGAGGAGGCGGCCGTTGCGCTCCATGAGCGCCTGGCGCCGGCTGCCGAAGGACCGCCCGCCGGCGTGCCGGACGAACACGTTAGGTGCCAGAACGTGCCGCCAGCCCCGCGCCGAGGCGCGCATGCAGAAATCGTTTTCCTCGCCGTAGCCCTTGCCGAAGGTAACGGCGTCGAAGTCGCCCACCTCGGCCAAGCAGGCGCGGCGGATGTAGAGGCAGAAGCCCACGCCCACAGGCAGGTCGACGACCGCGCCGGCATTGACCTCGGCCGCCACCGAATCGATTAGCGCGGCGGTGCGCGCGTCTTCGCTCGACGCGCCGTGACCTGCGTAGCGCGCGATCGAGTCGTCGTCGGTCAGCGGCGTGACCGTGCCGATGTCGGGCGCGCCGTAGGCCGCAGCGCGCAGGCGCTCGAGCCAGTTGCCATGGACGACCGTATCGGAATTGAGGATGACCACGTCGCGCTGCTTGCGATGCCGGAAACCGCGGTTGACCGCGCCCGGGAAACCGAGATTGCGCTCGTTGCGAAGGAGTGTGATGGCACCTTTCCGCGCCCAAACCTCGAGCGCCGCGACAAGCTCCGGATCCGGCGACGCATCGTCGACAACAATGATGTCTGTGCCGGCATCGACGGTCTTGAAGAGGGCCTCGATGCACGCGACGGTCTCGTCGCGGCCGAGATAGACGGGAACGATGATGTCGACACCCCGTTGCTGTTCGGCCGGTGTCTCCGTCTGGGCACCGCGGGTCTTCCGCCGCCTCCGCGCACGAACCGCCTCAGGCTGGGTTTCGACGGCATCGAGATTCAAAGGACCATCCGGGAACGGCTCCAGAGAGTCGCTCGGCAGCAGAGCGGACACGCTGATGGGGCCGCGGAACTTCTCGACCTCCTCGCGATCGATCGTGAATTCCCGCGCCTGCCGCGGGGCGAGGCTCGTGAATGTCGGCACTTGGACGCGATGCCCGTGACCATCTTCGGCGACCACATGCAGGCCGACCGACGGCGCCCATCCAAGCTTCACCCACCCGGCGATCGCGCCGCCCTCGATATTGGCGCGGCCGTCGAGCCGGTAGGCAGGAGGATAGGCGAGTCCCGATCCGAGGAGGGGCACTTCGCCATTGACGGTGATCGACAAAATCGTGGGCGATGTCGCCCGCGGCAAGGCAAGACGGAAATCGACGGCGCCGTCCGCCGACGCGGTCAGACCGTGCGAAAGAAGAACGTCGCCGCGACCGCTCCGGACCTCCAACTGACCGTCCGTCCCCAATCCCGCCACCTGGCCGATGAGCTCGAGCGCGGGCGTGAGGCCGACCCAGCCGCGGAGACCATCCGATTGGGCGATCGCGATCCGGCCAGCCGCATCATGGAGCGGGTCGCCCGGCAGCACGGCGAAATCGAGCAGCGCCGCTTGGAGTGCGGTGCGCGCCGAGTCCTGTCCTTCCGCACCCAATCGGGCCTCGAGGGCGAGAGCGGCCAGGGTCGGGCTTGCCTCCCGCTTGATCGCGTCTTCGAGCCGCGCGAGCGCCGTCGCGCAATCGCCGCGCTGCAGCAGGATCCGCCCGTAGGCTTCGAGGACCGAGACGTCATCGCGCGCGCGGCGCCACGCGGCGTCGAGCAATCGTGACGCGCGTGCGACGTCACCCGCATCGAGCGCCGCTCGTGTCGAATGGAGAATCCGATGAAGACGGGTATCCCGACCCGCCGGAAGATCGCGCATGGGATCGTCCGGCGGATGGTCGAGAGACTGAAGTCGATTCGCGTCGAGTCCGTTTTCGTCCGCAGCCATGGCACGTCAATGTCGTGGGACGGACGAGAGAGCCGTCGCTGTCGTCTTTACCTGTCGGTCAACTCCGTCAGTGACGGCCCGGCACCTAGTGATGCGTGTTGTTCGTGATCTTGATCGTTGTCTTCTCATCAAGCGAGATGATGGTGCCGCCACCAGCCGAGGAGCCGCCGTGCCCACCGGAGACCGTCGACTCGCCCGTCGGGCCGTGAAGGCTCGAAGCGACGGTCGACTGGTTCTGGGCAAAGCTGCTCAACAGATGGCCACCGCCAGCCTGTTGCGTGTCGAAGGAGAACGTGCCCGGACCATGAGAGCCGCCGCCGCCGTGAGTCTCCGGCACGCCGGAGCCGCCGATCACGGTGTCGTTGCCGTGATGCGTCGAACCCTGCGACGACGATTGGTTCCCAAGGAAGGACGTATCGTGGCCGCCCGCGATCATCGTCGAGTTGCCACTGCCAGCGGACACAGAGTCTTGGCCGTGGCCAGACGGGCTGTTCTGGTTGCCAGCGTTGTGCCCGCCATGTCCGCCGAACGACGTCGCAGAGCCCAGTTCGCGCACCGTGTCATGGCCGTGACCGAACGTGATCGTGTCATTCCCGCCATGGCCATGTTGAAAGGCGATCGTATCGTGCCCGAGGCCGCCGAGCCATGGCGCGCCGCCCGTGCCGCCTTGCACAGAACCGTGACCGTGGTGATCACCTTGGTGCGTGAGCGAATCGACTCGCCCCAGCACCTCGTGCTTCAACCAATTGAACAGCGACCAGAGGTCCCGTCCGCCATGGCCACCATGTTCGTGATCGCCGTGGTGATGGCCATGGTGATGATGATCGTGGCCATGATGGTGACCGTGGTGATGATGATGGTGGTGATGATGATGACCCCCACCGCCGATTGTCGAAGTGCCCATGCTCATGATCGCGAAATTCTCCCCTTCTTGTTTTCTCAGTCGCTCCGTCATGTCATTCGACACGACGGCGACACGCGATCCTTTTCAGGTGGCGCGCACGATGCGCTTTCTCTCCCGGAGTGTCAAATGAACTTGACACTTTGTGTCCGAATTTTTTTCACAGCCGCGTTTTGCGAATCGAATTAACGAGTCGCCGCGTTAAGACGTGTGAAAATTTGCGCGCTAACATTCGTAAACATGCGCGCGCGTTAAAGTGTGTAAAAACGAATCGCGACGTGACGCCGCGAGAATGCGCGCAATTCCATTTTGCATTCGGCTCACAGCGGCGACGGGTCTTCGAGTCGGGCGAGCGCGCGCGATGCGCCGCTCCAAGATTCGCAAAATGAATACCGCACGGCGCCCGTTCGTTAACGCCCGTCCTGCCGACGCATGCTCCGCACTGGTTGTTGTCAGACGCGAACGTCGAATTCCGCCGAGAAGCGCGCCGCGCGAGTCCGTGGACGAGACGCGGGCACCAAAGATGCCAACGGCGGGACGGGCATTGGACGGCGCGGAGCGCCACCGCAACGAAAAGCCCCTCATCCAAGGCCCACCTGACGGGGTATAGTTTGGCCGCGCCCTTGCCAATCGTGCGGGCCGGAGGACGAGGCTCATGGCTCAGTCAGCCACTATTCCCATCATCGATTTCGCGGAAGCGCGGGCGGGCGATGCCCGTAGCAAAGTGCGAATCGCGCGCGAGGTCTTCCAGGCCTGCACGACTGCCGGCTTCTTCTATATGGCCAATCACGGCGTACCCCAGGCGGTGATCGACGGCGCCCTCGCAGCAGGCCGGGCGTTCTTCTCCGAGCCCGTCGAGCGCAAGCGGGAAGTCGCGGTCAACCGCCTTCACCGCGGCTTCAACAAGCTGGGCGACGCGACGATGTATGGCGCGAAGAATCCCGACTACAAAGAATTCTTCAGCGTCGGCCTCGAACTGCCCGAAGACGATCCGAACGTGCTGGCGGGAGAGCCGTTGCGTGGGCCCAACAACTGGCCAGCGTTCCTGCCGACGTTCCGCCCCGCCGTCTATGCCTACTATGAAGCGATCGGCGCATGCGGCCGCGACCTTCTGCGCATCGTCGCCTTGAGCCTTGGCGTCGACGAAAATTTTTTCGAGAGCAGATACACGAAGCGCCTTCAGCGCACGCAGATCGTCTACTACCCGCCCCAGCCGCCCGAGCTCGGCGACGACCAGTTCGGCGTCGCGGCGCACACAGACTACGGCTGCATCACGCTCCTTTGGCAGGATGATAATGGCGGGCTCGAAGTGCGCGAGCGCGCCTCCGGTCGCTGGATCGACGCGACGCCGATTCCCGGCACGCTCGTCATCAACGTCGGCGATCTCCTCGGGCGCTGGACGAACGACCGCTTCGCTTCGACGCCGCACCGGGTCGTCAACCGCTCAGGGCGGGAGCGATTTTCGATCGCGACCTTCTACGACCCCGACTTCTCGGCCGTGGTCGACCCGCGCGAGTTCGGCACGCCCGCAGCCGAATGCAAATACGAGCCCGTGCGCACCGGCGACCACATCCTCAGGCGGTTCGAGCAATCGTTCGGCTACCGCAAGAAGCTCGCCGCCGGCGGCTAGGATCCGGCCGCATCTTTCGCTTCGCGCTCAGTTGAGACTGGGCAGATCCAACCGATGTTCCTTGGCGCAGGCGATCGCCTCGTCGTAACCGGCGTCGGCATGGCGCATGACGCCCGTCGCCGGATCGTTCCACAGGACGCGCGCGATCCGGCGCGCCGCCGCCGCCGTTCCATCGCAACAGATCACCATGCCCGCGTGCTGCGAGAATCCGATCCCCACGCCGCCGCCATGATGGAGCGAGACCCAGGTGGCACCCGAGGCGCAGTTGAGCAGGCCGTTCAGAAGCGGCCAGTCGGAGACGGCGTCCGAGCCGTCCTTCATGGCCTCGGTCTCGCGGTTAGGCGAGGCGACGGAGCCTGAATCGAGATGGTCGCGGCCGATCACGATGGGCGCCTTGAGCTCACCCTTCGCCACCATCTCGTTGAAGGCGAGGCCCAAACGGTGACGATCGCCAAGTCCGACCCAACAGATGCGCGCGGGCAAGCCCTGGAACGCGATGCGTGTCTTGGCCATGTCGAGCCACTGGTGAAGGTGACGGTTGTCCGGCAACAGCTCCTTCACCTTCTCATCCGTCCTGAAGATGTCCTCGGGATCGCCGGAGAGGGCGACCCAGCGGAACGGGCCGATGCCGCGGCAGAAGAGCGGCCGGATGTAGGCAGGAACGAATCCGGGGAAATCGAACGCGTCGGCGACACCTTCCTCCTTCGCCATCTGGCGGATGTTGTTGCCGTAGTCGACGGTGGGCACCCCGCTATGGGCGAAATGGAGCATGGCGCGAACATGCTCGGCCATCGAGGCGCGCGCCGCGCGCTCGACCGCCTTGGGATCGCTCGCGCGCCGCGCCTCCCACTCGGCCGTCGTCCAGCCCTTTGGCAGATAGCCGTTGATCGGATCGTGCGCCGAGGTCTGGTCGGTCACGGCATCCGGGCGGATGCCACGCCGCACGAGCTCGGGCACGATCTCGGCCGCGTTGCCGAGAAGGCCGACGGAAACCGCCTTTCCCTCCTTGTGCGAGCGCTCGATGATGGCGAGCGCTTCGTCGAGATTGCGGCTCTCGACGTCGAGATAGCGGGTCTTCAAGCGCATCTCGATGCGGCTGGCTTGGCACTCGATGGCGAGGAGCGACGCACCCGCCATGGTCGCGGCCAGCGGCTGCGCGCCGCCCATGCCGCCGAGCCCCGCGGTCAGGATCCATTTGCCCTTGAGGTTGCCGCCGAAATGACGCCGCCCCATCTCGGCGAAGGTCTCGTGGGTTCCCTGCACGATGCCCTGGCTGCCGATGTAGATCCACGAGCCCGCCGTCATCTGGCCGAACATCATGAGGCCCTTGCGGTCGAGGGCATTGAAATGGTCCCAGGTCGCCCAGTGCGGCACGAGGTTCGAGTTGGCGATGAGGACGCGCGGGGCGTCGGCATGCGTGCGGAACACGCCCACGGGCTTGCCCGACTGGACGAGCAGCGTCTCGTCCTCACCCAAGCGCTTGAGGGCGCCGACGATGCGGTCGAAACTTTCCCAGTCCCGCGCCGCGCGGCCCACCCCGCCATAGACGACCAGCTCGCCCGGCCGCTCCGCGACTTCGGCATCGAGGTTGTTCATGAGCATGCGGAGCGGCGCTTCCGTCAGCCAGCTCCGCGCGCTGAGCGTCGTGCCGCGCGGCGCGCGGATCGAGCGCGCGTTGTCGAGCCTCGTCTGTGCGGTCATGGGTCTCCTCGCCGTTTGGTGTGAGTAGTCGCGAATTCTAGACAGGTGCCGAGAACGCGCTTGAGGACTGCCCGTACGGGTTCCGCCGTGCGTTCATCATAAGGTGGAGGCCAATTGGCCTCCGCCGGGCGGCCCGAGGGCTCCGGCGCGTAGCTCCTGATCGCGAGCTCCATCTGGACCGCGTGGACACCCGCATCCGGCCGTCCCTTCGAGCGGGTGATGTAACCACCCTTGAAGCGGCCGTTGGTGATCCGGGTGAAGCCGGCTACGCCGTCGCACGCCTCTTCGACCCTGTGGCCGAGAGCCGGGTCCGCCGCGCGATGGTCATTGGTGCCGATGTTGAAATTCGGCAGCGTACCCTCGAACAGGCGCGGGACGACCGAGCGGATCGAATGGGCATCATAGAGGACAACCACAGGATGACGGGCACGCAGGCGCGCGATCTCGGACGACAGCGCCTCGTGATAGGGATCGAAATAGGCGACGCGACGCTCGGCGATGTCGGCAGCGGCGGGTTCCTCGCCCCCCCGATAGAGCGGCTCGCCATCGAAGGTCGAGACGGGACACAACTCCGTCGTCGCCTGGCCCGGATAGAGCGAGACGCCCGAGGGATCGCGGTTCACGTCGATGACGGAGCGCGAGATGCGGGTGCGGATCACGGTCGCGCCGAGCGAACCCGCGAAGTCATAGAGCTCGGGCATCCACCAATCGGCATCGACGCGCGCGAGCCAGGGCGAGGCGAAACGGCTGAGGAAGGCCTCCGGTATTTCCGTCCCCGCATGGGGGATGCTGACGATGAGCGGCGCCTCGTCGCGCGCAACCTCGAGCCACGGGTGTGGCGCTCTCTCGGTCATGACTTGGCGTCCGCGAGCATGGGAAGGATGCCAGGCCCGACGGCGGCGATGACGGCGCCGGACCGCACGAGATCGATGGCGCTCGCCATATCGGGATGGAGATAGCGGTCGGCGTCGAGGGTGGGTACTCGCGCGCGCAGGAGCGCGCGCACGGCCTCGAGCGGCGCGCTCGAACGGAGCGGCGCCCTGAAGTCGCAGCCCTGCGCCGCGGCCAGGAGCTCGATTCCGACGACCGCCATCGCGTTCTCGACCATGGGCAGAAGGCGCCGTGCGCCGTGGGCCGCCATGGAGACATGGTCTTCCTGGTTGGCCGAAGTCGGAATCGAATCGACGCTCGCCGGATAGGCGCGCCCCTTGTTCTCGGCGACGAGGGCGGCTGCCGTCACCTGGGCCAGCATGAGGCCGGAATTCAATCCCGGATGGGCCGTGAGGAATGCCGGCAGCCCCGACAGCGTCGGGTCGACGAGGAGAGCCACGCGCCGTTCGGCGAGCGAGCCGATCTCGCAGATCGCGATCGCGATCATGTCGGCGGCAAAGGCGACGGGCTCCGCATGGAAGTTGCCGCCCGACAAGGCCTCGCCTTCCTCGGCCAAGATGAGCGGATTGTCGGTGACGCCGTTGGCTTCGGTCTCGAGCGTCGCCGCGGCATGGCCGAGCGAATCGAGCACCGCGCCCATGACCTGCGGCTGACAACGAAGGCAGTAGGGATCCTGCACGCGCTCGTCGCCCACGAGATGCGAACGGCGGATCTCGCTGCCCTTCATGAGCGCGCGAAGCGTCTCCGCCGTCCGCATCTGGCCGCGATGGCGACGGAGGCGATGGATGCGGGGATCGAAGGGCGTGTCGGAGCCGCGCGCGACGTCCGTCGACAGCGCACCCGTCACGAGCGCCGAGCCGAAGAGCCTCTCGCACTCGAAGAGCGCTGCCAAGGCATAAGCCGTCGAGAATTGCGTGCCGTTGAGAAGCGCCAGCCCTTCCTTTGGCCCGAGCACCAGCGGCGCAAGTCCCGCCGTCTCGAGCGCCGAAGCGGCCGGCACCGTGCGACCGTCAACGATGACGTCTCCGACGCCGATCATGGCGGCCGTCATATGGGCGAGCGGCGCGAGATCGCCCGATGCGCCGACCGAGCCCTGGACGGGCACGACCGGCGTGATCCCCTTGGCGAGGAAGGCTTCGAGCAGCGCGATCGTCTTGGGACGCACGCCCGAGGCGCCCTGCCCGAGGCTCGCGAGCTTCAACGCCATCATGAGACGCGCGACCGGGACCGGCATCGCTTCGCCCACTCCGGCGGCATGGGAGAGCACGATGTTGCGCTGGAGCGCTTCGAGATCGGCCGCTGGAATGCGCACGCTTGCGAGCTTGCCGAAGCCTGTGTTGATGCCGTAGACGGGCTCGCCCTTGGCGACGATGGCGGCTACCGCGGCGGCAGAGCGCTCGACCGCCGGCAGGGCCGCGGAATCGAACACGACCTCGCCGCCACGATAGATCGCGTGCCACTCGCCCAGCGTGACCGTGCCGGGGCGAATCACGATTGCGGCCATTCACCTCTCCAGACGCGCCGGTAGAGCGGATTGAATCCGATGCGGTAGACGAGCTCGGCCGGACGCTCGATGTCCCAGATCGCGAGATCGCAGTACTTTCCCCGCTCGAGCGTGCCAACGCGATCGAGCCGGCCAAGCGCGCGGGCCGCCTCGCGCGTGACACCGGCCAAGCACTCATCGACCGTCATGCGGAAGAGCGTCGCCGCCATGTTCATCGCGAGCAAGATCGAGGTCAGCGGCGCCGTGCCCGGATTCATGTCGGTCGAAATTGCCATGGGGAGGCCGGCACGGCGCATGGAATCGATCGGCGGCACCTTCGTCTCGCGGATGAAATAGAAGGCACCCGGCAGGAGCACGGCGACCGTCCCCGCCGAGGCCATCGCCCGAATCCCCTCCTCATCCGTGTATTCCAAGTGGTCGGCCGAGAGCGCACCGAATCGCGCGGCCAGCGCGGCGCCATGGGCATTCGACAATTGGTCGGCGTGGAGCTTCACACCGAGGCCCGCGGCGCGCGCCGCTTCGAAGACGCGTGCCGTCTCCTCGAGCGTAAATCCGATGGCTTCGCAGAACCCGTCGACCGCATCGGCAAGGCCGAGCCGCGCGACCTCGGGGATCAGGGCACAGACAAGGTCAATATAGGCCGTGCGGTTTGCCGCGAATTCCGGCGGCAGGGCATGTGCGCCGAGATAGGTCGTGGCGATGTCCACTTTGCGATGCTGCGCCAACGCCCGGGCGCAGCGCAGCTGGCGCAGCTCCGTCTCCCGGTCGAGGCCGTAGCCCGATTTGATCTCGATGGTGGTGATTCCCTCGGACAGCATCGCGTCCAAGCGCGGCATGCTCTCCCTGAGAAGAGTCGCGTCGGTCGCCGCGCGGGTCGCCTTCACGGTCGAGACGATGCCCCCACCCGCCTCCGCGATCTCCTTATATGTGGCACCCGCGAGCCGCCGTTCGAACTCGTGCGCGCGGCTGCCGCCATAGACGATGTGGGTGTGGCAGTCGACGAGGCCGGGCGTAACCCAACGGCCCTCGAGGGCGATTCGCTCCCGCGCTTCGAGCCCCGTCGGCGCCTCCGCCCGCGGCCCCGCATAGACGATCACGCCGTCCTTCGTGGCGACGACCCCGTCTTCGACGATGCCGAGCGTGCCCGAGGCGAGCGTCGCGAGACGGGCATCGCACCAGATCCGGTCGCACGTCACCACGGCACTCCTCCCGCCGATCGAGGCTTGTCAGGGGGCAATAATGTATATACATAATCAAATCAGTGGCCGCCTGTCCAGACCCGAAAGGACACCGCTCCCGTGGCACTTTGGTTCCAATCCGCGCTCCTGGCCGAGGGCTGGGCCGAGGGAGTCCGCATGGACGTCTCGGCCGGGCGGATCGCTCGAATCGAGCCGGGGACGAGGCCAGAGCCCGGCGACGAGCGCCACGGCCACGCGGTGCCAGGGCTTCCCAACCTTCACAGCCATGCCTTCCAGCGGGCGATGGCGGGGCTCGCCGAGCGGCGCGGGCCCGGGGCAGACAGCTTTTGGACCTGGCGCCAAGCCATGTACGGCTTTGTCGACCGGCTCGAGCCGGACGACGTCGAGGCCATCGCCGGCCAAGCCTTCATGGAAATGCTCGAGACCGGGTTCACCCGGGTCGCCGAATTTCATTACCTCCACCACGATCCGGCCGGGCGCGCTTATCGCGACATTGCCGAGATGGCGACGCGAATCGCGGCGGCCGCGGCCGCGACCGGTATCGGCCTCACCTTGCTTCCCGTCTTCTACGCCCATGGCGGATTCGGCGGACAGGCCACCGCTGATGCGCAGCGCCGCTTCGTCACCGACGTCGAGCGTTTCGCGCGCCTTCAGGACGGCTGCGAGAAAGCCATCCGTTCGCTCGATGGCGCCGTGCTTGGTGTCGCTCCGCACAGCCTCCGCGCGGTCACGCCCGAGGAACTGAGACAGGTTGCGGCGCTCGGCTCGGACGGCCCCGTTCACATCCATGTGGCCGAGCAGATGAAGGAGGTCGAGGATTGCCTTGCCTGGTCGGGCGCGCGACCTGTCGAATGGCTACTCGAACACGCAGCCGTCGATTCCCGCTGGTGCCTCGTCCACGCAACCCATGTGACACCGTCCGAACGATCGGCCATTGCCGCGAGCGGGGCCGTCGTCGGCCTCTGCCCGATCACCGAAGCCAATCTCGGCGACGGCATCTTCGATGCGGCACGCTATCGCGAGGCTGGAGGCCAATACGGAATCGGCTCCGATTCGAACGTCCTCATCGATGCGGCCGAGGAGATGCGTCTTCTTGAATACGGCCAGCGATTGTCGATGCGCGGCCGCAACCTTCTCTCATCGGTTGGTCGGCCCTCGACCGGGCGGACGATGATCGACGACGCGCTCACTGGCGGCGCGCGCGCGACAGGAGCATCGCCGGCCAGCCTGGCGGTGGGCGCGCCCGCCGATATCCTTACGCTCGATCCAATGCATTCCGCGCTCATCGGACGGACGGGCGATGCCCTTCTCGACGGTTGGATCTTTGCCTCGCGCGCGAGTCCCATCGATCGCGTGTGGCGGGCGGGGCGGATGGTCGTTGCGGATGGACGTCACGTTACCCGCGATGCGATCGAGGCGCGCTATCGCACGACGATCGAAAGGCTCACGCCGGCATGATACGGAAGACGAGCGATGCGATCCCAGTGCTGCACGACCGCATCCGGATCGACATCGAGCAGCGCATTCTCCGCGGCGATTGGCCGCCGGGGCACCGCATCCCCTACGAGCATGAACTTACGGCCGAGTACGGCTGTTCGCGCATGACGGTCAACAAAGCGCTCTCGGCATTGGCGCGCGCTGGCCTCATCGAGCGTCGGCGCCGCGCCGGGTCTTTCGTCGCGCGCCCGCAAGTCCAGTCGGCCGTTCTCACCATCCCCGACCTCAAGGCCGAGGTGACAGCGCGCGGACAATCCTATGGCTGCAAACTCCTGTCCCAGCGCCGGCGAACGGCCACCGCCCGCGACCGGGCGGAACTCGGCGTCGGGCGCGGCACCGATGTGCTGGCCGTGCGCTGCCTGCATAGTGCCCAAGGCCAGGCCCTTGCGGTCGAGGACCGGCTTCTCAATCTTGCGGTCGTGCCCGAGGCGGCGGACGCCGATTTTGCGACCGTGCCGCCGGGGACCTGGCTCCTCGAACACGTCCCGTGGTCCGAGGCCGAGAACCGCATCGCCGCGCGCGAAGCCGACCCCGCGACATCGGATATCCTGGCGATCGCGCCGGGAACGGCGTGCCTTGTCGTCGACCGGCGGACTTGGCGCGCGGGCGAGCCCATCACCCATGTCCGGCTGATGTTTCCGGGCGACCGCTATCAGCTCGTCGCTCATTTCGCGCCCTCGGATTCCTAGCGGCCGACTCTCGTCCTGCCCGGGCGTATCGATCAAACGCCCTTGCATCATCGCCATCGCCGCCCGATCATCGCGATAGCCGGTACATACGAAATCGCCGCCCGGACGACGGAGCCCCATGTCGATCGACTCGTTGCTGAACGAGAGCGACATCCGCGCCTTCCAGGACGATGGCGCCGCGGTGCTGCGCGGCCCCTTCCGGAACTGGGTCGAGGTGCTCGCGGCCGGCGTCGGGCGCAACATGGCCGCGCCCTCGGCGGACGTGCGCATCTACACGGGCGATGACGGGACGGGCCGTTTCTTCGGCGATTATTGCAATTGGGACCGCATCCCCGAGTACCGGCGATTCATCTTCGACTCGCCCGCGGCCGAGATTGCCGCCCGGCTCATGGGATCCTCGACCGTCCGCCTCTTCCACGAGCACGTCCTCGTGAAGGAACCCAAAGCCGACGTCGCGACACCCTGGCACCAAGACCAGCCCTACTACCCCGTCGACGGGTCCCAGACTTGCAGCTTGTGGATTCCGCTCGACAAGGTTCCGCGCGACACCTCGCCTGAGTTCGTCGCCGGCTCGCACCGCTGGGGACGCTGGTTTCGTCCCGAACGCTTCAACAAGACGCCGCTCAACGAGGACGACGACCTGGAGCCCGTCCCAGACATCGACGGAGCGCGTAGCCAATACCGCATACTCGGCTGGGCGCTCAAGCCGGGAGATGCAATCGCCTTCAGCTACGGGACGATCCATGGCGCACCGGCGAACCGCCAGCCGACCAATGCGCGCCGCGCTTTCAGCCTGCGTCTTGTCGGTGACGATGCACGCTGGGCCAAGCGCAAGGGCGTGACGTCTCCGCCCTTCCGCCGCGTCACGCTCGCGCACGGTGCGGTCATGGACGCGCCGGAGTTCCCCCTCCTCCGCCGTGGCTGAGGAATGGGCGGGAACAGCCCCGATCACGGGGCGCGGGCTCGCGAACGGTGTTGAGATCACGCTCGCCCCACATGGGCGGAGAAGCACATGACCTACAAGACCATCGACGTGTTGCCGCTCGCAGGTGCGCTAGGTGCGGAAATCTTCGGCGTGGATCTCGCGCGCCCGCTGGGAAACGAGACATTCTCGGACATCCACCGGGCTTTTCTCGATCACTTGGTCATCTTCTTCCGCGACCAGACGCTGACGCCGACTCAGCTGATCGAGTTTGCCCGGCGATTCGGCACCCTCGATCCGCACCATGTCCTGAAGGGCATGGACGGGCATCCAGAGATTCTCGAGATCATCCGTGAGCCAACCGACACGAAGATCTTCGCTCCCGGCTGGCACGCGGACGTGACGTGGCAGGAGCGTCCCGTCTTGGGCGCTGCGCTCTATGGTCTCGACGTGCCCGATATCGGCGGCGACACGCTCTTCGCGAACCAGTATCTGGCCTACGATACGCTCTCACCCGGCCTCAAGGCGATGCTGGAGGGGCTCCGAGCCGTCCACGGAACGGCCAAGGTCTATGGCGACAAGGCCGAGGACTACACCTATGTGAACAATCTCGTGACCGACCGCGCGAAGGCCGCCACCTACGAGACCGTGCATCCCGTCGTGCGGACCCATCCCGAGACCGGACGCAAGGCCCTGTTCCTCAACGACCACTACGTCCTTCGATTCGAGGACATGACGGCCGAAGAGAGCATGCCGTTGTTGAACGTCCTTTGGCAGCACGCCGTCCGCCCTGAATTCACCTGTCGATTCCGTTGGCGTGCCGGTTCGATTGCGCTTTGGGACAACCGTTGTTTGCTTCATACGCCGATCGACGACTACTTCGGCAAGCGGCGCCACATGTGGCGGATCACCATTGGAGGCGATCGGCCGGTCTGAGGCCCCTCTCGGTTTTCGCGTTGACCGCAACGGCCGTGCCGGCCCACAACGCGACCCAGGCCCGGCAGGCCCAGACTTTGGCCGACGACAGACGCCGCGTTTGCATGTCCGCCGTTCTTCCCGCTATGAGAATAGGAACCGAACGAAAGAGGAGCATCGAGCCATGGCCGTGAACGTCCGCGACATCCCGAAAGAGCTGTCGAAGCTGACCATGATGAAGGGGCGGCGCCCGGATGCACCGCACGAGGATACGGAAGGCCACTTCGCAAGCCTCGGCAGCTTCAACGGCGCCGCGATCGCCGTCGGCGGCTTCCAGGGCGGCGGATGCTGGGAGCGCCACACGCGGGGCGAGGAGCTCGTCCAGGTGCTCGACGGTGAGGCCGAACTTATTCTCATGGGCGAGAATGGGCCGGACCGCGTCAAGCTCACCAAGGGGCAGTTCGCAATCGTGCCGCCGGGCGTGTGGCATCGCTTCGAGGCACCGAAGGGGATCACGCTCCTCGCGGCGACGCCCAAGCCGACCGACCATTTCTACGGCGACGACCCGCGGAAGCAGAGCTGAGGCCGTCCCCGGCAGGACCACCCGCCGCAGGAGGCTTTCCGCACGTAGCCCGTCGCTCGCGCGAACAGCGCTTGCAGGCGACGGGAGCGCGTGGCCGCCCTCGGTCTACGCTCCCGCGCTCAGGCTGCGGTCCGGCCCGTTGGATCGCTGCCGATTTTGACGATCAGCTTGCCGAAGTTCCGTCCCTGTAACAATCCGATGAAGGCCTTGGGCGCGTTCTCGAGACCGTCCACGATGTCTTCGCGATACTTGATGCGGCCGTCCCGAACGAGGGGCAGAAGCGCTGCGTGGAACTCGGCGAACCGGTCGTAGTGGTCGGAAACGATGAAGCCCTTGAGAAGGAGACGCTTGCGCACGAGGGCCATGAGATTGGGGCCGGGCGGAGGCTCGGGGTCGTTGTATTCCGCGACCATGCCGCAGAACACGACCCGCGCGAAATCGTTGAGCCGCGGGAAGACCGCGCGCTGAACGGCGCCTCCCACATTCTCGAAATAGACGTCAATCCCGCCCGGGCAATGGCGATCGAGCATGGCGGCAAGATTATCGTCGCGGTGATCGAGACAGGCATCGAAGCCGAGCTCGTCGACGACGTACCGGCATTTCTCCTTTCCGCCGGCGATGCCGATCACGCGCGCACCAGTGATCTTGGCGAGCTGCCCCGCGACGGCGCCAACGGCGCCGGAGGCGGCCGAGACGACGACCGTCTCGCGCGCCTTGGGCCGGCCGATGTCGGTCATGCCGATATAGGCGGTCATGCCCGGCATGCCGAGAACGCCCAAGGCCGTCGAAATCGGCGCGTCCCTCGGGTCGAGCGTCCGCAGCAGCTTGCCCTCGACGGCGCTGTAGGCCTGCCATCCGAAACCGCCGAATACGATGTCATCGGCCTTGAACGCCGGATGGCGCGACCGCACGACCTGGCCGACGACACGGCCCTCCATGACACCGCCGATCGCGACCGGCGGGGCGTAAGACTTGGTCGCACTCATGCGCCCGCGCATGTAGGGATCGAGCGAGAGATAGATCGCGCGCACCAAGACTTCGCTGTCCTTGGGATCGGGTAACGGCGTCTCGACAAGTTCGAAATCATCGACAGCGGGCGGACCTGCCGGTCGACGCCGCAGAAGGACTTGCTGGTTCTTGGAAGCGCTCATTGTCGCGGTTCCTCGGCTCACTCAAGAGGGCACACACTCACCCAAGGTCCGTCACTATCACGACACTCCCTCGGGACTGGATTGGGGATTTCGATCCCAGCAACTCTCTCCGCGACCAACCATGCCCTTGCGGGGTGAAGCAAAAAATAGATACCTGGCCGAGAGCCGGAGAGTACCCACTATGTATTTGACAGTGCTCGTCATGAAATTCCGGCCAGTGGAAAAGCACGAAAATCCGCCACTCGGAAGCTCACTTGATCCATGACCCTAACATAGATCAGAAACAATATTATCGAATTCCCCGAATGCAGCGCGGAGGCAAACGCGAAGTGCATGTGATTATCACTACCGCTTTCAAGTAGACGAAGGCGAATACAGCTCCTCACTTTCAGTTTTATCGTTCCTTTAACGCGCCGCTCGAATAATCCGCACCATGACGCGTCTTACTGGGCCGTGAGCCTCAGGAACATGCGCACAGGAGCAACCCGTCGGGCGAAGACTGTAACTTGCTCGACCGCTCCGCGCCGACGCACAAGAGATCGAACGCCGAGCCACGAGGCCGGCCCATTGTTTTCGAGGAGTGTCGTGCCATGCGTATATCGCAACTTCGGATCTCACATCGGCTGGTCGGCGGGTTCGGGCTGGTGCTCGCGATCTTCGCCGTCTCCGTCGCTGTGACGATGATTCTCAGCTCGGCGATTTCGAGCAACGTCCGGGTCGCGACGACGATCCGCGTGCCGACCGCGATGGCGGGCATGAACCTGTCCGAAGCCGTCACTAATTCGGTGGCCAATCTCCGCGGCTACATGCTCACCGCGAACGACGACCGGCGCAAATCCTGGGAGAACGATTGGCGGCATATTGAGGAGCTGCGTCAGGATATCGACCAGCGCTCCACCAACTGGACCAGCCAGAAGAACCGCGAGCTCTGGGCCCAGGTGAAGCCGGTCATGGGCGAGCTCCATGCGATTCAGGAGCGCGTCGTGGCTCAGTATCAGGCCAACGACAAGGACGGCGCGGTCAAGCTGCTCGGCAGCGAGGCGGTTCCCCGCGTCAACGCCATTGCCGATCTTCTCTACGGCCCGATCGGCGCCGACGGTAAGCGCAGCGGCGGCATGGTCAGCAATCAGCGTGTGCTGATGGATTCCGACATCGAGAAGGTCCGCGACGAACAGGACAACCTCAGCATCATCCTCTGGGTGATGCTGGCCGCGGGGATCGCGATCGGTGGCGGCCTTGCCATGGCGACGACGCGATCGATCGTGCGGCCGCTCGCCGGCATCACCAACACGATGGAAAGCCTGACCAAGGGTCACCTGGCCGTCGAGGTTCCGGGCGTCGACCGCCAGGACGAGCTCGGCGTCGCGGCCCGCTCAGTCCAGGTCTTCAAGGAAGGCCTTGTCGAGCGCCAGCGGCTCCAGGAAGAGCAGCGCGAGGCCGAGAAGAAGCAGATGGAGGACATCGCGAGGCGCCAGCGCGAGACCGAAGAGCGGAGCCAGGTCATGGCCCAGCTCACGCAGACCTTCGACAAGGCGGTCACGGAGGTGCTCGGCGCCGTCTCGTCGGCGACGACCGAGCTCCAGGCGTCCGCCACGAGCATGGCTTCGACGGCGGAGGAGACCAGCCGCCAGTCGACCACCGTCGCGGCCGCGTCCGAGCAGGCAACGGCCAATGTCCAGACCGCAGCCGCGGCCGCCGAGGAGCTGTCGAACTCGATCGGCGAGATCAACCGCCAGGTCAGCCAGTCCTCGACGATTGCCAACGCAGCGGTCGATCAGGCGAAGCGCACCAACGATACAGTGAAAGGACTCGCGGATGCCGCGCAGAAGGTCGGAGAGGTGATCAACCTCATCAACGACATCGCGTCCCAGACCAACCTCCTGGCACTCAATGCGACGATCGAGGCTGCGCGCGCGGGCGATGCCGGCAAGGGCTTCGCCGTTGTCGCGGCCGAGGTCAAGACCCTGGCCAACCAGACCGCCAAGGCGACCGAAGACATCTCGGCGCAGATCGCCTCCATCCAGGGGGCCACGAACGACGCGGTGAAGGCCATCGAGGGAATCGGCACGACGATCGGCGAGATCAACGACATCGCCGCGTCCATCGCCGCAGCCGTCGAGGAGCAGGGAGCCGCGACCTCGGAGATCGCCCGCAACGTGCAGCAGGCGGCCAGCGGGACCAAGGACGTGTCGAACAACATCGGCGCGGTCTCGGAAGCGGCGAGCGAAGTCGGCTCGGCCGCGACCCAGGTCCTTGCCGCCTCCGAATCGATGTCGAAGCAGGCGGAAGAGCTGAAGCGCGAGGTGCAGACCTTCCTCACGGGCATCAAGGCCGCCTAGGCCGGCCTTCAGGCCCCGCGAGACCGAACAGCAGGGGCGGGCTCCGCCAAGTGCAGGCCCGCCCCTTGCTCTTTCGCCGCGGGCGGATCTCGCTTCGGGAAACCGCGCGACACCTTGTCTTTCGATCCTGATGGCTTCGCCGGTCCAAGAAGAAGCCATGCGCCCGCGCGATACCCGCGGATTCGGCCCCGTCTAGTCTCGCCCCGCTGGCGCTCCCCAGCGTCCGAATGGCACCACTTTGTTGTCGATGTCGTGGCCGATATCGGCGCGGCCGAGAAAGGGGATTCCCGACCGCTTGCACCAATAGGCGACGACCTCCACCTCGCTCTGGCCGAAATCGGGATCATTGGGCGGGATGGGGTTGCAGCGGCCGAGCCGGATGCCGGCGAGGCGGCGCATGCCCGGGTCGCTCGTGAGGTGAAACAAGGCGCGGTCGATCCTGTACATCGGTTCCGACACGTCTTCGAGCATGAGGACATGGCCGGTCAAGTCGGGCTCGAAGGGAGTCCCGAGGAGATGGCACAGCACGGTGATGTTGAAGGCAGCCGCCGGCGCGCCTTGAGAAACCGTCGGCTCGATCGCCTCAGGCGCGCCGCGCACGAGGAAAGCGAGCGCTCGCGCGACCGCCGCCTCGCCGCCCGCGCGGCGGAGATCGGCCGGCATGGGCCCGTGCGCCAGGCGCGCGAAGCCCACCGTGTAGAGCCCGGCCAAGAGCGCGCCCGCGTCGCTGTAGCCGAGATAAAGCTTTCGCCGCGCAACATCGGTGACGCCCGCGAGGACGCGCTCAGCGAGGCGTCCGGCCCCGTAGCCGCCGCGCGCGAACCAAACGGCATCGAGGCTCGCGTCGTTCGCCATCTCGAGAAACGCCTCCGCGCGCACGCCGTCGTCGCCAGCGAAATGCCCCGCGGAAAGGAAGCACTGGGGATGGAAGTGAAGCTCGGGCGGCGCATCCGGAAAGAGCGAGGCGGCGAGCGCCGTGACCTTCTCGGCGAGAGCCGGTTCGATGCGCGAACTGGGAGCGACAACGCCGATCCTGAATCCTGCCGCACCCATCGGCGATCCGCGATACCCACTTTCTTGTCACCGCAGCAGGCGGATTGTAGCTTCGGCCCATGAACCGAAACAGCCCCTATTTCCTCTGCGGCATCGGCGGCAGCGGCATGTTGCCGCTCGCTCTCATCCTCCGCGCCAAAGGCCGCGCTGTCTCGGGATCCGACCGCGCCCTCGACCAGGGCCGCGCAACGGAGAAATTCGAGTTCCTCAAGGCGCGCGGAATCATGCTGTTCCCACAGGACGGCAGCGGAATCATGGCGCCCGAGACGACTCTCGTCGTCTCGGCCGCGGTCGAGGAAACAGTGCCGGACGTGCAAGCGGCACGGCGCATCGGTGCCCGTATCATCACGCGTGCCGAGCTCCTGGCCGAACTGTTCAACGCCGCAGGCATGAGCATCGGCGTTGCCGGTACCAGCGGCAAATCGACGACGACCGGCATGATCGGCTGGATCTTGAGCCGCGCCGGGCGCGACCCGACGATCATGAACGGCGCCGTGATGAAGAACTTCATCACCCCCGACACGCCGTTCGCGAGCGCCGTCGTCGGTCAGAGCGACATCTTCCTCAGCGAAGTCGACGAGAGCGATGGGTCGATCGCCCGCTACGCACCCCGAATCGCCGTGCTCAACAACATCGCGCTCGACCACAAGTCGCTCGACGAGCTGCGGGCCCTCTTCTCCGACTTCGTCGGCAAGGCGGAGCTCGCAGTGCTCAACCTCGACAATGCCGAGACCGCAGCGCTCGCCCAATCGCTCGGCGCGGCAAAGACAGTCACCTATAGCCTCGCCAAGACCGAAGCCGATTTTGCAGCGAGCACGATCGCACCGGCACCGGACGGCATCGACTTCCATCTGCGC
This sequence comes from Alphaproteobacteria bacterium, assembly GCA_046349515.1. GTDB lineage: Bacteria > Pseudomonadota > Alphaproteobacteria > CADEGL01 > CADEGL01 > JBGPGW01. Next base: position 20,177 of record JAXMCE010000005.1, on the reverse strand, counting down.
GATCGCAAGACTGGCGCCGAATGCCCTGTCCGGCTCGGCGTGCCGGGACGGCACAATGTAGCCAATGCGCTGGCCGCGATCGGCGCCGCGCGTGCGGTCGGCGTGGGGCTCAAGGATGCGGTGGCAGCGCTCGGCCACTTCAGCGGCACGCGGCGGAGACTTGAATGGATCGGCGCCGCCGACGGCGTGACGGTGATCGACGACTTCGCCCACAACCCCGACAAGATCGCCGCGACACTCTCGACCCTCCATGATTTCCCCGGCCGGCTTCTGGTCCTGTTCCAACCGCACGGCTACAGCCCCCTCATCAAGATGAAGGACCAGTTCATCGACTGCTTCGCCCGCCATCTCGGGGCCAAGGACGTCCTGGTGATGCCGGAGCCGGTCTATTTCGGCGGCACGGTCGACCGTAGCGTAGGCAGTGGCGATGTCGCGGCCGGAATCGCCGCGCGCGGGCGCGCGGCCCGCGCCTTCGCTGCGCGCGACGCCTGTGGAAGGGCGCTGATCGAGTTGGCGCAACCGGGCGACCGCATCGTCGTCATGGGTGCCCGCGACGACACGCTTACGCAATTCGCCGCCGATCTGCTCGTCGCCTTGCGTCGGCGCCAAACTTAGGCACGCGCCTCTTGATGAGCGCAGGGCGTCCTTCAAGACGCGTCGTTAGCTCAAGACCATTGCCCTGATTGATAGCGGCGGGGCGATTCAGCCAATTCCGGATGAGGCTCGCGGCCTTCTGTCAAACGGCTCCATAGATTCAAACGGGGACCCGCGACCATCTTTACCGAACGACGTAGGCTTGCTTGCTGCGCCCGACGAGAGGGATGTCGAGCTAGCGCCGGATCGGATCAGGCCGGGTTACCTGCCGATCCACACCCAAGACGGATCTGCTTTCGGTTCAGACAATTCGCCCTGAGCCCGCGCGGCGGCCATAGACGACCACCCCAAAACGGACGACAGTCGCTCATCCGCGAGGTGGGAGGCGACAATGGCCGGTACGCTCTGGATTCGAAATGCAACGGTCGTGACCTTGGATGCCCAGCGCCGGGTAATCGATCCGGGCGACGTGGTCATCGCGGACGGGCGCATCGCGGCGGTCGGACCGAGCGGTCAGGTCCGGCCCGACGAGCCCAACTCGGCCCTGGTGATCGAAGCCAAGGACCGCATCGCCCTGCCCGGTCTGATCAACGCCCATGTCCATTCCTATGCCGGGCTCCTCAAGGGGACGGTCGACCGCACTTGCCTCGACGTCTTCATGCTCTATGTCACCGCCGCTTCGGCCGAGCGCCGGCCGCGTGACGCCTACCTCTCGGCCATGATCGGCTGCATCGAGATGCTGCGGACGGGCACGACTGGCGTGCTCGACCACTGCCCCAACCGGCCCCTGCACAGGCCCGAACTGCTCGATGCCGAGTTCCAGGCCTATTCCGATTCGGGGATGCGTGCCGCGCTCGCGCCTATGTTCGGCGATCTGCCTTATCTCGACACCGTGCCGATCCAAGTTGGAGAGATGCCTGAGGAACTGGCCAAAGGGCTGCGCGGCGAGCGGCTGGACCGTGCCGCCTATTTCGCCTGCATGCGCCATATCCTGAAGACCTGGCACGGCCGCGAGGGCCGGCTGGGTGTGCTGCTCGGCGTGGATGGCGTGCAGCGCTGCTCTGACGAGCTGTTGCGCGAGACCTCCGCCTTCGCCGCCGAGCACGGCCTCGGGTTGCACAGCCACATGCTCGAAACCAAGACCCAAATGGTCATGGCCCCGGCACGCCACCGGGACGGTTTCACGGGCTACCTGGCCGAGCTGGGTCTCCTTGGCGACAAGAGCTCGCTCGCCCACTTCGTCTGGGCGAGCGACCGCGACATCGAGATCGTGCGCGACGCCGGCGCGACCGTCGTCCACGCCCCGGCCAGCAACCTTTTCACGGGCGCCGGAATTGCCCCAGTCCAGAAACTGCGCCGCGCTGGCATTCCGGTCGCCATCGCCTCCGACGGCGTCAATACAGGTAACATGCTGATGCTCGAAAAGACCCGTCTTGCCGCCATGCTCGCCCGCTCGACGGAACCGGACTACGAAAAATGGTTCGACGCCGGCGACGCTCTAGAGATGGCGACGGTGAACGGCGGGCGGGCCCTGGGCTACGGCGGCGCCTTGGGCCGCATTGAAGAGGGACAGATCGCCGACCTTGTGCTCTACGACACCCGCGGCACTCAGCTCCTGCCGCGCATCGACCCGATGCGCCAGCTCTGCTTCTACGAGTCCGGTTCTGCCGTCGAAACGGTTGTGGTTGGTGGCGAAGTCGTGGTCCGGAACGGCCGTCTCACTCGGGTCGACGAGGCCGCCCTTCTGGCAGAGGCCAACGAGGCCGCACTGCGCCTGCTCCATGACAACAAGGGCGGCATCGGCCTTGCGGCGCAGCGCATTCCGCATATCCACACGATGGTCCAACGTGTCATGGCTGAGCCCTGTGGCGTCCACCGCTTTGCCAGCGCCATCTGACGACGCGATCCGCTCGCCGGCATCCAGCCACCGGCCGCCTTCTTGCGGCATGCTGGACTGCGATGACTACGACCCCAATTCCGTCGAAAATGAGCCCGAGGACGAACGATAGAGTGCCAGACTAAAAAATAATGCCGCACCAGCCGCCACCAAGCAGATGTTGATGCCGATCCGTTCGGCCAAATAACCCCAAAGCCAGCTTCCAATCGCAAGTCCGGCAAAAAGCGCCACGTAGTAGATTGAAACGACTCGTCCCCTGAAGCCGTCGACGGCCGTCAATTGAACGAGCAGGTTGAACGTCGACATGCTGACCATCCAACCCAGGCCGCCGATCGCCAGGATCGGCAGCAGAAAAATCATCGAATGAATCGTGCCGAGCGAAAATGTCGCCGCGGCAAAGCAAAAGACAGCCAAGGCCAGCAACCTTCTTATTCCAAAACGCTGACGCAATCGATTGATGACAGATGCTGCCCCAAGCGCGCCGGCGCCGAGCGCGCCAAGAAGCCATCCGTAGACTGAAACGCTTCCGTTCATTGAATGCTTTGCGACAAGCGGAAGAAGGGCCCATAGCGAGCTCGCAAACAATGTGAAAATGAAGCAGCGCAACATCGCCGAGCGAATGGTCGACGCACCTCGAATGTGCAAGATGCCGTGCCAAATCTCCGTGATGACACTGCTTTGCCCGCGTTTCTTGGAAACGGCGCTGCGCCGACGCCATTGCACGAGCACAAAAACAACGTAGATGTTGCAAAGAGCATTTACCGCGAACGCCGCCGAAACGCCAAAAAGGGAAATGATAAGACCGCCAATGGCCGGCCCGGCAGCGCGCGCGATGTTCCAGCCGATACTTCCCAACACCAACGCGCTCGCGATTTGATCGCGTGGCAAGACGTCGCTCATTGTTGTTTGATAGGCGGGATACCGCAACGACGAACCACTCTCGAGCGCGAAGGTTAACCCGAGCAGGAGCCACGGCGAGATCACGCCCATAGAATCAAATACCGAGAGCATCATCGCAATCGTGAGCACGATGATCTGGGCGATGAGGTAGATGAGGCGATGATCAAACCGGTCAACGAGGACGCCGCCAAAAACGGTAAAAATGATGGGCGGAAGAGACGCCGCCGCCTGGAGCCAGGCGACAAAATCGACAGTCGGCGCGATGGATGTCATGAGCCACGCCGATCCGACGGACTGTATCCAAACGCCGAAATAAGACAGCAATGACGCGATCCAAATTCGGCGGTAAATGTCGTTCCGCAAGGGAGCGAGCAGTGACTGCAACTTATTCTCCGTTGGCTACGAAGAGGCCGGGTGAGGCGTTAGCACAAGGTCAGAACCTAAACCACTTGGTGTGAAACAGTGTCCAAGAATGACCCTCGCGCCTGCTCATCGCAATGAGTCGGTAGAGAACGCGCATTTGGGATTTCAGTGGGTCATGATCGGCTCCGATGGTGGCCGATTGAGATCACGAGTCTGCATCTTGAACCGGCGGTCCCCACAAGCCCGCGCGCGGAGCGATCCTTGACGCCAGTTCACAACTATCGAGCGTTCCGTCATCGACCGTAATTGCGAGGTCGATTCCGCCGCAATTCTCGTGACGAACCTCCATGGAGTGGTCAGGAAGCATGCCCATGGGACGCGGGCGACTGCACGAGCGTGGCCTTTGGCGCTGGTTCGTGCAACTCACTCCGCGAGTCAGCTCGGGATCATGCGTCCTGCATCGGCGCGCCATGCGGCCCCAGACCGTCACGAATCCGCGGAAACCTGATCCAGGTGTCGTCGCTCTCGGTCAAAGCCGCGCATAATGGCCAGCGGATCGCCTTCCTCGCGGACGGTCCTACTGTGCCTTCAGGCGCCTTCGCGCAACTCCGCCTCGAGGGCGGCCTGCACACGTTTGAACTCGTGCTCGATCGTCGGCCACAAGGTGGCGGCCTCATCGAGACGGCTCAATTCCGCGCCCTGCTCGACCTGCTTCATGAGCCCGGCGAGGTCCGATGCGCCGAGATTGGCACTGCCGGATTTGAGACTGTGCGCCTTGCGCCGCGCCAATGCCACATCTCCATCGCGCATGGCCTGACCCAGCGCTTCGATGTCTCCGGGCGCGTTCTTCAGATAGATGCCGATCACGTGCTTCAGCCCGCTAGGCCCTACATTGCCACGCAACGCGTCGAGTGAAAGCGTCGGACCTTCCATTCGCTGCACCGCTGGCTCCTGTGCATCGGCTGAAACCCGCGGCGCTTTGGCATCGGTCCATCGCGCGATCACGGCGTAAAGCTGGTGCGCCTCGAACGGCTTCGACAGGTAATCGTCCATGCCCGCCGCCATGTACTCGTCGCGCTGGCCGTCTATCGCATTCGCCGTCAGAGCGATGATGGGAATACCCGCAACAGGCCCCGGCGATTTCCGGATGATCCTCGTCGCGCTCATCCCATCCATCTCCGGCATCTGGATGTCCATCAGCACGAGGTCGTAGGGCGCCGTCCTCAGCGCCTCGATCGCCTCCAGGCCGTTGGCCACAACATCGACCACGTGGCCGTGCTTCTCGAGAATGGCCTTGGCCAGAAACTGATTGACCGGATTATCCTCCGCCACAAGGATTCGCAGCGTCCGCGCCGTCGACTCGGCACCGCGCGGTGGACAATCAGCATGATGCTCTCGCGGCGGCGAGGCGACCGCACAGCGTATCGTGAACCAGAATATGCTCCCGCGACCCAGCGCGCTTTCAAGCCCGATCTGTCCGCCCATCAGCTCTGCCAGCTGCTTGCAAATCGCCAAGCCAAGGCCTGTACCGCCGTATTTCCGGGAGATCGAACTGTCGGCCTGCGTGAACCGATTGAAGAGTTTCTCCTGGGCTTCGTCCGGGATTCCCACACCTGAGTCGCGGACCTCGAATCGCAACTCGATGTCCGTGCCGTCAAGCGCCCGGTGCGAGCCGAGAACCTCAACGCTCCCGTGCTCCGTGAACTTGATGGCATTCCCCACGAGATTGAACAGGATCTGGCGCAGGCGGTTGAGATCCGCCTCGACCCAGGCCGGCATGTCGATAGACAGGCTGGAGGTGAGCATTATTCCCTTTGCGCTCGCGCGCGGGCTCAGCAGGGACGCGACATGTTCGACGACCTGAGCGGGGCGGAAGACAACGCGTTCGATGTCGATTCGTCCGGCTTCGAACTTCGAGTAGTCGAGGACGTCGTTGATCACGGTCAGTAGGCTGTCGCCCGATTCGCGGGCCGTCATCACGAGCTTGCGCTGCTCATCGGTCAGGCGCGTATCGAGCAGCAGTCCGATCATGCCGAGGACGCCGTTCATGGGTGTTCTAATCTCGTGGCTCATCGCGGCGAGGAACTCGCTCTTGGCCTTATTCGCGGCCTCCGCTGCGTCACGCGCCGTCGCCAGCTGCCCGCCCAACGCCTTCTGCTTCTCGACCTCCTCCGCGAGGAGCGAACGGTGGGACTCGAGCTGCGCCGTCCGGACCGCGACGAGACCCAGGGCGCGCCGCTTCGAGCTCTGGAGGCTGTGGACGAGCGCCGCCAGGAGAATGGAAATGATCGCGCCGCCAATGAGAGCCCACAGGGCCAGGGAGTGGAAATCCACCACACGGGCCTCGCCGGTCGACCATTCGAAGATGAACGACTGCCCGCCCAGCTCGAAGGCGGTCGTCTTGCTAAAGCGCGGCTCCGATTCGCGGCCGTCCGGCTTGTCGGTATCGTAGGCGATATTCCCGATATTGGCGTTACTGTTCACGAAGACGCGAACATTGATACGCCCTGCGTGCCGGCTGAGGGCTGAGGCAAAGAAATCCTCCGAGACGAACGGCGCATAAACCCAACCCAGGAATGCGGCCCGGCGCTCCGTGAGATTCGCGATGGACATACCGGGCATGTAGACTGGGACATAGAGAAGAAACCCCGTTCGTTTCTTCGCGTCCTGAACGAGGACGATCGGCCGTGTCACGGTCGGCAGCCCCGTATCGCGGGCCGTCTCGGCCGCGACGCGCCGGTTGGGCTCGGATGCGACGTCGAGGCCGACGGCCAATCGGTTGACCGTGGCCGGCTCGACCGTGGCGATGACGAAATGCTGATCCGCCGACCGCGCCTCGTCCGGTACGTTGGGCACGCTCTTCAGCTGAAAGTCCGGACTGATGTTGGCGCGCGCCCAGTGCATGAAACCTTCGAGATCGGACCGTCGCACGGGATAAATCGTTCCGATGCCGAAGATTCCCGGGTAGCGCGTATCGATCGCCAGAACCTGCGCATAGTCGACCCAGGCCTGGCGGTTGATCCGCTGGCCGTTCGCCGCGAGGAAGCCCGCACCGCCGCGCAGCGCATCGACATAGGTGGCCATGCGCTGCTTGACGTCTTTCTCGGCCGATTCGACCGCGTGGTCGAACTCGGCCAACCCGCCGCTCTCCTGCGCCCCACTCAGCGACAGATAGAGCCAAACGCTGAAGCTCCAGCCGAACAGAAGGACCGTGACGGGTACCGCGAACCGCGCGAATGCGCCCGCGGATGACAGCAAGAGGCCCGCGACACTGAGGCCGGCCGAGGCCAAGTCAAAATCGAAGACGTTCTGAACGAACGATCCCAGCTGGAACGGCCCGCTCCCCGTTGCCACGCTTACGGCGAGAAGCCCCTGAAGCGCCAGCACCGCCAGCTTGACTCCCCGCCCACCGGACCAGATCAGCGCCAGCAGAAGAAGCGGCAGCAGAAAGAGCAACGCGGAACGGGACGAGTCCAAGAATAGGAGGCCATACCCCATCGCCGACAGTCCAATGAGACCGAGCGCCTTGAGCGATCGCGTCAGGGCCGCCGTCTCCGACCATTCTTCGATCGCGGCGAACGCTGATGGCGCGATCGCGATCATGCCGAGCGCATGGCTGATCCACTGGCCTTTCGCGACCTCCAGCGCATCGAGCGCCACCGGGTCGGTGGACTGCAACAAGACGGCCAGGGCCGCGACGGCCGAGGCCGCGATACTCGCGGGCAGCCAGGCCACGTTCTGTGCGACGCTCGATTTGAGACCGCGAGCCTGCGCGACGTGGCGATAGAGCGCAGCGGCGAGAACGGCCTCGAGAGTGTCGGCGGCCGCAAGAAGAATCGAGGATGCCGTGAACTCGTCTGTCGCCGCCAGGCCCAGGCAGGCGCCGGCGAAAACGGCGACCATCGCATCCCGTCGATAGAGAAGCAGGCAGGTGACGGCAACGCCGCTCAGTGGCCAAATCGGTGCCGGGCCGCTCATGAGCGCACCGAGGTATTGCCCCAGCATCGTCACCATGGCCGTCGCGGCAGCGACGCATCCGATTCGCACCAGCCGGCGTCGTGGGCTCAAAGGCCTTCCGGCGGGAAAATTTCCTTCGGTCTGTGGCTCGGGCTGTGACGCCATGTAGCAATTCCGTCGTCGGTGAGTCTGCCGCACGACGCCAACACGTGCGTGCTCCAGCCGCGCGCGCAATTTCTGTCGCGGCGTGAACGAATTTCCCCAAGGACATTAGGCCTCATGGCCGATTAAGAGAGCTTAAACCGCTCGATTAAGACCCAATAAAATATGAGCCCGATCGCCGAAACATGGTGCGTCGACGCAGGCCAGAGCGCCTCACCCCCTGCAGGGCCAGTAATCCCAGGACTCGTCCCAACATGGTTATTCAGTTGTAAACGCCCGAGATGCTCGCCCGGCGCAAGGCAACAGAATAGCGTTGAGGGAGGCTGGCATCCTCGCACTCGTGGCCGAGGCGACTCTCTGCAACTGGACAGCGAGAAACGGCGGGCTGACGATCTCGGATGCGCGGCGGCCGAAGACGCTCGCGGAGGAGAACCGGCGTTTCAAGAAGCTGTTGGCCGAAGCGACGCGACGGGTGAGGCGCTACACGATCCGCGGGGCTTCGCGCTCATCGGATCGCCGTGTGATCCGAACATTGCCCCGACCGACCTCGAGAGGCTCAAATGGCGTACGGCCTCTCACCCCCGTCGATTGAGAATCGGGGAGCAGAACAGATAGTGCGATGATGGTGGTAGCGGCGGAGCGATTCAGCCAATACCGGGTGAGGCTGGTGACGTTTTGTTAAGGCGTTCCGCAGGTTCAAATCGGGGACGCGAACCACCGAGAGTTTTCTTGGAAAATCAACGTCTAGATCGCGAAGCCGCAAATGAAGAGCAGCGGTCTCAATGTCTCGTCTTGAACTTCTAGCAGAAATAGGATTTGTGCGCAGACACGTCAGCATTTGACCCAATCCGGACCTCGGGATGCTGATGGTCGAATGTTTGGGGAGGACTCATGAACGCCGGCGCCTCGCAACGTCGTTATTGAACGAATGGCTATCCTCGATCCTCTGCAGTCGACCCCCGGTGGCGCAGTGTCGTCAGCGAGCAGTAACCGGGTCCGTGTTGTTGGATTACCGTGCGCGCAGCCGCCATAGACGGCCACCCCCAAACAGAAGACAGTCGCCAATTTGCGAGGTGGGAGACGACGATGGCCGGCACGCCGAGGCTTCGGAAGCCTACGAACTACCAGAGAAACGGCCGAGGCCCTGTTTCGTGCCCGCCGGCAAGGGTAGACTCCGCGGAACACAAGGCGTGGAGTCTGGCTTGATCGCACATCGTCTGTCTTGGGCATCGATCTTAGTCATGGCCGCCGTGGGATCGGCTCTGGCCGCGGGACAAGGGAAGACTCCGAATGGGGCGGCGAATGCCGCATCGCCAACGGTCGTCGTGAAATCGTGCGGTACAAGGCATGTATTGGTCCCGCACGATCCGAAGGGATATGACGGTCACGATTTCGCTACAACGTCCTGGTGGGAACGGCATCCGAAGGGCGTTCGCGTCTACAACACGTGCGTCGAAAATCATGACCCGAGCAAATCGCTCTGGATCGATTGGAAGACGCCTGGGCCGCATACCTACGTGCCTCCGGGTGAAGCGTACACGCAGCCGCGAATGTCGACCGATGTCATGCCGGCGAAGACGGTGGCCGGCTGCCTCATTTATGGCGACCATCGGGTCCCCATTCGCGAGCGATTTCTCGGCGACAACAACGACGTGGAAAGCGTTCAAGCCGAGGGCGATTGCTCGCAGCTGCGTGGGAAGCGCAGCTTGGTGGCAGGCTCGACTGTCAAGTCGCCCTGGATCACGATGCAGGGTCGCGCGGCGATGCCGTCCAAAGCGAAAGACATCGAGGGAACGCTGATCCGGTTTGCCTACGAGACCGGGCTGCGGCCGGCCGAAGAGGGGTATGAGATCGTCTTCGCCTACAAGGCGGCACCGGTCTTCCCTGAGAAATTCCAGGGCGAAATAGAGGGGATAACGTTCCGCTCGCAACCCGCGAGCCTCCATCAGGCCATCATCAAAATGGGCCATGAGGATGGAGCGATCCGCCTTCGTGGTTACGAGGCGACCATCGCCATTCCGATGGAATTACCCAAGGAGCTGCGCGCCGGTGAGGCGAGGCTCGGATTCTTCGACCAGGATGGGACGCTTGTGACAGAGATCCACGTCCCCATCCTCCTTCCGGCATCGCCCTGACGATGGATCGGCTGACGCGTGCCCTCAAGGCTGTCCCGCTTCCAGCGATCGTGGCCTTCGTCACGCAATGGACCGATATCCTTCACGTGTCGCCGCTTGTTCATCCGGATTGGGATCGGGAGGCCGGCCAGATCGCGCGTCCGTTCTCGATCGCCTTGATGCTGTTGCTGTTTTTCGCGCTCGAGAAGCGACGGAAGCCGGCCGTCCGAAAATGGGCGCTCGCGTTTCTTGGATTGTGGTTAGCGCTCATGGCCCTATGCCTTGCATTCAATGCGGCGCTATCGGTCGTCGGCGGTCCCGCCACAGCGGAGCTCATCATCGGCATTTGGCATGCGGCCTATGAGACGGCGACCGCTTCGGCCGTGGTGGCGGCGCTGGCGGTAGGGTTATGGGCAACGGCCAGCGCCTAGACCGCTGGTCTCCGGCTGCGATGGTCGATCGAGCGCGGTCGCGAAGCTTGGCTAGGCCGCGGCGTGACATGGCCTGCCGGAGCCACGTCGTGTTGCCGAAGACTAAACCAGATGTCGGGGGCTATAAGCCCCCTCAACCGTGAACAGAGCTTAGGGAGTGAGAAATGCCGGGCCAGCAGCGAGAGGTCGCAATCGTCACCGGTGCCGCGTCGGGAATTGGCAAGGCAACGGCCCGCCGCCTAGCCAGCCGCGGCGCCGCAATAGGCCTCATCGATCGCGACGGCTCCGCTGCAGAAGCGGTCGCCCGTTCCCTTGCAGATTCTGGTGGGCGTGCGCTCGCCATTCGAGCCGATGTTTCCGATACAGCGGCCGTAAAGAGCGCGGTCGACCGAATCGCAACGTCGTTTGGCGGTCTCGACACGGTTGTCGCAGCAGCTGGGATCGCCCTTACAGGATCCATTACGAATATGTCGGAGGCGGATTGGCACCAGATCATCGCCGTCAATCTGACCGGGACCTATTTGCTTGCCCGTCATACAGTTCCGCATCTCATCGCTCGTGGTGGAGGGAGTTTTGTCGCGATCAGTTCCGATGCGGGCATCCGCGGATCGGTTGGTTTTGCCGCCTATTGCGCCTCCAAGCATGCGGTCGTCGGACTCGTGCGCTGCATGGCCCTTGACTACGCTCGACAAGGCGTTCGAACGAACGCGATTTGCCCTAGCTTTGTCGATACGCCGATGGCCGACGCGCTGCTGGACGATCCCAATGTGGCCGATCGCAGCTCCTATATTCGTCGGGCACCCATGGGCCGATTTGCCAAGCCCGAAGAGATTGCCAATGCCATCGCGCACCTCTCATCGCCAGAGGCGAGCTACACAAACGGTATGCTTTACGTTGTCGATGGCGCCACCACGGCTGGCACATTTATCGCTGATTAAATCGTCGCGCCAAGCAGCATTCAGCGACGGCAGACGTGTCCCAGGCGTCGCTCCCTACTTTCGAGGGAGAGCGATGGCAATTCCCGAAGCGTCGGCCCCGAAGCGGTCGATTTGCAGCTCGACGGACTTAGCGTCTTTTGGAAACGCGAACTTAACGACGCCCTCCTTCGCCGCGTTTGCGTCGACAACCTCATTGAGCGACCCCGTTGGCGCACGCAGCACGCCATCGACGACCAATCTGAAGTTATCGTTCCAGAAGTTAGAAGAGTACCGCTCCTCGTTCATCATGCGGGCTGTGATATCGAGGGCAAACTCCTTGGCGTCATTTTCATCGAGCTGCATCTTGAGAATTGTGTAGGTTCGGCCCTCACGCTTTATCACCTGTCCTGCCGTCAAAGCGATTGGATAGGCACCGGCAGAAGGAGAGACAGAGGTAACATTACCCGTGGAGCCTGTTTGTTCCGCTGCCGCCGTAGTGTTCGTGCTGGCAGCATTGCTGGATGTCGGCGCGGAAGAAGCAGACATGGTCTTATCGGAACCCGCGTGATCGCCGCGACTCGGAAGAAGAAGGCCGGCGAGCAGCAGGACGACACCAAGCGCACCAGAGGCAAGGCGTCCTTTGGACCCGGGGTCCAGACGCTCGGAAATCCGTCCAAATATCGCGACCGCCAGAAACGCGAGCCCCGCCAAGACCAGAACGCTGTTTGTCGGGGCATTCACGAGCGTCTTGATCAAATCTTCCATTCCGTCCCCCAGCAGCCTGTCTGCCGACGAAAACACTACCAGAGTGCTCGTTCCCAAGTCATCGGTTTGAAGTCCGACCTGGCCGCTAGGGTCGCTTACCGAGGCGTGCCTTTCTGCGACCCTCTTTCCTCAGAGATTCGATTAGCGACGCATGGATTCGTCCCGCCATGGCGGGCCCGGCACGCTCATAGAAACCGCGCGCCGTTTGCCCGCCGACATGACCAAGCACCGACGGCGTTATATCGACGTGCTGCGGATCTCTAAGGGCGATCGAGGTAGCTGCTGCGTGCCGGAACCTGTGGGGGAGACTTGGAGCCCAAGGGCTACCTTGGTGCGCTTGACGAGCGCTTGGCGAAGTCCAGCGACGGTCAAAGGTTGCGCCCATCGCGATATCCAGATCGCATCAGTCTCCACGAGTTCGTGACCTGGGAGTGGCTCCACGAGGAGCCGACGATGCGCCGCAAGGTATTGCTTGATCGGTGCACTAAGTTCGACCGGCAGCAAAACCTCATAGCCTCTTCTATTCTTTGTCTCGCGAGCATCGAGCCATACAGAGTATCGACGGCCCTGTTTGATCAAGTTCGCCTCAACCGAGAGCGTCGCAAAGTTTTTTCCTCGGCAAGGGCAAACGGCAAGCATGGCAATCATCAATCCGTCCCTAAACTGAAGGGAACGGTCCTTCTCTTGGTGAAATCGTCCACGTTCAGCGGAACGCATGAGGTTAACGCCTAGTTTCCAAAGGTGGCTGATTTCCGGGATGCTCACTCTGTATGGAGTCTCCCGTCTGGCTAGCTGCGCCAAGCGTGTTCGGAAGTCGCCTAACCACTCCCAGTCGTCCTTCGGCTCCGCCCGTCGCGCATATTGGTGAAGTTTGCTGATGACATTCCAGACAGTGTATGGCGCATAGCCTGAAGTGCGCATCGAACGTGCGAAGCAACCTATTGTCCTAGGTGTGAGCATCTCTCGAAGAGTGTCCGCGCGGTCCGGGCCCGCATGTTGTCGTCCCCACTTGAGGAGCAAGCCGACACTCCATTCGACACTCCGCTGATGCTTTTTCGTCCACGTTGCGGGGGAGCTTATGGCTTGGAGTCGATCTTCCTCGCCAAGGAGCGCAAGCCATTTCTCCCGATCCGCTTGTGACCATTCATTGAGAGGTAAGGAGGATGCACGACGGTATCGTCGTCTTGGCTCTGATTGCATTGTCGCTCACCTCTCATCTATTCATGCCAAATTGCGAGACCTATTTCCTCCCGCGCCCCACTTTGCGCGGCTCCTTTACGACGACGTTGTGGTAACGTCTCATCGCGAACGTGTCGTTCAACGGACCGTACAACCGGACGGTTGATTGCAAGTGGCGATGGCCCAAGAGCCTACTGACCAGCTCGAATTGACCCGGATGCCGCCTCAAATGAAGGGCAGCGGCGAGATGCCGGAACATGGTGGGTGTTACAGTGAGACCGGTTCGATCAGCGATGACCCTCCTCACTTGCTTGGTCACATTCACAGGAAAACGTGGGCGGTTAAGGTGAGAGCCGACGATTAGGTACGGGCTTGGGCCTCGCACCAAATTGGGCCGATACCAATCTATGAACTTCTGAACGATGGCCACCGAGTGGCGGGGCAGTTGGTATCGCAAGGGCACACCACTCCCGGTCCGCTCGTTTGGTACTTCCAGCCAGCCTTTTCCTTCTCTCGGCCGGAGTTGAATATGCTTGTCGATACGAAGCCGACATAGGCGCGTAACGCGAATCGTCGAGATCAAAAGCAGCTCAATAATGGTGGCCATTTCCGCAAGTCTGGCGCTTGACCGCGTCACCGGCCGTATCGCGTCCGCTTCGCGCATCAACGCACGAGGGAGACCAACAAGTGCGCGGATGGCCTCATCGTTCATGATCCGGCGGAGCCGATCGCGAGACTTGTCGTTGAGACCCATTTCGCGGGGTTTCAGGCGCGTCCGCAATTGGCGCATCTGGCGCAATTGCTTCGGGTCCGTTGCTGTCCACCATCGAGCGATTGGTATGACAGCGGAGAGAACTCGAACAGCGAGGTAAGGTGATCGGCGCTCTTGCTGATTGACCAGAAATTTGGCCGCCGAGACAAAGCGCTCGGCTTCAAAGAGGTCATTTAATTCCCTGATGTGGGTGGGTGCCATGCCCTTTTGGACGAGTGCGCTCGCGTAGTGTTTGACCGCCCAACGAGTGCTTATCGCAGTCACTTCTGAAATCGGCGGAACCACGAGTTCGTCATGCAGAGCGGGCTCCATGCGCATGGCGAGATAGGCATCGAGATCGGCTTTCAACGACGGTGGGAAAGCATTCCAATTCAGGAGATAGGGATGAAATTGTTCGGGACTCTCGGCGATGACCTGCGGCCAGGTAGCGACACTGGTTTGTGCTTCATTCCATAGGCCACAAACGCGCCTATGCAACCGGCGCGCCTTGTCTGGAATCATTCGTTCGGCCAGGTATTGCCGGTACTCGTCGAACAGCGCCTGCGTAACGTCAGCAGGTTCAATGTTCTTCTTTGTGCAAAGACGGAGGAATGTTCTTAGCGGCCGCAACCCTGGTGCATCTGGGAGTTCACGGGCCAACGCTGCCCAGGAGGGATTTAGTCGTCTCGGCAAGTGCCGCCTGTTCAGATTTTCTTCGCCGGATAGAAGCACCAATCCGCTGGGTCTCTTCTTGGGATATGTCGGCGACGCGATCGCGGACGCTCCCTTCACGGCCGAGATATTGAATCGAGCTCTATGCACATTCGCGTCCATGACGGATCCTCTGCGATCGGACACTCTTTGGGCCTGAAGTGGCGGCGTCGGAAGGAGCAACTCTTATTCTTGGGTTCTGGAAGGCAGATTGCCGTTAACCATAAGTCGATGGGCGCAATTTAATGCAATCTTAACGGAGGTTGTGCTTTCGTTAAGGTCATGCTTACACGTCGCATTAATGCGCTCATGGAGCCTCGGAATGTTTGAGGCGAGAGAGAGGCGCGTGTTCGCGTTTCGCGTGCCAGGCGCTTCGATGAACAAGGTCTACCCAGTCGGTAGCACCGTCTTCTGCGCCACACTCGAGGATTTCGACGCCGATCTCGAATCCGGCGATAGAGTGGTCTGCTTCTTACGCGCGCGCGATGGAAAAGATCGATTTGAACTTGGAGAGTTGAAGATCACGGAAGCAGGACGTGCATGGCTTATTAGTCGGTCAGACCACCCGGACTATCAGGAGCCAGTTCGCTTTGCTTGGCCGCTCGACGCCGGCGCTACGGCCATCACAGAGCGCGGCGTCTATAAGATCATCGCGGTTGTGACGGCGTCGTATCGCAAGGAGCCCGCGGGTATTCGCGCTGCCGAGGAAGTGCAGCTGCGATGGCGGGAGCATGTTGAAAATCGCGAGCATCTCGATCCTGCGGTTCTCAAGAGGTGGCTTGTCGAAGGCCATACTCTCTCCCAGGAAAAGCTCACAGACTCTCCATAAAGTCTCGGATTGCCGCGCTGTCGTCCGACTCGGACACAATTTGAACAACCAATAGGGCTGGCGCGCTCGCTTCCGCCACACTCATGACGCCAGATTTTTGCCGGTCACATAGGCGCTCGATCGATCCCCCGCGCTTAGTAGGCGCTTCTGAATCGAATTTCCTCGTGGCCGCAATGGTCACAATTCCATACCTCCCCGGCAAGGACGCCGGTTAGCGCGCCCCGTCCATCGGTGGTGTCCGGACGAAGAGACCATGCGCCACAGCAGAGACAACGGTGTGGCTCGACATATCTTCTCACGAAATGCTCGACGGCTTTCATTCTACGTTCGAGTTGCCGGACGCGTGATGAGAGATTGACCGTGTTTCTCAAAGGCCTGAGCCGGTCCCAAACAGCCAACACGTCCACGACAACTCCCATCGGTTGTATCTCCGTCCGGTTGCAAAAGGAGTGGTGCGCTGCGCGGGGGCGTGGGGAGATCGCTAAGGGCTTGGGACTCCCATCGCACAGCGCACCGAGCAGACTGTATCACATTATTATGTCATGCCGACTCATATTTATCGTAAAAACACATGGGATATCTTTTCACCAAAAGGGGTGGGCTCGCGGCGAGCGCCTTTGAGGCACCCGATGTCGTAAGCTATTGCTTTGGCTTATGGAATTAAATTGAGAGCCTGACCCAGACACAAAAAATGCCCCGCTCTTGGGAAGCGGGGCAATGGATCTCTACACGCCGAATCTACGAATGGTCATCTGGATTTCTATTCATGCGAGCTCGGGATGTCCATGGGGGATGAGTGGTAGCCATACGCTCACTTGATAGCGCAATCGAATCAAGATGTTGCAGACCTCGAGCCAAAGAAAGGGGCAATACGGGGATGGACTCCCCTTCGGTCGCACCCCCGCGAAGCGAGCGGCTAGACGAGGCCGCGGTCGGTTCCTGTTCCGTTACTCTAGTTTGCCAGTTTCAGGAGCACCGGCGGCCGGTTTCTTGCGCCTATATTCCCAAGGCATTTGGAATTCGCTCGACCATAGGCCGCGTCGAGCGGCCTTTGCCTCTTCCTCGGCTTCAACATAGTCCATCGAATGTCGTCGATAGGCGAGTGCCCACCCTTCCCGCACCACCCACGCATTGAGATCTTCGCCATCCACATAGCAAATCCCAAATACGCGCCAGTGACGGTCATGCGCCCTGGGCCGGCAGATCACATCTCTACCGACAACTTTTTGTGCAAGAGCATGAGCGGCCGCAACACCACACGGCCAATACGATCCCTGCCGCTGGCACAACTGTTGGACCTCTGGCGCATCGATACCAAAGAGCCGAATCTGCTCGCCTAAAACCACGATGGTATCGCCGTCGATAGAGTGAGCGGCACCAGCCAAATCATCCGCGCGGACCGAGACCAAAATGAACGCGTTCAGAACAATTATGACCGCGCCGATCGAAAGACAATTGCCTTTCACTCTAACTCGGCTCCGATAGTTCTCACGATTTCGGCAACCTCATCATCGCCCGCAGCCGCAGAACGCTTCTTTGCGCGGCGGCTCATCTGCAGACTAGATTGATCGAATTTGAGCGTCTCTGCCTATAACAATTTCAAACTCATCGCCATTTGTCGGTTTTGCAATCCAGCATTCGAGAGCCGCGACGTCAGGCAATGTCCGGTCTCACGCCGAGTCTCAGAGCTAGAGCGGACAGCTGTCGAATATCACTCCTGGCGCGCTCCTGACGCAAACCAGACCTACGTCGGATCGCTTGAATGGTGGTTGCGTGGACCCGCAACCACCTTTACCGAACTAGACTGATGTACCGGGGGCGATCGGCAAGGGGTTCAATTGCCGACCCACAACTGCCTTAACTTCCTCCGTTCGGCGCCCGATTTCTCACTACACTTTCGGTAGCTTCGCGGTGAGAAATTGCATCTCCAAGCTTCAGGCCATGAGTTAAAAGGAACTCCCTCTGATTAATTACTCTTTTCTTCTATCTGTCTCGCATTTTTCGCGACGTTGGCTTGATGTTCTCGAGATTGACTTCCACTCCACGTCGTCCGATTTCGTGCCCTATCCTTCCCTCTTGTTTTCACAGTGCTCCCAGATTTCCGCTGTTTGATACCGGGGGAGCAATATAAGTGCCTGCAAATTCTCGCCGTCGATCCAAAACGCGTAGGTTTTGGACACTGTCACCCAAATCGCAGCTTGTGACGGATCGTCAGGCGCCAGCGCAGTAATGAAGCTGTCTTTGCCGTCCGTCCAATGTCTAACCGATCAAGTAGGAAGAGCGAGCGGTGATTTCGAGAGAAGAGCTCTATCATTTGGTTTGGTCCAAGCCCATGACCCATGTCGCAGAGCAGTTTGCGGTCTCGGGCAGCTACATGGCCCGGGTTTGCGCCATGCTGAACATTCCTCGACCCGAGCGAGGCTATTGGGCGAAGCTGGCAGTCGGCAAGGCGCCGCCGCCTGAGCCCCTGCCGGAACCCCGGCCTGGCGACCAGCTGTACTGGTTCAAGGAAGGGGAGCTTCAGCCGCCCACGAAGCCGCGGCAGCCGCCCCAGCGCCGGCCCGAAGCCCAAATGCGCATCTCCAGGACGCGCATTCACGGCCTGATCCGGGGCGCCAAGGAGCACTTCGAGAAGAGCAGGCCTGTCGACGATAGGGCCTATCTCAAACCCTACGAGAAGCTGCTGGTCGATGTAACCACATCGAAGGTCTGCCTCGACAAGGCACTCGACTTCGCCAACGACCTCTTCAACGCCTTGGAGTCCGTGGGGCACCGCGTGGTGATCGCTCCTTCAGATGAGCGGCTGAGACGCGTCACCATCGATGAGCGCGAGGTGCGCAACAAGCTGCGCAATCCCTACGATCACGGCGGGCCCTGGTCCCCTTACCGCCCCACTGTCGTCTATGTCGGCAGCGTCGCCATCGGCCTCGCGATCGTCGAAATGTCGGAAGAGGTGCTGCTCCGATACGTCCGCGGCCAATACATCCGGGAGGCCGACTACATCCCGCCCAGGCCGTCTCGCCACTATGCCGATCACACCTGGACGACCACCCGGGAGCTGCCTTCTGGCCGCTTTCGGCTGGTGGCCTATTCCCCCTACCATCGCGTCAGCTGGTCAATCGACTGGCAGGAGACCAAGAAGACATCCCTTCGCTCCCCTGTGAAATCCATCGTAAAGGCCGTCGAGGATGCCGCCGTCGACCTTGTCGCCAAGCTCGAAGAAGCTGATCGGAAGGCCGAGATCGCACGGCAAGAGTGGCTGGCAGCGGAAGAGAAGCGACGGAGAGAGGAAGACCGGTGCCGCGTCGAGCAATCAATTCGGGACAGCCGCGAGCACCTCGGGCAGGTCATTCAGCAGTGGTCGAACGTGATGAGCGTCGAGCGTTTCCTTGCGGGCGTGGAGCAGCGCGCTGCCGAGCTACCCGAGACTGATAGAGCCCCGGTCCTGGAACGGCTGAAGCTCGCGCGCGAGTTCCTCGGCACACAAGATCCGCTGGACTTCTTCCTGTCATGGAAAACACCGGCAAAGTGCTACCGTCCCCGCTATGCTGACACAGATGCAATCTCGGAGTAGGCCACCGGCTCTGCGGCAATCAGCCACTCGGCCGGAACGGCTCTTCGAAAGAACAACCCGCAATCCACTCGAAGACTACTCGATTGGAAACCGGGGTGAGCGAGGGCGTAGCTCCACGCCTCCAGAAACTCGTTAATGATGTTTGGCACGTACCCCCGACGCCGCACGTCGTCAATTCCGAAGAATGGATGGGCGACCTCAAGTGCAACCGCACCTGGCACCGCGAATTTCAGCACTGTCGGTGCGCCGTCCTCACGCAGCAAATCTTTACCTTCGTCTCCCAGGAGAAAATGGGCGACATGCTGATCAAATTCGGATCCGTGAGAAAGATAGTGATTGAAGCCATTGACCAAACCTGAACGCGACAGCGTCAGGTGAACTTGCCCCTCGCGTCCACCGGCGCGTTGACCACGTCCATGCTTCTCCAGAGCTTCGTCCAGACGGCTCACCACGCTCTGCCACTGCGGATGCCCCGAAAGGGCTCTGGTGAGCCGGACACGTCTCGCGCTGGCATCCAAGGGCAACAGGCCGAGCTCGCGAATGGACTCGACCTCTTCCGGCGTCAGCCGTGTGCCGTGGTACCCGACTAACTTTCCAGATCGCACCCAATCGAGAGTTGCGTCGATAACGGCATCGCGATCGGAGTGTTCGAACAGGTTATCAAGCGCGTCTTCGACGAATTCCGGCCGGCGGGAAACAAGGACGTTTTCAATCTCTGGCGGTAAGAGATCCTGCAGTACGGAGTGCAGAGGCGGAACCCAATCATCAATCGCGTCGAAATCGATTTCCGCCATTGGCCGCCGATCCTAAAACTTAGCTGCTTTGCCCGAGGCTACGCCTCGTCTTTCCAAGTCAGTCTGATCTTGAGGCGATTTAGATGCGTCCAGGGAAGGACACCTTGGTGTTGAAGCATCCCAACAACGATTCCTGGCGAAATGCCCTGCTCCTCCGCAAAGGTCTGAACTGCGAGCTCACTGCGCGGAGAGTTCTGAACGAACCGTTCCCAGGCAGCTCGGGGAACCAAAGTGTTCAC
>JAXMCE010000004.1:0-283428 GCA_046349515.1 Alphaproteobacteria bacterium | reverse complement strand
GCCGGCGGCAGCTCTTTGGTCACGGCCGAGAGGTGCCCGAAATAGGACGTCGTGCCGACGATTCCGACGGAGGGGAACTTGCGCAGAAGCTCGAGCTTGCGCTGCGCGTCGTAATTGCCGATCGGCAGCACGGTGAGGCCGTAATCGACCGCGCCGTGATATTCGAGCCGCCCCCCGGCCAGCATGGTCACGGCCATGGTGAGGAAGACCTGGTCGCCCCGCTTCAACCCCGACCAGCGATACATGTGCCCGTAGACCTCGGCGCAGACGCGCGCTTCCTCCATCGTCTGGGCGTGCAGCTCCTGGCCCTGGCCCGACGTGCCGCTGGTTGAGAACACGAAGAGTTGCTCATGCCGTTCGAGGAGATGGGCGAGCCGCCGGCCATAGGGTGGATGGGCGGCCTGGTCCTCGATGAAGTCCTTCTTCTCGACCATGGGGATTCGCGCCGCGAAATCCTCGAGCGACGCGATCGTGGCCACGTCGACGCCCGCCGCGCGCCAGCGGTCCCGATAGAAGGCATTGGTCGCCGCGGTTCTTTCGAGAAGGGATTTGAGCTTCTTCAGCTGACCGGCCGCGACCGTCTCGGCGTCGAGCCGCTCCCAGGTTTGTTCACCGCTTGCCATCGTGAGTCCCCTGCGCGACCGATCCGGGCCTAGTGGGCTCCGGCCTCGCCGAACGGCAGGCCGTGTTTCTCCAGATACCGGCCGATCAGCATCTGTTGGATCTGGTTGGTCCCGTCGAAGATCTGGAATGCCTTGCAATCCCGCATCAGGCGCTCGACCGGGTAGGCCTTGGACAGGCCGTTGGCGCCGAGCACCTGGATGGCCTCGGTCGTGATCATCATGGCGGCGTCGGTCGAGACCATCTTCGCGATGGCCGCATGGGTGCTCGCGAGAGGCGACTTTCCGGCCTCGAGCATGGCGATGGTCTTCTCCCACTGCGCGTGGGCGGTCGCGAGAGCGGCGGTGCAGCGGGCGAGGAGAAAGGCGAGGCCTTGGTGCTGGATGATCGGCTTGCCGAACTGGACTCGCTCCTTGGCGTAGGCGAGGGCGCAGTCGAGCGCGCCGCGCGCGGCCCCGAGCGCCATGGCCGAGCAGTTGAGCCGCGCTTCATCGAGGGTCACCATGGCGATCTTGAATCCTTGGCCTTCCTCGCCGAGGCGCGCGTCGAGCGGGACGCGCACATTGTCATACATTAGTTCGGTCGTGGGGCTGCCGCG
Source organism: Alphaproteobacteria bacterium (assembly GCA_046349515.1). GTDB lineage: Bacteria > Pseudomonadota > Alphaproteobacteria > CADEGL01 > CADEGL01 > JBGPGW01. The sequence goes on along the minus strand of JAXMCE010000004.1, from coordinate 282,209 downwards.
CAGGCCGATGAGGGATTCGTCCCGGCCGATGGTGAGGCCCGGCGTTTCGCGCGGCACGACGAAAGCCGACACGCCCCGGTGTCCCGCCTCAGGATCGGTCTTGGCGAAGCACACATAGACGCCGCCCACGGCGCCGTTCGTGCACCACATCTTGCGGCCGTTGATGACATAGCTGTCGCCGTCGCGCCGGGCCGTCGTCCGGATCGATGCGGCATCCGAGCCGGACTGCGGCTCCGAGAGGGAGAAGCAGGGAATGATCTCACCCGTCGCGATGCGCGGCAGCCAGGTCCGCTTGATGCGTTCCGTTCCGCCGATCACGATGGGCGTCGTCGCATCGCCGCAGTTCGAGAAGGTCAGCGAGAAGGTCGGGCTTGCCCGGGCGATTCGCTCGGAAATCAGGAGCGGCGTCACGAGGTCGGGGCCGATGCCGCCATACGCCTCCGGGATCCATAGCCCGAACAGGCCGAGTTTGGCCGCGGCGGCATAGAGGTCGCGAGGAAACTCGCCTGTCTCGTCGATCTGGGCGGCGCGCGGCCCGATCTGGTCGCGGACCAGCCGGTCGACGCTGTCGAGGATCTGGCCACGTGAGGTGGGGTCAATGGGCATATGTTCGCGGGTTCGTCCAGGGTCGAAAACGGTGATGGCGCGGTTCGCAAGAGGGCAAGCGCTCCGCGTATAACATGCTCGACGGTGCCGGACAATTCGACGGGTCCGGCCGGGTCCAGGCTTCGCGCCGCGCAATCGGCGCTATAATGAAAGGGGCTTGTCCATCGGCGCTGGGCGCCGGGGGACGGGCGGTCGAGGAGACGGGTCGGGCTGATGGGCGGGCAACGCACGGGCACAACGCGAGATATGGCCGGGGCGCCGAAGTCCGGGCCGATTCCCCGCTATGAGACGGTTGCCCTCGTGCTCCAGGGGGGTGGGGCTCTCGGTGCCTATCAGGCGGGCGTCTATCAGGCGCTCCATGAGGCGGGCATCCGGCCGAACTGGTTTGCCGGCATTTCCATCGGTGCCGTCAATGCGGCGATCATGGCCGGCAACGCGCCCGAGCGTCGCATCGCGCGCTTGAGGGAATTCTGGGAGACGGTCAGCCGGTCGCCGCTGTTCCCGGCGGACGTGATGGTGCCCGAGTTGACGCGGCTCGTTCCCGGCAGCGATGACTTCCGCCCCGTTGCGAATCTATGGTCGGCCGCGAGCGCCATCATGGGCGGCCAGGCGGGCTTCTTCGCGCCGCGCATGCCGCCGCCTTGGCTGCACCCGCCGGGGGCCGACGGTGCCACGAGTTTCTATGACACGGCACCGCTGCGCGCGACGCTCGAGCGCCTCATCGACTTCGACCGCCTCAACAGCGGAGAGGCACGGGTGAGCGTCGGTGCCGTCAATGTGCGAAGCGGCAATTTCGTCTATTTCGATTCGAAAGAGATGCCGGTCGGCGTGGAGCACGTGATGGCATCCGGCGCTCTGCCGCCGGGCTTTCCCGGTATCGAAATCGGCGGCGAGGTGTATTGGGACGGCGGGGTCGTATCGAACACGCCGCTCGCCTTTGTCCTCGAATCGACACCGCGGCGCGACACGCTCGCCTTCCAGGTCGACCTGTGGAGCGCGCGCGGAACCGTTCCCGACACGGTGTTCGACGTGCTTCAGCGTCAGAAGGACATCCAGTACTCGAGCCGGACCCGGATGGTGACCGACACGGCGCTCGAGAAGCAGCGCATGCGCCGCGTCATCAGCGACCTCATCGGCAAACTGCCGCCTGAGCTCCGCAAGGATCCGGCAATCCAGAAGGCCCGGTCGTTCGGTTGCGACAAGGTCTACAACGTGGTGCATCTCATCTACCACAGCAAGGCTTACGAATTGCAGTCGAAGGACTACGAATTCAGCTTCGCCAGCATGACCGAACATTGGGAGGCGGGTCTCGTGGACGCACGGCGGACGCTCGCCAATCCGCGTCACCTCGAACGGCCCTCGGCCGAAACTGGCGTCGTCACCCACGACGTGCATCGGAGCGAGGGCGCTCGGAAAACTTGAATGACGATGTCCCCTCGCAGGCGCGAAGGGGACCCGCGTGCGCGTGCGACGGCTGCGGGGACCTTTGGGAAATCGCTCCTCGCCCTCTGTCTTCTTGCCGGTGCGGCGGTCGCCGCCGAGAGCCCCGATGCGGATGACGGCATCGCGACCGGCCGCAGCATCATCGGCCGAACCCTCGAGGCCCATCGGGGCGATCTGCCGGCGATGGTGGAGCGCCGCAGCATTCGCGTCCTCACCGCTTTCAGCCGGACCAATTTCTTCGTGGCCGACGGGCAGCCCCGCGGCTTCGAGCATGACAACCTCGCCGGGTTCGACGCATTTCTCGCCCACTGGCTGGCCCGCGAGCTGCCGGCCGAGGCCGCCCAGCACCCGCATGTGACGCTTGCTTTCATCACCCTGCCCTTCGCCGAGCTGATTCCGGCGCTGCTCGAAGGCAAGGGCGACCTGATCGCGGCGAACATGATCGTGTCGCCCACGCGGGAAAAGCTGGTGACGTTTTCGGACGCCTATCTCGAGGACGTCAGCGATGTCCTGGTCACGGGCGTCCGGGCTGGGCCGTTTCACTCGGTCGACGATTTGGCGGGCCGGACCGTGCATGTCCAGCGTGCCCGTGGTCACGAGGAGCGGCTCCATCATGTGAATACGACGCTCGCCGCGCGCGGCCTCGCTCCGATCCGCGTCATCGAGATGCCGCCGGCGCTCAACAGCGAGGATCTGCTGGAGATGGTCAATGCGGGCGTGATCGAGGCAACGTTCGTGCATGACCACGTGGCCGATCTTTGGGCCCACGTCTTTCCTGATATCCGGGTCCATGCGGAGGTGGCGCTCGCCGATCGCGCCCGTATCGCATGGGCCACGCGTCCCGACAGTCCGCTGTTGCGCCGCGCTCTCGATGACTTCCTTCGCCACCGAGCGCGCCGTCACGAGGGCAAGGCGGACGCTCTTTTCGTCGAGTATTACGGCAATCCTGCCTTGGAATGGCTGCGCAATCCGCTCGGGCCGGACGATCGCGACAGGCTCGCGGAACTCGCGCCCCATTTTCGGGAAAATGGGCAACGCCGCGACTTCGAATGGCGGTTGCTGGCGGCGGTCGCCTTCCAGGAGTCCGGGCTGAATCAGGCGGTCGTGAGCAACCGGGGGGCCGTCGGCATCATGCAGCTCCTGCCGAGCACCGCGCGCGAGCTGGGGTATGCCGACATTTCGAGCGTCGAGCACAACATTGCGGCCGGGACCGCCTATCTCGACCACCTGCGCCGTTCTCACTTCGTCGACCCGGCGATCACCCGGCCGGACCAGATCTACTTCACCCTCGCGGCGTACAATTGCGGGCCGGCGCGGGTTCAGGAACTGCGTCGTCTGGCGAAAGAGAACGGCCTCGATCCCAACCGCTGGTTCGGCCAAGTGGAACAGGAGGCGCTTCGCGTCGTCGGCGAGGAGACGGTGCGCTACGTCGCGAACATTCACCGGTACTTCATCGCCTACGAGTTTGAGGCCGAGCTCATCGAGCGTCGCCACCGCGAATCGCGGCGCTGAGGGCTCCTTCCGGTCGGTCGCGGCCCGTTTCGCCGAGCCGGCTATTCCAGCATTGCAGCCATGATGTTCGTGGTATCCTTGTGGCACTGGCTGCCGATCGCGCCGACAGGGGCGCCTCGGTAGGGCGGTGGGGGCGCATGCGAGCGGACGATCGCGGACAGCGGCGAAGTGGCCGACAGAAGCTTGTTCGACGGGCATCTGCCCTCGGAGTCTCCTGCGCCATCGCATGGCTCGCGGCGTGCGGCGATGATGCGCCGAAGGCGAGTGCGCCGGTCGACGTCCTGGTCACGGCCGTCATCGAGCAGGACGTGCCGATCTACGGCGAGTGGATCGGCACGCTCGGCGGTTACATCGATGCGCAAATCGTGCCGCGAGTCCAAGGCTATCTGTTTTCCCAAAACTACAAGGAGGGGACCCTCGTCAAGAAGGGCGATCTCCTGTTCGTCATCGACCCGCGTCCCTTCGAAGCGACGCTTGCCCAGTCGCGCGCGGAGCAGATCAAGGCCGAGGCGGCGCAGAAGCAATCGCAGATCATCGCCGACCGCTACACGCCGCTCGCCAAAGAGGGCGTCATCAGCCAGCAGGAATACGACAACGCAGTCCAGCAGAACCTAGCCAACGTCGCCGCTGTCCAGGCGGCGCGGGCGAACGTCCAGCAGGCGTCGCTCAATCTCGGGTACACGCGCGTGATTTCGCCGATCGACGGCATCGCGGGAATCCGCCAATCCAATATCGGCGACCTCGTGGGACCGTCGCAGGGCAAGGTGCTGACGACGGTGTCGCAGGTGAACCCGATCTATGCCGTCTTCACCATCAGCGAGCAGGAATACCTGCGATCGGCGAAAATCTTCAGTCAGCTCACGGATGCGCAGGGCAAGGACACGGACGCGCACATCGATCTCTACCTGTCCAACGAGTCCCTCTATCCGGAGCGAGGTACGTTCAGCTTTGCCGACCGCGAGGTGAACGTCACGACTGGCACGATCAAGCTCAAGGCGTCATTCGCGAATCCGGGGAACGTCCTCAGGCCGGGCCAATACGCCCGCGTGCGCGCCGTGGTCAGCGAGAAGAAGCATGCGCTGCTCGTGCCCCAGCGTGCGGTTCAAGAGCTCCAGGGCAGCTATCAGGTGGCTGTCGTCGGTGCCGACAACAAGGCGACGTGGCGATCGATCAAGGCCGGTGAGCGCCAGGGGCAGCTTTGGATCATCGACGAAGGTCTCAACGCGAGCGACCGGGTCATCGTCGAAGGGCACCAGAAGGTGAAGAACGGGACGATCGTATCGCCCAAACCCTACGAACCGACGCCGGCCGGGGCGCCGGCAACCCCGGCCCAGTAGGCCATGGCGCCGTTCTTCGTCCGCCGGCCCATCGTCGCGATGGTGATCTCGATCGTCATCGTCCTGGCCGGGCTCGTCTCGCTGACCCGTCTGCCGATCGCCCAGCTTCCCGACATCGCACCGCCCGAGATCGCGATCCTGGCCAGCTACACGGGCGCGGATTCCCTGACCGTCGAAGGGTCCGTCGCGGCGCCGATCGAGCAGCAGATGACCGGCGTCGACAACATGCTCTACATGCGCTCCTACAACAACAGCGACGGCTCGATGCAGCTGCGCGTGACGTTCGACATCACGACCGATCCCAACATCGACCAAGTCAATGCGCAGACACGGCTGTCGAACGCCATGTCGCAGCTCCCCCGCGACGTCCAGGCGCAAGGCCTCACCATCCGCAAGACGTCGGTGATGCCGGTCATGGGCATCACGATCATCTCGCCCAAGGGCACCTACGACCACACGTTTCTGTCGAACTACGCCTACATCAACCTGAACGATCCCCTGTCGCGCCTCCAGGGCGTGGGTGATGTCCAGGTCTACGGTGCCGGGCAATACGCGATGCGATTGTGGCTGAAGCCCGACCAGCTTGCGAAGCTCGGCCTCACTGTCTCCGACATCTCGAAGGCGCTCCAGAGCCAGAACGTCGTCAACCCCGCGGGCCAAGTGGGGGCGGAGCCCGTGCCGGCCGGGCAGGAATTCACCTACTCCATGCGTGCCCAGGGGCGGCTCGTGAGCGCCGAGGAATTCGGCGACATCGTCCTCCGGGAGAATCCGGACGGCTCGATCGTGCGCGTGCGCGACGTGGCGCGCGTCGAGCTCGGCGCCCAGCGCTACGACATCAACACGCGCCTCAACGGCGATCCAGCCGGAATCATCCTTGTCTATCAGCTGCCCGGGGCGAACGCCGTCGAGACGGCCCATCGCGTGCGGGTCCTCATGGCGGAATTGGCCGAGCGCTTTCCCGAGGATCTCACCTACGTGGTGTCCTACGACGCGACGCAAGCGGTGCGCGAGGGCATCAAGGAAATCGTCATCACGCTGATCGAGGCGCTCGTTCTGGTGATCCTGGTCGTGTTCATCTTTCTCCAGAGCTGGCGTGCGACCCTCATTCCGTTGGTCACGGTGCCTGTCTCGCTCATCGGGACGCTGATCTTTTTCGTGCCGCTCGGCTTTTCGATCAACACGCTGTCATTGTTCGGACTCGTTCTCGCCATCGGCCTCGTGGTCGATGATGCCATCGTCGTGGTCGAAGCGGTCGAGCGTCACATCGAGCACGGGCTTTCGCCGCGGGAGGCGACGCTCAAGGCCATGGGGGAAGTGACCGCCCCCGTCGTCGCCATCGCGCTCATCCTCGTCGCGGTCTTCGTTCCGAGCGCGTTCATCCCCGGCATCACGGGACGCCTCTATCAGCAATTCGCGCTGACCATCGCCATCTCGGTCGCGATCTCGGCGTTCAACGCGCTCACGCTGAGCCCGGCGCTCTGCGCTCTTCTCCTGCGCCCGCGGACGCCGTCGCACGGGCCGTTGGCGCGTTTCTTCGCGGCCTTCAACCGCATCTTCGGCCGGGAGACGGAGCGCTACGTGAAGACGTCGAGCTTGGCGATCCGGAAAGCCAGGTCGAGCATGCTGTTCCTCGCCGTGATCGGCGTCTTGGCGTTCGTCGTGGGCGGCCGGTTGCCGACGGCGTTCCTGCCCAATGACGACCAGGGCTACTTCTTCGTCGACGCGGAGCTGCCGGCCGCGGCCTCGCTCCAGCGCGCGACCGACGCAGTGGGGAAGATCGAGACCGTCCTCAAGGAGACGCCGGGAATCCGGTATAACACCTCGATCATCGGTTTCAGCCTCCTCAACCAGGTGCACAGCACCTACTCGCTGTTCTCCTTCATCACGCTCGAACCCTGGCACAAGCGCACGACCAGCAAGGAACAGATCGGCGCCATCATCAGCTCGGTCAACGCACGCCTCGCTCAATTGCCGGACGCGGTGGCGTTCGCCTTCATGCCGCCGGCGATCCCGGGCGTGGGCACGTCCGGCGGATTTACGATCATGATCGAGGATCGCGGCGGCAACACGCCGGACTACCTGGGCGAGCACGTCAACGCGTTCATCGAGGCGGCACGCAAGAGGCCCGAGATCGCCTCGGCCAACACGGCGTACAACGCCCACGTGCCGCAGATTTACGTCAAGGTGGACCGCGACAAGGTGTTCAAGCAGGGCATCGATGTTCGCGAAGTCTACGAGACGCTCCAGGCCTATATGGGCGGCCTCTTCGTCAACTATTTCAATCGTTTCGGACGCGTGTGGCAGGTCTATATCGAGGCCGAGGGCGAGTACAGGAAGGGGACCGACGATATCGGCCAGTTCTATGTGCGCAATGCCAAGGGGCAGATGGTGCCGCTGGCGACCTTGGTGACCCTCGAGCGGTCAAACGGCCCGGAATTCACCACGCGGTTCAACGAGTATCGCGCGGCGCAGGTCGTGGGCAGCGTGGCCCCGGGATATGGCTCGGGCGAGGTCCAGCGCGCGCTCGAGGAAACCGCTCGCGCCGTCTTGCCCAAGGACATGGGCTACGACTGGTACGGCATGTCGTACCAGGAGTGGCTGGCCGGGCAGGGCGTGAGCCCGACGACGGTGTTCGCGATCTCGCTTCTCTTCGTGTTCCTCATCATGGCGGCGCAGTACGAAAGCTGGTCGCTTCCGTTGGCGGTGCTGCTGGCGACGCCGGTCGCCGTCTTCGGGGCGTTCGCGGCTCTCTGGATCCGCGGCATGGAGAACAACGTTTACACCCAGATCGGGCTCGTCATGTTGATCGGCCTTGCGGCGAAGAACGCGATTCTGATCGTCGAGTTCGCCAAGGCCGAATTCGACGACGGCAAGGACGTGGTCGAGGCGGCGCTCGCCGGCGCGCGGCTGCGTCTTCGCCCGATCCTGATGACGGCCCTCGCGTTCATCTTCGGCGTCGTTCCGCTAGCCATCGCGACGGGGGCGGGGGCGGGGGCCCGAGAGATCCTGGGGACCACCGTGATGGGGGGCATGCTGGCTTCGAGCCTTCTCGGAATCATCATCGCGCCCGTGGCCTTCGTGGTTGTGATGAAGCTCGGGCGCGTGAAGCGGCGGCCGCGCCGTGCTGCCGCAGCCGACGCGCCGGAACTGCCCCCGGCTGGAGCGGAATGATGCTTGGCCGCCCTCTCGCTCTCCTTGCTCTCGCGGGTAGCCTTTCGGGGTGCATTCTTCTCGGTCCCGACTACGAGCGCCCCCCGCTTCCCAAAATGGAAGAGTTCCGGAGCGAGACGCAAGCGGAGACCAAGGCCCGTGACGAATCGCTGGCGGATTTGCCCTGGTGGTCGGTTTTCGACGACCCGGTCCTGAACGACCTCACCAAGGACGCGATGCAGAACAACTACGACGTGCGCATCGCGTTGGCGCGGGTCGAACAGGCGCGTGCGCTCGCCGGTGTCGCCGCCTCGGAGTTCTATCCGCAGATCGGCTATACCGTTGGTGCCGATCGCGGCAAGCGGACCTTCCTCGGCAATCCATCGACGAGCGTCACGGATACCGGCAACTCGTTCATCGGCGCCGGGCTTCTGTCGTGGGAGATCGACCTGTGGGGGCGCATTCGGCGGGCGAACGAGGCGGCGCTTGCCCAGCTTCTCGCAACCGACGAGGCGCGCCGCGGCGTCATGCTCACCTTGCTGAGCGATGTCGGCGAGGCGTACTACACACTCCTGCAGCTCGACCTGCTGCTCGAGATCGCGCGCAACACGGCCGCGTCCTATCGGCAAAGTTACGATCTGTTCGACCGGCGATTCCGCGGCGGCGTGGCCTCGCGCCTCGAGACGGCCCGGGCGGAAGCCAACCTGGCTTCGGTCCTCGCGACCATCCCGGACATCGAGCGGCAAATCGTCATCACGGAGAACCGGATCAACGTGCTGCTGGGCCGCAATCCCGGACCGGTTGTGCGGGGGGCCGCCCTCCGCGAACAGAAGATGCCGCCACACGTTCCCGTTGGCCTGCCCTCGGTCCTCGTCGAGCGCCGGCCCGATCTTCGCCAGGCCGAGCAGACTCTGGTCGCGGCCAATGCCCAGATCGGTGTCGCGAAGGCGGCCTATTTCCCCCAGATCACATTGACCGGGTCGTTCGGCGGCGTGAGCACGCAGCTCTCCGAGATCCTCAAGGGCAATGCCATCCTTTGGTCCGTCGGTGGGGCGCTGGCGGGCCCGATCTTCACGGGCGGGCTGCTCGATGCGCAGTACGACGTCGCGGTCGCTCAGTCTGAGCAGGCTCGGCTCCAGTATGAACAGGCGGTCCTCAACGCCTTCCAGGAAGTCTCGAACCTCCTCGTGACGCGACAAAAGCTCGACGAATCCCGCGCCCACCAGCAGCGCGCCGTCAACGCCCTGGTCGATTCGGTGCGCTATGCCACCGAGCGTTACGTCGGGGGGCTAGCCAGCTATTTCGAGGTCCTCGAGGCGCAGCAGCAGCTCTACCCGGCCCAGAACCAGCTCGCCCAGATCGACGGAGGGCGGTTCGTCGTCATCGTCCAACTCTACAAGGCCCTCGGCGGCGGCTGGAGGCGGGAGCAATGATCGTCGAAATGTCGGTCCTGAAGGGGCCATATTGCCTGTGAGTGCAAATCAGTTGCCGTCATGGCGGTCCCTCTTTAGCATCAAGCCCATCTGCGATGCCGCCGGGCGCATGCCGTCATTGGCCCTGCGACCCACGAGAACATGTGCGAGAGACCGCCTGACGCCACGGAAGCCCAATCTTACCGCCGCACGGCTTGGTCCCTTCGGGCACGCGCCCGGATGGTGGTCATCCGCTAAGACGCGGTTGGCACGCGCGGTCCGCGCGGCCATGACCAGCCTCGTTCTGTCGGCTCTTGTGCTGCCGGTCGCCGCGGCGGAGGAGAGCACTCCCAACGCCGTCGTCGATACCTTCTATGGCGCGCTGATCGGCGTCATGAAGCAGGGGGGCGGCCTCGGCTTCCAGGGCCGTTATGCGCGGCTCGAGCCCGTCATCGACAAGACGTTCAATCTCGACTTCATGGGGCGGCTCGCCATCGGGCCGCAATGGTCGACCCTAACGCCGGATCAGAAGAAGCGGGCGCTCGATACCTTCCACCGCTTCACGGTCTCCAACTACGCGAGCCAGTTCAAGAGCTTCGGGGGCGAGAATTTCGTGGTTGGCCGTGTCGTGCCGACGGCCAATCAGAACGTGATCGTCGAGACGCGCATGATTCTGAGCAAAGGCGACGAGATCCAGTTCAACTATCTGATGCGCAATTTCGACGGCAATTGGCAGATCATCGACGTGTTCCTCGACGGCTCGATCAGCGAGGTTGCGCGGCGGCGTTCGGAGTTTACCTCTGTCCTGTCGCGCGACGGGATCGAAGGTCTCGTGAACCTCCTCGAACGCAAGATCAAGACGCTCGGCGCAGGCTAAGAGCGACCGGCCTGGCCTGGCCGCGCGGGCGCACTCGGGGCCGGCCCGAGAAGCGCCGGCAGCACCAAGAGCGTCGAGAACAGCGTGTAGAACAGCATGAGCGCGAGGAGCCCTCCCATGCCGGCGGTGCCGGGATGGCTCGACAGGGCCAGGCTCCCGAAGGCCACTCCCGTCGTGAGCCCGCTGAACAACACCGCCCGCGCCAGACTCGATTGCAGCGGGCCCGATGCGCCCGCCCGCCAATTCGAGACGAAATAGATGTCGAACGCGACGCCGACTCCGAGGAGCAACGGGAGGGCGATGATGTTCGCGAAATTGAGCGCCATCCCGCTTACGACCATCGTGGTCGAGGTGAGGAGGGCCGCGAGGACAAGCGGCGCCAGCACCAGCAGCACGTCGCGCACGCGGCGCAGCAGGACAGAGAGAAGGACAGAGATCGTGACGAGTGCCGTGATCCCGGCCCACTTGAAGGCTTGGACCACCGTGTCGCCCGACTCGGGAATGGTAATCGGCGCTCCCGTCGCGTCGGGCGCGATCGCCTGCACCGCGCGAGCGAAGGCGCGCAGATTCGCGCTGTTCCGCACGTTGCCCTTGGGGAACACCTCAATTCGCGTGCGGCCATCGGATGCGACCCAATCCCGCTTGAGATCGTCGGGCAAAGTCTCGATCGAGACCGGTGCCGCTTCGAGTGCCGTGCGCAGCGCGTCGATGCGATGACTGAAGCCGGCCAGGAGCGCGGTGCCGAGCGCTCCGACGGGCGGAGGCTGTGCCGCCAGCACGCGCTCGAGGGCCGATGCGAGGCGCTCGGTCGCGGGCGAGGGGTCGGACTCGTTGATGGCCTTGAGGCGCTTTGCGCATTCGGCGATCGCATCAAAGATGTCGCGCTCGGTCGGCTGGGTGTCGACCGGTGGAAGCGCCAGGGTCGGGCCGAGCAGCATGTTGACGTCCTCGATGATGCGCAACTTCTCGCCCTGATCCTTGGGCACGAAGCTGGCGAGGGTCAGCACGCGCTTGACTTCTGACAGCGCATCGAGCCGCTTCGCCATTGCCTCGGCGTCCGGGAGCGAGGGGCTGAGGATGTCGATGCTCAAGGGCTGGCTGTCCGGATCGGCGATCAGCTCGAACATCGTGGCGGCCGATTCCGTGTGCGGGTTCTTGAGCTTGAGAGGATCGAAATCAAAGCGAAGCTGCGGCAGGAGCGCGAGGCCCGCGAGTCCGACCAGAAGCGCGACAATGCGGATGGGACCACGCCGCTCGAGGAGAAACCGATCGAGCCCCGCCGCCCAGGCGAAGCCGACGGGCGCGGGCTCGCCCCCTGGGCGCACGAGGGCGAGGAGGGCCGGCAGAAGCGTGAGGTTGAGGACGAAGGCGATGAGCATGCCTGCGCCCGAAATGAGGCCGAGCTCCGACAGACCCGTATAGTCTGTCGGTAGGAAGGAGAAGAATCCGAGCGCGGCGGCGGTCGCTGCCAGGCCGAGCGGACCGCCGATCATGGTGGCGGTACGCTTCAACGCCGACGCGAAGTCGTCGTCCTTGAATCGTTCGTCCCGGTAGCGGGTGCAGAACTGTATGGCGAAGTCGACCGCGATGCCCACGAACAGGACCGCGAAGCCGACCGAGATGAGATTGAGCGCGCCGACGGCAGCCGTCGCGAAGGCCGCGGTCCAGACGAGTCCCGTCGCGGTCGTGGCGAGGACCACGATGATGAGGCGCGCCGAGCGCAGCGCGGCGAAAAGGATCAGCGTGACGAGGAGTCCGCAGGCGATGAGGGCGTGGCTCATCCCCTCGCTCACGCTCGCAAATTCGTCATCGGACAGGGGGACCGATCCGGTGAGGCGGACGCGCACGCCGTTCTCGGGCGTGAGGCCCAGCGCCCGTGCGGCCTCACGGATCGCGGCGCTCGACCGTGCGCCCGGCTGGAGCGCCGAATAATCGAGCACGGGCTTCACGATGAGGAATCGCCGCAATTCCTCCGGCCGCGGCGAGTGGCCGGTGAGGAGCGTTTGCCATGACATGGGGCGCGCGTGGCCAGCGAGAACGCCTTCAACCGAATCCGCGACCGCGCTCAACGCGCGGTCGAGCGATTTGGCCTCGATTTCCTTCCGTGCGACGCCTTCGAGAGCGAGGTTGAGCGATCCGAAGAGACCGCGAAGACTGGGATCCGCCGTGAGCGTGCCGAGGAGCGGCTGCGCGTCGATCAATTGCTTCGCGATGTCCGACAGTTCCGGCACCGAAAGGAACAGCATGCCGTTCCGCTCGAAGAATGGTCCGCCGCCCGGACGCTCGACCGATTGGAACAGGGCCGGTTCGGCCGAGAGGCGCTCGTAGAGCGCGCGCACGGCGTCATCCGCGGCGTCGGGCGTCGCGGCATCGATCACCACGACCGTTCGGCCAACCGCCCCGGGGAACACCGAAACGAACGCCAGCTCACGCTTGCGCCACGGTGTGTCGGCCGAGATGAGGTCGTTCGTGTTCGTGTTGATCGAGAGATGCGCGCCGACATAGCCGGCCAGGAGCGCCGTGGCGAGCACGTAGAGCGCCAGGATGAGAAACTTCCGGCGTCGGCAGACATCGACAAGGCGGGCGAAAGCGTCGGTCATGGGGCTGCGTTCAGGATTCCCTGTAGGTGATGAGGACGAGGCCAATGAGGGCAAAGCAGATCGGCCAGAGCCACGCGGGAAGACTGCGGTCGCTCGGGGGCAGGCGAACCTCGAGCCATCGTGCCCAGCTGGCCGTGACGCCGAGCACCGCGAGAGGGATATGGGTCAGCTCGACCAGTAGCTCTCCCTTGATGTTACCGAACGAATGGGAGTGCGTCAGCATCAGAGCGGAGGCGATGGCGGTCGAGACGGGAAAGACCAGCGCCGCGCGCGGCGAGGTGATGCGTTTGGTCCGGATGCCCCATTCGAAGACGGCGAAGAGGGCGATAAGGACGATGAACACCCGATGCTGTGCCACGGACGGGTCGGCGAAACTCTCGAAGAATCCGTTCGGTCCGACGGGCCAATTCTCCGGGTCGTTGCGGAAAAACAGGAAGAGGGCCAGCACGATGAAGAGGAGCGGCCAATGGCCTCCCCATCGGAAACCGGCCCGCTCGGCCAAGGCCGCGAGCCCGATCAAGAGGACGATGATGCCGGCCCAGTTGTGGTTGAACTCCGACCAGGCCATGTCGTTCGCCGATCGCGTCGCGCTCGGGATGACGGCTGCTTCATCGGTATTCGCTTGCGCGGAGCGTGTGGCGGCGGCCGAGAGCGCCACGACCTCGGCTGTCGAGCGATTGCTCGTCGCTTTCTGCTCGGGGCTCGTCAGCGTTGGCGGCCAGCGCGGCACCATGCGCTCGGCGATCTCGGCAAGAGACAGCCGGTCGAATGGCAGGTCGACCGCAGGCGGTAGCGAGGTGATGGACGCGGCGACGAGGAACACCGTGATCCCGATGCCGACCTCGGCTTCGGCAAATCTCTTGAGGCGGATGATGGGAGTCCCAGGATCGCGCCGCAGCCGCTCGACCGTCCGGAAGTTCATCCAGCCGAGAATGAGCAGGGCGGCGAACATCAGGATCTTGGTTGCGACCATCACGCCATAGGATGTGCCGTAGAACGCGCTCGGCGCGTCGATATAGGCGACGGAGAGCGCGATGCCGGCCAGGAGGAGCGCTCCGACGGCGCCCATCGACATCCGTGAGAAACGTCGGCCGATCGCGCGCGTCGCATCGAGCGCTTGGGCCCGGTGGAGTGCAATGAGGAAGTAGGGAATGCCGCCGATCCAGGTGGCGGCGCCGACCTGATGGAGCGCCACGGCGATAATCAGGAGGGTTCGGTGCTCGAGACGCGCCGCGGCATGACTCGTCGCGGTCGAGGCAAGGAGAATGACGAGTCCGAACGCGATGAGCCACGGCAGGACCGGGCGCACGCGCCCGAAACTCACCGCGGCGATGATGAGAGCGGCGGGAATGCTGATGGCTCTCGCGATGGCGAAGCTCGCGCCGGCGACCTCGCTCAACGGAAGATCGGTCGAGCTCGTGAGCAGTGCCAGCTCGGCGAACAGCAGAAGAGCCTCGAGGCCGGCCAAGCAGAGCGCGCTGACTCCGATAATTCGCCGGCAGGTGGCAAGGAGACGCGGCCCCATGTCGCCGAGCGTCGGTGCGAGCGGCTGCGCGAGGCAGAGGATGAACATGATTCCGCCGAGCGCCAGCGACTGGGCCAAGAGGACCAGGCCGTGAAGCACGACCGAGAGGAAATCGATGATGTCGAAGAAAAACGTCATCGAACGGCTCTCTCAGCCATGGCGAAGCAGGGACGGATGCGGCCGGGGAGCGTCGGTGCGGCGTTGGCCAGTCTCATTCGAATGGGATCCCGATCCTTTCCAGGCAGCCGAAGCGCCATCTTGGTGAGTGAGCCGGTCGGAGCGAACAGCGGATCGTGGCTAAGGCGATGTCGCGCTGTCTCGGAACGTAGTCCTGGCAGCAGCCGACATCGGGCGCTCGCGGCCAAGGCCGCGATCCTCTCTTAACAAAGCTGCCGAGCGGCCACAACCGCCCTGTCGCCAGGCCGCACCGTATGCGCATGGCCAAAGACAAGATCGACGTGCTCTTCGTTGGCTCGCCCGGTCGGATCAACGACGTCACGGGCGATCAGTGCGAATGGTGCCAGGTCCAGAGTCCCGAGCGATGGTCGGGAACAAGTGGCGACGCGATACGGTATCGCCTTTCCGCCGGACTGGGCCCGCCACTTCGTCTTCGATCCGCTGGACCCGCACGATCACGACCGCGTGTTCGAACCTGGGGACGGTCGTCAACCACGAGAGTCAATTTTCCCTGCCGCGCGAAGAGGGGCGCGTCTTCCGGATCGAGTGCCTCATGTTCGAGGACGAGCGGGCCGGGCTCATGTCGAACATTCCCTATGGGCTGGACGTTATCGATGATCGGTCGAGCCCGTTAGGGTTAACGGGGCGTTAGCCATGCGAAGCGCCGAACGGTGTGCATGTGACTGCGCATATAAGAATGTGAATGGCCCGTGCGGAGCGTGCCGCCTACCGCCAGCGCAGCCGGTGCTAAGAGCTTGCTAATGCTTTTTCGCTATCAGTGATCCGTCGTTCGCTGACGTGCGGGGTCAACCGAATGCCGCATGCCACCAACGGCGCTTGTCGCTTCGAAAGGTAATGTCGAGGCCGCCATGTCGATCCCTGTGGTCCAACGCGACTAGCCGGACGCAAGTCCCGGCCAACGTCTTGGGCATGACGTCACCCGACGTGATGCCGTTGGAAGAACGGACTTCGGTGCGGCTTTGGAATCTGCATCGAGTCGTCTCCTGCACACCGGATCGGAACTATGGCAACGCGCATCACTGGCACGTCTGGCAACGATACCCTTAACGGCACGTCCGGAAACGACGTCATCCGCGCGCGCGCGGGCGACGATGCGATTCTGGGCAATGGCGGCAACGACCGCATCAGCGGCGGGTCAGGCAACGACAGTATTTTCGCGGGCGACGGCAATGACTGGATCAGCGGCGGACGCGGCGACGACGTCATCGATGCCGGCGGGGGGCGCGACAAGGTGCGCGGCGGGGCCGGCAACGACACGATCAGGGGCGGGGCCGGCGATGATCGCCTGAGTGGCGGGACCGGCAACGACACGATCGAGGGCGGTTCCGGCGACGATACGATTTGGGGCAATGCCGGAGACGACAAGCTTTCCGGCGGTGATGGGAACGACCGCCTCAGCGGCGGCACCGGCAATGACACCTTGCTCGGTGGCGCCGGCAGCGACTGGCTCGACGGGGGCGCCGGCAACGACGCGCTCGATGGCGGCGCCGGAAGCGACCGGGTCGAGGGGGGCGCCGGCAATGACCTTGGCATCTTCGTTGCGGCCGAGAACCATGGTGCTCACGATGTCTACGACGGTGGGACCGGATTCGACACGCTTCGCCTTGTCCTCACCGAACAGGAGTTCGCCTCCCGGGACGTTCAGGCGGATCTGACAGCGTATCGCCAGTTCCTGACGACGCACTCGAACGTCAACAGCACGGACGGCAAGGGTTTCGAATTCAAGTCGCTTGGCCTTGTGGCCAAGAATTGGGAGACCCTCGACGTCTCGGTGACCCATGGCGGGCCGGGCGGAAGTAACGTCGCGCCCGTCGCCACCGCCGACAAGGCGAACGCCGTCGAGGACGGGCCGGCGATCACGATCAACGTGCTTGCCAACGACACGGACGCGAATGTCGGCGATGTCCTGTCGCTCGTCTCGGTCGGTCCGGCCCAGTCGGGCGCGAGCGTGGTGGTCGCGAACGGGCAGGTCGTCTACAGCCCCGGCGCGTTGTTCCAGTCGCTCGGCGCGGGGCAGACTGCAACCGACACGTTCAGTTACGTCATGCGTGATGCGGCTGGTGCGACATCGACCTCGACGGTGACGGTCACCATCGCCGGCGTGAACGATGCGCCCGTCACCGTCGCCGACACGGCGTCGATCGGTGAAGACGCGATCGCTCCCGTCAAGGGCAATGTGCTTGCCAATGACACGGATGTTGACGCAGGGACCGCTCTCCACGTGGCGGTGCCGGGTACCTTCGCGGGGGCCTATGGCACGCTTACGCTCGGCGCTGATGGCTCCTACAGCTATGCCCTCAACGCCAAGGCCCAGACGCTGAACGAAGGACAGAAGGTCGTCGACACGTTCAACTTCAACGTGACGGATGGCACGGCGAATACCCCATCTTCCTTGAGCGTTACCGTCACAGGCGCAAACGACGGTCCGGTCGTGACGGCCGACAAGGCGGCGATCGGCGAGGATGCGAGCGCGCCTGTCACGGGCAACGTGCTCGCGAACGATTCGGACGTCGATGCGGGCGCCGTGCTCCATGTGGCGGCGCGGGCACTTCGCCAGGACCTACGGCACGCTCACGCTCGCCGCCGACGGTAGCTACAGCTACACCCTCAATGCGAATGCCCGGACTCGCGAACGAAGGCCAGAAGGTCGTCGACACGTTCAACTTCAACGTGACGGACGGCACGGCGACTACGCCGTCCTCCATCGACGTCACCGTTACCGGTGCCAATGACGGCCCTGCCGCGACCACTGACAAAGTAACCATCAATGAAGACGCGGCCTCGCCTGTCACGGGCAACGTGCTCGCGAACGATTCGGACGTCGATGCGGGCGCCGTGCTCCATGTGGCGGCGCCCGGCACCTTTGCCGGGACCTACGGCACCCTCACGCTCGCCGCCGACGGTAGCTACAGCTACGCCCTCAATGCGAACGCCCAGACACTGAACGAAGGCCAGAAGGCCGTCGACACGTTCAACTTCAACGTGACGGACGGCACGGCGACTACGCCGTCCTCCATCGACGTCGCCGTTACCGGTGCCAATGACGGCCCTGTCGCGACCACTGACAAAGTAACCGTCAGTGAAGACGCGGCCGCGCCTCTCGCCGGCAATGTGCTGGCCAACGACTCGGATATTGATGCTGGCACTGTGCTCCACGTGACAGCGCCCGGCACTTTTGCCGGGGCCTACGGCACCCTCACGCTCGCCGCCGACGGTTCCTACAGCTACGCCCTCAACGCGAATGCCCAGGCGTTGAACGAAGGCCAGAAGGTCGTCGACACGTTCAACTTCAACGTGACGGACGGCATCGCCAGCACGCCGTCATCAATCGATGTGACCGTCACGGGCGCGAATGACGGGCCTGTGGCCAAGGCCGACGCGGGCCAGACGTTCGAGGATTCGACTGAGCCTGTCACGGGCAACGTCCTCGCCAATGACTCGGACATTGATGCGGGCACGACACTCCATGTCGCCGCGCCAGGAACTTATGTCGGCAGTTACGGCACGCTGACGGTTGATGCGGATGGTTCCTACAGCTACGCGCTCGACAATGCGTCGGCGGCGGTACAGGCGCTCCATCAGGGGCAGATCGTCACCGACTCGTTCGACTACGCGGCGAGCGATGGCATCGCGGCCACCGCTTCGCACCTGAACTTTTCGATCGAAGGCCGTGACGATCCGACGACGGTCGTGAACGACTTCGCCGCCCTATCCGAGGACGGGACCCTCCATGCGACGGGGAACGTGCTCGCCAATGATGCGGATCCGGATGGCTTGTTCGTGGCGAATCCAGGCGCGTTCGCGGGTGCCTACGGCACGCTGACGCTTGCGGGGGACGGCAGCTACGACTACGCGCTCGCCAATGGCTCCTCGGCGGTCCAGAGCCTCGCGGCGGGCCAGGTCGTCGTCGATACCTTCACCTATCAGGTCGGCGATGGCGCCGCTCCTGAGACGTTCACCGTGGTCCTGACCGGCAGCAATGACGATCCCACGGCGGGCGCCGACTCCTTTGTCCTCAACGAGGATGCGTCCCTCACGCTGCCTGTTCTGATGAATGACGGCGACATCGACGTTGGCGACGCCATTTCGGTCGTGAGCGCCTTCGGCGCACAGCATGGAACCGTTCTCGTCGAGGCCGATGGGTCGCTCGATTACGTCGCGGATTCGAACTACGAAGGGACCGACAGCTTCACCTATATGGTCTCGGACGGAAAGGGGGGCTTCGCGACCGCGACGGTGAACCTCACGATCAACGCGGTCGCCGATGCGCCGGAGATCGGCGTGCACGACACGACAGTGCGTCCGGGCGAGGCTATCCATCTCGACGTTTCCGCGGCGCTCGCCGACACCGACGGCTCTGAATCGCTCTCTGCCATCACGATCAGCGGCGTGCCAGCCGGCGCGATTCTTTCGGCTGGCACCGACAATGGCGACGGGAGCTGGACGGTCGATCCGACCGCGCTCGGCGGCCTGACCCTCACGCCGCCGGCAGGCCTTTTCGAGGGCTTCACCCTCACGATCTCGGCGACCTCGACGGAGTCGTCCAACGGGTCTGTGGCCACGACCGAGAAGAGTCTGGCCGTGACGATCGATTCGACGCCGGAGACTCCGTCCTTGATCGTTGCCGATGCCGCGGGCGGTGAGGATTCGGC
Source organism: Alphaproteobacteria bacterium (assembly GCA_046349515.1). Classification (GTDB taxonomy): domain Bacteria; phylum Pseudomonadota; class Alphaproteobacteria; order CADEGL01; family CADEGL01; genus JBGPGW01. The sequence continues at coordinate 262,897 of JAXMCE010000004.1, read as the reverse complement.
GATTCCCATCGCGATCGACGTCACGAGCGGCGCTTCCTACGGTGGCGAACTCCTTTCGGTGACGATCGCCGGCGTTCCGGACGGCGCCGTTCTCTCCGCCGGCACGGACAATGGCGACGGGTCATGGACCTTGTCGCCCGACCAGCTCGGCGGATTGACCATCACGCCGGCGCAGGATTCGAGCGCGGACTTCACCCTCTCCGTGACCGCGACCGCGACCGACAGCTTGACGGGCGCGACCGCGACCTCGGCCGGAACGATCGCGATCGACGTGACGCCCACGGCGGACACGCCGACGCTCGCGGCGACCGATGCCGTGGGCGCGGAGGACAGCGCGATCCCGCTCGACATCGGCGCAGCCCTTACGGACACCGACGGCTCCGAGATTCTTTCCGTGACGATTGCCGGCGTGCCGAATGGGGCGGTGCTTTCGGCTGGCACGGACAATGGCGATGGAAGCTGGACCTTGACGGCCGATCAGCTTCAGGGTCTCCATCTTCTTCCTGCCGCGAACGCGAGCGGCGCGTTCTCTCTGCTCGTCACCGCGACCGCCACGGAGACAGAGGGCGGCAGCACAGCGAATGCTCAGGCGACCATCAACGTCGCCGTCAATGCCGAAGCGGATCAGCCGCTTCTGTCCGCCACCACGTCGGGCGGACTCGAGGACACGGCGATCCCCATCACGATTCACGCGGGCCTCGCCGATACGGACGGCTCGGAGACGCTGTCGCCCATCACGATCGCCGGCGTTCCGGCGGGCGCCGTGCTATCGGCCGGCACGGACAATGGCGACGGAACCTGGACCGTCGGTACCGACCAGCTCGCAGGGCTCGCGATCACCCCCGCGCCCGATCAGGTCGATCCCATCACGCTCAGCATCTCTGTCTCGTCGACCGAAGCCTCGAACGGCTCGTTCGCGACGAGCACGGTGGTCGTCCATATCGGCATCGAAGCCGTGGCCGACGTGCCGGGTGTGACGGTCGAGAATGCGCGCGGCGATGAGGATTCGGCCATCGCGCTGAACGTGACCGCGGCGCTCGGCGGGCCTGGAGCGACCGAGACGATCGACTCCATCACGATCGCCGGCGTGCCGTCGGGAGCCGTCTTGTCGGCCGGCACCGACAACGGCGATGGGTCGTGGACCCTATCGCCCGGCCAGCTCGGCGGCCTGACCATCACGCCGGCCCACGACAGCGCGGACGACTTCTCTCTCACGATCACGGCGACGTCGATCGAGCCGTCGAACGGCTCGACCGCCTCAACGACGACGACGCTCAATGTCACCGTGGATGCCGTCGCGGACGCGCCGGGTCTCACGGTTTCGGACACCTTTGGCAACGAGGACAGCGCGATCCCGCTCGATATCGCGGCGGCGCTCTCCGACGTGGACGGCTCGGAAACCCTCGGCGCCGTCACGATCACGGGATTGCCGGCAGGCGCCACTTTGTCCGCCGGCACGCACAACGCCGACGGCAGCTGGACTCTCACGATCGATCAGCTCGCGGGGCTCGAGCTCACGCCGCCGGAAAACAGCGGCAATGACATCACCCTCCATGTGAGCGTCGTGTCGTCGGAGACCGAGAACGGTTCCGTCGCCGAAACGGTCGCGACGCTCAACGTGCGGGTCGACGACGTCGTCGATGCGCCGACGCTCACGGCCGCGAACGCGACGACCGCCGAAGACACGCCCGTGCACCTGGAAATCAACGCGGCCCTGGTCGACACGGACGGTTCGGAAGTCCTGACCGGCGTGACGATCGCGGGCATTCCCGCGGGCGCGACTCTGTCGGCCGGAACGGACAACGGCGATGGGACCTGGACGCTCCAGGCCTCGGACCTTCCAGGTCTCACATTTACACCTGCTGCGAACTTCAATGGTGAGCTTTCCCTCTTCGTTACCGCGACCTCGATGGAGCTGAGCACGGGCGCGACGGCGGAATCGACGTCCGCTTTCGCGATCAGCGTGAGCCCCGTCGCCGATCCGCCGGTCGTCGTCGTGCCGCCCGTGGTGAGCGGGGGCGAGGATTCGCCGATCGCGCTCAACATCAGCGCGGCGCTGGGCGACCCTGCCGCCACGGATACCTTCCAGGCGGTGACGATCTCGGGCGTGCCGGATGGAGCGACTTTGTCGGCCGGCACCGACATCGGTGGCGGCACCTGGATTCTCGGCGCCTCGGATCTTCCGGGTCTCACGGTAACGTCCGCGCCCAACTCGGACAGCGACTTCTCGCTCACTGTCACGGCGACTACGACGGAAGCGGATGGCTCGACCGCATCGACGAGTGCGACCATCAACGTCGTCGTCGATGCTGTGGCGGATGCACCTATTCTGACCATCGCGGGTCCTGCTTCGGGTGACGAAGACACGGCGATCCCCCTCGTCTTCAACGTGGACAAGGTCGATACCGACGGTTCGGAGACCCTTTCGATCCGCATTGAAGGCGTGCCGCAGGGCGCCCTGCTCTCGGCCGGTACTGACAATGGCGATGGAAGCTGGACCTTGGCGCCGCAGCAGATCGACGGTCTGACCTTTACGCCGCCGCCCAACGCCAACGGCTCCTTCGATCTCACGATCGTCGCCATCTCGCGCGAGGTCTCGAACGGCGATACGGCGAGCACGAGCGACACGATTCACATCGACGTGGCGCCGGTTCCGGATGCGCCTCTGGCACCGGTCGATGTGAACGCCACCGCCAACGTCGTCCTCGAAGGTTCGACGGGCGGTACGCTCGTCGGCATCACGGCGCACGCGACCGATGTCGACACGGATTCGACAGTCACCTACAGCCTCCAGAACGACGCCGATGGCCGCTTCGTCATCGATGCGCTTACGGGTGTCGTGAGCGTCGCCGAGGGTGCGGTGCTCAATTTCGAAGACGCCGCGAGTCACGCGATCACCGTCGCGGCGACGGATGGCTTCTTCACGACGACCAGCAATTTCACGATCAACGTCGCGAATGCGCCGCCTTCCGCAGTGGTGGATATCGATGCGTCGTCCAACCTCGTGCCGGAAGGGGTTGGCGCGGGCACGGCTGTGGGCCTCCATCTTGCGGCGCTCGATCCCGCCGGCGGCACCGTGACGTATAGCCTCCTCGACGACGCGAGTGGGCGTTTCGCCATCAACGCATCGACGGGCGTCGTGACCGTCGCGAACGGCGCGCTGCTCGACTACGAGACGGCCAAGTCGCACACCATCATCGTCCAGGCGACCGATGGCCATCTGGAAAGCAGCGCGGCCTTCACCATCGGCGTCGTCAATGCGGCGCCGTCTGCGCCCGCCGACACCAATCCGCTCGCCAATGCGATCCTCGAGAACTCCGTGCCCGGTACGCTCGTGGGCCTGACCGCCCATTCGATCGATCCGTCGGGCGGCGCCTTGACCTACAGCCTCATCGACAATGCGGGCGGACGTTTCGCGATCGACGCCGTGTCGGGCGTCGTCAGCGTCGCGGCTGGCGCCAAGCTCGACTATGAGGCGGCGACGAGCCACACGATCACGGTCGGGGCCAGCGACGGCACGGTGACGAGCTCAGCCACGTTCACCATCAATCTCATCAACGTGATCGAGAACGAACTCAGCCTGTCCAACCTCAACGGCTCGAGCGGCTTCAAGATCACGGCGGCTGGGGCGGGCGACGGTCTCGGCGGCAGCGTGAGTACGGCCGGCGACATCAATGGCGACGGCTTCGCCGATGTCTTGGTCGGTGCCAGCACGGCCGATCCGATCGGGCGGACCGATGCCGGCGCGGCCTATGTCGTCTACGGCAAGGCCAGCGGTTCGGCAGTCGACCTTTCGACGTTGAGTTCGGCGACCGGCTTCAGGATCATCGGCGCCACGGGCAGCCAGTTCGGCACCGCGGTCGGCTACGCCGGCGACGTGAATCATGACGGCTATGCCGATGTGGCGGGCACGGCGCCGCTCGCGGGCAGCCCGGGCACGGGCAAGGGCTACGAGATCTTCGGCTCGAGCGTGGGTCCCGCCGGCGGCACGATCGATGCCTCGGCGCTCAACGGCAGCAACGGCTTCTCGCTCAGCGAAGCAAGCACCAACAGCTTCCTCGGCCAGTCCGTCTATACGGTCGGCGACTTCAACGGCGATGGCTACGACGATGTCGCCTTCGGCGAGAAGTTCGGCGATTCGTCCGGCGGCTTCAACCAGGGGCATACCTATGTGGTGTTCGGCAAGGCCTCAGGCTTCGCCGTCAACATCAACACGAGCGGCCTCAATGGCTCCAACGGCTTCCTCCTCAGCGGCGTCGTGAGCCTCGACAATTCCGGCGAGTGGGTGCGCGCGGCCGGCGACGTGAACGGCGACGGCCATGACGACATGATCGTCGGAGCGAGCGGCGCCGACCCGGGTGGCAAAGGCGAGGCGGGAGCCGCCTATATCATCTTCGGCTCGGACAACGGCCTTGGCGGCACGCATGCCGCGAGCGCTACGCTCAACAGCTCGTTCCTCGATGGCACCAAGGGCTTCACCCTCGAGGGTGCGGCGGCGAGCGATGCCGCGGGCCACTCGGTCAGCACGGCCGGCGACTTCAACCACGACGGCTTCGCCGACGTCGTGGTCGGTGCGGCCCAGGCCGATGCGCTTGGACGCGCCGATGCGGGCGATGTTTACGTGGTCTTCGGCCATTCGGGCACCTTTGCCGCGAGCAGCTCGCTCGGCGCCCTCAATGGCGCGAACGGCATCACCATCCACGGCGCGCATGCGGGCGACAATCTCGGCTTCAGCGTCGGCGCCGCCGGCGACTTCAACGGCGACGGCATCGACGACATCGTCATCGGCGCGCCTTCGGCCGACCCCAACGGCGTCGCCGATGCGGGGCGCGTCTTCGTCATTTACGGCAAGGCGGCCGGCCTCGGTACCGCGATCGACTTGGCCCTGGGACTTGATGAGCATGACGGCTTCATGGTGAACGGAGCCGCGGCGGGTGACCGCTTGGGCTCGCAGGTCAACAACGCCGGAGACGTCAACGGCGATGGATTCGATGACATCATCCTCGGCTCGTCCGCCCACAGCGGCGGGACCGGCGAGGCCTACGTCATCTACGGCGGGAATTTCTCCGCCTCCGTCGACCAGCTCGGCGGCGCGGGCGACGACACGCTCGTCGGGACCGCCAACAATGACGTGCTGTTCGGCGCCCAGGGCAACGACACGCTCATCGGCGGTGCGGGGGCCGACTTCCTCAACGGCGGATCGGGTAACGACACCCTCACCGGCGGCGCGGGTGACGACACGCTCAAGGGCGGAGGGGGCGACGACGTCTTCGTCTTCGGTGTCGGTGACGGCAATGATCGTGTCGAGGATTTCAACGCCGTCGGCGGCGACAAGATCGACGTGTCGGCCTACCACTTCGCGGATTTCAATGCGGTCATGGCGTCCGCGTCCGATGTCGCCGGCAACGTGGTCATTCACCTCGATGCCAACGACAGCGTGACGCTCATGCACGTGCAGAAATCGGAGCTGGGCGCGCTCGACTTCACGATCTGACGGCGGCGCGCGGGAAGGCTCGCGCGATCACAGGTTGCGGTTGACCGCACCGCCGTCGATGGTCACGACCGTGCCGCTCATGTAGCTCGCGCGGGGCGAGGCAAGGAACGCCGCGAGATCGGCGACCTCACGCGCTTCGCCCATGCGTCCGAATGGCAGATTCATCTCCTTGAGACAGTCGCGCCAGCGTTCGGGCGTGCCGAACATCTTCTCGCTGCGCTGCCGGAGGAGAAACACGGCGCGATCGGTCGCGGTCAGCCCCGGATTGATGCCGACCACGCGGATGCCGAAATCGGTCGAGCGCGCGCCAAGCGCTCGCGTGAAGGCCATGAGGGCGGCATTGCCGCTGCTGCCGGCGATGTAGCCCGGTGCCATCCGTTCGCCGGCACTGCCGATGATGTTGATGATGACGCCGCGGCCTCGCGCCTTCATCGAGGCAAGGAGCGAACGCGTGAGGTTGATGTAGCCGAAGACCTTCAGGTCCCAGGCCTGACGCCAGCGCTCTTCGTTGATGTCGTCGATCTCGCCGCCTGGTATGGCGCCGGCGTTGTTGACGAGGATGTCGACGCCCGCGCAGGCCTCCGCGAGGGCCTGTTGGTCGGCCGGTCGCGACAGATCAGCGACATGAGCCCGCGCACGGACACCATTGCTGGTTGTGAGCCGGCTGGCCAGGGTCTCGAGTTCCCCCTGACCCCGCGCCACGAGATCGAGATCGCAGCCCTCGTCGGCGAGGACCTCGGCCACGGCTCGTCCGATGCCCTTGCTCGCGCCCGTCACGAGCGCGCGTTTTCCCCTCAGTTCCAGGTCCATGCCGGTCCCCACCCGTACGTGACGGCCTCGATTGTGGAGCCACCCCGGCCTCGGTTGCAATCGGTCCCGGCTGGACGAACGCCTTTGGCAAGTGTGCCCAGCCCGTGCACAATTGCGCGCGAGGGCCTGTTCGGCGCACGAGGCCGGGCCGGTCGGACGCGCAACCGGGGGATCCGCCATGAAGCCAACCTATGCCGCCTTTTCGGAATCCGAGTATCGAAGCCGACTCGCCCGTGCGCGCGCCGCGCTAAGGAAGGCCGGGATCGACTGTTGCATCGCCGTGGCGCCCGAAGATCTCTATTACCTTGGCGGGTACGATTCCTGGGTCGCGTCCAACAGTCCGCAGGCCTTGGTCTTCATGACCGATGGCGGGGAGCCGACGCTTCTCGTCCGCAACGTCGATGAGCTGCTGCCGCGCGAGACGAGTTGGATCAAGGACATCCGAACCTACTATTTGCACCAGGAGAACGCGGCCGAGCGCATCGCGGCGATCGCGCGCGAGAAGGGGTTGAAGGGCGGGCGAGTCGCGATCGAGCTGCAGTCCTTTGCCATTCCCTATGCGTTCGGGAAAGAACTCGCCGAAGCACTGCTGCCCGCACGATTGGAGGATGCGACGGTTCTCTTGGGCGATCTTCGCCACATCAAGAGCGCCGGCGAGCTTGCGTATCTTCGCGAAGCGGCTCGTTACGCCAATCTCGGCCTCGCGGCGGCGAGAAAGGCCTTGAAGCCCGGGGTCACGGAGATCGAGCTGGCGGCCGCTCTCGAAGGCGCCATGCGGCATGCCGGCGGCGACTATTGGTCGATCCCGACGGAGCTGACCAGCGGGCCGCGAAGCCCCGGCGGACATGGCACGCCGCGGGAACGGAAGATCCGCCCCCGTGACCTTGTCCATGTGGAATTCGCCGGCGTCTCGCACCGCTATCACGCGGTGGCGCTCCACACGATGGCCCTGGGGCAGCCCTCGGCGCGCGCGCGCGACATCTATCGCTTGACCCGCGAATCACTCACGGCCGGCCTCAAGGCGATCCGTCCCGGCGCATCGGTCCACGATGTCGAGGAAGCATCCTATGTGCCTTTGCGGCGCGAAGGGCTCGAACACACGGCCATGATGCGCTTCGGCTACGGCATCGGAATCGCATTCCCGCCCATTTGGCTCGAGAGCCTTCAGATTAGCCGCGGGTTCAAGAACACGCTCGAGCCCGGCATGGTGTTCGTGCTCCACGCTTGCCTCGAACTCGTCGACGAGGGGATCGGCACGATGCAGGGCGGCACCTACGAGATGACTCGGACTGGCCTCAAGATGCTCGTCGGCGGTGGTGATTGCGAGCTCGACGTCGTGCCGGTTCGGGCCTCGCGGGCCCGGAGTGCCGCGCGCGCCGGCGCGGCCGGCAAGAGATCGCGTCGCAAGGCCTCTCCGCGGAAGCGGTAAGAGAATCGAAGGCGGCCAACGCCCTGGGCCTGACCGGGCGGATGGTCTAGGTTCGCACGATCGCGGAGGGAGGGCTGCCATGGCCGAGTACGATGCGCTGCTGAAGCCGTTCACGCTGAAAGGCGTCACGTTTCGCAACCGAATCATGAGCACGAGCCATGCGCCCGGCTACGCCAAGGACGGCAAGCCGCAGGAGCGTTACCAACTCTATCACGAGGAGAAGGCGAAGGGCGGAATAGGTCTCACGAGCTTCGGTGGCGTCACGACGGTCGCGATCGATTCACCGGCCAACGAATACAACCAGATTTCGGCCGCCGACGATTCGGTCATTCCCTATTTCCAGCAGTTCTCGGAGCGCATCCACAAGCATGGTGCCAAGCTGATGGTCCAGCTTTCGCACATCGGGCGGAAGATGCGCTGGGATCTCGATCCATGGCTGCCGCCGATCGCGCCGTCGGCCATCCGCGAGCCTTATCATCGCGGCCATCCGAAGGCGATGGAGGATTGGGATCTCCGCCGCGTCATCAAGGCCTATGGCCAGGGCGCGAGGCGCGCGAAGGAGGGCGGCCTCGATGGGTTCGAGTTCCAGTGCGGATTCCAGAACCTGATCGACAGTTTCTGGAGTCCGGTTTCCAACCAGCGCACGGACAAATACGGCGGCAGCCTCGAGAACCGCCTGCGCTTCGTCACCGAGATCCTGGCCGAGAGCCGCAAGCAGGTGGGCGACGACTACATCATCGGCATCCGCATGAGCGGTGACGAGATGATCGAGGGCGGCCTCACGCACAAGGACTGCCTCGCGATCGCGCGCTACCTCGCCAAGACCGGCATGGTCGACTTCCTCGACGTCATCGGCGGCGGCATGTACGACTACCGCGGCATTTCGATTTCGATGGCGACCATGCCGCTCCCGGCGGCGCCGTTCCTCTCGCTCGCGAGCGCCGTAAAGGCGGAGACGGGCTTGGCCATCTTCCACGGCCAGCGCATCACCGACATGGCGACCGCCGCGCGCGCGATTGCCGAAGGCCACTGCGACCTCGTGGCCATGACGCGCGGGCATATCGCCGATCCGCACATCGGGCGGAAGCTCATGGAGGGGCGGCCCGACGACATCCGGGAATGCGTGGGCACGGGCTGGTGCATCGATCGCCTCTTCGTCGGCGGCGAGGCGCTGTGCCTGCAGAACGCGGCGACCAGCCGAGAGGCGACGATGCCTCACGTCATCCCCAAGGCGCCCGCGCGGAAGAAAGTCGTGGTCGTGGGCGCGGGGCCGGGCGGGCTCGAAGCCGCGCGCGTCTCGGCCGAGCGCGGACACGCGGTCGTCCTGTTCGAGGCCGACGAGCGGACGGGCGGGCAGATCAACATCGCAGCCAAGGGGCCGACGCGTGAATCGCTCGCCGGCATCGCGCGTTGGCTCGACCGGCAGGTCAACAAGCTCAAAGTGGACCTCCGCCTCGCGACTCGCGCGACGGCCGAGGACGTGCTGGCGGAGAAGCCGGACTACGTCGTCATCGCGACGGGTGGGGAGCCCAAGATCGGCAACTTTGAAGGCCGCGAGCTTGCCGTGTCGACCTGGGACGTCTTGAACGGCAAGGTCCAGCCGGCCGAGCGGGTGCTGGTCTATGACGACGATGCACGCGAGCCCGCGTCCTCGGCGGCTGAACTTCTTCTCGCGCGCGGAGCGAAAGTCGAGATGGTGACGCCAGAGCGCCATGCCGCCTTCGACGTGGGGCCACTCAACTTTCCGTTCCGCATGAAGGCGCTGCACAAGGGCGGCGCCGTCATCACGCCCGACCTCCGCATGAAGCAGGTCTACCGCGAAGGCAATCGCCTCATCGCCGTGTTCGCCAACATCTATACGCAGGACGAGGAGGAGCGCGAGGTCGACCAGATCGTGGCCGAGCATGGAACCCGTGCGCGGGAAGAGGTCTACCACGCCCTCGTCCCGCATTCATCGAATATGGGCGAGATCGATCTCGAGGCGTTCGCCAAGGGCCGGCCGTGGTCGATCCGGAACAATCCGGATGGACGCTTCGTCGTCGTGCGCGTTGGCGATGCGGTGGCAAGCCGCAATATCCACGCGGCGATCTACGACTCGCTTCGGTTCTGCAAGGAGTTCTGACGGCAAACGGGGCCCTCCTGGGGCCCCGTTTCCCTAACACCGGATTGATCGGACTCAGTCGCCGGCGGCGCGGCGCGCGGCTGGTGCGGCCAGCACGCCGATGTCGTCGAGGATCTGGCGCAATTGGGCCTTCTGCTCCTCGGTGAACATGAGCATCGGTGCGCGCGAGTATCCACCAGGCTTGCCGAGAATGTTCATGCACTCCTTGATGGCGATGTAGCCGCTGCCGACGGTGAAGAGATCGTAGAGCCGGCAGAGCTTCTTGTGCACCTCCTGCGCGCGCTTGACGTCGCCCTTCTGCCAATGCGTGTAGACATCGACGGCCAGCTTGCCAACGACCTGCGGCATCATCGCGACCGCGCCGACAGCGCCGACGGACAGCGCCGGCAGATACAGATTCTCGAGCCCGACGAAGATGCGCAGCGCGTCGCCGACCTCGGCCACCAGATTGTTCATCTGGAACATGTCGAACGAGGTGTCCTTGATCGCGACGACGCCGTCGATCTTGGCGAGCCGAGCGACGAGCGCCGGGGTCAGGTTCGCCCGGACATAGCGCGGGCTGTTGTAAAGCATGATGGGCAGACCGCTTTCGCCCGCGACGCGCTTGTAGAACTCGACGACTTCGCGCTCATCGAGGCCGACATAGAGAGGCGAGAGTGTCATTCCGCCGGCGCAGCCGATCTTCTGCGCATGGCTCGCGATGTCGATCACGTCTTCCGTCCGGATCCCCGCGGGCCCGCACAGGACGGGGATGCGCCCCTTCACCTGATCGATCGCAATCTCGTGAACACGCTTGCGCTCATCGCTCGTCATCAGGAAGAACTCGCCCGTCGAGCCGCCTGCGATGATGGCGTGCACGCCGGCTGCAATGTTGTTCTCGACATTTTGGCGATAAGCCTTCTCGTCGATGGCTCCGTCCTTGGTGAACGGGGTCACGATGACAGAGAAGGAACCGTGCCAGTCGACGCGGCGGTTGCCCATGATCACTCTCCTTCGTTAACCATGTCGTCCCGAGCTTGCTGGCGATTCTGCGCCTTCCCCTGCCGTCCTGCAACAGAACTTCAGGCGGGGGATGGCTGGCGGTGCGCATGCGCGAGATAGGCCTGATAGGCCTCGACTTCCTTGTCGATCCGCCCGCGATCCCAACCGAGGATGTCGGCAACAGTCTCGGCGGCGAGCTGGGCGCCTTCCCGGGCCTGCGTCTCTGTCCAGCCCAGGCCCGTGCGCCGGAAGAGGAGGTCGACGAGTGTCTCGGGCTCCTCGTGCATCGCCGCGTGGCGCAGGTCCGCGAGTTTGATCTGGGGATAGTGGTTGAGAAGCGCCGGCGACGTTCCGCTGTCGGGAAATTGTCGCGGCGCATAGTCGAGCGGTTGCGGCGTGCCTGAGGGGCGGACGTGGCGCGCAACCGCGTCAGCCAGCTCGATGCCGCCTGAGCGATGCGTCGTGACCGGGCCCGCGGTCATCGAGATCACGCCTGGCATGCCCTCGCGCGTCTGATCGTGGATCTGGCGCGAGCGAAAGCCCTTGGGCAGATCGGGGTCGTATTGGAGCGGGCGCACGCCCGCCCAGGAGTAGAGCACGTCCGTGCGCTTCAGACTCAGGCTCGGCACGAGGTGATTGGCCTCGGCGAGGAGCCAGTCGATGTCGCCGTCGCTGGCCTGGATGTCGTCGATGTCGCCGTCATACACGGTCTCGGTGACGCCCATGTAGTGAAGGCCCTGCCGCCACGGGACGAGATAGACGGGCTCGACGCCCGCGCGATTGAGCGTGATGACGCCGTAATCCTGGCACTCGGGCGGCAGGCGGATGACGACATGGACGCCCTTGGTGCCCAGGATCTTGCGCTTGGCGCCGGCACCGGCGAGAGCGTTCACCTTGTCGATCCAAATGCCAGCCGTATTGAGCACGACTTTGGCGGTCAGGGTCACAGGCGGCTCGCTTGCGTTGCGCCCGTCGGCGAGCGTGAGCGTCCAGCCATCCCCCTTGGTCGCGCGTGCAAGGCCGGTCACAGGCGTGTAGTTGCGCACGACGGCACCTATGCGCCGCGCGTCCAAGGCCATGTCGACCGCCACTCGCTCCGCCCAATCGAATTGGTACTCGCGAAACATGGCGACGCCGAGGAGCTTGTCCTGGTCGCGCAATCGGCTGAACAGCGGCGATGCAGCCACTTCGTCTCGGCCGAGGCGCTGATAGTCGAGCGGCGGCTCGCTCGGGCCGAGGCTCTTCAGCACCGTGAAGGCCAGGTCGATCTGCCAGGGGCGGTAGGCGCCGTCCCGGTATAGGGGAAATCCAAATTTGATCTGACGGGTGCGGCTCGCGGACGTCTTGGCGAATTCGCTGCGGGCGACCATGGCTTGGCGCGTCATGCGGAGTGCCGTCGACAATTTCTTGGGACTCAGCAACAGGTCCCACATCGTGCCGCCGGGTGCGAGATAACGGAGGCCGCAATGAACGAGACGCGTCGAGCGGCTCGAGGATGCCGCGCCGAAATCACCTTTGTCCACGAGCAAGACAGTGTAGCCTCGAGCCGCCAGCTGCTGGGCTGCGCTGCACCCGTTGATGCCCGCGCCAATGACCGCGACATCGAACGTGCGCCCTGAAAGGCTGGAAAGTGCCGCGCGCATCCCCGAGGACTCCTCTTGGTTCACTCCGTGTGCCTTGGCTGCGCATGCTAGTGGAAACCCTTCGGAGGGGCGACCTCGCCGCGGCTTGCATTGCAATGACGATGAGGCTCCGAGTGCGGGAGCTTGGCTTGACGGGATTTCGAGACGCTCGCTACTATCGCTGAGGCTTCGAGCCGCGGCGAACCGCGGCCGCTAAGGGAGGGTTTGAAGGTCGTCGGGCTGGTGGACGAAACACGAACAAGGGGCGGTTACGCCCCGGCAATCCGATCCAGCACGAGGGCTTTGGTGACTAAATTTCAGCCGCAATGTGAGCGGGCGGGGCCGGGCACGTCGTCAAGGGCCAGCCAAGCGCCAAGGGCGATAAGACAATCAGCGACAGGGAGGACCACAGTATGACCAAGTCAGCCTCGACCGGCATGGATCGTCGGACATTCCTGACGACGACCGCGGCCGCCGGAGCGACGACGATTCTGACCGGCTCGATGCTTTCGAGGGTGGCGCTCGGCCAACAGCGCGGCGGGACCCTTCGCGCAGCACTCCTCGGGTTCAACGTGGTGAACACGCTCGATCCGCAGAAGGCGATCCTCAACTCGGACTTCTGGGCGCTGACGACGATGTTCAACGCGCTCGTCAAGTTCGACGCGCAGATGAAGATCGTGCCCGATCTGGCCGAGAACTGGTCGCTCTCGCCGGACCTCACGACGTACACGTTCAACCTGAGGAAGGGTGTGAAATTCCATGACGGCAGCGAAATGACGTCTGAGGACGTCAAGTTCTCGCTCGACCGCATCCGCAATCCGGACATCAAAGTTCCGAATCAAAAAAAGTTCGAGAAGATCACAGCAGTAGACGCGGTCAACAAGTACACGGTGAAAATCAAGACCTCGGAACCGTTCGCGCCGATGCTGACCTTCCTCTCCAGCATGCCGACGGGCGCGCAGATCATCTCGAAGAAAGCCTTCCAGAAAATGGGCGAGGAGGCCTTCGGCAAGGCTCCGGTCGGCACCGGGGCGTTCAAAATCAAGGAATGGCGCGCCAACGAGAAGATCGTCTTCGTTGCGCACAAGGACTATTTCGAGAAGGGCCAGCCCTATCTCGACGGCGTCGACCTCCTGCTGATCCCGGAGGAGACGAGTGGCATCACGGCGATCCTCGGGGGCCAGATCGACCTGGCCAGCACGGCGCCCTTCGCGGACGTGCCGAAGCTGGAGAAGGATCCCAATATCACCGTTACCAAGGTCCCCGGCTTCAATAATCGCTTCATGGCGTTGAATTTGACGAAGCCGCCCTTCAATGACGTCAATTTCCGGCGCGCACTGGCCCTCTCGCTCGATCGGCAGGCGATCGTGGATGCTGTGCTGTTCGGCGAAGGACGGCCGCTCGCCGGCGCCATTCCGCCGGCCATCCCCTGGGCCTATACGAAGTCGCGCGATCTCTACACCTACAATCCGGAACGCGCGAAGGCCGAGCTCGCCAAGTCGAGCGTGAAGCCGGGCCTCGAGATCAAGGTCATCACCTGGGGCTCGGGCTGGTGGAAGCGCTGGACGGAGATCGCTTGCGCCCAGATCAACCAGACGCTCGGCATGAAGTTCGCGCCGGAGGTGCTCGAGGCCAATGTCGCGTTCCAGAAGTTCCGTGGCAACGACATGGATGCGCAAAATACGGGATGGATCGGACGCGTGGAGCTCGACGAGTACCTGGGCGAGCTGTTCCATTCCAAGGGCGCGCGGAACTTCAACGGCTATTCCAACCCCAAGGTCGATGCGCTCATCGAAGCCTCACGGAAGGAGTTCGATCAGTTGAAGCGCGGCGAGCTCGCCCGGCAGGCCGAGGACATCGTCGCCGATGAGGTGGCCCTGTTGTTCACCTTCAATGCAAACGCCCACAGCATGATGAACAAGAAGGTCAAAGGCTTCGTCGCGCTGCCGTCACAGTCCTTGGGCACCCAGTTCCCGCCCGTCTCGCTCGGTTGAGCGGGCGCGCGGCTTGATGGAGCACGTCCCGCCGGTACGCGCAGAGCCGCCGGCGGGACCATTCCCGGTCCGATGAACTTTCTGTGGTATCTCATCGTTCGACTGGCCGGTGCGCTGGCGACGGTTATCGTCGGCTCCTTCCTCATCTTTCTCATCATGCAGTTGGCGCCGGGCGATCCGGCGCTGACGGTGCTTGGCGACGCGGCGACGCCGGAGACCATCGAGGCCTACCGTCACGAGCATGGGCTCGATCGGCCGATCGTCATTCAGTACCTGATCTGGCTCGAGAATGCCGCCCAGGGCAATCTCGGCAATTCAATCGCGCTCGCGGGCAAGTTTCCCATCAGCGAACTGCTGGCCAATCGCCTGCCCGTGACGATCTTCATCGGCATCTACGGCCTCGTGATCGCTCTTTTCATTTCGCTCGTGGCCGGCACGATCGCGGCGCTCCGCCACGGAAAGCTCGCGGATACGGCGGCGACTTCGATCGCCGTCCTCGGCATCTCGATGCCGGACTTTTGGCTGAGCTACGTGCTCATCCTGGCCTTCGCCCTGTCCTTCACCTGGTTTCCATCTTACGGTTTCACGACGCCGGCCCAGGACTTCACCGGCGCCTTCTACAGCGGCTTCCTGCCGGCCCTTGCGATCGCGGCGCCCATGGCCGGAGTTTTCGCGCGCATCCTGCGCGCGGCACTGCTCGAGACGGCGCGGCGGGAGTACGTGACGGCCGCGCGGTCGTTCGGCTTCGCCGCACCATTCGTTTTCCTCCACTACGTCTTCCGCAACGCGCTCATTCCCTTCGTAACCGTGGTGGGATTGCAAGTGCGCTATCTTCTCGGCGGCGTCGTCATCATCGAGCGCATCTTCGGCATCGCGGGCATGGGGTCGCTCATGGTCGATGCGGCGTTCGGGCGCGACTATCCGGTGGTGCAGGCTTGCGCGCTCACCTTCCTCGGCGTCGTTCTCACGGTGAACCTTGTCGTCGACGTGGCCTGCGCCATGCTTGATCCGCGGCGGACGCACTGACCATGGCGCTCATCTCGCTGAGATCGACGCTGTTCGAGATTGGGCGAAACCGCGTCATCGCGACTGGCCTCGCGATCACGGCCGTCGTCCTGCTCGCGGTCGCGATCGGCCCCTCGCTCTCACCCTATGACCCGACGAAGATGGACTTCACGGCCCTGCTCAAGCCGCCGTCCTGGGCGCATCCCTTCGGCACGAACTCCTTCGGGATGGACGTGCTGACGCGCGTGTTCTACGGCGCGCGCAATTCGCTGTTGATCAGCTTTGCCGGCGTGTCGCTCGGTGCCATCGCGGGCGTTCTTCTGGGGATGACCTGCGCCTATGTCGGCCGGTGGGTCGATGCGACCGCGATGCGCTTCGTCGACCTTCTCTTCTCGTTCCCGATCTTCGTGCTGGCGCTCATGCTGATGCTCATCCTGGGCTTCGGCGTGCAAAGCGTCATCATCGCGATCGCCCTCGTCTATGTGCCCAATTTCGCCCGCATGGCGCGGAACACGACCATGGTCGTGAAGTCCGAACCCTATGTGCAGGCCGCGCAGCTGATGGGGCAGCCGGCCCTTCGAATCATGGTCAGGGAGATCCTGCCCAATATCGCGGCACCTCTCTTCGTCCAATTCACCGTCGGCCTGGCCTTCGGCATCATCATCGAAGCGGGTCTGTCCTTCCTCGGTCTCGGCGTGCAACCGCCGACGCCGTCCTTGGGCGTCATGATGGCGGACGGCAAGGACTACTTCCATCGTGGGCCGTGGGTGCTCACGCTGACGGGGGCGGCTCTCACCTTTGCCATCCTCGGTCTCAACCTGTTGGGCGACGGATTGCGCGATCTGCTCGACCCGCGCCTGCGCCGCAGGTCCGCCGAATGAGCGACGTGACCCTTTCCGTCCGCGGGCTCGAAGCCGGCTTCACCATGGGCGGCAGGACTGTGATGGTCGTGCGCGAGGTCGACCTCGACGTGCGCAAGGGCGAGATGGTCGGCATCATCGGGGAATCGGGATCGGGCAAGACCGTGACCGGCATGTCGATTCTTCGCCTTCTGCCGGAGAACGCGGTGACCCGGGCCGAGCGCGTCGATTTCCTCGGCACCGACCTTCTCGATCTTTCGGCCGACGCGTTTCGCGAGCTCCGGGGGCGGCGCATCGCCATGGTCTTCCAGGACCCTGTCGGCGCCTTCAATCCGGCGAAGAAGATCGAGTGGCACCTGAAAGAGATCTTCGAGCGCTCGGCGTCGAAGTCGACGGCCCATGCGGAGCGCGCGAAGAATTGGCGAGGCGCCGCGATCGACCTTCTCAAGGATGTGGGCATCCCGCATGGGGCCAACGTGCTCCATCTGTTTCCGCACCAGCTCTCCGGCGGGATGTTGCAGCGGACGCTCATCGCCATGGTCTTGGCCTTCGAGCCCGACCTCATCGTCGCGGACGAGCCCACGACCAATCTCGACAACATCGTGGAGCGGCAGATCCTGCGGCTCTTCCGCGACCTCCAGAAGCGGCTCGATTGCGCCTTCCTCTTCATCACGCACGACATGTCGATCGCGCACATGCTGTGCGACAGGATCGCGGTGATGTATGCGGGACGCATCGTCGAAACCGGGCCCACGAAGCAAGTGTTCGCCGAGCCGAAGCACCCCTATACCCAGGGCCTCCTGGCCTCGGCCCTGGCGCTCGACACCAAGACCGCCCGCTTGAAGGAAATCCCTGGCGAACTGCCGAGCCCGACCGAGCTGCCGCCCGGCTGCCTCTTCGAGCCGCGGTGCGCCTCGGCCAAGCCGCAATGCCGGGCGGCGTTACCGGCCATGAGCGACCTCGGCGGTGGGCGCAACGTGCGTTGCGTGCTCTATGACCATGCCTGACGCCGGAACATCGCGAAACGATGCGCCGCTTCTCGCGGTGCGCAACCTCCTCGTGCGCTTTCGGATGCGCCAGGGCGCCGCGGCCGCGCTCTCCAAGGGCCCGAGCTTCCTCAAGGCCGTCGACGACGTCAGCTTCGATGTGCGGCAGGGCGAAGTCCTGGGGCTCGTCGGGGAGTCGGGCAGCGGCAAGACCACGATCGGCAAGGCGATCTTGCGCCTCTACGAGCCGGCCGCCGGCACGATTGCGGTCAACGGCGTCGACATCACCCATCTCGGCGAGCGGCGCCTCAAGCCCTACCGTCGCGATCTGCAGATGGTCTTCCAGGACCCTCTGTCCTCGCTCAACCCGCGGCACACCGTGCGCACGGCACTCGCGACGCCGCTGCTTCTCCACGAGATCTGCAAGTCCGACGAGGTCGACAGGCGCATCGACGAGGCGCTTTCGCGCGCCGGCCTTCCCGCGAACTTCAAGAGCCGCTATCCCCATGAGATGTCAGGCGGGCAGCTCCAGCGCGTGGCGATCGCGCGGGCGTTGACCATGTCGCCGGCGCTCGTCGTCGCGGACGAGCCGGTCTCGAAACTCGACGTGTCGGTGCGCGCGCAGATCCTCAACCTGTTCAAGGACCTTCAGCGGACGCTCAACATCACGATCATCTTCATCACCCATGATCTGCGCGTCGCGCGCTACCTGTGCCATCGCATCGGCGTCATGTACTTCGGCAAGATGCTGGAGATGGCGCCGACGGAAGAGATCTTCTCCGCGCCGAAGCACCCCTATACGAAGGCGCTCCTCGGCACGCTCGATGAAAGCGCCGAGACGCTTGAGGGGCAAAGCCCTGTCGCGGGCGAGGCCTTCAACCCCGCGACCGACACCGTGGGCTGCCGCTACTACAATCGCTGTCCCCTCCGCGTCGAGCGGTGCGCGTCCGCCCACCCACCCTTCGAGGACGTCAGGAGCGGCCACAGCATCGCCTGCTATGAGTGGCGGCGATCGTGAGCCGCGTCGCAGGCATCGGCCATGACGCTTGAGGGCCAGCGGATCGTTCTCATCGGGGGATCATCGGGCATCGGACTTGCGACGGCGAAGGCGGCGGTCGCGCGCGGGGCGGAGGTCGTCATCGCGGGCCGGTCGACCGAGCGCCTCGAGCGCGCGCGGCGCTCGATCGGCGGCGGGATCGAGGCTTATCGCCTGGATGCGACAGAAGAAGCCTCGGTCGAGGCCTTCTTCCGGCATATCGCGACCTTCGATCACCTGTCGATCCTCGTGCCGGCGACGCCCAATGCCAAGGTCCGGGCGGGCATGGGGCGGTTCCGCGAAACGAGCCAGGGTGTGTTCGAGGCGATCTTCGTCAACAAGTTCTGGGCGCAGGTGTACTGCGTCCGCCATGCCCTGCCGCACATGAGCGAGCGCGGGTCGATCGTCTTCATCACGGGGCAGGCGCACAGAAAAGCCATTCCGAGCTACATGAGCGTAGCGGCTGCAGACGCTGCGATCGAGGCGCTCGCGCGGACGCTTGCCGCGGAGCTGGCGCCGCTCCGCGTCAATGTGATGGCGCCGGGCCTCATCGGCACGCCGCTCATGGAGACACTGCCGGACGAGACGCGACAGGCGCTTGCCGCCAAGACCAAGCCTCTGCCGATCCCACGCATGGGCACCGCGGAGGAAATCGCCCAAGGCATCCTCATGCTGATGGAGAATGCCTATGTGACGGGGACGGTGCTGGAGATCGACGGCGGCTACAAGTTAAGCTGACAAAGGCGGCGCGCCCACCTCTCCTTTCGTCCGGGACATGGCCAACGGCAACCTCCCCAGGAGATCGACCGAGATTGCGTTCCCGCGGCGGCTTGCGCTTGTGCTTGCCCTCGGCGTCGGGCTGGGGGCTCCGGCCGCCGGCGATCCGGCTCCGATCACCATCGATTTCGACACGATGAGCTTGGGCGCCAGCCCGTCAGGCTTCACCCTAGGCCTCACAGGCGAGGGGCCGCCGGCCGAATGGATCGTCGAGACCGATCCGGCCGATCCCTCGCGGCGGAACGTGCTGGGACAGATCAGCACCGATCGGACCGGCCAGCGGTTTCCCGTCTGCCTCTATGACGGCTTCCGTGCCCGGAATCTCGATGTCAGCGTGCGGCTGAAGCTCGTCGCCGGCGAGGCCGACCAGTCCGGTGGCTTGATCGTACGCGCGACCGATGCGCGCAACTACTACGTCGTTGGGGTCAACGCGCTCGAGCAGACCGTGCGCCTCTATCGCGTCATCGGCGGGATGGCGACGTTCTTCGCCGGCACGCGCACCAAGGTTCGGGCGGAGGAATGGCAGACCTTGCGCATCAAGGTGGAGGGGGACCGCTTTTATGTGGTCTGGAACGGCGCGCCGTTGTTCGAGGCGCGCGACGGCCAGCTGTCGGCCCCGGGGCGGGTCGGCCTCTGGACCAAGTCCGACAGCGTGACGCTTTTTGACGACCTTACCATCCGACCGGGGTCCGATTGACCGGCACCCATCTAACAGTCGCGCTCGCGCACTCGCTGCAATAGTCTGGGCTGGCGGGACGGGTCGGGCGAGGGGGAGGCTCTTCATGTATGTCGGACAGCCCATCAAGCGGCGCGAGGATTATCGGCTTCTGACCGGCCGCGGCCGCTATGTCGATGACGTGAAGGCGTCCGATGTCACGCATGCCGCCTTCCTCCGTTCGCCCCACGCCCATGCGCGCATTCGCGCGGTCAGGACGGATCGCGCGCGTGCGCTCCCGGGCGTCCTCGCCGTCGTCACCGCGGCCGATTGGGAGAAGGCCGGGCTCGGCGAATTTCCGCTCTGGGCCAAGATTCCATCAGCCGACGGTGTCGACAGGCCCCACTTGACCCGGCCGGTCCTGTGCCGGGATGAGGTGTGTTTCGTCGGCGACACGGTGGCCATGGCGGTCGCGGAGACGCGCGCCCAGGCGCTCGATGCCATCGAAGCGATCGACGTCGATTACGAGCTGCTGCCCTCCTCGACCGAGGTGCGACGCACGCTCGAACCGGGCGCCCCGCGCGTCCACGCCCATCTGCCCGACAATCTCTGCTTCGTGACCGAGATGGGCGAGAAGGCGGCGATCGACGCCATCATCGCCAAAGCGCCCCATGTGGTCGAGATCGAGCTGGTCAACAACCGGGTGACTGCCAACTCGATCGAGCCGCGCACGCTCTTGGGCCACTACGACGCGGGCGATGACCGCTACACGCTCTGGGCATCGCACCAATCGCCCCACATGTTGCGCCTCTCGCTCGCGGAGAACTCCCTTCGCCATCCCGAGCACAAGATTCGCGTCGTGGCGCCCGATGTCGGCGGCGGGTTCGGCATGAAGCTCCCGGATTATTCCGAGGAACCGCTCGTGCTGTGGGGCTCGAAGCTGGTCGGCCGCCCGGTTCGCTGGGCCGCGACGCGGTCGGAGGGGCTCCTGAGCGATGCCGGCGCACGCGACCATTTCAGCCGCGCGCGTCTCGCGCTCGATGCGGACGGCCGCTTCCTCGCGCTCTCGGTCGACACCGTCGCGTGCCTCGGCGCCTATGTCACCCATCGGGGCGCGAGCATCCCTGGCTATTTCTACGGTGCCGCGTTCAGCAGCCTCTACACGACGCCGGCCATCTTTTGCCGCGTGCGCGGCGTCTACACGAACACCTCGCCTGTCCACGCCTATCGGGGTGCTGGCCGTCCGGAGGCGTTCACGGTGCTCGAGCGCCTCATCGACTTGGCGGCGCGGAAGCTGGGCCTCGATCCCATCGCGCTCAGGGAGAAAAACCTCATCCCCAGCGACCGCTTTCCCTACCGCAGCCCGACTGGCCTCACCTACGACACGAGCGATCCGCCAGCACTTCTCGCGAAGCTCAAGGCGCTCGCGAACTACGATGCGCTCCGCGCCGAGCAGAAGCGGTTGCGAGAGAAGAACGTCTTCCTCGGCATCGGCATGACGTCGTTCGTCGACGTCATGGGCGCGCCGAGCGAGAAGGCCGGGGCCATCTATACGCGCTCGAGCGGTTTCGATTCGGCGACCGTCCGAGTCCATCCGACCGGCAAGGTCACGGTGTTCTCCGGCTCCCACTCGCATGGCCAGGGCCACGCGACCACCTTTGCCCAGGTCGTCGCCACGCGGCTCGACGTGCCGATCGACGACGTCGAGGTCGTCGAAGGCGACACCGACCGCGTGACCTTCGGCCACGGCGCCTATGCCTCGCGCTCGACGCTTACGACCGGCATGGCCGTCGTGCGCGGCGCCGACCGCATCGTCGAAAAATGCCGGAAGATCGCGGCGCATCTCCTCGAGTGCGCGGAAGCCGACCTCGTCCGCGAGAACGGCGACTTCGTCATCAAGGGAACCGATCGCCGCGTGACGTTCACGGATGTGGTGAAGACGGCCTATCGCGGCCACAAATTTCCTGCCGGCGTCGAGCTTGGTCTCGAGGAAGTGGTGTTCTTCGATCCTGTGGCTCCCACCTGCGCGTCCGGCATGCATATGGCGGTCGTGCTCATCGATCCGGAGACGGGACGGGTCACCTTGCGCGACTATTTCGTCGTGGACGATTGCGGCGCCATCATCAACCCGATGGTCGTCGAAGGCCAGGTCCATGGCGGCCTTGGCCAGGGCATTGGCCAGGCGCTCATGGAGGAGGTGGCGATCGACCACGGCACGGGCCAGGTCCTCGCGGGCAGCTTCATGGATTACGCCATGCCCCGCGCGGGCGACCTGCCCATGTTCAGCCTGGGGCGCCACGAGACCGTGAGCCCGACGAACGCGCTCGGCATCAAGTCGGCCGGCGAGAGCGGCACGATCGGGGCCGTGCCGGCCCTTGCCAATGCCGTGGCTGACGCACTCTCGCATCTCGGCGTGCGGCATGTCGAGCTGCCCGCGACGCCGGCCAAGGTCTGGGCCGCCATTGCCGCGGCGCGCGGCTGAACGGGCCGGCCGTGAACGGAAACGACGGGGGACGATGATGACGATGCGGATGGTTCATGCGCGCGGAGGCTGCACGATGCCGGCCTTGGGTCTCGGCACGTGGAAAATGGGAGACGATCCCCAGCGCCGGAAGGACGAAGTCAAGGCACTTCAACTCGGGATCGACCTCGGCATGACGCTCATCGACAGCGCGGAGATCTACGCCTCGGGCGTTGCGGAGGAGATCGCAGGCGAAGCGGTCGCCGGTCGGCGCGACAAGGTGTTCATCGTGACCAAGGTGCACCAGACCAACGCGTCACGGGATGGCACGGTGCGCGCGGCCGAAGCGAGCTTGAAGCGCATGCGCACGGATTGGATCGACCTCTACTTGCTCCACAACCGCGGCGGGCCCCATCCGCACGAGGACACGCTCGAGGCGTTTCACCGGCTGAAGCAGGCCGGCAAGATCCGCCACTTCGGATTGAGCAACTTCGACCAGCCGGACATGGAGCGTTCGGAGGCGATGGCCCATGGCCCTGACGTCGCGGTCAACCAGCTCCGCTACAGCCTCGTGCGCCGATCGCTCGACAACGGCCTCGGCGCGTGGCACGCCAAGCGCCAGATCGCGGTGATGGCCTACACGCCGCTCGAAGAGGGATTTCTGAAGCCGCGCCCGGGTCTCGCGGAGGTCGCGCGACGGCACGGCGTCTCGCCCATGTGCATCGCGCTGGCCTGGACGCTCCGCGACCCGAACGTCGTGACGATCCCCAAGGCCTCGAACCCGGCGCATGTGCGCGAGAACCTGCATGCGCTCGACTTGACCTTGACGGCCGAGGATCTCGCCGCCCTCGACCGTGACTATCCGCGCCCTCCTCAGGGTACGTTCGATCTCTGGAACAACTGAGGCGATCGGCCGTCAGGTGGGTCGGGCCCGCCCGCCATAGGCCTCGCTCACGCGGAGCGCGCTGCCCTCGAACAGGGTCTTGGCACGGAGCGAGACCGCATTCTGCCAGGCTGTCCGCTCGTCCTCGCCGCATTCGACCACGGCCGGCCGGTCGCGCTCGAAATGGGCGAAGCGGTCGATCCCGCGCACCAACATGGCCGATTCTCGCCCGCCGTCCTGGTAGGCGCTCGTCGGCATCATCTCGACGAGAAGCATGATGCGGCGCTCATTCGAGCGGTTGGGCCGCGAGCCGTGCACGATGTTGTAGTGGAAAAAGGCGAGCTCGCCTGGCTGAAGCGCAAGGTCCACGGCGCCGCTCGTGTCGAGAGGGGAAGTGATCGATTGTCCCCGCGCAAGGATGCTGTCCTCGTCTGCCGATTCGACGTGGCTGAGCAGGGGCCCCTTATGCGTGCCGGGGAGGACGGTGAGGCAGCCTTGCTCCAACCCGCAAGGCGAGAGTGCGAGAGCCGCGAGCACGAGCGTCGGTCGGATGCGGAGATAGGCGCTGTCCTGGTGCCAGCCGGCGAAGGTGCGCTTGTCCGGCTCTTTCACGCGGAACGCCATGCTGTAGCACAGGATATCGGGGCCGATGAGGTCTTCGAAGGCATCGAGGATGCGCGGATGGCGGGCGAGCGCATCGACCCACGGGCACAGCAAGTGGGCCTTGGTCTTGATCTTGCGCCTGTCGTCGGGAAATCGCCGCTCGAATTCCTCGAGCCGGCTCCGGTAATGCTCGACCTCGCTCGCGCTCAAGACCGGCACCGGACGCGAGTAGCCGTCGCGCTCGAAATCCGCACGCAGGTTGCTGGTCGACGTGTTGGCCATGGCTGGTCCTGAAAACGATTCGCCGCGGGATGCTTGGGCATCCCGCGGCGAACCTTACCGGGAATAGGGGGCGGATGGTACCTGAGCCGGCTGTCCCCCTACTGGACGATAAGCACCATCCGGCTCTCGCCGCGAAGGATGTTGAGGGCCAAGGGGCCGCGCGCGGCTTTGGCCGCCTTGGTCAGCGCGTCGACCGTCTCAACCGGCTGGCGATTGACGGCCATGATGACGTCGCCAGCGCGAAGTCCGTTCGCCGCGGCCGGGCTGTTGGGCTCGACGCTCGCGACCGCCACGCCCTTCGGCCGGTTGGGTTGGGCGCTGCGCTCGACCGCGCTGAAGGTGGCGCCCGCGAGACGAGGAATACCCTCCGTGGCCTCGGCCTTCTGCTGCTCGCGCTGGCCGACTTGCACGAAGACCGTCTTGACGGCCTTCTCGCGCACGACCTGGAGTTCGGCCTTCTCGCCGACCCTCAGGAGCCCGATGCGGTTGCGAAGGTCGGCGCCACCGCGCACGGACTTGCCACCGATGGACGTCACGACGTCACCCGCCTTGAGGCCCGCCTTGTCGGCCGGCGAATTGGGCTCGACGCGGTTGATGAGGGCGCCCGTGGTCTTGTCGAGCTTGAGCGCCTGGGCGATGTCGGGCGTCAGGTCCTGAACCGCGACGCCGATCCGGCCGCGCCGGACTTCGCCATGAGTCAGGATCTGGTCCATCACCGCGCGCGCCATGTTGATCGGCACGGCGAACCCGATGCCGATATTGCCGCCGGCAGGTCCGATGATGGCGGTGTTGATGCCGATAATCTCGCCTTTGAGCGTTAGGAGGGCGCCGCCCGAGTTGCCGGGATTGATCGAGGCGTCGGTCTGGATGAAATCCTCATAGCCTTCGATGCCGAGGCCGCTTCGGCCGAGCGCCGAGACGATGCCTGCCGTGACCGTCTGGCCGAGACCGAACGGGTTGCCGATGGCGACCACGAAGTCGCCGACCTCGATCTTCTCCGAATCACCGAAGTTGACCTGGCTCAGATTGTCCGGCTCGACCTGAAGGACGGCGATATCCGTCTCGGGGTCGCTGCCCACGAGCTTCGCCTTCAATTGGCGCTGGTCCTTGAGGGTGATGACGATCTCGGTCGCGTTGTTGATCACGTGGTGGTTGGTCAGGATGTAGCCCTTCTTGGAATCGACGATCACGCCCGACCCGACGGATTGGGCCTGCCGCTCGGCCGGCTGGTTTTGGTTGGGCATCTCGAAGAACCGGCGAAGGAAGGGGTCTTTGAGAAGCGGATTGTCCTCGATGGGCTGCTTCGACTTGACCGCGATGTTGACGACCGCGGGCGTCACCTCCTTCACGAGCGGTGCCAGGGTCGAGACGCCGGTCGGCAGCTGGGGAGCCTGCTGGGCGGCGGCGGCCAAGGGGACCACGGCGCATAGGGCGAGGGCAAAGGCCGTGGCGGTAAACCGGTGGGGTTTCAAGGTCGATCTCCTTTGTTCGTTCCGTCGGGGTACGGAGCCTGGGCCCCACACCACGCCGAGCTTCGAAAGAGAGATAGGGGCGCGAATATGGTATTCGTGTGACGCGACGCCGATCGGCCGCAGATTGCCTCACGTAAGTAATTGACAAATAATACAAAATTTTCTTTGTGGGTCAAAGGGGCGGCGTCTTGACAAGGTTCCGCCCTGCCTCTAGATAGCACTCACATTGGGTGAGTGCTAGCAAGCCATTTTGCCGACAGCCTCCCCATGACGTCCAACCATCATGAAAGGGTGAGGCAACCATGAAATTCCGTCCGTTGCATGACCGGGTCGTGGTCCGTCGGATCGAGCAGGAAGAGAAGACCGCCGGCGGGATCATCATTCCGGACACCGCGCAGGAGAAGCCGATGGAAGGCGAGATCATCGCGGTCGGCCCAGGCGCGCGCAACGAGAAGGGCGAGGTCGTGCCGCTCGACGTCAAGGTCGGCGACCGGGTGCTCTTCGGCAAGTGGTCCGGCAACGAGGTGAAGATCGACGGCAAGGACCTGTTGATCATGAAAGAGTCCGACATCATGGGCGTCATCGAAGGCGCCGCGAAGTCGACGAAGAAAGCGGCCTAAGCGGAGAGGATCGGAACGATGGCAGCGAAAGACGTCAAATTCTCAAGCGACGCGCGGGAGCGCATGCTCCGCGGCGTCGATATCCTGGCGGATGCGGTCAAGGTGACGCTCGGCCCCAAGGGCCGCAACGTGGTGCTCGACAAGTCCTTCGGCGCGCCGCGCGTGACCAAGGACGGCGTCACGGTCGCCAAGGAAATCGAGCTCAAGGACAAGTTCGAGAACATGGGCGCCCAGATGCTGCGCGAGGTCGCGACCAAGACGAGCGACATCGCGGGCGACGGCACGACCACGGCCACGGTGTTGGCCCAGGCGATCGTGCGCGAAGGGGCGAAGGCGGTCGCGGCCGGCCTCAATCCCATGGATCTGAAGCGCGGCATCGACATTGCGGTCCACGAAGTGGTTGAGGACCTCAAGGGCCGCTCCAAGAAAGTGTCGAGCACCGAAGAGGTCGCCCAGGTCGGAACCATTTCGGCCAATGGCGACCGGGAGATCGGTGATTTCCTGGCCCGCGCCATGGACAAGGTCGGCAAGGAAGGCGTCATCACGGTCGAGGAGGCCAAGAGCCTCGAGACCGAGCTCGACGTCGTCGAGGGCATGCAGTTCGACCGCGGCTATCTCTCGCCGTACTTCATCACCAATGCCGACAAGATGCAGGTCGAGCTCGAGGATC
Organism: Alphaproteobacteria bacterium; assembly: GCA_046349515.1. GTDB lineage: Bacteria > Pseudomonadota > Alphaproteobacteria > CADEGL01 > CADEGL01 > JBGPGW01. Next base: position 236,135 of record JAXMCE010000004.1, on the reverse strand, counting down.
CCTACATCCTCATCCACGAGAAGAAGCTTTCGGGCCTCCAGCCTCTGCTTCCCGTTCTCGAATCCGTCGTGCAGTCCGGCAAGCCGCTCCTCGTCATCGCCGAAGAGGTCGAGGGCGAGGCGCTCGCCACGCTCGTCGTCAACAAGCTCCGCGGCGGCCTCAAGGTCGCGGCGGTGAAGGCGCCGGGCTTCGGCGATCGCCGCAAGGCCATGCTCGAGGACATCGCGACGCTCACCGCGGGTCAGACAATCAGCGAAGAGCTCGGCATCAAGCTCGAGAGCGTGACGCTCGACATGCTGGGCCGCGCGAAGAAAGTGGTCATCGGCAAGGAAGAGACCACGATCGTCAGCGGCGCCGGCAAGAAGAAAGACATCGAGGCGCGGTGCGGCCAGATTCGGGCGCAGATCGAGGAGACCACCTCGGACTACGACCGGGAGAAACTGCAGGAGCGTCTGGCCAAGCTCGCGGGCGGCGTCGCCGTCATCCGCGTGGGCGGTGCGACCGAAGTCGAGGTGAAGGAGCGGAAGGATCGCGTCGAGGACGCGATGCACGCGACTCGCGCCGCGGTCGAGGAAGGCATCGTTCCGGGCGGTGGCGTGGCGTTGCTCTACGCCGTGCGGGCCCTCGAGAAACTCAAGGCCGGGAACGATGACCAGCGCATGGGCATCGACATCGTGCGCCGGGCACTCCAGGCCCCCGTCCGCCAGATCGCGGAGAACTCGGGCGTTGACGGCGCGGTGGTCGCCGGCAAGCTGCTCGAGCAAAAGAACGCGACCTTCGGCTTCGATGCGCAGAGCGAGGAGTACACCGACCTCGTGAAGCGCGGCATCGTCGATCCGACCAAGGTCGTGCGCACGGCGCTCCAGGATGCGGCGTCGGTCGCTGGTCTCCTCATCACGACGGAGGCCATGGTCGCCGAGAAGCCGGAGAAGAAGGCTCCGGCGGCGGGTGGCCACGATCACTCGCACGGCGACTTCTAAATCGAATGACAGCGGTCCCCCCGGCCTCGGGCCGGGGGGCCATTCGAAGGGCCGCGACTTAGCCGCGGCCCTTCTTATTTGTGGTGCGGGCTTCGGCCGAGGTCCCTCGCCGGCGGATCGAGCTTGCGCCCTGCCTCCACCTCGGCATCATGATCCGCCGCGGCGGATTCGCATGCCCTTCCCAATCGCCGCAAGGAGACGCGAGCGATGGCACGACTGGCACGGCGGACCGCACCAGCCAAATCTCAAGGCCCCTATCACCTCTATTGCGTCGAATCGGAGGCGCTCGGGCCGCTCTATACCCTGACCCCGCGGCTCATGGATCAAGCCCTGAAGCGGCACCCGAAGCTCAAGGGCAAGCTGCGGATCACGATCACGCACGAGAAAGAGCCGTATCGCGACACGCTGGCCAGCGCCGATTTCCTGTTCGGCTGGACCTTCGATCACAAGCACCTCAAGCGGCGCGCGCCGAACCTCAAGCTGGTCCAGATCTTCGGCGCGGGCGTGAACCACGTCTATCCGCTCGACTGGATGCCCGACGGATGTCTCCTGGCGAACAGCATCGGCGTCCACGGACCCCGGGCCGGCGAATACCTGATCATGGCGCTTCTCATGCTCAACAACCGGATGCCGGAGATGGCGACGCTCCAGCGCGCGGCGCGCTGGGGAAGCCCCTATGCAAGCGCCATGGTGGGCAAGACCGTCCTCATCATCGGCGTGGGGACCATGGGCGCCGCCGGCGCGGCCTGGGCCAAGAAATTCGGGATGACGGTGCTGGGCATCCGCCGCAGCGGCAAGCCGCACCGTTCGGTCGATCGCATGTACAAGCCCAAGGACCTGCATCGCGTCCTGCCCAAGGCCGACTTCGTCATCGTCGCCGCGCCCGCGACCGACGAGACGAAGCACATGCTCGGCCGGCGCGAGTTCAAGCTCATGCGCAAGGGGGCGGGCCTCGTCAATTTCGCCCGCGCGGACCTCGTCGACTACGATGCCCTCCGCGAGCGTCTCATCGCGGGGGATCTGACCGCGATCCTCGACGTCTTCGACCCCGAGCCCTTGCCGTCGTCCTCGCCCCTCTGGAACACGCCCAACCTCGTCATGAGCTTCCATTGCTGTTCGGACGACCCGGCGACCTTCGTGCCCGGATGCCTCGACCTCCTCCTCGGCAACATCGAACGCGTCATCGCGGGCCGGAAGCCCAAGAACTGGATCGATCCGAACCTGCAATACTGAAGGCGTGGCCGGACGGGCGGCAAACGCCCTTGCGTTGCGCGCGGGGCCCGTCATCATGGCCCGGCCGCGCACAGGGGCGCGCCGAGTAAGACGTCACGAGGGGACAATCACGATGGCACGGACGGGACGCCGCATGCAGCGCAGCGGCAAGATCCATCTTCATTGCGAAAATAACAGCAGGATGGGTGAGGTCTTCGAGATTTCGCCCGAACGCGTGCGCGCCGCGCTGCGCCGGCATCCGAAGCTCAAGGGCAAGGTCCGCGTCACCGTTGGTTACGACGGCGACATTTTCCCAAAGGCGATGCGTACGGCGCATGTCCTCTTTGGCTGGCACTTCGACCGCAACAATCTCGCCGAACGTGCGCCCAACCTGAAGCTGATCCACGCGCATGGCGCGGGCGTCAATCACTTCATGCCGCTCACCTGGTTGCCGAAGGGTGTCACCTTCACCAACAGCCGCGGCGTGCATGGGCCTCGGGCGGCGGAATACACGATCCTGGCGCTCCTCATGCTCAACAACCGCGTGCCGGAGATGGTCACGAACCAGAGGAAGGCGCGCTGGCAGCAGGTCTACAACACGGTCATCACCGGCAAGACCGTGCTGATCATCGGGGTGGGCAACATCGGCGGTTCGGCGGCCGACTGGGCCAAGACCTTCGGGATGAAGGTCGTGGGGATCCGGCGCACCGGCAAGCCGCACCGGTCGGTCGACCGCATGCACAAGCCGAGCGCGCTCCGGAAGCTGCTGCCCCAGGCCGATTTCGTCATGATGTGCGCGCCGGCGACCCGGCACACCAAGCACATGCTGGGGCCGCGGGAGATCAAGCTGATGCGCAACGGCACGGGCGTCGTGAACTATAGCCGCGCCGATCTCGTCGACTACGACGCGTTGAGGAAGCGGCTCGTGAAGGGTGAGCTGACCGCCGTGCTCGACGTCTTCAATCCGGAGCCGCTGCCATCGTCCTCGCCTTTGTGGAACACGCCCAACCTGATCATCTCGCCGCACTGCTCATCGGACGACACGGTCGCCTACACGCCCCGGACGCTCGACATCGTGCTCGGCAACATCGAGCGCATGCTCGCGGGCAAGCGTTTCACGAACGTCGTCGATCCGAAATGGCAGTACTGAACGGCCGCGCCCGGCCCCGCCGGAGCGGGTGAGCGTCGCCGTCCTTTGCCTCGTGTTGCTGGCCGCGCTCATGCACGCGGCCTGGAACGCGCTGATCAAGCAGGCCAACGACCGATTGTTCATGATGTCGGCCATGAGCGCGGTCGGGATCCCGGCGGGCCTTGCCTTCCTGCCCTGGGCCGCGGCGCCGGCGGAGGCAAGCTGGCCGTATCTTGCACTGACCACGGCGATCCACGCGGGCTACTACTTGTTCCTCCTCCGCGCCTACCGGATCGGCGATTTGAGCCAAGTCTATCCGATCGCGCGCGGCGGCTCGCCCTTGCTGCTGGCGCTGGCCTCGGGCCCGCTCATCGGCGAGCGCCTCTCGGCCCAGCAATATGGCGGCGTCGCCCTCATCTCACTTGGCCTCGCGAGCCTCTCTCTCGGACGCGGCCACCCTCGCGCGATACTCTACGCGCTCGGCACCGCCTGTTTCATCGCTGCCTACAGCGCGGTCGATGCGCTCGGCGTGCGCCTGTCGGAGAGCGCTCTCGGCTACATCGCGTGGCTGTGGCTCCTCGATGGCGCGATGATGATCGGCTTCTCCACCGCCTATCGGCGCCGGCCGTTCTTGTCATTCCTCGCGGCGGAATGGAAGCAGTCGCTCTTCGCAGGACTTCTCGCGGTGGCGGGCTACAGCATCGTGGTATGGTGCTACGGGATCGGCACCGTCGCGCCCATCTCGGCGCTGCGCGAGACGAGTGTCGTCTTCGCGGCCCTCATTGGCACGATCGTGCTGAAGGAGCCCTTTGGCCTCCGCCGCGTGATCGCCGCGACGACCGTCGCCAGCGGCATCCTCGTGATGAACCTCTGACGCGCGCCGCAATCAGGCGGGGCCGGCGCTCTCAACCGTGCGGCGCGCGTGGGCGAAGTCGCGCATGAACGTCTCGAGCACGTCGTCTTGGAGCTCCGGCCCGATGCAGAGGATGATGCCGGCAGGAGCGACGGTCACATAGGGGCGATGGCCGCGCTGGCGCAGCGCCGCGCCGAGCGAAGCCGCGTCCGCTCCGGCGACCCTGAAGTGCACGATGCCAATCTCCGGCCGGTTGAGCAGCTCGACGCCGTCGATATCCTTGAGGCGATCGAGGAAGCGACGGCTGTTCGCGCGCATGGCGGCGGCGCGCTCGCGAAACCCCTCCCAGCCCAGCTCCTGGAGCGTGGCCCAGGCGCCGGCCAAGGTATCGAAGCTGCGCGTGCCGGACAGGCGGTCGCTGTCCATCGCCGGCCCATCCCACGCGTCGAATTGGAACCGGAGATGCTCGGCGTGGGCCGCCGTTCTCAAGAGGAGCACCGAGATTCCCGTTGGCGCGTAGCCGTATTTGTGGAGGTCGGCAGCGATCGACGAGACGCCCGCCACGCGGAAGTCGAAATCGGGGAGCGGTTCGCCCAGCTCTTTGAGGAAGGGCGCGATGAAGCCGCCGAAGCTGGCATCGACATGGCACCAGAGGCCGTGATGCTCGGCGAGCGCGGCGATGGCGGGCACGTCGTCGCACATGCCATGCGAATCGGTCGGGTAGGAGGCGACAAGGGCGATCGTGTCGGGGCCGATGGCGGCCGCCATCGCCGAAATGTCGGTGCGCGAATCGGGCGCGAGGCCGACGCGGCGCTCGGCGAGGCCGAGAAGCTGCGCCGCCTTGCTGTGGCAGGAATGGGCGGCGCGCGACATGAGAATCTCGGGTCTGAGCGCCTGCGGCCGATTCGCGCGGGCCCAATCGCGCGCGGCCTTGAGCGCCAGGATGTTGCTCTCCGATCCGCCGGACGTGAACGTGACGGGGACTTCCGCGCCGGCCTGGAAGAACGGGCGCACCATGGCTGACGTCTCGTCGAGCAACATGGCCGCGGTCTTCGATCCCCAATCGTAGGCGCCGGCCACGATGCCCATGGTGTCATAGGCATGCTCGCGCACTGCATCTTTCGGAAGGTAGGTAATGGTCCGGCCCGACGTGATGGGGTCGTCCGCGATCGCATCGAGAAGGCGCTTGCGGATTTCGGACCAGGGGCGGGCGGAGAAGGGTGTGTTCCGTCGCACCGGGACCGCCGCGCCTCGACGCTACTTCGTGATCTTGAGCCGTCGATCGGCGAACCGGGCCAAAGCCGAAGGCTCGATCGATCCCCGGCGCGGCCAGACGCGCGGGAAATAATCGCAATCCATGGCATCGCCCGGCTTGAGTCCGTGGCCTTCGAAATGCGGTCGGCCGGGTGCCGGGCGCGCGGCGTAGCGGGCGCTCTCGCCCATCCAGATCGAGGACACGGCGCGCCGGCGCTGCGCCGCGCCGTTGCCGGCGGCGCCGTGTACGGTCAGGCCGTCGAAGGCGATGCAGTCGCCTGGCTCGACCGCGTAGGCCAAAATCTCGAAGGCGGACCTGTCGGCTTGGATGTCGGGCATGCGCTCCAAGGTCTGCCGGCCCGGTGTCGCATAGAGGTCGCGGCCGTCCCGGCTCAACTCCGGTGCGAAGGACTTGCCCCAGCGGTGCGAGCCGCGGATGAGCTCGAGCGCGTTTTCTTTCGCGACGGAATCGAGCGGGAACCAGATGACGCACATCTGTCCGTCGACCCAGAAGAACGGCTGATCCTGGTGCCAACGTGTCCGCTTCTCGGTCCCGCCATCCTTGACCCACAGCGTGTCGGCGAAGAAGTTGACGCGTGATGCGCCCATGAGGCGCGCGGCAATGGCGGGCGCCGGTCCGTTCAACATGAAGGTGCGGTATTCCTCGATCTGCTGCGCCATGCAGAGATCGGAGAGGAAGTAGCCCTTTTCACCGTCGCGCGTCTGCACGGTGTGAAGGGGGCCCGGATGGGCAATGGTCTTCTCGACCCCGCGCCCTAGGATATCGACCCAATCGCGGCCGACGATTCCCTTGAGGTGGACGATGCCGTCGGCGCGGAAGCGCTCGACTTCGGAATCGGAGATGGGACGTGCCGGTGCGCCTTCCATCACGCCTCCTTCAGATGCTGATCTTGAGTGCCGTGTCGCGCGCGAAGCGCGCCGGGGCATCCGCCGGCGCTGGCCAAACGCGCGGGAAGTAGGGCGAGTCCATGCGTTCTCCCGGTTTGAGTCCGTGGCCTTCGAAGAGGGGACGCGGCGGGGAGGGGCGCACGCCGTAGGTCGCATCGTCACCAAACCACACCGTCGTCAGGACACGGCGCCGTGTCGCTGCCTGCGGGTTACCGGGCGAGCCATGCACCGTCAGTGCGTGGAAGACGAGGCAGTCGCCGGGCGAAAGATCCCATGAGAGAACATCGTGCCTGTCCAACTCGGCGTCGAAGTCGGGGATCGCTTCCCAGCGCGATCCGGGATCGGAGAACGAGTACAGCTCCTTCCCGCTCGTGAGTTGCGGACGATACCACTTGCCCCAGCGATGCGAGCCACGGAGAAAGCGCAGCGACACGGAGGCGGGCACCGGGTCGACCGGCAGCCAGATCGAGACCATCTGCCGGCCATCGATGCAGAAATAGGGCTGATCCTGGTGCCAGGCCGTGGGCTTCGTCGTGCCAGGCTCCTTGATCCACAGGACGTCCATGAGAAAGCGCGCCTTCGAGGCGCCCATCAGGCGGCCGGCCAGTTCCGCCGCCGGTGAGTGAAGAACGAAGTCCTGGAACTCGGCGATGCGCTGGGCAGGGCAGTAATCGGTCACGAAGCGGCCGGGAAGGCCGGCGGCCTGCTCGACGAATCCCGTGCCGGGCGCCTTGAGCTCGGCCTCGATGCCGCGCGCGATCGTGTCGAGCCAACGCCGCTCGAAGGCGCCGCGAATGCAGACCACGCCGTCTCGATCGATCGCCTCGATCTCTTCCGTGCCGATCGCGCAGATCATGCCTGCCTCAGATGCTGATACGAAACGCCCCGTCGGCGAAGCGCTTCGCGCGCGCGCCGTCGCGTTCGGACACGCGCGGCCAGGTCCGGGGGAAGTAGGGTGAATCCATGGAGTCGCCCGGCTTGAGGCCGTGCCCTTCGAAGAGCGGTCGCACCGGGCCCGGCCGTTCGACGAAGGTGGCGTCATCGCCGAGCCAGATGGTCGAGAGTGCGCGCCGCTGGTGCGCCTGGCGCGCGTTGCCTGGCGCGCCATGAACGACGAGCCCTTGGAAGGCGATGCAATCGCCGGGCTCCATGTCGAACGTCGCGATGTCGTGGCGCGCGCGCTCAGCCTCGATGTCCGGCATCCGCTCGAAGGCGGCGTTGGGCGGATACAGGTCCTTGCCGCTCCGGGTCAGCTCGGGCTGGAACCAGCGGTTCCAGCGGTGGGAGCCCCGGATGAGCTCGAGGCAAACGTCTTTCGTGACCGGGTCGAGCGGCATCCAAAGGATGCACATGTGCTCGCCGTCGACGGGGTAATAGGGCTGATCCTGGTGCCAGCGCGTCCGCTTCGGAGTTCCCCGGTCCTTGACCCAAAGGCCGTCATAGAAAAAGTTGACGCGGCTCGAGCGCATGAGCCGCGCTGCGATCTCGCTCGCCGGCGAATCGAAGACGAAGCGGCGGAATTCCTGAAGACGCTGCGCCATGCAGAAATCGGTGAGAAAATAGCCCGGTTCGCCGGGCGCATTCTGCATGGTGTGAAGCGGGCCCGGCGCCTCGATGTCTTTTTCGATCCCCTCCCGGACCAGCTCAACGCACTCGGGCGTGAAGACCTGTCGAAGGCACACGACGCCATCGCGCTCGTAGGCCGCTATGTCGCGCTCGGTGATGTCCAATGTCGCCATGACGCAGCCCGGCGTAGGTAGTAGTCCCAGCATAGGACGTTCGAGCGGCGGCGACAATCGCGTGGCCGTTCACCGTGCGATCTCGCGCGCATGGGCCCGAAGCTCGACGAGGCCGGCGGCGATGACGAGAAGGCAGCCGGCCGCGTCGCGCCAACCGAACGCCTCGCCGGCAATGAGCGTCGCCGTGACCGCGGACACCGCCACCTCAAGCAGCAGCACGACCCCGACCCGGCCGGGGTCAAGGCGGCTCGATGCCCATAGCTCGACGAGAACCATCGGTATGAGCCACACCGCCGACAGCGCGGCGATGGCGGGCAGAAGGTCGAGCGACACGCTCATCTCAGGAATCGAACCGCCGGGAAGAAGAAGGGCGAAACCGGCGGCCGCCACGGCGGAGCCCGTGAAGTTGGCGAAGCTTTTCTCATAGGACGGCACATCGCGGGCCTTTCGGAACACGGTGAGCGCTGCAGCCCACAAGATGCCGGAGGCGAAGCCCATCCATTCCGCGCGCGCCTCGGGAATCGGCAGGCCGCTTTCATGGCCGAGGACGACCGTCGCGCCTGCGAAACCGAGGGCGATCGAGACGAGACGGAAGGCTCCGAGGCGCTCGCCGAGAAGCACGGCCCCGAACACGCTGGCCCAGACCGGCGTGAGGTAGAACAGCAGGCTGACCCGGACGATGTCGCCGCTCATGACGCCGTGGTTGTAGGCGGCAGACGACAGGCCGCCGAGGAGTCCGCTGACGACAAGCACTGCCGCCGACGCCGTGATCCTGCGCCGGCGCACGATCGCCGCCGGCAGCATGAGGAGCGTCGCCGCCATCGAGAACGCGAAGGTCACCCAGTCGCCGGCGAGTCCCTCGCGGCTGAAGGCACGGAGGGGAATCCACCACGCGCCCCAGAGCGACGCCGTGACCGCCACGGCGACCAGCGGCGCATGCCCGCGCCACCTCACGGGGGATGGCGCACCCATCAAGTGCTCGTCACGGGCGGAGACGGATGCAGGCCTTGTCTCGGAAGAGCGCGATGTTTCGTCGCGCCGCCGCGCGTGACATTCGGCGTGCCGAACTCGGAATCATTCACAGGAATGAGAATTTTGTGCTTCACGGCGGAGAATTTCTCGGTAGTGTAGATGAGAGAGGGGGGGGATACCGTATTGAATTGCAACGCTGACTCTATGGCTCGGCATCGTTGCGATTTCATCTTCCTTTGTCTTGCCGCCGCCGTCGCCCTGATTGCCTGTTGGGGCGCCGCAGCGCAAGAGCGGCCGGGTATTCCCGATCCGCCCGAACTGCCGGGGCTCCATCCCTTCTTCGCATTGCGCACCTCCCTCGCCCAGGGCGGGGTCATCCTCGACAAGCCGAAATCGACCTCGACGATCAACCTTGAATCGCCGTCCGGTCAGCAGTTCATTGGCGCGACGGTGGGCGCGGATTGGGGACGCTATTGGGGCGGCGAGCTTTCGCTCGACACCTTCGAAAGCGACATCAAATCCCCCACCTTCGGCAAGCTGTCCGACTACAACATTTGGACCGCGATGGCGAATGCGCGGTTCCGCTATCCGATCCCGTCCTATCGGCTCCAGCCTTACGCGGTCGTCGGTATTGGAACGACGATCGCCGAGGCGAACGACCGGAACGTCCTCAACAGCAATCTCCAATTCAATGGGCCGCTCGACACGTCGTTCGTCGCGGGTGTCGGCGTCGGGCTGGAATATTTCCTGGCCGAGAACATCGCTCTCGGCGTCGAGGTCAAGCACCGCTTCCTCACCCACTCCCACGTGCAATTCCAGGGTACGTCGGAGCGGCTGAATCTGGACTCGACGGCCTTCTCCGTCGGGCTCCGCATGTACCTCGACGATGGGCCCGGCGCGACGGCACCCACCTGGCTGCCCACGAAGGCCGCTGATAGCGACGAGTTTCGCGGCTATCTCGCCCTTCGCTCCGGCGGGGGGTTCGTGCCCGACGGCAGCACGGATGTCGGCGTTTCGGCGCAGTCGTCAGGGGTCTGGCTCGGCTCGTTTGCCCTCGGCGCCAATTTCAACCGGTATTGGGGTGCGGAGTTCGCAGCCGACTTCGCGCCGGGCACCGAGCTGAAGGCCGCGCCCTTCGGGAAGGTCGCGAAATACACCTACTGGACGCTGCTCGGCCAGATGCGCGCCCGTTATCCCATGTGGAATGATCGCGTCTCGCCCTATCTTTTGCTCGGCGGCGGAATCGGTGCGGCCGAAGTCAACAAGCGGCGCGTGTCGTTTCAGGATTTCCCGCTCAACGGCGGAACGACGACCAGTCCCGTCGCGGCCGTCGGTGCCGGGTTCGACTATTTCATCGCGCGCAATCTGGCGGTCGGCATCGAGGCCAAGCATATCGTGCCGTTCCGGCCGGAAATCACGGTCGCCGGACAGACCTCGAAGGTCCATCTCGATCCAGTGTTCCTCACCGCCGGCGTGCGGGTCCTGTTCCCCTAGGCGGCCGGCGCTCCTTACCGATAGCGCGCGCGGTACGCATCGGCAGCGCGTTCGAAGCAGGCGCGATCCGCCCGGACGACGCCCGCGCCGATCTGTCCGCCGTCGCGCCCAGCGATGCCGATGTCCATCACCGGCGTCGTGCCCGTCTCAAGCACGCGGAAGATGTCGATGCCCGTGGGCGTCCCCCGATATTTGAGGAACGGAATGTGGAAGTCCTTATTCTCGCCCACCGTGATCCGGTACATCTCGAGGTTGCGCTCGACCATCGCCATGGGCTCGCCGCCCTGGTAGGCCTGGAGAGGGAAGGCCGCGGCCTGCGCAAATCCGCCGAGGCCGATGGTCTCGGCGATGATGCTCTCGCCGCCCATCCAGCTGATCTCGTCTTCCGTGTGGCCGTCGAACAGCTTGGCTTGAACTTCGGGATGCGGTCCCGTGAACCAGGAATCGCCCAAGCCACTCACCCGGATGCCGAAGGCGCGGCAGCTGAAACCCATGGCGCTGACGACGCTCGCGTGTTCGACGCCGTGACCGGCGTCGGCCGTCGCCTTGGCTGCCGCCATCGAGAGGCGCAGGAAGAAATAGTGGTCCTCGGTCAGCGCCTGGACGCAGCGCTCGACCTCTTTCGCCTTTGTCGCGGCGACCGCCAAGAGGTGCGGAAACAGCTCGCGCGTGAAGAGAAGCGATGCGGCCGTATTGCGGCTGTGGAGCTCATCGCTCATGTGGAGCGCGCGTTTCATGATCGGCTTCAAGGGAATGCCGCCCGAGCACCGCACGGCCTCACCGAGAACCGGTGCCACGACATTGTGCACGTAGAGAAGACGATCCCTTACGCCGTCGTCATAGACGCCATAGTTGAGGCGCCGGGGATTGGTGCCTTCGTAGAAATTGCAATACCCGATATTGCCGAACGCTGTGTTGCGCACGACGAACACCGGCATCGAGGCCGTGTAGATCCCAGCCAAGGAGCCGACGGCGGAGAAATCGCCACAGCCTTGGACTCGGATGGTGCCCGAGGCGAGCTTGGCTTCGGCTTCGGCGCGATCCTTCGCAAGGCCTTCGAACAGGACGCCGCCGATGATGGCCGCGCGCTGGCCGCCTTCGTAGTCCGCGAAGGCAAGGGGCGGGCCGGAGGTGAGGATCGTCTCACGCGAAAATCCCGGCATCACCTCTGCCGCCGGGCGTACGTCGACGAGCACCGGTTCGGATTCGACGAAGCGGCGAAGCACCTCGGCGTTGGCCTTTTCGCGCGCGCCGTCCGCAGTCGCCACGCACCCGTCTCCCGTCCGTGAATTGACCGGCCTCGGTCGCTTGGGCATCATGCCGGCCGCGCGGGAGAGTGCGCGGATTCGGCGGGCGGTGCAAGGCTGCCCGCGGTCCGCTGACGACCGCCGCATGAGGGCGCCGGGCGCCGCAAGGGAGGACAGGGTGAAGCGATCGGGGGGCAGGCAGGCGTCGCGCGGTGGCGAAGCGACGGTCAAGGCCAAGAAGCGCGAGTTGATCGAGAAGGGCGTCAAGTATTGCCTGGCCGCCTATGTCGACGTCCATGGCGTGCCCAAGGCGAAGGCGGTTCCGGTCGAGCATTTCGAGCGGATGATGCGCGGCTCCGAGTTGTTCACCGGTGCTGCCATCGACGGCCTGGGCCAGGGGCCGAACGAAGATGAGCTGGCGATCTTCCCCGACCTCGGCGCGGTAACGCAGCTTCCCTGGCGTCCGGACGTCGCCTGGTGTCCCGGCAATCTCAAGTTCCATCAAGACCCGTGGCCGATGTGCGCGCGCACGATCCTGTCCCAGCAGGTGGCGCGGGCGGCGAAGATGGGGTTCCGGGTCAATCTCGGAATCGAGTGCGAAATCTACGTCGTCCGGCGCGACGGCAACGGCATCGTCCAGGCCAACCCCAAGGACGTCATGCCGCGCGCGGCCTACGACGTGATCGGCCTGCTCGAGGAGCTCGACTGGTGCGACGAGATCGTGCGCTACATGAACCAGCTCGGCTGGGACGTGCACTCCTTCGACCATGAGGACGCAAACAGCCAGTTTGAATTCGACTTCGCCTATGCGGACGTCCTCACCATGGCCGACCGCTACACGTTGTTCCGTATGATGACCAAGGAGATCGCCCGCCGGTACGGCTACGAGGTGACCTTCATGCCGAAGCCGTGGGCGGACAAGACAGGCAGCGGCGCCCACTTCAACTTGTCGATCGAGGATCTGAAGACGGGCAAGAATCTTTTCGGCGACTCGCGCGACAAGCGCGGGTGCGGCCTCTCGAAACTGGCCTATCAGTTCGTTGCCGGCATTCTCGCGCATGGACCGGCGATCGCGGCCGTCACATGCCCCATCGTCAATTCCTACAAGAGGCTCGTGAAGACGGGCTCGATGACGGGGTTCACCTGGGCGCCGATCTACGTGTCCTACGGCTACAACAACCGCACCAACATGATGCGCGTGCCGTGGGTGAGGCCGGAGATCGAGGGGCCGGCCGGCGAACAGCACGGCGTCTATCTCTCCTCGGCGCGGCTCGAGTGCCGTGCCGTCGACACGGCATGCAATCCCTATCTCGCGGCGGCCATCATGCTCGCGGCGGGATTGGACGGGATCGAGCAGAAGCTCGATCCCGGTGCGCCCAACCAGGACAATCTCTATCTCGTGAACGAGGCGGAGCTCTCACGCCGCAAGATCAAGACCCTGCCGCGCACGCTTCTCGAGGCGGTCGAGGCGTTCGCCGCCGATTCGTTGGGGAAGAAGGTGTTCGGGGAGGATCTCTACAATTCCTTCATCGATCTCAAGACCCGCGAGTGGTGGAGCTACCACAACGCGGTCTCCCAGTGGGAAATCGACCAATATCTCGTGAAGTTCTGATCCGGCATTAGCCTCGGCGCGTCGCGCGCCGCCCAGCGGGTCGCTTTGCCCGCGGCTGCTTCTTCACGGCTGGTCGCCGCTTGGCTGCGGCTTTGCGCCGCTTCTTGAGCGGCGAGAGCGTGCCTTCGACATGCTGCGGCAGTGGCCCGTGGATGTCGTACCAATCGACTTTCGAATCGACGTAGATGTGCGATTCCATCGTGGGAGGATGGCCTGGATGGCCGTCCATGATCCCGGGCATGGTCCAGACGAGATCGGGCTTGCTGTCGACGTCGATGAAGACCTGGCAGCCGCAGGTCTTGCAGAAGCGCCGGTTGTTGCCTTTCGAGCTCGCGAAGGTCGCGAGATTGTCTCGGCCGGACTCGATGACGAGCCCGTCGCGCGGCGCCAGCGCGTAGGTCGCGAACATGGTTCCGTGGCAGCGTCGGCACATGGAGCAGTGGCAATGATAGGTTCGCACCGCTGGTTTGGTGATGCGGAACCGCACCGCACCGCACTGGCAATGGCCCCTGACCGGCTTGAACGCGACCATGATGCTCTCCCTCAATCTCCTATCCCTGACTCGCCAGCACCGCGACACCAGCGAACACAAGGACGATCCCCAACCATTGTAACAACCCCATCCGTTCCTTGAGTATGACGCGCGCGAGCAGGACCGTCACAGCGCCGAAGCCGGATCCGGCGACCGCCGCGATCGCTTGGCCCTCGCCCGTGCTGCCCGCGAAGAGTGCCAAGTACCCGCTGGCGTCGAGAAGGCCCTGGGCGCCGAGGAACGGCCACCAGCGGAGCGGCATCGTCGGAGACCGCCGCGCGAAGGCGAAGACGGCGAGCACCGACGCGATGCTGAAGAGCCGGCCGAGCCACAGGGTCTCGAGCGGGCCGTAATGGGGTGCGGCCGCCTGTCCGCCGATGACGAGGACCGCGTAGGCAAGGCAGGACGCGCAGGCGAGGCCGATGGTGATGCGCAGGCTCGATCGATTGCTTGCCTCGGCCTGTCCCTCGACGGAGCGCGCGACGATGACGGCCCCGAGGATGGTCACCGCCATGGCGAGCCACTGGATGGCGCTCGGCCGCGCGCCGAGGAGCACCCAAAAGGCCACGACCAGGACCGGATGGCTGCCCACGATGGGTGCCGCGACGGAGACGGGCCCCCGCGCGAGCGCCATGTACAGAAGCAGGGTCATGACCGTGGTCGCGATGCCGTTCGCGGCCGCGTAGGGCAACCCGTCGACATTCCATGCGAGCGGTGCGTCGGTCGCGGCGATCCACACCGTCAGCACGATCGTGCCGGCGACGAGGGTGCCGAGCCAGGCCGAAGGGGCGCCGAGGGCTCGCGTCGAGAATCGGCCGGCGAAGTCAGCCGAGCCGAGCGCGAGCGCGCAAAGCGCGCCCGCGAAGGCCGGGTTCACGATCTCGGGTCTGCCTAGATCTGAACCAGGAGACCCGCACCGGCGAGGGCGACGAGCACGCCCGCCGTCCGCATGCCGTAGTCCATCGCCACGTGTCCGGCTTTCTTGGCCGCGAGCCCCGTCCCGATCCCGATCGCGTGGAGCGTGCCGGTCGCGAGGAGGAAGCCAAGGGCATAGAGCGCCGGATGGGCCGCTGTGGGCAGCTCCGAGCCGTGGCCATGGCCATGACAGAGCGCGAAGAGCGCGACCAGGCTGTAGGCCGCGGCGCTCGGCATGCGTGTACCGAACGCGACGAACAATCCGAGCAGCGCGACAGAGCCTGCAATGCCGAACTCGACGAGCGGCAGTTGGATCCCGGCGACGGCGAGGCCGGCGCCGACCGCCATGGCTCCCATGAAGGTCAGCGGCAGCCGCCAAAGGTCGGTGCCGCCGCGCTGGGCGGCCCACAGGCCGACCGCGACCATGGCAAGGATGTGGTCGAGGCCGCTCAACGGGTGGACGACGCCCTGCTCGAACCCGGCACCGCCCGCGCCGAACGTGTGGGCCGCTGCGGGGTCCGCCGCGACCATCAAAGCGCCCGCGCCAGCGAGCGATGCGCAGAATCGCATCCGTGCCTGAAGTGTCATTGTCCGTCTCCCTGTCCTATTCCGGTTTCATTACGCGGCTGCGGTGGCCGAGCTTGCCTTCGACCACCATCGTGCCAAGAACGTCGAGGATTGCCCGGCAGCCGAGCTGCGCCGTCATGTCGCTCACGTCGTAGGGTGGCGAGATCTCGACAACTTCCATGCCGCACAATCCTTCGCGGGCGATGAGACGCATGATTTCGAGCGCCTCGCGCGGAAGCAGCCCGCCGGGCTCGGGCGATCCCGTGCCGGGGACGAATCCCGCATCGACCGAATCGATGTCGAAGGAGAGATAGACGGCCTTGCAGCCGTCCCAGGCGAGCTCGAGCGCCATCTCGGCCGCCTTCTTCGGTCCCATCTCCGTCACGTCGGTCACGGTCATGACGCTCGTGCCGCGGCGCTTGGCGACGATGGCGCCGGGGCGCGAGCCGTACCAGCCGCCGATGCCGAGCTGCACCAGGTTCTTCGGATGGCAATTGGGCAGGCCCACGTCGTGCATATGGCTGTGGTCGGCGTGGGTATGCTCCGACGCCTCGTGGGTCGTCCAATACCAGGGCGTCGTGTGCATCCGCTCATCCATGTCCTTCTCCTGGATGTCCAGGTGACGATCGAGGTGGATGATGCCGACGTTGCCGTCGATGTGGGGTGCGATGCCGCGAACGTTGGGGTAGCCGAGCGAATGGTCGCCGCCGCAGATGATCGGGAAGGCGCCGGAAGTGTAGATGTGCGAGATCGCCTTCGAGACTTGGTCGAAGGTCTTCTCGATGTTGGACGGAATGACGAAGACATCGCCCGCATCGCAAAGGTCGAGCTCTTCCTGAAGGTCGACGCCGCCGTCGATCGAATAACTGTCGTAGAGGGCCGAGATGCGGCGGACCGCCTGGGGGCCGAAGCGCGCGCCCGGGCGATAGGTCGTACCCATGTCGAAGGGCACGCCCACGAACGCGGCCTCATACTGGCCGACCTTGCGCACGTCCTCGCAATAGGGCGCCTTCATGAAGGTGTTGATGCCGGCGAAGGCCGGCTGATGGCCGCGGCTGAAGCAGGAAATGGTGCGATCGATGACCGAGGGTGCGGCCTCGAGGCCGAGCCGGAGGCCCCGCTCGATCTCTTCCTTCTGTTTCTCCTGGCTGATGCGCGCAAGACGCTTCAGGTTGCGGTTGCCGCGCAATTCGCCGGTCTTGGGATCAGGCATGTCGCTCCCCCGAAATCAAGGGCGGCCATTCTAGCGACCTGGACGCCTCTGTCAGCCCCTCCACGGACAGGCGCCGGCCTCCCGTCTCGGCTGCGAAAGATGGGGATGGGGAAGAGATTTTTTCGTTCCCTCCGTCGCAATTCAGGCGTTTGATGGTTGGGTGCGCCGCGGGACACGCAAGGCCATTGCGACGTCGGTGACCAGTCGTTGCGATGGTGGCGGGCGTGACCGTTTGGCGCGGCGCCGAAGCCAATGGGGGAGCACCATGACGAAGCCAGATTTGCCGAAGAGCTCGAGTGCGGTCGGACGTCGCGCGTTTCTTAGCAGTGCCGGCGCGGGTGCCGCGGCACTCGCCTTCCCGACCGTGCTTGTGCCGCGCAAGACCCGCGCCGCTCAACGCCTCGTCGCGCGCGACCCCGGCGGCCCGTGGGAGAAGGCCATGGTCGAGGCCTTCCACAAACCGTTCCAGCAGGCGACCGGCATCGAAGTCGTCGGCGTCGCGGGCGCGCACGATCCGGTCGCGATCGTCAAGGGGATGGTGGAAACCAAGACCTATCAGTGGGACGTCTTCATCCTCGGCAACATGACGAACGAGGTGCTGATGAGCCAAGGGCTCCTCGAACCCCTCAACGTCGACGACGATCCGGCGGTCCAGGAAATCCCCGCCCAGTTCAAGACGCCGACCATGGTCGGCAGCTACAATTACGCCGCCGTCTTGGCCTATCGCACGGACGTCTATCCGGCGAAGGGCCGCCCGCCCACCGGCGGGTGGAAGGATCTCTGGGACATCCGCGGAATCGCCGGCCGACGGGGCTTGCGCAAATTCCCGCAGGAAACTCTCGAGGAGGCGCTTCTCGCCGATGGCGTCGCGCGCGACAAAGTCTATCCCATCGACATGGACCGGGCCTTCAAGAGCCTCGATAAGATCAAGAAGGATGTCGCGATCTGGTGGACGGGCGGGGCGCAGACCTCGCAGCTCCTCAAGACGGGCGAGCTCGACATGTGCACCTGCTGGAATGGGCGCGCCCAGGCCGTCATCGACGAGGGGGCGCCCGTCGCGATTTCCTGGAACCAGGGCCTCATGAGCTATGACGGCTGGAGCATCGCGAAGGGCTCGCCCACCGCCGATCTTGCCCGGAAGTTCATCAAGTTCGCATCGCAGGCCCAGCGCCAGGCGGCCTTCACGCCGTTTGCCGCCTACGGGCCGACCAATCCGAATGCGATGAAGTTCGTCGATCCGAAGCGGGCGCGGATGCTTCCGTCGTTCCCTGAGTTCGCGGCGCAGACCATCGGCACGAGCCCGAGTTACTGGGGCCCGACCCAGGCCCAGGCGCTCGAGCGCTTCAACGCGTGGATGATTTCCTGATCGCGCGACCGGGCGGTCGGTAGCATTCGGCCGGCCGCCCTAGCCGCGCAAGACCTCGATCTGGCGGGCATAGAGAGAGGGGTCGACCGCGACATCGATGATCGCCGGGCCCTCCGCGCGAAAGGCGGAGGCAAGGGCGGCATCGAGTGCCTTCGCATCCTCGACGCGCCAAGCCTGGCAACCGAAACCCCGCGCGATGGTCGCAAAGTCGACCGTCGGGTATCGGACCCCGCGCGTCGGCATCTTGCGCTTCTGCTGCTTGATGTCGATCAGGGAAAGAGCCGCGTCATTGAAGACGAGGACGACGATGCGGCATTTGTTTTCGACCGCCGTCGCCAGCTCGGCGATCGACATGAGCAAGCCGCCATCGCCCGTGAAACAGACGACGGGACGCTCTGGCTCCTCGATGGCCGAGGCGATGGCAGCGGGAAGCGCGTAGCCCATCGTCGACAGCCCGTCCGAGATGAGCACGCCCCCTGATTCTTCGGCATCCCAGAACGCCATGGCCGAGAACATGTGGGCGCCGGCATCGACGGTCGCGCGCGTTCCGCGGGGGGCGTGGCGCTTGGCGGCACTGACGAGCACCGGCGGCGCCACTCCGCCGCCGCTATTGCCAGTGTTGATCGCAAGGCGATCGCGCATGCGTGCTTTTAATCCCGCGATCTCGTCTTCCGTCCATCCGCTTGACCGGTTGGCGCCCCGAAGCGCCGCTGCCGAGGCGTCGAGCGCACCGATCATCGAGAGCATCGGCGCCCGGTAGTGCGGAAGCCCCGCGACACGCCCGATCTCGAGGATGGGCGCTTGGTACCGCCAGGGCTGGGGGATCAGCTCGATCGGGTCGAATCCATAGAGAATGATGAGGTCGGCCTGGGACAGGCACTCGGCCTCGGCGATGCCGCCCGTGGTCAATCCGACGGCAAGCGGATCGGAATCCGCGATGGCGCCCTTCGCCTTGTAGGTGGTGAAGACGGGGCAGCCTAGCTCGTGGGCGAGATCGCGAAGCGCGCGCGGCGACTCGCGTGCCTGCACACCCGCGATGATGGCGGGCTTCGTCGCTTGCGCGAGGAGCGTGCGTGCGGCGGCGATGGTCGCGGCCTCGGGGGCGTTGGCTGGCGCGGAACGGTCCTCCGGTGGCTCAGATCGCGCGGGGCTTCCAGCCTGCCGACTCGACAAGTCGAAGTGCACCGCCCCGAACGGGTGTGCGATCGCCTTGTCGATGAGCGCGCCGATGTCATGAGGCGACGCGCCGGTCTCGAGCGTCATCGATCCCTTGACGACGGCGCGGAACAATGCGGCGTGATCGATCGCCTGGTGGCTGACATAGGCATCGGTCTCGCGATCGAATGAATCCGTGATGATGACGACGGGCGCGCGGTCGAGCGTCGCATAGGCGATGCCGTTCGTCGCGGCCGCAGCGCCGGGCCCGAGTCCGGTGATGACGACGCCGGGTGCGCCCGTGATCTCCGCCGTTGCCGCGGCCATCATGGCGCCACTCGTTTCCGTCCGCGTGAGTACGAAATCGACGCCGCAACGGGCCGCAGCCTCGATCACGTCGAGGCTGGAACCGCCGCCGGGAATGCCGAAAATCCGCCGAACGCCTCGGCGCACCAGCGCGTCGAGAAGGGCGTCAACGACCGTGAGGGGAGCCATGCGGCCGTCAATAACCGATCGCGCAGCCGTCTTTGCGCGGATCCGAGCCGCCGATCAGGACGCCCCCATCGATCGAAATTGCTTGGCCGCCGCCATGCGGGCGGTCGACGCGCGCGACCGTGTGGCCGAGCTTCGCCAATCCCGTGGCGGTCGCTTCGGGTACGCCGTGCTCGAGATTGGCCTGTCCGTCCCACCAGAAGACACGCGGCAGGTCGAGGGCTTGCTGCACGTTCATGCCGTGGTCGACGACGTTCGTGAAGAAATGCGCCTGGCCGACCGGCTGATACTGGCCGCCCATGACGCCGAACGGCATGACGGTGCGGCCATCCTTCTGGGCGAGGCCGGGGATGATGGTGTGCAGGGGCCGCTTGCGGGGTCCGATGCAATTCCGATGCTTCGGGTCGACGACGAAGCCGGATCCGCGGCTTTGCAGAAGGATGCCGCTGTCCGGCGCCGTGATGCCGCAGCCGAAGCCGTCGAAGACCGAGTTGATGAAGCTTATGGCATTGCCCTCTCCGTCGACGACACAGAGGTAAACAGTGTCGTTGTGGGTCGGGAACGGGGAGGGCGGAAGCGCAGCCATGGCGCGGTCGCGGCGGATATGCGCGCGCATCTCGTCCGCGTAGGCCTTGGACAGCATCTGCTCGATGGGCACCGAGGCGCGGTGCGGGTCGGCCACGAGGAGATTCCGGTCGCGGTAGGCGAGACGGCTCGCCTCGATTTGCAAATGAAACCGCTCCGCGCCGACGGGATCGAGCGAGGCAAGATCGAAGCCGGACAGGATGTTGAGAATCATCAGCACGATGATGCCCTGGCCGTTCGGCGGGCATTCGAACACGTCGTAGCCGCGATAGTTGGTCTTGATCGGCTCGACGTATTCCGGCTGGTAGGCGGCAAAGTCCTCGACAGTGTGGAGCCCGCCGAAGCTGTTGAGATGCTTCACCATGCCCTCGGCGATGGCGCCCGTGTAGAAGGCGTCACGGCCCCGTTCGGCGATGGTGCGGAGAGTCTTGGCCAGCGCCGGCTGGCGATGGATCGCGCCCGCGGACGGCGCGTGTCCGCCCGGAAGGAAGGTGCGCACGGAGCTCTCGTCGTGGGTAAGACGCTCCCCGTATTCCTTCCAATCGGCGGCGACGCGGGGTTGGACGACGAAGCCCTCCGACGCGGCGCGGATGGCGGGCTCCAGGATTTCGCCGAGACTCTTGCGTCCATGATCCGCGGCGAGCCGGGCCCAGGCACCGACGCAGCCCGGCACCGTCACCGCATGCGCGCTGCGACTGTCGATGGCGGAGATGCCCTGGCGGAGAAACCACTCGACGGTCGCCTTCGCGGGCGCCGGGCCTGAGCCGTTGAGGGCGATGACCTTGCCGCCCTTGGGCGCATAGAGCACGAAGCAATCGCCACCGATCGCCGTCATGTGAGGCTCGACGACGCATTGCACGGCACAGGCGGCGATCGCGGCGTCGACCGCGTTGCCGCCGGCCCGCAGCATGTCGATCGCGGTGAGCGTCGCGAGCGGGTGGGACGTCGCGGCCATGCCGCGCGCGCCGAGCGACGGCACGCGTCCCGTGCCGTGGAAGTCCTTTTGCGTGAAGTCGAGCATGTCTATCGGATCTCGAAATCAGCCCAGGTCTCGAAACAATTATTGGCCGCCAGCGACATCACGCCGATCGTGGCACGGCACCCGGTGCCGATTGTTTCGCGATAGACTTCGCGGAAGAGATCGCTCACTCCGGTCGACACCTTGTGCACGTCGTAGAAGGTGGGCGAGGAGACGACGAAATGCAGCATGCGGATCACGCCCTTGACGCGGTCGAGGTCGCCGAGCGCCTGCTTGATTCCGGCAAGGCAGTTGATGCCGGTGATGCGTGCCGCCTGGTAGCCCTGCTCGAGCGTCACGGTGTCGCCCAGGCGTCCGGGGTAGATGACTTGACCGTTCACCTGCGGGATGTGCCCCGAGAGGGTCAGGACCTTGCCCACGATATGGAAGGGCTTCATCGGGCCGTAGTTCTGGCCGTCATATTTGCCTGCCTTGCCGAAATCCGGCAGGACGATCCCCAACTCTTTCAGCCGATTTTCCGCCTTCATGCTCGCCCCCGTCGCAAACGACCGCCGAACGGGCCGAGTGTGGCGAAGCCTCTCGCCCGGCGCGAGCGAAAAATGCTGGGATAGGGCGTGGTCGGGCGCAATTGACGGAGAGGGAGAGAGCCATGCGAAGCTTCCAGCTTGTCCAATTCGGCGCGCCGCTCGAAGCGCATGAGGCGCCGACGCCAAAGCCGAGCGGGCGCGAGGTCCTCGTGCGGATCCGAGCGGCAGGCGTCTGCCACAGCGACCTTCACATCTGCGACGGGTACTACGACATCGGCCACGGCGCGAAGCTCCGCTTCGCGGACCGTGGCGTCAAATTGCCGCTCACCATCGGCCACGAGATCATGGGCGAAGTGGCGGCGCTCGGCCCCGAGGCGGAAGGCGTCAAGGTCGGGGACCGGCGCCTCGTCTATTCCTGGCTCGGCTGCGGGACCTGCCCTGTCTGCCGACAGGGCGATGAGAACCTCTGCACGAAGCCGAGCTTCTTCGGCGCGTTCCGCAACGGAGGCTATAGCGATTACCTCATCGTTCCCGACTCGCGCTACCTGGTCGATGTGGACGGCATTCCCGATGGGCTCGCGGCGACCTGCGCCTGCGCGGGCGTCACGGCTTACAACGGCGTGCGGCGCGCGGGACCCTTCGTCAAGGGCGACTGGCTCGTTCTCATCGGTGCGGGCGGCGTCGGGCAAATGGGCATTGGATTCGCCAAGGCCATGACGGAGGCCGAGCTGCTCGTCGTCGATCTCGACGACGCGAAGCTCGAAGCGGCGCGAAAGGCCGGCGTACGTCACGTCCTCAATCCGCGCCAGGGCGAGACGGCGAAGCGCATCGTCGAGATGACGGGGGGCGGCGCCATGGCGGCGATCGACTTCGTCGGCGCGACGGAAACCGCGCGTCTTGCGATCGACGGCGTGCGCAAGGCCGGACGCGTGGTCATCATCGGCCTTTACGGCGGCGCGCTCGACGTGCCGTTGCCTTTCATCCCGGTGCGCAACCTCACGATCCGAGGGTCCTATGTCGGCAATTTGGCCGAGACCCGCGCCGTGGTCGACCTCATGCGTTCGGGGAAAGTGGCGCCGCTTCCGGTCGATACGCGGCCGTTGGCCGAAGCCAATGCGGCGCTCACCGAATTGCGAGAAGGTCGCATCAAGGGACGGGTGGCGCTAACTCCCTGATTGCATAGCTGATGTAAAAGTCATGCGCGTCATGCATGACCGGGCTCCTCGCGGGGGCCGGGTGCCTATGGCACTGTACCGGTCCTTCGGGCTGGGTGTTTCCATATGGGCGCCTGGCCCCTTGAACGGAGGCGCCGGGCTGTGAATCGGTGCTCAAGCGGCGGGCGCACCGCGGTCCATGCGCCCAGGCAAAGAGGAGTGGACTTAATGAGGACGTTTGATTTTGTGAAATGGCTGGCGGCCGCCTCGGTGATTGGGGCGGGCATGTTGGCCTCGGCACCCGCCTTCGCCGTGAAGGTGGGCCCTGTCGAGGACCCGATCCGAGTGGTCAAGATCCCGAAAGGGCAGCCGATCGTTATCGGCACATTCCACGTATTGTCCGGGGCCGACACCGCGCTCGGGACGGACGTTCTGCGTGGCATCAAGGTTGCGGCGGATGATCTTGGCAACAAGCTAGTCGGCCATCCGATCAAGCTGATGGAAGAAGACGACGGCTGCAACGCGGAAGGCGGACAGACGGCGGCGACGAAGATCGCCGCGAACCAGCAGGTCGTGTTCGCCATCGGCAGCGCCTGTTCCTCGGCGACCCGTCCGGCCGCGCCAATCCTTTGGAAGGCCGGGATTCCCGACATCGCGTCGGCGGCAAGCTCGCCGGTCCTGACCGCTCCCGATCGGGGGCCGGACTATCAGGGTCTCGTCCGTGTCGTTTACAACGACCTGTGGACCGGTCGCGAAATCGCCAATTTCGCGTCCAAGGTGCGCAACTATAAGCGCGTCGCGACGGTGCATGACGGCAGCCCATATTCCGAAAAGCTGGTCCGCGTCTTCCAAGAGAATTTCAAGAAGCTCGGCGGAGAAATCGTCTCCGACGAGGCCGTCGCGCCCACGGACACGGACATGCATCCTGTGCTGACGAAGATCGCCGCGTCCAAACCGGAGTTGATCTTCACCCCGCTCTTCGTGGGCGCGCAGGCCTACTTGATTCGACAGAAGCGGGATATTCCTGGCCTCGAGAAGACGCCGATGATTGGGACTGATGCCTCTCTAGGCGCGCAGCTCCTGACCGGGGCCGGCAAGGACGTGATCGGCTTCCAGATCGCGACCACGGCCATGGAGCCGGAGGCCCAAGGATCTGGCTATTCGAAGATGCGTGAGAAGTACAAGAAGATGTTCGGCGAGAACCCGATTCAGGGTTTCCACGGCAACGGCTATGACAGCATGATGATCGGTGCGAAAGCGATCGAGAAGGTGGCGGTGACGGAGAAGGACGGGACGACCTACATCCCGATCTCGAAGCTGCGTGATGCGATCTTCGCCACGAAGAACCACAAGGGCATGACCGGGACCTTGACCTGCGATCAGTACGGCGATTGCGGGGTCTATAAATTCGCGCTCTACGAGTTCATCGGCGACGACCCGAACACGCTCGAAGTCGGCAAGAACCCGAAGCGCACCTATCCGGACAAGTTCTAATCCGCATTCTGATTTGGAACGTCGAGCGGGGGAGGGCCTGACCCTCCCCCGATTTTTCTTGCGCGTTTTGCGTCGATATCCGAACCTTTCCGGAGCAAGCGCCGGCACGTGCTGGTCGGATGATCTTGCAAATTGACATCAATCGGCTGAGAGGGACGAACGCCCCTCATGCATTGCGTTCACTCGAAAGGGGAGTCGCATTGATGAAGACATCGCATGTCGTGAAATGGCTGGCGGCCGCTTCGGTGATTGGAGCGGGCCTCTTGGCCTCGGCCCCGGCCATGGCCGTGAAAGTGGGACCCGTGGAAGATCCTGTCCGGGTCACGAAGATTCCGAAGGGCCAGCCGATCGTGATCGGCACATTCTTCGTCCTCTCGGGCGCGGACGCGTCGCTTGGCACGGACGTGCTGCGTGGCATCAAGGTCGCGGTCGATGACCTTGGCAACAAGATCGTTGGCCATCCCGTGAAGCTTCTCGAGGAAGACGACGGCTGTAACGCCGAGGGCGGGCAGACAGCCGCGACCAAGATCGCCGCCAACCAGCAGGTCGTCGTGGCGCTCGGTAGCGCGTGCTCCTCGGCCAGCCGCCCGGCGGCGCCCATCCTTTGGAAGGCGGGAATCCCGGATATCTCGCCGGCATCGAGCTCGCCCGTTCTGACCGCGCCCGACCGCGGTCCGGACTACGACGGTTTCGTGCGCGTTTGCTACAACGACCTTTGGACCGGGCGCGAGATCGCCAACTACCTGGCCAAGGTCGCCAAGATGAAGCGAGTCGCGACCGTGCACGACGGCAGCCCCTATTCCGAAAAATTGGCCCGCGTCTTCCAGGAAAATTTCAAGAAGCTGGGTGGCGAGATCTCCGCGGACGAAGCGGTTGCACCGACTGACACGGACATGCATCCGGTCTTGACGAAGATTGCGGCCTCCAAGCCCGAGCTGATCTTCACGCCTCTCTTCGTTGGCGCGCAGGCCTACATGCTGAGGCAGAAACGCGATATCCCTGGCCTGGAAAAGATCAGCATGCTGGGGACGGATTCGGCGCTTGGCGCGCAGCTCTTGACCGGATCGGGCAAGGACGTGGTCGGATTCCAGATCGCGACCACGGCGCTCGAGCCCGAGGCGCAAGGGTCTGGCTACGCCAAGATGCGCGAGAAGTACAAGAAGATGTTCGGCGAAAATCCGATCCAGGGTTTCCACGGGAACGGATACGACGGGATGATGGTGGCGGCCGATGCCATCAAGAAAGTCGCCGTCACGGACAAGGACGGCACGACCTATATCGGCGCCAAGGCGCTCAGGGATGCGATCTTCGCGACGAAGAATCACAAGGGCGTCACGGGTACGCTGACCTGCGACCAATATGGCGACTGCGGCGTTTACAAGTTCGCCCTCTATGAATTCATCGGGGACGATCCCAACTCGCTCGAAGTCGGCAAGAATCCGAAGCGGACCTATCCGGCGAAGTTCTGAACACTCGTCCGGACGATGGCGGTCGGGAGAGGGGCCGGCGCCCCTCTCCCGGAGCCGCCCCCCCGGCCCCGCCGGCCACAAGAGCGTTCTAGACAATACGAACAATAAGAAGTGAGCGCGGGCGACCATGCGGTCGTGGGCCCGGAAGCGAGCGCCCGCCCTTGCCCCAGATTCGCCACGCGCCCGCCGCTCGGCGGTCGCAATGTCTGCCCAGATTGCCTCCAAGCCTTGCTCAGCGATCTTGGAGCGAGGCACCCACCTGTCCAAGAGGAGGACAATCTAAGATGAGCAACTCAAGATGGAGGACATCGTTGGTTGCGGTCTCGTTGGCCGCAGCCAGCGCGCTAGGGTCAGGTGCTGCGCTCGCGCAGCAGAAGGCCGGTCCCGTCGAGGATCCGATCCGCGTCGTCAAGATTCCGAAAGGTCAGCCGATCGTGATCGGCACCTTCCACGTCTTGTCCGGTGCGGATACGGCTCTCGGCACTGACGTGCTTCGCGGCATCAAGGTCGCGGTCGACGATCTGGGCGGCAAGATCGGGGGTCATCCGATCAAGCTGCTCGAGGAAGACGACGGCTGCAACGCCGAAGGCGGGCAGACGGCGGCGACCAAGATCGCGGCCAACCAG
The DNA here is from genome assembly GCA_046349515.1 of Alphaproteobacteria bacterium. Taxonomy (GTDB): domain Bacteria; phylum Pseudomonadota; class Alphaproteobacteria; order CADEGL01; family CADEGL01; genus JBGPGW01. The sequence continues at coordinate 209,660 of JAXMCE010000004.1, read as the reverse complement.
CAGACGGTCGTGGCGCTGGGCAGTGCCTGCTCCTCGGCCACCCGTCCGGCGGCGCCGATCCTCTGGAAGGCCGGCATCCCGGACATCGCGACGGCGGCGAGCTCGCCCGTTCTGACGGCTCCCGACCGGGGCCCGGACTATCAGGGCCTGACGCGGGTCGTTTACAACGACCTTTGGGCCGGCCGGGAGGTCGCCAACTGGGCCTCCAAGGTGCTGGGCTACAAAAGGGTCGCGACGATCCACGACGGCAGCCCCTATGCCGAGAAGCTCGTCCGCGTGTTCCAGGAGAACTTCAAGAAGCTGGGTGGTGAGATCGTAGCGGACGAGGCGATCTCTCCGACCGACACGGACATGCGTCCCGTGCTCACCAAGATCGCGACCGCGAAGCCGGAGATGATCTACTCCCCGACCTTTGTTGGCGCGACCTCGTATCTGATCCGTCAGAAGAAGGAGATTCCGGGCCTTGAGAAGACCCGGCTGATCGGTTCGGACGCCTCCATGGGTGCGCAGCTCCTCGAGGCGGCGGGCAAGGACGTGGTCGGCTTCGAGATCACCTCGACCGCCCTCGAGCCCGAAGCGCAGGGCCCCAAGTACAAGGCGTTGCGTGAGAAGTATAAGAAGATGTTCGGCGAATACCCGATCCAGGGTTTTCACGGCAATGGCTACGACGCCATGATCATGGCCGCCGACGCCATCAAGAAGGTGTCCGTGACGGACAAGGACGGGACGACCTACGTTCCCGTCAAGAAGTTGCGGGACGCCATCTTCGCGACGAAGAACATGGATGGCGTGACAGGCAAGATCACCTGCGACCAGTATGGTGACTGCGGCGTCTACAAGTTCAGCGTCTATGCCTTCACGAACGACGATCCCAAGTCGCTCGATGTCGGCAAGAACCCGAAGCGGGTCTATCCCGAAAAGTACTAGCGCCTAAAGGGTCATACGCGGGGGACGGGTGGTTTGCCATCCGTCCCCCGATTTTTTGACCGTCAAGTCCACGGCGGCCGCCGGCCCGGGACCGACGGCCAGAGTTGCCGCAAATCGGCGGACTCCGTGTCCAGCCCGGTCTTTTCCACCCACGCCACATCTCACGAATGCGTTATTAAAAGCGGCTCTCCCTCCACTGAGGAAATCATCGGAAGGGCGCGCGACGACGCGGTTCTTTCGGGCGCGGCTTATCGTCAGGGCCGTTGACAAGCAAATGGCCAAATGCGTAGCTTCCCGCCAATTAGAACTCCGGTGCGCAAGCGCAAACCGGGGCGTATCGGGGCGGTGACAAGCCGTGAGATCGGCTTCAGAGGGAGGCATCTACCCAAACGGGGTCGATCAGCCGAGGGGCGTCGGAAGCCGTTATCCGTGGATGTGTGGGGACCGAGTGTTCCGACACAACCCCGTACGGCCGTGACGTTCCACGGAAGCCGGGGCGATGTTGCGGCAAGTTGCGGCGACAGGGTATTCGGGGTTGGTTCCTAAGGCGATGATTTCGCCAACAAGCCATCTGCAAAAGTGTTGAGGGGGAGCAGGGGCGCCAGGGAGGTGTTCTCGGTGCTAAGAGCCCGGGGACAAGACTGAAAACGGGTTAAAAAATCTAATGTGCATCAAGGAGGTATACGTCTGATGAAGTCAAAGTTGTTGAAAACAGCGCTCGTCGCGACCGGGATGGTTGCGGCCGGCGTGTTGGCGTCGGGAGTGGCGCTGGCACAGGATTCGACCCGCGTGGTCAAGATTCCGAAAGGCCAGCCGATCGTGATCGGCACCTTCCATGTCTTGTCCGGTGCGGACACGGCCCTTGGCACTGACGTGCTGCGCGGCATCAAAGTCGCCGTCGACGATTTGGGCGGCAAGATCAACGGCCATCCAGTCAAGCTGCTTGAGGAAGATGACGGCTGCAACGCGGAAGGCGGGCAGACGGCGGCGACCAAGATCGCGGCCAACCAGCAGACGGTCGTGGCTCTGGGCAGCGCCTGCTCTTCGGCCACGCGCCCGGCGGCGCCGATCCTCTGGAAGGCAGGGATCGTCGATATCGCGACGGCGGCCAGCTCGCCCGTCCTGACGGCTCCGGATCGCGGGCCCGACTACCAGGGTCTCGTTCGCGTCGTGTACAACGACTTGTGGGCCGGCCGTGAAGTGGCCAACTGGGCCTTCAAGACTTTGAACGTCAAGACCGCGGCGACCATCCATGACGGCAGCCCCTATGCCGAGAAGCTCGTCCGCGTGTTCCAGGACAACTTCAAGAAGCTGGGCGGCCAGATCGTGTCGGATGAGGCTATCTCCCCGACCGATACGGACATGCGCCCGGTGCTGACCAAGATCGCAACCGCAAAGCCGGAGATCATCTTCGCGCCGTGCTTCGTCGGTGCGACCTCCTATCTCATCCGCCAGAAGAAGGAAATTCCGGGGCTTGAGAAGGCAAGGATGATTGGCACCGACGCATCGCTCGGCGCCCAGCTCCTTGAGGCGGCGGGCAAGGACGTCATCGGCTTCGAGATCGCCTCGACGGCGCTCGAGCCCGAGGCCCAGGGTCCGAAGTACAAGGCGCTCCGCGAGAAGTACAAGAAGATGTTCGGCGAGTACCCGATCCAGGGCTTCCACGGCAATGGCTATGACGCCATGATGATCGCCGCGGATGCCATCAAGAAGGTCGCCAAGACGGAAGGCAACAATACGGTCATTCCGATCAAGGCGTTCCGGGATGCGGTCTTCGCGACGAAGAACATGGACGGCGTGACGGGCAAACTCACCTGCGACCAGTATGGTGACTGCGGCGTCTACAAGTTCACCGTCTATCAGTTCACGAGCGAGGATCCGAAGACGCTCGAAGTCGGTAAGAATCCCAAGCGCGTCTATCCGGACAAGTACTAGCCGCTAGGGAGATGTGCATTTGAGATCGGGGGATGAGCCAGCGGACGGTGTTTTATTCTGGTTGGTTCATCCCCCGGTCCTTTATAGATTGCCGAATGTCGATTGATGTCTTGGGCGGCGGTCCGTCCTTCGGGGCGACTGTTGGAGGGAAGTGGGCATGAACCTCGAGAAAATCAAACACTGGAATTACGTGGACGTCACGCTGTGGCTCATGCGACTGGCGGTCATCGCACTCGTCATCGCCGGGACCATCGGTACGATCCAGAAGGATCGTTACACCGACGACCAGTGGGTCAGCATGGTGATGTTCGGGCTCACCATCGGCGGGATCTACGCCCTCGTGGCGCTCGGCTACACCATGGTCTACGGCATCCTGCGCCTCATTAACTTCGCCCACGGCGACATCTTCATGACAGGCGGCTTCACCGCGTATTTCGTCGCGGCGCCGCTCGCAAAATCGGGTTTCCTTAACGACTATCTCCTGATCGGCATCGTGCTCACGATGCTGGTGGCGGCCGTGGTCTGTTGTTGCGTCGCGCTCATCGTCGAACGCATCTGTTACCGGCCGTTCCGTCATGTCAGGACCTTGGCGCCCCTGATCTGCGCGATCGGGGCGTCGTACTTCCTTCAGCACTCGTTCCGCGGCATGTATGGTTCGTCGGTGCGCGCCTATCCGGACGTCGCCTTCTTCGACACGATCGTGCCGATCCTGGGCTACAAGTTCCCGATGATCCAGTTCGTGGTCGTTGGCTGCGCCCTTTTGGCCATGTATGCCCTCTATCTCATCGTCAACAAGACGAAGATGGGAACGGCCATGCGGGCCGTGTCCGAGGATCGCGATGCCGCCGCTCTCATGGGCATCGATGTCAACAAGGTGATCATCTTCACCTTCATTCTCGGCGGCAGCATGGCGGGCATCGGCGCCGTCCTTTATGCGTTCGTCTTCAAGCAGGTCTACTTCTTCATGGGGTTCTTCCCTGGCGTGAAGGCGTTCAGCGCCGCGGTGCTGGGCGGCATCGGCAACGTCCCGGGCGCCATGCTGGGTGGCTTCTTCCTTGGCATCGTCGAATCGCTGGGGCCGGCCCTGTTCCTGGATGGTCTCGGAATCGTCGCGCCCTACCAGCTGCGCGATCTCATCGCGTTCACGATGCTGGTCATGGTGCTCATCTTCCGGCCGCATGGGCTGTTGGGCGAGCGGCTGGCGCGTCAACGGGCATAGCGTGAAGGGTTGTCGAACGGGCGCGGCCTTCAAGGCCATGCGTCGATCGAACGGGGAGTCAGAACATGTCGTTTGATATCGTTGCCTCATCCTTCCAGCATAAGGAAGTCGAACGATCGCAGCTCGACCGCACGGTTCGCGCGGGCGTCATCGGCGGCGGCACGATCGTGCTCCTCAATGTCTTCGGCCTGGTCGGGCAGTTCTCGGAGCGATGGATCATCGAGAACACCATCACGCTTGCCCATACCGTCTTCCTCCTCATCGCCGTGGCGGTCGGCGCGCTGATCGCGCACCGCTCGCCCAAGCTGGGGGTGGCCGGCAAGGTCTTCTTCGGTGCCGTGTCGGGCCTTGTCGCGGGGGCAATGCTGTTTCTGCTGATCCAGATCATCGGCAATTTCGACATCCGCAACATGTTCGTGGCGCTGTCGCCGAAGCTGCTGAACTTCCTGACCTTGGGTCTCGATCCGCTTCAGGGCGGCCTGATTCAGATCGCGGTGGGGACGCTCGCCGGCGCGGTGGGCGCCATCGTCTACGTTCTGCCGCGCATGATCCGCCGGCCGCTCATCGTCGCCATCGCGGCCGTATTTTTCGTCGGCCTCTTCGCCGAGTTGATCCAACTCGCGATGCAATTCGAGTCCGTGACGGATATCCGCGAATATCTGTTCACGTGGGAAGGCCAGACGCCGACCGGCGCCATCACGGTGTTCATCGTCGTGTTTGTTGCCATGGTGATCTGGCAAATCATCGGGGGGCCGATCGGGCATGCCCTTGGGGAGACACCGAAGGCGGTGCAGTACACCGTCAAGGGCGTCGGCATATTGATCGCCCTCGTCCTGTTTCTCCTCTTCCCATGGGCCGCGGGTTCGTTCTTCGGGCAGGTGCTCTTGACCGTCGGCCTCTTCACGCTCATGGGCATGGGGCTCAATCTCGAAGTGGGCCTGGCCGGGTTGCTCGACATGGGCTTCGTCGCATTCTTCGCGTCGGGCGCCTACACGATCGCTCTTCTTACGGCGGACAACCCCTATACGCTCCATATCCCGATTTGGCCCTTCAACGGGCAGCCGATGAATTGGTGGGAGGCGCTGCCGTTCGCGATGTTGGCGTCGCTCGTCATGGGGTTCCTGTTCGGAATCCCGGTGCTCAAGGTCCGCGGCGACTATCTAGCCGTGGCGACCCTCGGCCTCGGCGAAATCATTCGCATCATCGTGCTTTCGGACACGGCCGAGCCGTTGCTCGGCGGCTCGCAGGGGCTCCTGCACATTCCGAGCCCGGAGCTGTTCGGCTATCAGCTCCACGATCCGAACGTTCTGTTCTACCTGACGCTCATCGCGTCGCTCATCGCGGCGTGGTTTGCCTGGGCGCTCGAGAACTCGCGGCTCGGACGAGCCTGGATGGCGATCCGCGAGGACGAAGACGTGGGCCAGGCCTTGGGCATCAATCTCGTGAACGTGAAGATGCTGGCCTACGGTCTTGGCGCGGTGTTCGCGGGGCTCGCCGGCGCGATCTTCGCGGTCATGTTGGGGTCGATCTTCCCGCACAGCTTCCAGCTCCTCATCTCGATCAACATTCTCGCCCTCATCATCGTGGGCGGCATCGGGAGTCTCCCGGGCGTCGTCGTGGGATCGGCGATGCTGATGGGCACGCCGGAGTTGTTGCGCGAGTTCGGCGAGTTCCGCTACCTGGTCTACGGTTTCGTGTTGATCCTCATGATGCGCGTCAAGCCGATCGGCCTGTGGCCGTCTGCCGCGCGCAAGCGCGAACTCCAGACCTTCGATGAGGCGGAAGCCGTGATCAAGACCCACGCCGTCGAACAGAAGGCCTGAGGCCGTCTGACAAAACGAAGAGAAGCTCACAGGGACGTGTGAACGCATGGCACAGGAAACCCTTCTCAAGACCGATGGTCTCATCAAGCGCTTCGGCGGCCTCGTCGCGATCGACACGCTCGATCTCGACGTCCGCAAGCACTCGATCCACAGCATCATCGGCCCGAATGGCGCAGGGAAGACGACAGTCTTCAACTGCATCATGAACTTCTTCCCGATCGAGGGCGGCGAGATCCGCTTGAGCGGGGAACTCCTGAACGAGTTGACGCCGGATCGCGTTGCGTTCCGCGGCGTGGGGCGGACGTATCAGAACATCCGCCTGTTCCGGAACATGACGGCGATCGAGAACATTCTCGTCGGCATGCACATCCACCTGAAGTCGCATTGGTGGGGTGCCGTGTTCCGGTCGCCGCATTCGCGCGAGGACGAGCGGCAGGCAGCCGAAGAGGCGACGCGCCTTCTTCAATACGTGGGCTTGCGAGGCAAGGGCGACATCCTGGCGCGCAACCTGTCCTACGGCGACCAGCGGCGCCTTGAGATCGCTCGCGCGCTCGCCATGCAGCCAAAGCTGCTGATGCTCGACGAGCCGACGGCCGGCATGAACCCGTCGGAGAGTCTCGATATGGTCAAGTTCGTCCGCGGCCTGCGCGACGATCTCGGTATCACCATCCTCCTGATCGAGCATCACATGCCGGTCGTGATGGGGATGTCGGATACCGTGACGGTGCTCGACCATGGAGTGAAGATCTCGGAAGGGCCGCCGGACCACGTGAAGCGCGACAAGAAAGTGATCGAGGCCTATCTCGGCACGGGTGTCGCCAACCTTTAGGATCGACGGGGAGGAGAGGCGCCGCTCCGCGCAGCGCGCGGGACCATCGCAGAGGCGAGGCGGCGTCCTGAGGAGAACACGATGGCAATTCTTGAAGTCAAAGACCTCCAGGTCTACTACGGGAACATCCGTGCGCTGCACGGAATCTCGTTCACGGTGGAGGCAGGCTCGATCATCACCCTGATCGGTGCGAACGGTGCCGGCAAGACGACGACGCTGAACGCGATCAGCGGCATTCTGACGCCCCGCGAAGGAAGCATCCACGTCTTCGACGAGAACATCAAAGAGACGATGCCGCACCAGCTGATCCCGAAAGGGATCATCCAGGTCCCCGAAGGCCGGCGCATCTTCTCGCGCCTCACGGTCTCTGAAAATCTCAACATGGGCGCCTTCACCCGCTCCGACAAGCAGGAGATGCACAACGACCGGGAGCGCGTGTTGCAGCTCTTCCCGCGCCTGAAAGAGCGTATCAACCAGGTCGCGGGAACGCTCTCGGGCGGCGAGCAGCAGATGCTGGCCATCGGCCGGGCCATCATGTCGAAGCCCAAGTTGCTTCTCCTGGACGAGCCGAGCATGGGGTTGGCGCCGATCCTGGTCGATCAGGTCTTCGAGTCGATTCAGGACATCAACAAGCAAGGCGTGACGATCGTTGTCGTCGAACAGAACGCCTTCGCCGCCCTCCAGATCGCAAGCTACGGCTATGTGCTGGAAAGCGGCCTCATCGCCTTCAAGGGTGATGCCAAGTCCCTCGCCAAGGACGACCGGATCCGCCAGGCCTATCTCGGCTAGCCGGGTCTCCCGGGTCTTGTTTGACCGACGGCCGCCCAAAGGGGCGGCCGTCGCGCTTTCAGAGCGGGTTCCGGCAGCGGCCAAATCCGGCTATTCTTGAACTCTGAGGCGCCGGATCGAACCCGAGGGGTCGTCCGGCCGCGAGCCGCTCGAAAGGAGCACACCATGCGTTTCGATGGCGTCTACACCCCGGTCATTACTCCGTTCCGCGAAGACCAGTCGATCGACGAGGCCGCTTGGGCCTCCATGATCGAGTGGCAAATCGCGAACGGCGTCCACGGGCTCGTCATCGGTGGCTCGACGGGCGAGTTCTACGCGCTGTCGAAGGAAGAGCGTCTCCACCAGTTCCGGCGCGGCAAGGAGATCATCGGCGGACGCGTGCCGTGGCTGGCCGGCGTCAATGCCTTCACGACCGAGGAGTCGTGCCGCTTCGCGGAATCGGCGCGGGAGATCGGGGCCGACGGATTGCTCGTGGCGGCCCCACCCTACGCTCTGCCGACCGAGGGGGAATTGGCCCTCCACTGTCTCAAGATCGAGCGCGCGGCCGGGCTGCCCATGATGCTCTACAACTATCCGGGCCGCACGGGCGTCGAAATGGGCGAGGAGTTCCTCTCGCGGGTCGCCAAGAACAGCAACATCTGCGCGATCAAGGAGACGAGCGGGGACATCAACCGTATTCATCTCATCGCGCGCGAATTTCCCGAGATGCAGCTCGTCTGCGGGGCCGACGACCAGGTGCTCGAGTTCTTCGTCTGGGGGGCGAAGGGCTGGGTGTGCGGCGCCGCCAATTGCGTCCTCAAGGAGACGCTCGCGCTCTGGCAGGCCTGTGTCGTCGAGAAGGACTTTGACAAGGGCCGGCGCATGACCATGGCGATGATGCCGTTGATGACGGTTCTCGAGCGCGGTGGAAAGTTCCTCCAGTGCGTGAAGTACGCCTGCGAGATCCAGGGCCTGCCGTCTGGCACCGTGCGCCAGCCGCTGCGGCCGCTCAAGAAGGAGCTTGCGCGCGAGATGCGCGATGTGCTGCTCACGGCGCAGGCGACGGTGCGGAGCATTGCTGCCGAGAGTACGCGCGGCGGCGCATCCGCGACCGTGCATCAGCTTCGCGCCTAAGGGTTCGAACGTCATGGCGGACTTGCTCACGCTCGACGAATACCAGTCGATCGCCAATCGACTCGACCTGCCGAACAACGCCTTCATCAACGGCCGCTTCACGGCGGCCAAGGCCGGCAAGCGGTTCGAGACCATCAACCCCGCGACCGGCAAGACGCTGGCCGAGATCGCGCTTTGCGATGCGTCCGACGTTGATGTCGCGGTCTCGAAGGCGCGCGAGGCCTTCGAGCGCGGCGTCTGGTCGAAGATGCATCCGAGCGAGCGCAAGCGTCGCCTCATCCAGTTGGTCAAGCTCTTGAAGCGCAACCGCTTCGAGCTGGCGGTGCTCGAGAGCATCGAGAGCGGCAAGCCGATTCGGGACATCATGACGGTCGACCTGCCCGAGACCATGCACTGCCTTGAGTGGCATGCGGAGGCGACGGACAAGCTCTATGACCAGGTGTCGCCCTCGGGCGACGATGCCCTCGGCCTCGTGATTCGCGAACCGCTGGGCGTGGTCGCGACCGTCCTGCCGTGGAATTTCCCGCTCATGATGGTGGCCTGGAAGATCGGGCCCGCGCTCTCCGCCGGCAACAGCGTCATCGTCAAGCCGGCCGAGCAGACCAACATGAGCACGCTGCGTCTTGCGGAACTGGCGCTCGAGGCAGGCATCCCGCCGGGGGTGTTGAACGTCGTCACGGGGCCGGGCGAGGTGACCGGCAAGGCCCTCGGTCTTCATCCCGGGATCAACGGCATCTCCTTCACCGGCTCGACCGAGATCGGCCGCAAGTTCCTCGAGTATTCGGCGCAGAGCAACCTGAAGCGGACGGTCCTCGAATGCGGCGGCAAGAACCCGTCCGTCGTGCTCGAGGATGCCGAGTCCCTCGATGACGTGGCCCGCCACGTCGTCTATTCGGTCCTTTGGAACATGGGGCAGAACTGCTCGTCCAACTCGCGCCTCATCGTCCACGAAAAGGTCAAGGACAAGCTCATGGAGCGCGTGCTCGCGCGCGTGCGCGACTGGCGGACCGGCTATCCGCTCGATCCTGCCAATGCGCTCGGGGCTATCATCTCGCGCGAGCAGTACGACAAGATCCTCCGCTATATCGAAGTCGGTAAGAAAGAGGGCGCTGCGGTCGCGGCCGGCGGCGAGCCGATCGAGGACGGTGCTGGGCTCTACGTGGCGCCCACGATCTTCGATCGGGTGAAACCGACCATGACCATTGCCCGGGACGAGATTTTCGGACCGGTCCTCTCCGTCATCACGGTTCGCAGCACCGACGAGGCGATCGATGTCGCGAACGACACGTCCTACGGCCTCCAGGCCTCCTTGTTCACCTCGAACGTGCGCACGGCACATCGGGTGGCGCGGGCCCTCCAGGCCGGAACGGTCACGGTCAATTGCTACGGCGAGGGCGACATCACCACGCCCTTCGGTGGCTACAAACTGTCTGGCTTCGGTGGACGGGACAATTCGCTCAAGGCGCACGATCAGTACACCGAAACCAAGTCGATCTGGATCGACCTGTCCGACCGACGGATCGACGAGCAAGTCGACTAGCGCCGGGGCGCGTCCAGTCACGAAGCCAATTTGCGGCTGACGGCCGGGCTGGCCGCGCGTGAACCGCGATTCATCCGCGACGAACGGGGCCGTCCGCTGGAGCAGGCGGGACCTTGCGCTGGCCAATGCCGCCCTTGCCGGCGCCATCTTCCTCTGGGGATCGTTCTACAGCTCGGTCGAGGAGCTTCTTCAAACCTGGGACATCTTCTCGGCGACTGCGGGGCGGACGGTGCTGGGCACGGCCATTCTCCTGCTCGCCTTGCTGCTGCGCGAGGGGCCGCGCGCCTTCTCTCCTACGCAGCCGTGGCGGAGGATCGTGCTCCTCGGCGGCGTCGGATTCGGCCTCTTCTGCATCTTCATCACGATCGGCATCGGCAATGCCGGCACCATCGCCTCGGCCTTCGTCGCCACGACCACGCCGATCGTCACGGCGTTCATGGCGCGGCTTATCCTGAAGCAGCGCTTGCGTCCTCAGACTTTGATCGGGGCTGCCCTGGCGCTCGCGGGCGGCGTGCTCATGGCGCTGAAGGGCGGTGTCGTCGAGTTCCACGGCGGGGAGATCCTGGTCTTCACGGCCGCCGTCTGCTTTGCCTGGTACTCGATCATGGTCCCGCGCTGGTTGCCGGGCTATTCCCAGCTTTCGATCGCGGCCCTCACGGTCGGTTCGGGCACGATGTTCACCGTGCTGTTCTGGGTATTCGCGTGGCTCTTCCAGGTGACCGAGATTCGCTATGAATTCTCGCCTCGTTCGATCGGGCTGCTTGTCTACATCGCTGTCGCCTCGATCTGCCTCGCGGTGATGTTCTGGAACTACGGTGTCGTGCGCCTGGGCGCGCCCGTCGCCTCTCTCTATTCGAACCTGGCGCCCGTTTTCGCCGCCCTCGTCGCGATGGTCTTCGGCATCTATCCGACGATGATGCAAATTCTCGGGGGCGCTATCATCCTCTCCGGCGTCATCGTGGCGCAGCATCGGCGCGTGGAGCGGCCGGGATGATCCGCCCCGGTCGGCGCGCGCCGGATGTCCCGGGGCCGCTTGCGCGGCGACGCGCCATCGTCTAGTTTTTCATAAATAATCCAATGAGTTGGGAGGAGAGCGTGAAGGGCAAGGCAGCGGTCATCACGGGTGGGGCGCAAGGCATTGGCTTTGCGATCGCGGAGCTTCTCGTCGAGCGCGGGGCGAAGGTGGCGATTCTCGACCTCTCGAAGGCGCAGCTCGAGAAAGCTGCGGGCATCTTGAAGCAGCGCGGCGGCGAGGTGCTTGCCGTCCCCATGGACATCCGCACCGGGCCCAATTGCCACAAGGCGTTCGGCGAGGCGGTCGCCGCCTTCGGCCGCATCGACATCCTCGGCAACATCGCGGGCGTCTATGTCCGCAAGCCCATCCTCGAGATCAACGACGACGAATGGAACGAGATGCTGGGCGTCAATGTGCGCGGCCTGTACCACATGACGGTCGCGGCCTTCAAACACATGAAGGAAAAGGGCGGCGGCAAGATCGTCAACATCGCGTCGATCGACGCGTGGAAGGCGCATCCTAAGAATACGCACTATGCCGCGTCGAAGGCCGCCGTCGTGAGCCTGTCGCGGAGCTTTGCGCTCGAGGGCGCGCCGCACAAGATCTACGTGAACACCATCTCGCCGGGACCTGTCGCGACCGAGAAGGCGAAGCAGGCAGGCTGGCTCCCGGAAGAGGCGGCGAAGGTGCCGCTGGGGCGCGCAGCCGAACCCCGCGACATCGCGGAGACGTTCTGCTATCTCGCGGGCGATGAGAGCAACTACATCGTCGGCGCCAACCTGTTCGTGAACGGCGGCTATCTCATCCTCTAGCGGGATAAGGTCGTGACGCGAGGTCTCGAGGGCAAGGTCGCGGTCATCACCGGCGCCGGGGCCGGCATGGGCCGCGCGCATGCGCGCCTCATGGCCGAGCGCGGCGCCAAAGTCGCCGTGCAAGACATCCGCCCAGACGCCGCAGCTGAGACCGTCCGCCTCATTCGGGCCGATGGGGGCGAGGCCGACTTCCTCGCAGGCGACGTCGCCGACAAGGCGCACATCCTTGAACTCGTGCGCATGGCCGAATCGCGTTTCGGGCGGATCGACATCCTCGTCAACAATGCCGGTGTTCCGGGCGAGCTCGGCACGACGGAGACGACGACCGAGGCGGGCTTCGACCGCACCTATGCCGTCAACGTGAAGGGCATGGTCTTCGCGACCCAGGCAGTCGTGCCGGGCATGAAGGCGCGGCGCTCCGGCAAGATCGTCAACATCTCGTCGCGCTGGGCCCAGGTGGGCTCGGATTTCGGCATCGACTATTGCGGGACGAAAGCGGCGGTGCTGGGCTTGACCAAGGCCTGGGCCAAGGAGCTGGCGCCCTGGCGCATATGCGTCAACGCGGTAGCACCGGGCGGCGTGTGGACCGACATGGCGCTCCAGGAGCGCGGCACGCCCGAGGAAATTCGCGAGGTCGAGAAGTCCGTGCCGCTTGGGCGCTGGGCCCAGCCGCGGGAGCTTGCTTTTGCCGTCGCATTCCTGGCCTCGCCCGAAGCGGACTTCATCACGGGCCAGGTGATCGCCGCCAATGGCGGTGCCACCATTGTCGGGTTCTGAGTAGGGAGATTGACGTGGCAGAGATTCGGAAGACCGCAAGGCTCGACGGCAAAGTCGCCGCGATCACGGGGGCCGGCATGGGCATGGGGCGGACCCATGCCCTCATTCTCGCCGAGCGCGGCGCGCACGTGGTCGCGATCGACATCGATGGCGCCAAGGCCGAGAAGACCGCCGCCGACATCAAGGCGAAGGGCGGTGCCGCGCGCGCCGTCGCCCTCGACATCGCGGACGTGGCCAGCGTCGCGCGCGAGTTCGCCGCGACGGAAAAGGCGCTCGGCCGGATCGACATCCTGGTGAACAACGCTGGGATCCATAACCGCCGCGCGATCGAGGAGATTTCGGAGGCCGATCTCGACCGCATGTTCGCGGTCCACGTGAAGGGCGCCTTCTTCGCGACGAAGGCCGTCGTCCCCGGCATGAAGGCGCGGAAGGCGGGCAAGATCATCAACATCTCCTCCGCTTGGGGCATGACCGGCAATCACACGGACAGCCATTATTGCGGGGCGAAGGCCGCCCTCCTCGGCCTGACCAAGGCGTGGGCCAAGGAACTGGCGCCGTGGAACATCCATGTGAACGCGATCGCGCCGGGCATGGTGCTGACCGAGATGACGAAGCTCAATCGCTCCGCCGCCGAGATCAAGGAGTTCTGCGACAAGCTGATCCCGTTGGGGCGCATGGGCGAGCCCGAGGAATTCAGCTACGCCGTCGGTTTCCTGGCCTCGTCGGAATCGGACTTCATCACGGGCCAAGTGCTCTCACCCAACGGTGGCGAGTTCATCGTCGGTATCTGAAAGGCGGGGGATTTCGCGATGGCCGATGAGCGGAAATCCGTGCGCCTCGACGGCAAAGTCGCTCTCATCACTGGGGCGGGTGCCGGCATGGGGCGCGAGCACGCGCTGCTGCTCGCCGCGCGGGGTGCCCGGATCGCGGTGCAGGATATCGACACGGATGGTGCCCGGGAGACCGTGCGCCGGGTGACGGCGGCAGGGGGCGCGGCCATGGCCTTTGCGAGCGACGTGGCCAAGGTCGGCGCGATTCAGCAGACGGTACGCGACGTGGAATCCACGTGGGGGCGGATCGACATCCTCATCAACAATGCCGGCATCCATGAGCGCCGGCCGTTCGAGGAGATCGAAGAGGCGCACTTCCAGCGCATGTTCGATATCCACGTGAAGGGCGCATTCTTCGCGACGCAGGCTACTGTCCCGGGCATGAAAGCCCGGAAATCGGGCAAGATCATCAACATCTCCTCGACAGCCGGCATGACCGGCACGCTGGGCGATGTGCATTATTGCGGCGCCAAAGCGGCGCTCTTGGGCTTGACCAAAGCCTGGGCCAAGGAACTGGCCCCCTGGAATATCCATGTGAACGCCATCTGCCCCGGGCCGATCGCGACGGAGATGGCGGTGCGCAACCGCGGGTGGGAAGGTATCCGCGAGCGGGCGGAGAAGGAGATTCCGCTGCGGCGCTACGGCGACCCGGTCGACGTGTCCCATGCGGTTGGGTTCCTGGCCTCGTCCGAATCCGACTTCATTACCGGCCAGGCGTTGCCCATCGCGGGCGGCCTCGCCATCGTCGGTATTTAGCGGCAAGAGAGGTACTTTGGAGGATAGGCCAACATCGCGCCTCGATGGCCAAGTCGCCTTCATCACGGGCGCTGGCGCCGGCATGGGGCGCGCGGAGGCAATTCTCCTCGCCGAGCGCGGCGCGCGCGTCGCGATTCAGGACATCGACCGGGCGGCGGCCGACGGCACGGCGGAACTCGTGCGCAAGGTCGGGAGCGATCCGCTCGTGCTCATCGGCGATGTCGCGAAGCGCGCCGACATTGCCGCTCACCTGGCCGAGGTCGAAAGAGCGTGGGGAGCGGTCGATATCCTCGTGAACAACGCCGGCATCTACCAGCGCAAGACCTTCGAGGAGATCGACGAAGCGGACTACGACCGCATGATGGCGATCAATGTGAAGGGGCTGTTCTTCGCGGCCCAGGCCGCCATCCCCGGCATGAAGCGGCGCAAAGGCGGCCGCATCGTCAATATCGCCTCGGGCGCGGCCCTGGTGGGCCAGGCATTCAGCCCGCATTACGCGGCATCCAAGGCGGCCGTGCTCGGCCTGACCAAGGCCTGGGCCAAGGAACTGGCGCCGTGGTCGATCCTCGTCAACGCGGTCGCGCCCGGGCCGATCATGACCGACATGGTGATCCGCGCGCGCGGCATCGAGGGCGCACGCGAGCGCGCGAGGACCGAAATCCCGCTCAAGCGCTACGGCGAGCCGGCGGAGGTCGCCTATCTCGTCGCATTTCTCGCATCCGCCGAATCGGCCTTCATCACGGGACAGGTCCTGCCTATCAATGGTGGCACGACCATCGTCGGGATCTGAGGTGATCCATGGCTCCAACTGAATCCGTGCGCAAGGCGGCCCGGCTCGACGGCAGGGTCGCGCTCATCACGGGATCGGGGGCCGGCATGGGCCGGGCGCACGCGATCCTCATGGCCGAGCGCGGCGCGGGCATCGTCGTCCAGGACATCAACGGTAAGGGTGCCGAGGAAACAGCGGAGCAGGTGCGCAAACGTGGCGCACGCGTCGAGGTGATCGTGCGCGACGTGACCGACATCGCCCAGATGCAGCGCGATATTCGCGCGGCCGAGACGCGCATGGGCTCGATCGACATTCTCGTGAACAACGCCGGCATCGACGATAACAGGCCGATCGAAGGCTATGACGAGGCCACGTTCCAACGCGTGTTCGACGTGCATGTGAAGGGCAGCTTCTTCGCGGCCCAGGCCGTGGTGCCGGGCATGAAGGCGAGGAAGCGCGGCAAGATCATCAACATCTCATCGATCTGGGGCATGACCGCCCATTCGAGCGATTCGGTCTATTGTGGCGCCAAGGCCGCGCTCCTGGGCCTGACCAAGGCCTGGGCCAAGGAATTGGCACCTTGGAACATCCACGTGAACGCGATCTGCCCTGGCGGCGTCGTCACCGCCATGGCCATGGATGGCGAGGGCATGGCGGCGATCGCGCGGAAGGCCCAGGACGTGCCCTTGAAGCGCTATGCCGAACCCGTCGAGATCGCCTATGCGGTCGCGTTCCTGGCCTCGGGTGAAGCCGATTTCATCACCGGCCAAGCGCTCTCGCCCAATGGCGGGCAGGTGATCGTCGGCATTTGAGCAGTCGGGACAAGCTTCGTCGGACTGACGGAGAACGGCGTCCGGGCGGCGGTGCCGCGGCGATGAACGAACACCTGAGAGGCGCCCGATGAACATCGATCCCCTTCTCGATGCTCCAGCGGCCGTGAAGCTTCATTTGGCTGCGGCGCTTTCGGCGCTCGTGCTCGGCTCCGTGATCCTTCTTCGAACGAAGGGGACGGCCGTCCACAAGGTGCTGGGGCGCATTTGGGCGGCCCTGATGGTCCTCGTGGCCGGGGGGTCGTTCTGGATTCGCGGGATCAACGAGGGGCGGTTCAGCGCGATCCACCTTCTTTCGGTTTTCACCCTGGCCATGCTGGGCCTGGCGCTCTGGCACATCCGGCATGGCAATGTGCGGGGCCATAGGCGCGCGATGATCGGCACCTATCTCGGCGGCCTCGTGGGCGCCGGCCTCGGCGCGCTAGTCCCGGGCCGCCTGCTCTCGAAAGTGTTGTTCGGGTTTTAGTGGCGCGCGCCGCGACGCTTCAGCGCCGGTGGCGGTGGTGATGGCGTCTTTCGTGCGGCTTCGGGCGATCGTCCGCATCGTCGCTCGTCTCGTAGCGCTTGCGCCGCCGATAGGCGATGGCGCCGGCGACGAGCACCGCGAGCCCGATCGCGACCCAGGTGAAGTCGATCATCGATCCAATCCTCTTTGCGTTGTGTCTCTCTAGAATCGATCGACCCGGTAGGGGTTGAGATCGATCGACGGCGTCCGGTCCGCGACGATCTCGGCCACGAGCTTGCCCGTGATGCCACCAAGGGTGAGCCCCACCTGGCTGTGGCCGAAGGCATAGATCGCGTTCTTGTGGACGGGCGAGCGGCCGATGACGGGGAGCGTGTCCGGCAGGACGGGCCGGTCGCCCGACCATTCCGTGAAGCCCGCCGGGTCGAGCGTGGGGAAGAGCTTCTTCGCCTTGGTGATGAGGACGCGCGCGCGGCGGAAGTCGGGCGGCGCCTCGAGGCCGGAGAACTCCGACGTCCCGCTCACGCGCACGCCCCGTGCCATGGGCGTGATGCCCATCTTCCCGGCCGGATCCATCAGCATGTGGCGGATGTCGAGGCCGGTCTTGGGCATGGTCACGTGGTAGCCGCGCTGCGCCTCGAGCGGTACGGGCGAGCCGAGCCGGGCCGACAGGCGGTGGGACCAGGCCCCGGCTGCGATGACGACTTCGTCGCAGGCATGCCAGGCGCGATCGGTCACGACGCGGGTGACGCCTGCCTCTCCGAGCTCGAAATCGCGCACCTCTTCCGCGTGGATCGTTCCGCCGCGCGCCCGGAAGTGATCGGCAAGTCCGACGACAATGTCGTGCGGGTCGGTCACGTAGCGCCAATGGTCCTCGAACACGCCTGAGGAATAGTCGGGCGAGAGATCCGGCACCATCTGGCGGAGCTCGCTGTTCGTGAGCACCTGGAACGGATGGCCATGGTCCTGGCGCATGCGCCAGGGCAGCGAGTCCTGCTCCTGCGCCGCCCGGTCCCGGTAGATGTGGATGACGCCGGCATGCTTGACGAGGGCATCGAGCCCGGCCTCCTTGATGAGCGGCGCCCAGCCCTCGTAGCACGCCGAGCCGAGTGCCGACTTCGCGGCAACGCCAGCCTTGAAGCGTTCCTCGCTGCTGGACGCGAGGAAGGCGCGCAGCCAGGGCAGAAGCGTCGGCAGGTGCGACCAGCGAAGCGCCAGCGGGCCCAAGGGATCGAGGAGCCAGCCAGGAATCTTCCAAACGATCCCGGGAAAGGAGAGGGGGACGATCGAGCTCGCGCTGATGCCGCCGCCATTGCCGAAGGAGCAGGCGCGGCCCGGCGAGAGGCGGTCGATGACGCTGACCCGGTGCCCCTCCCGCTGCAGGTGGCACGCGACGCCCATGCCGATGACGCCGGCGCCGATCACGACGATGTTCTTTTGACCATCCATGGCGGGCTCCCCGGCTGTGCGATCGGGATCGGGACGCTTGGGCTCTTGCTCCTGGCGCCCCTTGGTGACCGCAGGAGAAGAGCTTGCCCGTGGCGCCCCCATGCGCCAAGCCCAATCGGCGCGGCACCGGAGCGAGACCCGTGGCACCGGTATGGCCAAGATGGGCCTCGTTTCTTTGCCTTACGCGCCACTGGTTTGAAGGGGGTGAGGTGCTACTCTCAGAGCGCAACAGCCGGGGGCCCCTGCCATGTCCGTCGCCGTCAAGACCGCGAACACCGAAGCATCGCTCCTCGATCGCGCGCAGGCGGTGATCCCGGGTGGCATGTACGGTCACCAGACGCGGGCACGGCTTTGGCCCGGCGCGCCCCAGTTCCTCGAGAAGGGCGAGGGCGCCTACATCTGGGACACGGATGGCAACCGGTATATCGACCTTCTGTGCAGCTATGGGCCCATCGTGCTCGGCCATCGCCACCCGGCGGTCGAGGCGGCGGCCGCGCGCCAGCTCCGCCACGCCGATTGCCAGAACAGTCCCTCGCCCCTCATCGTCGATCTGGCAGAGCGCCTGGTCTCCATCGTCGACCACGCCCAATGGGCGATCTTCATGAAGAACGGCACGGATGCCACGACCTTGGCGCTCACGGTCGCGCGCGCCGCGACGGGGCGGAAGAAGATCCTCGTCGCCAAGGGCGCCTATCACGGTGCGGCCGCATGGTGCAATCCCAACACCTTCGGCATTCCCGAGGCAGAGCGCGCGAATCTCGTCTATTACGCCTACAACGACATCGCGAGTGTCGATGCGGCGCTGGATCAGGCAGGTAATGACCTTGCCGGAATCATCACCTCGCCCTTCAAGCACGATGCGGGCCTCGATCAGGCGCTTGTCGATCCGGCCTTCGCGCGGCACTTGCGGGCCGCCTGTGATGCGCGCGATGCGATGCTCATTCTCGACGACGTGCGCTGTGGCTTCCGCATGGCCTTCGGTGGAAGCTGGGAGCCCATCGGCGTCGAGCCCGATCTCAGCGCCTGGAGCAAGGCGATCGCCAACGGCTATCCGCTGGCGGCGCTCCTCGGCAACGATCGCGTGCGCGACGCCGCGTCAAAAATCTATGCGACGGGATCCTTCTGGTTCTCGGCCGTGCCCATGGCGGCCGCTCTTGCGACGCTCGATGTCCTCGAGAAGGACGATGGCGTTCGGTGCATGCGCGAGACGGGCGAGGCGATCATGGCCGGGCTCGCCGGCCAGGCGGCCTCGCTGGGGCTCAAGGTCAACGTCACGGGGCACCCGGCCCTGCCTTACCTGAAATTCGCCAACGAGACGGAGTGGCGCTGGACGACGATGTTCGCGGGCGAATGCGCGCGGCTCGGCCTCTACACCCATCCGCGGCACAACTGGTTCATCTCGACGGCCATCACCGACGAGCTGGTCGCGACCATCCTCTCCATCACCGAGCGCGCCTTTGCCGCGGTGAAGCGGGCGGGCGCCGCCTGAGCCTCGATCAGAAACGATCGACGCGATAGGGCGTGAGATCGATCGAGGGCATGCGGCCGTCGACGACTTCGGCCACCAGCCGTCCCGTGATGCCGCCGAGCGAAAGTCCGACCTGGGAGTGGCCGAAAGCGTAAACAGCGTTCCGGTGGATGGGCGAGCGGCCAATGACGGGCATGGTGTCCGGAAGGACAGGCCGATCGCCGGCCCATTCGGTGAAACCCTCCGAATCGAGCTTGGGGAAGATCTTCGTCGTCTTCGTGATGAGGACGCGGGCGCGCCTGAAATCGGGCGGCGCATCGACGCCCGAGAACTCCGACGTCCCGCTTGCCCGCAAGCCCCGCGACATGGGCGTGATGTTCATCTTGCCCGTCGGATCCATGATCATGTGGCGAATGTCGAGGCCGTGCTTCGGCATGGTGACGTGGTAGCCGCGCTGGGATTCGAGCGGGACGTTGCTGCCCAGCTTTTTGGCCAACCGGTGCGACCAGGCACCGGCGGCGATGACGAATTCGTCGGCGGCGTGCCACGCGCGGTCGGTCACGACGCGCTTGACGCCGCCATCGCCGAGCTCGAAGTCGCGCACCTCTTCGGCCAGGATCGTGCCGCCCCGCGCACGGAAATGGTCTGCCAAGGTCGTCACGAAATCGTGCGGATCGAGGACATGGCGCCAGTGATCCTCGAACACGCCGCAGGTGTAATCGCGCGAGAGGTCGGGGAGCATCTGGCGCAGCTCCTCTCCGGGGAGCACGTCGTAGGAGAAGCCGTATTCGCGGCGAATGCGCCAGGATAGATCGTCCTCCGCGCGCGCGGCCTCGTTCGGATAGACGTGGATGACGCCAGCATGCCGTACGAGCGAATCGAGCCTGGCTTCCTCGATGAGGGGTGCCCACCCCTCATAGGTCTTGGCGCCGAGGGCCGCTTTGGCGGCGACGATGGACTTGAAGCGTTCGGGACGCCCCGCCGCGAGGAAATCCTTGAGCCAGGGGAGGAGTGCCGGCAGGTGCCGCCAGCGAAGCGCCAGGGGCCCCAACGGGTCGAGCAGCCAGCCAGGGATTTTCCAGGCCACGCCCGGGAAGGCCAGCGGCATCATCGAGGTCGCGCTGATGGCGCCCGCATTGCCGAAGGAGCAGCCGCGGGCCGGCGGCAGGCGATCGATGACGGTCACGCTGTGTCCGTCGCGCTGGAGATGGCAGGCGGCCCCGATCCCGACCGCGCCGGCCCCGATGACGATGACAGTCTTGCCCATGGTCCCTCCTCAGAAGCGGTCGATGCGGTAGGGCGCGAGGTCGACGCTCGGAGGCCGCCCCGCGACGAGCTCCGCTACGAGCTTGCCCGTGATGCCGCCGAGCGCCATGCCGATATGGCTGTGGCCGAAGGCGTAGACCACGTTCCGGTGGCGGGGCGAGGGGCCGATGACCGGCAGCGAGTCGGGAAGGAGCGGGCGGTCGCCCGCCCACTCGGTGGCACCCGTCGCGTCGAGGTTCGGGAAGAGACGCCTTGCGCGCTTGATGAGCGCGTGCGCGCGCCGGTAGTCAGGCGGCGCATCGACGCCGGCGAATTCGGACGTGCCGCCGAATCGCACGCCCATGGCCATGGGCGTGATGCCCATCTTGCCGCCCGGGTCCATCATGATGTGGCGGAGGTCGAGGCCGGCATTGGGCATGGTGACGTGGTAGCCGCGCTGGGATTCGAGCGGGACCGGGTGGCCCAGCATCCGCGACAGCCGGTGCGACCAGGCGCCTGCCGCGATCACGATGCGATCGGGCTTGTGGCGTCCCCGGTCCGTGACGACGGTGCTGACTCCGCCGAGGCCAAGCTCGAACCCGCGCACGTCCTCGCGGAGGATCGTGCCGCCGCGGGCCAGGACGTGATCGGCCAAGCCCTTCACGATGAGATAAGGGTCGCGGACGAACCTCCACTGCGGCTCATACATGGCGCAAGTGATGTCGGGCGCGAGGCCGGGGACGAGCTGACGCAACTCGTCCTGACCGAGCCGTTCGAAATGGAGCCCGCGTTCCTCGCGCAAGCGCCACTGATAGCGATCGGCGTCCCGTGCCGTTTCGTCGGCATAAAGATGGATGACACCCGAGTGCCGCACGAGGTGTTCGAGGCTGGCCTCCTTGAAGAGGGGCGCCCACGCGTCATAACAGGGCGCGAGAATGGCCGTGGTCGCGTCCGTGATCGCCTTCACCCGCTCGGGCGAGCCTGCGCGCAAGAACCGCGCAAGCCAGGGCAGGAGCACGGGCAGATGCGACCAGCGCAAGGCCAGCGGCCCCTCCGGATGTAAAAGCCAGCGGGGAATCTTCCAAAGAACGCCGGGAGTCGAAAGGGGCGGGATCGAGGTGACGCCGATCCCACCGCCATTGCCGAAGGAGCAGGCGCGCCCGGGCTCGAGCCGATCGATGATGGTGACTTTGTGTCCCTCGCGTTGAAGCGAGGCCGCGATGCCCGTGCCGATGATGCCGGCACCGATGACGAGGACGTGCTCGGTCTCGGCCATCGGTCGGGTCAGAACCTGTCGATTCGGTAGGGCGACGTCTCGAGGAAGGTCGACTTGCCGCCCATCATTTCCGTGACGAGCCTGCCGATCACCGCGCCCTGAGTCAGCCCATAATGGCCGCTGCCGAAGGCGTAGTAGACGTTGCGGAAGTGGGGCGAGCGCGAGATCACGGGAATCGAATCCGGCATCATCGGCCGGTCCCCTGACCACTGAGTGTAACCCTCGGTCTTGATGTCGGGGAAGACGCGCTTGGCCACGCGGACGATCGCGTCGGCCCGCCGCCAATTGGGCGCCGAATCGGCGCCGGCGAATTCAAGCGTTCCGGCAAAGCGCAACCCCATCGACATGGGGGTGATGGCGACTTGATGTTCCGGCGCCACGAGGACATGGCGCAACTCGATGCCGGAGTTGGGCATCGTCACGTGATAGCCGCGCCCGGCTTCGAGCGGCACCTTGCTGCCGAGAAGGGCCGACAGGCGATTGGACACCGCCCCCGCCGCGACGACGAGGTGATCGACCAGGTGAAGTCCGCGGTTGGTCCGGATCGCCTTGGGCCCGTCGGAGCCGAGTTCGAAGGCGCTCACGGTCTCGCGCAGGATCTTGCCGCCGTTACGTTCGAAGGCCTCGGCCAAGCCCGTCACGATCCTGTAGGGATCGAGGACGTGCCAGAACTGCGGTTCGAACATGGCCATCGTGTAGCGCGCGGGGAGCGCCGGCTCCATTTGGCGGAGCTCGGAAGCGCCAAGCTTTTGGCTCGCATAGCCGCGTGCCTGGAGCTTCTGCCACATCGGCCAATCCGCCTGGAACGTGGCCTCGCTCTCGTAGGGCGTGATGCAGCCGGTGGGACGGATTTCCGTCTCGAGGCGCGTCTCCTTGAGGATCGGCGCCCAGCACTCATAGGCGACATGCTGGAGCGCGCCGAGTGAGTCGATCGTGCGTTCGAGACGCTCGCCGCTGCCCATCGGCAGGAAGCGCAGCAGCCACGGAATCATGCGCAGCGCGTGGCCAGGTCTCAACGCGAGCGGACCCAGGGGATCCAGAAGATAGCGCGGCACGCGGCTCAACACGCCGGGAGTCGCGACAGGGAACGCGTGGTCGACGCCAATCCCGCCTGCATTGCCGAACGACGTGCTCTCACCCGGCGGCAGGCGGTCGATCACGGTCACCGCCCACCCTTCGCGCTGGAGCGAATAGGCGCACGCCATGCCGACGACTCCGGCGCCGATGACGGTTGCGCGACGGCCGTTGGTCATGGACGATGCTCCTTGCTGGGCGCGGCGGTGAGTCCGCACGCCCGTGATGCCATTCTGTCCGGAGAGGGGCAGTCGGGCGAGAGGGTTATTAGAGACTATAACTCTCTGTTATGACAAGATTTTTCTGGTCCAACACGGCGCGTGATCCATGGCCACCCACACCTTCTTCTGCGTCGATTCCCACACCTGCGGCTGCCCCGTACGCGTGGTTGCCGGGGGCGCGCCGCCCCTCAACGGCGCGACGGCCAGCGAGCGCCGCCAGAATTTCATCGCCGAGTTCGATTGGATCCGCACGGGCCTCATGTTCGAGCCGCGGGGGCACGACATGATGTCGGGCAGCATCCTTTACCCTCCGACGCGGCCAGACTGCGATCTCGGCGTCGTCTTCATCGAGGTCAGCGGTTCGCTTCCCATGTGCGGGCACGGCACGATCGGCACGGTGACGGTCGCGGTCGAGCGCGGCCTCGTCTGGCCCAAGGAAGCGGGCGTGCTGCGTCTGGATACGCCCGCGGGAGTGGTCGAGGCGCGCTACGCCATGAACGGTGAGCACGTCGAGAGCGTTCGCATCCGCAACGTCGCCTCCTACGTCCATGCGACGGGCGTCGAGGTCGATTGTCCCGAGCTTGGGCGCCTTTCCGTCGACATCGCCTATGGCGGAAATTTCTACGCCATCGTCGAGCCGCAGACGAACTTCCGCGGGCTCGAGCACATGACGGCGCTCGACATCATCCGCATCTCGCCCGAGTTGAGGACGCGCCTCAATACGGCTATCGACTGCGTGCACCCTGAGAATCCGACGATCCGGGAAATCGAGCACATCATGTGGACGGGCAAGCCCACGAAGAAAGAGGCGCATGGCCGCAATGCCGTGTTCCTCGGCACGCGCGGCATCGACCGCTCGCCCTGCGGCACGGGGACGTCCGCGCGCATGGCGCTTCTCGTCGCGCGCGGCGCGCTCAAGCCGGGCGAGGACTACGTGCACGAGAGCATCATCGGCAGCCTTTTCCGCGGGCGGGTCGAGGGATTGGCTAAGGTGGGCAACCATCCGGCCATCCTCCCGAGCGTCGAGGGCTGGTCGCGCATCACCGGCTACAACACGATCATGATCGACGACCGCGATCCCTACGCCCACGGGTTCGAGCTGCCCTAGGCGGCGATGCTCTGCGGGATGCGCGGGTACCACGCGCCGAGAGTCACGATTCTCAAGAGCGAGAACAGGATGAACGCGGCCCAGAGGCCGTGGTTGCCCCAGAGCGGCACGAGAAGCTGGATGCCGCCGATGTAGCCGGCGGCGGAAATGATCATGGCGTTCCGCATCTCGCGCGTATGGGTGGCGCCATTGAAGACGCCGTCGAGGAGAAATCCCCACACGAGCACGATCGGCGTCACGGCCGCCCAGGGCAGGTAGATGATCGCCTGGTGCCGCACATCGGGCAAATCGGTCAGCATGCCGATGACGGCGGCGCCGAGGATGGCGTAGCCGAGGGTGAAGGCCAGGGCGAGCGCGCCAGCGACGAAGAACGTCGCGCGCACGGCGCTGCGGAGCTGCTGGCGATCGCGCGCGCCGATGGCGCTGCCCACGAGCGCTTCGGCCGCGAAGGAAAATCCGTCGAGAGCCTGGCCGAGAAAGCTGTTCACGGCCGCGAGCATGGCATTGGCTGCGAGCGTTGCATCGCCGAACCGCGCGCCGACGACGGTGAAATAGGCCATCGTCGCAACGACGAGGAGAGAGCGGACGAAGACATTGGCGTTGATGTGGGCAACGGCGATGAGGCGCTGGCGATCGAAAATGCGGGCAGGGTCAAGTCGCCCGCCCACGGTGCGAAGCGCCGACCAGATGGCCGCGGCGCTCATGGCGACGCCGCTCCACTCCGCGATCAAGGTCGCCGAGGCGGCGCCCTCGACCCCCCAGCCGAGGCCGATCACGAAGAGGATCGCCAAGGCGACATTGACGAGGTTGAAGCCGAGCTGGACGACGAGGGCCGCCCTCGTGCGCTGGACGCCGATGAGCCAGCCCAGCACCACCATGTTGATGAGAGAGGCCGGCATGGCCCAGAGGCGGATGTCGAAATAGACGCGCGCAAGTTCGATGACGGCGTTGCTGGCCTCGATGACGCCGAAGGCCAAGAGCGCGATCGGGACCTTGAGGATGATGATGGCGATGCCGAGGGCCAGCGCCAGGAGGAGTGCGCGTGCGAGCGTGGCGCGGACCTCGTCCGCGGCACCCGTGCCGAAGGCTTGGGCCGAGAGACCGGTCGTGCCCATCCGAAGGAAGGCGAGGCCCCAGTAGATGAACCCGATGATCGTGGCGCCGACCGCGACGGCGCCGATATAGGCGGCATCGGGTAGCCGACCCATGACGGCCGTGTCGACGACTCCCAAGGCGGTCATCGACATGTTGGAGAGGATCATCGGCCAGGCGAGGTGCCAGACGCGCCGCCGCCAGGAGGCGGCCTCTCCTCCTTCCATCCCCTTAGCGGTCATCGGCCGGTGCGAGGGCTGCGGTCAACGGCCGATGGCGTAGGCCTGCTCGGTCCGCGGGTTGGCGGCGGCCTTGATGAGGCCGTCCGCCCGCGAAACGGCCGAGAGACGCCCGATCGTCCACGCTCCGACGACGTCCACGCGATGGCCGCGTTGACGAAGGGACTCGATCGCCGCCGGCTCGAAGCGCGATTCGAGAGCCAAGTGCCCCGGCTTCGGCTCCCGCGGATAGAACGAGCTCGGCGCGTGTTCGGTCAGGAAGGCCGGCGCCTCGATCGCCTGCTGGAGGTTCATGCGATGGTGGACGTGGCGGAGGAAAAGCTGGAGCGCCCACTGGTCCTGGCCGTCGCCGCCGGGCGAGCCGAAGGCCATGGAGGGCTCGCCGTCGCGGAAGGCGAGGCCGGGCGTCAGGGTGGTGCGGGGACGCTTGTTCGGCTCGAGGCTCGCGGGCAGACCCTCCTCGAGCCAGAACATCTGCGCCCGCGTGCCGAGGCAGAAGCCGAGCTCAGGAATGACGGGCGAACTCTGGAGCCAGCCGCCGCTCGGCATCGCGGAGACTATGTTGCCGTGCCGGTCGATGACGTTGACGTTGACCGTGTCGCCGCCTTCGGCGCGAAGGGCGGCGGCGTTGGGCTCGCCCGTGCCGGCGGCCCGGAGGCGCGCCGTATTGGGCTCGCCTTCGCCGGCCTTCATGGGACTCTTGGCGCGTTGTCCCGCGAGCACGAAGCCAGGCAGACGCGGTGTCTTGCCGCCGACGGATCCGGGCCGAAGGTCGAGCGATGCCACGCGTTCGACGAGCCGCCGACGATCGGCGTTGTACTCGTCGCTGAGCAATGTGGCCATGGGGACGGACGCGAAGTTCGGGTCGCCGTAGTAGGCCTCCCGGTCGGCCATGGCCAGCTTCAGGCACTCTGCCAGGGTGTGGACGAAATCGGCGCCGTTCGGGTCCATGGCGTCGAGGTCGAACCCCTTGAGGAGCGCGAGCGCCTGGAGGAAAGCCGGGCCCTGCCCCCACGGGCCCGTCTTGGCGATGGTATGGCCCCGATAGTCGTAGGTCAGGGCCTCTTCGTAGTTCGCTTCATAGCGCGCCATGTCCGCGGCCGTGAGAAGACCGCGATGGCGTCGGCCCGAGCTGTCCGGGACTTCGCTCGTGCGGCAGAACCGGTCGATCGCCTCGGCGACGAATCCGCGGTAGTAGGCGTTCCGCGCCGCTTCGATCTCGCCCTCGCGGCCGCCTCGTGCGGCCTCCGCAGCTTGGATCAGGCGCTCATAGGTGTCGGCAAGTTTCAAATTGCGGAGCAGCGTGCCGGGCTCGGGCGCATGCCCGGCCCGCAGATAGACCGCGGCCGAGCTCGGCCAGGCGGTCATCAGGAGCTCGCGCACGCCGTCGATATAGCTTGCAAGCATCGCCGTTACCGGCGTGCCGTGCCGCGCATAGTGGATCGCGGGCTCGATGACGTCGCGGACCCGCATGGTTCCGTGGTCGCGGAGAAGAGCCATCCAAGCATCGAACGCGCCGGGCACGACGGCCGCGAGGAGGCCGGTGCCGGGGATGAGGTCGACCCCTTCCCGGCGATAGCGCTCGATGGTGGCGGCGCCGGGGGCGGGTCCCTGGCCGCAGAGGACGAAAAGACGCCTCGACTTGGCCTCATAGGCGATGACGGGAACATCCCCGCCGAGCCCGTTCTGGTGCGGCTCCACGACCTGAAGCGTGAAGCCAGCGGCAACGGCCGCATCGAACGCGTTGCCGCCCCGCTCGAGCATGGCCATGCCGACGGCCGAGGCCAGCCAGTGGGTCGAGGCGACGGCACCGAACGTGCCGTGGATCTCGGGTCGCGTGGTCAGCATGGCCGGTCCTTTCCGCTGGGCCTGGCCACTATAGCGGCGGCCTCCGGCGGACGCCAAATCGCGCGACCCGACGGAGGCAGCAAATAAAGCGTCGATCTGTGATTCCTGTCACATCGCTTTCGCATCCATCCTGCATACTTCAATCGGGAGGCCGACATGACGTCTGCGATGCGTCAGATGATGGCACCTGTTGCCGGCCTGTTGGGCGCGAGCGCCTTCGCGAGCGCCGGCGCCGCCTTGGCGACGACCCACGCCCTTGGCGCCCAATCGATCTTCTACGTTATTCCGGCCTTCGCACTCCTGTTCGCCGCCTCGATCGGACTCTTCCTCAGGGTCCGCGGCCATCTCCTCCTCGTTGACCGGCGCATTGACGCGGCCGAAGGCCGAATCGCCGAACAATCGGCGGCCCTGGCCGAGGGCGAGGAGCGGGCGCGACTCAATGCGGAATTCCTTGCCGAATTGAGCCACGAGCTGCGCACGCCCTTGAGCGCGGTCCTCGGCTTTTCCGAGACCATGCGCAGCCAGATGTTCGGCCCCATCGGCGGCAAGCGCTACCGCGACTATGCGGGCCACATCAATGCGACCGCCCGTCACATGTTCGATCTCTTGAGCGACGTGCTCGACCTCTCCCAGGCCGAGGCCGGACGTCTGCCGCTCACCGAAAGCCGCATCGACGTGAACGCGATGATCCGCGAGGCATTGGCCATGGTCTCGCGCGAAGCCGAAATCGTTCAGGTGCGCCTCTCATCGGCTGCGTCCCGCCGTGTTGGCCTGCTGGCCGACGAGCGGCGCGTGCGCCAGATGTTGCTCAACCTCCTGACCAATGCCATCAAGTTCACGCCGGCTGGTGGCCGCGTTGAGATCCGCATCCGCACTACGCGGAGCGGCCGGTTGACGATCGCGGTCCGCGACACGGGCATCGGGATCAAGAAGGACGAGATCGAGCGGATCCTGTCGCCCCGCGGCCGGATCCGGGAGCGCGACCCGTCAACGTGTCCGGCGGGAACCGGGATCGGGCTTGCGCTTACGCGTCGCCTCATCGAGCGTCACGGGGGTGGCCTCGAGATCGAGAGCGCACCAGGTCAGGGGACGACCGCGATTCTCTCGTTCCCTGCGAATCGGGTGTTTGCCAGCGAGGCGCCGGCCGGGGCGGACCTGCCGCGCCTCAGGCTTGTCGGAGCGGGTTGAGAGACGGCCGGGAGTCCTGCCTTAGGTCGGCGGGCCGCCGCGCAAGGTCCATTCGACCGTCCGCTTGAGGACTTTGCCGAGCGCTTCGTCATAGGCCGTGACGATCGCCTCCATCGACGTATTCTCCGCCTCGATGCGCGATTCGAAGGTCGCGTTGCTGACGATTGTCCGCTCGGGCATCTTGATGAGCTTCACGTTCATGCGCACGAGGACCGAGGGAACCGGTCCCTTCGTGTAGTCCGCTTCGAAATCACGGAGTTCCGGCTTGAGGACGTAGTCGGACCGGAGGCCGATGGCTTCGCGCCCGACGGCCACGATTTTGCCGGTCCGCTCGAACGACTCGATGATGAGCGTCTGGACCATGCGCGGCGCGCGATCGACCCAGGCGACACCCTTGTAGTACTCGAGGGTCAGTGGAGTCTGGCGCGCGACGATTCGGCTCGTGTCGATGTTGGCGGCCGCGACCGGCTCCTGCACGACCAGCTGCCATGAAACACTGGGCAGGTTGGCGTCGAAGGTGCTCTTGGGCGTGAGGTCGTAGATCTTGGGCGGCGCGCCCGTGCCGGGCAGCTTGCCGATGCAGCCCGCGAGGACCAGGCCGGCACAGAGGACAATGGACAGCGGACGGAGGGGGCGGTGCATGGTTATCGGGCCTCGATGCCGGACTCAATCGAATCGCCGAAGAAGAAGCGCGCTGGATCCTGTTCCACGCGCGAGGTCAGGCGCGACAGTGACGAGATGAGCGTGCGGAGATCCTGGAGAAGCTGCGTCGTGTCGTAGAGGCCGGACGCCATGAACTCGCGGATCGGCCGACGGTTCTCGGCCAGCATGCCTTCGAGCTCCTTGGACAGTGCCGCGGCCGAGGTCGCGGCATCGCGCACCGCATCGAGCGTCGGCGGCAATTCATGGGTCGCCCGCCGAATGTCGCCACCCACGCCCGAGAGTTCGGTCGTCATTTGCTTGGCCAGGGCATCGAACGAGGTCGCCGCATGCCGCAGCTCGGTCATCATGCCGGCGCCGTCGACCAGGATCTTCTCGATGTCGCCGGAGTGGGACGCCACCGATCCCGAAACAGTGCGAAGGTTCTGGAGCGTCTCCGCGAAGGCTTTCTGGTTCTGTTCATCGAACAGCTGGTTCGCGCGGTCGAGAAGCACGATGAACCGGTTGAGCAGTTCCGGCGCGCTTTGAATGACGCGCTCGAGCTGCGAGGGTTTTGAAGGAATGACCGCGATCCTCTCGCCCTCCAGGGGTTTCAGCTCCGCCGCGTCCTGCGTGCCGCCCGTGAGCTGGACGTAGGACACGCCGGTGATTCCTTGGAACTCGAGCGAGGCTTCGGTGTCGGTCTTGACCGGCGTGTCCTTCGAAACCTGGATGATGACCTCGATCTCTTCGACGTTCTTGGGATTGATGCGGAACGACTTGACCGTGCCGACGGGAATGCCGCGGTAGCGCACGGGATTGCCCTCTTTGAGGCCGGTCACGGCGCCCGTGAAGAAGATCTTGTAGTCGACATAGTCGCGATCGATCTGGGTCTTGCCGAGCCACAGCACGAACCCCACGAAGGCGACGACGAGGGCCAGGACGAAACCGCCGACAAGGACATGGTTGGCGCGGGTCTCCATGGGCTCTCCTTCAGCGCCTGATGGCCGCGCGGCCGCGCGGGCCGCGGAAGTAGTTCTGGATCCAGGGATGCTGGTTGGCCAACAGCTCGTCCAAGGTGCCCTCGATGACGCGTTTGTCGACGAGTACCGCGATACGGTCGCAAACCGCGACGAGACTGTCCAGGTCATGGGTGACGAGGAAGACGGTGAGCCCGAGCGAGCGCTGGAGACTGCGGATGAGGGAATCGAATTCCGCCGCCCCGATCGGATCGAGCCCGGCCGTGGGCTCGTCGAGGAACAGCAGCTCCGGGTCGACCGCGAGGGCCCGGGCGAGACCGGCGCGCTTGCGCATGCCGCCGGACAGCTCAGACGGATACTTGACTCCCGCGTCCGGCGGCAGGCCCGCAAGGTCGAGCTTGACCGCGGTCATCTCGTCGCGCAGCGCCACGGGGAGGTGCATGAACTCGTTCATCGGCACCTGAATATTCTCGCCCACCGTCAGTGAGCTGAACAGAGCGCCGTCCTGAAAGAGGACGCCGAAGCGCATCCGCAGGCGCCGCCACCCCTCGGTGTCGAGCTGTCCCGTGTCTTGCCCCAGGATCTCGATGCGGCCCGCGGCCGGACGGTTGAGGCCCACGACGGTGCGGAGCAGCACCGATTTGCCGGCCCCCGAGGCGCCGACGACGCCCAGCACCTCGCCGCGGCGTGCCTCGAGATCGAGGCCGTCGTGGATCACGGCGCCGCCCATCACAGTCTTCAGTCCCCGGACGCGCACCGCGAAATCCATGCCCTAGTACCCGATGCGCGAGAAGACGATGGAGAAGATCGCGTCGGCGACGATGACGAGGAAGATCGCCTCGACGACCGACTGGGTCGTCCGGCGCCCCACGTTTTCAGCGCTGCCCTTGACCTTGAGTCCGTAGCGACAGCCGACCAGCGCGATGATGAAGCCGAAGACCGGCGCCTTGATGATGCCGACCCAGAAGTGCTTGATCTCCACCGCCTCGCGCAATTGCGACATGAATTGAAGAGGCGAAAGGTCGAGGATCAGCATGGTCGAGACGGCGGCACCGAACAGCCCCACGACGTCGGCGTAGAAACCCAGGAGCGGCATGGTCAGGACGAGCGCGAGAAGGCGCGGCAGAACCAAAATCTCGACGGGATCGAGACCGAGCGTGCGCATGGCGTCGATCTCCTCGCGGACCTTCATGGTGCCGATCTGCGCCGTGAACGCGCTGCCCGAGCGGCCGGCGATGAGGATCGCCGTCATGAGGACGCCGACTTCGCGCAGGATGGAGATGCCGGCCAGGTTGACGGTGAAGACCTCGGCGCCGAAGCGGCGGAGCTGGTCGATGCCCTGGTAGGCGAGCACGACGCCAATGAGGAAGGTGAGCAAGCCCACGATCGGCAGTGCGTTGAGGCCTGCCTGCTCCATCTGCACGAGAAGGGAGGTCACGCGCACATTGGCCGGCCGCAGGATGACGCGGGCGGCGGTTGTGATGGCGTGGCCGAAAAATCCTACGGTATCGATCGCTTCGGACCACGCGCGTTCCGCACCGGCGCCGAGACGGGCCAGCATGACGATCAAGAGATGACCTCTCGGCGGAACGACCGGTGTCGGTTCGTGGACCCGGTCGAGACGCTCGAGGAGGGCAAGGTGGGCGTCCTGCCCGCCGGCGAAGTCGGCCTGCACGTGGCCGGCGCGAAGTTGAGACCGCAGGCGCTGCAACGCCCAGGCGCCGGCGGCATCGAGAGCGGTGAGTGCCGAGAGGTCGATCACCGCGCGCGGGGCGCCGCCGGCATCGATCGCCCGCAGTGCCGCGTCCTGACGGGCCAGCGCCGCGAGGTTCCAGCGTCCGCCGAATGCGATGGTGGCGGTCTCGCCCTCCCGCGAGGACCGGACCCAGGCGTCCTCGTTCACCGTTGCTCCTCGTCCAAGCGGATCGACCGACCGTGAAGCAACGACGTCATGACGCCTATCTGTGGAGGAGGGATTCGCTCTCGCGGGCGAGAACGGAGAGAAGTTCGCCCAGCTGCCGGCTGACCTCGCCGAAACCGCTGGCGCGCTCGAAACTGTCTTCGTCCATGTAGAGGGAGCGATTGATTTCGATCTGGAGCGCATGCACGCCGGCATCGGGGCGCCCGTAGTGGCGGGTCGTGAACCCGCCGGCATACGGAACGTTTCGCGTCACGTGGTAACCCCGGGCCTCGAGGAAATCCTGAGCGAGGTCGACGATCTCGGGCGCACAGCTCGAGCCGTGGCAGTCGCCCAGTACGAAGTCGAGGCGCCGACGGCCCGCGTCCCGGTCCATGGGGCCGCCCACCGAGGGCATCGAGTGACCGTCCACGAGAAGACAGGCGCCGAACCGCCGAAGCGTGCTTGCGACAAGGTCCTCGAGCGCCTCATGGTATGGCCGGTACAGCCGATCGATGCGCGAGAGCGCTTCGGCGACGCCCAGCTTGCGGCGATAGATCTCTTCCCCGTTGGCGACGAAACGCGCGATCGTTCCCAGACCGGCCGTCACGCGCGGCGAGCAGGTGTTGGCGTAGTCGGGGAGCGCGTCATCGAACATCGCGGGATCGAGTTCGAACGGCTCGCGGTTCGGATCGACATAGGCCCGCGGGAAGCGCGCACGAAGCAAGGGCGCCCCACACCGGGGAGCGGCGCCGAGCAACTCGTCGACGTAGCTGTCCTCCGACTTCCGCAGCAGCTTGAGGTCGAGGCGGCAGGCAGCGAGGAACTCCGGCGGGTAGACGCGACCGCTGTGCGGCGAGGCGACGACGACCGCCGCGGTCTGATCGGCGGGGCTGATCACGTCGTAGGCCAGAGTCTCCTCGGGCCGGGCGGAGACGACCGCGTCCATGAAGAGGTCGTTTACCGGATTCCCTTCGGGCTGTCACCCTTGGGCCGAGCGCGACGAGAGGCGCGGGCCAAGGCCCAGGGACCCGCACCACCGGTTTAACCCTTACTTCACATACGACAATTCATAGTACAGTCTGACCTCGACCGGCGAGGGTGGCGGTGGCCCAGATCATTCTTGCAGAAGACGATGATGCCTTGCGCGCGTTCCTCAAACGCGGGCTGGAAAAGGCCGGCCATTTGGTGATCTCCGCCGCCAATGGTACCGATGCTCTCCAGGCGCTGAGCGCCGCGACCTTCGATCTTTTGATCGCGGACATCGTCATGCCGGGCCTCGACGGGGTCGAACTCGCGCGGCGCGCGACCCGCGATCAGCCGAGACTCCGCGTCATGTTCATCACGGGATTTTCCGCGATCGCGCTGAAGCAGCAATCGATCGCGGCGCCGGGCGGCGGCGCACGCGTGCTCTCCAAGCCCTTCCACCTTCGAGAACTCGTGTCGGAGGTCGAGCGCGCGCTCGCCGCGTAGAGGCTGGCTCCGAGGGGGTTGCCAGGGACGCTCCGTCGATGCTACGAGGGGCGCGGGGGCCGGTAGCTCAGTGGGAGAGCACCTGTTTGACGTACAGGGGGTCGCAAGTTCAATCCTTGCCCGGCCCACCATTCCTAACGCGTCGCACAATCTGGCCAACGTAGAGTTCGAATGCCGTGATCGATTGCGGCATGAGCGCCCATGGCCGGCTGGCCGGGCAGGGGCGCCTCACTTCTCCCGCATGGCCGAGCGACAGCTAGCGTTCGGATCGCCCTCGATCGCGACAGGGCCCGCCTCTCTCGGGGCGGATCTTGGCCTTGAGATCGTTCTCCTTTGCGCAGACGACGGAGATCGTGCTCCTGAAAGGAGCACTTGAGCTCGAATCGCGGATCCGCAAAGGATTTCGAAATCTTCGCCCGACCGCCCGAGACAGGCACGCGCTGTCCAAGCAGCGCGCACCGCGCGTCACGCGGGTTGATTTGACTGGACAGGAACGGCCGGCTGCGCGTTCATCGCCGTCCGTCTCCACCGGAGTGCCGATTGATCGCCATCCGTGACCCTGTCCTCAGGCGGCGCCTCATCATGGCGACGGCCATGCTCTCCTCGAGCATGTATTCGCTCGACCTGACCGTGGTCAGCGTGGCGTTGCCCCACATGCAAGGCACCTTCTCGGCCGCGCCGGACCAGATCGCCTGGGTCGTGACGGCGTTCATCGTTGGCGCCACGGTCACGATCGCGACGATCGGATGGCTGAGCAGCCGCTTCGGCCGCAAGCGCGTCTTCACGGCGGCGATCATGATCTTCCTTCCCATATCGATCCTGTGCGGCAATGTGAGCGTGCTCGAGGAGGAGGTCGCGCTTCGGATGGTTCTGGGCCTCACCGGGGCCGCGATTATTCCGCTCTCGCAAGTGATCGCGGTCGAGGCCTATCCGCGCGAGCGCTATGGCTATGCCTTGACGCTCTGGAGCGTCGGCGGGATCGGAGGCTCGATCATGGCCCCGCCGCTCGCCGGAGTGGTCATCGATCTCTACGGCTGGCCGGGCGTGTTTTACATGAACATCCCGATCGGCACGCTGTCGCTTCTCGGCGCCATATTCGTCGTGCCGCGCGAGACGACGGAGACCGCGCGCCCGCTCGATGTCTTCGGCCTCGTGACGCTGATCATCGCGCTCGGCGCAACGCAGCTTGCGCTTAATCGTGGCCCGCGCCTCGATTGGTTCGGCTCGACCGAAATCATCATCGAAGTGCTGGCCGCCGGCCTCTGCCTCTACCTTTTCCTCGCGCACTCGCTGACGGCCGTAAATCCCTATTTGCGTCCCGAGCCGTTTGGCGACCGGAACTACGCGGTCGGCATCCTCGGCGCCTTCCTCTACGGCACCCTCTGGGCGCTCCCCACGGTCATGGTCCCGCTGCTGCTTCAGAACTACCGTTCGGTGCCCGTCGAGATCGTGGGCCTCCTCGTCATGCCGCGGCAACTCGGCTATCTCATCGGCAGCACGTGCATGGGCGTGCTCATCCAGCGCATCGATCCGCGCGCGCTCGCCATGCTCGGCTTCTCGAGCGTCGCCTTCTCCGCCTGGCTCATGTCCCATTGGTCGCTCGACGTTAACCTGTGGAGCATCGGCTGGGCGTCGATTCTCCAAGGAATCGGTTGCGCCATGGCCTTTATTTCCCTCAACACTCTCGCGCTGTCGACCATTGGGCCGGAGTACCGGCCGCAATGTGTCCCGTTGTTCTATCTCATCATCAATTTGGGTTCCGGTGTGGGGGTCGCGGGAGCTGTCACGTTTTGGGCCAACCACACGCAATCGACCCGCGCGCTCCTCATCGAGCATGTTTCGCCCTTCAATCCGCTCCTCCACGAACCAGGCGTCAGGGAGGCCTGGGACGTGGGAACCGCATCGGGAATTTCAGCTATAAATCAAGAGCTTATAAGGCAAGCGGGTATGATCGGCTACAATGACACCTTCGCGATCGTGATGGTCGCGGCGCTTTGCGCGGCCTCGCTCGCCATACTGTTTCGCAAGGTCACGGCGCGGAAAGCATAGTCAAATTCCCTTCCTCGGCCCTGCTTTTAAGGCGGGGTTAATGGTGTATGCCAAGAATCACGGTATTGGGCTGCCGAAGGGGCGAGCCTGAACACAAGGACATGCTCTCATGTCAGTCGCGCCGGAAGAGGCGGGATCGGACGACGGCGCCGCGGCGGCGGAGAAGCCGGCGCTTGGCACGCGTCTCAAGGCATGGTGGGACGGCGTCGATCCGCGCGAACTCGACCTCGATGCGGCGGACGACGACGTGTCGGCTGTGGCTGGCGACGAGTCGGGTGATGATGCCGCGGACGACAAGG
This sequence comes from Alphaproteobacteria bacterium, assembly GCA_046349515.1. Taxonomy (GTDB): domain Bacteria; phylum Pseudomonadota; class Alphaproteobacteria; order CADEGL01; family CADEGL01; genus JBGPGW01. The sequence continues at coordinate 173,688 of JAXMCE010000004.1, read as the reverse complement.
TGCCGTTCCTATTGCGGCTTCGGGCCTGGTGGCATGGCGTTGCCGTGGCGGAGCTTCTCGCCAAGGGTGAGAGCGAATCCGGCGAGTCGCCCGAGCCGACCCAAGGAGCGCGCGCGTCGAGCGGCTCGGGTCCCGAAATAGTCAAAGAAGAGGCCGCGCGATCCGAACGCTGGTCGAACCAAAAGCTGTCCATCGTCGAGAAAGTGTGGGGTGATGGCATGCTGTCGCCCGGAGGATCCGAGTTCATCTTGCGTCTCGTCAATCCCCTTGGCCTCAACGCGTCAAAGCAGCTCTTGGAGATCGGTTCCGGTCTCGGCGGTGCCGCGCGCATTATCGCGGCCGAGTTCGATACCTACGTCTCGGGCTTCGAGTCCGACGCTACGTTGGCGACGACCGCCCAGGCGCGGTCCAACGACAAGGGCATGGGTAAGCGCGCGGTCATCGAGCCGTACTCGACCGCAGCCCTCGACCAATGCAAGACTCGGTTCGATGCGATGTTCTCGAAAGAGGCTCTCTATCTCATCGAGGACAAGGCGGCCCTGTTCGCGCGGCTTCCGAAGCTGTTGAAGCAGCGCGGCGAGATCGTTTTCACGGACTTCGTCCTCGGCGACGGCAAAGGGAAAGCGCTCGATGCGTGGCGCGAAGGTGAGCCTGCGACGCCCCATCCCTGGAAATGGGACCAATACGCCAAGGCCTGCGCGAAGGCAGGCCTCGAAGTCCGCGTCCATGAGGACCTGACCGAGGAATATGGGGCGTTCATCATCGACGCATGGCGGACGTTCCAGTCGACCCTGACCGCTGACATCAAACCCGAGGACGCGCGCATCGTCATGGACGAGATCGCCCTTTGGCACAGGCGGCGGGCGGCCCTCGAATCGGGCGCTCTCCGCCTTTTCCGGGTCCATGTCGTGGCGCCCTGAAGGTTAAATGCGCGCTCGGGGTCCGGTTGACAGGCCGAAAGACCCTGCCTAAGGTCCGGCCATCCCAAGGTCACCGCCCCTGACGACCGCCGGCCAACACCGCGGCGGGCTTGGCCGAAAGCATTGTCGAGTGATGCCATGAAAGTCATCAATTCCTTGAGAACCGCCAAGAAGCGCGACAAGAACTGCCGCGTCGTTCGCCGGCGCGGGCGGGTCTACGTCATCAACAAGAAAAACCCCCGTTTCAAGGCCCGCCAGGGTTGACGGTCCCCGCGGCCATCGCGCCGTCGCGGCTGACACCAGCAGAACAAATCCCTGCCTTGCCGGTCCATCGATTGACCGGGTGGGGGGCGGTTGCGACAATTGCGGCCGTCCTCCCGGTGGGCCGTCACATGATCCGTCGCCTCTCGTGGCTTTCCATGGTCGCAGCGCTCCTCGTTCCGACGGGTATCGCGGCCCAGGCCCATGGCAGTTGGACGGCCTCGCCGGGCGTGCCGGCGATCCTTCTTGGCGATGGCTATCCGACGGCGTTCTACCGCGTCTGCTTCGCGCAAGGCACGGCGATCAAGATCCGCTATGTGCTCGAGAACGAAAAGCTCAAGGAGATCGAGATCAAGGCGCCCGGAAACTGCATCGACCTCAAGGCCAAGAAGATCGACATCGTCGTCACCGGCGCCGATGGCGCGGCGGCTTCCGGAACCTACCAGCACCTGCCGCAGCGTTGAGCCGGCGGCAACGCCAGATCCCACCCTACAATTCGGCCTCGATTGACGCTCGGCTTGGCGGGCGGGACAATGCCGCGCTCCTGAGCGGCGAGGTCGCGGCCCCATGTTGATGCCGAAACCGGATGAGTCGGTGCTCGCGCGCCGCGACGACATCATCGCGCGTTTGCGGGCGCTCGTCCCCGGCGAAGGCGTGATCGCGGACGAGGACGAGCTTCGCGTCTATGAAAGCGACGGGCTCACGGCCTACCGCACGGTGCCGCTTGCGGTGGTGCTGCCTTCGACGACGGCGGAAGTCGCGGCGGTGCTGAGATTCTGCCGCAGCGAGGGCATCAAGGTCGTGCCGCGCGGCGCCGGGACGTCGCTCTCGGGCGGCGCGTTGCCGCTCGCCGATGGCATCATCCTCGGTCTCGGCAAGTTCAGTCGCATCCTCGACATCGATTTCGACAACCGCTGCGTCGTCACGCAGCCGGGCGTCACCAATCTCGCGATCAGCGAGGCCGTTGCCCATCGCGGATTCTATTACGCGCCCGATCCGTCGAGCCAGATCGCCTGCACGATCGGCGGCAATGTCGCGGAGAACTCCGGCGGCGTGCATTGCCTCAAATACGGCGTCACGACCAACAATATCCTCGGCCTCGAGATCGTGCTCATGGACGGCGAGATCGTGCGGGTCGGCGGCAAGCACATGGACGCGGAAGGCTACGATCTCCTGGGCCTTCTCACGGGGTCCGAGGGGCTTCTCGGGGTCATCACAGAGGTCACGGTGCGCATCCTGAAGAAGCCCGCGACCGCGCGCGCTCTTCTTCTCGGCTTCCCGAGCAACGAGCAGGCGGGCGATTGCGTCGCGGCCGTGATCGCGGCCGGCATCATTCCGGGTGGGATGGAAATGATGGATCGTCCCGCCATCGCGGCGACGGAGGCGTTCGTCCGAGCCGGCTACCCGCTCGACGTCGAGGCTCTGCTCATCGTCGAACTCGACGGGCCGGAGGCCGAGGTCGACTATCTTCTCGAACGCGTCGAGGCGATTGCACGGACGGGCGGCGCCACGACCGTTCGCGCGAGCACGGACGAGCATGAGCGCCTGCGGTTCTGGGCCGGGCGCAAAGCTGCCTTCCCCGCGGTGGGGCGCATTTCGCCCGACTACTACTGCATGGACGGCACGATTCCGAGAAAACGCCTGCCCGACGTCTTGAAGCGCATGGCCGAGTTGTCGCGCCACTATGGCCTTGCCGTCGCCAACGTATTCCACGCCGGCGACGGGAACCTCCACCCCCTCGTCCTGTACGATGCCAACAAGCCGGGTGAGCTCGAGCGCGCCGAGGCGTTCGGCGCGGATATCCTCAAGCTGTGCGTCGAGGTGGGCGGCGTCCTCACGGGCGAGCATGGCGTCGGGGTCGAGAAGCGCGACCTCATGGGCACCATGTTTGGCGAGGAGGATCTCAATCAGCAGCAGCGCGTGAAGTGCGCCTTCGACCCAGAGGGGCTGCTCAATCCGGGAAAGGTGTTCCCGACGCTTCATCGCTGCGCCGAGCTCGGCCGGGTCCACATCCATGGCGGGCGCCTCCGCTTTCCCGACCTGCCACGCTTCTGAGCGGCGCGGATGACCGTTCGCCCCCGCGACATCCCGGATCTTCTCGATGCGGTCCGCTCGGCGATGGCCGCGAAGGCACCGCTCGAGGTCGTCGGCGGTGGAACGAAGCGCGGGCTCGGTCGCCCGGTGACGGGGCACGCGCTCGACGTGACGGCGTTCGCCGGCATCGAAAGCCACGAGCCGGAAGAGCTGGTGCTCACGGCCGGAGCCGCAACCCCCCTGGTCGAGATCGAAGCGAGCTTGACGCGGGCGGGTCAGCAGCTGGCCTTCGAGCCACCCGATTACGGTCCGCTCTACGGCCAACCGTCGGGTCGGCAGACATTGGCGGGCGTCCTCGCGTCCAACCTCGCGGGTCCGCGCCGCCTCACGGCGGGCGCCGCGCGCGACCATTTCCTGGGCTTTACGGCCGTGAGCGGGCGCGGCGATTCGTTCAAGGCCGGCGGGCGGGTGGTCAAGAACGTGACCGGCTACGACCTCTCGAAGCTTCTCGCCGGTTCCTACGGGACGCTTGCCGTGCTGGCCCAGGTCACGGTCAAGGTGCTGCCGGCGCCGGAGACGGCGACAACGGCGCTGCTCTTGGGTCTCTCGAGCGCGACGGCGATGGCTGCCATGCGCGACGCGCTCGCGAGCTCGTGCGATGTCTCCGGCGCCGCGTTTGTTCCCGCGGGCTTGGCACAGGCTGTTTTCGAACACGAGACCGCGTCGGTCACGGCGCTGCGCCTCGAAGGCCCGCCTCCCTCCGTCGAGGCCCGTCTTGCCCTACTTCGCACGGAACTCGGCAAGGAACGACCGTTCGACGTGCTCGGTCCGGGCGAGTCGGAATCCCTGTGGCGGGCGATTCGGAATGTGGCGCCCTTCTGTGCATCGCCGTCGCTGCCGCTGTGGCGCTTGTCGTTGCCGCCGGCGGCGGCCGCGCAAGTCGTGGAGGACATCGCCCGGCACCGCGAAGCCCGTTGGTTCGCCGATTGGGGCGGCGGACGCGTTTGGGTCGAAGTCGCTGAGGAAGGCGAGGACGCCGGCGCGTCGATCATCCGGAGCGCGGCGCGGCGCGCGATGGGACACGCCGTGCTGATCCGTGCGCGTGAGGATGTGCGGGCGCGGATCCCGGTCTTCGATTCGGGGCCGGAAGCCACCGCCGCCCTCACGCGGCGCCTCAAGGAGAGCTTCGATCCGCACCGGATCTTGAACCCTGGCCGGATGTACGAGGGCGTGTGATGCCTCGCGCGTCGAGACCGGTGGCGTAAGCGCCCATGCAGACCCATTTCACACCGGAACGCCTCGCCGATCCCGACCTCGCGGAAGCCAACGCGATCCTGCGCAAGTGCGTCCATTGCGGCTTCTGCACGGCGACGTGCCCGAGCTACGTGCTTCTCGGCGACGAGCTCGACAGCCCGCGCGGGCGCATCTACCTCATCAAGGACATGCTGGAGAACGACAAGCCGGCGACGGAGAAGACGGCGCTCCACATCGATCGGTGCTTGTCGTGCCTCTCCTGCATGACCACCTGCCCGTCGGACGTGAACTACATGCATCTCGTCGACCAGGCGAGAGCGCGCATCGAGGCGACCTTCCGCCGGCCGTGGCGCGAGCGGGCGATCCGCGCCTTGATCGCGGCGGTCCTGCCCCATGCCAAGCGATTCCGCTTGGCGATGGCCGCGGCGCGTTTAGCGCGGCCCTTCCGCGCGCTCTTGCCGAAGGCGTTCGGGCCCATGTTCGCGCTCGTGCCCGCGCGCTCGGGCGCGCCCCAGCCAGCGATGCCGCAGATGATCCCGGCGGAAGGGACCCGCCGCATGCGCGTTGCTCTTCTGCCAGGGTGCGTGCAGGGGACGCTCGCGCCCGAGATCAACGCGGCGACGATCCGCCTTCTCGCGCGCCATGGCTGCGAGGTCGTGCTGCCGACGGGCGTCGGCTGCTGCGGTGCGCTCGTCCATCACCTGGGCCGGGACGCGCTCGATCAGGTCCGCGCCAATGTGGCGGCCTGGTGCGCCGAGCAAGAGAAGCGCGGGCTCGATGCGATCGTGATCAATGCGTCGGGCTGCGGCACGATGGTCAAGGATTATGGATTTCTTCTCCGCACCGACCCCGAGTGGGCCGAGCGTGGAGCCGCTGTGTCCGCCTTGGCCAAGGACATCAGCGAGGTGATCGCGAGCCTCGGTCTTGCCAATCCTCTCCGGCCCGCGGGTCTCAAGGTCGCCTATCACGCGGCCTGTTCGCTTCAGCACGGGCAGAGGGTGCGGGCCGAGCCCAAGGCGCTGCTGATGAAGGCTGGGTTCGAGACCATCGATGTGCCGGAAGGACACCTCTGCTGCGGCTCGGCCGGAACCTACAACATCCTCCAGCCCGCCCTGGCGGGCCAGCTCCGCGCCCGGAAGCTCGCCAACATCGCGAGGACCGAGGCGCGCGTCATCGCAACGGGCAATATCGGCTGCATGGTGCAATTGGAAGAGCACGGGGGCCGGCCGGTGGTGCACACGGCGGAGCTCCTGGACTGGGCCACGGGCGGGCCTCGACCGCCGAAATTGGCTTCGCTCACCGAGACGTGATTGGCATTGGCGCGGCAAAGGGCCCACCACTTAAGAGGCGGGGCGGGCTGGGCGATGGTTCATGGAGAGAAGCATGCTCGTCAAAAGACGCCGCGGCTGGGAGATGCCCGAATCCGCGGCAACGCCCGAGGCGATTTACCAAGATCGCCGCCGCTTCATCAAGGCGCTCGCCGCAGGGCCGATCATTGCCGGGGCCGCGACCTACCTGATCGGATGCGATGACGCGGGTGCCGCGGCCAACAAGGCCGGCGACGATCCCTCGGCCGGGCTCTATCCGGTCCAGCGCAATGCGCGCTACGCGCTCGACCGTCCGCTCACCGACGAACGCTTCGCGACGAGCTACAACAATTTTTACGAGTTCGGTTCCCACAAGGAGATCGCGAAGGCCGCGCAGGCGCTCCCGGTGCGTCCTTGGACCGTCCGCTTCGACGGCCTTGTCGAGAAAGAGCAGACGATCGACATCGACGATCTACTAAAGCGCATGCCCTTGGAGGAGCGCGTCTATCGGCACCGCTGCGTCGAGGCCTGGGCCATGGCCGTGCCGTGGAGCGGCTTCCCGATGAAGGCCCTCGTCGATTTCGCACGGCCGCTCGGCTCGGCCAAATACGTGCGCATGGAAACATTCATGAACAAGGACGTGGCGCCGGGGCAGCGGGCGAGCTGGTATCCGTGGCCCTATGTCGAAGGCCTCACTATCGCCGAAGCCACGAACGAGCTCGCATTCATCGCGACCGGACTTTACGGGAAACCTATACCGAAGCAGAACGGCGCGCCGCTGCGCTTGGCCGTGCCGTGGAAATACGGCTTCAAGAGTGCCAAGTCGATCGTCCGTTTCAACTTCACTGCCGACCGGCCCAAAACCTATTGGGAGCGCATTCAGCCGGCGGAATACGGATTCTGGGCGAACGTCAATCCACAGGTACCCCATCCGCGCTGGAGCCAGGCGGAGGAGCGGCTTCTGGGTGATGAGCGCAAGAGCGTGCCGACACAGCTCTACAACGGCTACGGCGAATTCGTCGCGCAGATGTACACGGCCATCCCGGGCGAACGGCTGTTCATGTAGTGGCGGCTCGCGGATTTCGGTGCCGCTCCACCCGACGTGTTCTTGCAACACCATGCCAGAGACGCGGTTCTCATGTGCCGCAGCGTGGCGAGAGGATCGCGTGTATGCCAGCAGACAACGGATCGCCGCAGTGCAAAAAAATGCCGGGCCCAGCGGGCCCGGCAAGCACAACAGGGAGGCTTCACGTCTGGGAGACGTAGGGTCCGAAGACCCTCGATTTCCAGGCCTTGCGCCCAGAAATCTAGTGGCCACGGCCAAGCCGCAACCACCTAAGCGATGATGCTGCGACGCACCATCGAACTCTCATCTATTTAGGTCGCCTTGGTAACCAGGACCATTAAGATTTCCGAAGCTGAGCTATGCGCTAAACGCATAGCTCATCCTTCATCCCCATGCCAGGCGGTTGCACGGGGGCCAGAGTGTTGGCCGAAGCCCCTCAGAAATGGCTCTTGGAGATCTCGTTGATGAGGAAGTCGCGCAACACCGCGATGCGCTTCGAATGGCGGAGCTCGTCCGGATAGACAAAGTAGGTTTCGACGGCTGGCCCGTCGAGGAGCGGGAGAACCCTGACGAGATCGCTGTCGCCCTGGGCATTGATGTCTTGCGCCATGTAGTCGGGCAGGGAGCCGAGGCCGAGGCCGCTACGGATGGCGAGCATCAGGCCGTAGATGTTGTTGACGCGGAGGATGGGCTGCCTCTCCTCGCCCTGGCGCGTGCCGGCCGCGAGCAGCCAGTTGACGTCGGGGAAGGGCGGTCTCGCATCCTGGCCGTAGATGATGAGGCGGTGCTTGTCGAGATCTTCCGGAGTCTCGGGTCGGCCGTAGGCGCGGAGATAGTCGCGCGTTGCATAGACATGGGAACGCAGCGTCATCAAGTGACGCTGCACGAGGTCGGGCTGTCGGGGCGGCCGCATGCGGATCGCCACGTCAGCCTCGCGCATGGTGAGGTCGAGTTCCTCGTCATCGACGAGAATCGTGACCTGAATGTCCGGATAGAGTTCGATGAACCGCTTGATGCGCGGCGCCATCCAGATCGAACCGAAGGCGACCGTCGTCGTGATGCGGAGCGGGCCTTTGGGCTTGTCCTTGGCTTCGGTGATCATCGCCTGCGCCATGGACAGCTTCGCGAATACGTCGCGGACCGCCTTGTAGAGCAGCTCACCCTGCTCGGTCAGGATGAGGCCGCGGGCATGGCGGTGGAAGAGAGGGGCCGCGAGGGTTTCCTCGAGGCCGCTGATCTGCCGGCTCACGGCCGATTGCGAGAGGTTCAGGAGCTCGCCGGCATGGGTCAGGCTGCCGGCTTCCGCGACCGCGTGGAAGACGCGCAGCTTGTCCCAGTCCATCTGCAAGCCGCCCTTGCCCGGCGATTCGCGCCAGGCAGAGGGGTGTTGCAGGAGATTCGCGCTGCGGTCACTCCGCGGCAATGGCGGCCCCACTCTCGTTCTCGGCGAGGAATCGCTCCGCTTCGAGCGCGCCCATGCAGCCGAGGCCGGCGGCCGTCACCGCCTGCCGGAAGACCTTGTCCTTGACGTCGCCCGCCGCGAACACGCCCGGGACGTTCGTGCGCGTGCTGTCGGGCGCCGTGATGAGATAGCCATGCTCGTCCATCTCGAGCTTGCCGCGGAACAGCTCCGTCGCCGGATCGTGGCCGATCGCGACGAAGAAGCCTTCGATGGGGATCTCCCGCACGTCCTTCGATTGCACGTTGCGGAGGCGCGCCCCCGTGACGGCGCGCGGGTTCTCGGTGCCGACGACCTCCTCGACCACGCTGTTCCAGGCCATTTCGATCTTGGGATGGGACAGCAGCCGGTCGATCAGCGTCTTCTCCGCGCGCAACGAATCGCGCCGGTGGATGAGCGTCACCTTGCTCGCGATGTTGGCCAGATAGAGCGCCTCTGTGACGGCCGAGTTGCCGCCGCCCACGACCGCGACCGGCTTGTTGCGGAAGAAGAACCCATCGCAGGTCGCGCAGGCCGATACACCGGCGCCCATGAAGGCTTCCTCGCTCGGCAGTCCCAGCCAGCGCGCGCGGGCGCCCGTCGCGATGACGAGCGCATCGCACGAATAAATCGTGCCGGAGTCGCCCTTGCATTGGAACGGCCGGCGGGACAGGTCGACGTCGATGATGAGATCGTTGACGACAGTCGTGCCGACCTTCTCGGCCTGGCGCTGCATCCGCTCCATGAGCCACGGGCCCTGGATCACGTCCTCGAAGCCGGGATAGTTCTCGACGTCGGAGGTGATGCTCAGCTGTCCGCCTGGCGCCATGCCGGTGATCATGAGCGGCGCCAGATTCGCGCGTGCCGCATAGATGGCAGCCGTGCAACCAGCGGGACCGGAGCCGAGAATGAGAACCTTTGCGTGGTTCGATGGGGCCATCACAGACCTTGATATGGCGTGGGTGCCCGGCTCGGTCCAGGGCATCTGACGAGGCGGCATGGTAAAGCCGGCTCGCGCGAACGCAAGGTGGAGTTGCGGGAACTTTCAAACGCCAAACCCGCCGCTTAGAATGCCGCCGGGTTTCGGGCGCCGTCGATACGCGATGGATGTCCGGTGGGCGCCGCAAGGCGGCGCTGTCTCGGGGGGCGGCATGGCAGGCAAGGGGATTGGCGCACGGCTGCTGCGCAAGGAAGACGATCGGCACCTCCACGGGCGCGGCCGGTTCGTGGGCGATATGGCGCCGCCGGGCCTCAAGGACGTCGCCTTCGTGCGCAGCCCTGTGGCTCATGCCCGCATCCGCCGGATCGTCAAGCCGAAGGGGTTCGAAAGCCGCGTCTTCACCTTCGAGGACCTCGTGGGCATCAAGCTCATGCGGGCCGTATCGAAGCTGCCGACGTATAAGCCGAGCGACTATCCCGCTCTTGCCACGGGCAAAGTCCGTTTCGTGGGCGAAGCGATCGCCATGTGCGTGGCCGACACGCGGGCCGAGGCCGAGGATCTGGCGCAGGAGGTTGTCGTCGAGTTCGACGACCTGCCGCCCGTCGTCGACATGCTGAAGGCGCGGGAACCGGGCGCCCCCCTCGTCCACGAATCGTGGGGGTCCAACATTGCGCTCGAGACCTGGCGCGAGGACGACATGGACGCGGTGGCGGCCAAGGCCGCCTTCAAGGTGACTCAGGAATGCCGCATGGCGCGCCAAGCCATGGTGCCCATGGAAGGCAAGGGCGTGCTCGCCGAGTGGGATGAACGCCAAGGCCAGCTCATCGTCCACACCTCGACCCAGGTTCCGCACCTCATCCGCTCGGGGCTGGCGGAGCATCTCGGCATCGAGGAGCGGCAGATTCGCGTGATCGCGCCCGACGTGGGCGGCGGTTTCGGCTTCAAGTGCGTGCTTCAGCCGGAGGAGATTGCTGTCTCGTGGCTGGCGCGAAAGACGCGCAGCCCGGTCCGCTACCTCGAAGACAGGCGCGAGCACCTGACGGCCGCGGCCAATGCGCGCGAGCACCACTACACGCTCACCGCCTATACCGACGCGCGCGGAAAGATTCTCGGGCTCGACGCGGTCGTCCATGTCGATGTGGGCGCCTATTCCGTCTGGCCGTTCACCTCCTGCCTCGAAGCGGCCCAGGCGGGCGGCAATCTGCCGGGTCCCTATGTCATTCCGGCCTATCGCGTGCATACCTACACGATGGCGACCAACAAGCCGCCGCTCTCGCCCTATCGCGGCGTCGCGCGGCCGAGCGTGTGCTTCGCCATGGACCTGACCATCGATGCGATCGCGCGGGCGGTGGGGCGTGAGCCGTACGAGGTCCGGCTCGAGAACCTCGTGCCCGGCTCGGCCATGCCCTACACCAACATCACCAAGAAATTCTTCGACAGCGGCGACTATCCCGAGAGTCTCAAGCGTGCGGTCAAGCTCATCGGTTTCGACACTATCCGCGCGCGCCAGAAGAAAGCCGAGCCTGACGGCCGCCTCATCGGCGTCGGGTTTGCCACCTATACCGAGCAGACGGCGCACGGCACCTCGGTTTTCGCGGCCTGGGGCATCCCGCTCGTTCCGGGCTTCGAGCAGGCCATGGTACGCCTCATGCCCGATGGCGGGCTCGAGGTGCGCGTGGGCGTTCAGTCGCATGGCCAGGGCATGGAGACGACCTTGGCCCAGATCGCGAATGAGGTTCTCACGATCGATCCCGCGCGTATCAGCGTGACGCACGGCGACACGGGCCTGACGCCCTTCTCGACGGGGACTTACGCTTCGCGGAGCATCGTGATGGCCGGCGGAGCCGTGTCGCGCGCATCGAAGATCCTCGTCGAGCGGATCGCGCGAATCGGTGCCCATCTGATGCAAGTGTCGCGCGCGGACGTGCGCGTCGAGGACGGCCGCGTGGTCGGCCCCAAATCGAGCGTCGACTTCGGCGAGATCGGCCGGGTCTGGTACAAGAATCCGGAGGAGTTGCCGGCGGACGTCGATATGGGGGGCGTCGAGGTGACGACCGGCTATCGGCCCAATCCCGACACGGGGACCTTCGCCTATTCGAGCCATGCCGTGGTCGTCGCGGTCGATCCGGACACGGGCGTCGTCGAGTTGCTCGATTACGTCGTGGTCGAGGACTGCGGCACGATGGTGAACCCGATGATCGTCGATGGGCAGACCTATGGCGGCACGGCGCAGGGGATCGGGACGGCGCTCTTCGAAGAAGTGCCCTATGACGCCGAGGGACAGCCGCTGGCCTCTACGTTCCTCGACTACCTCCTGCCCGGCGCGACCGACGTGCCTGCGATCCGCACCGATCACACGGTGAGCCCTTCGCCGCACACGGAGTTCGGCATCAAGGGGATGGGCGAGGGGGGCGCCATCGCGCCGTCCGCCGCGATCGCCAATGCGATCAACGATGCGCTGCGCCCGCTTGGCGCCGAAGTCAACGCGACGCCCATGACGCCGAAGCGCGTGCTGGCGGCAATCCTGGCCGCAAAAGCGCGGAAGACCGCGGCATGAAGGCCGCGCGGTTCGACTATGCGCGGCCGGACGCGGTCGCCGAGGCCGTGGCGCTCCTCGCGGGTGCGGACGGGCTCGGCCGGGTCATGGCGGGCGGACAGTCGCTCATTCCCATGATGAACCTGCGCCTCGCGCAGCCCTCCCTCCTCATCGATATCAGCGCGATCCGCGATCTCAAGCGCGCCGAGCTTTCGAACGGCGAGCTCTATCTTGGCGCCGGCGTGACGCACGCCATGATCGAAGATCGGAAGGTTCCGGACGCGACCAACGGCATGCTGACCTTCGTCGCGGGCGGCATCGCCTATCGCGGCGTGCGCAATCGCGGCACGATCGGCGGCAGCCTCGCCCATGCCGACCCGGCGGCAGATTGGCCCTCGGCCCTCTTGGCGCTGGGTGCTTCCGCTGACCTCCTGGGCCCGAATGGTGAGCGCACGGTGCCGCTCGACCGGTTTTTTGTCGGTGCTTACGCGACGGCGATCGAGCCCGACGAGATCCTTCAAGGCGTGCGCATCCCGCGCCTCTCGCCCAAGGCGCGATGGTCGTACTACAAGGTCGTGCGCAAGACGGGCGAATTCGCCCACACGATCGGCGCGGTCGTGCGCGATCTCGAAAGGGGCGTTCGTCGCGTGGTTCTCGGCGGGACTGGCCGCGCCCCCATGTTGATCGAGGGCGCGGGGCAGCGTCTCGATGGTCCTCTATCCGTCGCGGAGGCCGAAGCCATTCTCGAATCCGCCGGATTCGAGCCGGTCGAGCGGCATCTCCATGCGACCGCGCTCAGCCGCGCCATCGCAAGGATCCATGCGGCATGAAGGACATCACGATCACGGTCAATGGCGAGGCCATCAAGGCGCGGATCGAACCGCGGTTGACCCTCGCCGATTTTCTTCGCGATCACCGGCGCCTCACGGGCACGCATCTTGGCTGCGAGCAAGGGGCCTGCGGCACGTGCACGGTCCTGCTCGGGAATGAGCCGGTGCGTGCGTGTCTTGTCTTCGCCGTCTCCTGCGATGGCCAGCACGTGCAGAGCATCGAGGGATTCGCGAGCGACCCCGTCATGGAGTCGCTCCGCGTTGCCTTCAAGGAGGCGCACGCTCTCCAATGCGGGTTTTGCACGCCGGGCATGCTCATCACGGCGCGCGACATCGTCCTCCGCTCCAAGGATGACGACGAGAAGCGCGTGAGGACGGAGCTTGCGGGCAACCTGTGCCGGTGCACGGGCTATATGGGCATCGTTGCCGCGGTCCGCCGCGTGATCCGCGAGCGGCTCGCACACCCGGCCGCCTGAGCCGGCTCGCGCCCCCGTTCCATGCGGATCGAGGACTCCTTCACCATCGCCCATCCGCCGACGACGGTGTGGCGCTACGTGCGGCAGGTTCCGCTCGTGGCCACTTGTCTGCCCGGCGCTGAGCTCCTCGAGCAGGACGACGCGTCCGGTCGCTTCAAAGGGCGTTTGTCGATCAAGCTCGGTCCGATCGCGGCTGCGTTCGACGGCGAGGGCGAAGCGCACTGGGACGACGCCACCCACTCCGGCACCGTCAAGGGACAGGGTCGCGACGGCCGGAGCGCGTCGCGCGTCCAAGGGGAGCTCGGATTCCGGCTGACGCCCTCGACCGATGGTCGCGGCACGACGGTCGCGCTCGGCGTCGACTACACGCTCACGGGCGCTCTTGCCCAGTTCGGCCGTTCGGGCATCGTGGCCGATGTTGCGCGTCGCCTCACGCGGGATTTCGCGCGGGCGTTCGAAGCGCGCATCAATGCGGAGCTGGCGGCCAGCGTCCCGGAGAATGCGGTCGCGCCAAGCGTCGCCGATGCGAACCGGCCCGCATCGATCGATGCGGGCCGGCTCTTGTGGACCGTCGTGTGGGAGCGACTCTCGCGCTGGCTGAGACGCCTCGTCGGCCAGAGCTGATCCGCGTTCGGCTTGCCTAGGCGCTGGCCTTGTCGAGGACGTCCTGCGGGGTCGCGGAGACGATTTCGGCATAGGTCGGCACGAACTTCTTCCCTTCGATGAGGGTGACGAATTGCGGCTTCATCTCCTCCGCGAGGATCTTGCGGATCGCGGCATGGATCTTGATGTCGCGCCACTCGCCGATGAGATAGAAGTGATCCGGGTCCGTCACATCGCGGCACAGCACGCCGTCTTTCACCTGGGCCGGCGATTTGTGCATGGGATTCTCGTCCGAATAGTCGAATTCGTTGAAGAGCCGAATGAACTCTTCGCCCTTGCCCGGCAGGACGCGAAAATCATAGATGTGGAAGAAGTGGCCTTTCTTCGCCAACGGTTCCAACGCCATCGTCGCTCTCCCTCATCGTCGCGGTGCGAGGACCGTAGGGTGCCCGCGCCACCGGGGTCAAGCGCGCCCTACCGCCGGGCGCGCGCGGCCGCTATGCTCCGGCACCCGCGAAGGATGATGGAACGGAGCAAGACATGGCTTGGCATCGCGTTGCCGCAAAAGGGGATGTGAAAGAAGACGCTGCCCTGGGCGTCGAGGCGAACGGCTGTCCCCTGGCACTCTTCCGCATCGGCGACCGGTGTTACGCGACGTCCAACATTTGCACCCACGAATTCGCGTTTCTTTCGGATGGCTATGTCGAAGGGGAATACGTCGAATGCCCCCTGCATCAGGGGCGCTTTCATATTCCGACCGGCAAGGCCCAAGGCGTCCCCGTCGAGGACGACGTCAAGACCTATGCGGTCAAGATCGAGGGCGATGATGTCCTGGTCGATGTGCCGGAGAAATAGACGATCGGGTCCCTTTGCGATGTGGGAACCGATCCATTAGCGTAGACGCGCAGCGTTGAATCGCGCGGCGCGCTGGGAGGCAGCGATGGCGACCGAGGCGGGAGAGCGAAGCCGGACGGGCAACGGATCCCCGGAGGGGAGAGGCGAACCTCAATCCTTCGTCTGGCCCGAGGGCGATCTCACGCGCATGCCGGACTGGGTCTATACGAGCGAGGAGATCTACCGGCGCGAGATCGACCGCATCTTCGAGGGGCCGACCTGGAACTACGTGGCGCTCGAGACGGAGATTCCAAAGCCGGGTGACTTCGTCCGGTCGAGCGTCGGTGAAACCCAGGTCATCGTGACGCGCGGCGTGGATGGCCGCGTTCATGTCGTGCACAATCGCTGCTCGCATCGCGGCGCCGAATTCTGCCGCGCCTCGCGGGGCAACGCGAAGACGCTCGTCTGCCCCTATCATCAATGGACCTACGATCTCTCGGGCAAGCTGATCGGGATTCCGTTCCGCCGCGGGCTCAAGGGACAGGGCGGATATCCGGCTGGCTTCAAGCCGGAAGCGCATGGGTTGCGGGCGCTCAACGTGACGACGCGCGGCGGCGCCATCTTCGCGTCCTTCGCCGAGGACATGCCCACGATCGAGGACTATCTCGGCGCGGACATGCTCGAGGTCTATGACACGGTCTTCAACGGCCGGCCCTTGCGCCTCCACGGCTACTATCGCAACACCATCCCCGGCAATTGGAAGCTCTATCACGAGAACCTCAAGGACCCGTACCACGCGACGCTGCTGCACGTGTATCTCGTGACTTTCGGCCTCATGCGCGCTGGCGCCAACTCCGCGATGATGGTCGATCCCTCGGGCCGGCACGGCGCGATGGGAGCGACGCGCGGCACGGCACCCGTCGATCCCAACGCCGCGCGACAGATGGGCCGCGCCTTCATCGAAGGCTTGACGCTGTCGGACGAACGCATCCTCGACTTCGTGCCGGAGTTCCGCGAGCCTTGGACCGTCACGATGCAGACCTTCTGGCCGAACCTCATCATCCAGCGCGAGCTGAATACGCTCGGCGTGCGTCGGATCGTGCCCCGCGGGCCGCATGCCTTCGACCTCTATTGGACGATGTTCGGCTACGAGGACGATGACGACGCGATGACGCGCCATCGCTTACGGCAAGCCAACCTCATGGGCCCGTCGGGCTTCCTCGGGATCGAGGACAGCGAGGCCATCGAATACGTGCAGGACGGTCTCAGACGCACCCGCGACGGCGTCGCCATCACCGAGCTCGGCGGGGCCGAGGAGGGGACGGCCAAGCACCTCATCACCGAAGCTGCGATCCGCTCCATGTATCGCCACTGGCGCGAGGTGGTCGGCGTATGACCGCTCGCTCCGCCCGCTCGGCAAGCCCCGCGCAGCTGCGCGAGTTGCGCTTCGAGCTTGAAGAGTTCAACGCCGAGTATGCCAACACGCTCGACGAGTACGATCTCGACCGGTGGGTCGATTACTTCACCGAAGATGCGCTCTATCGGATCACCGCGCGCGAGAATTTCGACGCGAACCTGCCGCTCGGCCTCGTCTATTGCGAAGGGCGCGGCATGCTCAAGGACCGGGCGCTCGCGATCTTGAAGACAACGACCTTCGCATCCCGGTATCTCCGCCATTTCCTGGGGCCGGCCCGCATTCTCGACGTTGCGGACGACGGGACGATCCACGCCCGTGCCAACTACATGGTGGTGCAGACGGAATTGGAGCGGCCGTCCCAGATTCTCCAGGCGGGAATGTACGTCGACCGTTTCGCACGGACAGGTGGTGCGCTGCGGTTGCGCGAGCGCCACTGCGTCTACGACAGCCTCATCATCCCGAACGCGATCGTCTTCCCGGTCTGAGAGGGGCCCGCGGGCGCACGCGCGCCCTGCTCCACCGAGGGCCGGATCGGGGCCTAGAATCCGAACATGTGATCGAGGCTGAACGCCCCCTCGGCATTCGCGAGTCCGTGATAGCCGAAGAGGCGGCAGCTCACGTCGCGGATGATGATGGCGGCGGCCTCGCCGGCCTCGCGCCGTTCGGCCGCGGAGAAAGTTTCGCCGTAGTGAATGTGCCTCGACCCGCCACAAGGAATGGCAAGGCGGCGGCGCGCCACCTCTTGGCCATCGCCGCGCTGGAGGATGAGATCGGTCTCCGACTGGCCGTGCCAGGGGGTCGAGGCGGGATAGATGAGATGGCACATCGTCTCGAGGGGCGAGGGGCCGAGGCGGAGGAAAAGACGCGTGCTGAGACCCGGCGGCGGCCCGACATACGACTGGGGCTCGCTGCGGTAGGTGAGGACAGTGTTGAAAATGTGGGCGCCGAAGCTCGTCTCGGCCCGGTGGCCGTTCCGGCGGTCGAGGTAGCGGAAGAGACCATGGAGCCAGCCGTCGGCGGCTCCGCCCTCGGCGAAGTCATAGACAAGTTCGAGATGGCCGAAGCCTTGGCCGAGATTGCCATCGACGATCGAGTCCATGTCGAGCGTGGTCCGGTGGTGGCGAGGCAGGCGGCCGAAGCGGTGGCGCGCGACTTCGCGACCTTCCGGGTCATAAGCCACGAGTGCAATGGGCAGCTCGCTTTGCGCCGTGCTCATGGGTGTCGGAAGGACGGACGTCGCGAACCGGTCGAGAGGCAGGATCGGCGCGGGCAAGAGGTAGCCCTTGCCCATGAGATTGCCCAGCTCCGCGATCCGCGGATCGGGCGAGAGATCAGTGCGCTCGACGTTCGGATGCGCGATGCGTCGGCGTTCTCCGGGTCCGAGCACTTCATACCGCGGCCGCACGAAATGGCGGCCGGCCTGGATCTCGACCTGGGCGGGCCAGCGCGCATCGGGCAGGAGCGTTGCGATATCGAGCGCGTGGGTCGCGAAGGGGCCGATGGTGCGGTCGAGCCGGCGTACCTCCGTCGACCCCATGAGGTTGAGGCCGATGCTCCCAGGCGGGATCGCGCGCGGATGGCTGTTCTGCACCCACAGGATCACGCGTTCACCCGCATCCGGCGCCGGCAGGCCCGCATAGAGATCCGCGGGCCAGGCATTGGCATCGTGCGTGCACGAGAGGACCCGCGGGTCGTCACCGTAGGTGTCGAGCGCGTACTTGACGACGTCGTGCCCGGCGGCGCCGATCACATGGATGAAGAGTTGGCCCGTGAAAGGCCCGAGCCCGAGTCGCGCGCGGATCTCTCGACTGTCGAGGACGACGGCGCTGCCGGCATGTGCGCCCGGGGATTCGCGCCAGCTGGCCAGCGCCCGCCCGTCTCCATCGAAAAGATGGAGCCACAGCTCGACATTCCGCGCTCCGTAGCCGGCCCAGTAGTTGGCCGTGACAAGGCGCGTGTGGTGGCCGCCCTCGTCTCGGAAAAAGGCAAAGTTCGTCGCGAAGTTGATCGGATCGAGGTAGCGCTTGGGGTTGGTGAGCGCGTCGTCCGGAATGCGCATGGCGTCGAGCGTGTGGATGCCCATCCCGGAGGGAATGAGGTGCCGGACGTGGTCGAGCCCGCGCTGGGCATCGAAGGCGACGAGGAAAAGCGCCTGCGCCTTGCTCGCGCCAAGATCCGTCACCGGTTGGGCGTTGCGCCCCAAGACCGGACGTCCGACGCGTTCGACATCCTGCACATAGACGGCATCGATGGCGATCCGGCCGAGCGGAAAGAGCTCGGCGAACCCCTCGGCAAAACCGAAGGGGTCGTAGAGAGCCACCGACGAAGCGGAGGCCAGCGATGCCAACAGGCGCTCGGCGTCATCCCGCACCGCCGGATGGCCGATCGCCTTGAAGAAACAGTTGCCGCCCTTGGCGTTGCTGAACGTCTCGATCCGAAGAGCCATAGGTCAGGCGAAAGGATTGATCGTCTTGACGAAGGCCGAAAGGCGGTGGCGCGCGAGTTCCTTCCGCACGACATCCCCGCTCGTCACCCAGTTGAGCTGGATCGAGCGCCGTTCTCCCTCGAAGGGCTTGTGGCCATGGAAGGAGTTATCGCTTCGCCGGAAGGCGAGAAGCGTGCCTTCGACCGGCGGCACTTCGGCAACGAAATCTTCGATGTCGGTTCCCGAGCGCAGCATCCTCAGGCGTCCGCCGGGCGCCTCCCAGCCGCCATTCATATAGATGAGCACCGTGATGATCTTCGTCACCGAATCGGTGTGGATCGCTCCGTCGCGGGAGCGGCATCGGCCGCGGACGGTCACCATGGTCGGCCGGCCCTCGAGGTCGATGCCGAACGCTTCTTCGATCGCGCTCCGCATGGCCGGACCCTGCAGCTCGTCGATGAGGGACGCGAAGGCGGGGCCGTAACGGAGTGTCGAGACAGGAAAGCTGCCGGCGCGACTCATCGCCGGGTAGTCGCGGTTGATCGCGGCCAGCGCCTCCGGCCGGATGAAACCCGGCACGATGACGAAGCAAAACGGCTCGCTCACAAGCTCCGCGTGCCTCAGACGTTCGAGATTCAGTGCGGACATCGGGTTCCGAAACGCCGCTGTTCATTCACCGGCGGGCAAAGGCCCGGCGCAGACTATCACCCATGGCACGGATGGGCTACCGGCGGAGCGATTGTGATGCGAACGCGACCCCGCGCTCCCGTGGCCCGCGGTGAGCCGGCAGCCGATGGTCATCGGAGGCTTCCGTAGGGCCGTTGGTCGGCTGGGCGACTTTCCGTTACTGTAGGCGGGCCGCTTCTCCGATGGCGAGGTCGTGCGGTGGGGGTCTGGGTCTGGATTGTCCTGGCGTCGCTCGGGGGCGCTTCCGTGGGTGCCGCCCTGTGCCACGTTTGGTTTGGGCGAAAGCCTCGCGATCGCCGGACAGCCGATCTCGAGACGCTCCAGGCCGTGATCGACGCGGTGCCGGCGATCATCAATTGCAAGGATCTCGCCAGCCGCTACGTCTTCATGAACGCCTACCAGGCGCGCCTGTACGGCACGACGAGCGGGCGCGCGGTCGGCCGGACCGCGGACGAGCTCCTCGGGCACAGCTATGGCGCCTATACGCGCGGGATCGACCAGCAGGTGATCGCGACGGGTGAGCCGGTGGATTCCATCGAGGAGTCTTATGCGGACGCCGCGGGAGTAATGCGCTCCTGGCTCACGACGAAAGTCCCGCTCAAGGATTCGCGAGGACATGTGAGCCACATCGTCACGGTCGCGGTGGATATCACCCAACGCAAGGCGATCGAACGCGAATTGTCATCCGCCAAGCAGAACGCCGATGCCGCCGACCGCATGAAGGACACTTTTCTTGCCAATATGAGCCATGAGCTGCGGACGCCGCTCAACGCCATCCTCGGCTTTGCCGAGCTCATCGAGCAGAACGTCTATGGCCCGGATGCGATCGATCGCCACGTGGATGCCGCGAAGCGGATCGGCGAAAGTGGCCGCCATCTTCTCCAAATCGTCTCCGACATCCTCGATCTCTCGAAGATCGCGGCCGGACGCTTCGAGCTCCGCGACGAGCGCGTCGACGTCACGGCGATCGTCCGGAGCGTGTTCGACACCCTCGATTCGACCGCTGCGGGCAAGGGCGTGGCACTGTCGATTGACGGCGGCAGCGCTCCCTTGTGGATCGAGGCCGATCCGCGCGCGTGCCGCCAGATCCTGCTGAATCTCACGTCCAATGCCATCAAATTCACGCCGTCCGGCGGGCGCGTCACGGTCCGCGCCATGATCGATCCCGACGGACAACCGGCGGTCGTGGTGAAAGACACGGGCATCGGCATGGAGCCCGATGAGGTGCCGGCGGCGCTCGAACCGTTCCGGCAATTGGACGACTCGACCGCGCGCCGGTTCACGGGATCGGGTCTCGGCCTCTCGATTGCCGAATCGCTCGTGCGCCTTTTGGGCGGTGTGCTCGACATCGAAACGGCGCGGGGGCGCGGAACGACGGTTACGGTGCGGCTGCCGCCTCAGCGCCTCAAGACATCGGCGTGAGAAGACGTCGGTCTGGTGCGGAGGCGGCTCGGGATCGCCGTCAGCGGCCGTTTCGCTGCGCCAAGAGGCGGCGGATCTCCCGGACGGCCGCCGCCGTGTCATCGATCGGCTCGTAGCTCCAGCGCGCGAATGTCCCATCCAACGGGCGAGTGACGCCGGCCTCGCGCAGCGCCGCATGGAAGCGGGCAAAGCGCGGACCCCCGCCCTCCAAAGCGGCGACATAAACAGGCTTGCCGGTCGCGGCGGCTTCGGACGTCATCGAAACGGAATCCTCCGTGACGACGATCGCGTCGGCCAGGGCGAGGTAGCCGAAATACGGATTGGCACCGGTGCCGTCCCAAAAGACGGCGGGCCGACCGGCGAGCTTCCCGCGCAATGCGGCGAGATGCTCCGGCCCGGTCCGCCGCGAGGCGGTGATCGCGAGGCCCGCGCCGTGACGATCGGTGAGAGAGACGAGTGAATCGCCGAGGGCCTGGATCGCGGCCGACGTCATCCGGTAACGGCGATTCGATCCGCCGATGAGCACCGCGATGAGCGGGCGCGGCAGGTGGGCGAGCGAGGGGCCGAATTCCGTTGCGGCGGTCGCGAGCTTTTCTCGCGTGACGCGGTGGATGGCGCCGCGCGTGACGACCACGTTGTCGCCGCGGACCCCGTCATGGGCGGGGGCCACGACGAGATCGAAGCGCCGCGGGTTGACGAGCGGATCCTGGATGTGAACGGCGAGTGTCCTGCCTGCCGAGTCACGCTTGATGGCCAGAGCCAGTCCCACGACGCGCCGGCCGCAACTGATGAGAACATCGGGCCAGGGTGGCTCGAGCCGGTCGCTGTCCGCGACTGTCGCGATTGGTGACGGGAGCGCCAAGCCCGGCGGAACATAGGCCCAAGGAAACCGGGGCTCGACGCGCTTCAATGTGACGTCCCCTCCCAACGCCTCCGCGAGACCCAGCGCCTGGCTCTCGAATCCGGCGTGGCCGACGGTCATGCCCCAAATCTTCACGGGCATGACCACCCAAGACGACGTTCGCACCGGTGAAAGGGCCGCGGTTGCGTGGAGGCGTGCAAACCTATTTGTACTCGACCTTGAGGAGCTCATAGGTTTTGACGCCGCCCGGAGCCGAGACCTCGAGCAGGGCGCCTTCGCTCTTGCCGATGAGCGCGCGGCCCAAGGGAGAGGTCACCGAGAGAAGGCCAGCCTTGATGTCGGCCTCGTCCGCGCCGACGACCTGGTAGGTGACCTTGGCGTTGCCATCGACGTCCTGCAGCTGGACGGTCGCGCCGAATTTCACGTCATCGCCCGACAGCTTGGTCACGTCGATGACTTGGGCGTTGCGAGTCTTCGTCTCGAGTTCGCTGATCCGTCCCTCGATCAAGCCCTGCTCGTGCCGGGCCGCTTCGTACTCGGCGTTCTCCGACAGATCGCCGTGGGCGCGCGCTTCTTCGAGCGCCTTGAGCACGCGCGGGCGCTCGACGCTCTTCAGCCTCTTCAACTCCTCCTGAAGACGGGTGAACCCGTTTGCAGTCATCGGAACTCGTTCCATCGGCGGTCACACTCGTTGTTTCCGATCGGGTAACGATGGTGTCGGGCGCGGGGCATATCGCACGCCCCGGCCGACCATGGCTCAGCCTTCGGTAAAAGTCAGAACGACGCCTTAAAGTAAGACTGAAGCGGCGCGACATCAAGCTTGCCGGCCTTGAGCGCAGCGATGGCCTGAACGGTCGCGGCGGCGCCGGCCATGGTCGTCGAATAGGCAATGCCGTTCAAGAGCGCCGTTTGCCGGAGGCTGTAGCTGTCGGTGATCGCGCGCGCGCCGTCCGTCGTGTTGAAAACCAATTGGACCCGGCCGCTCTTCATCGAATCGACAATATGGGGCCGACCTTCGAGAACTTTGTTGACGACTTCGACGTCGAGTCCGGCGCCCCGCAAGACATCGGCCGTGCCGCGCGTCGCCACGATCTTGAAGCCGAGGGCGGCGATCCGGCGCCCGATATCGACGACGGCGGGCTTGTCGCGGTCGCGCACCGAGATGAACACCGTGCCCTCGATCGGCAGCACGTTGCTCGCGCCGATCTGCGACTTGGCATAGGCGCGTCCGAAATCGGTGTCGATGCCCATGACTTCGCCGGTCGACTTCATCTCGGGCCCCAAGAGCACATCGACGCCCGGGAAGCGCGCGAAGGGGAACACGGCCTCCTTCACCGCCACGTGGGACCGGGTCGATTCGATGGCGAGCTGGAATTTCGACAGCTTCTCGCCCGCCATGAGGCGCGCGGCGATCTTGGCGATCGGCAGGCCAGTGGCCTTCGCGACGAACGGAACCGTTCGGCTTGCCCGCGGGTTCACCTCCAGCACGTAGACCGTGCCGTCCTTGACGGCGAACTGGACGTTCATGAGGCCGATGACGCTCAAGCCCTTGGCGAGAAGCGAGGTCTGCCGCTTGATCTCATCGACGATCGTGGAGGGGAGGGAGTAAGGCGGCAACGAGCAGGCCGAATCGCCCGAATGGATTCCCGCTTCCTCGATATGTTCCATGATGCCAGCGACGAACACCGCTTCGCCGTCGGCGAGCGCGTCGACATCGACTTCAATCGCGTCCTGAAGGTAGGAATCGATGAGCACCGGGTTCTCGCCGGAGACGCGCACGGCTTCGCGCATGTATCGGTCGAGAGCGGCCCGCTCGTGCACGATCTCCATCGCGCGCCCCCCGAGCACGTAGGACGGCCGGATGACGACCGGGTAGCCGAGGCGCGCGACGACCGCCTCGGCCTCTTCGACACTTGTCGCGATTCCGCCCGCAGGCTGGCGCAAATTCAGCGTGTGGAGCAGGGCCTGGAACCGGGCGCGGTCTTCGGCCAAGTCGATGGCGTCGGGCGAGGTGCCAAGAATCGGGATGTTGGCCTCTGCGAGCGCGTGCGCAAGCTTCAAGGGAGTCTGGCCGCCGAATTGCACGATGACCCCGCGCACCGTGCCGTTCTGCTGCTCCGTGCGCACGAGTTCGATCACGTCCTCGGGCGTGAGAGGTTCGAAGTAGAGACGGTCCGACGTGTCGTAGTCCGTCGACACGGTCTCCGGATTGCAGTTGACCATGATCGTCTCGTAGCCGGCCTCGCCGAGCGCGTAGACCGCGTGGACGCAGCAATAGTCGAATTCGATGCCCTGGCCGATGCGGTTGGGCCCGCCGCCGAGGATGATGATCTTCTCGCGCGCGGTGGGCTCCGACTCGCATTCGCCCGGCACGATCCCGTCGCCTTCGTAGGCCGAATACATGTAGGGCGTTTGCGAGGGGAACTCGGCGGCGCAGGTATCGATGCGCTTGAAGCTCGGCCGGACCTGGGCCTCGCGTCTTCGTGTCGCGACCTCGCTCTCCGAGAGGCCCGTGAGCTCGGCGAGCCGCGCGTCGGAGAAGCCGAGCTTTTTCAAGCGCAAGAGCGCGTCGCGCGATTTCGGCAGACCGCCCATGCGAAGTGCCTGCTCGACCCGCTGGATCGCATCGATCTGCTCGAGGAACCAGCGGTCGTATTTGCAGATCGCCGCGACCTCGTCGATCGTGAACCCCTCGCGGAAGGCCTGGGCGATCACGAGAAGGCGATCGGGGGCCGGGCGCGCAAGCGCGGCGCGGATCGCGTCGCGACGGTCCGCCGCCTCCGTCCCCTGGATCGCGACGTCATTGAGGCCGGTAAGGCCCGTCTCCATGGAGCGCAGGGCTTTCTGGAGGGATTCGGCGAAGGTTCGGCCGATGGCCATGGCCTCGCCGACGGACTTCATGGCCGTCGTGAGGAGCGGCTCGGCGCCCGCGAACTTCTCGAAGGTGAAGCGCGGCATCTTGGTGACGACGTAGTCGATCGTGGGCTCGAAGGAGGCCGGCGTCACGCCGGTGATGTCGTTCGTGAGCTCGTCGAGCGTGTAGCCGACCGCGAGCTTGGCCGCGACCTTGGCGATGGGAAATCCCGTGGCCTTGGAGGCGAGCGCCGAGGAGCGCGAGACGCGCGGGTTCATCTCGATGATGACGAGCCGCCCGTCGGCCGGGTTGACGGCGAACTGCACGTTCGAGCCCCCCGTGTCGACCCCGATCGCGCGGAGGCAGGTGATCGCCGCATCGCGCATCACCTGGTATTCCTTGTCCGTGAGGGTGAGAGCGGGCGCCACGGTGACACTGTCGCCCGTGTGGATGCCCATGGGATCGATGTTCTCGATCGAGCACACGATGATGCAGTTGTCCTTGCGGTCGCGCACCACCTCGAGCTCGAATTCCTTCCAGCCGAGCACCGATTCCTCGATGAGGACCTGTTGGACGGGCGAGGCTGCGAGCCCGCCGCGGACGATGTCGCGGAACTCGTCCTGGTTGTAGGCGATGCCGCCGCCCGTGCCGCCGAGGGTGTAGGAGGGGCGGATGATGGCGGGCAAGCCCACCTCGTCGAGGGCGGCCAACGCCTCGTCGATCGTGCCGACGAGCCGTCCGCGCGGGCTGACGAGGCCGACCTTGGCCATCGTTTCCCGGAAGAGCTGCCGGTCTTCGGCGCGGGCGATTGCGTCGCGGTTGGCGCCGATGAGCTCGACGCCGTAGCGTTCGAGGCTCCCGCGCTGGGCGAGCGCCATCGCGGTGTTGAGGGCGGTCTGGCCGCCCATCGTCGAGAGCAGGGCATCGGGGCGCTCGCGCTCGATGATGCGCTCGACGATGTCGGGCGTGATCGGCTCGACATAGGTCGCGTCCGCGAGACCCGGGTCGGTCATGATCGTCGCCGGGTTCGAGTTGACGAGCACGACCCGGTAGCCCTCGTCCTTCAGCGCCTTCACCGCCTGCGTGCCGGAATAGTCGAACTCGCAGGCCTGGCCGATGACGATCGGCCCGGCGCCGATGATCATGATCGATCGGATGTCCGTCCGCTTAGGCATGGGCGTCCATGAGGCTGGCGAACCGCTCGAAGAGGTAGTGGCTGTCGTGCGGTCCGGGCGAGGCCTCGGGATGGTACTGCACGCTGAACACCGGCTTCGTCTTGTGCCGGATGCCCTCGTTCGTGCCGTCGAAGAGCGAGACGTGGGTCACTTCGACGTCGGTCGGAAGCGATTCCGGAACCACCATGAAGCCGTGATTCTGGCTGGTGATCTCGACACGCCCGGTCGCAAGATCCTTCACCGGGTGATTGGCGCCCCTGTGACCGTGGTGCATCTTGGCCGTGCGGCCGCCGAGCGCGAGGGCCAGGATCTGATGGCCGAGGCAGATACCAAAGATTGGCACGCCCGATGCCAGGAGGGCGCGGATAGTGGGAATGGCATAGACGCCCGTGGCTGCGGGATCGGCCGGCCCGTTCGAGAGGAACACGCCGTCAGGCTTGCGCGCGAGGATCTCCTCGGCCGTCGCGGTGGCCGGCACGACCGTGACACGGCAGCCGCAGCTTGCAAGCGAGCGGAGAATGTTGCGCTTCGCCCCGTAATCGACGGCGACGACGTGAAAGCGCGGCGCGCCCAGCTGGCCATAGCCCTTGCCGGGAGCCCAGCGCGTCTCCTGCCACTCGTAAGTCTGCCGGCAGGTGACCTCGATCGCGAGGTCGACGCCTTCGAGGCCGCCCCACGCGGCCGCCTCCGCCCGGAGCGAGGCGATGTCGGGCGTGCCGCTCTCGACGTGCGAGAGGGCGCCGTTGGGGGCGCCGAGATCCCGGATGCGCCGCGTGAGGCTGCGCGTGTCGATGCCAGCGATGCCGATGAGGTTCATCGACTTGAGCCACGCGTCGAGATGCTGGCGCGCGCGAAAGTTCGAGGGCTGGGTGATGTCGGCGCGGAGCACGAGGCCGCGCGCGGCCGGCGTCGCCGTCTCGTGATCGTCGGGGTTGGCGCCGACATTGCCGATATGGGGGAAGGTGAAGGTGATGATCTGGCCGGCGTAGGAGGGATCGGTCAGGATTTCCTGGTAGCCTGTGATCGAGGTGTTGAAGCACACCTCCCCGACAGTCGTCCCGACAGCGCCAAGTCCTTGTCCCCAATAGGTCGTGCCGTCCGCCAGGACAAGCGCGGCCGTGGCTCCAGGCGGCACAATGCGCGCCGCCGCTTTGCCTTCGGGCGGCGTGGGATGGGTGGACTCGGCCATCGATGATCGGTCCTTCGAGCGAAACGCACCCGCGCACGATGTTCGCCAAGGCCGCTCGGTCGGCCCTTGCGTGGAAAGGTGGTCGGCGGTCGGGCGTTGATTTGATCGACGCGAGCCTCTTGATAAGCAAAACCCGTGCCGCCGTCAAGCTGTGCCGCAGCCGAAAATAGTAATGTTTTCATATGCTTGATTTCATTTCGGGGATTGCGCACCGGGGGATTTTCCACTACCTTCATCAACTTCCGTTCGCTCGGTGCCAGTCTCCCTGCATGCTTCGCACTCGCTTCAGCGAAGAACTCAAAGAGTCGTTGAAGGCTAAGGATCAGCGCGCGATCTCAACGCTGCGCCTCATCCTGGCGGCCCTCAAGGACCGCGACATCGCGGCGCGCGGACGCGGCAACAAGGATGGCATCGGCGAGGAGGAAGTCCTCCAGATGCTTCAGACCATGATCAAGCAGCGCCGCGAGTCGATCGAGATGTACACGAAGGGGGGCCGCGCGGACCTCGTCGCGCAGGAGGAAGGCGAGATCGCCATCATCGAGCGCTTCCTGCCGAAGCAGCTCGGCGAGGCGGAGGTGAGCGCGGCTGTCGCCGGTCTGATCGGTGAATTGGGCGCTGGGAACATCAAGGACATGGGGCGCGTGATGGCGGTTCTCAAGGAACGCTACGCGGGCCAGATCGACATGGCAAAAGCGAGCGCGGTCGTCAAACAGCAGCTCGCAAAGTAAACATCGCGCGGTGGGGCGCTGGGGACGTTCATCGGCGGACGTCCCGGCGGGAGATCGGGGCGCCGACGGGACGGACGATCGGATGTTTCCTCCGCAGTTCCTCGACGAGATTCGCGCGCGAGTCGCCCTGGCCGAGACGGTGGGCCGGCGCGTGCGCCTCCAGAGGCGCGGCCGCGAGCATGTCGGCCTCTGCCCCTTCCACAACGAGAAGACGCCGTCCTTCACCCTCAATGAGGACAAGGGTTTCTTCCATTGTTTCGGCTGCGGAGCGCATGGCGACGTCATCGGCTTCGTGATGCGCACCGAGGGCCTTTCCTTCCCCGAGGCAGTCGAGCGCTTGGCGGAGCAGGCAGGGCTGCAGGTGCCAGAGACTTCGCCCGCGGAGCGCGAGCGGGCGGTCCGTCAACAGACGCTCGGGACCGTGCTCGAGGCGGCCTGCGTTTGGTATGAGAAACAGCTCAAGGACCGCGCGGGACGCGAGGCGCGGGATTATCTGCGCGGACGCGGCCTTACGGACGAGACGATCACGCGCTTCCGCCTGGGCTATGCCCCCGATTCGCGCCACGCGCTCAAAGGTGCGCTCGCCCAGCAGAAGGTCGAGGAGAGCCTCGCCATCGAAGCGGGACTTTTGCGCCGGCCCGAAGGGGGCGGCGACAGCTACGATTATTTCCGGGGACGCATTCTCTTCCCTATCTCGGACGCGCGGGGACGAATCATCGCCTTCGGCGGGCGCGTCATGGGCGACGGACAGCCGAAATACCTCAACTCGCCCGAGACGCCCCTCTTCCGGAAAGGGGCCGTGTTGTTCGGCCTCGCCCAGGCCCGCGAAGCGGCCCGCGCGAAGCGGGAGATCGTCGTGGCCGAAGGCTACATGGACGTGATCGCGCTCCATCAGGCCGGTATCTCCCATGCCGTCGCGCCCCTCGGCACGGCCTTGACCGAGGCGCAGATCGAGCTCTTGTGGCGTTTGGCGCCGGAGCCAGTGCTTTGTTTCGATGGCGACGAGGCCGGGCGGCGCGCCATGAACCGGGCTGCCGACCGCGCTCTGCCGATCCTCCGGCCGGGCTGCTCGCTCCGCTTCGCTTCTCTCCCGCCGGGGGAAGACCCGGACAGCCTCATCCGCGCCTCGGGAGCCCCCCAGATGGAGCGTGTCCTCGAGCGGGCGCGGCCGTTGAAAGACGTGATCTGGGACATGGAGACCGCCGGGCGCCCCGCCGATACGCCCGAACGGCGGGCGGAGATCAGGCGCCTCGTCCTCGAACGCGTTAACCGGATCGCCGAACGGAGCGTCCAGCGCTACTACCTCGACGAGATGGAAGGCCGGCTGGAGGAGGCTTTTGGCCGCCGGAAGGCCCAGAAAGGCCAGGGCTGGGTTGGGCGGGCCCGGGCGACGGGGCCAGGGCAGGCGCGGCCGGCGCAGGCAAGACCGACCGGGCTCACCAGTCAGGGCGACGTCGACCGGCTGATCCAGCGCTTCGAAATGGCCTTTCTGGCGGCGCTCGTCCGGCAGCCCGAGCTCCTGGACGAGCTGGGGGAGCCTTTGGGCGCGCGGACCTTTGGCTGGGCAGAGCTCGACCGGTTGAGGCAGGCGATTGTGGGGGCCGTGGGCCTTGACACGGCGACCCTGCAAATCCACCTCAGGGAACAGGGTTTTTCGGGCTTGCTCGACCGTGTGTTGAGCCGGGACGTTTACGAAGCGGCACCGTTCGCGGGTCCGGAGAAGGGCTTCGTCGAGCGGCGCGAGGAATGGCTTGAGGCGTGGGCGCGGTTCTGGCGGCGCGAGGCTCATACGGAGATATCTGTGGACGCCCAGGCGCTCGGTGACGATCTGACACCGGAGCGATGGGCGCGTTTTGTCGCGAAGAAGCGGCAGTATGGCGAGTTTGACGAACGCGCGGAGGGCAGGGACGACCTGCCGGTACCCGCGGGAAACACGCACTCGTAGAGCGCGGAGGCAGTGGACCGGCCTTTCGGGGCCGGCCATGAGGGGGAAAGTTGGGACGGAAAATGGCGACGAAACCGGCAAACGTTGAGGAAGAGGCGGAGATCCGCGAGGGCGAAAGCCCGCTCATGGACTCCATGAACGCGGCGGTCAAGAAGATGATCGGCCGCGGACGGGACCGTGGCTACGTCACCTATGACGAGCTGAACGCGGTGCTTCCGGCGGAGAAGTTCTCCTCCGAGCAGATCGAGGACACCCTCGCCATGCTCTCGGAGATGGGCATCAACGTCGTCGAGAACGAGGAGAGCGAGGAAAGCGAGACGCCCGCTCCCGCCGCGGCGGCCGACGAGGAGGCGGAAGAAGAGGAAGAGGCGCCCGTCGGCAATGTCGGCGAGGAGGAGCTTACCCGGACCGACGATCCGGTGCGCATGTATCTCCGCGAAATGGGCAGCGTCGAGCTTCTCTCGCGCGAGGGCGAGATCGAGATCGCGAAGCGCATCGAAGCCGGCCGCGAGAAGATGATCAACGCCGTCTGCGAATGTCCGCTGACCTTCGACGCGATCGTCGGGTGGCGCGAATTGCTTCTTGAGCAAAAGCTTCTGCTGCGCGACATCATCGATCTCGATGCGACGATGGGCGGCCCCGTGGTCGACATGTCGGCGCGCCCGCCGGGGCTCGAGGGTGCGAATGGCGACGCCGCGAAGGTGGCTCCCGCCGCGGCGCCGGCGAAGCTCGTGGTCGCGAAACCGGTGATCGCCGCGAAGCCGCCGGTGGCGAAAGCCGCACCGCCCAAGGCCGATGGCGAAGCAAGCGATCCTCCAGCCGAAGGAGAGGCGACGGAGCCTGGCGAGGAAGGCGAGGAAGACGAGGCGAACCTCTCGCTCGCCGCGATCGAGGCCAATCTTCTGCCTGGCGTCTTGAAGCAGCTCGACCTGATCGCGCGCGCCCACAAGAAATACGTGAAGCTCCAGGACGAGCGCATGGAGCTCATCCGCAAGGGCAAGGATTTCGAGGGGCCGGACGAGAAGAAATACCGGCGCACGCGCCACGACCTCATGGAGAAGGTGCGCCAGATCAAGTTGAGCAACAATCGCATCGAGGAGCTGGTCGACCAGCTCTACGGGGTGAACCGGCGCTTGCTCGGCCTGGAGGGGCAGCTCCTCCGCCTGGCCGAGCGCGGCGGTGTGAAGCGCGAGGATTTCCTCACCCACTACACGGGAACGGAGACCGATCCCAACTGGATTCGGCGCGTCTCGCGCCTCACGACCCGCGGCTGGAAGAACGTCGTCGGCAAGTACAAGGACGACGTCCGCGAGCTCCGCGATAACATCTTCGCGGTCGCCGAGCTCACCAAGCTGCCCGTCGCCGAATACAAGCGCATGGTCACGACCGTGCAGCAGGGCGACCGGGAATCGAACCAGGCCAAGAAGGAGATGATCGAGGCCAATCTGCGCTTGGTCATTTCGATCGCGAAGAAATACACGAACCGCGGCCTGCAGTTCCTCGACCTCATCCAGGAAGGCAACATCGGCCTCATGAAAGCGGTCGACAAGTTCGAGTACCGCCGCGGCTACAAGTTCTCGACCTACGCGACATGGTGGATCCGGCAGGCCATCACGCGCTCGATCGCCGACCAAGCGCGCACCATCCGTATCCCCGTGCACATGATCGAGACCATCAACAAGCTCGTGCGCACCTCGCGCCAGGCGCTCCACGAGATCGGCCGGGAGCCGACGCCCGAGGAGCTGGCCGAGAAGCTCAACATGCCGCTCGAGAAGGTGCGCAAGGTCTTGAAGATCGCCAAGGAGCCGATCAGCCTCGAGACCCCCATCGGGGACGAGGAGGACAGCCATTTGGGCGA
This sequence comes from Alphaproteobacteria bacterium, assembly GCA_046349515.1. Taxonomy (GTDB): domain Bacteria; phylum Pseudomonadota; class Alphaproteobacteria; order CADEGL01; family CADEGL01; genus JBGPGW01. Next base: position 142,627 of record JAXMCE010000004.1, on the reverse strand, counting down.
CTTCATCGAGGACAAGAACGCGGTCCAGCCGCTCGATGCCGCGATCCACTCGAACTTGCGCGAATCGACGACGCGCGTGCTCGCGACCTTGACGCCGCGCGAGGAGCGCGTGCTGCGCATGCGCTTCGGCATCGGCATGAACACCGACCACACGCTCGAGGAAGTGGGCCAGCAGTTCTCGGTCACGCGCGAGCGCATCCGCCAGATCGAGGCCAAGGCGCTCCGGAAGCTGAAGCATCCGAGCCGCTCGCGGAAGCTGAGGAGCTTCCTCGACACCTGAGGCGGCTTGCATAAGGGCTTGGGAAAAGGGGCGCGGATGGGCGCCCCTTTTTCGTCTGCCGGGCCAGGCGGCGGCTGTCATCCGTCGCTGCCCGGTGTGCGGGGCCCTCGCGGCCTTGAACCGATCGTGGCACCTCACGACATTAACGATCGGGGGTTCCGTACGGCATCGGCGCTGGGCCGACGACCGACGGGTCATTGTCAACCCAAGGTGAAGTGATGCGGTGGATGTCGATCGTCTCGAACTTGACCGTGGCGGCGCTGGGCCTGGCCATCGTGCTGGCGCCTGTCCTCGCCGAGGCGCGCGCCGGTGGCGGCAAGAGCATGGGCAGCCGCGGCGGGCGCACCTACCAGAGCGCGCCCGCGACGCCGACGGCGCCGGCATCGAAACCCATCGAGCGCTCGGTGACGCCGGCCCAGCCCACGCAGAAGCCGGCGACGAGCCCGTCGGTCGCTCCCCAGAACCCGGCGAGCCCGGCGCCCCTCCAACCTTCTTTCGCCCAGCGCCATCCCTTCATGACCGGCTTCTTGGGCGGCTTCGTCGGCGCCGGCATCGCGGGCATGCTCTTCGGCCACGGCTTCGGCGCGGGCCTCGGCGGCTTCGCCGGCGGCATGGGGCTTCTTCTTCAATTGGCGCTCATCGGCGGCCTTCTCTACTTGGGATATCGCCTCCTCCGCGGGCGGCAGGAGCCAGCCTATGCCGGCGGTGCCGCGAGCGCGGACGGTCGGGGCGAGGGCACCGTGCGCCGTATCTACGAGCCGGCGCATTTGGCCCGCGGCAACGGCGCCGATCCTTCGCCGATGCAGCGCGCGTATGAGCCAGCGCAGCTTGGCGGGCCGTCCTCCGCGGGCGAGGGCGCGCCCGAGCTCAAGAAGCAGGATTTCGACGAATTCGAGCGGCTCTTGGGCGCCGTCCAGGCCGGCTGGACCGCGGGCGACGTGGCCGCTCTCCGGCGCGTCGTGACGCCGGAGATGCTCTCCTACTTCTCGGAGCAGCTCGCCGCCAATGTGAGCCGCGGGGTCGAGAACAAGGTCGAGGAGGTGAAGCTCCTCCAGGGCGATCTCTCCGAATGCTGGAGCGAGGACGAAACGGATTACGCGTCGGTCGCCATGCGCTGGAGTGCCCGCGACTACACCCTCGATACGGCGAGCGGCCGCGTGGTCGAGGGCGACCGGGAGCGCGCGAGCGAGGCCAGCGAGGTGTGGACCTTCATGCGGAGCCGCGGCGGCCGCTGGCTCCTCTCGGCCATCCAGCAGGTGTGATCTCGGGCGTGTGGCCCGATGCCGACGTCGCCCTCCGCTTGACCGGGCGGCGAGCGGCACGCTCTTATGCCAGCGGGGCCCGTAGTTCAGTTGGTAGAACGCGCCGCTCATAACGGTGTAGTCGCAGGTTCGAGTCCTGCCGGGCCCACCATCGTCAAGTCACCGCTCTCGCGCGAGAAGAGACCAATCCTTGAAAAACATCGTCGTCACGGGCGGGAGCGGGAAGGCGGGACAGGCGGTCATCCGCGAGTTGCTCGGCCACGGCTATGCGGTCGTCAACGTCGACCAGGTCCTGCCAGCCGAGCCGCTCTGTCCCCATTTCAAGGTCGATCTCTCGAAGTTCGGCGAGGCCGTCGAGGCCCTCCGCGTCGCGGCCGGCATCATGGACCGGCGGCGGCCGTTCCGTGCGGCGGACGCGGTCGTCCATCTTGCGGCCATTCCGGACACGGGCCTCGTGCCGGAATCCGTGACCTTCGAGACCAACGTCACGACGACCTACAACATCTTCAGCGCGGCGACGCTCCTGGGCCTCCCGCGCGTCGTCTGGGCCTCGAGCGAAACGACGGCCGGCGTGCCGTTCCGCAACCCGCCGGACTTCGTGCCCATCACGGAAGAGCATCCGACGCGCGCCGAGACCAACTACGCGCTCTCGAAGGTCCTGTGCGAGGAGATGGCGCGCCAGATGCACCGCTGGAATCCGGGCACGACGTTCGTTGGGTTGCGTTTCTGCTTCATCCGGGACGAGGCGGACTTCCCGGGCTTCGCTGACCATTGGGACGACGCGCATGAGAGGAAATACAGCCTCTGGAACTACGTCGACGGCCGCGACGTCGCGCGCGCCTGCCGGCTCGCTCTCGAATCCTCCTTCACGGGTGCTGACCACTTCATCATCGCTGCGGCCGACACGGTGATGACGCGCCCCAGCCGTGACCTCATGGCCGAGATCTTCCCCGGCACGCCCATCCGGGGGACGCTCGGCGAGTTCGAGACCCTGTTCTCTTTCGAGAAGGCGAGACGGGTCCTCGGCTACACGCCGCGGCATAGCTGGCGCAAATAGACGCTTCGCGCTCGCTTCCTGTCGCTGGAATTGACCTTGTTAGTCGCTAAAGCCAAGCTCACGCTTGGCCCGGCAAGAGATGGCGCTGATCCTGGCCGTCATGCTTCGACACGCTCAGCATGAGGGCCTCATCCCGAGCGTGTCGAAGGATGGGGCCCGTCTTTCGTTTCGTTGACGGCCGGCGTCGGCAGCGAGAAGCCCTGGAGCCCGTGACATGAAGACATCCTTCGATCCCGGACGCTTCGCCTCGGACGCCGAGCGCTCGCACACCCTTCCGTCGCGCTGGTACTGGGACGAGGGGGTCTTCGAGCGGGAGAAGGAGCGTATCTTTTATCGTCAGTGGTGGTATGCGGGATGGGCGGGTGACGTCGAGACGCCCGGCAGCTACCTCACCACCCGCGTGGTCGACCAGGAGGTGATCGTCGTCCGCGGGCGCGACGGGGTCCTCCGCGCCTTCTACAACGTGTGCAGTCACCGCGCGCACCGCCTTCTCGAAGGCAAGGGGCGGAAGACTGTCATCGTGTGCCCCTACCACAACTGGTCTTACGAGACCGACGGCGCCTTCAAAGGCGGGCGCGGCATCGAGGGCGTGTGCGACTTCGACCGGATCGCGGCCGGCCTCAAGCCGGTCAAGGTCGAGGTTCTGGCAGGTCTCGTCTTCGTCAATCTCGATCCGGAGACGCGGCCGCTCGCCGATATCGCGCGCGCCATGGGCAAGGACATGGCGAAGCATTGTCAGGGCCTCGGCGCGCTCAAACTTGCGCACACGGTCGAGGTCGAGACGGCCGCGAACTGGAAGGCGCTCGTCGACAACGATCTCGAATCCTACCACGTGGCCTCGGCGCACCCGGCCTTGGTCGACCTTCTCGACTATTCGACCTTCCGCGTGTGGGAGGACGAACTCACGACCAGCCACGCCATGGCCAACACGAAGGGCGAGAACGAGGCGTACCGCGTGGCGGCGAACGATCCCGTGAAGGACGCGATTTACACCTGGCTTTGGCCCAATACGGCCTTCTTCATCACGCCCGGGCGGAACAATCTCGCGGTGTTCCAGATGGCGCCGGTCGATGCGGAGCGGAGCATCCAGCGCTGGGATTTCTTTCTCGAGGACAGCGTGCCGAACGAGGCCGAGCGGGCCATGATCGACTACACCTGCGACGTGCTCATCCCCGAGGACACGGCGCTCTACGAGTCCGTGCAGAGGGGCCTGCGCTCGCGCGGCTATGTCCAGGGGCGCTTCGTCGTGAACCGCGAGAAGCCCGAGTGGAGCGAGCACCACGTCCACATGTTCCAGCGGCTCGTGCGCGACGCGGTCGTAGGCGAGCGCTGAGTCTCCGCCTAAGGGACCACCGGTAACTCGACGCCGAGCGTACGGCCCATCTTCAAGCCGTCCTCCCAGCACACCCCGTCGATCTCGACCGTGCCGCTCGCCAGGTTCTCGGCGCGCCTGGCGTAGCTGCCTTCGCCGGGCACGCGAATCTCGCCCATGCCGGGCGCCGGCTTCGAGCGCTTGATCTCGTCGATTCGGGCGCTGACCGCGCTCTTGAAGGCGGCAGTGTCGCCGAAGATCGCCGGGTCGATCGCGATGAAGAGGTGACCCTTGCGCGAGCCCTTCTTGTTGACATGCGCGAGCCCCATGTCGGCGCCGACGAGGGCGCCCGAGAGGAAATCGATCATGAGGAGGAGCCCGTAGCCCTTGTTGCCCAAGGGGGCGATCGCGCCGATGGCGCCCGTGTGGCTGGCGCCGTTCGTGACCTTGAACGGGTCGGTCGTGGGACGTCCCTCGGCGTCGTGGGCGACGCCCTCGGGCAGGCGTCCGCCATAGCGCTGCGTGTAGCGCACATAGGTGGGGAGGGTCGCGCAGGGCGCGAAGTCGAGGACGAAGGGATCGCGCGCCGTCGGTACCGCCCAGGCCACGGGATTGCTCCCGATCACGGGCTCGACGCCGCCCAAGGGGTGGACGACCGGCACCACGTCATCGGAATAGACCATGCCGACGAGATCGTGCGCTGCGATGCGGTCGGCGTAGAGTCCAGCCTGGAAGAGGTCGAAGCTGTTGGTGATGCCGACGACGGCGCAGCCCGCGGCCTTGGCCTTCTTGACCGCGACGTCGACCGCGAAAAGCGCCGCGATCGGTCCCGTGCCGGCATGGCCGTCGATCAAGGCGTAGCACGGACCGTCCTTGACGATCTCGGGCTTGCCCTTGGGATCGCAGCGTCCGGACATGAAGTCCTGAAGATGCGAGTTGATGAGGTGGTTGAATCCCTGGACGCCGACGCCGCGGAGATCCGATTCGAGATGGAGCCCGGCCACGGTCGCGGCCGTCTCGCCGTCGACGCCGACGGCCTCGAGGAGCCGCACCATGTAGTCGCGCAAAATGGGAATCGGGATGCGTCGCGTCGTGTGGTTGAACATCGGAATTGCCCCCATCGGCCAAGCTCGTTCCGGCGCGGGTCTTGCGCCGTCTTGGATTGTCTCAGGCTCGCAGGCGGACACCAAGTCCGCGATGGCATCCGGGCGGGCTGACCGCTCGCATGGCGGCGGGTGGGCATTTTCGCTATAGTCGAGGCACACGAAGACCCGTCGGAATGTTTCAGGCAGCGCGGCCCATCGAGGCCGCGCCGGAAGGAGGCCTCCATGACGGTCAGTGCGATCCTGAAATCAAAGGGAAGAAAAGTCGCGACGGCGCGGCCGGACACCACGGTCGAAACAGTCGCGCATCGTTTGCGCCTCGAATCGATTGGTGCGCTCGTCGTGACCGAGGACGGCCACCGCGTGCTCGGAGTCATTTCGGAACGCGATATCGTGTGGGGGCTCGCCGAGCATGGCGCCGCCCTCCTCGCCAAGCGGGCTGATGAGGTCATGGCCCGGATCGTGCCGACCTGCACGCCGGAGACCCGCGTCGAGCGCGTGATGGTGCAGATGACGCGTGAGCGGGCGCGCCACGTGCCGGTGATCGAAGAGAACCGGCTCTTCGGCATCGTGAGCATCGGCGATGTCGTCAAGCATCGGCTCGACGAAATGGAAGGCGAGGTCCGCGTCCTGAGGGACTACATCGCGGCGCGGTGAGCGCTCCCCACCGCTCGGCCGGACGTTCGAGCGCGGCAGGCTGGCGGCAAAAAATCCGAGTGCCGCGATGCTCTCGAGAGGATCGCGGCACCCGGCCGAGTCAGTCGCGAGGAGGAAGCGACGTCTTCAATTGCGCCGTGGCTACATGTGTTCCTTGGCGAGCGCGACCTTCTGTTGTGCCTTCGCCGATAGCGCGAGAGGGGGTGTCACCGCTCCATTCGCGGCACCGTTGGCCGCAGGTGGCTCGCGCGTGGCTGAGACCTTGGTCGGTGTGGGCGGGACTGGCTGGCCTTTCGTCGCCGTCGCCTTGGCGGGCGCGCGCTGAATCTGCCGGGCGCCCATCTTCTTCTGGCCGGACTTCGAGGCCGCATAGTCGTTCTCGATCTGGACGGCTGCCGCTTCGTCCAGCGCCTTCGTCGTCTGCGCCAGAATTTCCTCGGCGGTCGCGGTGTCCTTGAACAGCGAGTCGTTGTCGACCGCGACGCGCGCCCGCGTCGTGCTCGGCGTGAGCTCCTGCAGGCGCAGGGAAATCTCTCGGTCTTGCGCCTTGCCGGTGATCAGCCAGCCTTCCTCCGTCTGCTTGTCCTGGTCGACCGCGACGCTCATGCGCTCAAGCGTCGTCAGCGAGGCCGTCCGCAGATCCGGCAGGGACGCCGTATAGGTCTTCGATACGATGCCCGTGATGTTGTGCTGAATACCCATGCCCGCGCCGCTTCCGGCGGTCGAGCCAAGCGCGCTCAAGGCAAGCGCACACCCGTTGAGCGCCAGCGCGATCAGCGCCAGCGCCCCCAATCTCCCTAGACGCAACATGTGCCCTCTCCCGGTGGGAGTCGTTGGTTCGCTCCCCTGGGATCAGATGATAATACGATCGAGGAGGGTCACTGCGCCGCTTAACCAATTGTCTTCGAATTATCACAAGCGTGACGCCAGGCGATCACAACGCCGCCGGTTGGTCACAACAAGACAACAACCCGGGTGTCCGGCCCCGCTGTAGAAATTAATTGCGCGCGGTCCGCCACGAAGCCGGCGTGCCGGCTCCATGCGGGCCGTACAACGGGAGGATGGAAAATGACCGCACGTCTCATCGCGATCGGATCGGTTCTGCTGATTGCGACGGCCGGATGCTCGAATTTGAGCCCGCGCGAACAGCGGGCGCTGACTGGCGGCGCGCTGGGCGCCGCGGGCGGCGTCGTCATTGGAGCGGCCACGGGCGCGCCGCTGATAGGCGCCCTCATCGGCACTGGCGCCGGCGCCGCGGTTGGCGCTCTCCTCCCCGGCGATCTCTTCGCCAGCAACAAGAAGTGATCGGCCGCACGATCGCCCAAGCCCGGGAGCAGGCTGAGTGCCTGCTCCGATCTTCGGTGCGGGCGCCCCTTCCCGCCATGAGCGCTAGGGGCGGTTGAGCCCACCGGCGACATTGCAGCCGGCGGCCTCCTTGCGTTAAGAAGAGCCCGAACACGAGATCGAAGCGCCGCGCCCGCCGGCCCCTGCCGGCGGGTGCTTTGCGCTGAAAGGGCGCCATGGCTTCCTACCAGTACATCTATGTGATGAAGGGCCTGAACAAGATCTTTCCGGGCGGCCGGCAGGTCTTGAAGGACATTTGGCTGTCGTTCTTTCCGGGCGCCAAGATCGGGGTGCTCGGCCTCAACGGGGCCGGCAAGTCGACGCTCTTGAAAATCATGGCTGGGCAGGACCAGGACATCGCCGGTGAGGCCTGGGCGGCCGAGGGGGTGAAGGTCGGTTTCCTCGCCCAGGAGCCCCAGCTCGACCCCGCGAAGGACGTGCTCGGCAATGTCATGGACGGTGTCGCCGAGACCAAGGCGCTCGTCGACCGGTTCGAGGCGGTAAGCGCGCGCTTTGCCGAGGAGTTGTCGCCCGAGGACATGGAAGCCCTCATCGCAGAGCAGGCCGAGCTCCAGGAGAAGATCGAATCCGCCAATGCCTGGGAGCTCGACCGCACGGTCGAGATCGCCATGGACGCCCTCCGGTGTCCGGCCGGGGATATCAAGGTCGATACCCTCTCGGGCGGCGAGCGGCGGCGCGTCGCCCTGTGCCGGCTCCTCCTTTCGCGGCCCGATCTCTTGCTGCTCGACGAGCCGACCAATCATCTCGACGCGGAATCCGTGGCCTGGCTCGAGCGGTTTCTCAAGGACTATCCGGGGACGGTGGTGGCCGTCACCCACGACCGCTACTTCCTCGACAACGTTGCCGGGTGGATTCTCGAGCTCGACCGCGGCCAGGGCATCCCGTGGGAAGGCAACTACTCGTCCTGGCTCGAGCAGAAGCAGAAGCGGCTTGCCCAGGAGGAGAAGCAGGACCAGGCGCGCGAGCGCACGCTCGCGCGTGAGCTCGAATGGATCCGCGCCTCACCCCGTGCGCGTCAGGCCAAGAGCAAGGCGCGCATCACGGCCTATGAGAAGCTCCTCCAGGAAAGCCGCGACCGCGCGCCCGAGACGGCCCAGATCATCATCCCGGCGGGGCCGCGCCTGGGCGACGTGGTCATCGAGGCCGATCATCTGCGCAAGGGCTACGGAGACAGGCTTCTCGTCGAGGATTTGAGCTTCAAGCTGCCGCCCGGCGGCATCGTCGGGGTAATCGGACCGAACGGCGCCGGCAAGACCACGCTCTTCCGGATGATCGTCGGCCAAGAGAAGCCGGACGCCGGAACGATGCGCCTGGGCGATACGGTCAAGCTCGGCTACGTCGATCAGTCGCGCGATACGCTCGATCCTGGGAAGGCGGTGTGGGACGAAATCGCGGGCGGGCTCGAGGAAATTGAGCTTGGGCCCCGCAAGGTCAACAGTCGCAGCTACGCCGCAGCGTTCAATTTCAAGGGCGCCGACCAGCAGAAGAAAGTCGGTCAACTCTCGGGCGGCGAGCGGAACCGCGTCCATCTGGCCAAGGTGCTGAAGAGTGGCGCCAACGTGCTGCTGTTGGATGAGCCCACCAACGACCTCGATGTCGACACGCTGAGGGCGCTCGAAGAAGCGCTCCTCGATTTCGCCGGCTGCGCCGTCATCATCAGCCACGACCGCTGGTTCCTCGACCGGATCGCGACGCACATCCTGGCCTTCGAGGGCGACAGTCGGGTGGTGTGGTTCGAGGGGAACTATCAGGACTACGAGGCGGACAGGCACCGCCGGCTTGGCACCGATGCCGATCAGCCGCACCGGATCAAATACAAGCCCCTCACGCGCTAGCGCCGGTCAAGGCGAAGGCGTATAGCGGCGCGCAGCGACGGGCGCGCCCGACTCGTCATTCACGGAACAGCTCTGTCGGGCCTGCGCGCAGCTGGATTTGGCGGCGTTGTAGCCCATCTGGGCGAGATCCTCGGCCGTGCACGCGCCCAGTGCCAAGGCGCCAATCGCGACGAGAAGCCAAGCCGTGCGCCGAAGCATCGTCCGTCCTGCGAGCGGTGAAGGTCCAGTCCGTAGGGTCAGTATAGCGGAAGACGCCCGTCGTTGGCGATCAGCGCCTCCGGACAGCCGGACCTTGCGGGCGGAAAGGGAATGGCCGCGACGGTCTAGCTCGCCTGGAGCTTGTTGACCTTGTCGCGCAGCATGTTGAGGAAATCGGCGATGTTGCCGCCGTTGCGCTGCAGGATGCCGACAAAATCGTCGCGCTGGGTGATGACCATGCTGACGTTGGTCACGACCACATCGATGATCTTGTAGTTCTTGCCGCCAGGCTGCCGGACGCGCCAATCGATCTTGATCGGCTCGTCCTCGGGCTTGGTCGTGAGGATCTTGCTCGAGACCCAGACGCCTTGGTTTCCATCGGGGCGCGCCTGTCCGATCTCGAGCTTCTCGCCGTGGTAGACGCTGCCAAGCCGTGCCGAATAGGTCTGGACGATCAGGTCCTGGAAGAGCTTGAGATACTCCTGCCGTTCCTGCTCAGTCGCGCGATTCCAATAGGAACCCAGGCAGAAGACGGCGATGGCCCGTACATCGAAACCATCCGTGAGAATCTGCGCGAATTCCTGATCGCGCTGAGCCTTGGGCGCCTTGGACTGCAGGACTCCGACCGCGCGGTCCGCAAGGCCTTGCACGAACTGGCGTGCGCCGTCCTCCATGGGGCCGGCCGCGGCGCTCCCAAGCGGCGCATAGGCGAGGATGGGCAGAGCGACGAGGCTGATCAGAAGCGAGCGTTTCGACAGGCTACGCATTGACACCGACTCTTCGCGTCCTAGGACGACGGCATTCCGCTCGACGGGCTGGCTGGCGCCGGAGCCGCCGGTGCAGGCTTCACGTCGGGCGGGCTCGCCGCCGGCGGGGCAGGCTTCTCCTCCTCGATCACGTCGTACGAGATGCTCGGTGCCGGAAGGTTCATGCCTGGCTGACCGTTGTTGATTTCGTCGTTGCGCCGCTGACGATACAGGCTACGGAGTGTTGCGTAGAAGTCAACGGATGTCCGCTCGATCTCGTCCAGCGGCTCGATGACTTCCGCACGCTTATCCACACCTTCGACTGCCGAGCGACCGGCGGAAGCCGCGAACGGGATGAACCGCCCGAGCGGATCGGCGAAGGAATCCGCTGCCAGGCCAACGGAGTCGCGCACGTTCGATGGGCCGAAGATCGGCAACATCAGATAAGGCCCTTCGTGGAATCCCCACACGGCCAACGTCTGGCCGAAATCTTCTTCGTAGCGCTGCATGCCGTACTTGCCGGCGACATCGAAGAGACCGCCGAAGCCAAGGAGGAGGTTCACGCTCATGCGCATGAACGTCTCGGCCGCCCGACTGAAATCGCCCTGCAGCAGCTCGTTACCGAATGTGATCGGCGCGCGCAGGGTCTGGAGCACATTGCGGACACTCGCGCGCATGCCGTCGGGAACCGTGTCGCGATAGCCCTGGGCGACCGGTTTCAGGAGGTTGCGGTCGAAGGTTTGATTGAAGTCAAAAATCGTGCGGTTCGTAGGCTCGAGCGGATCGTTGGCCTCGTCATAGGCTTGGCGGGCCTCCGGATCCTTGGGCGGCGTTGCGCATCCCGTGAGGAGCAGCACTGCCAGTGTGCCTGTTGCGAGGGCGAGCGTGAGTCGAAGCGGCTGAAAGCGGATCATCCCAGAGACCACGTAATTTGGGGTCGAAACTCGAAGCCTCGGCAGTTGTTGGAAGGGGGAGCCGGCTGCCGTCCTGCGCACCCTCTCAGTTCGCCGTCAAACGGCGTGACCTGTACCTGTCTTTGACTCTGCCCTGGTTTGGTAAACAAGAAATTAACGAAGATGACCCAATTCCTTGGGTGCTAAATCGATTTGGGGCCCGCACACCCTAAGATACGCGGTTGCGTATCACAGAGATGCAGGCAACGCCAGCGAACCTCGGCGGTTCGAGTGCAGAATATCCTCACTGTGGCCAGGCTATCACAAGCTTGACTGAAGGGGTCTTGGCCAATATATAAACTTATCTTTATATTTTTATGTTAGAAGCGATAGGAAGTCGATGGTCCTCATCGGTGACGAAATGAACGTGGGCCAAGAGCCAGTAGCGCGCGAGACCGTGGCAGGCGAGCTGACGACCCTGTTAGCCGGACTGCGCGCCGCCGGCGAATCAACCCGGCTGAGGCTGCTCGCGCTTTGCGCGGAGGGCGAATTGACGGTGAGCGAACTCACCCAAATTCTGGGGCAGAGCCAACCCCGGGTGTCGCGCCATCTCAAACTGCTGTGCGAGGCGGGATTGCTCGCGCGCGTGCGCGAAGGAGCCTCTGTCTTCTACGGTCTCGCGGAGCAGGGGAGGGCTGCCGCCGTCGCGCGGGCGGTTCTCGACCTCATGCCGGCCAACGACCCCACGCGGCGGCAGGACGCACGGCGGCTTGCGGCGGTCTCTGAGAAGCGCCGGGAGGCTGCGCAACGCTACTTCAGCGACAACGCGGCGCGATGGGATGCCATTCGGTCGCTTCACGTCGATGAGGCGGAAGTCGAGCGCTGTCTCCTGGGTCTCCTGCCGCCAGGTCGGATCGGCGACCACCTCGACGTGGGTACGGGCACGGGCCGCATGCTCGCGCTCTTTGCCGGGCGGACGGAGCGTGCGGTCGGCATCGACCTCTCGCGGGCGATGTTGTCGATCGCGCGGACGAATCTCGAGCGGTCCGGGGCGCGCCATTGGTCGCTTCGGTCGGCCGACATGTCCAACCTTCCCATGGCTGATGCGTCCTTTGATCTCGTCACGATCCACCAGGTCTTGCACTTCGCGGACCGGCCGGCGGATGCCATCGCCGAGGCGGCGCGCGTTCTTCGTGCCGACGGATTGCTGCTCATCGTCGACTTCGCGCCGCACGATCTCGAGTATCTTCGCGAGGAGCACGCGCATCGCCGGCTTGGCTTCTCCGACCAGCAGGTGCGCGAGTGGTGTTCGCGGGCAGGGCTTGCGACCCACGAGCCCATCCATCTGCCCGGGCGTTCGCTGACGGTCGCGATCTGGCGCGCGCGGCGGACGGCCGTGGCGGGCCAAGCGGAGGCCGCCGAATGACGCCCCGCTTTTCCAAGACCCCCTATGCGTCGCCCGACTCCACGCGGCCCAACGTCTCGTTCGAGTTCTTCCCGCCGAAGACGCCGGAGATGGAGACGCGTCTTTGGGCCGCCATCAAACGGCTCGAGCCGCTGGGGCCGCGCTTCGTTTCGGTAACCTACGGTGCCGGCGGATCGACCCGCGAACGCACGCACAACACGGTCCGCCGCATCCTGGCGGAGACCTCTCTTGTGCCGGCCGCTCATCTCACCTGCGTCGCGGCAACGCGCGAGGAGGTGGACGAGGTCGCCCGTAGTTACTGGGCGAATGGCGTCCGGCACATCGTGGCGTTGCGCGGCGATGCCCCGGAGGGCAGCCGCATCTACCAGCCGCATCCGGGCGGCTATGCTTACGCCGTCGATCTCGTGCGCGGGTTGAAGCGCATTGCGGATTTCGAGATCAGCGTCGCGGCCTATGCCGAGACTCATCCCGCCGCGTCGAGCCCGGCCGCCGACCTCGACAACCTCAAGCTGAAGATCGACGCAGGCGCGGATCGCGCCATCACCCAGTACTTCTTCGATGAGGGTGTCTTTCTCCGCTTCCTCGAGCGGGTGCGGCGCGCGGGCATCACCGTACCGATCGTGCCGGGGATCCTCCCTGTCACGAACTTCAAGCAGGTGACGGCTTTCAGCAAGGCCTGTGGGGCGTCCATTCCTCGCTGGCTGGCCGAGCTCTTCGAGGGACTCGATGACGATCACGAGACCCGCAGGCTCGTCGCGGCGACGGTCGCGGCCGAGCAGTGCCGCGTGCTCCAGGCCAACGGGATCGATGAGTTCCACTTCTACACCCTCAACCGCGCCGATCTGACCTACGCGATCTGCCACATCCTGGGCCTGCGGCCGTCCGTGGCGCAGCCGGCCGCGCGCGCCGCGCTATGAGCGCCGTTCGCGATGATGCGGCGCGCACGGCGCGTCGAGCCGCGCTCGAGGCGGCACTCGGCCAGCGCATTCTCGTGCTCGATGGCGCCATGGGCACGATGCTCCAGCGTCACAAATTCGATGAGAACGCGTTCCGCGGCTCGCGCTTTGCCGATTGGCCGCGGGAACTCAGGGGCAATCTCGACATCCTGTCGCTGACACAGCCCACCGCGATCCGGGACGTCCATGCGGCCTATCTTGCGGCCGGAGCTGACATCATAGAGACCAACACCTTCAACGCGACGCGCATCTCGCAAGCGGACTACGGCGCCGAATCCCTGGTGCGCGAATTGAATATCGCGGGGGCGCGCCTTGCGCGCGAGGCCGCGGACGCGGCGAGCACAGAAGACAGGCCGCGCTTCGTCGCTGGTGTCCTGGGGCCTACGAACCGCACGGCCTCGATCTCGCCCGACGTCAACAACCCCGGGCTCAGAAACACGAATTTCGACGCGTTGGCCGAAGCCTATGCCGAGGCGGCCGAAGGTCTCATCGAGGGCGGGGCGGACCTCCTGTTGATCGAGACGATCTTCGACACGCTCAACGCCAAAGCGGCAATCTTCGGCATCGAAGACCGCTTTGGCGCCTTGGGCGTGAGGCTGCCGATCATCATCTCCGGCACGATCACGGACGCTTCGGGGCGCACGCTCTCAGGCCAGACGGCCGAAGCGTTCTGGCGGTCCGTCCGCCACGCCGAGCCGCTTGCGATCGGGCTCAACTGCGCGCTCGGCGCCAAGGATCTTCGCCCCCACATCGACGCAATCGCGCGGATCTCGGACCTCTACACGAGCTGCCATCCGAATGCGGGTCTGCCGAACGCCTTCGGCGGCTATGACGAAGGGCCGGCCTATATGGCGGACCAGCTGGGCGAGTTCGCGCGGAGCGGCCTGCTCAACATCGTCGGCGGCTGCTGCGGCACGACCCCGGAGCACATCGCCGCCATCGCCGCGGCCGTGAAGGGGCTTGCGCCGCGCGAGCCGGCGCGGAGCGACCATCGGCTGAGCCTGGCCGGGCTCGAGCCGCTTTCGATCGGGCCCGAGACCAATTTCGTCAATGTCGGCGAACGCACCAACGTCACCGGCTCGGCGAAGTTCGCCGACCTCATCAAGGCGGGCAACTATGACGCGGCCATCGGCGTGGCGCGCCAGCAGGTCGAGAGCGGCGCCCAGATCATCGACGTCAACATGGACGAAGGCATGCTTGATGCCGAGCGCGCGATGACGACCTTCCTCAACCTCGTGGCGGGCGAGCCGGAGGTCAGCCGCGTGCCGATCATGATCGATTCGTCCAAATGGTCGGTCATCGAGGCGGGGCTCAAATGCGTGCAGGGGAAGTCGGTCGTCAACTCGATCAGCCTGAAGGAGGGGGAGGAGGCCTTCCTCGACCAGGCGCGCCGCGCGCGCCGCTACGGGGCCGCTGTCGTCGTCATGGCGTTCGATGAGGCCGGGCAGGCCGACACCATCGAGCGCAAAATCGCGATTTCCGAGCGAAGCTACCGATTGCTCACGGAAAAGGCGGGGCTCCCGCCCGAGGACATCATCTTCGATCCCAACATCTTCGCGGTGGCGACCGGGATCGAGGAGCACAACGCCTATGCCCAGGCCTTCATCGAGGCAACGCGGGAGATCAAGGCGCGGTTGCCCTACGTCCATGTGAGCGGCGGAGTCTCGAACGTGTCGTTCGCTTTTCGTGGCAACAATCAGGTGCGGGAGGCGATCCACTCGGTCTTCCTCTATCACGCGATCAAGGCCGGAATGGACATGGGCATCGTCAATGCCGGCCAGCTCGCGGTTTATGACGACCTGCCGAAGGACCTGCTCGAGCGCGTCGAGGATGTCGTCCTCAACCGGCGGGCGGATGCGACCGAGCGCCTGCTCGAGATTGCCGAGCGCTACCGCGGCGGCGGCAAGAAGAGGGAGCAAGACAACGCCTGGCGCGATCGGCCGGTCGAGGAACGGCTTTCGCATGCGCTCGTCCACGGCATCACGGAGCACATCGTCGACGACACGGAGGAGGCGCGTCAGAAGTTCGCGCGCCCGATCGAAGTGATCGAAGGTCCGCTCATGGCCGGGATGAACGTCGTGGGCGACCTGTTCGGTTCGGGCAAGATGTTCCTGCCTCAGGTGGTCAAGAGCGCGCGGGTGATGAAGCAGGCGGTTGCCCACCTGATCCCCTTCATCGAAGCGGGCCGCGAGGCGGGTGACAACCGGAACTCCGCCGGCCGCGTCGTGATGGCGACCGTCAAGGGTGACGTCCACGACATCGGCAAGAACATCGTCGGCGTCGTCTTGCAGTGCAACGGATACGAAGTGATCGACCTCGGCGTCATGGTGCCGTCGTCGAAGATCCTGGCGATGGCGCGCGAGATGGACGCCGACATGATCGGACTCTCAGGACTCATCACGCCGTCGCTCGACGAGATGTGCCACGTCGCGGCGGAGATGGAGCGCGAGGGATTCCGCGTACCGCTCCTCATCGGCGGCGCCACGACGTCCAAAGTCCACACGGCGGTCAAGATCGCTCCGCGCTATTCGGGCCCGACCATCCACGTCATGGATGCCTCGCGAAGCGTTGCCGTTGCGGGCGGGCTCATGAGCAATGAGCAGCACGACGCGCTCGTTGCCGGCGTGAGGGACGACTACGAGCGGGTCCGGACGAGCCATGCGGCCCGCGGCGGCGCCGCGCAAAAGGCGAGCTTGGCCGAGGCGCGTGCCAACCGCGCCGTGCTCGACTGGTCGAGTGCGCCACCGCGCCCGACCTTCCTCGGCCTCAGGAGCTTTGACGACTATCCGCTGGCGGAGCTCGTCGAGCGGATCGATTGGACGCCGTTCTTCCGCACCTGGGAGCTTGCGGGCGCCTACCCGCGCATTCTCGAGGATCCGGTGGTAGGCGCCTCGGCACGCAATCTTTTCACGGACGCGCGGGCGATGCTCGATCGGATCGTCGCCGAGCGGCTGTTCCGCGCCCGCGCGGTGATCGGCTTCTTCCCGGCCAACCGGGAAGGAGAAGACGACATCGCGCTGTTCGCGGACGAGGCGCGGCGGGAGCGTCTGGCCACGGTCCACACGCTCCGCCAGCAGGGCTCGAAGGGCGCCGGGCGCGCGAATTTGGCCCTCGCCGATTACGTGGCGCCCGCGGGCATTCCCGACTATTTGGGCGCTTTCGTCGTCACGGCCGGCATCGGCGTCGAGGCGCTCGCCAAAGACTTCGAGGCCAAACACGACGACTACAACAGCATCATGGTCAAGGCGCTGGCCGATCGCCTGGCCGAGGCATTCGCCGAACGGATGCATGAGCGTGTCCGGCGCGAGTTCTGGGGCTATGCGCCGGACGAATCGCTCGACAACGAAGCGCTGATCCGCGAGGCCTATCGCGGCATCCGGCCTGCGCCGGGCTATCCGGCCTGCCCCGATCACACCGAGAAGATCACGCTCTTCCGCCTTCTCGATGCCGAGCGGCGGGCCGGCGTCACCTTGACCGAGGGCTGTGCGATGCTGCCGGCGTCCTCCGTTTCGGGTTTCTATTTCGCCCACCCGGAGGCGCGTTATTTCGGCGTCGGCAAGATCGAACGGGACCAGGTGGAGGATTATGCGCGGCGGAAGGGCCAGGATGTCGCGACGACCGAGCGCTGGCTGTCCGCCATCCTTGCCTATGACCCGAGGGGCTGAAGCGCCCTTGCGGGCACGCGGACGATCCGGGATGCTGCTGCCCCGTCTTCTGTCGAGGGGAGCCCCATGACCGACGTCTCGCCCGCCGCGCCCATCGATCCGCGCGAGTTGCGAAAGGCGCTCGGCTGCTTCCTCACCGGCGTTACCGTCGTGACCGGCTTCGATGCGGGGGGCGCGCCGCGTGGTTTCACGGCGAATTCCTTCACCTCTGTCTCGCTCGAGCCGCCGCTTGTCCTCGTTTGCATCGCGCACAGTGCTGGCAGCTACGACGTGTTCAAGGAGGCATCGCACTACGCCGTCAACATCCTCAGCGAATCGCAGCGCGTGGTCTCCGGTGTCTTCGCCGCGCGGGCGGCCGACAAATTCGCAGGAATCGCCTGGCGCCGCGGCCCCGCCGGCAGTCCCATCCTGCCCGACACGGTCGCCTGGCTCGATTGCGTGGTGCACGAGCGCGTGCCGGCGGGCGACCACTTGATCCTTCTCGGCCGCGTCGTCGGATTCGACCATACCCCCCACACGCCGCTCGGCTACTGCCGCGGGAACTATCTGAGCTTCGGGCTCGAGCAGACGGCGTTGAGTGCCGCCCATGAGGCCCGCATCCGGGTGGGGGCCATCCTTGAGCAAGAGGGGCGAATTCTTTTCATCGAGGACCCGGCCACAGGCCGGCTCGCGCTTCCCTCGGCCGCGAGCCTCGGGCGCGACAATACCGAGAAGGGCAGCTTGAAGGAGCGGATGACCGGTCTTGGGATCACGGCCGAGATCGAGTTCCTCTACGCCGTGTTCGAAGGTCCTGGTCAGGGCACGCATTCGGTATTCTACCGAGGGGACGTGACGGCCACGGTGCCCGTCCCGGGTATCACCGTGCGGCTCATTCCGCTCGCCGAGATCCCATGGGATCGGCTCTCCGACGACGCGGTCCGGGGCATGCTTCGCCGCTACGTCGGCGAACGGCTCGAGGATGCGTTCGGGATCTATGTTGGGACTCTCGATCTCGGCACGGTGAAGGTGATCGACCGGCAGAGTTGAGCAGGCGCAAAGAACCGACGCGTCGCAGCTCCTAGTCCCCGATCAGGTCCAGCCACTCGGCCTCAGAGATCACCTTCACGCCGAATTTCTGGGCGTCCTTGAGCTTGGAGCCCGCACCCGGCCCCGCGACGACGAGATCCGTCTTCTTCGAGACCGAGCCCGCGACCTTGGCGCCGAGCGCCTCGGCCCGCGCCTTGGCCTCGTTCCGCGTCATCTTCTCGAGCGTGCCGGTGAAGACGACCGTCTGGCCCGCGACGGGCGAACCCGACGCGGAGGGCGCCTTCACCTCGGTCACCTTCACTTCGCCCGCAAGCGCGTCGAGCACGGTCTGGTTGTGGCGTTCGGCGAAGAACGCCAGGATGTCGGCTGCAACCGATGGCCCGATCCCGTCGATCGCGTCGAGTTCCGCATAGGCTTCGCTCTCGCGGTCCTTTGCGGCCGCGGCCATTGCGGCTTGCCATGCCTTGAGCGTTCCGTAGTGACGGGCGAGCAGCTTCGCGGTCGCCTCGCCGACCTGGGGTATGCCGAGCGCGTAGATGAACCGATCGAGGCCGATCGTCCGCCGCGCCTTTATGGCGTCGAGGAGATTCTGCGCCGACTGGGCGCCCCAGCCCTCGCGCTCCTCGATCATCTTGGCTTCGAGTTTGAAGATGTCGGCAGGGGTCTTGATCAGCCCGTCCTCGTAAAACGCTTCGATGTGCTTCCGCCCGAGGCCTTCGATGTCGAAGGCGGCGCGCGAGACGAAGTGCTTCAGGCGCTCGCGCGCTTGGGCGGCGCAGACGAGGCCGCCCGTGCAGCGCCGTGCGGCCATGCCCTCCTCGCGCACAGCGCGGCTGTGGCAGACCGGGCATTTCTCGGGGAATGCGAACGGATGGGATTTCTTGGGCCTCTTGTCCTTCACCACGGCGACCACTTGGGGAATGACGTCGCCTGCACGCTGGATGACGACCGTGTCGCCTTCGCGGATGTCCTTCTCCTCGATGTAGTCCTCGTTGTGAAGAGTTGCGCGTGAGACGACGACACCGCCGACCGTGATCGGCTCGAGCTCCGCCACCGGCGTGAGGACGCCCGTGCGTCCCACCTGGATCGTGATGGAGCGAAGCTGCGTCTGAGCCTGCTCGGCCGGGAATTTGTGCGCGAGGGCCCAGCGCGGCGCGCGGCTCACCATGCCGAGACGGTCCTGCCAATCGAGGCGGTTCACCTTGTAGACGACGCCGTCGATGTCGTAGGGAAGGCTCGCGCGCTCAGCGTTCGTCTCGCGCCAGAGGGCGAGCGCCTCCTCGATCGAGGGACACAGGCGAGCGAGCGGATTGACCGCAAAGCCCCAATGTTTGAGGCGATCGAGGAAGTCCCAATAGGTCTTGGCAGGCGCCTCGGAGATTTCGCCCCAGGCATAGGCGAAAAAGTGGAGCGGGCGAGAGGCCGTGATGCGCGGGTCGAGCTGGCGAAGCGATCCTGCGGCGGCGTTGCGCGGGTTGGCGAAGAGAGGCTCCTCAGCCTTCGCGCGCTTTGCGTTGAGGGCGGTAAAATCCGCGCGCCGCATATAGACCTCGCCGCGTACTTCGACGATGTCGGGGACGTGGCGGCCTGCGAGGCGCTGCGGCACGTCGTGGATGGTGGCAACGTTGCGGGTCACGTCCTCGCCCGTCTCGCCGTCGCCGCGCGTGGCCGCAAGAA
The DNA here is from genome assembly GCA_046349515.1 of Alphaproteobacteria bacterium. Classification (GTDB taxonomy): domain Bacteria; phylum Pseudomonadota; class Alphaproteobacteria; order CADEGL01; family CADEGL01; genus JBGPGW01. Next base: position 123,169 of record JAXMCE010000004.1, on the reverse strand, counting down.
CGAATCGGCCATTCTCATAGCGTAGCGCGGCCGAGAGGCCGTCGATCTTGGGTTCGGCCACGCATTCGACGAGCTCGCTCGCGCCGAGCCCCAGGAAGCGGCGGATGCGGCCGACGAAGTCGTGGACTTCCTCGTCCGAGAACGCGTTCTGGAGCGAGAGCATGGGACGGCCATGCGTGACCTTGGCGAAACCTTCGCTTGGAGCCGCGCCGATTCGCAGGTTCGGGCTGTCCGGGCGGACGAGGTCGGGAAAGCGCGCCTCGATGGCATCGTTGCGCTGGCGAAGCGCGTCATAGGCTGCATCGGAAATCTCCGGCGCCGCCTGTTGATAGTAAAGAAGGTCGTGATGGGCGATCTCGCGCGCGAGACGTTCGAGTTCCGCTTCCGCCTGGGGACGGGCGAGATCCTCGACGGCGATGTCGCCGGGCTTCTGCTTCACGCGCGGGCCGCCGCGCGGCGGCCGATGAGGCTGTCGGCCGCGGCGCGCGCCTCGTCGGTGACGCGCGAGCCCGAGAGCATGCGCGCGATCTCCTCGCGGCGCGCGCCGTCGTCGAGCCGTTCGACACGGGTCGCGACGCCGCCCTTGGCGCTTGCCTTGCTCACGCACCAATGGTGGGCGCCGCGCGCCGCGACCTGGGGCGAGTGAGTCACGACCAGGACCTGGAGGCTGCGCCCGAGCCGCGCCAGGCGTTCACCGACGGCGGCCGCGACCGCACCGCCGATGCCGCTGTCCACCTCGTCGAAGACGAGGGTCGGCGCCGTGCCCGCCTTGGACAGGACCACTCGGAGCGCCAGCATGAAGCGCGAGAGCTCACCGCCCGAGGCGATCCGCCCGATCGGTCCGGGTGCCGATCCTGGGTTGGTCGCGACCTCGAACACAATGCGCTCTCGTCCCGCGGCTCCCCAGGAGTCGCGGGGAAGCGGCTCGATGCGTGTCGCGAACTCCGCCCGGCCAAGCTTGAGCGGCGGGAGCTCCGCGGCCATCGCGCGGTCGAGCGCGGCAGCCGCGTGGCGCCGCTTCTCACCCAGGGCCTCCGCGGCACGCTCATAGGCCGCACGCGACTCGCGCACGGCCTGCTCGAGGCGCGCGAACGCCCCGCCCCGGTCGCCGATGCGCGCGAGAGCCGCCGCCGTCTCGCTGCGAAGGGCGGGCAGGTCTTCCACCTTTACCCGATGCTTCCGCGCGAGGTCCCGGAGCGCGTAGAGTCGATCTTCAAGACGCTCGAGCGCGTGGCTGTCGTGTTCGATCGAGATGGCGAAGGCTTCAAGCCGCGCCTCGGCGTCAAGGGTTGCCTCGCCCGCCCGCGCGAGCGCCTCCAAGGCCGCGTCGAGCCCTCCCCCGGCCTTGGCCGCGACGCGCATCAGTTCGCGCTCCGCCGTCCGAATGGCATCCTGGACCGGACGCGCGCCGCCAAGGGCGGCATGCGCGCTTTGGAGCGCCTCGAGCAGCCGTTCGCGGTTCTTCAGGATCGCGCGCCGCTCGTCGAGCTTGGCTTCTTCGCCGGGCTGCGGGTCGAGCGCGTCGAGTTCGCCCATTCGGTGGCGCAACTCTTCCTCTTGGAGATGCGCTTGCGCCTGCGATTCTCGGGCGGCGGTGAGGGCGCTCTCGGCCTCGCGCCAGATGCCGAAGAGGGCGCCAAGCGCCGCGACCTCGGCCGTGGCGCCCGCATACTGGTCGAGCGCCTCGCGATGGGTCAGGGGATCGAGCAGCCCGCGCGACTCGCCCTGGCCCTGAATCTCGACGAGCGATTCCCCGAGCGTACGCAAGAACGTCACGCTCGACGGCTGGTCGTTGACATAGGCGCGGCTGCGGCCATCCGGCGACAAGGTTCGCCGCAGGACAAGCGTCTCGTCCCGTTCGATGCCGTGCGCCTCGAGGAGTGCCAGCGCGGCGTGGCCGTCCGGCAGCTCGAAGGTCGCGGTGACCACGGCCTGCTCGGCGCGACTGCGGACGAGTGACGCATCGGCGCGGGCGCCGAGGGCCAAGCCAAGTGCGTCGAGGAGGATGGATTTGCCGGCACCCGTCTCGCCCGTCAGAACGGACAGTCCGGGGCCGAAATCGAGATCGAGGCGGTCGATCAGGACGACGTCGCGGATCGAAAGGCCGGCCAGCATGTGGGCCTCAGAACAGCCAGTCCCAGAAGGACTTTTCCTTTCCGTCGCCCGTCGTCGCGTAGTTCGTACCTTCGATCAGGTTGTAGCTGTCGACATACCAAGTGCTTGCGGGGAAGTTGTAGCCCAGCACCGAGGCCGTCCGGCGCGCCTCATCGCCGAGGCCGAGAGCCATGTAACATTCAACCATGCGATGGAGCGCTTCCGGCACCTGCGTGCTTTGCGGATAGACGTCGACCACGCGCTTGAAGCGATTGAGGGCCGCGAGGTACTGGACTCGCTTCAAGTAGTAGCGGCCGACCTCCATGTCCTTGGCGGCCAAGTGGTCTTCCGTGAGGTCGATCTTCTCCTTGGCGTCGCGCGCGTAGCGACTTTCGGGGAAGCGCCGGATGACCTCCTGGAAGCTCTCGAGCGCCCTTTCCGTCATCTTCTGGTCGCGTTTGATGTCCGAGACCTGCTCGTAATAGCAAAGCGCGCGCAGGTAGTAGGCATAAGCCGCATCGCGGTTGCCGGGGTGGAGCTGGATGAAGCGGTCGAGCGCGTTCAGCGCGTCGTCATATTTGCGGCTGCGGTAGTGCGTGTAGGCCGCCATGAGCTGCGCCTTCGTCGCCCAGACCGAGTAGGGATGCTGGCGCTCCACTTCGTTGAAGTAGATCGCGGCCTCCTTGTAGTTCTCCTCCTGGAGGAAATCCATGCCGCTGTTGTAGAGCGACTCGACCGAGCCTTCGATGTAGGTCGTGTCCTCTTTCTTGTCCTTGCTGCAGCCGGCGGCGGCGAGCGCGAATAGGGCTGCGGCGACAAGGAGGACGCGGTGGGATCGGGGTTTCATGCGGCGGGCTGGGACTCTGATCTCTCTGATGCGAGCGCCAAGGCACGCTCCGGCCGAGCGGAACATATCATGGACAGGGAGTCGCAAAAAGCCAATTGGCCGTCGCCAATGCTACGCCGACACGCGGGTATCGGGAGGGACGAGGCCTTGAGACACAGCGTGGATAAGGTGCCGTCCGCCCATGCCTGCCGGCGGCGGAGACCGTATCGGCCGTCGAACGGCGCCTAGTCTCCGGCGTCAGCGAGACGAAGGGCCGGGACCGCCGTGTTCGCGCGCGGCGCCGTGAGCGTGCGATAGCGCCAAGCGTCGGAATCCGCGAACAAGGCCGTGAGGACGCGGTGGTTCAAAGCATGCCCCGATCGGTGGCCGCGGAAATGGCCGAGGATGCGCGCGCCCGCGAGGTACAGATCGCCCAGGCAATCGAGCAGCTTGTGGCGAACGAACTCGTCCTCGTAACGCAGGCCCTCGGCGTTGAGCACCCCGTGCTCGCCGATGACGATGGCATTTTCAAATGAGCCGCCGCGCGCGAGGCCGGCCTTGCGCAACTGGACGACATCCTCTTCGAAACCGAAGGTCCGCGCGGACGCGATCTCGGATTTGAAGTTTCCGTTCATGAGCGTGACGGTTCGCGACTGGCGGCCGATCGCCGGATTCTCGAAGTCGATTTCGCAGCTGACCGTGAACGAATTGGCCGGGACGAGCGAGGCATGCGCATCGCCGTCACTGACGCTCACGGGTTTCAGGATCTCGATGACGCGGCGCGCGACGCTCTGGCGCCTCAGCCCAGCCCGCTCGATGAGCTCGACGAAGGGAGCCGCGCTGCCATCCATCGCCGGAACTTCCGGTCCGTCGATGGCGATTCGCGCATTGTCGATGCCGCAGCCCGCGAGCGCCGCCATCAAGTGTTCGATCGTGCCGACGCGCGTGCCGTCCTTGTTGGCGACGACACTGCAAAGACGCGTATCCACGACGTGTTTCCACGTCGCCGGAACGAGGGCGCCACCTTTGTCGGTGCGCTGGAAGACGATGCCCGTGTTGGGCGCCGCGGGATGGATGCGGAACGATACCGACGTGCCGCTGTGGAGACCCGTTCCACTCCCGCGAACCATTCGTCCGATGGTCGCTTGATTGCCAGCCAAGGCGCCGAGACGTGTCATCTTGAACTGCCCCTTACGATTCACCGCCCCGCTCGCCTGCTCGTCGCACGCCGATCCTCCATTGGTTAATCAAGGATCGAGCCCCCATCGGATGGTTGTCGGTCGAGCTTCGCGGGCCCTCCGCCCGCGACACTCCCCACAGGTGCAAGATAGTGTGCGGATGAGTGCCCCGGAGGTGTAACAACCACCTCCGGAGCGCTCAAATCACGAATTGTTTCCAAATGTTACAGGCATTTGGCCGGTCTAGTTGGCCTGCCGACGCAAGAAGGCAGGGATGTCCAGGAGGTCGTCATCGGGCTCTGAGACCTTAACGCGCTCCTTGGGGTCAAGGCCACCGAGCGTGGCCTGGGCGGGGACCGCCTGGGCCTTGGGTGCCTCCTGGGCCTGGGTCCGTCGGTGGCCTGTCCCGGTCACCCGTCCGAAGAGCCCCGCCATGCCCGTCCGCCGCTTGGGTTTCTCCGGGGCAGGACCCGCGTTCATGACGTCGGCTGCCGCGAAGGGGTCCGCCACGGCCGGTTGGGCCGTCCGACGGGCGCTGGGCTCGATCGGGCGGGGCGGGATGAAGGCGTCGCCCTTGACTGCCTGCGTGGCCGGAGCCGCCGCGGCCGGCTGCGAGGCCGGAAGGCTCGGGCTGGCCTGAGGTGCTGGTGCCCGGTCCGCCACGCGCGTGCGGGCTGGCTCGGGTGCTGCGGCCTCAGGGACCTCCATGGGAGCCTCGGGCTCGATCTCTTCGGTCACGCTCACGAACGTATCCGCTGCGGCCATGAGCGGAATGCTGGGCGGGGTGGAATCGGTCTCCCGCACCGCCGACATGCCGAGGGTCGCGTAAGAGGCCGCCACGGTCGGCGCCGCCTCGATGACCGGCACCGTGATCGGTTCGGCTGGTGCCGCCGCCACAGGTGCCGCTGCGGGGGCGGCCTCCGCGGCAGGAGCCGAGGCCGACCCTCCGCTCCGGGGGACGCGCCGGCCGCCTTCGGCGATGAGGACCGGCTGCCCCGGCTTCGGCATCGACATCTGGTCGATGTCGATACCCGTGGCCACGACCGAGACACGCATCACGCCTTCGAGGTTCTCGTCGAAGGTCGAGCCGAAGATGATGTTCGCCTCCGGATCGACTTCGTCGCGGATGCGATTCGCCGCCTCGTCGACCTCGAACAAGGTCATGTCGAGGCCACCGGTCACATTGATGAGGACGCCGCGCGCGCCCTTCATCGAGATGTCCTCGAGAAGCGGATTGGAGATCGCCGCCTCGGCCGCATCGAGCGCGCGCCGCTCGCCCTCCGCTTCGCCGGTTCCCATCATGGCCTTGCCCATCTCCGCCATCACCGCACGGATGTCGGCGAAGTCGAGGTTGATGAGGCCAGGCATGACCATGAGGTCCGTCACGCCGCGCACGCCGCAGTACAGCACGTCATCCGCCATCTTGAAGGCATCGGCGAAGGTGGTCTTTTCGTTCGCCACGCGGAACAGGTTCTGGTTGGGGATGATGATGAGCGTGTCGACATAGAGCGACAGCTCCTGGATGCCCTGCTCGGCGAGGCGCATGCGGTGGGCGCCCTCGAAGTGGAAGGGCTTGGTGATGACACCCACCGTCAGGACGCCCATCTCTCGCGCGGCGCGGGCGATGACGGGAGCGGCTCCAGTGCCAGTACCCCCGCCCATGCCCGCGGTGATGAACACCATGTGGGCGCCCTGCAGGTGGTCGATGATCTGGTCGAGGCCCTCTTCGGCCGCGGCGCGCCCGACCTCCGGGCGCGAGCCCGCGCCGAGGCCCTGCGTCACGGTGAGGCCGAGTTGGATCTTCTTGGGCGCGCTCGAAAGCGTGAGCGCCTGCGCGTCGGTGTTCGAGACCACGAACTCGACGCCCTCGAGTTCGGAGCGAATCATGTTCTCGACGGCATTGCCGCCGGCGCCGCCGACGCCGATCACCACGATCCGCGGCTTCAGGTCTTGGATGGGAACGGCCATGGAGATGTTGAGTGTCATGTAGTCCTCCAGCTCATCCGGTTCATTGAGAGGCTCGTCTTGGTGTCTTTTTTTCTGGGTCTTAGGTCGTCATCGTTCGCGTCCCTTCGGGCTCAAAAATTGTCGCGCAGCCACAGGCCGAGGCGGCCGACCAGCCCATTGCCATTGCGGGCGGGGGCGGACAGCCGATCGGCAAGCGCGTCGGGGTTTGTGACCGCGTGAATGAGAAGGCCGGCGCAGGTCGCGAAGGCGGGACCGCCCGTCGCCTCGGCAATGCCGGAGACGCGCGTCGGACGGCCCAAGCGGACCTGCTTGTCGAGTACGAGCGTAGCCAGCTCCCCAACGCCGGGGAGCTGGCTCGCCCCACCCGTGAGCACGACGCGCCGTCCGGCGATGCGGTCGAAACCGCTCGCTTCGAGGCGGGCGCGTACGAGCTCAAAGGTCTCTTCGAGGCGAGGTTGAATGATGCCGACGAGGATCGACTTCGGCACATGATGCGCCTGGGTCGGCTCGCGTTCGCCGATCTGGGGGACATCGATGAATTCGCGGCTGTCCGACGGCGAAGGCGTCGCGCTGCCGTAGAGGGTCTTGATGCGCTCGGCGGCGGCGATGGGCGTGGACAGGCCGCGCGCGATGTCGTTGGTGACATGGCCGCCGCCGATGGGGATGGTGTCCGTGTAGATCGCTTCGCCGCCCGAGAACACGGCGATCGACGTCGTGCCGCCGCCCATGTCGATGAGCGTGACGCCGAGATTCGTCTCGTCGCCCACGAGGGTGGATAGACCGGACGCGTAGGCCGAGACCACCTTCGTGTCGATCTCCAGGTGGCAGCGGGCGATGCACGATTCGAGATTGCGCACGGCGCTCGGGTTGGCCGTGATGATGTGCATGTTGGCGCCGAGACGATCGCCGTACATGCCGCGCGGATCCGCAACCCGCGTGCCGTCGAGCGCATAGCCCACGGAGAACATGTGCAGCAGTTCGCGATCGCTCGACGCGGCGTGCTGATAGGCCTGGCGCCAGACCCGGTCGATGTCGTCGTCGGCGATTTCGTAGCCGTTGATCGCGACCTCGACGCCGATGGTGCGCGAAGCGGGATTGCCGCAGGAGACGTTGACCACGACCGTCTCGATCGTCTCGCCGGCCATTTCCTCCGCGGTGTGCACGGCGTTGCGGATCGAGATTTCGGCCGCATCCATGTCGACCACGGCGCCGCTGCGCACCCCTTTCGACATCTGATGGCCGATGCCGATGACGCGGATGTCGTCGGCCGCGTTCGCGCGCGCGACGAAGCAGCAGAGCTTGGTGCTGCCTACATCAAGCGCGGCGATGAGACCGGTCCGGATCTTGCTGTGATGCCCCTTCATGACGCGATCGTTCGTTCCCCCTTGAGGACGCTCAGGTTTCGTGGTCCACGCCCGGAATCGGTCGCCGGCCCGCGTGCGGCTGCAGAATCGCCGCATTCGGCAGGGTCACGACGAGACGGTCCGGAAGCCGCATGTCGACGGAAGCAAGGCCGCGGCGAAGAAATCCATGCTGTCGATCGAGCTCGGCCAGGCGCGACCAGGCAGCCGCCGGGTCCTCCTCGGGCAGCTTGACCTCGACCGCATCGTCGATGCGCAGGTTCCATCGGCGTCCGCCGACGCGAATGGCGGCGGTCACGCGCTCGGCCAAGGCCGGCTCGGCCGCGATCATCTCGAAAAGCTCGGTTGCCCCGCGCGGCGCGTCGGCGCCGACAAGCAGGGGGAGTTTCTCGAACCGCTCGAGGCGCCGCTCGGAGAGCACGCGCCCGTCATGATCGATCACCGCGAGATGCCGGTCATGCTGCCAGAGGGCAAAGGGCTGCCGTTCGATGATGCTGACGTAGACCGTGTCCGGCGCACGGCGCTCCACCGTGGCGCTTTCGATCCACGGCACCGATTCGAGGCGCGCTTTCGCCGCGTACGGATCGAGGGCCAGGAGCGGCATGCCGCGCCGGACCTCGAGAGCGCGGAGGATGTCCTCGCGTTCGGCGTTCACGCGGCCCTCGACATAGACGTTCGCGACGGCAAGGCCCATGGTGCCCGCGGTGGACGCCATGGCGGCCTGCGCCCGATCAGCGGCAGCGGCAACGACACCCGAGCGCCACAGCCAGATGCCGCTTGCCGCGACGATCGTCAGCGGCACGCTCAAGATGGCCAGTGCCACGGTCCGGCGCAGCATGCCGGGCCAGCCCCGGCGGCGGCCGAAATCGTTCACGATCCTCATGGTGGCGCCGATCAGGCTTCGCATTCCGCGTTCTCCACCATCCAGCGGCACAATTCGGGAAAGGAGATGCCGGCATGAGCCGCTTGTTCGGGCACGAGAGAGAGCGGCGTCATGCCGGGCTGGGTGTTGACCTCGAGCATGTAGAGGCGGCCAGGTTGGCCGGCGGTGTCGTCGAATCGAAGGTCCGCGCGCGAGACGCCACGGCAGCCGAGCGAGCGATGCGCGCGGACGGCCAAATCCATGGCCTCGTCATAGGCCGGCTTCGGCAAAGGCGCAGGCACGAGGTGCGTCGTGCGCCCTTCCTTGTATTTCGCGTCGTAGTCGTAGAATCCCGCGCTCGTGCGAAGCTCGGTGACGCCCAGCGCGCGCTCGCCCATGACCGCAACGGTGAGCTCGCGCCCGGGGATGTAGCGCTCGACCAGCACCTCGTCACTGTAGGGCCAGTCCTTGGGATCGAGCGGCGGCAGGTTGTCGCCCCGGTGCACGATGCGAACGCCGACGCTCGACCCTTCATTGATGGGCTTCAGGACGAACGGCATGTCCATGACGCCGGCGGCGATCGCGGCGCGCGTGACGACCTTGCCCTCGGGGCAGGGGATCCCGTCAGCCTCGAACAGGCGCTTCGCCATCGGCTTGTTCATGGCCAGGGCGGAGGCCAGCACGCCCGAATGGGTGTAGGGGATGCGCAAGATGTCGAGGATGCCTTGGATTCGTCCGTCCTCGCCGAATCGGCCGTGGAGCGCGTTGAACACGACGTCGGGCGGCGGCTTGAGCGCGCCGAGAAGCGCGTTGAGGTCGCGCGTCACGTCCAAGGTGCGCACCCGGTACCCGGCCTCGCCGAGCGCCTCGGCCACAGCAGCTCCCGAGACGAGCGAAACCTCTCGCTCGACCGACCAGCCGCCCATGAGCACGAGCACGGAGCGCGTCATGGCCGCGGCTCCTTTGTGCCGATGCGCTTGATCTCCCATTCGAGCGCGATGCCCGAATGCGCCTCGACGCGCGCACGAACCTCCTCGCCGAGGGATTCGAGCTCGGCCGCGGTCGCGGAGCCGGTATTGATGAGGAAATTGCAGTGCTTCTCGGAGACCATGGCGCCGCCACGCGTGAGCCCGCGGCAGCCGGCTGCTTCGATGAGCTGCCAGGCTTTTTGCCCCGGCGGATTCTTGAAGGTGCTGCCGCCGGTGCGGCTGCGAATGGGCTGGGTCGCCTCGCGCGAATCGCGGATCGTGGCCATGCGGGCGCGGATCTCGACGGGATCGCCCGGCTCGGCCTTGAAACGCGCGCGCGTGAAAATCCAGTCGGCCGGCGCCGACGAATGCCGGTAGGCGAGGCCGAGCGCCGCCGCATCCGCCCGGAGCAGCCGGCCGCGTCCGTCGAGCGCCTCGGCCTCGACCAGCACGTCTTTCGTCTCGACGCCGTAAGCGCCAGCGTTCATGCGAAGCGCGCCGCCGATGGTGCCGGGAATGCCTGAGAAGAATTCGAGCCCCGCGAGGCCGGCATCGGCCGCGACGAGCGCCACATTGGCATCGAGCGCACCCGCTCCCGCGACCACCGTGGTCCCTTCAGGAATGATCTCGACGAAGCCGCGGCCAAGGCGCACGACCACGCCTTCCACGCCGCCGTCGCGCACGAGAAGATTCGAGCCCACGCCGATGACGGTGACCGGCACGTCGCCCGGCCGCGCCGCGAGGAAGGCGGCAAGGTCGTCGGGATCGGCGGGCCGGAACATGACCTCGGCCGGCCCTCCGACGCCGAACCATGTGATCCGGTCGAGAGGGGCTTCCGAGGTGTAGCGCCCGCGCACCCGGGGGAGCCGCTCGATGAGATGGCGAGGTTCCATGCGCGCCGGCATCATCGGGCACCTCCGGCGCCACGCCGCCTGCCGAGGAGCGCGGCGAGTTGCTCCGGCAACGCCTGGGCCCAATAGGTGATATCCCCTGCGCCGAGACAGACGACGAGGTCGCTGGCCCGCGCGATGTCGCGGATGACGCCGGCGAGCGCTTCGGGGCCGTCGAGCGCGATGACATGGCGGTGGCCGCGCCGGCGAAGCCCTTCGACCAGCGCGTCGCGCGAGGCCCCTTCGATCGGCTTCTCACCGGCCGGATAGACCTCGGCCACGACCACCGTGTCGGCATCGTTGAAGCAGGTGCAGAATTCCTCGAACAGATTCGAAAGGCGCGTATAACGGTGGGGCTGGACGACCGCGATCACCTGGCCGCGCGTCGCGGTGCGGGCCGCGGCCAGGACAGCCTGGATTTCGACCGGGTGGTGGCCGTAGTCGTCGATGATCGTGATGCCGTGCGTCTCGCCCGTGCGCGTGAAGCGACGCTTGACCCCGCTGAATCCGGCGAGCGCCTTTCGGACCACGGCCTCGGAGAATTCCATTTCGGTCGCGATGGCGATCGCGGCGAGCGAGTTCTGGACGTTGTGGAGCCCCATCATCGGCAGGCGGATGTCGACGAGCGTCCGGCTCGTGTCCTTCGCTCGGTTCGTGATGACGACGTCGTAGACGGCGCCCGTCGGGTCCATGCGCACGTTGGTGGCGCGGATATCGGCCTGTGGGCTCATCCCGTAGGTGATGATGCGCCGGTCCGAGACGCGGGCGATCATGGCCTGGACTTCCGGGTGATCGATGCAGAGCACCGCGAAGCCGTAGAAGGGGATGTTCTGGACGAAGGCATCGAAGGCATGCCGGACGGCATCGAAAGTGCCGTAGAAGTCGAGATGCTCCGGGTCGATATTGGTCACGACGGCGATGGTCGAGGGCAGCTTGACGAAGGTGCCATCCGATTCGTCCGCCTCGACCACCATCCAGTCGCCTGCGCCGAGGCGCGCGTTCGTGCCGTAGGCGTTGATGATGCCGCCGTTGATCACGGTCGGATCGCGATCCGCCGCGTCGAGCATGGCGCCGACGAGGGAGGTCGTCGTCGTCTTGCCGTGCGTGCCGCCGATGGCGATCGACCATTTGAGGCGCATGAGCTCGCCCAGCATCTCCGCGCGCCGGACGACGGGTATGAGCCGGCTTCGGGCCGCGATGACTTCCGGGTTGTCCGGCTTGACGGCGGAGGAGATCACGACGACCGCTGCATCGCCGAGATTCTCCGCCCTGTGCCCGATCGACGTGCGGATGCCGAGCTGCACCAGGCGCTTGACGTTGGCGCTTTCGGCGATGTCGCTTCCCTGCACGCGGTAGCCGAGATTGTGCAGGATCTCGGCGATCCCGCTCATCCCGATGCCGCCGATGCCGACGAAGTGGATCGTGCCGATGGTGAGGGGCAGCGCTCTCATGCCGCGGCCTCCCGCGGCGCTGTGCTGTCCCGAAGGAGGGCCGCGACCTCATCGGCGAGTACGCGCGCTGCATCGGGCCGTCCGGCCGCGCGCAGGCAAAGGGCCGCCGTGCCGAGCATCACGGGCTGGTCGAGCTTTTCCGCGAGCTCCGTTGCGAGCCGCTCGGGGCTGAACGATGCCTCGGCGATCATCCAGACGCCGCCCGACACCTCGAGCGCCCGTGCATTGGCCGTCTGATGATCGTCCGTCGCGTGCGGATAGGGCACGAGGATCGCGGGCATGCCGACGGCGGTAAGCTCGGCTACGGTCGAGGCGCCCGCGCGGCACACGGCCAGGTGCGCCCAGGTGAGGCGCGCCGGCATGTCGTCAAAGAAGGTGCGGAGCTCGGCGTCGACCCCGAGCGCGCGATAGGCATCCCGGACGCGATCGAGGTCTTCCGCCCGGCATTGCTGGACGACGTGCAGGCGTGCCCTGAGCGCTGGACTGAGGAGGGCGATCGCGGGCGGCACGATGCGGCCGAAGATCGAGGCGCCTTGGCTTCCGCCCGTGACGAGAAGATGGCGGGGCCCGTCGCTCGCCGGAACGGCGTAGGCGCGTCCGGCGAGGGCCGCAATCTCCGGCCGCACGGGATTGCCGGTGCGATGCACTTTGTGACGATCCGAGGGGGCGATCCCGGCGACGGAGTCGAACGAGGTGGCGATCCGCCGTGCGCGGGGCGCGAGAAAACGATTGGCGCGGCCGAGCACGGCATTTTGCTCGTGGATCATGGTCGGCACGCCGATGCGCGCCGCCGCGAACAGGGCCGGGACCGAGGCGTATCCGCCGAAACCCACCACCGCGCGGGGTGCCATGCGCCGGAGGAGGGCGCGCGCCTCGACGGTACCGACGGCGATATCGAGGAGACCCCGAATGCGCCGCACCGTACCGCCGCTCGCGACGCCGCCCGCGCGCACGCGGAAGGTCTCGACGGTGCCGAGCGCCGGCGGGAACGCGGCTCCCCGCCGGTCGGTGACGAGCGCGGGACGCAGGCCCCGCGCGATGAGCTCGCGCGCGAGCGCCTCGGCCGGGAAAAGATGACCGCCCGTGCCACCGGCGGCGAGAAGGATGGGACGTGCCTCCGTCATGGCCGCCCTCGCGTCTCGGGGCGTCGGCGGAGGAAACCCAGCACCATGCCCATCGCGAAGGCGAGCGCGAGCAACGAGGAACCGCCATAGCTGATGAACGGCAGCGTCATGCCCTTGGTCGGCATGAGCGACAGGGTCGAAGCCATGTTGATGATGGCTTGGAGACCGAACTGCGTGAGCAATCCCGCGGTCGCCAAGACGACGAACAAGTCGCCTTCGCGCAGAAGGCGCGTGAAACCGCGCAGCACGACGAATCCGAACAGCGCAACGATGACGACGCACAGGATGAGGCCGAATTCCTCGCCCGCGACAGCGAAGATGAAGTCGCTGTGCGAATCGGGGATCGTGGTCTTGATGCGGCCCTCGCCAGGTCCGCGGCCGAACCAGCCGCCGGTCGCGAAGGCATGGAGCGCCGTCGAAATCTGGTAGGTGTCGCCCGCGGCGGGGTCGAGGAATCGGTCGATGCGGCTCGCGACGTGCGGCAGAAGCAGATAGGCCGCGGCGACGCTCACGACGCCGCCGGCGGCCGCGGCCCCCACCCAAAAGATGGGCAGACCGGCCAGGAAGAATTGGGTGAGCCACACAACGGTGATGACGACGACCATGCCGATGTCCGGCTGGCGGACGAGCAGCCCCACGACCAGCACATAGAGTCCGATCGAAATGACGTTGCCGGGGATGCCGGCCTTGAGCCGGTCAGCCGAAAACATCCACGCGGCGACGACCGCAAAGGCGGGCTTCACGAATTCGCTCGGCTGGACCGAGAGCCCCGCAAGCGAGATCCACCGCGTGGCGCCCTTGATTTCCGTGCCAAGCCAGGGCGTCACCGCAAGGAGCGACAGGCCGACGAGGAAGACGATGACCGCGAGCCGCCGCAGGTCGCGCACGGACAAGAGCGAGACGCCCACGAGAATCGCGATCGCGAACGGCAAGTAGGCAAACTGGCGGCGCACGAAGTGGAGCGAGTCGAGGCCGATGCGCTGGGCCACGGCCGGGCTCGCGGCCAGCGTGAGCGTCGTTCCGATGGCGATCAGGCTTGCGAGGGCGGCCAGAGTCCAGCGGTCGACCGTCCACCACCAGCGGCCGAGCGCGCTCGTATCGTTGCGGGCGAAGGCCATCATGCGGCTGCTCCGCCGCGCAGCGGCTCGGTGTCCTGCTCGGCGGCGAGCTCGCCGACGAGTCGTCGGAACGCCTCGCCCCGCGCCTCGAAATTGGCGAATTGATCGAAGGACGCACAGGCCGGCGAGAGAAGGACGACCGCGGGACGCCGGTCGCTTCGTTGCGCGGCCGCATGCGCGGCGCGCAAGGCCGTTTCTAGATCTCCGGACACCGTGTGAGCCACGCGACCTTCGAGCGTGTGGGCGAACTCGTTCGCCGCGGTCCCGATGAGAAAGGCGTGCGCGACGTGCGGGAAAAACGGCGCGAGCGCGGTGATGCCGCCTTCCTTCGGCAGGCCGCCGGCGATCCAGTAGATCGTCTCGTAGGAATCAAGCGCGTGGGCGGTCGCTTCAGCGTTCGTCGCCTTGCTGTCGTTGATGTAGTGGACGCCGCGAATGGTCGCGATGCGTTCCTGACGATGGGCGAGGCCGGGAAAGGTGAGGAGTCCGCGCGCGGCTTGGTCGATGCCGACGCCCAGCGCGCGCACCGCGGCATAGGCGGCGGCTGCGTTCTGCCCGTTGTGCACGCCCGGGAGGGCCGTGGCTTGGGAAAGGTCTGCGACCGTCTGCCCGGTGGCGCGGTCGACGAGGCGCCGTCCTTCGACATAGATGTCAGCCTTGGCATTCGAGCCGGAAATCGTCGCGATTCGAAGCCCCTCGACGCGCGTCAACGCATCGCGCACCTGGCGGCAGTTGTCATCGTCGATGCCGATGACCGCCGTTCCCGCGTTGTTGAAGATGAGGCGCTTCGCGGCGACGTAGCCCGCCATGCCGCCATGGCGATCGAGGTGGTCCGCGCTGATGTTGATCAGGACGGCGACGGTCAAGGCCATGCCGGGCGTGATCTCGAGCTGGTAGGACGACATCTCGAGGACGTAGATGCCGCCCTCCGACAGGGGGGACAGCGTGAGGGCGGGCGTACCGAGATTGCCGCCGACCTCGACGGCCCGGCCGGCGGCGGCCAGCATGTGGCCGATGAGCGACGTCGTCGTCGATTTGCCGTTCGTGCCGGTGATTCCGACATAGGTCGCGTGCGGGCGGGCGCGGAAGAGAAGCTCGACGTCGGAGACGATCGGGCAGCTCGCGGCCTTGGCCATGGCGGCCACGGGATGCGGTGCGGGATGGCGATGGGGGATGCCGGGCGAGAGCACCAGCATGTCCATGCGCGACCAATCGGCGCGACCGAGGTCGGCGAGCGGAAGGCTCGCCGCCACGCACGCATCGCGCCGTCTCACATCATCGTCCCACGCAAGGACATGCGCGCCGCCGGCCTGCAGCGCGCGCGCGGCATTGTAGCCGGACCGGCCGAGACCGAGGACCGCGATGCGCTGGCCGGCAAAGATGGAGAGATCGATCATGCGCGATCGCCCCTACCGCAGCTTGAGCGTGGACAGGCCGGCGAGCGCCAGGATCGAGGCGATGATCCAGAATCGGATCACGACCGTCGATTCGGCCCAGCCCTTCTGCTCGAAATGGTGGTGGAGCGGCGCCATGCGGAAGACGCGCTTGCCCGTCAGCTTGTAGGACGCGACCTGCACGATCACGGAGATCGTCTCGAGCACGAACAGTCCGCCGACGATGGCCAGTACGAGTTCGTGCTTCGTCACGACGCTGATGGCGCCGAGGGCGCCGCCCATGGACAGCGAGCCCGTATCGCCCATGAACACCATGGCCGGCGGCGCGTTGAACCACAGGAAGCCGAGGCTCGCGCCCACGAGAGCGCCGCACAGGACGGCCAACTCGCCCGTGCCAGCCACGTAATGAAGCTGAAGGTAATTGGCGAACACGGTATTGCCGACGAGATAGGCGATGAGCGCGAACACGCCGGCGGCAATCATCACCGGCACGATGGCCAAGCCGTCGAGTCCATCGGTCAAGTTGACGGCGTTCGACGTTCCAACCATCACGAACACCGCGAAGGGCAGGAAGAACACGCCGAGATCGATGAGCAGCGCCTTGAAGAAAGGCACGGTGACGCTCGATGCCAGGGCCGGATTGGCGAGCGAAATGATCCAGGCTGCCGCCGCGGCTCCGATGACGATCTCACCAATGAGCTTGATCCGGCCGGGCAGTCCCTTGCTGCTGCGCCGCGTGAGCTTCAGGAAGTCGTCG
Source organism: Alphaproteobacteria bacterium (assembly GCA_046349515.1). Taxonomy (GTDB): domain Bacteria; phylum Pseudomonadota; class Alphaproteobacteria; order CADEGL01; family CADEGL01; genus JBGPGW01. Next base: position 107,178 of record JAXMCE010000004.1, on the reverse strand, counting down.
ACAGCGCCGATGGCTCCGAAGCCGACCGTGACGAGCAACACCGCCCAGACATAGCCGTTCGTGATGTCGGCCCACAGAATCGTGCTCGAGGTGAGCGCGATCAGGATGAGGAAGCCGCCCATGGTGGGCGTGCCCTTCTTGCGGATGATGTGGTCGGCGGGCCCGTCGGTCCGGATCGGCTGGCCGCCTTTCTGCTGGCGTCGCAACCATTCGATGAGCTGCGGGCCGACGAGGAAGCTGACGATGAGCGCGGTCACGACCGCGCCGCCGGTCCGGAAGGTGAGATAACGGAACAAATTCAGCGGACCGAAGTCCTGCGCCAGCGGCGAGAGAAGGTTGTAAAGCATCTTAGTGCCGCGCCTCGCCGTGGCCCGCGCGCAGGAGCGCATCGACCACTCGGTCCATCCGCACGCCGTGCGAGCCTTTGACCGCCACCACATCGCCCGGGCGGATGGCGCCGACGATGATTCGCGCGAGCTCGTCGGAGGTCTCGCAGTGCGCGCCGCGTACGTCGCGCGGCAGGGTGCGGTCGAGGACCGCCATGTCATGTCCCGCCGTGAAGACGATGTCGATCGCCAGGCGCCGAATCGTCTCCGCAAGCGCCGCATGCATGGAGGAAGAGTTGGGTCCGAGCTCGAGCATGTCGCCCAGGACGGCAATGCGCCGACCGCCGCGCCCGGGCCGGGCCGTCGCGAGGATCTCGAGCGCGGCGCGCATGGAGATCGGGCTCGCGTTGTAGCTTTCGTCGATCACCTCGAAGCTGCCGTCCTCGAGGTCGACGCGATGGCGACGTCCGCGTCCTTCGAAGCCCTCGAAGGACGACAATCGCGCCGCGGCGGTCGCGACGTCCGCGCCAAGAGCCTTGACGGCGCCGAGCACGGCCAGGCTGTTGATCGCCCACTGGCGGCCCGGGATCGAAAGGCGATAACTGAGTTTCTCGCCGGCGACGACGGCGCCGACCGTGCTGCCCTCCGCGTCGAACGTCGCGTGCTCCAACCGGGCTTTGGCCTCGGGGTGAGCGCCGAATCCGATGATGCGCTCGACGCCCCGGCAGCAGGCAAGGCAGGCCAGGAACGGGAAATAGGCGTTGTCGCGATTGAGCACGGCGGTGCCGCCCGCCATGCCCTCGAAGATCTCGCCCTTGGCTTCGGCGATCGCGAAGGTCGAAGGAAAATGGGCCATGTGCACGGCGGCGATCGTGGTGATGATCGCGACATCCGGCTGGACGAGGCGGGAGAGCGGCGCAATCTCGCCCGCGTGGTTCATGCCAAGTTCGAACACGCCGAAGCGCGCATCGGCTGGCAGACGGGCCAGCGACAGGGGCGCCCCCCATTGATTGTTGAGGTTGCCGGCGGAGGCCGCGGTTTTGCCCTGCTCGGCAAGTGCCAGTGCGAGAAATTCCTTGGTGCCGGTCTTGCCGACACTGCCGGTGATGGCGACGACGGCCGCCCGAGTGCGCCGGCGCGCCGCGCGCGCCAGATCGTTCAAGGCGGTGAGCGTGTCGCCGACGAGGATATGGGGCGCGTCATCCGGCAGGCCCGAGGCCTTGTGACTGACGATTGCGCCGGCGGCGCCGCGGGCGAAGGCCTGGGCCAGGAAGTCATGGCCGTCGAGGTTGGGACCCTTGATTGCGACGAACAGGTCACCGGGCTCGACCGTCCGGCTGTCGATCGAGACCCCGGTCGCGACGAACCGGCCGGTGGGCCGGCCGCCTGTCGCGTCCGTCGCATCCTCGGAGGTCCAGAGAGGGGCGCGCATCATGCCGTCCTCCCGAGCGCCGCCTGTCGCGCGACTTCGGCGTCATCGAACGGCATCACCGCGTCGCCGATGGTTTGTGTTCGTTCGTGACCCTTGCCGGCGATGACGAGGACGTCTCCTTCGGCGAGCCCGCTGATTGCTGTCGCGATGGCCTCGGCGCGTGAGGAGACTTCTTGGGCATCGGGGCAGCCGGCCATCACCTGGCGGCGGATCACGGCGGCGTTCTCGCCGCGGGGATTGTCGTCAGTCACGATTGCGCCATCGGCGAGACGTGCCGCGATCTCTCCCATGATGGGGCGCTTTCCTCGATCGCGGTCGCCACCGCAGCCGAACACGACGACAAGGCGGCCGTGCGCATGCGGGCGAAGGGCGGTGAGCACTGTTTCGAGCGCGTCGGGCGTGTGGGCGTAATCGACATAGACGGCGGCACCGTTGGCCAGCGTCACGACGCGCTCGACCCGGCCGCGAACGCCCGACAATGCTTCGAGGGCTTTGACGGCACGAGACGGGTTCTCGCCACTGCCGATGGCGATCCCGAGAGCGGCGAGCGCATTCATCGCTTGAAACGCGGCGACAAGGGGCAGCCGTATCTCGTGGCGCTGGCCCTCGAGCGCGATGACGAGGCGCTGGCCGGTGGGCTCCGGCTCGAGCGATTCGAGGCGAATGGCCCGCGCTGTCCGGCCATAGTCGAGCACCGTGAGGCCGCGCGAGACGCAGGCGGCGCGAAACGCGGACGCCTCCCCGGCGTCGGCGTTGAGCACGGCAACGCCTTTCGCGCGGAGCAATTCTCTGAAAAGGCGCAGCTTGGCGGCCCGATAGGCCTCGGTCGTGCCGTGATAGTCGAGATGGTCGCGAGTGAGATTGGTGAAGGCCGCGACGGCGATCTCGACTCCGTCGAGCCGGAATTGTTCGAGGCCGTGGCTCGAAGCCTCGAAGGCGAGATGGGTGATGCCGTCTGAAGCGAGGCGCGCCAGCGTCTCGTGCAGGGCGACCGGATCGGGCGTGGTGAGGCTGCCGTCTTCGTGGCCCGCATCCGAGGTGATCCCCAACGTGCCGAGGCTCGCCGCGGAATGGCCCAAGGTCCGCCAGACCTGGCGCGCGAAATTGACGACGGAGGTCTTGCCGTTCGTGCCTGTGACGGCGGCGATCATGCGCGGTTGCTGTCCGTAGAAGCGCGACGCCATGAGGGCGAGGCGACGGCGCGGGTTGGCATCGGCGACCGCCGGTACGGGCAGATCGGTGATGGCGCCGGGCTCCGCGAGGATCGCCGCGGCACCGCGCGCGAGCGCATCGGCGATATAGGCCCGTCCGTCCGTCTTGTGGCCCGGCAGCGCCGCAAACAAATAGCCCGGGCGGACGCGCCGCGAATCGGCCGTCAAGCCCTGGATGTCGGTGCTGCTCATTGCGGGAAGGAGATGCACGCCCTCTTGGTTCCCCTCTACGAGATCAATAAGACGCAAGGCGAGGTGCCTTGGGATCGGTTGAGACGAACAGCTGCTTCTTGACGTCCGGCGAGTCGCCGTCGACGGGCGCCACGCCGAGCATGGGACCGATGCGCTGGACGATGCGGGAGACGGCCGGTGCTGCGACCCAGCCGCCTGTCGCGTATCCAGCGGATTCCTTGGTCCCTTTCGGCTCATCGAGCATGACGAGGACGATGTAGCGGGGGTCGGTGATCGGAAACGCGCCGATGAAGGAGGACAGCAGCGCCTTGTGCTTGTAGCCGCCGACGCCGTTCTTCTCCGCCGTGCCGGTTTTTCCGCCGACGAGATAGCCATGGACGTCGGCGCTCTTTCCGGTGCCTTGCTCGACCACGAGCCGCATGAGCTTCCGCATTTCGGCGGAGGTTTGTGGCGAAATGACGCGCGTTCCATGCTGGCCGTCGACCCCGGCCCGGCGGATCACGGTCGGTGGATTGAGGATGCCGCCATTCACCATGGCGGCCGTGGCCGAGACGACCTGGATCGGTGCGACCGCGAGGCCGTGGCCGAAGGCAATGGTCATCGTGTTGACCTCGCGCCAGGGCCGGGGCGCCATGGGCGTGCCGATTTCCGGCAGCTCGAGCGGTGCCGGCTGCATGAAGCCGAGGCTGTCGAGGAAGGCGCGATGGCTCGTCACACCCAAATCGAGCGCCATCTTCGCGGCGCCGATGTTCGAGGAATACATGAAGATCTCGGGCACCGTGAGCCAGCGGCGCTTGGCGTGATAGTCCTCGATCGTGAAGCGCCCGATGTGGATGGGGTGCGTCGCGTCGTAGCCGCTTCGGAGCGTGGCCGTGCCGGAATCGAGCGCCGCGGCGGTGGTGAAGATCTTGAAGGTCGAGCCCATCTCGTAGATTCCGAGCGTCGCCCGGTTGAAGCGCGCGTCGGCCGGCGCCTCGCCCGGCCGGTTCGGGTCGAAATCAGGCAACGAGACCATGGCGATGAGCTCGCCATTCTGCGCGTCCAACACGACGCCGGTGCCTCCGATCGCCTTGAAGCTGCGCATCGCGCTGAGGAGTTCGTCGCGCACGACATGCTGGACCCGGATGTCGATCGTGAGATCGAGCGGCTCGAGATGCCCGGCGAGCGCCTCGTCGAACTGGCGCTCGATTCCGGCCAGGCCATGGTTGTCGATGCCCGTGAAGCCCACGACATGGGCGGCCAGCGCACCGTGCGGGTAGACGCGGCGCCATTCGCGCTGGAACGACAGTCCTGGCACGCCCAGGCGGTTGACCGCGTACTGCTGGCGCGGCGTTAAGTTCCGGTGCAGCCAGACGAACCGCTTGTCCGATTGTAGCTTGGCCAGGATTTCGGCCTCGTTGACATCGGACAACGTGCGCGCGAGGCGGCGTGCCACGTCGGCCGGATCACGCACGATCGCGGGATCGGCATAGAGGGAGGCCGTGCTGAGGCTGGTCGCGAGAAGATCGCCATTTCTGTCGCGGATGTCCGCGCGCTCGGGGTCGAAGGCGAGGGACGTCGCCTCGCCCGATGACTTTTCCGCGCCGCTGCCGGAAACGACCATGACATCGGTCGCGCGGGCAGCGATGACGAGGAATGCGACGGCAAAAAGCGCGCCGGCCAGGACGAGGCGATTGCGGCTGACTTCGAGCGCGGACTTGGCGGTGCCATCGATCTCGAAGCGCGCGTCCTGGGCAGCAGCCTGCGGTGCCCGTGCGGCGCGGCCGAGCCTCACGGCTTCGGCCTCGAGGTGGTGAGCGCTGGTTGCACGTTGGCTTGGGCCGGCCATGGCCCGCCGGGTTTAGCCACGGGCACCATTCCAGGAGACCGTCCCGGCAGCTCGGCCACGGTGCGCATGCGCGCGTCACCGACGGCCTGAAGCGCCAGGTGGCGCTTGGCAAGTGCCTCGAGCCGCGTGGGCTCGTTGAGATAACTCCATTCGGCTTCGAGCACGTGGATCGCCTCGTCCTCCGCCAGGATGGAGCGGTTCAGGCGATGGAGCTCCGTCTCGAGCCCCTGGACCTCGAAGGTCAGCTTGAACAGGCCGAAGGCGATCACCGCGGCCAGGACCATGAAAAGGATCGTCGAACGTCTGATCATGCCGCGCGGCTCCAGGAATCGTGGTCGGGAGACGAGGCGGGGGCGGTCGTGCGGCGACCGGCCCTCATGCGGGCGGAACGCGCCCGCGGGTTCTGCTCGACCTCCGCGCTGGCGGGGCGCACCGCGCGGCGGGTGACGAGCTCGAATGTCGGTGCGGCGGCGCGTCCGACCTCCGCTGGGAGGTGGCGGGAGGCGCGCGGCGCGCCGCCGCTCCGAGACCGCAGGAAAGTCTTGACCCTGCGGTCCTCGAGGGAATGAAACGAAACAACGACGAGGACACCGCCCGGCGCGAGCAAGGATTCGGCGGCGGCAAGTCCGTGGTCGAGCTCAGCCAACTCGTCGTTCACGTAGATGCGAAGAGCCTGGAAGGTGCGCGTCGCCGCATCGATCGTCTCGGCGGAGCTCTTCGGCACCGCGGCGCGGACGATGTCGCGGAGCTGCATCGTACGTTCGATCGGCGCACGGCCCCTGGCCGCGACCACCGCCCGGGCGATCCGGCGCGCATGCCGTTCTTCGCCGAAGCGGTAGAGAATGTCGGCGATCTCGGATTCGCTCGCCCGCGCGATCACCTCTGCCGCCGTCTCTCCTTTCGATTCCATGCGCATGTCGAGCGGCGAATCGAAGCGGAAGGAGAAGCCGCGGGCGGCATCGTCGAGCTGCGGGGAGGAGACGCCGAGATCGAGGGCGATGCCATCGACCGCGGTCACCCCCTCCGCCGCGAGAAGCCGCGCCATGTCCGAGAACCGGCCATGAAGAATATGGAACCGCTCGCCATAGGCGGCGCTCATCGCCGCCCCGCGCGCGACCGCCTCGGGATCGCGGTCGATCGCCCAGACCGTGCAGGTCGCAGCGTCGAGGATGGCGCGGCTATAGCCGCCGGCACCGAACGTGCCGTCGAGATAAACAGCGCCGTCGCGGGGTGCGAGCGCCGCCAGCACTTCCGCCAGCATCACGGGGTGATGCGCGGTCATGTGTTACCGCCTTCGGTGCTCCGGCGGAGCATGAGGCTCAAACCCTGCTCGCGGACGCGTTCGCTGGCCGATTGCTTGTGGCGCTCAAAGGTCTCGGGCGACCAGATCTGAAAGGTCCGGCCGAGCCCGACAAAGGCGGCAGAGGTCGTGATCTTGGCATGGTCGGCCAGCGACTTCGGGAGCATCACGCGGCCTTCGCCGTCGAAGGCAAGTTCCTCCGCACCCGAGAAAATGGCGAGGGAGAGATCGTCGTGCGTCTCCGAGAATTGCGCGTACTGATCGGTACTGGCCGAGAATTCCTCCATGCGCTGGCGATCGACGACTTCGATCGCGGGGGCGCGGAAGGAGGGAAAGGCGACGATGGTCGTCATCGACTGGGTGGCAAGGGCGGCGCGAAACGACGCCGGAACCGACACGCGCCCCTTGCGGTCGACCTTGTTGACGTGGGTGTTGAGGAACAGCGGCATCGGCCCGTTCCGTGCACCGTGTTTGGACCCGTCGCCCCGGTCGGATCCGTTCCGGCGCCCCGTCGCGGCTCGGGTTCCGATACCCGGCGGCAATGGGACATTGTGGGATATCATGGGAAAACATGGGCGTCAATGGATTTTGGCAGTAAAACAATCACTTGATCAAGATGTTGTGGAGTAATTCTCGACGGCCAGTTGATCTCGTGGATGAGTCCGACCGAGGCGGCGGCCGCGGGTTCCGCAGATCCGTATGTTCTTGAAATGTTCTAAGATTGCCGAAGCGCGAGGCCACGATCGGGGCGGGCGCAAGCGCGTTCTCGGAGAGCGATTAAGTCGAAATATTGGAAGGCGGTGTTTCGCGCGATGAAAATAAATATTCAGATGTGTTATGTATAATATGAGTATTCCCATAATAAAAAATAAGAAATAGATCCCCATTATTAGTTCGGCTGAGACGAGAAGCCGGACGAATTCACGCTCATGCGCCGATGCGGCCGGGGCTACTCGCAACCTATTGTGAAATAACAAGAAATCTCGCGCTTCGACGGGCGGGGCAGGATGCCAGACGGCCTATAAGCCGGGTTCTGTCCCCACCTTTCGGCAGGGGATGACCATTCCTCTGGGACGCCCGTCACCGGGCGCCTCGCGCGACCGACCCGGATGGCAGCTCGGAAGCGAGCCTGGCGGGCAGTGCCCGCCGCGCCACCCCTATTTGGTCTTGCTCCCGGTGGGGTTTGCCGTGCCGCTCCCGTTACCGGGAACGCGGTGCGCTCTTACCGCACCGTTTCACCCTTGCCGGCGTGGATTCGCCTGCCAACCCCGAGAGGGGCACATGAGGCGAAGCGCTGGCGGTCTCTTCTCTGTGGCACTGTCCCTGGGGTTGCCCCCGCCGGGTGTTACCCGGCACCGTGCTTCCATGGAGCCCGGACTTTCCTCCCCCGGCTTGCGCCCGAGGGCGGCCATCCGGCCGTCTGGCCCTCTTTAAGTATGTGTCGGAAGGAGGCGCGTCAACGACGCCCGCGGCAACGGAGGATGGCGTCGAGCCGGGCCGAGGTCTCGCCGTCGAGCCGCCCATCCGCGCACGAGGGTCGGAAGTGGCGCTGGAAGGCGCGGATAACGGAGACCGTCGGAGGGTCGAGCGCGCCGCTCTGTGGCGCGGCGTAGCCGAAGCGCGCGAGGCCGCGCTGAGCGCGTGCGATGAGTGGTCCGCGCGCGCCGCGCTCGAACACCACGTCGTCCTCCGGGACGTCGATGTCCGTCGGCCAGAGGCCGATCCCATGCCGGGCCAGACGCGCCCAGTCGAGGAACTCGCCGGGATCCCGCTTGCGCGACGGCGCCACGTCCGAATGGCCCAAGACGCGGTCGCGGGGAATCGGGTGTCGCGACAGAAGGCCCTGGCAGAGGTCCTCGAGTGCCGCCATTTGCGCCTCGGGAAAGCGGCGATAGCCGAATTCATGGCCCGGATTGACGAGCTCGATGCCGATCGAGCGCGAGTTGATGTCGCTTTCGCCCGCCCAGGATGACACGCCCGCATGCCAGGCTCGCCGGCCTTCGGGCACAAGACGATAGGTCGTGCCGTCCTCGTCGATGAGGTAGTGGGCGCTCACCTTCGCGGTGGGCTCGCAAAGGCGTTCGAGCGCCGCGCGCGCACTCACCATGCCCGTGTAGTGGAGGATCAACATGTCGATGGCCGCGCGGCGCGGCCCGTGATTGGGCGATGGATAGTCGAGGATGGCACGCATGGCACAACAGGCATTCATGGGCGGGCGCATTCTAGCGCATCAACGTTCCGCTCCGCTCGGCTTTGGCGCGGCCACGCGCCCCCGCTCCAGCGTGATGAAGGCGATGCCCGCTATGACGATGATCCCACCGGCGACGATGAGCGGAGTCAGCGTCTCGCCAAGCAACACGACGCCGCCGATCACGCTCGTCACGGGCACGAGCAGGATGAACGGCATGACCTGGTTGAGGGGATGATGACCCAGGAGATGGTACCAAAGCGCGTAGCCGAGCCCGTTCATGACCAGGCCGAGATAGAGAATGATCGCCCACGCGTCCCATCTGGCGCCCATGACGGCTTGCCATTGATTGTCCTCGAAGATGAGGGAGAGGATGAGAAGCTCCGGCGCGGCGAAGACCGCGACCCAAGCGATGAGGGTGAAGCCACCGACCGGCCCGAGAGCCCGAATCATCACCTGGCCGATCGCCCAGGTTGCGGCACCGCCCATGATGAGCAGCACCGGCGTCAGGTTCTGTTGCACGCGTGGCTCGCCCACGATCAGGATGATTCCGAGGAAGGCCAGGGCCATGCCGCCGACGCGCCGCCAGCCGAGGCGCTCCTTCAGGAAGATCGCGGCGATGATCGCGGCAAAGGGGACTTCGAGCTGGATGACGAGGGCCGCTGTCGACACGTCGATCCCTTGGAGCCCCTTGTAGCTGAGGGCGTACTGGATGGCCGAGCCGATGAAGGCAATGAAGGCGATGCGCGGCAGGAGGCGCACCGGAACGGGAAAGAACCAGACGAGCGCGACCGCGGTCACCGCAAAACGGAGCGTGATCAGGAAGATCGGCGGAAATTGATCGAGGCCTGCCTTGGCGAGAGTGAATCCGAGCCCCCAAAGAGTGGGAACCAGCATCGCCAGGAGAACATGGCTCGATTTCACGCGCGCCCGCGCGACGAAACCGACGTCGGTTCTATCATGAAGTCGCCGCCGGCGGCGCGGAGGGCGCACGTGTCGGCCGCTCGATGGTGATCACGGCGACCCCGGCGATGACGATCACGCCGCCGATCGCGATGAGCCACGTCATCGTCTCCCCGAGAATAAGCACGCCCGTTGTCACCGTCGCGACGGGAACAAGCAGTTGGTAGGGCATGACGACGTTCACGGGATGACGCCCCAGGAGGTGATACCACATGGCGTAACCAAGGGCGTTCATGATGAAGCCGAGATACAGGAGGACACCCCAGCCCTGCCACCCCGCGTTGGCGAGCGCGTCCCATTGCGGGCCTTCGATCAGGTAGGACGCGATGAAAAGCTGCGGGGTCGCGAAGATTGCCATCCAAGTAATGAGTGTGAAGCCGCCCACCTGGCCGAGGGAACGGATCAACACCTGGCTCAAGGACCAGCAGACGGTTCCAGCGAACAGGATGAGGACATAGTGAATGTTCTCCTGAACGCGCGGCTCGCCCATGATGAAGAGGACGCCGGTGAAGGCGAGCACCATGCCGCCAATGCGGCGCCAGCCGAGTCGTTCCTTGAGCAGAAGCGCGGCCATGATCGCCGCCATGGGAATTTCGATCTCGACGATGATTCCGGCCGTCGATGCGTCGACACCTTTGAGGCCCGTGTAGATGAAGCTGTAGGTGACCGTCGTCGCGAGCACGGAGACGAGCGCGATGCGTTTGAGAAGCGCCCGCGGGGGTGGCGTTGCGAACCAGACGAGAACAAGCGCACTCAGCGCATAGCGGCACGCGATGAGGAAGATCGGCGGGAAGTGACCAAGTCCTGCCTTTGCAAGACCGAAGCCTAGCCCCCAAATGAGCGGGATGAGGATGGCAATCGCGACGTCTGAGGGTTTCACGGCGGCACGGGAATTTTCGTGGCGGGAGCTGGCGGGGAGACACTAGGCCTCGTGCCGCGCTATCCTGTCAAACGAATTGCGGCGGCGTGGCATGATCGGCCCTTGGGCCGGCGCATCGTCGGCGACGTCGCGCTAGGACGACCCCATCCTTCGGGGTATCGTCCGCTGATCATACAATGGAGGCAGGCTGCTCGCCGTTCTTGACGGCGCGATGCATTCCCAGCGATGACCGAGTTGCGTGACGGCGTCTCCTTCGTGGTGCCTGTGTACAACAAGGCGCCCTACCTTCCCCGCGTGATCGAAGCGATCCGGAACCAGGCGGGCGACTTCGCGCGCGAATACATCTTCGTCGACGACGGTTCGACGGACGACTCATTGGCCATTGTCCGCCGTCTCACGGCCGGCTGGACCGATGTTCTCATTCACACGCAGAGCAACCATGGTTCGGCGCATGCGACCAACCAGGGCATCGCACGCGCGGGAATGGCATTCATCAAGTTCGTCGACGCCGACGACCTCTTGACCGATCGCGCGACGATCACGCTGCTCGAAGGCTTGCGAGGCAGTCCGGCGTGCCTTGCCTTCGGGCAGCGACAAGCCTACGACACGGCCGAGGACCTCGACCTCGCGATCGAGGCGGCTCATCCTCGAACGCACCTCATCAGCCATCCGCTCAAGGACGCGCTGCGCAACTCCTTCTTCAACCCGACGCAGATCCTGGTGCGGACCGATTGCGCGCAGGCGGTCGGCGGCTGCGATGAACGCATCACGCACTCGCAGGAGTACAGCCTTGCCTTGCGGCTCGCGCGCTGCTGGCCGTTTCTCGAGGTCGATGCCCTCATCACCTTGCGCCCGCGGGAGGTCCCCGGCAGCCTCGGCTCGAGCCAGTCGCGTCAACTGCGCCGCGTGACGCTCGCCTGCGCCTATTTTCTCCAGGATCATCCTGACATTGCGGCCGGGCTGCGCCGGTTCGCGTGCAGGCGCGCTGCCGGGCGCGCCTGGAAGTACGCGCGCCGTCATCTCGGCTCCGGCTACGGATCACGCTGGTTCCGTCTCATGCTCCAGAGCCAGCTTGGGTCCCTTCCCGACCCGTCGCGCTTCATTGCGGCGTGCGCCGAGGCGTTCGATGCGGCGCCCGCACAACCGAGCGCCAGACCGTAGCGGCATGTGCGGAATCGCAGGACTTCTCGACACGACTGCATCGCTCGACCCGCACACGCTTATCGCGCTCGCCGAACGCATGACGGCGCGGCTTGTCCACCGCGGACCCGACGATGCCGGTGCATGGGCCGATCCGTCGGCAGGAATCGCGCTCGGATTTCGGCGCCTCTCGATCGTCGACCTTTCGGTCGAGGGCCGGCAGCCTATGCACTCCCATTGCGGCCGCTATGTCCTCGTCTTCAACGGCGAGATCTACAATCACCGCGCGCTTCGGGCCTCGCTCGATCAGCTCGCGCGCATTCGGTGGCGGGGGCACTCCGACACGGAGACGTTGCTCGAGTGGATCGCGCGGAAGGGGCTCGATTCCGCTCTTGAAGCGTCTAACGGCATGTTCGCCCTGGCGCTGTGGGACGGGCAGGAGCGGCGTCTCGTGCTTGCGCGCGACCGCCTCGGCAAGAAGCCCCTCTATTACGGCCGCGTCGGCGGAGCGTTCGCTTTTGCCTCGGAGCTCAAGGCGCTTCACGCACTGCCGGGGTTCGCGCCGCCGATCGATCGCGAGGCCGTGGCGCTTTTGCTCCAGCATGCCTATGTGCCGAGCCCGTACTCCATCTATCGCGACATCCGCAAATTGGCGCCGGGCCACGTCGTCACGGTCCGGGCGTCGGGCGGCGCTGAGGTCCCGCGCGCGTTTTGGTCGGCCAAGGCAGTCGCCGAGCGCGCCATGGATTCCGAAATCCGCGACGACGACGGCACGATCCTCGAACGCTTCGAGACGCTTCTCAAGGATGCTGCTGCGATCCGCATGATCGCCGACGTGCCGGTCGGCGCCTTCCTTTCGGGCGGGATCGATAGCAGCACGGTCGTGGCCGCGATGTGCGCGGTCAAGACGGCGCCCGTCCGCACATTCAGCATCGGCTTCGACCAGTCGCGCTATGACGAAGCGCCCCACGCCGCGGCCGTCGCCCGGCATTTGGGGACGAGCCATACGGAAATGCGCGTCGACGAGCAAACCTGCCTCGACATCGTCCCGCGCCTCTCATCGATTTATGACGAGCCGTTCGCCGACGCTTCGCAGATCCCGACGGTCGCGCTGTCCGCCCTGACGCGTCGGCACGTCACGGTCGCTCTATCGGGCGACGGCGGCGACGAGTTGTTCGGCGGATATCCTCGCTACGTGCTGGCGGCCCGGACTTGGCACAAGGCGAGCAGCCTGCCGGCTCCGCTCAAGCGCGCGGCCGGCTGGATCGCGGCCAACGCGCCCTCCGGCGCGATCGATCGCGTGATCGCGGCCATGACCGGGCGCGGGACACGGTCCGCCGTGCGATGGCGGCGGCGCATGGCGGCCCTCGGGGCCCATGCGCCGGAAGAGATCTATCGTCCCTATGTCAGCTTGTGGCAGGAGACGGACGGCGTCATGGATGGCATGGGCGTGCCTTTGCTGGCGCCCGAGGCCATCGCGCGATTTCCCTCCGCCTTGCGCCAATTCATGTTCGCGGATGCCGTGACCTATCTCCCGGACGACCTTCTGGCAAAAGTCGACCGGGCGAGCATGGCGGCCAGTCTCGAAGTGCGCTGCCCTCTTCTCGACCACCGCATCGTCGAGTTCTCCTGGTCGTTGCCCGACCGATTTTGCTACCGGGAGAGCACGGGCAAGTGGCTGTTGCGCGAGATCCTCCACCGCCACGTCCCGGCGACCCTCGTCGACCGACCAAAGCAGGGGTTCGAGCCGCCACTTGCCGACTGGCTGAGGGGACCGCTCCGGGATTGGGCCGATTCGCTTCTCGCCGCTGGGGCATCCGGGAGCGGCGTTGACCTCGATGTTGCGGTCGTGCGCCGGCGCTGGCGCGAGCATCTCGCGGGGCGGCGTAATTGGACTCACTCGTTGTGGACGGTCCTGATGCTCCAGTCCTGGCTGAAGGGCGAGGCTGGGCGCCGGGCGGCGGGTGAGAAGCCTAAAGAGGCCGTGCCGCCCGCCGCGCGCATCGCTTGAGGCGTTGTGGCTCGTTGCCGGCGTTGTGTTCTCGATCACGGGCGTACCGGGCCGCCCCCGTTTTGGGGCAGCCACGAGTGCGCTCGGCTGCGGCCGTGTGCCTGCCGACAGGCAGCGCGCGGCGGGTTAAGATCACGCCCACGGGAATGAGGGAGGAAACACCATGGACCCCGAAGCTAAGAAGACCGCGCTGCGGATGATCCCCTACGGCCTCTATGTGCTGACCGCCGAAGCGCCGAATGGCACCGTGGCAGCGGCAACCGTCAATTGGGTGACGCAGACCTCGTTCAACCCGCCGCTCGTCGCGGTCGGGGTGAAGACGGATTCCGGCGCCTATCAGATCGTCAAGGAGACGCGTGCCTTCGCGCTCAACATGCTCGGCAGCGGTCAGCAAGCGACGGCTTTCGCCTTCTTCAAGCCGACGGCGAAGGAGGGCGGCAAGATCAACGGCGAGGCCTATCGAAAGGGCACGACAGGGGCACCGGTTCTCGAAAGCGTGCCAGCCCACGTGGAATGTCGTGTGGTCGATATCGTCGAACGGGGGGATCACCACATCGTCGTCGGCGAAGTCGTCGCCGCGAATGTTGCAAAGGCGCCGGCCGCACGCCCCGACGAGGCGATCCTCCATATGAAGGAGTTGGGGCCGAAGACGTTCTACGGCGGATGAGATCGAGCCGATTTCCATTGTCGGCACGGAGGCATGGACAGCCCCCTTTGGACGGTATCCAAAGGGGGCGACATCGCGACGACAGGTCGCACGACTATTCGCATTAGTTTTGTTTTCTATTATTAAGAGAAAATATCTTGTCAAATCGACATTTGCGACGTTGACCGACCTCGATAATTTCATGATCTAATGGTCCATCACAACCCCGCGCCTGGATAGGCCGGGAGCAGAATGTGGGAGAGGACCATGACAGCGCATGCCCATGCCGCCCGGTCACACCATGTCGACGCGTCGCTGACCTACATCGCGCCGGGCGAGCGGCCCGTGTCCTACACCTATGAGCCGCCGGCGGGCGTCCCCTGGCGTACGGGGACCTACACGGATGTTCAGGTGCCCATTGCAAATGGCCGCGGCGAGGATTTCTCCCTCGACCGGCACGGCTTTGCCCTGATCGAGCATGCGAGCGGCGTGAGCGATTTTTCTGACGAACAAACGATCCGCCGTGTCTATCTGCGGGAATGTGAAGACGTCCTGCGCCGGGTGACCGGCGCGCCGAAGGTGCTGGCGTTCGACTACAACCTGCGGAGCGGATCGGTCGTCGGGCGCTCGGCGAACGGCGTGCGTGAGCCGGTGCGCCGGGTCCACAACGACTTCACGATGAACTCGGGACCGCGGCGCGCCGCCGACGAACTGCGGGCCGTCGGGATCGACCCCGAGAAATGGCTTGCCCATCGCTTCGCGCTCATCAATGTGTGGCGCCCCATCCGCGGTCCCGTGAAGTCGACGCCGCTTGCCGTCTGCGATGCGGAAAGCATCTCCCTTGGCGATTTCGTCAAGACCGATCTCGTCTACCGCGACCGGGTCGGCGAGACCTACACCGTGACGCACAGCCCGCGTCATCGCTGGTTCTACTTTCCGGACATGCGAACGGACGAGGCTTTGCTTCTCAAGTGCTACGATTCCGCTGAGGATGGCGTCGCGCGCTTCACCGCCCATACGGCATTCGACGATCCGACGGCGCCGCTCGGTGCCCCGCCGCGCGAGAGCATCGAAGCGCGCTTGTTGGTGCTCTACGGTCCGCGGGCGTAACCCGCTCGGACTGCCGATTTTCCGCGCCTTCGCCGGCCATTGCGACGCATTCGCGCAACGACTAGGCTCAACATCCAAAGCCGGTCGGTAAGGCCCCTCGTGATGGGTTCCCGTCGCCCACCCTCGGGCAGACGAGGAGATATGCCGAAGACGCCTTGCGGCGCGCGAGCGCCCATCACCGCGGAGCGCCCGCCGGCACACGTCCGTTGGAGCCGAGTCCATGACCGCCGCGCCTGCGCGAACCGATGCATTGATTGCGGCCCTTAGGGCGCGATTCGACAACCGGGTGTCGACCACTGCCGCGATCCGCGAGCAGCACGGGCGTGACGAATCCTACCACCGGGCGGAGCCGCCGGACGCCGTCGTGTTCGCCCAATCGACCGAGGACGTGGTGGACATCGTTCGCCTCTGCGCCGAGCATCGCGTTCCCATCGTTCCCTTCGGAACGGGAACGTCGCTCGAGGGTCACGTGGCGGCACTGTCCGGAGGGGTCTGCGTCGACCTCTCCCAAATGAACCGCATCCTCAGCGTGAATGCGCAAGACCTCGACTGCACCGTCCAGCCAGGCGTAACGCGCAAGCAGTTGAACGATTACTTGCGCGATCAAGGGTTGTTCTTTCCGATCGATCCCGGTGCGAACGCGTCGATCGGCGGCATGACGGCAACCCGCGCTTCCGGCACGAACGCGGTCCGCTATGGAACGATGCGCGACAACGTCTTGGGGCTCACCGTCGTCCTGGCCGACGGGCGGGTAATCCGTACGTCGAAGCGCGCGCGCAAGTCGGCCGCGGGCTACGACCTCACGCGCCTCTTCGTGGGCTCGGAAGGCACGCTCGGCGTCATCACGGACATCACCCTGCGCCTCTACGGAATCCCCGAGGCGATGTCGGCGGCGGTCTGCCCGTTCCCAACCCTCGTCGACGCGGTCAATACGACAATCCTCACGATCCAATCC
This sequence comes from Alphaproteobacteria bacterium, assembly GCA_046349515.1. GTDB lineage: Bacteria > Pseudomonadota > Alphaproteobacteria > CADEGL01 > CADEGL01 > JBGPGW01. Next base: position 90,996 of record JAXMCE010000004.1, on the reverse strand, counting down.
GGCATTCCTGTCGCGCGCATCGAGCTTCTCGACGAGCTGATGATCGAGGCGATCAATCGGTATGCGAAGACCAACTACCCGGTGGCGCCCACCTTGTTTCTCGAATTCCACGGCAGCACCGCCGGCGTCGCCGAGCAAGCCGAGGCCGTGCAGGCCATCGCGAGCGAGCATGGCGGCGCCGACTTCGCATGGGCGACGAAACCCGAGGACAGGACGAAACTGTGGCAGGCGCGGCACGATGCGGGCTATGCGGCCATGGCGTATCGTCCCGGGAGCCGGATCTGGCCGACCGATGTCTGCGTGCCGATCTCCCGCCTGGCCGACTGTATCCGCGAAACTCAAGAAGACATGAAAACGTCGCCTTTGTTGGCTCCGATCGTGGGGCACGTCGGCGACGGCAATTTCCATCTGACGATACTTGTCGACCCGAATAAGCCCGAGGAGCTCAAGGAAGCGGAGCGAATCAATGAACGCCTTGTCATGCGCGCTTTGTCGATGGACGGGACGTGCACGGGTGAGCACGGCGTCGGGTATGGCAAGGTCGACTTCCTCATTGCCGAGCACGGGGAAGCCGTGGCCGTGATGCGATCGATCAAGCAGACGCTCGATCCCCACAATCTGATGAACCCGGGCAAGGTCGTCCGCGTCTGACGCGCTTCCTTCCGCCACTGGGTATTGGTCGCGACTCTCTCTCAGCGCAACCCATTGATCTTGAGCGATCAATGGCCATCTCTTAGCTTGCGCGAGGCGGTAGGGCCACCGGGCGGCCGTCTCGAGGAGGATCGGGATTGAAGAAGTCGTTCTATGCCGTTGCGGCGGTGGTCGTCCTCGTGATTGGCGCCGCGTTGCTCGCGCCGAGCTTCATCGATCGCGCGTACTATGTGAGCGAGGTCCAGACGCGCGTCAAAGCCATGACCGGCCGCGACCTCACCATCGCCGGCAAGGTCGATTTGTCGATCCTGCCGCAGCCGACCGTGCTCGTCGAAGATTTGAGATTGTCGAACGCCGAAGGTGCGGCGGTGCCCGACATGGTCACGCTCAAGTCGCTCCGGCTCAGGGTCGCGATCCTGCCGCTTCTCGCGGGGCGTCTCGAGATCGCCAGCCTTTCGCTCAACCGCCCCGTCGTCGAGCTCGAAACGTTGGCCAATGGCCAATCCAATTGGCGGTTCGCGGCTTTGACCGAGACCGATGCCGCGGCGCCCGGCAAGGACGAGGCGGCAGGCGAAACACGTGGGCGTGGGCTCATCAAGCTCGATCGGCTCACGATCACCGATGGAGTCATCGTCTATCGGGATTCGCAGAGCGGATTGCTCGAACGGGTCAACGATCTCGATGCTGAGGTCTCGATCCACTCGTCCAAGGGACCGATCCTAGCGACGGGGTCGGCGCTGCCCCGGGGTGTGCCAACCCGGTTCGATGTGTCGATTGGCGAGATCGAGCCGCAGAAGCCCGTCACGATCGGTGCGACCCTCGCGATCGAGCCGGGGACCAGTCGTCTCGAATTCAAGGGAGAGGCGTCGCAGGCAGAAGCTGGCGGTATCACGGGGAAACTCCATGCCGAGGCGAATGATCTCGGCAAGCTCCTCCACGCGATGTTCGGCGAAACCGGCGCGCCGAGCGGGTTGGCGCAGCGCTTTGCCTTGAGTGGCATTGTTGCCGCATCGGCGCAGCGGATGAGCGTTTCCGACATCGACATCATGCTTGGCGAATCGCGCGCGACCGGAAGCGTCGAATCGAGCTTCGTGAAACCCGCGCGCACCGCCATCAAAATCGTCGCCGATCGCATCGATCTCGACCCCCTGCTTGCGGCGCGGCCTGCCCCCGCCGCTCCAAGCACCGGCGGCAAAGTGGCAGCCCCGACGACGAAGCCGGCCGCGCCCGCCCAGTCTGGCGCGACGCCTGCCAAGGGACAGAAGGACGGCGTCGCTCTTCCCTCGGATCTTTCAGGGTCGGTCGACGTTCTGGCAAAGACAGTCGTCTACCGACAGGGCGAGGTGCGAGAGGCCCATCTCATCGCGCAGCTCGCCGGTGGCCAGCTCACCCTGCAGAGAGCGGCGGCGCGATTGCCCGGCGACGGCACGATCTCCTTGACCGGTGCCTTGACGTCCCGAAACGGCTCACCGCGCTTTGACGGCGGCCTCGAATTCGCTGCGAACAATGCGCGCGCGATTCTTGCTTGGCTTGGCGCCGACGTGGAGGGTATCGCTGAGGATCGGCTGAAGAAAACGTCGCTGTCATGTCGCATCGCGGCCAACGGCGACGAGATCCAGTTTCGCGACCTGCAGGCCGGTTTCGATGCAACACGCGTCACGGGCGGCATCACGCTCGCGATGCGTGAGCGGCCCGCCTTCGGCGCCGCCATCGCGATCGACCGCCTGGCCTTGGACGCCTACCTGCCGTCGGCACGACAGAGGGAGGGCGGGAATACGGACGGTGCTGAATCGGGCGCGGCCAAATCCGACCAGGCCAATAGCGGCGGAGGGGGATTGGCTTCCCTGTCGCCGCTCGAATCGTTTGATGCGAATCTCCAGGCGCGCGTCGCGCAACTCAGCTATGGCTCCACTCAGATCCAGGGCCTCGCTCTCGACGGCACTCTTCAGGGCGGCGTTCTCACGCTCAAGGAACTGAGCGTGCAGGATCTTGCGGGCGCTCAGGGCAAGATCAATGCGGTGATGAGCGGATTTTCGACGACGCCCCAGATCAAAGCCGGGCTCGACCTCCGCTCGAACGATTTGCCGCGCGTCCTGAAGCTGGCCGGGCTGAATGTGCCGGCGGCAGCCGAGAAGCTGGGGCGGGTCACGCTGACGGGCTCGGCCAAGACGGCCGACCAGGACGTCGTCGTCGACCTCGGTCTCGGCGTTTGGAACGGATCGGCACGGGCGAAAGGGCGGCTCGCCGACTTCGCTGCCAATCCAAAATACGACCTTGACCTTGCGCTCGACTTTCCGGACGCGGCGGCCATCGTGCGGACGTTTTCACCCGATGCGCCGGCGGGCAAGATCGGCGCCTTCAAATTATCCGGCAAAGCCTCGGGAGATCGCGCCACTCTCGCGCTCTCGGGCCTCAAGGGGAACCTCGGCGCCTCGCCGCTGGCCGGCGACCTCAAGGCGGCGTTCGCGCAACCGCGGCCGAAGTATTCGATCGCCCTCACGACCGGCGAGCTGCCGCTCGCTGCGCTCGGCTTCGGTGGCGGAGCGAAGGCGCAGGTGACGGCTCCAGCAGGCAGCGCCAAGAAAGGGGGCGCCGCGGCACCCAAGCGAGCCAGCGAACGCTGGTCGCGCGAGCGGATGGACTTATCGGCGCTCAAATCGTTCGACGCGGATCTCAAACTGCAGGCCAGCGCTCTCCGCATGGAGAAATACAGCATCGTCGATGCCGTGGTCGACGCGGACGTCGCGGATGGCGTGCTCGAGTTGCGAAAGCTGACCGGCAAGCTGTTCGATGGCGAGCTTGACGCCAAAGCGAAGCTCAATGCGGAGGGCGGAACGACGGCGGAGATCGTGCTCAACCAATTCGATGTCGATCAGGCGCTCAAGGGCCTCGCCGATCTTGACCGGGCGTCCGGACGGGCCACGGTCAAGAGCACGCTCCGCGCGACGGCCAAGAGCGAATACGATCTCGTCAGCACGCTGTCCGGTCAGGGCTCGATCGATGGCAACGTGACCGTGCGGGTCAAGGAGAAGGAGATGGGCGGGGCAGCCGCGCTTGGTCTCCTGGCGTCTCAGATCAAGGGCTTGCAGGGATTTGCCGGGGCGACCGGGGCGCTCTTGAGCGCCTTCGGATCCGCGCCCGCTACGCTCAAGGGGACCTTTGCGGCGGACAAGGGCGTGATCCGCACGAACGATCTCCGCCTCGAGAGCACCCAAGGCATCGCGCTCGTCACGGGGACCGTGAATCTGCCGCCCTATACCGTGGATGGGCAGGGAAAGGTCTCGCTCAAATCGGCACCGAACCAGCCCGTGCTGACGGTCGTGGCGACGGGCTCGCTCGACCAGCCCGACCTCAAGGTCGGCGGCAGTGCGATTCAGGGCACCAAACCCACGGCTCCCGGCGTCATCGAGCAAGTCGTGCCAGGGCTTGGCGGGCAGAAGCCGCCATCAGGCCCTCAACAGAAGCCCCAAAGCCCCAAGGATCAGTTGAAGGGCATCCTCAAAGGACTCGGAGGCTGACCGTCCTCACTCCGATTCCTCCGTCGCCTGCTGCATGCGCGCCGCGAAGGATGTTGCCGTACGGTCGATCACTTGGGCCGTCGAGCCCACGATCAAGGGATCGGGCGCAAGTACCGCCCGCGTGTCCTTGTTGGGATAGGGCAGATTGTGAAGGAAGTGCAGCATGCAGTTGAGGCGCGCGCGCTTCTTGTCGTTGGACTTGATGATCGTCCAGGGCGCATCGGCCGTGTCGGTGTGAAAGAACATCGCTTCTTTGGCCTGCGTGTACTCGTCCCATTTGTCGATCGACTGGACATCGATGGGGCTCAGCTTCCAGAGCTTCAAGGGATCGCCGCGCCGGGCCATGAAACGCCGGCGCTGCTCCTCGCGGCCGACCGAGAACCAGTATTTGAACAGACGGATGCCGCTGTTGACGAGCATGCGCTCAAGCTCAGGGCATTGGCGCATGAACTCGAGATAGTCATGGCGCGTGCAAAAACCCATGACGTGCTCGACGCCGGCGCGGTTGTACCAGGACCGGTCGAACATCACGATCTCCCCGGAAGTGGGGAAATGCTCGATATAGCGTTGGAAGTACCACTGCCCCCGTTCCTTGTCGGTCGGCTTTTCGAGCGCCACGACGCGCGCACCGCGAGGGTTCAAGTGCTCCATGAAACGCTTGATCGTTCCGCCCTTGCCGGCCGCGTCACGGCCTTCAAAGAGAATGATGATGCGCTGACCGCTTTCCTTGACCCATGCCTGGACCTTGAGCAGCTCGACCTGTAGCTGAGCCTTCTGAGCCTCGTAGGGCGACACGCGGAGCCTGCGGTCATAGGGATAGCTGTCGCTCCGGAAATTCTCGCGCAGGCGTGCGTCGTCATGGCAGATCGCGGCGAGGTCCGGATTTGCTGCCGCCTCCGGCAGCCCGGCCGGGACCCATTTGCGTTTCATCTTGGGTTTGGGACGGCGCTTCGGCACATCGTCGTCTTCGCCGATGCGCAATGCGCTGACGACGGATGCCGCGCGCTCGTTGGCCTTGTTCGAATTGGCCACGGGCTGCGGTCCGTTCTGCTTTGAGGATTCCTTCGGTGCTGTGCCTTTGGCCTCCGCCATGGCGTCCTCCCAGAGGTGTCATCAAAGTGTCATCTTCGCTTGCGCCAAGTTGCTTAGTCGTTGCCTTGATTTAGATCAAGCAGTCCACGCCGTTGTCAGGCTGGCGGCAGCGTCTTTTTAACATACTGGAAAATATTAACTTTTTTGGATGGAACCCGGACCGGCCGCGCTCCGAAAAAATCTCCTGTGCTCCAGGCGAGCGGGGCCGGGAGCGAGGTCGCTGCGCGATTCGCCTGACCCGGGTCGTCAAATGAGAAGGGCCGGCTCCGGGCCGGCCCTTTCGCGCAACGGGCTGCGAGCGAACTCGCGTCAGTCAGGCAGCAACACGCGTTCGCGCCGATTGCGATGTACCGATTCGAGAATGTAGACGCGGATGGCGCTGGACAGGTTGCCATCACGTCGCGAGTCGATCTCTTCGACGAGTCGGTTGATCGACGTCCGGCGTCTGACGGCGATGTCCTTCAGCGCGCGCCAGAATGGCTGCTCAAGGGAGACGCTCGTCCGATGGCCCGCGATAACCACGGATCGTTTTTGGATGAGGTTCGGCATTGGACGGCTCGAAAGTTCGAAGGTGGAAACCCTGTGTGTCGTGTGTTCTTGGTTTTGTAACGTGATTGTTCCCAAGCTCTCGACCGAATGCAAGTACTCGGATGACATGTGTCGAAGACCGTTAACGAATTGATTCATCACATATGCGGTGCGCGCAACCACTGCACCTGCGCAATGTCAAGTCTGATTCTCCCCGCAGCTCCCCTTGTCATCGACCCGCTTGACGCGTTCACGCGGTTCGCCGCACAAGAACGACGACCGTGGCCCACCCCGGCGCGCGCGATGTGAAGGAGTGATTCGAAGGATGGCGATCGCTGAACAGCGTCCGCGCTTTCAACCGCCACCCGGCGCGTGCGATTGTCACTTCCATGTCTTCGGGCCGCTTGCTCGATTTCCCTATCAGCCGAATCGGAGCTTCACGCCGCCCGAAGCATTGGTCGAGCATTACATACAACTCCAGTCACGACTCGGACTCGAGCGTTGCGTCGTCGTGCAGCCGAGCGTCTATGGTATGGACAATCGGTGCAGCGAAGAGGCGGTGCGCGCTCTCGGGAAGAATGCCCGCGGTGTCGCTGTCCTGCCCGGTGATGTGTCTGAAGCTGAGGTCGAGCGCCTCGATCGACTCGGATTCCGCGGCGTGCGTTTCAACGTCCTCTACAAGGGCGGCACGCCGATCGATGCCCTCGAAGCGATGGCCGCCCGCCTCAGGACGTTCGGCTGGCATATCCAGCTCCTCGTCGATGTGCGGACCTTGCCCGAACTGGCCCCCCGGCTTCGTGCCCTGCCGGTCCCCATCGTGATCGACCACATGGGCTATACCTCGGTGTCGATCGGCCTCGACCACCCAGCCTTTGCGGTCATGGACGCGCTCCTCAAGGAGGGACGGACTTGGGTCAAGCTCTCGGGCGCCTATGCCGTGACGGCTCTGGGCCCGCCCTACGACGACGTCGCGCCCCTGGCCCGGCACCTCCTGGCCGTGGCGCCCGAACGGTGCGTCTGGGGCACCGATTGGCCGCACCCCGCGGTCACCGGCCCGATGCCGGACGATGTGGCGCTTCTGGATCTCGTGCCGAGCTGGACCACGGATCCCGCCCTCCAGAAGAAGCTCTTCTGCGACAACGCGGCGGAGCTTTACGGATTCTGATGCGAGCGGCGCTTCTTCCGCGGGCGGGATGTCGCCGCGGCGTGCGCCGCGGCGACGGCGCGTCGCGCCCAGTCGCACAGAGCGCGTCCATCGTTGAGGACCGGTTCGGGGACTTCGTAGAACGACTTCAGCACGGTCGGGCGGTCATCCCAAGGTTGGAACGGCCCAGTGCCGGCCGCTTCGAAATCCCGGCGGGAGCGGTCGTCCACTTTGAAGAATAGGGTGTCGCCCGCGACGATCCCGAAGCACGAGCCGTCGAGATAGATCCCGTAGCCGCCGAACATCTTTCGTGGCACCGCGGGGCCGAGGGGGGTCAGCTTGGCGACGAGCTGGTCGACGAAACGGCTTCCGCTCCGACTCACGGCCCTACCCTCGCGTGCCGAGCAAGCGCCTGCCACCATCCCGGATCCCACGACCCTCTGGCCGCACCCGAGGGGGAGGGCAGGACGAACAGCTGGGTCGTCGCCATCCGCCGCTCGAGCGGCCCGTAGCCCACGCGGGCGAGACCGAGCGCAGCCTTGGCCGCGGCCTTGCCGACGAAGGCGAGAATCCCTGGCTGGTATCGCTCGACCTTGCGCTCGAGTGCCATCGCATCGTCTGCTCGACGCCGGATCGTCCGGTCCTCGCCAAATTGATCCTTGGTCAGGTCGGTGAGACCCATGCCGTAGCGGAGCACAGTCCTGAATTCGCAGGGGGCGAGGAGGCGCGGGGTCAGACCCACATCGAACAGTGTCGGCCAGAACCGGTTGCCGGGCCCGGCATAGTAGGCGCGCCGGCGGGCCGATGCCGTGCCGGCGGCGCTCCCGCAGAAAACGAGGCGCAAACCGGGTTCAAGCACATCGGGCAGGATGTCGCGCGTGGCGCTCACTTCCCCACATGGGCGAAGAAGTCGTTGCCTTTATCGTCCACGACGATGAAGGCCGGAAAGTCTTCGACCTCGATGCTCCAGATGGCCTCCATGCCGAGCTCCGGGTACTCCAGGACCTCGACTTTCTTGATGCAGTCCTGCGCAAGTCGCGCCGCCGGACCGCCGATCGAGCCAAGGTAGAAGCCGCCATGCTTCTTGCACGCATCCGTCACCTGGCGCGAGCGGTTGCCTTTGGCAAGCGTCACGAAGCTGCCGCCATTCGCCATGAAGAGGTCGACGTAGGAGTCCATTCGCCCGGCTGTCGTCGGGCCGAAGGAGCCTGATGCGTAACCGGCTGGCGTCTTCGCAGGGCCGGCATAGTAGATCATGCGTTCCTTCGCGTAGCCTGGTAGCCCTTCGCCTTTGTCGAGGCGCTCCTTCAGCTTCGCATGCGCGATGTCGCGCGCGACGATGAGGGGGCCGGAGAGTGACAGGCGCGTCTTGATCGGATAGCGGCTGAGGGTCCTCCGGATCTCCGCCATCGGACGGCCGAGGTCGAGGTTCACCACGTCCCCGCCAAGCTCCCGGTGCGTGATCTCGGGCAGGTACTGGGCGGGATTGGTTTCGAGCCGCTCGAGGAACAAACCGTCTTTCGTGATCTTGGCCTTGGCCTGCCGGTCGGCGGAACAGGACACGCCGATGCCGATGGGAAGGCTCGCGCCATGCCGCGGAAGGCGAATGACGCGCACGTCATGGCAGAAGTACTTGCCGCCGAACTGAGCGCCGATGCCGATCCGCCGGCTGAGCGCGAGGATCTCCGCCTCGAGCGCATGGTCGCGGAAGGCTTGGCCGTGCTCGTTGCCGGCCGATGGCAGCGTGTCGAGGTAGCGGCAGGACGCCAGTTTGACCGTCTTCAAAGTGAGTTCGGCAGAGGTGCCGCCGATCACGACCGCCAGGTGATAGGGCGGGCAGGCGGCGGTGCCGAGGGATGCCATCTTCTCCTCGATGAACTTGAGAAGCGCGGCCGGGTTCAGAATCGCCCGCGTCTCTTGATAGAGATACGACTTGTTGGCCGAACCACCGCCCTTCGAGACGAAGAGGAACTCGTAGGCATCGCCCTCCGTCGCATAGATGTCGATCTGGGCCGGGAGGTTGGTGCGGGTGTTGACCTCCTTGTACATGTCGAGAGGGGCCATCTGGCTGTAGCGGAGGTGGCCGATCGTGTAGGCCTCGAAGACGCCCTTGGACAGCGCGGCCTCGTCGCCCCCGCCGGTGAACACGCGCTCACCTTTCTTTGCCATGATGATGGCCGTGCCGGTGTCCTGGCACATGGGCAGGATCTTGCCGGCGGCGATGTTGGCGTTCTTCAAGAGCTCGAGGGCCACGAACTTGTCGTTCTCGGATGCTTCGGGGTCATCGTAGACGGCGCGGAGCTGCTTCAAATGGCCCGGCCGCAGGAGGTGTGCGATGTCGGTGAAGGCTTCGGCGGATAGCCGCGTCAGTCCCTCGCGCGCGACTTTAAGGAGCGGTGCCCCGTCGAACGTCGCCGTCGAGACGAAGTCACCGCTGATCTTTCGGTAGGGCGTGTCGTCCGGTGCGAGCGGAAACATGTGCTGGAAGGCGAAGTCGGGCATGGCCGCTCCTTGGTCTTAGGTCGGGCCCGTTCCACAACAGAGTGGGCCGGGATTCACTTTTTCCGGAACGAATCGAGTGTGACGATGCGGCCGCGCTCTTCGGGCGCGGTGGCTCCCGACGGCGCCGGAAGGGAGTCGGGCGGTGTGGTGGGCGGGGCGGTCTTGGTCGAGGCGCTCGTTCCCTCAACGGAGCTCTCGGCGGCCTGCTCGAATTGCAGGCCGAATTGCACGGACGGGTCCGAGAAACCCGTGACCGCCGCGAAGGGAATCGTCAGACGCTCCTGCATCTTGTTGAAACTGAGCGTTATCTGAAACAAGGAGTCCTCGACATCGAGCCCCCAGTATTGGTGCTGGAGCACGATCGTCATCTGGTCGGGATATTGGAGGCGAAGGCGATCGGGAATGTCGACGCCGGGATGGGACGTGCGAAAGGTTATGTAGAAGTGGTGCGCGCCCGGCAGCCCATGCTCTGCCGCCGATCGGAGGGCGGAGCGGACGACGCCGCGCAAAGCATCCTCGATGAGTTTGTCGTAGCGCAGCTGGTCCTTGGCCATGCCCCCTCCCGCACCATCTTCTCCCGCGGGGCCGACGCGGATCGAGTGGGGGGCTTCTGTTGCCCGGTGCCCCCCGAACCGCGCTTGCTTAGGTCTTAAGCAGCGAGAGCCAACTCATTATCGTTGGCACCTATTGGATCGGCCCGATAACGGCGGAACCATACCGAGCGAAGTTCATGCCTTTCAACGCACGTCGATCCTGGTTCGCCCCCGTGGGATCCTGCCGGGCGGACTCGCCGTCCGGCAGGGAAAACTGGTGGAGGCGCCGGGTACTGCCCCCGGGTCCGTTGCGCCTATTGCGCATGACATTTATCGCCGTAGCCGGCCGAGGCCGGCAATTTGACTATATAGGAAGTCCGGGACGGGGCGCAAAGAGCCCCCGCGCGATGGTTAAGGCGCGCCGTCGGTGGATAGCACCGGCCCCGTCAACAGGAGGCTGCCGCCCGCCACGACGAGGACGAGGCCGATCCATTGCGTGGTCGTGGGCCGTTCGCCCATGAACAGGAGGCTCAAGGCCACGGTCACGAGGGGATAGGTCGCGGTCAAGGGCACGATGACGACCGCTTGACCGATGTCCAGCACGACGTAGAAGAGCAGGAGACCGATGGCCATGACGAGGCCAGAGAGAATGCCCCAGAAATTGACGGGAGCCTGCCAGGGCAGGATCGCACCGTTCCGGGCGAAAAGGGCGAGCGCCAGGACGCCGACGATCGCGCCGGTCGCGATCTCGGCGAGGAAGACGGAGGTCGCGGGCATCGCGCGGGAGAGGGCCAGCTTGCCGAAGAATCCCCAGAGACCCCACAGGACGATGATGCCGAGGCAGAGCACAAGCGTGGGCAGGACGGACTTCATCGACCCTCCATGAGGTCTTTCGGGAACCGTCGTCACGGCTCCCCGGCCGTGCGAAAATCGCAGCCGGCCTTGAGCCGCGTTTTGCGGTTCGTCGCGGGATTAGCTAAGCATACCGTCAACGGACCGGCCAAGGGAGGCATGGGTGGGAATGGCGTCAGCGGCTGAGAAGAACGACCGATCCTCCCCCTTGAGCGCGGAGCAGCAGGCGGAAGTCGCGGCTCTTCGCCAAACAACAGCCACGACGCGGCGCGCCACCGTGGCCGCGCTCGAAGAGATTCTCTACGAGCCTTTACCTGTCCTCGATCACGGCTTTGTCCGCGTCATCGACTACATGGGCGATGACGCCGCGATCGTGCAAGCGGCACGCGTCTCCTACGGCAAGGGCACGAAGCGCACCAGCGAGGACAAGGGGCTCATCAACTACCTGATGCGCCATCGGCACACCACACCCTTCGAGATGTGCGAGATCAAGTACCACATCAAGCTGCCGATCTTCGTGGCGCGGCAGTGGATCCGACACCGCACTGCGAGCGTGAACGAGTACTCGGCACGCTACTCGATCCTCGACAATGAATTTTACGTCCCCGATCGCGACTATCTCTTCACGCGGCGAATTGAACGGGTGATCGAGCGCAACCTGGCCCATGGACAGCCGGACCTGTTCGGTGAGCCCGAGCCCTCATCGCCTCGGCATCTGGCCACGCAGTCGAAGACCAATCGGCAAGGGCGCGAAGAGGTCTTGTCCGCCGAGGAGGCGAGAGAGGTGCTCGGATGGATCAAGGAAGAAAGCGCCCGTGATTATACGATCTACACCAAGCTTCTGAATGAGAACGCCGACGGCTCGGTGGCCGATCCGGATCGTCACGGCCTCGCGCGCGAACTGGCGCGCATGGTGCTGCCGACCAACATCTACACGCAGTGGTACTGGAAAGTCGATTTGCACAATCTGCTTCATTTCCTGAGTCTCCGCGCCGATCCGCATGCTCAGTACGAGATCCGCGCTTATGCCGACGTCATGTTGAAGACGGTCCAGCGCTGGGTGCCTCATGCCTATGAGGCGTTCATGGATTACGTCATGAGCGGCGTGAAGCTGTCCGGAAAGGCGTTGGCTGTCGTGAAGCGCAAGCTCGCGAACGAGGCTGTGACGCCCGAGTCGAGTGGACTGTCAAAGCGCGAGTGGGTGGAACTCATGACGGCCCTCGAGCTCGAGGAATGAGGCGCCGATTGTTCACGCCATGCTGAGCGTCCAGGTCAGAGCGGCGATCGGCGCGCCGGCCGAGGAAGTGTGGGCGGTCGCACGCGACTTTAACGGCCTGCCGCGGTGGGTCCCCGGCATCATCGCCAGCCGGATGGACGGCGCGGGCGTCGGTGCCACGCGGCGCCTCACGATCAAACGGCGGGGCGATCAGTGGGCGATCGAAAAGCTCGAAAGCTTCGACGATCCGCAGTTTCGGATGACCTATTCGATCGTCGATTCCACCCTGCCGGTTAAGACCTATCTGTCATCGTTTCGCCTCGAACCCGTCGAGGGCGAACGGCGCTGCATCCTCGACTGGTCGGCCGAGTTCGAAGCCAACAATGCGACGGCCGAGGAGGCGCGGGCCTTCGTCACAGGCGCCTATCGCGCGGGCCTCTACCGCCTGCGTGGTCTCTTCATGGACAAGTGGGACAGGCGCTACCTCGACGTGTGCGAGATCGCCGCCGAGTGGTCCAAGGATCCCCGCGCCAAAGTCGGCGCCATCGTCGCCGATCGGCACCGCCGGGTGGTGGCGCTCGGCTACAATGGCTTCGCGGTCGGTGTCGAGGACAGCATCGACCGGCTCTACGATCAGGAACAGAAGCTCGATCTCATGGTGCATGCGGAGCAGAACGCCATGCTCATCGCGGGGCGGAACGCGGAGCAGGGGACGATCTACGTCGCGGGCAAGCCCGTCTGCTCGCGCTGCGCGGGCGTCATCATCCAGGCGGGCATCAAGCGCGTGGTCGGCGAGTGGCCCGCCGACCCTGCCTCCAAATGGTTCAAGCCCGGCCACATCGCGATCCAGATGTTCGAGGAAGCCGCCCTCGAATACGTCCATATCCCAAGAGCCTGAGCGTCGTTGAACCGGTAAGCCTGTCGATCACGCCCTTTTCTGAAGGCGTGAACTCTTCGGCTTCGGGCCTTCGTTGGACGATTGGCGCTGATTTGTTATAACATATATCGTATAACTAACGCGCCCTTCCCTTTGAACGGACGAAGTCGATGAAGAATGCGCCCTCCCTGGACGATCAGGCCGAGATGTATCGGCGAATGGTCGTCGTGCGTCTTATCGAAGAGCGGCTCGGCAAGATGCATAAGGAGGGCAAGACGCGGGGGCCGATCCACCGCTGCGACGGCCAGGAAGCCGTGGGCGTCGGGGCCACCTTCATGTTGGCATCCACGGATTTCGTGGCCTCCACCCATCGCGGCCACGCGCATTACGTCGGCAAGGGACTCGATCCCTACAGGATCGTGGCCGAGATCTTCGGACGCGAGACTGGCTACTGCAAAGGCCGGGCAGGACACATGCTGGTGGCCGATGCGTCCAAGGGCATGATCGGCGGCAACGGCATTGTCGGCGCGTGCATACCCGCCGCGACCGGCATGGCGCTTTCGATCCAGATCCAGAAACGGAACGACGTCGCCATGTGTCTCTTCGGTGACGGCGCGGCGCAGACCGGCATCTGCCACGAATCCATGAACATCGCCGCGCTCTGGAAATTGCCGGTCGTCTTCGTGCTGGAGCACAACCAGTACGGACTGACCGTGCACCACACGGGACAGTCGGCGGTCGAGAATTTGAGCACGCGCGCGGCCGGATACGGCATGCCGGGCGAGATCGTCGACGGCAACGACGTGGTCGCCGTTTACCGGGCGGCCGCACGAGCGGTCGAGCGCGCGCGGCGGGGCGACGGCCCAAGCCTGATCGAGGCCAAGACCTACCGTGTTGTCGGGTTCTCGACCTCGGACCAGGGCGGCTATCAGAACGAAGAGGACATTGTCGCGTGGCGCGCGCGCGACCCGATCCGGCTGAGCTTCGAAGCGATGAAAGGGGCGGTCGGGGCGGAGCGTCTCGCGGCGCTGGAATCGGCTGCGCGGGAGGAGGTCGAGCGCGCCTTCGCGCGCGCGCTCGGCGATCCATTGCCCGGTTTCGTCTTTCCCCCGGCCTGTGCACCCTATGCGGAGGCGCGGTGATGGCGACGATGCATTATGCCGAGGCGCTCAACCTCGCGCTCCGCGAGGAAATGCGCCGCGATCCGACCGTCTTCCTCTTCGGCGAGGATATCGGCACCTATGGCGGCGTGTTCAAAGTCACCCGCGGGCTCGTCGAGGAGTTCGGTCCCGAGCGGGTGCGCGACACGCCCATCTCGGAGCAGACCTTGGCAGCCATGGCGGTGACCGCCGCCATGACCGGCACGCGGCCGGTGCTCGAAATCATGTTCGCGGATTTCATGCCGCTGACCTTCGATGCGCTCATCAATCAGGCGTCGCTTTACGAATATCTCTGGGCGGACCAGGTGAGATTGCCCTTCGTCCTGCGGACGCAGGGCGGCGGGGGGATCGGCGCGAGCGCCCAGCACTCGAAATCGCTCGATGCCATGGTCGCCCACATTCCCGGCCTCAAAGTCGTGGCGCCGGCGACGCCGGCCGATGCGAAGGGGTTGCTCACAGCAGCCATTCGCGATCCGCACCCCGTCGTCGTGCTCGAGCACAAGCTCCTCTACAACATGCGTGACGAGGTGCCGGACGGCGAGCACATCGTCGAAATCGGACGGGCGCGGATCGCCCGCCCGGGAACCAATGTATCCATCTTCGCGACCTCGCGGATGGTTCATGAGAGTCTCGCTGCGGCAAGCATGCTGGACGCGGAAGGCATCGCAGCCGAAGTGATCGATCTCCGCACGCTCCGGCCGCTCGATCTCGACGCGATCAAGACCTCGATCGCCAAGACGAACCACGCTGTGGTTGTGAACGAGGGCTGGCGGTTCTGCGGCTATGTCGCCGAATTGTCCGCGACGATCATGGATCATGCCTTCGACGACCTTGATGCGCCGGTCGAACGGGTGGCACAGCTCGACATGCCGATCCCTTACAGCGAGCCGCTCGAGATGGCGGTGATGCCCACTGCCGAGAAAATCGCGGCAGCGGCGCGGCGATGCGTCGCTTGAGGCAGCCGCCATGGCCGAAGCGATCAAGATCGTCGGCGCGGCAGGCGAGTTCATGGACTCGGTCACCGTCGTCGAGTGGGTGGTCGGGCCGGGCCAAGCCGTAAAGGCCGGGGATGTCGTCGTCGTGGTCGAGACGGCCAAGGCGGCGACCGACGTGCCCGCGCCAAGGGACGGCATCCTGACGAAGGTCATGGCGAAGCCCGGCGACGAGGTGAAGATCGGGGCCACGCTCGGTCTCGTTGGGGTCACGGTCGACGATGTGGACGAAGCGGCCGAGGCCGGTGGAGCGACCGCAGAGGCGGCGCGCAGAACCGCCGAGCCACCGTCGTCGACGCCACGTGTGGTGGCGAGACAGGGGCGGGTCGTTGCGAGTCCGCTCGCGCGGGCGCTCGCGAGGGAGCAGGCGGTCGATCTAGGGCGCATTCCTGGCTCGGGTCCGGGTGGCCGAATCAAGCGGCGCGATGTCGAGCGGGCGGCTCGATCGGGCCCGGCATCTCAGACGCCCGGCGCACCTTGTGTTGAGGTCGCGCGGCCCGGCTCCCTTCATATGCTAAGCAGCGGCCGCGGAGTGGGCGCGCCGATCATCCTTCTCCACGGGTTTGGTTCGGATTCGAACAGTTGGCGCCGGCTCGCGCCATTGCTCGAGCGGGATTGGCGTCTCGTCATGGTGGACCTGCCATGCCATGGCGCTTCGCCTCATACGCGTGCCGCCGATGTGAACGCACTCGCGCACCAGGTATCGGACTCGCTCCTCGCGTCGGGACTCGGCGAAGGCCATTTTGTGGGCCATTCGCTTGGCGGAGCGGCGGCGCTGGCTCTCACGGCCATTGGAAAGATCCGCGTCCTGTCGTTGGGTCTCATCGCGCCGAGCGGACTTGGGCCAGAGATCGACGGGCCGTTTGTCGGCGGGTTCACCCGCGCCTCGAAGGTCGAAAGCCTGGAGCCGTGGTTGCGCCGTCTGGTCGCCGATCCGGCGCGTTTGCCTGTCGGATTTGCTCAAGCGGCCATGGCATTGCGCGCCGACCCTGCCTTGCGCCAGGCGCAGGAGGAGTTGGCCCGCGCACTTTTCCCCGACGGGACTCAGGCCTTCGATTTGCGAGGGGCGCTCAGCCGTATGCAAGTCCCCGTGAAACTCATCTGGGGGCTATGCGATACGATCATCCCCAGCCTTCACGCGCGCGCCGTGCCGGGCCATGTGGGCGTCCATCTTCTGCCTGATGTGGGGCACTTGCCGCAGCTGGAAGCGCCGGAGCTGGTGGCACGCCTTATTTCCGAACTCGCCCGTAGCGCCGCATAAGCCTCTTCGAGGCTCGGGCGCACCCATGGCCATGACATCCCCTTTCGTGCTCCGGATCCCGACCGGCGCGAATGATCACGCCATACGGCCGCGGACTCCTGTCCTCCTGTGCCCCAAATGCTCGGCCATGGTGCGACGCGAGCAACCTGTGGCAATCTTCCGCTCCGCAGGTCTGTTTCGCGCCGAGCCATGTGGAGGCTGTTCAGGTGGACGATGCAGCGCTCGCTCGCGCGGTTCACGTGCTTGCCATCGTGCTTTGGATCGGCGGGGTCGCGATGGTGACGCTCGTGCTGCTGCCAGGAATCCGGCGCCTCAAGTCGCCCGCTGAGCGAATCGCATTTTTCGAGGCCATCGAGGGCCGCTTCGCGCGCCAGTCGCGTGTGACGACGCTCATTGCCGGCGCGAGCGGCCTCTATCTCGTCCACCGTTTGGATCTGTGGGGCCGATTCTCGGACCTTTCCTATTGGTGGATGGTTGCCATGGTCGGCGTGTGGCTGCTGTTCACGATCATGCTGTTCGTAGCCGAGCCGCTGTTCCTTCATCGATGGTTTCGGATCCGTGCCGAACGGGCACCCGAGTCCACCTTCGTCCTGATCCTGCGTCTGCACTGGGTCTTGTTCATTGCGAGCGTGTTGACGATCATCGGCGCCGTCGCGGGCGCACACGGGTTGCAAATTATCGGCTAGGGTGTTTTCGGAGGGACGTCATGGCGGAGCGAACATCTCTGGACGATATTCCGGTCGGCTATACCGTGACCGTCCGCAAGACGATATCCGAGAGCGACGTTTACCTGTTCGCCGGGATCACCGGCGACTACGACCCCATCCATGTCGATGAGGAGTTCGCGAAGACGACACCGTATCGCACGCGCATCGCGCATGGCGCGCTTGTCATCGGCCTCATGAGCACCGCTTCATCGCAGGCGACGCGCGGGTTCAGCGTGGGCGTGGCATCCCTCGGCTTCGACCGTATCCGCCACACGGGCGCCGTCTTCTTCGGCGATACGCTGACCGTCACCTATGAAATCGCCAGCCACGACCCGGCGCGCAATCGCGCGACGGCCCACGTCAAAGTCCTCAATCAGCGCGGAGAGACCGTGGGTGTCGGTGAGCACGTGCTCAAGATTCTCTGAGGCTCGGCCGCGGTTGGACGAGCGACGCGGCTTCGGCCCTACTGGACCACGATCCGCGGCGCCGTCCGCGCGCCGCCGCCGCTGACGGCGTCCCATATCTTGCCCGCGATTGCGCGGAACGCCTTGGCGTGCTCGCTCTCCGGCGCGGTCGCGGTGATCGGACGGCCCGAATCCGACGTATCGCGAATCGCGATATCGAGCGGAATGGCGCCGAGAAACGCGACGTGTGATTCCGTCGCTTCGCGCTCGGCGCCGCCATGACTGAAGACATCGCTTCGTTGCCCGCAATGCGGGCAGACGAAGTAGCTCATGTTCTCGATGATGCCGAGCACCGGCACTTCGACCTGGCGGAACATGGCGAGACCGCGTCGCGCGTCGAGCAGGGCAATATCCTGCGGTGTCGAGACAATGATGGCACCGGAGAGCGGCACGCGCTGGGTCAGCGTGAGCTGCGCGTCGCCTGTCCCCGGCGGCATGTCGACGACCAGGATGTCGAGCGGCTCCCACGCGACGCCGCGGAGCATCTGGTCGACGGCTTGGCTCACCATGGGCCCGCGCCAAATCATCGGCGTGCGGTCGGCCGCGAGAAACCCCATGGACATCACCTTGATGCCGAAGCTTTCGGGTGGGGCCAGGCGCTTGCCGTCGGCGCTCATGCTGGGGCGGGTCTTGACCCCCATCATGAGGGGCATGGACGGGCCGTAAATATCGCAGTCGAGGAGGCCGACCTTGAGGCCAAGGGCCGTGAGGCCCACGGCGAGATTCGCAGCAACCGTCGACTTCCCCACGCCGCCCTTGCCACTGGCGACGGCGACGATCGTGCGCACCCCAGGGAGCGCCAGTTTCTCGCTTTGATGCGGATGGGACCGGTTCCGTGCGGATGGCGCCGTTTGGGCGCGGTGCGCGGTCAACACAGCCGTCACGCGCGTGACGCCCGGGAGCTTGGCGACGGCACCCTCCGCGGCCCTCCTGAGGGGTTCGAGCTTCGGGCCGTCTTCTGCCTTGACTTCGATCGCGAAGCTCACGGCGCCATCGGCGATGCTGAGGCCATTGACCATGCCGAGGCTCACGATGTCAGCGCCCCGTGCCGAATCGCGCACGGCACGGAGCGCATCGAGGACGTCTTCCTGGGTGACTGCGGTCATGCTTGAATAAGTCCGGCGCGGCGCGCGTTGGGTTGAACGAATGGGTCGAAGGGATCGCGCTCTTCCGCGATTCGACGCTTTGTCCGCGTCTCCGCCTGTCATATAAGGCAGCATCGAACGCTTGGAAAGCTCACGGGGACCGGCCGAATCCGGGGAGGATGCTCATGCCGTGGAATCAGGGTGGTGGCGGCGGCCCGTGGGGCAGTGGTGGAAGCGGCGGCGGGGGCAGTCCGTGGGGCCGCGGCAGCCCGCCACAGCCGCCCAACCTCGAAGACCTCTTGCGCCAGGGGCAGGACCGCTTCAAGCGCATGATGCCGCGGGGCGGCGGCAATTCGAACTTCATCCTTTATGTCGGCATCGCCATCTTCTTCCTGTGGGTGGCCTCGGGCATCTACTACGTTCCGGCCGATGCGCAAGGCGTGGTCCTGCGCTTCGGGAAGTGGGTCGACACGACCGGGCCGGGACTTCACTACCATCTGCCGACGCCGATCGAGACGGTGCTGAAGCCACGCGTCCTTCAGGTCAACAGTCTCGATCTCGGCTTTCGGAATTTGGCCGGTGGACGCGGGCCCAAGCGCGAGGTGCCCGAGGAAAGCCTGATGCTGACCGGCGACCAGAACATCATCGACATCGACTTCAACGTGCAGTGGCGAATCAAGGATGCGGGACAATATCTCTTCAATATCCGCGATCCGGAGCAGACCGTACGGGTCGTTGCCGAGTCGGCGATGCGCGAGATCGTGGGGCGCACCGGCATCCAACCGGCACTCACCGAAGGGCGGCGGACCATCGAGACCGAAGCGTTCCAGCTGATGCAGAAGATCCTCGACGACTACGGCGCAGGCATCGCGATCACGCAAGTTCAGCTTCAGGAAGTCCACCCGCCCGAGCCCGTCATCGATGCGTTCAACGACGTGCAGCGCGCCATCCAAGATCGCGATCGCATGCAGAACGAGGCCGAGGCCTACCGCAATGACATCATTCCCCGCGCGCGTGGCGAGGCGGTGAAGCTCGTTCAGGACGCCAGCGCCTATAAGGAGAAAGTGGTTCTCGAATCCCAGGGCCGAGCCCAGCACTTCCTGTCGGTTTACAACGAGTACAAGAACGCCAAGGACGTGACGACGAAGCGCATCTATCTCGAGACCATGGAGGAGATCCTGCGGGGCACGCCCAAATACATCGTGAATGGCGGCCGCGAGGGGGTCGCGCCCTATCTGCCGCTGCCCTTGCCGCAGTCACCAGCGCATCCCCCGGAATCCAAGAAGCCGGGAGCTGCGCCATGAGCCGGCGAATCCTGCTGCTCGCGGCGGTCGCTGCCGTCGCCGTCATCATCCTGGTCTCAAGCGTGTTGTTCACGGTCCGCCAGGCCGAGCAGGCGATCGTGCTGCAGTTCGGTGCGCCCGTTCGGGTCATTTCCGAGCCAGGGCTCAAGGCCAAGCTTCCGTTCGTGCAGAACGTCGAATACTTCGATCAGCGCATCCTCTCGCTCGATCCGCCCGTCGAATCGCTCATCCTCGCGGATCAGAAGCCGCTCGAGGTTAACGCCTATGCGCGCTACCGAATCATCGATCCGCTCAAGTTCTATCAGACGGTGCGCAATGAGGCGAACCTGCAGGACAATCTGCGGCCGACGCTCAAGGGCGCGGTGCGCGATATCCTGGGCAACGTGACCCTTTCGCAAGTTCTGTCCGTCGAGCGAACCCAGATCCAGGACGAG
Organism: Alphaproteobacteria bacterium; assembly: GCA_046349515.1. GTDB lineage: Bacteria > Pseudomonadota > Alphaproteobacteria > CADEGL01 > CADEGL01 > JBGPGW01. The sequence continues at coordinate 70,676 of JAXMCE010000004.1, read as the reverse complement.
ATGCTGCGGGCGGTTGCGGCGAAGGCGCAAATTTTCGGCATCGAGTTGATCGACGTGCGCATCCGGCGCGCCGATCTGCCCGACCAGACGCGTCAAGCGGTCTTCGCGCGCATGCGCACCGAACGCGAGCGCGAAGCGGCAGAATTCCGGGCCCAAGGCTTCGAGCGCGCCCAGCAGATCCGCTCTTCGGCCGAGCGCGAGGCCACGGTCATCCGTGCCGAGGCCTTCCGGGAATCCGAGGCATTGCGCGGACAGGGCGATGGCGAGGCGACCAAGACCTACAACAGGGCCTACGGGGTCGATCCGCACTTCTTCGATTTTTTCCGTTCCATGGCCGCCTATCGCGAGGCGATCCGAAGCGATGACACCACCTTCGTTTTGACGCCGAACAGCGAATTCTTCCGCTACTTCGGCGACACGGAAGGGCATGGCAAGCGCTAGGCACGGCGGGTGTCGAGCATCCAGCGCCCATGAGCGATTTCCTGGCCGCTCTCGGTCTCGTCTTGGTGATCGAGGGGATCGTCTATGCCGCGGCGCCCGAGTGCATGAAGCGGCTGATGGCGAGGTTCGGGACCCTTTCGGCCGGCACGCTTCGGGCGGCCGGGCTTGCGGCGGCCGTGATCGGCGTCATCATCGTTTGGCTTGCGCGCAGCTGAGGCGTCCGGGCGTTAACCCATAATGTATTGAGATCGCTTGCGATCTCTTGATAGCGTCTGCGACGGGCCTTACATGGATGGCGCGGGCGTGCGAGAATGCCCGCTCGGGATCGCTCTGGAGCTTGATCGTGCAGGAATTCACCGAGGGACGCCGGGCACGGCCGCGCGCGCGTCGGAACAAGATTTGGGCGTCCATCATCGGCGGGATGGTGGCCAGCCTGCTTCTCGCTGGGACCGCACCCGCCCGGACCGCGCCGGAGAACTTCGCGGACTTGGCCGAGAAGCTTCTGCCATCCGTCGTCAACATATCGACGAGCCAGACGGTCAAGGGCGCCCAGCGCGGGCCTGACATGCCGCAATTCCCTCCCGGTTCGCCCTTCGAGGAATTCTTCAAGGATTTCTTCGAGCGGCGCGGCCAGCAGGACAACCAGCCCCGCCGTGCGACATCGCTTGGCTCGGGATTCATCATCGATCCTACGGGCTACGTGGTGACCAACAACCACGTGATCGAAGGAGCCGACGAGATCAACGTCATCCTCAATGACGACAAGTCCCTGCCGGCCAAGGTCATCGGCAAGGATTCCAAGACAGACCTGGCCCTCCTCAAGGTCGAGTCGCCGAAGCCCCTGCCGGCGACGCGCTGGGGCGATTCGAATGTGCTCCGCGTGGGAGAATGGGTCATCGCCATCGGCAATCCGTTCGGCCTCGGGGGCAGCGTCACGGCCGGTATCGTCTCCGCGCGCGGGCGCGACATTCATGCGGGTCCCTACGACGACTTCATCCAGACCGATGCCTCCATCAACAAGGGCAATTCGGGCGGGCCCATGTTCAACATGAAGGGCGAGGTGATCGGGGTGAATACGGCGATCTATTCGCCGTCCGGCGGCAGCATCGGCATTGGCTTTGCCATTCCGTCGTCCCAGGTGCGTCCAGTCATCCAGCAGCTCCGCGAGTTCGGACGCACGCGACGCGGGTGGCTCGGCGTGCACATCCAAACAGTGAACGACGAAATCGCGGAGAACCTTGGCCTCGGCGCCACGCGCGGCGCGCTCGTCGCGAGCGTGAGCGACGGGAGTCCCGCGAAGAAGGCCGGCGTCCAGGCCGGCGACGTCATCGTGTCGTTCGACGGGAAGGACATCCGTCGCATGCGCCAGTTGCCGCAGGTGGTCGCGGAAACGCCCATCGGCAAGAAGGTTCCCGTGGTGATTTGGCGCAAGGGAAAGGAATCGACGGTGATGGTCGAGCTCGGCGAGCTCACCGAGACCGAGCAGGTCGCCTCGGCGCCGGCCAAGAAGGAACCGGCCGAGGAGCGCGGCGGCGTATCGGAGCTCGGCATGACCATGCAGACTCTGACGGCCGAGCTCCGCGAGCGATTCGAGATCGCGAAAGACGTGAACGGCGTGCTGGTCACGGCCGTCGCGGGCGGCAGCAACGCGGCGGAGAAGGGCGTCAATCCGGGCGACGTGATCCTTCAGGTCGAACAGGACAAAGTGACGACACCGGCCCAAGTTCAGGCCAAGCTGGCCGAAGTGCGCAAGGAAGGCCGGAAGAACGTCTTGATCCTCGTGGACCGGTCGGGTCGCGGCGGGCAGCAGGCCTTCATCGTCCTTCGCGTCGACAAGAGCTGAGCAAGGCGATCTCAGGCCGCGTTTCGGAATTCGCGGCGCCTGTAGCCTTGGAAAAACAGGAGTGCCGTGAGGTCGCCGTGATCGACCCGGGTGCGGGCCACAGAGGCCACGACCGGCTTGGCCCGGAACGCGACGCCCATTCCCGCCGTCCTGATCATCTCGAGATCGTTCGCCCCATCGCCGACCGCGAGCGTCGCGTCGAGAGAGACGCGGCGCTCCGCCGCGATATCGAGAAGAGTCTGCCGCTTGCCATCGCGCGTGAGGACAGGCTCGACGAGCCGCCCCGTCAATTGGCCATCGACGATCTCGAGGACGTTCGCGACGCCACGATCGAATCCAAGCTGGCGGCAGACGCGCGTGCTGAAGTAACTGAAACCGCCCGTGACGAGGACCGTGTAAGCCCCCGATGCCCGCATGGTCGCAATAAGGGTCGCGGCACCCGCCGTCGGGACGATGCCGCGAGCGACATCCTCGAGAGCCGAGGTGGGCAGGCCCTTCAGCATGGCAACGCGGACCTTGAGCGCCTCGCGGAAGTCGATTTCGCCATTCATGGAGCGCGCCGTGATCGCTTTCACCTCATCCCCGACGCCCGCATGGACCGCCAACTCGTCGAGCGACTCGCTGGTGATCATCGTCGAATCCATGTCGGCAACGAGGATGGCCTTGCGTCGGCCCGATACGGGCTGGATCGCGATGTCGATGGGATTGTCCCTGAGGCTCCGACGCAGTGCGGCGAGCGCCGCATCGGACGGCAAGCCGGTGAAGGGCACGTCGCAAGCCTCGCGCTCCCCAAGCCAGTCGGGTGCCTCGACGGCGGCGCCCTGCGCGCGCAAGGCCGCCGCCGCGGCCTCGATATGGGTGCTCTCGAGCGGTGCGCGCTCGGGATTGCCGATGAGTGTCGCGACGTGATTCATGCAGGCGCCTGGTGCCTCGAGTCTCTATCCGCGCGCCCAAGGTGGAGTGTGACGCGCGTCCTGGCAAGTCCGGCGCGTCCATGACGAGAGTGCAGACGGTCATCCTTGCAGGGCCGACCGGCAGCGGCAAATCGCAGCTGTCGCTTGCCGTGGCGGAGGCGCTCGGCGGTACGATCATCAATGCCGACAGCATGCAGATTTATCGCGAACTCTTGGTCTTGACCGCACGTCCGGATGCCGACGCCGAACAGCGAGTGCCGCACCGCCTGTTCGGCGTTCTCGGCGCGCACGAGCCCTGCACGGCCGCGCGATGGCGGAGGATGGCGCTGACCGAGATCGCGGTGAGTCACGCGGCGGGGCGTCTTCCAATTCTCGTCGGAGGGACAGGACTGTACTTCAAGGCTCTCATCGAAGGGCTCGCACCCGTACCCCCCATTCCACATGAGGTGAGAGTCCGCGCGAGGGACCGGCGGGCGGCGATCGGCGGTGAGGCGTTCCATGCCGAACTTGCGGAACGCGATCCGGTTGCCGCTGGCCGCATAGCACCTGGCGACACTCAGCGTGTCCTCAGGGCCTGGGAGGTCGTCGAAGCGACGGGCCGGCCGTTGTCCGATTGGCAGCGGCAAGGCGGTGAACACTCGACGCTCGACGTCTTTAAAGTTCTCTTGGCACCACCCCGCGCGGCACTTCATGCCGCGTGCGACGAGCGGTTCCGGCGCATGATCGCCAAGGGTGCGCTCGAGGAGGTGCGTGCGCTCAAGGACCTCGATCTCGAGCCGGACGTTCCGATCATGAAAGCGTTGGGGGTGCGTGAACTCTTGGCCCATTTGGGCGGAACGGCCGCGCTCGAGGAGGCCATCATCGCCGCGCAGACGGCCACACGCCGTTATGTGAAGCGCCAGTCGACCTGGTTCCGTCACCAGATGTCGTTCGACCTTGTGCTGGACCGGCCGGACGCGGGAATGATGGTTAACGTATTTCATGGATGGCGCGGGCGGTTGACCGGGCACGGGTGAACGTCTAGCTTTCTGGAAACACCGCGGATTACCGCGCGTTTCGCCCCTTCCGGCGTGTCCAGGACGGCGGGAGCGGGCAGAAATGTCTTTTTTGCGAAACGGGGAGTGTGTGTCGTGGCGGACCAGCCGTTGACCGGTTCCGAAGTTGTCCTCAGGGCCCTCGTCGATCAGGGCGTCGAGGTCATTTTCGGCTATCCCGGCGGGGCCGTGCTTCCCATCTATGACGCGCTCTTCAAGCAGAACGCGCTGCGCCACGTCCTCGTGCGCCAGGAAGGAGGCGCCGTCCACGCGGCCGAAGGCTATGCGCGTTCGACCGGCAAGGTTGGCGTCGTTCTTGTGACATCGGGTCCGGGTGCCACCAATGCGGTGACCGGCTTGACCGATGCGTTGATGGACAGCATTCCCGTCGTGTGCCTCACCGGGCAGGTTCCGACGCATCTCATCGGCAACGACGCGTTCCAGGAAGCCGATACGACCGGCATCACGCGCCCCTGCACGAAGCACAACTATCTCGTCAAGGATCCGGCAGACCTCGCGCGGGTTGTCCACGAGGCATTCCATGTCGCGCGAACCGGCCGGCCGGGCCCGGTCGTCATCGATCTGCCGAAGGACATCCTCGTGGGCCCGGCTCCTTATGTCGCGGCCGAGCGCGTCAAGCACCGCAGCTACCGGCCGCAAGCCAAGGGCGACACAAAGCGCATCGAGCAGGCGGTCGACCTCATGGCAAATGCCAAGCGGCCGATCTTCTACTGCGGGGGCGGAGTCATCAATTCCGGCCCGGCGGCATCGAAGCTCCTTACCCAGTTCGTGCGCCTCACGGGATTTCCCTGCACCCTGACGCTCATGGGCCTCGGCGCGTTTCCCGCGGCCGATCCCCAGTTCCTGGGCATGCTGGGGATGCACGGCACGCTCGAGGCGAATCTGGCCATGCATGGCTGCGATGTGATGATCAACATCGGAGCGCGGTTCGATGATCGTGTCACGGGCCGGCTCTCGGCGTTCGCGCCCAATTCCAAGAAGATCCACGTCGACATCGATCCGTCCTCGATCAACAAGAACGTGCCGGTCGACATCCCCATTGTCGGCGACGCCGCGCACGTGCTCGAGGACATGATCAAGATCTGGAAGGCGCGCCAGCCGCGTGTCGACCAGAAGGCGCTCAAGGCGTGGTGGGCGGAGATCGACGGCTGGCGCAAGCGCGATTGCCTTCGCTATCGCACGAGCACCGAGCTCATCAAACCGCAGTATGCGCTCCAGCGCCTTTATGAGCACATCAAGGACCGCGATTGCTACATCACGACCGAGGTCGGCCAGCACCAGATGTGGGCCGCGCAGTTCCTCAGGTTCGAGCAGCCGAATCGATGGATGACATCGGGCGGGCTCGGCACCATGGGCTACGGTCTGCCGGCGGCCATGGGGGTGCAGGTCGCGCACCCGAAGGCGCTCGTCATCGATGTCGCCGGCGAAGCGTCCATCCTCATGAACATCCAGGAAATGTCGACGATCGCGCAGTATCGCCTGCCGGTCAAAGTCTTCATCCTCAACAACGAGTACATGGGCATGGTCCGCCAATGGCAGGAGCTGCTGCATGGAGGACGCTATTCGGAGAGCTACATGGAGTCGCTGCCGGACTTCGTGAAGCTGGCGGAGGCGTTCGGCGCCGTGGGCTTGCGCGCGACCAAACCGGGCGATGTCGACGGAGTCATCAAGGAGATGATCGACACAGACCGGGCGGTCATCGCCGACATCGTCGTGGACAAGGCCGAAAACTGCTTCCCCATGATCCCGTCGGGGGCGGCGCACAACGAGATCCTTCTCGGGCCCGAGGACGAGGCGAAGAAGCCGGTCTCCGAAGACGGGATGGTTCTGGTCTAGGGCAGCAACGGCGCCGCGCCCAAGCGTCGCGCCGGATGGAGCAGCGCCGGCGGGGCGCCTATGGGTGACATGGGGGAACGGGTGGAGCGGACGGTGGAACGGCACACGATTGCCGTGCTTGTGGACAACGAGCCGGGCGTGCTCGCCCGCGTCATCGGTCTCTTTTCAGGCCGCGGCTACAACATCGAAAGCCTGACTGTCGCGGAAGTGAACGCCGAGGAGCGCCTGTCGCGCATCACGATCGTCACTTCCGGCACACCGATGGTCATCGAGCAGATCAAGGCTCAACTCTCGCGTCTCGTTCCCGTGCACAAGGTCCACGATTTGACCGACGAGGGTCCGCATGTCGAGCGCGAACTGGTGCTCGTCAAGGTGGCGGGCACGGGTGAGAAGCGCGTCGAATCCTTGCGCATCGCCGATGTTTTTCGCGCGCGGGTGATCGACAGCACCAGCGAGTCCTTCGTCTTCGAGGTCACGGGGGCGCAGGAGAAGCTCAACGCGTTCATCGAGCTCATGAAGCCCTTGGGCATGGTCGACGTGTCGAGGACAGGCGTCGTCGCAATATCCCGCGGGCCGAAGGGGTTCTGAAGTGGGCGGTCCGGCCAGCCTAGCGGTTGCCTTCGCTTCGGTCGTCGTCGTTCACATTCTCGGCGCCATGAGTCCCGGGCCGGCCTTTGTGTATTCGGCCCGTGTTTCGGTGGCCGTCTCGCGCCAGGCGGGGGTCTTCGTGGCACTGGGCATGGGGTTCGCAGCGCTCTTCTGGGTGTCGCTCGTCATGCTTGGCCTGGCGGTGGTCGTGCGCGAGGCGGAATGGCTTTACCTGGGGCTCAAGCTCGCGGGTGGGCTCTACCTCTTCTATCTCGGCATCATGTTGTGGAGGGCGGCGCCTCAACCGCTGCGCGAGGAAAAGGATGATGCGTCGCTCCAGGCCTATCCGCGGGGTCTCGGGGCATCTTGGAACGGTTTCGTCATGGCCGTGTCGAACCCGAAAATGATTGTCTTCACCGGCAGCGTCATTTCAGCGGTGTTGCCGCCGGACCCGCCGCTCTGGTTCAAGGTGGCGACGCTGGCGGCCGTCTTCACCAACGAGTTTCTCTGGTATGCGGTGGTCGCGCTCGTCTTTTCGACTGGCGCGGCCCGACGCACTTACGGCCGCTTCAAGGTCTGGATCGACCGTCTGGCCGGCGGCGTCATCGCCGCACTTGGCCTTCGAATCATGCTCTCCGAGCGCTAGACTGCGGAGACAAAAAAGGAGATGGGCATGCGCGTGTATTACGACCGGGATGCGGACGTCAATCTGATCAAGAACAAGAAGGTCGCTGTCTTCGGATACGGCAGCCAGGGCCATGCGCACGCGCTCAACATGCGCGACAGCGGCGTCAAGGAGATCGTGATCGCACTAAGACCCGGCTCACCCTCCGCTAAGAAGGCGGAGGCGGCGCAGTTCAAGGTGCTCGATCCCTCGGCCGCGGCCAAATGGGCCGATGTGTCGATGGTCGCGACACCGGATGAAGGGCAGGGCGCGCTCTATCGCGATCACATGCATCCGAACCTGCGCCAGGGGACGGCCATCGCCTTCGCCCATGGCTTGAACATCCATTTCAATCTGATCGAGCCGCGGGCGGACCTCGATGTCTTCATGGTGGCGCCCAAGGGTCCGGGGCACACGGTGCGCTCGGAGTATGCGCGGGGCGGCGGGGTGCCATGCCTCCTTGCCGTTGCGCAGAACGCCTCGGGCAACGCGCAGGAGATCGGCCTGTCCTATGCGGCCGCCATCGGCGGCGGCCGTGCCGGCGTGATCGAAACGAGCTTCCGCGAGGAGTGCGAGACGGATCTCTTCGGCGAGCAGGTGGTGCTCTGCGGCGGCCTCGTCGAACTGATCCGCGCCGGCTACGAGACTCTGGTCGATGCGGGCTACGCGCCCGAGATGGCCTATTTCGAGTGCCTGCATGAGGTGAAGCTCATCGTCGACCTCATCTACGAAGGCGGCATCGCCAACATGAACTACTCGATCTCGAACACCGCGGAATACGGCGAATACACGAGGGGACCGCGCGTCATCACGCCTGAGACCAAGAAGGAGATGAAGCGGATCCTCGATGACATCCAATCGGGACGTTTTGCGCGCGACTGGATGCTCGAAAACGAAGTCGGCCAGACGAGCTTCAAGGCCATGCGCCGGCGCGCGGCCGACCATCCGATCGAGCAGGTCGGCGAAAAGCTTCGCGCCATGATGCCGTGGATCGCCAAGAACAAGCTTGTCGACAAGGCGCGGAACTAGCGCGCAAGCCCCCGGGCGATCGCCAACGCCGCCGTTTCGAGGCCTTGGCCGAGGCCCGGAATCGCGCCGGCGGCGCGCCCGGTCTTGCCGAAATAAGGCGCCGAGCCTTCGAGCAGCGCATACATCGTGGCGGCGCGGACGCGCCGCGTCCGGGAATTGGCGGCTGCGTCGATGGCGCCGATCAGCTCGGCATAGCGCTCGGCCACCCAACTGTACCAATCCGCCGCGATGCGGCGGCCTTCGTCGTCGTGGGCGGCGAAGGCCCATTTCTCCTTGGCGCGCGCCTTGACGACCTCGTCGGCGTTGAGCGAGAGCTCGTAGCGGATCATATATCTGAGGCAGTCCAGAGGCTCGCGCGGCGCAACGGCGTAGGCAGCCGCCCAACTCTCTTTTTGGCGATCGACCTGGAAGCGCAGTACGGCGCGCAGCAATCCCGGCTTGCTCGGGAAGTGGTACTGGAGATTGCCTTTGCGCATGCCGGTGGCCGCCGCGATCCGGCCGATGGTCAGGTTCGCATAACCTTCCTCGCCCATGATCTTAAGCGCCGTGGCGAGGATAGACTCCGATGTTCGGCGTCCCTTGGCGGATGCCGAACGAGCGGGTGGAATGGGGTGGCTTGACGGCGGCATGGCGCGTCCCAATAATAGGTCGTTCGACCTAAAAAGGACATATTTATGATCGACCTGTCGGCGGCCAATCGGCCGCGTCCAACCAAAGATTCTGCCCGCCTCAAGGCCGACATCGACACTTTCGGCTATGGAATCCTCGCCGATGCGCTGACCCCGGCGCAGTTGACGGCTGTCCGCTCACGCGTCGAGGAACAGTTCGCGGCCGAGCGCGCGCAAGGCATCGAGCGTCGAGCGGTCCAGCACTACGACCAGGTGAACCAGTGGGTCACCATGCTCATCAATAAGGGCGCGGTGTTCGGAGAAATCGCCGAGAATCCGAGAACGCTCGAATTCGTCGGCCATGTGCTCGGCAAGGACTATCTGCTGTCCGTCCTTGAGGCCCATTTCGTGCGGAAGGGCGGCAAGCTCATGCCGCTCCACTGTGACCAATGGTGGCTGCCGTTTCCGGCCAAGGCGGATTCGCACTATGCACGGGTCGGTGACATCACGCGCTCGACCGTGCCGATGGGGCCGGAAGGACGTGCCGAGGGGCCAGTCTGGCCGCCCGGCGTGGTCAACGTCATGTACATGGTCACGGATTTCACGGACGAGAACGGCGGCACGCGGGTCGTGCCGGGGAGCCACCTGTCCGGCTGGCAGCCCGACCAGGCGATTCCCCACCCTGTCGAGACGGTCGCGGCCGAAGGACCTGCGGGCTCGGCGGTCATCTTCGAAGGACGGACGTGGCATGCGGCCGGGGTCAATCGAACCGAGCAGCACCGCATCGGCATCACGGCGACCTATTGCGGTCCCATGTTCCGCCAGTTGACGAACTTCCCCGTTGGTACGCATGCGGCGGTCATCGAGCGTGCTTCCCCCAGGTTGAGGGCGCTCCTCGGCCTTAAAGTGTGGTCGACCTATGGCGGGATCGACGACCACACGGTGGAATTCATCGAGCGTCGGGAAGGCGAGGTGGGAGAGTTGAAGCAGTCCCACTAGTGAGGTGAGGCGGCCGGGTCTTCACGTGGCAAGGCCGCCATCCTCTGCCGTGAACAGTCGAATCGGTTCGGCAAGTCCCTTGAGCGTGAAGCTGCCGAGTTCGAAGCAGGGCGACGGCACGGCGTTTGCGAAAGCTTCGGACATGAGAACGCGACGCTCGAGAGGGCCGCAGAGTCGCTCGATTCGGCTCGTGAGGTTGACGTCGCGGCCGATGACGGTGAAGTCGAGGCGATCGCCGGATCCGACATTGCCGTAGATGAGCTGGCCCCGGTGGAGCGCGATGCCCCCGGCCAGCGGCGCCTGATGGGCTTTCTCCCGCGAGCGGGCAAGCTCCAAGAGCAGCCGGTGTACGTCTTCGGCGGCGGCGAGCGCCGCGGCACAAGCGGCAGCCGGAGAGCCGGCGCGCGTGTCTTCGAAGATCGCCAGCACGCCGTCGCCGATGAACTTCAGGATCTCGCCCCCTCGCTCCCGCACGGGCGGCAGCACGCAATCGTAATAGTCATTGAGGAGGGCGATGACGTCGGATTCGGGGAGCGCTTCGGTCCAGCGCGTGTAGCCGCGAAGATCGCTCATGAGGATGGCGGCCGTGATCCGCGCCGTGTCGCCGCGGCGGACCGATCCGCGCAGGATACGTTCCGCGGGCTCGGCCCCGACATAGACGCGAAGAAGTTCGGCTGAAACACGCTGAATGGCCTTCAATTGGAGGATGGCGCTGAAGGCCGGCACGATCGCGCGGAGCAGCGCCATGTGGCTTGGCTCGAATCCGTCCCGATGGTCGCTCGCCCACGACACGGCGTTGGTTGTTCCATCGGCGAAGGGCAAAGGGGCCATGACGTAATGGGTCAAGCCCTCGGCCATGAGTTCGGCGAACATGGGGAAATCGTTCTCTGAACCTGGCTCAAGGCGCCGCTCGAGCCATCGGCCCGTCTTGCGCACAAATTCGAGCGGACTGCCATGGTAGGACGGCGCGATATCGGATCCGTGCTCTGGTCGAATCTCTCGCGTGCCCTGGCCTCGCTTCCAGAGACGCATGACGCCGCGAAACTGGGGATGAAGCGTGAGGACATGGGTCGTCGACCGGGCAAGCGGGACACCTTCGGCGTTCAACCTCTCACCGAGTTCGGCAAGCAGCGCACCCACATCGGCTGCAGCGGGGCCTTGTCCGATGAGCCAATCGGTGAGGCGGCATTCTGCGATGCGGTTTGTGCCGGGGCTCGACATTCTCGCTCCTGATCGGGCACATCCCGATTGATCCATCGGTTCCGGTATCCTTGGAGACCTGCTGGGCGTCAGCTAAGGCGAACTCCGGTCGATGCAAGGGCTCCAAGGATGCATCAATCCAGTACGCGCACCCGTTCTCCCCGGGGCCTTTCGCTTGGACGCGTCCAGGCTTGAGCTTACACTTCCGTCGTGGCACGCGTCTTCCTACGCATCGACCTCGGGCCGGCAGGAGCGATTGGACCAGGCAAGGTCCGATTGCTTGAACATATCGGTGACAGCGGATCGATCTCCGCTGCCGCACGCGCCATGCGCATGTCGTACCGACGCGCGTGGCTGCTGATCGACGCGCTCAACAAGTGCTTCGGCCGCCCAGTCGTCAGCGCGAGTACCGGGGGATCACACGGTGGTGGCGCGACGCTGACGCGACTTGGCGTCGAAATCATCAAACGCTATCGCGATATGGAACGGGCGGCGGAGCGAGCGATGGCGCGGCATCTTGCCGCACTCGACAACGCGGCCATACGCGAGCGCAGTGGCGGTTCCTCGCGCCAGCGCGCCCCTCGGCCCTCTAACCGGGCTCGTCCGCGACATCATCCCGAGCGGCGAACGCGACGCTCTTGACGAGAGCATAGACCTCTTGACCTACCTGGAGATCGAGCGACTCCCGCGAGAATCTCGTCACGCGCGCGAGGATCGTGGCAGCGCCGACCGCCAGGCTGAGCTCGACGGATGGCCCGTGTTCCGCCGAAATGCCCGTGATGCGCCCCTTGAGGACGTTGAGGACGCTGAGCCCCTCGGGCGGTTTCGTGCTGATCGCGATGTCGCGGGCATGAAGACGCACGCGCAGGGCGGAGCCGATCGGCTTGTCGATTCGCGGAACGCGCAGCGCGCCACCGGGAAAGGCGAGAGTGGTCAAAGCATACCGGTCGTCCTGCTCGGCGATACGCGCACGCAGAATCGCGCCGGCTTCGTACCGCTCGGTCAATGAGGGCAAATCGAGGCGCGCGAGGACATCCTCAACGCGCCCGGTCGCGGTGACGCGGCCTTCGGCCATGAGCACCAACGAATCGGCGAGGCGCGCCACCTCGTCGAGGGCGTGGCTGACGTAGAGGATCGGGAGGCGTCCGTCGTCGCGCAGGCGTTCGATGGCCGGCATGATTTCCGCCCTGCGCGCGGCATCCAACGACGCCAGGGGCTCGTCCATGAGGAGAATGCGCGGGCCGGCGAGGAGGGCGCGGCCGATCGCCACTCTTTGCTTCTCTCCGCCGGACAGCGTCGAAGGCCGTCGGGACAGAAGTCGCTCGAGGCCGAGCAGGGACACCGCGGAGTCGAGCGAATGCAGCGGAGACTCGCCTCCGTTGAACCAGCGTCCGAACAGGAGATTCTGCCGGACGGTCAGATGGGGGAAGAGCCGTCCTTCCTGGAACACGTAGCCCACACGCCGTAGGTGCGACGGGATGTCGATGTGCTTGTCGGAATCGAAAAGAACGCGCCCGTCCACGACGATGCGGCCGCGATCGGGCCTGATGAGGCCGGCGATCATGTTGATCACAGAAGTCTTACCCGCGCCGGATTGACCGAAGAGCGCCGTGACCCCGGCGCCGCACGCAAATGTCACGTCGAGATGAAAATCGCCGAGCCGGCGCGCGATGGAAATCTCAACCGACATCGGGCTGCGTGCGCCGGCCAACGAAGCGGGCCATGATTTCAGACGCAAGAAGGGCGGCCATCGAGAGCGCGACCGCGAGGAGACAGAGGCGCAGGGCCTCCCGCTCACCGCCGGGCACTTGGGTGTAGGTGTAGATGGCATTGGGAAGGGTGCGCGTCTCGCCAGGAATGTTCGAGACGAACGTAATGGTCGCCCCGAACTCGCCGAGGCTCTTGGCGAAGGCAAGGATGGCGCCGGCGATGACACCCGGGAGCATCAATGGCAGGGTGACCGCGAGGAACGTCCAGGCGCGATTGGCGCCGAGTGTTTGCGCGGCCGACTCGAGTCGGCGGTCGACGGACTCGAGCGATAGGCGAATGGCGCGGACCATCAGGGGGAATCCCATCACAGCCGACGCGATCGCGGCACCGGTCCAGCGAAAGGCGACAACGACGTCGAGGCTAGACTCGAGCCAGGCACCGAGAGGGCCGTGGCGGCCCAAGAGCAGCAGCAACGCGTAGCCGGTGACAACCGGCGGCAGAACGAGCGGGAGGTGGACAAGTCCGCTCACGAGGGCGCGGCCCGGGAATTCGACGCGCGTCAGCACAACGGCAACGAGAATTCCGAGCGGCAAGCTGGCCGCGACGGCCCAGCACGCGACACGTAGACTGAGCGTGAGCGCTTCGGCTTCGACGGGGGTCAACGCGAGCACGCCCTACTCCGCATGCGTGAAGCCAAAGCGCACGAACGTCGCCTGACCTTTGGGTGACTTCAGATAGGCCAGGAACGCGGCGGCGGCAGGCTTCGCTGTTCTGCTGGTCAAGGCGGCCGGATAGATGATTGGGGCATGGGTGTCCGCGGAAAACGTATCAACGACTTTAACGGTTGTCTCGGCAAGGGCGTCCGTCCGATAGACGATACCGAGAGCGGCCTCTCCCCGTGCGACGAAGGTCAAGGCCGTGCGGACGTTTTCGGCCGGTGCGAGCTTATGTGCGACCGTTGCCCAGACGCCGAGCCGCTCCAATGCGGTTCGCGCGTAGCGCCCCGCCGGAACGTAGTCCGGATCTGCGATGGCAAGGCGACCGCGTCCCAGCAACGACGCCAGAGGGAAGCCAGGCGCAATCCTCGCGGTGATGTTGCTGCCGTTGGGTGCGATGAGAACCAATCTGTTGCCTGCCAGATTGGTGCGGGTCGCGGGGACGATGCGCTTACGATCAGCGAGATAGTCCATCCACTCGCGATCGGCCGAGATGAAAAGATCGGCCGGGGCTCCGCTTTCGATCTGTTTGGCGAGAGCTGAACTTGCCGCATACGAGGTGACGATTCGCTCTCCCTCCATGCTTGCAAAGTCGCTCGCAGCCGCGTCGATCACCTCTTTGAGGCTTGACGCGGCGAAGACGAGAACGTCGCCGTGAGCCGGCGCAACAGAAAGAGCCAAAGCCGCCATGGTCGCGCAGAAAAGTGCCATCGGGGCTCCCGTCCAGGACTGGACCCGCGGTGATCTTGTTCGTCGCAACGTCATCCGGTCGGCGTGCAAGAGATGGATATATACGGTTAGATATAACGATAGCCATCTCCCGGCAAGCAAAACCCGTGTCCGTTCTGGGGCGCGATTACGGTTCCATCGCCGAATCCAATGGCCAGTGCGGCCGGCCGAGGAATTCGTCGAGGAGGAAAACCGATGTCTGTCGCCATTGTTCGACCGTTGCTGGCGTGTGTGAGTCTTGAGGGGATTGATTGCGGTCAAGTACGAGGGGCGCGTCTTGCCCTCTAATAAAGGGCAAGGGAGAGACCAATGCGGGTAGGACCTCCTGCCACCAACAAATCGGACTTGCCGTCGCGCTATCTTTCCAAGTGGCGCGGGCTTTGGGTCTCGGTCGCGGCAGGCGCGCTCATGGCCGGCCCGCTAGCCGCCGCCGAGGGGAGCGATGACGAGATCATGGCGCTCCAGGCGCGGCTCGATCGGCTGAAGGGGCAGCTGGAAGCGCTCGAGGCGGGGCAGGCGGCGGTCGCCAAGGAACAGACGGCCCCCGCTCAGGCCGTGACGGCGGGCGCATTTCCTGGTTCGTGGAAATTACCAGGCACGGATACGTCGATCAGCTTCAGTGGATTCGTGAAAGTCGACACGTTCTACACGGTCGGCCGGCCCCATGCCTCGCCCGGCGGGGCCGAGGGCAATCCGGGCGGTCAGCCTATGGGCGATGAGTTCACTCTTTCTTCGATTCCCGTCGATGGCTCCGTCGCATCGGGCCAGGGTAGCGATTTCCGCATGCATGCGCGGCAGTCACGCATTCGGTTCGAGACCCATACGCCGACGGATTGGGGGCTCCTGCAGACGCGGATCGAGGGCGATTTCTTCTTCACGCCCGGTAACGAGCGATTCTCCAACTCGGATTTGATGCGCATCCGCGAGGCATGGGGCGTCCTCGGTCCCGTCCTCGGCGGGCAGCGGCAGTCGACCTTCATGGACGCCGACACCTTCACCGAAATGGTCGACAATTTCGGACCGGCGGGTGATTCGAACGTTCGTCAAGCGCAGATCCGCTATACCCATCAGCTGCGCCCCGATGTCGGCCTCGATGTCTCGATCGAGAATCCCGAGACGATGCTGGCGACGCCCAATCCCGCCATCCGCAACACCAACTTCGTCGACCGCGCGCCGGACGTGATCGCGCGGCTGCGGCACCGGGCAAGTTGGGGAGCGATCAACCTTTCGGGGGTCTTGCGGCGTTTCGAATATAACGACGGGCGCGGCGATCACGACAGTCTTTGGGGCGGGGGCGGCCATGTCGGCGCCACGGCCAACCTCTGGGGCAAGGATACCTTCAAATTCAATGTGAACTACGGCCCCGGCCTTGGCCGTTACGTGCGGACCACGATCGGTGGCTCACCGGAGCTCAACGTGACGTGTGCCACGAGCCCAACGGTGACATTCGTGCCCGGTTGCGGCGCCGACGCGACTCTCAACACTGTCTTCGGCGGGTGGGGGCAATTCACGCATTGGTGGACCTCGACGCTCCATTCGAACCTGATCTTCGGATACATGCATGCGGACGTCGACGTGGCCCGCCTCGGCGCCGGTGCCAACGGCCTCAATCGCAACATCCAAAGTGCCGCGGGCAATTTGTTCTGGACGCCTGTCAGCCGCGTGAACATCGGCTTCGAAGTGATGCATGGCTGGCGTTACCTCGCCCGCGCGGCTCCGGGTACGCAGAAGAGCGGGGAAGCCAGCCGCATCCAGCTGGGAATTCAGTACCTCTTCTGAGGTCGGCCGGCGCAAGTGCGCCTTGCCGTTGCCACCTTTCATCGAAACATTGGCCCCGGTCCGGCCGCCATCCGCGATGATTTGACTTGGCGCGAGCGTCGCGGTTTGCGATAGCTCGGACGCGACGAGCAGCCGTACGCGTAGAGGGCATCTTGGGATCTCGCCGATGAGTCTCCTGCGATCGATCGCGACGGTTGGAGGCTATACCTCGGCCAGTCGGGTGCTTGGCTTCTTCCGCGATATCCTGATCGCCCGCCTCATGGGTACGGGGCTCGAGGCGGATGCATTCTTCGTCTCGCAACGCCTGCCCAATCTCTTCCGTAGTCTTTTCGCGGAAGGCGCCTTCAACGCGGCCTTTGTGCCGCTTTATGGCGGGAGTTTGGAGAGCAGGGGCCCCGAGCCTGCGCATCGATTCTCCGAGGACGTCCTCTCGGTCATGATGACGGTGCTGCTGGCCTTCACGGCTATCGCCCAAGCGGGCATGCCCTGGCTGATCTATCTTCTCGCGGGCGGTTTCGCCTCCGACCCGGTGAAATTCGCGCTTGCCGTCCTCCTCAGCCAGATCACCTTTCCCTACCTCCTCTTCGTGTCGCTGACGGCGCTCCAGGGCGGCATCCTCAACACGCTCCACCGTTATGGGCATGCGGCGGCGGCGCCCATTTTACTCAACATCGTCATGATCGCGGCGCTTGTGTTCGTGGCGCCGTTCACGAGCCGACACGGCGAAGTACTCGCATCCGCCATGACGGTCGCAGGGGTGGGGCAGCTTATGTGGATGGCCTTTGCCTGCCACCGTGCCGGAATCGACTTGCACCTCCGTTGGCCGAGGCTGACGCCGGAGGTGAGGCGGCTGCTGCGGCTGATGGTGCCGGGCGTCATCGGATCCGGCGTGATGCAGATCAACCTCGTCATCGGAACGCAGATCGCGTCCTGGCAAAGCAGCGCCGTGTCCTATCTCTACTACGCGGATCGCATCTATCAGTTGCCCCTTGCCGTCATCGCGACGGCGGCGGGTGTCGTTCTCCTGCCGGAGCTGACGCGCCGCTTGCGCTCGGGCCAGGCCGAGCTGGCCATGGCCGCCGCCAATCGCGGCATCGAGTTTGTCCTCTTGCTGACGATACCGGCGGCCGTCGCGCTCATGGTCATTCCCGGGCCCATCGTGAGCGTCCTCTTCGAACGCGGCGCGATGGCGGCGACGGACAGCCAAGCGATCGCGCGCGTCCTCGGAATATACGGTCTCGGGCTTCCGGCATTCGCCATGGTCAAGGCGCTGACGCCGAGCTACTACGCTCGCGAGGACACGACGACGCCGTTTCGCTTTGCCATCGTCAGCATGCTCGCCAATACGGTGTTGAGCGTCGTGCTCTTCCTCGTCATCGGCTTTGCGGGAATCGCTTTGGCGACGGTGCTCGCGTCCTGGCTCAACATCACGCTCCTCTACCGGCGGCTTCAGAGGCGAAAAGAACTGACGATCGATGCCCGTCTTCGCGGGCGCTTGCCGCGAATTGTCCTCTGCAGCGTGATCATGGGCGGGGCGCTGTGGCTCGCGGCCGGCGCGTTGTCGGACGCGCTCGGCGGAACGCTCGTCGTGAAGATCGGGGCCCTGGCCTTGCTGGTCGCAGGCGGGATTGCGATGTTCGGAGGCCTGGCGCTCATGCTCGGTGTGATCCAGAGGGTTGACGTCAGCAGGGCTTTCCGGCGGGGTTAGGGCCCTTGTCCCGTCGGCCGGGCCTGTCGAGGCGCTCGGTCGAGGAGAGCCGCCCGAAGAGCCGGATTGCCCGGTTTTCCGGCCATCGCGGCGGAGCGAGCCTGGGGACCGGGCTCGCCCATAAAACCGTTGCGGGCCGAGGTCGAATGGGCGTAGACATAATGTGCACCAGCAGACGTTTACGCCGGTTTTCAGAGACTTAGGCGTAAGTGGCTCGCGCGCGAAGGCGCGCAGCGAGAATTCTTGGGCGAGGCCATGGCACGAAACGCGTTAGCCATCGGAATCTGCGGACGCCCCGACCTCCCGATGGGGGCCGGGCAGCCGACTGGCGCGCGCGCTCCTCTCGCCCTGACCCTCCGACTTAGGTGCCCCTGAACCGTGCCGATGAGGCCCGGCGACCGTTCAGGGGAAGGACTCGTAAACCGCGTCATCACCTAAGGAACCGGAAGGGACCACGACCATGACCACCGCGATCGATCCGAACCGAGTCATTATTTTCGATACGACGTTGCGCGACGGCGAACAGTCGCCTGGCTGCTCGATGAACGTCGAGGAGAAGCTGCGCGTCGCCGAAGTCCTCGAAGAGATGGGCGTCGACGTCATCGAGGCTGGCTTTCCCATCGCCTCCAACGGCGACTTCGACGCCGTCCGCGAGGTGTCGCGCCTGGTCAAGACCTCGGCCGTCGCTGGCCTTGCGCGCGCGAGCCGTAAGGACATCGACCGCGCATGGGACGCGCTCAAGGGTGCCAAGCGTCCGCGCATCCATGTCTTCATGTCGACGAGCGCGCTCCACATGCGCGTGAAGCTGCGCATGGAGCCCGAACAGGTCCACGCCGCCATCGTCGACAGCATCGCCTACGCGCGCAACCTTTCGGATGACGTCGAATGGTCGCCTGAGGACGGCTCACGGACGGATCACGACTTCCTGTGCCGCTGCGTCGAGAGCGCCATCAAGTGCGGCGCGCGGACCATCAACATTCCGGACACGGTTGGCTATGCCGTTCCCGACGAGTTCGCGGGCCTCATCCGCATGCTCAGGAATCGCGTTCCGAACATCGACAAGGCCGTCATCTCCGTCCACTGCCACAACGACTTGGGTTTGGCAGTCGCCAATTCGCTGGCCGCAATCGGGGCGGGCGCACGGCAGGTCGAGTGCACGATCAACGGCATCGGCGAGCGCGCGGGCAACGCCGCGATGGAGGAGATCGTCATGGCGCTGCGCACGCGCCGGGACACCTTGCCGTTCACCACGGGCATCAAGACAGAGTGCATCACCAAGGCGTCGAGGCTCCTGTCGTCCATTACCGGCTTCAATGTCCAGCCGAACAAGGCCATCGTCGGCGTCAATGCGTTCGCACACGAGTCGGGTGTTCACCAGGACGGTGTTCTCAAAGACCGCAACACCTACGAAATCATGACACCGGAATCGGTCGGCCTCACGCGCTCGACCCTCGTCATGGGCAAGCACTCGGGGCGACATGCATTCCGCGCGAAGCTCAAGGATTTGGGCTACGAGCTGGGCGAGAACCATCTCGAAGATGCCTTTGTCCGATTCAAGAGCCTGGCCGACAAGAAGAAGCAGGTGTTCGACGAAGACATCGTGGCTCTCGTCAGCGACGAGGTTCAGAGCGAGAACCAGCGCCTCAAGCTTGTGTCGCTCAAGGTCACGTGCGGCACCGACGGACCGCAGACGGCCGAACTCACGCTCGAGATCGACGGCGCCAAGCGTTCCACAACCGCTCAGGGCGACGGGCCGGTCGATGCGACATTCAATGCGATCTCGGCACTCTTTCCCCATGCCGCGCGCCTGCAGCTCTATCAGGTCGATGCGGTCACCGAGGGAAGCGATGCCCAGGCGGGCGTGACCGTGCGCCTCGAAGAAAAAGGCAAGACCGTCAACGGACAGGCCAGCGACACGGACACGGTGGTCTCCTCGTGCCGGGCCTACCTTCATGCTCTCAACAAGCTGTTGGTCAAACGGGAAAAGACGGCTCCGGCGGCGTTGGGCGGATGAGACGACTGAGCGTGAGCACGGGCGGTGGGGCCGTCGAGCGCCTTCTTTCTGACACTCTCTAGGATGGTGTGAGCAAACGATGTTTTCGAAGGTGCTCGGTCTGCTGTCCGCCGACATGGCGATCGATCTTGGGACGGCCAATACCCTTGTCTATGTGAAGGGCCGGGGGATCGTGCTCAACGAGCCGTCCGTCGTCGCCATCGCCGATGTGCGGGGAAAGAAGCAGGTCCTGGCCGTGGGTGATGAGGCCAAGATGATGCTGGGGCGGACGCCTGGAAACATCCATGCGATCCGTCCCCTTCGCGACGGCGTCATCGCCGATTTCGAGATCGCGGAGGAAATGATCAAGCATTTCATCCGCAAGGTGCATAACCGCCGGTCGTTCGCGACACCGCAGGTCATCGTCTGTGTGCCGTCGGGTTCGACCGCGGTCGAGCGGCGCGCCATCCAGGAATCGGCGGAAAGCGCGGGGGCTCGCCGGGTCTTCCTCATCGAAGAACCGATGGCGGCGGCCATCGGCGCAGGCTTGCCCGTCACGGAGCCGACGGGGTCCATGGTCGTCGACGTCGGCGGCGGCACGACCGAGGTGGCCGTGCTGTCCCTTGGTGGAATCGTCTATGCCCGGTCGGTCCGCGTGGGCGGGGACAAGATGGACGAGGCCATCATCGCCTATATCCGCAGGAACCATAATCTCCTCGTCGGCGAGGCCAGCGCCGAGCGGATCAAGAAGCAGATCGGAAGCGCCTCGCCACCCCTGAACGGCGAGGGGAGGGTGATCGAGATCAAGGGCCGAGACCTCATGAACGGTGTGCCCAAGGAACTCGTCATCAGCGAGCGGGAGATCGCCGAAAGCCTGGCCGAGCCCGTGGGCGCCATCGTCGAGGCGGTCAAGGTGGCGCTTGAGAATACGGCACCCGAACTCGCGGCCGACATCGTGGACAAGGGGATCGTGCTCACCGGCGGAGGCGCTTTGTTAAGCAATCTCGACTATGTATTGCGCCATGCGACCGGCCTGCCGGTTTCGATCGCCGACGACCCGCTGTCCTGCGTCGCGCTCGGTACCGGTCGGTGCCTCGAGGAAATGCGCGTCTTGAAGAACGTTCTGATCAATACTTACTAGATAAGAACAACCGCCGCGCGGGCATGATGCCCCCGGGACAGGAGGACGATAGGTGGGGTACCGCCCGGGATCGCTGAGGCGTTTGGCGACACCCATCAGGGTTGCCGTACAGCGTTCTGCACTTGTTCTCCTTCTCCTGATCTCGGCAGCGATGATTGGGTTGGGACGCGCCGATATCACCAAGGCCGAACGCATCCGGACCATCATCGCCGATGCCTTCGTGCCCTTGCTCGACGCGCTCTCACGGCCGGCGACGACCGTCCGGGACGCGATCGACGAGCTCCATGAATTGGCCTCAATCAAAGCCGAGAACATGCGGCTCAAGGACGAGAATCTGCGCCTTCAGCATTGGCAGCAGGCCGCCCGCGAGCTCGACGCCGAAAACAAGAGCTTGAAGGAGCTCTTGAGCTACATCCCGCCGGGCGAGCCGCGCTCGGTGACGGCGCGCGTCGTGTCCGATTCGAGCACGGCCTATGTGCGAAGCGTCCTGGTCAATGCCGGCGATAGCGACGGGGTGCGGAAGGGCCAAGCTGTGGTCAACGGCAATGGCCTCGTCGGAAGAGTGACCGAAGTCGGCCAACGGGCCGCCCGCGTTCTGCTGGTCACCGATATCAATTCGAGAATTCCCATCCTGATCGAAGCGACTCGCCATACGGCCATTCTCTCGGGTGACAATTCCGACCGGCCGAAACTTCGCTTCCTCCCGGTCGAAGCCGAAGTCGCGCCTGGCGACCGCATTGTGACATCGGGTCATGGCGGCGTGTTCCCGCCCGGCATCACCGTGGGAGTCGTCGCGACCGTCGGCGGCGGCGAGGTTCGCATTCAGCCGCTCGTCAATTTCGACCGCCTCGAATATGTGCGGATTCTCGACTATGGTCCGGACGCCGTGGTGCCGCCTGCCACGGTGCGTCCTCCGACGCGGCGATGATCACGTTTTGGCAGCGCGTCGACCATTTCGTTCGACATCTTGCACCGTTCGCGACGACGGTTCTGCTCGTTGTGCTGAACGCCATTCCGCTGCCGATCCCGGACTACCGGACGATTGTGCCGCTCATTCCGTTGATGGCGATCTACTACTGGGCCATCTATCGGCCGGACCTGATGCCGGTCCTCGCGGTGTTCTTCGTCGGCCTGCTGAACGACGTGCTCTCGGGCGCGACGCTCGGGTTCAACGCATTCCTTTTCCTCGCGACCCACGGCATCGTGCGAAGTCAGCGTCGGTTCGTCCAGGGACACGGATTCTTCGTGGTCTGGGCCGTCTTCGTGATGATCGTCGCCGGTGTCGGCGGCGTGAGCTGGTTGGTCGCAACGATTCTCTACCGGCATGCCGTGCCCTCGGCACCGGCGGTGGCGCAGCTCGCATTGACCTTGGCGATGTTCCCGTTTGTCGCCTGGATCCTTCTCAAGGTCCAACGCACCTTCCTCATGTCGCATGAGACCATGAGATGAAAGCGGAAGCGGACCTCTACAAGTCGTTCAGTCGCCGCGCCGCGCTGCTCATGGGCGGCAAGCTCGCTCTCTTCGGCGTGATCGGCGCGCGGATGTACCAGCTTCAGGTCATCGAAGCCGAGCGCTATTCGACCTTGTCCGACGACAACCGCATCAATCTCCAGCTCATCCCTCCTCCGCGCGGACGATTCGTCGACCGTTATGGGGAGCCCCTGGCCTTTGACCGCCAGAATTACCGGGTCTCCCTCGTGCTCGAGAAGGCAGGGAGCGCGCGCGCCGTCCTTGAAACGCTCGCGAACGTGCTGCCGCTCACTGACCATGAACTCGCGCGCATCGTGCGCGAAATCGAGCGCGGCCGTCGTTTCATGCCCATCGTCGTGCGCGAGAACCTGGCGTGGGACGAGGTGGCGGCCATCGAAGTCAATGCGCCGGATCTGCCGGGCGTGCTCATCGATGTCGGACGGACGCGCTACTACCCCTATGCGGAGGCGATGGCGCATGTCCTGGGCTATGTGGGCGCCGCCTCCGAGGCGGATCAGGACGGTGACGCGCTTCTGCGCCTGCCCAATTTCCCCGTCGGCAAGGACGGGCTCGAGCGGCGCCATGAGCATTCGCTTCGGGGCACCGCGGGCCTCAGCCAGATCGAAGTCAACGCATTCGGGCGTGTCATTCGCGAACTTTCGCGCGAAGAGGGCATACCCGGGCGCGAAGTCACTTTGAGCCTCGATCTCGAGATCCAGAAATTTGCCTATGAGCGCTTTGGGGAAGAAAGCGGGGCGCTTGTCGTCATGGACGTCAACACGGGCGAGGTGATCGCGCTCGTCTCCGTTCCCGGCTTTGATCCCAATGCCTTTGCCGGCGGCATCAAGAGCGATCTGTGGCGCGGTCTACTCAACCATCCGCGGACGCCGCTCATCAACAAGGCCATCGCCGGCCAATATGCGCCGGGCTCGACCTTCAAGGGCGTGGTGGCGCTTGCCGCGCTCGAGGCCGGGATCAGCCCGTCAAGCGGCGTGGTTTGCACGGGCAGCCTCGCTTTCGGCGACACGGCGTTCCATTGTTGGAAGAAGGAGGGTCACGGTGCCGTGGCCATGGAGCAGGCCATCATGAAGTCCTGCGACATCTTCTTCTATGAGACGGCCCGGAAGATCGGCATCGACAAGATCGCGGAAATGGCGAAACGCTTCGGCCTGGGCCGGCCGGCCGCCATCGAGTTGCCGGGCGAGAAGGCAGGCGTCATTCCCTCGCGCGATTGGAAAATGGCGACGTACCACCAGCCCTGGGCGAATGGCGAAACGCTTGTTGCGGGAATCGGGCAAGGCTATGTGCTGGCAACCCCATTGCAATTGGCGGTGATGGCCTCGCGGCTAGCCAATGGCGGCAAGGCGGTGACGCCGCGCCTGACGCGGGAGGTCCGCGGCCTCGAAGACGGGACCGCCGCGCTGCGGGAGTTCGATTCGATGGGTATCTCGCCGCAGGCGCTCGAGATCGTGCATCGCGGCATGGAGGCTGTGGTCAACACGCCGGGCGGCACGGCCTACAACACGGCGCGGCTCGACGATCCCAGCATGATGATCGCCGGCAAGACCGGCACCTCGCAGGTGCGGCGGATCAGCGCGGCCGAGCGCGTGACGGGCGTCAAGAAGAACGAGGAACTGCCCTGGCATATGCGCGACCATGCGGTCTTTATCGCCTATGGTCCCGTCGATTCGCCGCGCTATGCCATCGCGGTCCTGGTCGAGCATGGGGGCGGCGGCTCGCGCGCCGCCGCGCCGATCGCCAAGGATGTCATGCGCCTTGTCTTCCAGCGCGATCCCTCGCGTGCGCGGCCCATCGTCTCCAAGGATTCGGGCGATGCCGCGTGAGGTTTTCATCGAGTCCGGCGGGTTGGGCCCCGCCGCGCTCAGCTGGCCCGAAAAGATCTGGCACTTCAATTGGAGCGTGATCGCCCTTCTCGTCGCGATCGCCTCGATTGGGTTTCTCACGCTCTACTCCGCCGCGGGCGGAAGCCTCGAGCCCTGGGCCGTGCGCCAGATGGTCCGCTTCGGCATCGGCCTCAGCATCCTCGTCGTCGTTGGTGCCATCGACATACGCATTTGGTTCCGGCTTGCCTATGTGATGTATGGAATCGCCTTCGCCATGCTGGCCGCCGTCGAGGTCGTCGGAACTGGCGCCATGGGCGCCGAACGATGGCTGTCGCTGGGGGTTATCCAGGTACAGCCGTCGGAAGTCATGAAGGTCTCCCTGGTCCTCGCGCTCGCGCGCTACTACCACGGGCAGATGCCGGATCAGGTGACTCGGCCGCTGGCTCTCGCCGTGCCGCTGGTGATGGCTTTGGTGCCGGCGGCCTTGCTCATGCGGCAGCCGGATCTCGGCACCGCGATGATGCTGATCATGGCCACTGCAGCCATGATGTTTCTTGCCGGCGTGCGGCCGTGGTTTTTCATCGTGAGCATAGCGCTCGCGGCGGGTGCCGCGCCGGTTGCGTGGCGATTCATGCGCGACTACCAGCGGCACCGAATTCTGACGTTTCTCGATCCTGAAAGTGACCCCCTCGGGAAGGGCTATCATATTTTGCAGTCAAAGATCGCGCTCGGATCGGGAGGCATCTTCGGCAAAGGTTTCATGGAAGGTTCGCAGAGCTACCTGAACTATCTGCCTGAGAAACAGACCGACTTCATTTTCACGATGTTCGCCGAAGAATTTGGAATGGTGGGCGGCATCGTCCTCGTCCTGCTCTATCTCCTTCTCCTTGTCGCGGGACTTGGCATCAGCCTCAAGAGTCGTAGCCAATTCGGCCGCATGCTCGGCTATGGGCTGACAACCCTGTTCTTCCTCTACGTCTTCATCAATATCGCCATGGTGATGGGGATCGTCCCCGTCGTCGGCGTACCGCTGCCGCTCCTCTCTTATGGTGGGACGGCCATGCTGACGCTGATGTTCAGCTTCGGCTTGCTGATGAGCGTATCGGTCCACAGGGACGTGCGGATCGGCCGCGCCGGCATGCTGGACGTGATCTGAGCCCCGGCGGCAGCAAAGCGCGCGAATTTGCACATCGATCGCTCAGGGCCACTTAACAAACCCGCGCCTCCTTGCTATACCCGTGCGGCCTCGCGGTCCATGCGAGGCGATCCCGCGGGCGCATAGCTCAGTTGGTAGAGCAGCTGACTCTTAATCAGCGGGTCCCAGGTTCGAGTCCTGGTGCGCCCACCATTTTTCCGCCGTCGATCAAAGGGTTGGCCGGGAACCCATGCTGCCTGTCACCCATGCCGTGGATGACATTGGCTACAGCAGTCCTGCCTATCGCCGATCTCTTGATGTGCGTTCGTAGAGCATGAGCGCGGTCGCCAAATCCTCATGGCCGCCGCCGCCGGATTTGAACACGGTGATTTCGCTTTGATTGGCGCGGCCGGGCCGCTTGCCCTGGGCCAGTTGGAAGAGGTCTGTGATGCGATCCTCGGTCAACACCCCGCGCTTCAACGGTTCGATCACATCGCCTGAGATTTCGACTGTCGAGAAGCGCGCATCGACGTAAAGCCGGCCAGCGCGGCGCATGACCTCATCGTCCGATTCACGGAGGTCCGGCCGATAGCTGCCGACGAGATCGACATGGGCGCCGGGTTTGAGCCAGGCCCCCCTCAGGATGGGTTCCCCTGCGTAGGTCGCACAGCAGACGAGATCGGCCCTGCCCGCTGCTGCCGCGGGATCGGCGACGGCGTCAACGACGAAGCCGGGACGGCTGAGAGACGCGGCGAGCTGCTCCGCCTTAGCCTTCGTCCGATTCCAAATCATGACCTGCCGAATGGGCCGGACAGCCGCGTGCGCCTTGATCAGGTGCGGCGCCAGATTACCCGCGCCCATCATGAGCATGGTTTCGGCGTCGGAGCGTGCGAGAAATCTCGACGCGACGGCCGAATTGCTCGCGGTCTTGACGAGAGTTTCGGCGGTCCCGTCGATCACCGCGAGCGGCTCCCCCGTATTCCCGTCAAAAAGGACGTACACGCCCATGATGCTCGGCTTACCGCGCGCCTCATTGCCAGGAAAGACATTGGCGATCTTGATGCCGAAAGCGCGGCCGCGCAGCCAGGCCGGCTGCATCAGGAAATCGCCTTCATCGCCGTCCTTGGTCGGTTGCGACATGATGAGGCGATCCATCGCGTCGCACCCAGACGCATACATGTTGGCCAAGGCGTCGACGAGCGACGCATAGTCGGCCAGAGCGTGCACGGTGTTCCAATCGATGAACTTCATGGGGTTCGTCCACTGCCGATGACTGTGGCGTCCGATAGGGTCGATGTGTTCGAGTTCCGACCATACAGTTGACGGTATTCCCGCGCCATCCCTTGGGCGGATAGGCCGTCGACCTCAAGCCCTCTGCTTGCCTTCTTCCGCGGTTTGGCCGAGAGTCGCGCGACAGGCGCGATTTCTATGGAACGCAATGCCGGCTTTGCCGGTATGGGACTCAGGGCGGGGACCATGAAGCGGGCGGTATTCGTCGCAGCGTTAGCTGCTCTCACGGTTCATGCGAGCGACGCCGGGGCGGCCGGCGATGCGAAAATGGGCGAGTATCACTTCGATCGCTGCAAGGTCTGCCATTCTCTTCAGGAGGGAGCGAACGGCATCGGCCCGAGCCTGCATGGACTGCTCGGCCGGCGCGCGGGAACAGTGCCGAACTACCGCTATACGGATGAAATGACCGCGGCAGGTGCCAAGGGCCTCGTTTGGACCGAGGACACGCTGTTCCGCTACCTCGCTGATCCAGGTGATTTTCTCAAGCGCGAGCTCGGCAAGACCAAGATCGACAACGAAATGCCGCCGCGTTTTCCCAATGCCGATTTCAGGCGCAACGTCATCGAATATCTGAAAAACGCGACGAAGTGAGCGGCCGACGGCTCGCATTCGGACGCCCCGACGCTTGACTCGACCCCATACCTTGGCGCATCGAGGTGTGGGGAGCGGGGGAGCATGTCCATGCGGCCAATTCGTGCAGTCGTCTACGGCCTCGGCAAGGTCGGTGTCGTGGTCGTCCGTTTGTTGCGTGAGAAAGGTGTCGAGATCGTCGGTGCCTTCAACCGCGCAGGCCCCAAGGTCGGGCGCAACCTTGCTGAATTTGCAGCACTTGCCGAGCCGTTCAATCTTACGATCCGCGAGGCCAAGCCAGGCTGCCTTGACGGCGTTTCGGCTGACGTCGCGATCGTGAGTGTCTTTGACGACATGAAGCGAATGGACCAAATCTATCGCGAGTGTCTCATGGCGCGGATGAACGTGATCACCGTCGGTGCCGAGGCATCATATCCCTGGCGGGCGGAGCCGGCGTTGACGGCTGGCCTCGACCGTCTTGCCAAAGAGAAGGGTGTGTCCATTACCGGCACGGGCAATCAGGACATGCTCATCGTGAACGCGCCGGCACTCTTGACCGGCGCGTGCCGGTCGATTCGCAGTATTACCCATCGGAGCGTGACGAATGTGGACAACTACGGACCCGAAGTCGCGCGTGTGGTGCATGTCGACGAAGCACCCGAAGCCGTCCGCGCGGCGAAGCCCGCGCCCGATAGCCCACTCCAGCACGGCATCTATGTCTATTTCTGGGACAATCTTGCTGCCGATCTCGGCCTCACCATCACGCGAATCCGCGAAGGGCTTGAGCCTATCGTCGCCGCCGCCCCTCTTCATTGTGCGGCGCTGGGGAAGACCATCGCCTCTGGCCGCGCCATCGGGACCATGCAGCTCATCGACATCGAAACGCGCGAGGGCATCGCGTTCAAGGGCCGCAACGCGGTTCGCGTGCTGAAGAAAGGTGAATCGGAGCAGAAGACCTGGCAGATCCGCGGCGAGCCCAATCTTACCCTCCGCTTCGGCGGACTCGACGGCAATCTGACCACGCCGGTCCAAATGGTCGCTCGGATCCCTGACATCATCAATGCCCCGCCCGGCTATGTCACGATCGAGCAATTGCCGAAGCTGGTCTATCGGAACCGGCCGTTGCATCATTATGTGCATGGCCTTCGCTAGGGTCGGTTCGATCGTGCTTGGCATTCACGCAAGGAAATAAGAGATGCCTCAGTCGCCTGCGGACGGCTTGAAACTCGAACCGTATTGGTGGGACGCGGCGCCGCCGACGCCTCTGCCAATCGCCGAGCTTCCGAAGCAAATTGACACGGTGGTCATCGGGGCCGGCTATACAGGACTGGGAGCCGCGCTGACGCTCGCTCGCGCCTCCCGTGAAGTACTGGTGCTCGAGGCGGAAGCAACGGGCTGGGCGGCGTCCTCCCGCAATCAAGGCCATGTGGGAATCAATCGTCAGTCCTTTGGCCAGCTTGCCGATGCGTACGGCAAAGCCAAGGCCGCGGCGATCGTGAGGGAGGAGCTGGCTTCGGTCGACTTCATCTTCGATCTCATCGAGCGGGAGAAGATCGACTGCCATGTCCGCCGAAGCGGCCGCTTCGTTGCCGCGGCGCGGCCGGGCCACTACGAGATGCTGGCCCGGGAGATGGATACGCTCAAGCGCGAGGTCGGTTACGAGGCAGACATGGTGCCGCGATCCGAAATGAGGAAGGAGCTTGCGACCGATGCCTATTTCGGTGGCGAAATCCGGCACCGGGAGGGCAGCGTGCACGGCGCCATGCTCCAGGCCGGATTGGTCAAGAGCGTGATGGCGGCTGGTGGGACGGTGGCAAGCGGCACGCGGGTCAGACGCATCGAACAGGAGGTGGGTGGCTTCACCGTCGAGACGCCCAGGGGCCGGATCCGCGCCCGCGATGTCGTCGTTGCATCGGACGCGCTTACTGGGAACCTCGTCCCGAAACTTCAACGCCGCGTCATTCCGCTCTCCGCCGGCGGTGTCGCAACCGAACCGCTCGACATCGACCGTATTCGTTCGGTCATTCCAGGTCTCCGCCCGAGCGTCGATACGTTGAAGCTCGCCCATTCCATGAGGCCGGCGCCAGACCACTCGCGCCTCATCTTCGGCGGGCGGGCCACGATGCGCGACACGGATCCGCGTACCTCCGGTGAGCGAATCTTCGCATTGGCCAAGCGTCTTTTCCCTCAGCTGGACGGCATACGCTTGGGCCACAGTTGGCTCGGGACCGTCGGCTATACGTTTCAGAAGCGCCCGCATATCGGTCAGATCGACGGCATCCACTATGCCGTCGGTTACAGCGGCTATGGCGTCGCGATGGCGCCCTATATGGGACACAAGATTGCGCTGCGGCTTCTGCGGGCGAATGACGCAAGTACGGCATTCGACAGCCTTCCCTTCGAGACCCGCCCTCTCTACTACGGCCGGCCGTGGTTCCTTCCGGTAACTGTCCTGTACTATCGCTACAAGGACTGGATGGCGAAGTAAGGCCGGCGGACGGGGACGGTGGATGGCTGAGGCATATGGGGAGGGGTTTCGCCGATCCGCATTCCCGTCACGCGAAGACTGCGTGCTGTCGGCCCTTCTCGACAAACGAGTCTCTCAATTCCCGGACAAGACGTTCGCCGTATTCGACTCGGGCCCGAGCTGGAGCTACCGCGAGGTGCAGCGCCAAGCGCGCCGCACGGCGGTGGCACTTGGGCGGCTCGGGGTCGGTCGGGATCACCCCGTGCTGGTTTGGCTGCCCAACGGACCGGACATCGTCCGGATTTCCATCGCACTCAGCTATCTCGGTGCTGTCTTCGTTCCGATCAATCTGGCACTTCGTGGCCAGTTGCTCGGCCACGTCGTCCAGAATTCGGCCGCGCAGCTCATGATCTGCCATGCCGATCTCGTGGAACGGTTGAGCGAGCTCGAATGCGGAACATTGAAGACATTGGTCGTCGTCGGCGGCGAGGGGAGGGCACCATCATCTTTCAATGTGCTTGGGGAGGGTGCGCTCGAATCGGACAGCGAAGATTATCTCAATCCGATTCCCGTCGTTGAGCCGTGGGACATCGGCGCTATCCTCTACACGTCCGGCACGACCGGCCCGTCAAAGGGCGTACTGTGCCCCCATGTCTTGACCTACGCGACGGGTGTCCTTTCCCTCCACTTTCTCCGCGGCGACGATCGCTTTCTCCTCAATCTGCCTTACTACCATATGGGCGGCCTGCTGGTCGCCTATGCGATGCTCGACGTTGGCGGCTCGATCGCGGTCGTGCGCGATTTCAGCACACGGGAGTTTTGGTCGCAGATCCGTCGTATGGAGGCGACGAGTTGCTACCTCCTCGGACCGATGGCGGATTTTCTCATGAAGCAGCCTCCGGGCCCCGATGACACGCGACATACACTGAGAACCGTTTTGCAGCAGCCACTCATCCGCGATGTCGACACTTTCACGCGGCGCTTCGGTATCACGATTTACACCGGCATCGACATGACGGAGATGGGATCGGCCATCATCTCGGACGTCGTCGCGCACACGATGCCCCATGGCTATTGCGGCCGACACCGCGAAGGTGCGCCGCACATGGAGGTCCGTCTCGTCGATGCGTTCGACCGCGACGTCGATGTGGGCGAGGTAGGGGAGCTCGTGGCGCGGTCCGACGTACCATGGGTGATCACGCCAGGCTATCATCGAATGCCGGAGGCAACTGCTGCTGCGTGGCGAAACGGATGGTTCCACACGGGCGACCTCATGCGGACGGACGCCGCCGGCAATTACTATTTCGTCGACAGGAAAACGGATTCGATCCGCCGCCGCGGCGAGAGCATCTCCTCCGCCGAGGTCGAGCGAGAAGTCTTGGCCTTCGATGCGGTCGAAGCAGCCGCGGCGGTCGCCGCTCGTGGCGACGATGGGGAGGAAGTGTTGGTCGCGGTGCAGCCAAAGCCGGGTTGCACGATCGATCCCAAGGAGCTCATCGCCTTTCTCCTTCCCCGCATGGCACATTTCATGGTGCCGCGCTTTGTTCGGGTCATGGCGGCCTTGCCGAAAACCCAGACCGGCAAGATCCAAAAGTCCGTGCTGCGAAAGGATGGGGTGACGGAAGAGACCTGGGACCGTGAAACGGCCGGCATTGTCGTCAGACGCGAGCGCATCGGCCACCGTGGTTGAGCGGTCGGCGGGCATCGGGGGAAAGGGGCGAAGGAATGGGCGAAGCGAACAAGGACGATGAGCGCGCGACAGCCAGCCGCGCGCTCCCGCCGATCAAGATCACGGCCATCCGCTCCGCGCCCCTCTTCGGCGAGAGCCCCAAAGGGGGTTGGTCGAATGAAATCAGGCCAGAGGATTCAATCCACGCCATTCTCGCCGTGCATACCGACGAGGGGATCACGGGCTTCGGCAGCGTGTTCACCGATGCGCGCCTCGTTGCCGCCGGCCTCAAGGTGCTCGAACCCCTCGTCCTCGGCGAGGACGCCTTGTCGCCCGAGCGCGTGTCGGAGAAGCTTCATCAGAACACCTTTTGGATGGGACGGGGCGGTACGCTCACCCACGTCATCAGCGGGATCGACATCGCGCTCTGGGACATTCTTGGTCAGGCGACGGGCCTCTCGGTGGGGCGGCTCTTGGGCGGGCGTCACCGAGATCGCGTCGAGCCGTACTGCTCGCTCCTCATGGAAGAGCCAGCGCGCATGCGCGATGTCATCGAGGCCCATCGAACGCGTGGATTTACAGCGTTCAAGATCGGTTGGGGGCCATTCGGGCGCGCACGCGACCATCGGCTCGATGAGGCCATCGTGCGCGCGGCGCGCGAAGCGGCGGGGTCGGCATCGAAACTTTTTGTTGACGC
Source organism: Alphaproteobacteria bacterium (assembly GCA_046349515.1). Lineage (GTDB taxonomy): Bacteria > Pseudomonadota > Alphaproteobacteria > CADEGL01 > CADEGL01 > JBGPGW01. Next base: position 38,581 of record JAXMCE010000004.1, on the reverse strand, counting down.
CGGAGCGAGCGACGCCTACTGGCCGCACGGGCTCAAATGGGCGTTGCGAACGGCCGAGATGCTCAAGAACTACGATGTCGGGTGGTTCGAGGAAGCCTTGCGTCCCGATGCGATCGATGATTATTGCGAGCTGCGCCGCCAAAGCCCGGTGCCGATCGCCGGCGGGGAGGTGCTGACGAGGCGACAGTCCTTCCTTCCGTGGCTTTCGCGGGGCGCCTTCGATATCGTCCAGCCCGACGTCACCAAGGTTGGCGGGATCAGCGAGCAGCGGCGCATCGTCTGGATGGCACATGATTTCGGCGTGAAGTACATCGGGCATGGGTGGAACACGGCTCTCGGTGTTGCCGCCGACCTCCAAATGGCGACCGCCTTCCCCGATGCCGACCTCGTCGAATTCATCGGCGGCAGCCCTTATGTCGATGGCATCACGGCTGAGCCATTTGTCGTGGACAAGGATGGCTTTCTCACGATTCCCGACCGACCGGGCCTCGGGGTCACTATCGACCGCGAACGGCTGGCGCGCTACACGAGCGATGCATCGATCTTGTTTTCCTGATGGCTAGCCGTTGGCTCCAAAGAGGCTTGCGGCAGCGATCGTCGCGGTTATGGTAGCGCGAGGATGAAAAGATTTCTGCCATCGCGTGCCGGCACTGCGATGACGCTGCTCCCATCGGAGGGGGGCACCGTTGGGTCACTCACGTTTTCCGGCGAGAGCATGGAGGTCGGCGCATGATCGCGTCGGGGATGAATCGAAGGTTTCATGGCGTCATGGCACTCATGATCGTGTTCGCCGTATCGTCGTGCGTGCTCTATCGTCCAGACCGGTCCTATGCGGGAATCCCGCTGAAGGATGTCATCGCGAATTCAGGACAGCCGAACGATGTGTCCGCTCTCGCCGATGGACGCAAGGTGGCACGCTATGATTGGAAGGACGCGAACGCTAGTCCAGGTCAACCGCGCTTTTGCACAGTTGAATTCATCGTCGACGCAAAAGATGTGATCGAATCGCAAACTGTGTCTGGCAATGACTGCACGGCCCTCAGAACCAAGCTTCGCCTCTAACTGCAGTCGATCGCCTCCCTCAACCCGCATTGCAAGGAGTCCGACATGCCCTACCCGAGCTGGGAGGAGATCGAGCGGAATCGCATCGAGAATACATTCTCGTTCACGGCTCCGTGGTACGTGCCGATGATCGAGGCGGAGACTCCGACGTTCATGGCGCGCCCTCACGCAACGAAGCCGGACGAGCTCAAAGGCGCCGACATCGTCATCATCGGCGCGCCGTATGTCGCGGGCTGGCGAGGCTATGCGGGCGTCGGCAAGGAGGAATGGCTTGCCGCAGCCAAGCGCATCCGCCAGCAATCGGTGCGATATGGCTCCGGCTACATCCAGGATTTCAACGTCGATGTGTTTGAGCATGTGAAGCTCGTGGACTACGGTGATGCGGATATCCCGCCTGAGAGTCTCGTCAAGCCGACGGCCGAGAACATTCTCCGCGCCCAAGCCTCGGTCGAGGCCAAGGTCAACGACGCGCTCGATGCCGGCGCCATTCCCATCGTGATTGGCCAGAATTCGCCGTGCGGCTCTTTTGCCATCGCAAAGCCGGTCTCGGAACGCACCAAGGGCAAGGTCGGCATGGTGAGCCTCGACACGCACTGGGACATTGCGCCCTTGGACAAGCTCACCATGGATCCGCGCATTGCGGGGAGCGACTCTTGGAAATACAAGACCTACGAATTTTGCAAGAACTACGACCCGAAGAACCTGGTCGAGATCGGCGAGCGCGGCATGCTCGAGCACAAGGTCCAGGTGCGTCGATTCCTCGATCAGGGCACGCATTTTTTCCCCATGTGGCGCATCCGCCGGGGGTTTGACATCGAGAAGGTGTGCGGTGAGCTTCGCCACGCCTATGAAGGAACCGATGCGGTCTATGTGCACTTCGACATGGATGTCATCGGTGGCGCAGGGCCGGCTCCGGGTGACATTCTCGGCGACCTCGCCGAACCCATAGGCATGACCGACTACGAGGTACTGCGAATCGCCTACGAGATTGGCACGCGCGGGCTCGATGCCATGTCGTTCATTTGCATTCCGCCCGGATCGGCCGTCGTCTATCGGCTGATCGTCTACGTGATCATGTACCTCATGGCCGGTATGGTTGAGAGAAAGACGCGGAAGTGAGGCGCAGGCGGAGCGGGCCGATCGGAGGCAAGGCGTCCGCCATTCCACCGGGAGTGTGAGGCTATTGTCTAACGGGTGCCGCGTGGTGTCTTGCTCCCTAGGGACCGTCCACCCGGAGACGACAAAGGCCGTCGTTCCGCTGAGCGACGCGAGCAAGAACTTACCTAGCCGTTTGTCTCTGTAATCTACCCCTACTGTTGCCGAAGGGAGTATGCGTCCGCTCTCCGTTGGCGGAGTACCTTCGGCAAATAGGTGTTAGAGCGAACGTCGAGTGACGTGGTTCATGTAGTAAACGAGGACGGCTCTCTTCGTTGCATGCAGAATACCCCAATGCGCAATGTATGAAAGACGGTCGATACGGCAGAGTTTTGGAATCCCATCGCGCGGTCGGTCATTCGGTGAGCCGAAAGTCATAGCCACTTCGAGATAACGGCTTTCGATCGGAAAATTTGTCGATCGTCGGATGCTTCTCAGCTGTCCATTTGTCGCGCGGTTGAAACGAACTTGTCCCGCGACGAAACAAGATTGATTCGTTGATGTTACATGTCCGCGCGAGAGGCGGACCCGCAAATGTCCCATAACTGACTGTTTCGCTGTCTACTTCGTCCGATCTCACGGCGATGTTCGCCGTGTCGCGCGCCTTCGGCATGCCCATTGCCGTTCATCGTTCCATTCGGGCCGCCACGATCACGCGTGGGGGATTCGTTCATGCGGCCGAGCAACGGAGATGGCGCATGGACAAGACGAGCTTCCGGATTTCCCTCCTTATTTCGAGTGCAACTCTCGCGCTGGGCGTGGCGATGGCGCCGGTGACGCCGGACAGTCACTCGCTCACGATCAGAAGCAACGTCTCCCAAGCAGGTGGCAATGGTGGCGGCCAGGGTGGCGGCATCGGTGGCGGGCTTGGAGGTATCGGCGCAGGAATTGGCGCTGGAATCGGTGGGATCGGGGGCGGCCTCGGCGGGATTGGTGCTGGTCTTGGCGGGATCGGCGGCGGCATTGGCGGCGGAAACGGTGGGGGCAATGGCGGCGGTGAAGGCTGTGGCCCGGGTGGCGATGGTGGTGGCCACGGAGGAGGTGATGGCGGGGGGCATGGCGGTGGCGGTCAAGGCGGTGGCGGTCAGGGCGGCGGCCAAGGTGGTGGTGGTGGTCAAGGCGGCGGCGGTCAGGGTGGTGGTGGCCAAGGTGGCGGCGGCCAAGGGGTGGTGGCCAGGGTGGCGGCGGTCAAGGCGGCGGCGGCCAGGGTGGTGGCGGCCAAGGTGGTGGCGGTGGTGGTCAAGGCGGCGGCGGCCAAGGCGGTGGTGGCCAAGGGGTGGTGGTGGTCAAGGCCCAGGCGGCGGCGGCCAAGGCGGTGGCGGCCAGGGTGGTGGCGGTCAGGGTGGCGGCGGTCAAGGCGGCGGCGGCCAGGGTGGTGGCGGCCAAGGTGGTGGTGGTGGCGGTCAGGGGCGGCGGCCAGGTGGTGGCGGCCAAGGTGGTGGCGGCCAGGGTGGTGCGGCCAGGGTGGTGGCGGTCAGGGTCGGTGGCGGTCAGGGTGGTGGCGGTCAGGGTGGTGGCGGCCAAGGCGGCAGCGGTCACGGCGGCGGAGAAGGCGGGGCCGATGGCATGGGGCTCGCTGCTGCGCTCGGTGGACTCGCCGGGCTGACTATCGCTGAGGAGCATAGCCAGGACTATTGCTGGAGCCGTCGTTGGGGCGATGCGTTCTCGCAATGCACTCGAACTCAGGCCGCTGAAGTTCCCGCACGAGCGGAAGAGGCGAAATTGCCTAAGACAGAGTGAGGGTCGCGTTCTCAGATGTACGGAATCCTAGGGTTAGTGCGCGCGCCTTATCCGTGTGCACGGCTGGCCAATCGATTTCCGTACTCGCAACTCGAAGGCCGATCGAGAACAGCTCAGCAGTGCGCTGCCAGGGCGGCACTTAGGCTCTGAAGACATCCCGTCCCCCTGGGAACTTGCGGCCGACACTAGCCGATGCGGCGTGAGCCCAATGGGGGTGCCGGTCGTCGGCTATGCGGCCTCGATCTTTCGTGACGGCGATTGCGATTCCGCTTGCCGCATTTCTTGCCAGATCAAGAGGGCGGCATTCAACCAGTGTTCGGCACGATCCTGCTCCGCGAGATCGCGCCGCCGCCGAGCCGCAAGCGCGCGTTTCGCCCAGAACCGCACTGTGCTCCAGGCTTCGGCGGCCGCCCGTCTGCTGCCGATGGCGCCGTGTTCGTCGAGCGATGCACGCGCTTCGGGCGCAAGCGGTCCGTTGTATCGGGCGTAGATAGCCTGGCGATCTGCCTCGCGCATTGCGCCATTGTCCTTCTGCGGAGAGGTCCTACAATCTCTGGAAAGGGTCACATAATTATGTCGTGCCGGCAAGGATATTATCTCACAATTATGTTTCGACAATGTGTTCCACCTGCCGCAGAGACCGGTTCCCTCCCGTGAGGGGGCATGGCAGTCTCGTTCCGAAGCGATCGCGGTGCTTGAATGTTTCGAACCTCGAGCAGGCCTTGCCGAATGCGCGCGGTCATTGTTGTGGCCGCAATGGGATTTCTCTTTTCGGGCTGCGAAGATCAGGCGGCTGCCCCGGCTGTGACCTCCGCGCGGCAAACCGACTCGCCGCCGCAAGCTGCGGTTGCACCGTCCGGCGCGGGCGCCAATGTCGGTGTACCGCTCCCGGCACGTCCGAAGGGCGGGGGGTGGTCGCGCCTGACGAGCTTTGGCGCTGAGACCGATAGCATTTGCATCGGCAACGGACGTTCGGCGACTTGTGCGGTTGAGACTTACTTGGCGTGCATCGCGCGACGCGACAACGCGCTGTGCGCCATTGCCCAGAATGACCCAAAGCTCGCGTCTCAGTTCGAGCCTTCGGAAAGACGGCGCATTTTCGACTATCGCTTTCGGCGCCTTGGGCCATTCACCCGAAAGGATCTACCAGCCGATCTTGACGTCGATTGGCGCCCAGCGCCGGGCGACCAGCTGGCTGTCGTCGATGTCGTCGAATGCGTGCTCGACGGAGGATGGCAGTGCAGGCCGTTCACTGGGCCCCAGGGACATTTTGTCTATCTGAAGCGCGTCGGCGGGCTTTGGTATGTCAAGGATTCGTACGAACTGCCCAACTGAGTCATTGTTTGGGACTAACGGCAGGCGGCAAGCGCTTCCCGGCGGGCCGCGCCCCCGGCATCGTTTTCCATCAAGTCTGATGTCTTATCGTGATTTACCTTGGCGACGCGAGGCGGCCTCCATCTGATAGGCCGCGATTACGATGGCTATGACCGCGATCTCGTGCTCATCCGCAAACGCCGTGTCCACTTCATCCGGCGGGGGCCACGGTACGGCAATCGGCGTCTGATACTGAGGATCGTCCGACCGCGGCCACAACCATGCGCGGCCGCTCAGATCGAAGGCCAACTCCTTCACGGTCGTTTCATAGGAACCGTGCCGATTGCGCCGGCGACAAATGATCCGGTCGCCGGACGAAATTTCGCCGTCAAAATCCCACACGGGAATACAAATCAAGATTGTCCCTTCAGGATAGACCCGATTCATCGAGCAACCTTTGACGCGGAGGCCAAAAGCACGTTGAGAAACGTCGTTGTCCATCGGCACGGCGACGTCAAATCGCATGTCGGGAGCCCATTCGGGGTTCTCAACATAGATTCCCGCTTCCACGTGACCAATCACCGTGACCCGAGGGAAGGAAACGGGCTCGTTCGTCTTGTCGTCCCCGACGAGTCGCGCCGTCGACACGCCTGCGGCGCGAGCCAAGGCGTCCAGGGTTTGGATACTCAGTGAATCGCTATAGCTGTTGAGGAAATTGTAGAGCGCGCTTGAGGAGATTCGCGCCCGGCGCGCCCATTCCGCCGGTGTCAGTCCGCGCTCCGCCATGAACCGCTGCAAAGCGCGGCGACGCTTGTCGGCGGCTTTCTCTCGCCGCTTCTTCATGATGCGCTGCCGTCGACTGGTCGGGCGCGCGCCGACATGCTGTGTCCCGTGTCAGTGAGCTTCACCACACACTCTCCCATTGCGGCGCTTCTTATCTAACCTCTCCGGCGCGCTTCAATTCCGCCCGCTCGGATTGTTCCGCAGGCATCATCATAATCATACGATGATTTCATTGCTAGGCACATTTTCATGTGATAGACATGAATTCAGCGCTGAAGGGGGCACGGCGCAATATCCCAGAGCGGACAGCAACATAGGTCATGCCGTGACCATGGAATTTCCGATCGGGTGCCGCGTCTATGTGTTCGGGTTGGCGCGGATTGGCACGGTCGCCGGGACTTCCGTGTCCCTGACTGGCGCCGATGGATATGCCGTCGACCTCGATCCCATGGACGGCGTCGGCGGAACCGTCGGCTGCCCAGGCGACCATCTCCTGCCGCTGTCGGGCGCTGGAACCCGACCCTTATGCGATTTTTGCCTCGAAGGGGCAAGCGCATGAGGGGGAAGTCACTTGCCTTCCTTTTGCATGGACATCGTCCTGCGCACGAGTCCCCGGGCGCGTTTCGACAATCGGGGTTCTCGACGATGAGATGGAGTCACAAGCAGCATGATTTGTGAGAGAGGAAAATAGATGAGCGAAGCGGCAGGTCTGACGTCGCAGACGGCGGAAGCTGAACTCGCCCAACTGCACGGCGATAAGCGTACATTTGAAATCCTAAATGACAAGAGCCATCCGGAATATCAGCAACTGGTTGCCCGGCGCGATGCCCTCGCGCGTGCGGCCTACCCTGAGGAGGTCCTGGCGGATTCGGTGACCTTGGCCGCACAAGAGGCGCTTGCACGGCCGCGTTCCAGCGAAGAGTACACGATCGAGATTGAGTCCTTGCCTCGCGAATACGCGGGTGATGATGACCGCGCAACCGCTGCCGGCCTAGCACGTGTCCGAGAGTGGTTTCATGCTGCTGGCATGAGCGCCGCCGAGGCACGAAACGTCATGGCACGGTTTGCCGAAGTGGGATGCGATCCCAAACGCAATGATCCTGCAGTCGATTCCGCGCGCGCGGCAAAATGTGCGGCGACGCTCCGCACCCTGTGGGGTGCGGCGTATGAGGCGGAACTTGCGGCCGCAGCGCGTGCGGTCCATAGGCTCGGTGGTGCGCAATTGGCTCGCGTCCTCGAAGTCACAAGGTTGGGAAATGATCCTTGGGTGATACGCACGCTTGCTGACACATCAAAGCGGAATAGATGGTGAGGCCGATGGCAAGAGCACTCATGACCGTTATCAACTCAGTCCGAGATCCAGCGCATTGGCGAAACATCCTGGCTGATCTCGCGAACCGCATTGCCGGTGCCCAGTCGCGTGTCGACGCCAACGAGGCCGATCGCAATCGAATGGCATTGGTTGCATTTGAAGGTGACATCAAAGCGCAACGCGCTCTCGATCAACTTAACGCCGATCGAGCGATGCTGGATCTCGAGCTTGCGAATTTGACACGGGCGCGAATTGAGGCCGAGAAGCAATTAATCGAAGCTGAGGCGCGGGCGGAGGCCGATGTTCGGTGGCGTGAACGGAGCTCCCAGCGACGAGACCTCAAGGAGCGGGCACGTATCGCGCGCGAGATGGAAGAGCGTCTTCGATTACTGGTCGAGGATCTGCAGCGTGTCCAGTCACTGAGTGAACGCATTCGGACCAGGCATCGATCTCTTGGAGGGCAGCGAATTCTCATCGACCCGCTTGCCACGGAAGCGGTCGCCAGTCGCTTGGGGGAATACCTGCATGGTCTCGGCGTTCCTGCGGGGACGCTCGGCTCCGAAGGATCGGCGTTGCGAATTGCGATGACGTCTTACGCCGAAACCGAAGAGGCTGCGCAAGCGCTCTACGACCCTGACCGTGTTGGGGACAGGGCACAATCGGCATGACGTCCGTGATAAGACGAGATCCTGACGGATAATGCAGCTCTCTTGGGGCGATCGAGTGGCTCGTTCGCGCGACAAGCGCGGTCGGGGCGGGGCGCGTTCGTGACGTGACCAATTCGATACGCAATGGAGAATGACAATGGCGCGACGTGGTCGGAAGAGAAAGGTAGGACAGAGAGAGTGCAACGGACAAATACGGCGGACAGTGGCCAAACCCGACTTGGGGACACCCGAGACCTTGGCGCGGCGCCTGGCCGTTTGCCACGATGCGCGCTTCTCACCAGATTGGCCGCTCCAAGTACTGTTGGGGCGCGGGCTCATTACGGTCGAAGAGCACGACGCCGGCATGAGATTTGCCAGCCTCTATTATGCGCTCTATGGAGCGCCGTTCGGCCGTGCGCTCGATTACGACAGGCTGATTTCCGGCTTCGATCGCGACGATATTCGAACCTTGGCCGCGCCGGCCACCGACGCGGTGCGGCGGCTGTGGCAGGAGCGTCAGTTCCGACTTTCATGCCAAGCGCTTGAAAGCGTTGACGCGCGTCCCGTCGTGGTCGCCATGGCCGTCTACCTTGAGCCAGGCTGGCTCGTGCGTGACCTCGCCAAAGGTGCACCATGGCGGGGACGACATCAGCGACAGCTCCTGCGATTGCGAGGAGGGCTCGCAGTCCTTGCGAATCTCCCTCCCGCACGTGTGTCAGAAGGGGAGGCGGAGACAGCGCGGATGGAGGCGGCTGCTTCCTGAGGCGATCAGACGCTGGCCGGGGAGTCAACCGGGTGGGGCGCCAGTGCGAAGGGTTGCCTTCGCTAACTCATTTCGGCAGCTCCATTTGTCAGTGGGCTTGGCACGGGACCAGTCAAATCGCTCGAGCGTGAGGAACAGAGACACCGGTATTCAATCAAGAACTCGATACCCGCGTCCTCGCATGCAATTGCGAACGATGTGCGTTTGGTCCTGCGCGCCCTTGTAGCCTCCGGCGAGGAGACCTCCGGTCCCGCCGAGCGCCGCACCTCGTGCGGCGCCGAATCCGGGATGGCCGGAGAAGGCGCCACCCACGGCCCCGAGAGCGCCTCCGGCAGCGGCGCCAAGCACGGCACCCCCGGCGGCGGTGCCGGCCGGACTTACTTGGCTGGCATAGCTGCGACACTCGGTCAGGTCTTGCTCGTAGTTCGACATATCGGTGCCTTTGCTATCGACGATGGGCCGATAGCTATTCGCGCATCCCGCGATGAGAATCGCGGCAGTGGCGGCGATCACGGGTTTCATGGAAATCCTCCTCGACGGCCCGTCGAGGGGAATAGTCAGGGAGGCAGAGGCCTGTAGGTTCGCGTCGGCCGTTCGCGACGAGGTACCGGACGCTCCTGCGTGAGCACCGGGTCCCACCGGCCTTTTGCGACGAAAAGGCTGACCGGTCTGGCCGCTTCTGCCGGTTGGGCATTGCCAACGAAGCAGGCCATGAGCCCTATCGTTGTCGCGGCGAGCAGCCAGCGCCCTGGTCGTTTCAACACAATTCTCCCTCGGTCGGGCCATTCGGTATTTGATACATATCTCGAGCTCTTGGCCGCGTGTCCGCTGTATGAATTTTGTTTAATGCGGTGGCCCGCGCAAGGGGTGATCGTTGGATTGCGGTCCGAGGAAGGGTCGGATTGGCGCGTGATCGGGAATCGTCTCGTCCGAAGGGATATGGAGCGAAACGGGCCACATGGTGGGCGGTCCGCCAATTTTGCCGATTTTCGTCGATTTCCGCCGGCGAGGGGATAAGGTTGTCGAAAGCTGTGACGAAAGGGTCGACTTCATGAAGTTTGGTTATCTCACGCAACTCCAGGCACCACGCCCGTGGTCGAAGGACGTCGATTACAGAGCACATTGGGATGCGCTCGAGCAGGGCGTGCTCGCTGAAGCGTGTGGTTTCGATCACTTCTGGGTGACCGAACATCACTTCTATGAGGAAATCGCGCACATATCGGCGCCGGAGATCCTTCTCACCGCCCTGGCCATGCGCACGAACCGCATTCGAATCGGCCATGCCGTGGTCGTCCTGTCATGCAACGACCCAATACGAGTGGCCGAGCGCGCAGCCACTCTCGATATTTTCTCGAACGGTCGTCTCGAGCTTGGAACAGGCAGAGGGGCTGCCGCTTATCATACGGAAGCCTTCGGCATGACGACCGCCCAGGCGCTCGAATCTTGGCCTGAGGCCATGGAGGTGATCTGTTCTCTCTTCAAGCACGACAAATTTCCGGGATACGAGGGCAAGTACTACAAATACCCAGCGCGTCACCTTGTGCCGAAACCCATGCAGAAGCCGCACCCGCCACTATGGTGCTCGGCGTCCAGTCCCGTAAGTTTCTCCAAAGCGGCTGAGCAAGGCCTTGGAGCGCTCGGATTTGTGAACGCTCCTCCGGAAGTTCTTCAGCCCGCCATCGACGCCTATCGTCGAACGCAGGCAGAGGCCGATCCGAAAAATTTCTTCGGCGTTGTTCCCAATTTTCAGATCGCGGGCGTTGTCCACGCGCACTGCGATATGGATGATCGTCGCGGTGCCGCCGTCGGCGGAGCCGCAACTCGCTGGTATTTTGGCGACAATGACACGCCGATCAACGCACTTCGATTCGCCGAGCAATTTGACAAGACGAAGTTCTCGAACGCCATGAGCTATTCCGATGACGAGCTGCGTTCGAACGCCATGATGGCGGCAGGTCATCCCGATTCATGTTGCCGCACGATCGAGCGGTGGCAGAAGGCGGGGGTCGATCAGCTCATGTTGATCATGCAGGCTGGCAAGACGACCCATGATCAGGTCAAGCGATCGCTTGAGCTTTTCGGCGAAAAAGTCCTGCCAAAGTTCAAGGACTGATAAATCACATTTCTGTCCTCGTTCTCGACGTATCGAGGCATTCACGCATAGTGAAATTTTGGCGACCATTCTCCCGCGCCGCCCGGGAGGAGACCGAAAACATGCCAAACGAGGCAGAAATCATCATGCGGATGGAGCGCGACATCGGACATCCGCAGCACCACGCCTCCTTCACGGCGGAACGCCGAAAGACCCGGCACGCAGCGCCCTTTCTGGTCGAGATAGCCCATGTCTTTGGCGAACGTCGAGCCTGCATGGCTCACCATGGGAAAGCGCCAGCCGCGCTCTTCAGCGAAGGCACGCTGCTCGTCGGGCGCATCGGGACTTGAAAGGGCAAATGCGGCGCGATCCGCCAGATGGGGGTACACACCATTGAAACCATCCGCCCACATCGTGCAATAGAGGCATGATCGGCCCATGTTGTGGACGACAAAGAGCTCGTTTTTCGTGCCGAAGAGGGATGAGAGCCTGACTTCGCCACGAGACGTCTTGAAGACATAGTCGTCGACACGTTGAGGTTCGATGGCAGATTGGACCTTGGTCATCTCTTCCCGGACAGCCGAAATCTGCTTGCGGAGGTCCCGAAGTTTCGAAGTGCCTTCGCGATAGTTCATCGTTGCTTCTCCTTTCCCCGTTTGGACTGCTTTGGCGCGGAGCGGGGCGTTGATTTTTCGTCCTCGATCGCGCCAAGCCACGCCGCCAATGTTTCGAATTGGTTCTGCCAATACTTGGTATGGCGGTTCATCCACACCGCGGCGGCGAAAATCGGTCCGGCGTCGACGCTGCATGTGCTGATGCGTCCTGTCCGCTCCTGACGGATGAGGCCTGCGCGCACGAGGACTTGAATGTGACGCGAGACGGCCTGGAGCGAGATGTCAAAGGGTTCGGCGATCTCGGAGACGAGGAGAGGTCGTTCCCCTAGACGCTCAAGAATCTGGCGGCGAAGGGGATCCGAAAGCGCGAAGAAAACGCGGTCGAGGGCCGCCGATTGAGCGTCGGTGTCCGAATGTTCGATTGCCGAAGTGGGGCGCATTGGCATTGTCAACATAGTCGATGAATATCAATTCAAGAGTTGATAGTCAACATATATGTTGAATATGAATCGAGCGCGACTGCCCTGCGATCGGCGAAGCTGGCTAGATAGCTGTGAGCTGGATAAGGGTCGCTAGGCCGAGTGCCAAGAAGACTGCGGCCGCGGCGATGCGAATGGCTCGAAGGGGAAGCCGTTCGGCGAAGGCCGAGCCAAGGACGATCACGGGAAGGTTGACCGCCACCATGCCGAGCGTGGTGCCGGCGACGACGGCGACGAGGTCATCAAAGCGGGCGGCAAGCGCGATAGTCGCGATCTGCGTCTTGTCGCCGATTTCGGTCAGGAAGAAGGATACGAGCGCTGTGAGGAAGGCGCCACGTGAGCTGACTCGGCTGACATCTGTCTCCATTTTGTCGGGCACAAGAGTCCATGCGGCGATGGCGATGAGCCCGACGCCCACGACGAGACGGAGGATGTATGGCGAAAGGAGATCACTCAGCCAACGCCCAGCCAGGCCGGCGAGCGCGTGGTTGGCGAGAGTGGCGAGGATAACGCCCGCAAGGAGCGGTACCGGGCGCCGGAACCGAGCGGCGAGCATGAGCGAGAGCAGTTGCGTGCGATCGCCGATTTCGGCGACAGCGATGGCTGCGGCGGAAATGAGGAACGCATTCATTCAGGATGCACGGACGACTGCAGGCTGCGGACACGGGCGGTGTGCGTCTATAGCCCGTGTCACACCTTGTGGCCAGTGCGATGTGAATTGCGAGTGATTCTCTTCGCGAGAGTCCGAGTAACGCGCGATGGATGCCTTCGCCAGCGATCAAGGTTGACTGGCGGGCGAGCCGCTGGAACCGGCAATCTGAGCGCCGGCTGCGGCTTGGCTGCCACCGCTGGTCGCTACGCTTCCGGTCGTTCCGCCGGCCGTCGCGCTTGCAGTCTGACCGCCCGCGGATTTGCCGAGGTTGCCGTAGCCATGACCGTGGCCATGTCCATGATTGCCCAGATGACCCTCGCCCGATGCCTTGCCGATATTGCCAAACCCAAAGCCCCGGCCGAGGAGCCCGGCAAGGCCATGACCGTGATTGCCGCGGCCACCAGCGACCCCGTGTCCGTGGCCGTGACCATGTCCATGTCCTTCTCCAGTCTCGCCACCGGCGCGTCCGTGGCCATGACCGTGTCCATGGCCCTCCCCGCCTTCACCGCCAGCGAGGCCATGTCCATGGCCGTGGCCGCTCTCGCCACCACCATGGCCGTGTCCATGGCCGCCTGGTCCCCCTTGGCCGCTGCCGCGACCGCCACCCAAGCCGGCGGAACCACCGCTACCTCGTCCGCCGCCGAGACCCGCTCCCGCGCCGTGACCACCGGAGCCAATTCCCGAGCCACCGCCATGTCCACCACAGCCCGCGCCGGCGCCGACTCCGCCGCCATGTCCGCCTCCTTCTCGTGCCTGCGCGGACGGGCTGAGCCACGCCGTGGCGGTGATGAACGAGAGGATGCCGGCCGAGAGAATTGTTGTCACAAGCAGGCCTTGGCGAGCAGGACGGTTGGACATATTGAAAACTCCCCTTCGAAACCGGCACCTCTCACCATCGCCGGTGGGCGCAATCGGTTAGCCAGGATGGGATGGAGCGGGGCTAATTGGGTGTGAAATGCCTGTGATCTTGCGGTGACGTCGCGCGTCTTCCGGGTCGGCTTGTGTGTGGGGGAGGGCTCGGCTAGCCTTGACGTCCTTCGATCATGTTGGGGCCGGGGTCGAGACAAGGGAAAATGGGGCCCGACGGAAGCGTGATCCGCTTTGGTGCTTGGTGGCGGGGGAGCCATGGCCGGCAGCGCGCTATTGCCTCATCAAGCCTCGTCGTGTTCGCAGAACAGACGCAGGTTCGCCAAAATTTGCTCTACGAGTGGCGAGTTCTGCGTTTGTCAGTGCGGTCCATGGGGCTGGCGCCGACATTGCAATTGCCGCTTGCCGGTCGTAATGGATCCCCGGCGCACGGGCGAAAACCGAGACGGCGGTTCCGCCTGCCGATTGCTTCCGGCACTGATCCTGTCGGCCGCGATTTCCGCGTGTGCGCCCGCGCACACAAGCGAGACCGCGGACCACTTCGCGGATGCCGGCATCGCCTATACGGAGGCCGTGCCTGCGGTCATCGACGAATCATTCCAGCTTTCCGTCAGTGTCGATTCACTCCAGCTCCAACAGGCCAAGCCCGACATCGATCGGGCGGCGCGCGGCGCGCGGCTCAAGGAAAGCGACCGCCTGCTCGAAGCACGGCTCAAGATTCTGCGCGACTTGAAGCGGCATGTGGCACTCCTGCGTTCCTATTTCGGCGCCCTCAAATCCTTGAGTGCAAGCGATGCAACACCCGGCCTCGTCGGCACGACCAATAGTCTTGTCGACCGCATGGCGGAATTGAAACCCGCGATCGCAGATGCGTCCTTTGCGGGCCGGCCCGTGAAGAGCCTCGTCAACCCCGCGGTCACGTTGGCGGTTGGTGCGTACCAGAACGCGGCCCTTCGCGACGAGTTGACATCACACGGAGCCGCCGTCGAACGGGAGCTCGATCTCGAGCGTGCGGCTCTTACCGCCATCGGCCAGCAGATGACAGCAGACCTCGACCTCCTCGTCCAGATTCGGGAGCGCAATCCGATCACCGAAGCGTATCTCCGGGATGGACCTCTGCCGTCCGACTGGAGCGCGAGGCGAATGGCCGCATTCCAAACGACGATCAGAAGCGACAATCTCGACGCCGCGCGCAAAGCCGCCGCGACTCTCCACGACAGTTGGGTTGCCTTCGCCGAAGGCCGATTGGGCGAGGGCGGAGTCACACTCTTGCTCCGTGACGTCGCGAGCCTGAAGGCGCTCGTCGATGAACTGGCGCCGAAGCGCGCGCCCTGAGAGCGGGCGCCCCGTGGAGGAAGCATGACGCCCGAAGAGCTCAAGTCCAAGACGCTCGATGAGCTTTACGCGCTGCGCAGGGACATGAATTCGACCGAATGGCAGATCGCGCTCGAAGGCGCGTCGGCCGACGATCGCCGCAAGGCTGCAGAAGGGCTCCTCGACATCCAGCAAACGATCCTAGCTCTCGAGAATGCCCGGCTCGCGGTCATTCGGGACAGGTTGATCGAGAATGAGGGGGCGCTCGCCGAGGGGATTGCCGGCCTTTCCCGAGCGCGCCAGCGTCTTAGCCAGGCCAAGGACGTGATCGAGGCTGCGGGCGCACTCATCAGTACGGCGGCCAAGGTGGTCAAGGTCGCTGGCGGAGTCTAGCGTTCCGCACGTACGTCGCAGGCGGTCAGCCAGTTATCAAAGGCCGATCGGGCCTAACGCTTCTCCGGCAACGCGATCGGCATTCCCTTCACCTCCGCTCCAAACTTGTCGATCTGCAGCGCAAGAGTCTTCGCGGTCTCAGGGAAGGCGAATTGGACCGTGCCCTCCTTGGCCGCGTGGCTGTCGACCAGCTCGTTCAGCATGTTGAACGGGCTCGTCGGTACGCCGTCGACGACAAGACGGAAACTGTCGTTCGAAGCAGCACTGCGATGCTATTGATCGGTTGAGAGGTATCTAAGAAGCGTGTGATTTGAGCGATCAATAGTCATGACGCAAGTCAATTATGGTCGTCGATAACGCCGGTGCTCAACCATCGTTCCGATGATTCGACCGGACTTTCCTCCGCCAATTGTGCGTGTAGTCCAAGCGCGATCGAACGGGACAAGCTCGACGAGTTGCTCACTCCCATCCGGGCGGGGGCGATAGAGTCGAACCAGTGCAGCATCATCGTCCTCAACTGTCGCGACTACGTAGTCGCCTGACCGCGGGGCGACATCGGGGTCTACGATGATCTTGTCCCCAGTCGCCAATGCGGGCGCCATGCTGTCATCGTCAATAACGAGTGCAAACGAAGCAGGGCCGGCAGCAACCTCTGTTGGTACCTCGTTAGCTGGGAGCTCGCCGCGGCGGGTTGGCCAGTATGCGGCGCGCGCCGGATCAATAAGGGGAACCATCCGATGGCCGCTCATCGTAAAAAGGCCAAACTCGTTGATATCCGCGCGTTGGACTCCGCGTCCCGTGGCCAACCATTCCAAGCGTACGCGCAATACTTCCGCCAAGCCCTCGAGTTTTGCGGTGCCGGGATAAGTGTCGCCATTTTCCCATTGGGCGACTGCAGCGCGCGAAATACCAAATCGATCCGCCACGTTTTGTTGACTTAAGCCGGCTTCCTTGCGTGCAAGCGCGATGCGCTTGGCCATCGACATTGGTTCGGCAAGTAAGGTTGGCTTACGTTTCGCTTCAGCTAAGCTGTTCATGTGATTAGTTCCCTGGAGCGGGTGGCGAACTCTCGGTGACAAGAATTGTCAAATCGTCGGCAAGTGATTCGAGAAAAGTGGCGCTGGAAATATGGCGGCGTGAAGCACGGTAAGCTAACCCATGCGCTGCCGAACTGAGGCATCTGACACGGCAATGAACGTAGAAGTCGATTTTGTTGCCAAGGCAACACTTCGTCTAACCTGCCCGTGCAATAGAATTTGATGGCGGCCAGATCTCGCCACGGTGACCGAGATGACAGGCAAGGAACATCCCGAGTAAACCGCAGTCTATCTAAGGAATTCGTTCAATAATGAACACACAAT
Organism: Alphaproteobacteria bacterium; assembly: GCA_046349515.1. GTDB lineage: Bacteria > Pseudomonadota > Alphaproteobacteria > CADEGL01 > CADEGL01 > JBGPGW01. The sequence continues at coordinate 22,033 of JAXMCE010000004.1, read as the reverse complement.
CAAAAGACATCGCCCGCCTCTTGTCTAAGAGGCGGGCGATGCATCATCAGGCTAGCGCTTACGCGAGGACTTCCGCTTCGCGGTCTTGCGCTTTGCGGTCGCCTTTTTCTTAGTCTTCCTGGCCTTAGCTGCCATAGGATAACTCCATCGACGTGTAGTCGGCGGCCCCTGTGCCGACAGACAAGATATGGGGTTAGAACGAAAATTAACTAAAATCGGACAAATTTCAACAGCTATGTTTGGCGAGCGTGTTTTTTGGCCAACAAGTGTGGCGAAACGATCATATGCAGCATTGTCGCCGAAAGTGGGACGATTAGGGACAAATGGGAATATAAGACAGGCAGCGTTAGGCACGCATAGGGCGCACTTTTCGATCGAATTCCGTGTCTCTTGATGCACTACTTCAATCATCGGTACTGGTTTCGTCATTGCGATTGGGCATTGGCGTTCGCGTAGTTGGTCTTTGAATGAACGTTCTATTCTTCATACTGATCGCTCTCGGATGTGCGGTCTCCGCCTATCGTCAATTGACCTGGTCGGGTACCGGCATGGCGCCAATGGACCAGCTTGCGTCGGCCATGGTCGGTGCTGCAGGCGAGGCGGTCACGCTTGCTCTGGGATTGATAGGAATAATGGCTCTCTTCCTCGGATTCATGAAGATCGGAGAGGCAGGGGGGCTCCTCTTAGGAATCGCAAGGCTACTTCGCCCCCTGATGTCCCGGCTCTTCCGCGACGTGCCAGCGGATCACCCAGCAATGGGCGCTATGATACTGAATATCTCGGCGAGTCTTCTGGGATTGGGCAACGCGGCCACGCCGTTTGGTCTTCGCGCCATGCAGGAACTCGAACGCCTCAATAGGCACAAAGGGACCGCATCCGACGCGATGGTGCTGTTTCTTGCGATCAATACGTCAGGCGTTACCATTCTTCCGACCACAGTGATCGCCTTGCGTGTGGCAGCTGGGTCGGCGGATCCGGCTGGAATCGTGCTGACGACGTTGGTGGCAACACTCGCTGCAACGGCAGTAGCTATCCTTTCTGCGAAGGTACTTGCTCCATTGATCCCCATTGGTACCGCAAGCGAATCCCGTTCCGAGCCGGCGCCCCTCATGCCAAGCGCGATTATCGATGCGGATATGTTGGCGAGGCTCACGCCTGCGCCGACTTGGGCTACCATCATTGCATTTGCCGTGCTGCTCGGGATCGTTCCGGCGATGCTGATGGCTGGCAATGTCCTTTCGACTTGGCTCCTGCCTGCAGTCGCAGTGTTTTTTGTCGGTTTCGGGATAGTTCGCCGCGTTCGCGTCTACGAGGTCTTCGTTGACGGCGCCAAAGAGGGGTTCGAGGTCGCAGTTCGAATTATCCCATACCTTGTCGCTATTCTTGTCGCCATTGGAATGGTGCGAGCGAGCGGCGCGATGGACCTGCTGGTCAAGCCACTGGGACAACTCACGGCCTATCTGGGCCTTCCGCCGGAAGCGCTCACCCTGGCCGTTCTTCGATCGTTTTCGGGGTCCGGAGCGTACGGATATTTGGCATCGCTCCTTCGCGATCCATCCATCGGGCCCGATAGTCACCTTGGCTATCTCGTGAGTACGATCCAGGGGTCGAGCGAGACGACGTTCTACGTGCTGGCCGTTTATTTTGGAGCGGTCGGCATTCGACGCGTGCGCCATGCGCTCATGGTGGGAATCATCGGCGACGTGGCGGGGGCTCTGTTTTCCGCCTCTGCCTGCGGCTTGCTCCTCGCAGTCTAGTGTAGTGGGTTTGCGGACGGCTGGTCAGGCTTGCTAACATGCAGCCCGAGACCGATTGTGGAGCCAGCATGAGTCTTGCGGGCAAAGTCACCATTGTCACTGGAAGTTCGCGCGGTATCGGAAAGGCGATTGCCGAGCGATTCGCGCGCTCAGGTGCCAAGATCGTGATCAACTGCCGAAGTTCGGTGGACAAGGCGGAGGCCACGGCACGCGCTCTTCGGGCGGCGGGGACGGAAGCCATCGTCGTTCCGGCCGATGTTGGCAAACGCGAAGATGCGGAACGCCTTATCACATCGACACTGACAAATTTCGGACGGATCGATATCTTGATCAGCAATGCTGGCATCATCATCGATCGCCCGTTTGTCGAGAATACGGACGACGATTGGCATGCCGTACTGCGCAACAATCTTGACCCATTCTTTTTTCTGGTTCGCGCCTCTCTTCCGCACATGATCAATCAGCGTTTCGGGCGAGTGCTTGCAACCGGTTCAATTATTACGGAAAAGTATGATTTCGGTCCGAATAAGATGTCCGCGTGTACAGCCGCAAAGGCAGGCCTTATCAGCATGCTGCGCGCGATCGCCGTGGAAGCAGCCCCGTTCGGTGTCACGATCAATGCGGTTTCGCCTGGCTATATCGCTACGGAAATGTTTGCATCGATCGATCCGGCTGGAAGAGAGGCCGCACTCAGGATGATCCCGATGGGGCGCTACGGAGCGCCTGAGGATATTGCCAACGCTATGGCATTTCTTGCCTCGGACGAGGCCAGCTACATTACAGGACAAACCATCCGCGTAAACGGCGGCATGTCGATGGGTTGAAGGGACAAGTATCGCAAAGTGAAAAACAACAAGCATCGAATTGCAGTCATCCCTGGCGATGGAATTGGTCAAGAGGTCGTACCTGAGGGCATACGGGTACTTGAGGCTGCCGGCGCCCGATTCGGCATCGATTTTGTCTTCGAGGCGTTCGATTGGAGTTGCGGGCTGTACAAGCGTACCGGCCGCATGATGCCTGAGGATGGGATTGAGCAACTGAAGACGTTCGATTCAATCTTCCTTGGCGCGGTCGGCCTGCCCGGAATTCCGGATCATGTCTCTTTGTGGGGCTTACTCATCCCCATACGGCGCGCCATGCAGCAGTACGTCAATTTGCGACCGGTTCGCCTCATGAAGGGTATCCGGTCTCCTCTCGCTGGCCGAGAGCCGGGTGAGATCGATTTTGTCGTCGTGCGAGAGAACAACGAAGGGGAGTATTCCGAGATCGGTGGCCGGCTCTATGCCGGAACCGATCAAGAAATGGTCGTTCAGGAATCAATTTTCACGAAGAGAGGCGTCGACCGCATTCTCCGATATGCCTTCACACTCGCAATGAGTCGCTCGAAGAAACATGTGACCTCGGCTACGAAGTCGAACGGCATTATTCATACCATGCCTTATTGGGATGAGCGTTTTGCCATTGTGGCAAGGGACTATCCCACGGTACGCACGTCCCAATACCACATTGATATCTTGACTGCGCACTTCGTGCAGCATCCAGACTGGTTTGATGTCGTAGTGGGAAGCAATCTATTTGGCGATATTCTCTCCGACCTCGGGCCGGCGGTCGTCGGCGGCATCGGCATCGCGCCTTCAGGAAATATCAATCCAGAACGCGCTTTCCCATCCATGTTCGAGCCGGTTCATGGCTCCGCTCCCGACATTGCTGGTCAGGGAGTTGCAAATCCAATTGGTCAGATCTGGTCTGCTGCGATGATGCTCGATCACTTGGGACATCAAGCCGCGGCGCATGCTGTCGAACAAGCAATCGAGACGATCGTGGCCGAGGGACCCCGGACGCGTGATCTAGGGGGCAATGCCAGCACGGTTGAGATTGGACGGGCGATCGCTGAGGTTATTGAACGCCCAGCATCGTGAGCCTGTTCCGTGCGGAAGCCCGCCATCGTTGCCCACGCTGATTGGAGTGTTTCGCCGAGCAAGCGCTGGATGGCGAAAGCCGTGCTCGGAACTGACCGCCGCTACCACGCAGCGGCGCCTACATTGGTTGGTGATACTGCGACGTATATCAATCGTCTCCTCGATGAAGCCGGCGCACGCGGGCCGGTCTTTCTTGGTTTCGACTTCCCAATCGGTATACCACGCGGCTATGCCGCCAAGGCCGGTATCACCGATTTCCTCTCCCTCCTCCCCAAATTCGGGCGGGGCCCTTGGCACGACATATACGATGTCGCCGGAAGGCCCGAAGACATCTCCCTTCATCGCCCTTTTTATCCCGCGAAGTCCAATACCCTGCCGCGTCCATCAGTGCGGCAGCTTCTTAAAGGCCTTGGCCTTGAGCAGCGCGCCGACATGCTCCGTCACGCCGACCGAGGTCCTCCCGCCGCAGCTCCGATTTTTTGGACGGTGGGCGGCAATCAGGTCGGCAAGGCAGCTCTTGCCGGCTGGCGGGATATCATTGCTCCCGCCTTGAGAAGTCGTCGCAAGGACGTCGGTGTGTGGCCATTTGATGGCGCGCTCGAAGATCTTCTCACAACGCGCCGGATCATTATCGCTGAGACCTATCCAGGCGAAATTTACTCACACTTGGGCCTTCGGTTTTCTCGTCGTGCGGGCATCGGGACATCTGGCAAGCGTACGCAGGTTGATCGTGCCGGCAACGCATCGAGGCTTCTTGGCTGGGCTAGAAAGGCGCATGTCGCCCTTGATCCCGCGCTCGCACGTCTCATCCGTGCGGGTTTCGGAAAAGCACCGGCTGGCGAGGATCCCTTCGATGCTACTGTCGGCCTCTTCGGTATGCTCAACGTTGTTCTTGGCCATCGGTTGACCGGCGAGCCGGACGCGCCAGCGATCCGCATGATCGAAGGCTGGATTCTTGGTCGGTCGACCCTCCGAACGCTGGGTGCGGGACGCGCACGTGGATCCAAAGGCTGGCAACTCCATGCCCAGCTTGCCGCGGATACGGTCGTGGTGTGCGAACTGGATCTCTGCCAAGTGTTGCTCTCGCGCGACTCCTCATTCCCATGGCTGATCCTTGTTCCTAGAAGAATGGAGGTGCGTGAGCTGTTTGAGCTGACGGCGCGTGATCGTCAAAGGCTTACGGACGAGATAACACAGGCGTCGATCGCGATGGCCGCCCTCTTTGCTCCAGATAAGATTAACGTTGCGTCTCTCGGCAATGTCGTGCCGCAATTTCATGTTCACGTCATTGCGCGCTATCGCGCCGACCGGTCCTGGCCCCGCCCGATCTGGGGCACGGGATCGGCTGTGCCTTACTCCTCTGCGCGTCTCATGGCTCTCGCCCGCCAAATCAAATCAGCGCTTGTGAGTGACCGGTGACTCAGCTGAGCCGCTCGACTCAGGTAGAGTGCGAATGCGATGATACGGGATGGGGCGGGATAGAACGGAAGGCAAACCATGAAAGTCGGGTACAAGGCGCTGCTTGAGGAGGCCCGTGGGACGATCAAAGCCCTGACGGTCAAAGAGGCAATCGCACGGCACGGTGATGCCAATGTCGTCTTCGTCGATCTTCGTGACATTCGCGAACTACAACGCGACGGAATGATACCGGGCGCATTCCACGCGCCGCGCGGAATGCTCGAGTTCTGGGTCGACCCAGACAGCCCATACCACAAAGAAATTTTCGCGTCCGGTAAAGAGTTTCTCTTCTATTGCGCGAGCGGTTGGCGTTCGGCGCTTGCTACGGCGGCCGTGCAGCGCATGGGCCTGGCACCTGTCGCGCATATTGAGGGAGGGTTTACGGCGTGGCGCGAGGCTGGCGGCGCGGTTGAGAGGAAGGAAGAAAAAAAGTCAGCGTAGTTTCCGTGCATTCATTTTGCGCGCGCGGGATGCCATAGATTGTGCTGCCTCACGCGGTTCGTATCGCAACGCCCTCCTCGGTTGTTTGTTTCTCTGAGCTGTCGAAGGACGAAGGCTCACAAGGGCCGCAAATGCATCGTGTGTCAAAGCATGGGCAAATATGGGTTCCATGCGTGCGCCAAGCGCCGCATAGAATCGGTGTGCGTCATGATTCCATGGTCGCGAAGCCCACCACATAAATGTCGCCCCCTTGCGCGAACCTTCGCGAGCAATGGCTGCGAGTATGGCGCGCCCGACTCCGCGTCGGCGTTCTCTTGGCACAACGTAGATATCGTTCAGATAGAGTCCCCTTGTCGCATAACTTGTCTCGTAGGCGGGGGTATAGAGTCCGTATCCCACTATCCGGTCGCTGATTGTCGCAACGAGAACGCTGACATGCTGCCTGAATTGCAGCGCATCGCGTGTGAGTGCGGCTGAGATGTGACGGCTCTCGGGATCACCCTGATGGCGATTGAGCGAGCGAGCAAGGCGCGCGACATACTTCACATCACTGCGTCGAAGTGCGCGGATGCGAAGCCGATCCGATACAGGCGGCGTCGTACGTACCTTCCGAGCCATTTACACAGTCGCGACCGGCGTGGCCGGTGAGCCAACGGCACCCGGAAGCCGTAGTGGCGGCGCTGTCAATAGGAACCGGGACCGATTTTTGTTGCGGAGCCACGTCGCAAGTTCCGTGAAATACCAAAGTTCTCCCAATGGCAGTCCAAGCTTGAAAAGGCAGTGTTCGTGGAGCGGATATGCCGGGCCGACCCCATGGGCCGGTGCGTCGGCCATGCTGCGAGGGTAGTGCTCGACGGCATAGTTGTCGGTAACGAGAACGGCAATGCCCGAATCGGTGACCCACCGGAGTAATCGCTCGTCATGCCCATCGAGCACCGCGCAGCTTGCGTGCAAAATGTCGGGATTGGGTCTTCTATTCTGTTCCAGTACGACTTCCCCAAAGCCCGTATGCACGCACAACATGTCACCCGTCTCTAGTTCCACGCGGTCGGCTTCGATCGCACGCATCATGTCGTCATAGCCGACACGCCGCCGGTCTCGACCGAAATGGTGGTAAAGGTCGACCATCACGCCGCGACCTTGGACGCAGCATTCGGCCATGGTCTCGACACCGAGCGCTTTCGCCCCCATGGTGTCGGGCGTTGGCGTCTCCTTTTCGTTCTCATAGCGCACCGGACCATGGACGTGATCGCCGGCGCGGAACCCATTATAGTAGACGGTCTCCGCAACACCGTCGCCATCGGCATCAAACGTGCTGCCGATATGGGCGAGACTATCCCACTGTGTTGAATACTGGAGCGTCAGTACGACAACATCATCGCAAATGATGTCGGTGTAAGCCGGATTTTCCTTGGCCAGCGGGTAGTTCATCCGAGGTCGTCCGTGCCGGAATGTCGGCCGCAGCTCGGGCGGAAAGCGAGCCGGTGAGAGAAAATTGCCGCCCGGAAAATCGAGCGGTAGCGACAAGCAGAACGTGCGTCCTTCTTGCACTTCAGCAATGCCTTTCAGGACTTTCTCTCGGGTCAAGAGGTTCAAGCGACCGAGCTGATCGTCCTCCCCAAAATCCCCCCAATTCGACCCCTCCGGCCGACGTACCCAGCGCTTGGCCATCCTTCCCTCCGCGCGTCCAATTCCTTCCGACAGTAACGTGCCGGCATCTGTTGCAGCATGTGATGGATGCCTTTGTGTCTGCCGCCGGCACCAAAGCTCGCCGCTATATCGCGATCAAGGTGAACTCCCTTTCTGATGAACGGGGATCCACCTGGAACAATCCCATGCTCACGCTCGTCCGAAAATCGGTAGATGATAGGTACCAACCTCATGGAATCGTGCGCACACACGTTCACCGACTCCAAGGCCCGCGTCGCCATGAGCCATCATGCGAAAGCCTTCTTCGAGGTCGACCAGGATCAAACCGTAAGGCGCAAAGGCCTTGAATTCCGGCGTTGGCGCACGGCCGACGACAGTTGCCGCATAAACCGTACCGAAGCCGGACGAGACCACCCACCGCAGTTGCGTGCCGCCGCACTTGGCACAAAAAGGCCTTGGGTAGAACTGTGCCCTGGCACAGGTTCCGCAGCATTGATAGCGAAGTTCCCCCGCGGCGCAGCCATCCCAAAAATGTATCGCAACATCACCCATCCCATTAGTTCCGTATCAGGACAAGGCTGACATTCGCAGACAGCACTCCACCTTCGTTGTGGACGAATCCAATTGTCCGATCTCCAATTTGCCGGGACCCTGCTTTGATCGCGAGTTGCCGGTAGACCTCGGCGATGTGGGCCATGCCTCCAGCCACTCCTGAATGGCCGAACGAGATCAATCCACCATGGGTGTTGAGCGGCAACGTTCCGTCGAAGCTGAAGTGGCCGCTGCGAACCGCATTGCCGGCCTCCCCCCGTCCACAAAATCCGATCTCCTCGAGAAAGATCAGGAGCGCGATCGTGAATGGATCGTAGATGCCCGCGATATCGACCGCTCGTGCTGTGATGCCCGCTTCGGCCATCGCTCGTTTTGCGGCTTCGCCGCCACCAAAGGAGACGAGCGTCGGTGCCGCGCTCACATGCTGGTGCGTATGACCCTGTGCGGCGCCAGCGATGCGGACCGAGGCACCATCCAATGGCTCGCGACTGATGAGAAGGGCGACGGCGCCGTCTGAGATTCGGCAGCAATCGAGAAGCTTCAGCGGTGCCGCGATGACGCGAGACGTCATGACATCGGCGACCGTGATGGGATCGCGGAAATGCGCTTTCGGGTTCCGCGCCGCGTGGTCGCGTAGGAGAACGGCGATCGCGGCGAGGTCCTCCTCAGTGGTCCCGTACTCGTGCATGTAGCGCGAGGCGACGAGCCCGTAATAGGCCGGCACGGTTGGGCCGAAGGGAACTTCGAAATCGGGGTGGCCCACCTGCGCGAGACCCTTGACGGTTCCGTCCTTGCCCACGCCCGTCAGGCGATTTTCACCGGCGACTGCGAGGACATGGCGGCATCGTCCGCTCTCGACCAGGATCTTGGCCAGCATGACCATGGCCGCACCCGACGCGCCGCCAACAGCGACACTATGACAATAAGTCGGACTGAGCCCGAAATGTTCCGCGAAAACCGTTGCAAGCATGGTGTGAGGTAGGGCCGTGCTGTAGCTACAGAGGACTCCGTCGATATCCGCCCGCGCAAGGCCGGCGTCGGCGAGTGCGCCTGCGGCCGCGTCAGTCATGAGTGAAAGCGTATCCTCGCCGTCGAGCTGGCCGAAACGCGTCTCCTCGACACCAGTGATCCACGCCACACGCGCCCCCATCGCTCGTCACCATCGATTTTGGTTCGTTTGCAGCAATCACTCAAACAGTAAGTGGTTTGCCAGACTTCCAGAGCTGATCGCGCGGTCTTGCCGGCCATCGTTGATCGGACCCATATCCATCCTCCTCTCCCAATTCTCTGGCGCCTATGTGACGGTGCAATGCCGTCAGGAAGGACATGCGCCGGAGGGAAATCCCCATCATTTGTCAATTGTCTCTCCCGCCGAACGGTTCTCCCATCCCAGTCCTTGCCCATGGTATTGCGGCAGTTGGCTGGCGCCGCTTCAATCGGCGTGCGCATGGTTCGCATTTTCGCTAGAGTTTCATCATGAAGGACTCAAGACCCGCCGATATCGTCTTCCGTAATGCTACCGTTGTCGACGGTACAGGTGCCGCCGGCTTCGTGGCCGACGTGGCCATCGCCGATGATCGCATCCTCGCCGTGGGCATGCTCGCGTCGTCAAGGGCCGCCAGCGAGATCGATGCCAAGGGAAAGGTCCTAGCGCCCGGCTTCATCGACGTCCACACGCACGACGATTTTGTTCTTCTGTCTAAGCCCGACATGACACCCAAAATTAGCCAAGGCGTCACCACCGTCGTGGTCGGGAATTGCGGCGTAAGTCTTGCGCCTCTGGACGTGAGGGGCCGTCCTCCGGCCCCGCTCGACCTCGTCGCCGGCGATGACCAATGGCATTTTGCGAACTTCAAGCGCTATTTCTCCGCGCTTGGCAGCGATCCGTCGGCTGTGAACTCCGTGTCCCTTGTCGGCCATTCAACACTCCGTTTCGGCGCGATGGACCGTCTTGATCGTCCGGCCACGAACGCAGAGATCAAAGGCATGCGTGGTGCCCTCGAAGAAGGGCTTGACGCCGGCGCCATCGGCTTTTCGACGGGCCTTGCGTACAAGACGGCGATCGCTGCGCCGACCGAGGAAGTGATCGAGATTTCACGGGCGCTTACGGCCTACGAAGCTCTCTACGTCACGCATATGCGGAATGAAGGCGATGGCATCATCGGCTCGCTAGAGGAGACCTTCGCCATCGGGCGCGCCGCCAAAGTCCCGGTTGTCATTTCCCACCACAAAGTCGCCGGCGCGCCGAATTTTGGGCGGTCAAAGGAGACCCTGCCTGTTATTGCAACAGCGTCGAAAAGCCAGCGCGTCGGGTTCGACGTCTATCCTTACCCGGCCTCGTCGACCGTGCTCTCCGCCGATATGATCGAGCGGTCGAGGAAAACCCTCGTTGCCTGGTCGAAGCAGCGTCCGGAATTTGCAGGTAGAGACCTCAAGGACGTTGCGGCTGCCATGGGATGCAGCCAAGTCGAGGCGATCGAGCGCCTTCTGCCGGCAGGCGGAATCTATTTCGCGATGGACGAGGACGATGTCCAGCGCATTATGGCGTTTCCGGATGCGATGATCGGGTCAGACGGGCTGCCCAACGACGAGCATCCTCATCCGAGGCTTTGGGGCACCTTTCCTCGTGTTCTCGGTCACTATGCGCGCGACCTGGGGCTTTTTCCGCTCGAGCACGCGGTACGGAAAATGACGTCGTTGTCGGCCCATCGCTTCGGCCTTAAGGACCGCGGGGTAATTCGCGAAGGTGCCTTCGCGGATCTCGTCCTTTTCGATTCCAAGGCAATCATCGACCGAGCCACGTTCGAGAATCCAACGCAACCTGCGGCTGGGGTCGCGCTTGTGATGGTGAACGGTCGAATCGCATGGCGCGACGGAGCGCATACGGGAGCGCGGGCGGGCCGCGCGCTTCGTCGTCAAACGCTCGATCGGCCGATGGCGTGATGACCGGTTGAGACGTGGCGCGCCTTTCCTTGCCGACGGATGGCGCGCGTCACCGACTATTCGGCGGCCCCGGCCTTGGGGGCTGGCTTTTTCTCCGCGGGTGGCGGGATGACGCGGATATTGAGTTCGCGGAGCTGTTTCTCTGTGACTTCGCCGGGGGCTCCCATCATCAGGTCTTGAGCCTGCTGATTCATGGGGAACACGATGCACTCGCGCAGGTTGGGCACGTTGGCGATCTGCATCACCATGCGGTCGATGCCGGGAGCGATACCGCCGTGGGGCGGCGCGCCGTAGCGGAACGCGTTGAGCATTCCGCCGAACTTCTGCTCCACCACCTCGGGTCCGTAGCCCGCGATCGCGAAGGCCTTGTACATCACCTGCGGCAGGTGGTTCCGGATGGCGCCGCTGCTGATCTCGACGCCATTGCAAACGATGTCGTACTGGTGAGCGAGGATGGTGAGAGGATCGTTCTCCTCGAGAGCCTTGAGGCCCCCTTGGGGCATGGAAAAGGGGTTGTGACTGAAGCCGATCGCGCCTGTTTCCTCGTCGCGCTCGAACATCGGGAAATCGATGATCCAACAGAAGCGAAACACGCTCTGTTCGATAAGTCCCAGCTCCTGGCCCACGCGGGTCCGCGCCAAACCAGCAAGCTTCGCGGCTGATTCAGGCTTGTCGCAGGCGAAGAACAGCGCATCGCCCTCTCCTGTGCCGGTCAGCGACCTGAGGAGAGCAAGTCGATCGGACGTGAGTTTGCTCGCGATCGGTCCTTTGCCGCCTGTGCCCTCGAAGACGATGTATCCCATGCCGGGCGCGCCTTCGCTCCGCGCCCATTCGTTCATCTTGTCAAAGAAGGAGCGGGGTCGGCCTGCGGATTTCGGAGCGGGTACGGCGCGAACAACCGAGCCTTTCTCGATGGCCTTGGTGAAGATGCCGAAGTCCGAGCCGCGAAACGCTTCTGTTACGTCGGCAATGACGAGCGGATTGCGGAGGTCTGGCTTGTCGTTGCCGTATTTGAGCATCGATTCAGCGTAGGTGATCCGAGGCCACGGCGTAGGCGAGACAGTCCAGATCGAGAATTCGGCGTAAACGCCAGCGAGAACTGGTTCGACCGCGCGGAAGACGTCTTCCTGTTCGACGAAGGACATCTCGAGATCGAGCTGGTAGAACTCGCCGGGCGAGCGGTCGGCGCGGCTATCCTCGTCGCGAAAACACGCTGCAATCTGAAAGTAGCGATCGAAGCCCGCAACCATGAGGAGTTGCTTGAATTGCTGCGGCGCTTGCGGCAAGGCGTAGAACTTGCCCGGATGCAGTCGACTCGGCACGAGATAGTCGCGGGCGCCCTCGGGCGAGCTCGAGGTCAGGATCGGCGTCTGGAACTCTGTGAATCCGCTTGCGATCATGCGGCGGCGGATGCTGTCGATGACACGGGAGCGGAGGACGATTGTCTTGTGCAACGCCTCGCGGCGGAGGTCGAGGAAGCGGTAGGTCAGCCGCATGTCCTCCGGGTAATCGTGCTCCGCGTTCACCGGGAAGGGGAGCGGTTCGGCCTCGGAAAGAACATCGAGCGACTCGAGACGGAGCTCGATTTCGCCTGTCTCGAGTTCCTTGTTTACGGTCTCAGGCGTGCGTGCGACCACCGTGCCATTGACGCGCACGACGCTTTCAAGGCGGAGGGCATTGGCAGCCGAGAAGACAGGACTGTCCACATCGATCACGCATTGCGTGATGCCATAGTGGTCGCGGAGATCGAGGAAAAGAAGTTGTCCATGATCTCTCTTGCGGTGCACCCAGCCGGCTAGTCGCACGACAGAGCCGACGTGGCTCGATCGCAATTCGTTGCAAGTGTGGCTGCGATAGGTATGCACGGATCGTCCTCGCGCGGGTCAGGTCGGGTGGCGGTGGATACGGAGCAATGGACCCACCGAATACCCCATGCCCCCGCCCTCCGCAATGTCCTTATGGACCCGGGAGTATTAGAATTTCATTAAGAAATCAATCCCTTACATCCGAAGAAGGCGGCCGTAACCGAGAACGGGCTCGTCATATCCGGCAAGCCGCATCGCGTGCCAGGCGAGTGCCTGATTGCTCGTGACGACGGGCTTCTTCGTCACGCTCTCGATGCGCTCGATCACGCCCGCTGCGCGGAGGGCCGTGCAGCAAACGAAGATTGCATCCGCATCCTCGCGGTCGAGGGCTATTGCCGCTTCGGCAATCGCATCGGGACTCACGCGCTGCTGATCGGAGTTGAGCGCGCAGTCGAATGTCGCGCAATCAAGGATCTCAATTCCACGCCCCGCGATATAGTCACGCATCGCGGCCGTGACCTCGAGGATGTAGGGGGTCAGGAGCACGATGCGCTTGATGTCGAGCGCCCTGAATGCAGCCAACGCCCCCGTGATGGGCGTCGTGACGGCGACATTGGGTCGTACGGCGCGAATTCTCTCCTCAACTCGATCTTCACCCAAGGCAATCGTGCCGGACGTGCATCCGTAGACCATGACGTCGATTCGGTCCGAAGGAAGGATCATGCCAGCGGCGCGCGTCATATCGGTTTCGATCGCGCGCAAATTGTCTAGATTGATGACATTGTCACTGGCAACGCGGCTCACATAGACGACGAGGGACTCGCGTGGCACGATTGATGCCACCTCGTGCTCGCTGACATAGCCGTTTGCAAGCGCAATAAAGCCGATGCGGCCTCTCGGGCCAATGCCGCCGTCGAATTGGGGTGTGAGAGCGCGAATCGCCTGTCGATTGTCGAGTGCAGCCGTCATGGATTACCTTCCCCGTCTCAGCCCAAGTGTGGCCAAGCTTAGGATGCTTGGCCCAACGGGTCGAGAGGGCGCCTTGCCGCCTCTTCTCGCGCTCGCTAGGCTTGAGTGCGATGGGACAAATCCGGAAGCCGCCAACCGTTCGCCGCCGCGAGACTCGGGGCGTGTCGCCACCGCTCGTCGTGGGAATTAGCGGCGCATCCGGCGTGATTTACGGTATCCGTGTCCTTGAGCTCTTGAAGGCGGCCGGCCTGCCAACTTGCCTCGTTATGACACGCTCGGCCGAGATAACGCTGGCCCATGAGACTTCGCTCAATGTCAAGATGGCGAGGGCGCTCGCCGATACGACCTACGCCATCGATGACATAGCCGCTCCTATCGCCAGCGGTTCGTTCGCCACGTGCGGAATGATCGTCGCTCCGTGCTCGATTCGCAGTCTTTCGGAGATCGCGACGGGGGTCACTTCCACGCTTCTCACGCGCGCGGCGGATGTGACACTCAAGGAGCGGCGACGGCTCGTGCTGCTCGTGCGCGAGACGCCGCTTCATGCCGGTCATCTGCGCAGCATGACGCTGGCGACCGAGGCTGGCGCCATTGTCTATCCGCCAGTTCCGGCCTTTTATGCTCGCCCGACCAGCATTGAGGCGATGGTGGATCAGACGCTCGGCCGCGCACTCGACCTTTTCGGTATCGATGTGGACACGGTCCGTCGGTGGGGTGTCACGGTCGGCCCTCGGCGAGGGCGCCGACCGGGTTAGGGACGCATCCCGGCGGTCTCGGTCGCTCGAGCCGGCGACGAACGGTTGCTGAGCGCCGCGATGGCCTCGCCTGAAAGCGCTTCGATATCATGCAGCAGGCGGGACGCCTCGCTGGCCCTTCCCTCGCGGCATGCCATCTCGATCGCGCGGGCGACGGCTTGAAGACGTGCTGCGCCGAAAGTTCCCGAGCTGCTCTTGAGCGCATGGGCTTCGCGGCCAAGTGATTGGAGGTCGCCTGCGGTGGCTGCGGTCCCCATGCGGATTACGCGCTCGCCGGTCTCCGCGACATAGGTGCTGATGAGCTCGGACAGGACTTCGGCACTCGTGTCGGATTCGAGCTGAGAGAGGGTCGATGCATCGAGCACGGGTATGCGAGCGAAGTCCGATGGAAAGACCGAGCCGGCATGGGCTCCTGGCCTCGAGCTGTCAGCGAACTGGGGCGTCGGCCGTCCTTCCGCCGGCGCGGTCTGCGGCTCGGCTGCTTGCGTGGGGAGCCAGCGGGCGACAGTCTCGAGCAATTTTACGCGGTTGACGGGCTTGGCGATGTAATCGTTCATGCCGGCAGCCATGCACTTGTCACGGTCGCTCTCCATGGCATGGGCGGTCATCGCGATGATGGGTATATGCGCGATGGCTCCAGGCAGGGCGCGGATGGCCCGCGTGGCATCGAGTCCATCCATTTCAGGCATGGACACGTCCATCAGGATGAGGTCGTAGGGCTTCGTCTGGACCGCGTCGACGGCCTGGATGCCCGTTTCGACAGCGTCGATCTCGTAACCGAACTTGCTCAGCATGGCGATCGCCACCACCTGATTGACCGCGCTGTCCTCGGCCAGGAGGAGGCGCGCGCGCCGCGACGCGGTGAGCAGTGTTTCCTCATGGCGGCGTGGCGCGACGGCGACAATCGGGACATTGTCCGGCGGGATGTCGAGGATCCGGCGGAGTGCTTCGAGAAGCGTTCGCTGCCGGATGGGCTTCTGCAGATGGTCGTCAAATCCCAACGGTCGAATCTTCTCGGTCGTATCGCCGTCGGCAATTCGCGAAGTCAGGATCAATTTGGGGGCCCCGTAGATCGCGGGGTGGCTGCGAATCTCGTCGCAGAACGCCCTGAGGTCGGGCGCGATCAGGAGCTTGTCGATGACCACGACGTCATAAGGCCTGCCGGCGGTGGCCGCGTCTTTGAGCGCGGCGGCAGCGCCTGCGCGATCGCCAGCAGTCTCGACATGTTGGCCGCGCAATGCGAGACGCCTTTGCAGAATGCGGCCACTGAGCATGTTGCTGTCGCCAATCAAGACTCGGCGCGTGCCAATTCGCGAATCCCACATGTCGGGCGCCGCGACCGCACCGGCCTGGCGCTCGAAGGTCACGGTAAACCAGAAAGTGCTCCCCTGACCGACCTCGCTCGTGAACCCGATCGTGCCATTCATTAGCTCGACCAACTTCTTCGAAATCGCAAGACCGAGCCCTGTGCCGCCGAACCGCCGCGTGGTCGACGGGTCTGCCTGGGTAAATTCGCTGAACATCTCATTCTTGCGGTCGGCGGCGATTCCGATTCCGGTGTCTTGGATCTCGAAGCGAATCTCGACGTGCGTATCGGTTTCGCGCCCCTTGGTCACGGTGACGGCGACGCCACCCTTCTCGGTGAACTTAACGGCGTTTCCGGTGAGATTGAGGATGACCTGGCGTATCCGGCCGGAGTCGCCACGCAGGCGCGTTGGGACGCTCGGCTCGATCAGTGCCGAGATCTCGATGCCTTTGGCCTGTGCATGCCGCATCAAAAGGTCGAGCACCGCTTCGACCAATTCTCGGAGATCGAAGTCCGTCGTCTCAATTGTCAATTTGCCGGCTTCCATCTTGGAAAAGTCGAGAATGTCGTCGATGACGACCAGGAGGCCTTCGCCCGATTCGCGTGCGGTCTCCGTATAGCGACGCTGCTCATCGCTCAGTTCCGTGTGGAGGAGGAGATCGAGCATGCCAAGGACGCCGTTCATCGGTGTCCGGATTTCATGGCTCATGGTCGCGAGGAAGCGCGATTTTGCGACGCTCGCCGCTTCCGCCTGCTCTTTGGCGCCCCTGAGCGTCTCTTCGTAGCGCTTGCGCTCGGTCACGTCCTCGTTGACCCAGATGGCCGCAACGAGGTGCCCGTCGTCGGTCCTAAGCGGCACGACCACAGTCTCCGCAATGCCGCTCCGGTGGTCTTTGCGCGTGAAATGGATTTGGCCCGCCCATCGGCCGTCTCGGCGTACGCTCTTCAGGATCGATGTTGTCAGCCCTGCCGTTTGCTGCGGGCTATAGAAAAGATCAGGCGACCGGCCGAGCATCTCGGCGGCGGTATAGCCGAACACGGACTCGGCCGCCGGGTTCCAATTCGTAATCGTGCCGTGCAGGTCGGTGATGATGACTCCCTCGGAGATCTGCTCCCAGATCAACGCCTCGCGGCGTAGCGCCTCTTCCCGCTGCTTCAATTGGGTGATGTCGACGCGCGTGCCAATGTGCCAGCCGTTGGCGAGGCGCTGTTCGTTGACCTGGACCCATCGGCCATCGGCCAGACGCTGCTCGACGGGCCCTCGCGGATTGCGATGTTGGTCCAGGCGGTCGCGGATCCACGTTTCCTCATGACCATGCGGAACGACGACTTCACCGCGGCGGATGACGTCGCGCACGATGTCCTCGAACAGCGCGCCGACGCGCATGGCATCACCCGATTTCGGGTAGAGCTTCCGAAAGTTGTTGTTGATGAGGACAATTCGGTCGCCTGGGTCGCAGATGATGAAGCCTTCTTCGAGCGATTCGACGGCTTCGGACAGCAGCGTCCGCACCCGATCGGCCTCCCGCTCGGCTTCGATCTGGTCGGTGATATCTGTGCCCGTTCCTCGGTAGCCCGTGAATTCGCCCGTCGAGTCGAAGACTGGCACGCCGTTCATTCGAATGGTGCGGGTCGTTCCGCTGCCGTCGCGAAGCTGGAATCGAATTTCACGAAACGGCTGCCGGCGCGCGAGGAGCCCCTGGAAATCCGCCCAGTGCGCCTCATCGCCGTCAAGATGCGCGATCTCGTCGAACGTCTTTCCGAGCGTTGCTGCCGAGGCTAGGCCAATGCGTTCGAGATAGCCCTGGGAAAAATGCGTGAACCGCAGGCGCGCATCGGTGTCCCACAGCCAATCCGAAGCGGAGGCGGCGAAATCACGAAACCGCTGCTCGCTGTCGCGCAGCCGCTCATCGGCGATCTGACGTTCGTCCAAGAGACGTTGAGCCCGGCGTACGCCGCGGAACAGCAGGAAGACGAGCACGCCGCCGCTGACGAGAATGCCGATGAAGAAACCGACGAGTTCGATGTAGACGCGCTGGACGCGCTTGTAGCGAAATTCGCTCGCGGAAGTGTCGAGCTGAAGAGCCTGAACGGAAAGAGTGTGCATCGGCTGCGCCAGCCGCATGGCTTGCTCTTTGAGGCGAGTGATGGCGGGTTTGTCGTCCTTGCGCAGCGATGCGAGTGCGACATCGATCCTGTCGATTCCATCCGCGACTGTTTCGGCAATTGCTGCGAAGTTCGGAGACGTTCGAAGAGCTTCAGCGGCGGACCCGCCGCGCAGGGACGCAAATTGGTCGCGCAAGGCGACAAAGCGGCCGCGGAGATCCTCGCGGGTCATGGAACTGTCGTCTTCGGCGAAGGTTCCGATGGCGTCGAGGAAGAGATACAGCTCAATCTCGATTCGCGACGCTGCCCAGACCACGCTTTCGGTGTTGGTCTGCTCCGGTGCCGTCTGCTCGCTCAGCATTCGTTCGACGCTGAAGAGAACGCTCACGGCAAAGACGATGGCCGCTGCGGCCAGGATTCCGTAGCTGCGGAAGCGCGAGAGAACGTTCACCGGTGCCTCGTGAGACGGCGCCGGGGCGCCCGCGAGGTCTGTGGTGTCCGGCCGCCCGTGCTCATCGCTGCGGCTGGAATTCGTCTCTGGGAGTTCGTTACGTCCGATCGCACTGACACTGCGTAGCAAGCGCCCAACCAAAGGCGCTTCGACTGCAGTCGTTCGCGCCTTCGACTTGGGGGAGCGAGCCCCCTTGTTGCTTTTGTCAGGGCTACGCAATATTTGTGCCAAATCAATCGGTTAGGTTTGACGCAGCACGACAACGAGGGCTGTGGAACTCTCATACAGCATAAGCTCGAATTCAAGCGGCCTTTTGGGCATCACATTTGTGTGAGCCCGAGTCCGGCGCGGGCGAGCCAGGCTGCCGCAACCACGCCATCCGCGTTGTTGTTGCATTCTGCAAAGCAAAACCGCCCTGGTCAGACGGGTGGGAGGGGATTGTCGAGCATACCGCGATGGATGGGGCAGCGCCGGACCCAACGCCGGCTGGCCGCAGGGCGCCAGAGATGCGAAAGCATACCGGTCACCCCTGCCTTGGGGGTGGTTCTCTCCGGCTTGGCACCACGAGCGCGTCTAGCCGGCGGCGACGGCTCGCTGGGGCAGGTCGCTGGAAGGGAGCACACGGGTTGCCGGGAGAAGGACCGTGATCCGGGTTCCCTCACCCTTGGTGCTCGCGATGCCGAAATGGCCCCCGTGGATCTCGACGAGCGATTTCGTGAGAGGCAGGCCGAGGCCCGTTCCCTGATGCTTGCGGCTGAGTGTGCTGTCCACCTGGCCGAACGGCAGCATGACCTTCGGTATGTCCTCCGATGCGATCCCGATGCCGGTGTCAGTGACCCGCAGGACAAACTCGCCGCTGTCCTGTATGCCCGATTCGATTGTCACGCGTCCACCGGCGGGCGTGAACTTGATCGCGTTGGTCAGCAGATTGAGCAGGATTTGCTTCATCAAGCGCTCATCCGCAAAGATGGTGGATGCGTCGCTTGCAAGGCGCGTCTCGAGTGCTACGCGGCCGGCCTCCGCACGTGTCTTGACGAGTCGGAGCGATGAATCGACGACGTCGCGGACGTCAACGATCTCTTCAACGAGTTCGATCTTGCCAGCCTCTGCTTTCGAAACGTCGAGAATATCGTTGATGAGATTGAGGAGGTGGGACCCGCTTTCATGAATGTCGCCGGCATATTCGCGGTAGCTCGGGTTGCCCAGCGGACCGAACAGCTGATCCCGCATGATCTCGGCGAAGCCGAGGATCGCATTGAGGGGCGTGCGCAGTTCGTGGCTCATGTTAGCCAGGAACTCGCTCTTGGTGCGATTGGCGCCTTCGGCTGCCTCCTTGGCGGACCGGAGCACGTCCTCCGCCACCTTGCGGTCGGTAATATCGATCCAAGAGCCTAGATAGCCGACAAACGAGCCGTCGCTTTCGAGGCGCGGCATGGCCGTGCTGTAGATCCAGCGGTCCTCGCCGTCCGCGCGCCTCAGGCGATGTTCGCACGAAAACGCCTCGCGCCCCGCGAGGGCGGCCGCATACGCCTCGTCCTGCTTCGCACGGTCCTCTGCGTGGATGAGCGGGTGCCAATCGCCGTCCTGGAACTTTTGCAGGCTGAGACCGACGAATTCGAGGCACCGTTTGTTGCCGTAGATCATGGCGCCCGCATCGTCGGTCATCCAGGTCATCACGGGCGCGTTTTCCGCCATGACGCGGACACGCTCCTCGGCCATGCGGCGTGCGGCCTCTGCTTCCACGCGTTCCGTGACGTCATTGACCGAAAGCGCCAGCCCTTGCCCCGGAACGTAGATGAATTGCCGCTCGATGTGGCGACCGCCGATCGTGAGGTAGTCGGTGCTTTCCAGAACGTCGTCGCCAAATTGGGCCATGCGACGGGCGATGATGGCGTCCGCGTCGCCAGGTCCATAGTCACCGCGGGCGACCCGGTGACGAAGGGTCGCTTCGAGGTGCGTCCCGATTACGACGAGCTCACCGGGGTAGTCCATCAATTCGATGTAGCGGTGGTTGTACGCGATGATCCGCAAATCTGCATCGAACATGCAGACGCCATGCGGCATGCTTTCGACGACCATCTCCAGCTGCTCGGTGCGGGCTTCGAGGGTCGTCTGCTGTTCCTTGATGTCCGTGATATCCCAGGACGAACCCGTCAGGCCGGCGAAGGCACCGCTGAGGTCGTAACGCGGCACGGCGGAGCTGCGAATCCACCGGTATTCACCGTCCGATCGCTGAAGCCGGTACTCGCAGGAAAAGGCATGCTGGTGCTCGATCGCGGCGTGGAAGATGCCTTCGATCAGCTCGCGGTCGTCTGAATGAATTCCATCCATCCAGCTGTCGCCCAGTTCTTCCTCCAGTGTGACTCCACGGAAGGCGAGCCACGCCGCATTGTAGTAAGTCGCGCGTCCGCTCGCGTCCGTCAGCCACATGAGAATCGGCGCATGGTCGGCGACGGCACGCTGGCGCTCCTCGAGAACGTGGCGCGTCTCCTCGGCGCGACGGTCTTCGGTCACGTCGGTGACGGTGGCGACAAGGCCAACCTTCGGGACTGTCACGATTTTGAGTCGGACGATGCGGCCGTCGGGCAACGTACTATCGGGGGCGGAGACGATACCCGAACGGTTGGCTTCGACACGTTCCGCTATGAGAGTGTTGAGGTCGCCCGACCCATAATCGCCGCGTTTGGCGCGGAAGCGGATGACATCGTCGATCGACATGCCGATTGATACAAAGTCGGAGGGGAGCTGCAGAAGCTCGACATAGCTTTGATTGAACGCGACGAGGTGCCCGTCCTCGTCGAAGAGGGCCACCCCTTCTGCGAGATGATCAAGGAGAAGTTCGCGCTGTTCGTAGTGCGTCCTCAGCGCCTCTTGCTGTGCCTTGAGATCGGTCACGTCCCAGGACGTTCCGGTAATGCCCGCAAACCGACCGTCGCTGTCGAACTCGGGCACGCCGGTGCTGTAGATATGCCGGTATTGACCGTCCTTCCGCTTGAGGCGGTATTCGACCGTATAGGCGCGGCGTTCCCGGAGTGCCGTGTTGAAGGCCGTCGCCGACCGTTCCTGGTCGTCCGGATGGATGTGCTCGCGCCACCACTCGCCGCGCTCGTTCTCCGTGCGGCCAAGGAATTCGAGCAATGGCCGGCTGTAGAAGGACGTCTCGCCGTCCGTATCGGCCGTCCACATCATGACCGACGCCTGGTCCGCCATTGCGCGGAACTGTTCCTCCTGCTTGCGGCGGGAGTCTTCGGCGGCGTGCTGCTCGGTCACGTCCGTCACGACGGTGACGCCGCCGAGGCCAGGAACCGACTGCACGCTGGATTCGATGATGCGTCCGCTCGGCAATTGCGACAGGAGGACGGCCGCGCCTTCTCGATTGCCCTTGAGCCGCGTCGCCACGAGCGAGTCGACGTCGCCTGGCCCATAGTCGCCGCGTTCCGCACGGAACCGAAGAATGGTTTCGATGGGTGTACCGACGTTCACGAGACCTTCCGGAAGCTCGACCAGTTCGCAGTAGTGCTCGTTGAAGGCGGCGACCCGCAAATTATGGTCATGAAGGCATACGCCGTGCCGCAGATTCTCGAAGATGAGACTGAGCTGCTCCGCATGTGTCTTGAGCGCTTCCTGCTGGGTCTTGATGGCGGTGATGTCCGTTGCCGAGCCGGTAAAGCCGATGAATTCGCCATTGACTCCGAAGCGGGGGACACTCGTATTCGACAGCCACCGATACTCGCCGTCAAACCGCTTGAGCCGGTACTCGACCGTGTACGCGTGCTGTTTGAGGAGGGCCTCGCGATGGGCGGCCTCGAAAGCCGCGCGATCGTCCGGATGGATCAAGGTCTGCCAGCGGTCATCTTTGGGATCTTCGATCGAGCGGCCGCAGAACGAGAGTAACGGCTGGTTGTGGAACGTCGTCCGCCC
>JAXMCE010000003.1:0-334958 GCA_046349515.1 Alphaproteobacteria bacterium | reverse complement strand
TCGAGGTTTGACGTTTGCCGCGCCGGGACGGCCTTTTCCTCGGGGTTTTCGGCTGGGCATCGGGGCTTGGCGACCCATCCGGCGGGGCGGAGGGTTTCCGCGCGCCCATGCGCGATCCCCAGGCCATCACGGCCTCGGCACGCCTCAGCGCCCGGTCGACCGCTGCCATGGTGCGCGCGGAATCAGCCGTATCGTCGCCAAGCCAAGTCCTGACCGCCCCGAGATAAATCACCGCGAGCCCCTTGGCCTTGAGCATGCCAGGGAGGCCAGCGCTCCCGAGGCCGGCAGCCTCGAGCATCCAGCGCATGGACCGCATGAAGCGCGGCCATAGGCACGCGGCACCCACGGGATCGGCCGCGAGCGCCCGCGCGATCGCGGCGATCGCATCCTTATGGGGCCTCAAGGCATCCAGCCGGCGCATGACCACGTCGAACAGCCGGTCGCGGGCAGACTCGTTCGGATCGGGACGGCTTTCTCTGAGGACCGCCTCGTCCACCCGGTCGAGGAGAGCCGCGAGAACGGCCGTTCGCGAGGGATAGCGCCGGTAGACCTCGAGAAGCGGCACGCCCGCCTCGGCCGCGATCGCCGCAAGGGACGCCCCCTGCCAGCCCTCCCGCGCGGCGAGCCGCAACGCCCCGTCCAGGACGCGCTGGTCGCGATCGGTTCTTTCAGCCATGGAATGGTCCTCTTCCCTGACATTAGGGAGCCCGCGGCGCCGCGACAACGGGCTCGAAAAGGCTTTTTCGCCCGGGCGTCTCGTGCGATTCTGGCGAGGGGCGGACCTCGATGACGAGCCAAGCCAAGAGCCGCGCTGCCTGGAAGCAGCAACTATTCCGCAAGGCACAGCAGCAACCGATGCTCAGTGCCGAGGAGGAGCATCGCCTCGCGCGCGAGTCGCTCAGAGGCGACAGTGCCGCGGCGGCGCGTCTCGTGACGACCCACCTTCGCTTCGTCATCCGCATCGCGCGCGCTTACCGAAACTACGGATTGCCCATGGCGGATCTCGTGCAGGAAGGCACGGTCGGTCTCATCCATGCGGTGAGACGATTCAACCCCGATCAGGGCAATCGGTTCGCGACCTACGCCATGTGGTGGATTCGCGCGGCGATTCAGGACCACGTCGTACGGTCATGGTCGCTGGTGCGGATCGGGACGACGAGCGCGCAGCGCAATCTCTTCCTCCATTTGCGGCGGCGCGCGGGCGCCATCCATCACGGCGAGGACGGCCTCAGCGATCCCACCGCCAAGCGGCTCTCCAAGCGCTTCGGCCTGCCGATCGGCGATGTGCTGATGCTCGCGCGGCGCGCGTTCTCGCATGACCGCTCGCTCAATGTGCCGGCCGATGACCGGGGCCAGCGCCAATGGATCGAGGCCGTCACGGATTCGCGTCCCAATCCCGAAGACCATCTCCTCGCCTTGAGCCACCAGCGATTCTGGCGGCGTCTCGTCGCGCGCGCGCTTCGGGCGCTGCCGCTTCGCGAGCGCATCATCATCCGCCGCCGCTACCTGTCCGACGGCAAGGCCACCTTCGATACGCTCAGCCACGATCTCGGCCTGTCCAAAGAGCGCGTGCGCCAGCTCGAAGCGAGCGCCCTCGGCAAGCTGGCCTTGGCCCTGCGGCCCGCAAGGCGCCTCGAGGACCTGACGGCCTGAGGCGACGCTCCGTCCCTACCGCTCGGTGATGCTGACGACGCGCCCGTTCGTGATGCGCACGAGGTCTGCCGGCGTCAGGCGGAAGACGGCATTGGGCGTGCCGGCCGCCGCCCAGATCTCATCGAAGCCCATGAGGTCCTCGTCGACGAACGTCTCGACGGCCTCGCTGTGCCCGACCGGCGGAACACCGCCGATGACAAAACCAGTGCGCGCGCGCACGAAGGCGGCATCGGCCTTGCCGAGGCTTTCGCCAAGATAGCCCGCGATCTTGGCCTCGCTCACTCTGTTGACGCCGCTGGTCACGACCAGGATCGGGCGATCGGAGGCGACGGCGCGAAAGAGAATGGACTTCGCGATCTGGGCGACCGTACAGCCGATCGCGGCCGCGGCATCGGCGGCGGTCCGCGTCGATGCGCTGAACTCCTTGACCGTGAGACCGAGGCCGAAGCCGGCGAGCGCCGCCTGAACTTTGAGGGCACTCGCGCTGAGATCGGCGGGCATCGCAACGCTAGCCCGACAATTCGCGCGAGCGGTCGGCCGCGGCGGCAATCGCCTTCGTGATGATCGGCTGCCAGCCCTGGGTTCCCATGAGAACCGCCAACGCCGCGGCGGTCGTGCCGGCGGGACTCGTCACATTCTGGCGCAAGACGCTCGCGGGCTCGGGCGATTCATGGAGAAGCTCGCCCGCGCCGGCCACGGTCGCGCGCGCAAGACGCTCGGCCAACGCGCGCGGCAATCCGGCCGCGACGCCCGCCTCGGCCATCGATTCCGCGAGAAGGAAGACATAGGCCGGCCCGCTGCCCGAGACGGCCGTCACCGCGTCCAAGAGCGCCTCGTCCTCGACCCAGGCGACTTCGCCCACGGCCGTGAGAAGCTTGTCGCAGAGCTCGCGCTGCTGAGCGTTCACGCCGCGGTTCGCGCACGCCACCGTCATGCCGCGCCCGATCGCCGCGGGCGTGTTCGGCATCGAGCGGACGATTGCCGTCGTCGCTCCCAGCGCGCGTTCGAACCCGGCGATCGTCTTCCCCGCGGCGATCGACAGGAACACGCAGCCGGGCTTCGCGAACCGGCGGTAGGCGGGCACGACCGCGTCCATGATCTGGGGTTTGACCGCGAGGACGACGACGGCGGGTTCGAGCCCGGCATCGATCGCCGTCAAGTCGGCGTGGACAGCGACCTCAGCCGATGACGCGAGAGACGCGGACCTCGCGGCATCGGGCTCGACCACGGTGACAAGACGCGGGCTCACGCTCCGCGCCAGCCACCCTTCGAGGAGCGCGCCGCCCATCTTCCCGCCGCCCACGAGAAGGATCGGCCGTTCGATCACGGCTAGGCCTCGCCAACCGTCTCCAAGAGAGCGGCCTGTACGGCATCGTTGGGCGGCTTGCCGCCCCAAATGACGAACTGGAAGGCCGGGTAGAAGCGCTCGCATTCGGCGATCGCCACCTCGAGGAGGTCCTTGAGCTGCTCGACCGTCGCCCCGGACGCGCCGCGCAGCAACACCGTATGGCGGAAGATGGGCAGCTTGTCGTCGACCGAGATGTCGAAGTGGCCGAGCCAGAGCTTGCCGTTGATGAGGGCCAGCAACTCGTGGATCGTGCCCTGCTTGCCCGTCGGTACCCGGATGTCGAGCGCACAGGAGAAGTGTAGGGCGCTGAGATCGTCCGACCAGGCGAAATGCAACCGGTAGTCACACCATTGACCTCCGACGCCGGCGACCATTTCCTCGTCGCTCATGCGTTCGTGGGCCCATTCATTGGCCGCGACGATGTCTTCCATCATGTCTATGGGATTGACATGGAGAACTTTTTCGTCGCGGGAGAGAGCGGTCATCGGTCGCGCCTCCTCCGAATCCATGAGCCAAATTTCACACGGGTTCAACCGAACCCATCGACATATTGTATGGCATCATGAGTCACTACACCAGAAAAAGTAGTTGAATCTGGGACTTGGGAGACTCATCCGAAAGTGGTAGCCCAAAACTGGTTCACGAGTCGGGTTTTGCGGTATCAGAATCCGCTCATGCGAACCCGAAATTTTCTCGGGAACAGATCGCGCACGGAACGGGGGCGCGGAATCTGATACCGCGCGCGAATCGGACGAGCCGGCCCCTGCGAAAGAACGAAGAAGGCCCGACTAATCGCGGGATTCCGGCCCTCGCGAGGGCGTGGCGCCGGGCGTTCCGGCACCGCCCGCGGCCTCGATGGCGGCCAAGCGTTTTTCCATCGCTTCCTGTTCGGTGCGCGCCTTGGCGGCCATCGCCTTGACCGCCTCGAACTCCTCGCGGCTCACGAGCTGCATGTCGCCCAAGAGACGCTGCAACTGATGGCGGACCGCCGCTTCGATCTCGGTCCGGAGGCCCGAGAAGAGTCCCATGGCGCCGCCGGCGACCCGCGCCATGTCGTCCAAGATTCTGTTCTGGCTTTGCATGGTCGGCTCTCCGCTGGTGGTTGGCGATTGCGCCGGCGCCGATTATGGGGCGCACCGGGCGCGCGTCAATCGGAGCGCTCCCTCACCGCTCGTGCGTCCCGGCTCGCGCATCTGGCCCTTTCTTGCGGCCCCCCATCCCCGGACCTATAAGGGGGCGCCAGCGTTGGAGAGCACATGATCGTCGTCACCGGCGGCGCGGGATTCATCGGGTCGAACCTCGTAGCCGCGATCGAGAAGCGGGGCGACGCGGCGGTGGCCGTCTGCGACCGGCTGGGCGAGGGCGAGAAGTGGCGCAACATCGCGAAGCGCGACCTCGCCGCACTCGTCGCGCCCGAGGGATTGTTCGGCTACCTCGACCAGCATGCCCATGAGATCGACGCCGTCGCGCATCTCGGCGCGATCACCTCGACGACCGAGACGAATGTCGATTTGTTGCTCCGCACGAATGTCGACCTGTCGCGCGACCTTTGGCAGTGGTGCGCGCGGCACGGCGTGCGCCTCATCTACGCATCCTCCGCCGCGACCTACGGCGCGGGCACGGAAGGATTCGATGACGACGGATCGGTCGAGGGCCTCGCGCGCCTCAAGCCGCTCAATCCCTATGGCTGGTCGAAGCACACCTTCGACCGCCACGTCGCGCACGCGCTCGCCGCGGGCGAGGCCCGTCCGCCGCAGTGGGTCGGCCTCAAATTCTTCAACGTCTACGGCCCCAACGAATACCACAAAGGCCCCATGAAGAGCGTCGTGGCCCAACTCTTCCCGCGCGCCGCGGCAGGCGAGCCCGCGCGCCTCTTCCGCTCGCACAACCCGGACTACCGCGATGGCGGGCAGATGCGGGACTTCATCTGGGTCGGCGACTGCGTCGATGCCATGCTGTGGTTCCTCGACCATCCCGACGTATCGGGCCTTTTCAACATGGGCACGGGCAAGGCGCGGAGCTTCGCCGATCTCGCGAGCGCCGTGTATCGCGCGCTCAACCGCTTGCCCCGCATCGAGTACGTCGACACGCCGCCCGAAATCCGCGACAAATACCAGTACTTCACGGAGGCCCGCATGGAGCGGCTGCGCCAGGCGGGCTACACGCGGCCGTTCACCGAACTCGAGGACGGCGTCGGACTCTATGTCCGCGACTTCCTCGCCGCAGCCGACCCCTATCTCTAGCCGCGCCGGGACCCAACGATGCTCCTCTCGATCGCCTTCCCCAACATCGATCCGGTGGCCTGGCAGATCGGCCCGGTCGCGATCCGGTGGTATGCCCTCGGCTACATCGCGGGCATCGGCCTCGGCTGGTGGCATCTTCGCGCGATCGGCGCGGCGCGGCCCGCCGTGCTGTCGCGCCAGAACGCGGACGACTTCGTGCTTTGGGCGACGCTCGGCATCGTGCTCGGCGGACGCCTTGGCTACGTGCTCTTCTACAAGCCGCTCCACTACCTCGCGAACCCGGAACAGATTTTCGCCGTCTGGCAGGGCGGCATGTCCTTCCATGGCGGGCTCATCGGCATGATCATCGCGATCATCGCCTTCGCGCGCCTGAGGAAGCTACCGATCCTCGCCGTTGCCGACCGCGTGGCCTGCGTCGTGCCGATCGGCCTGTTCTTCGGGCGCCTGGCCAACTTCGTCAACGGCGAGCTGTTCGGGCGAATCACCACGGCGCGGTGGGGCGTGATCTTCCCGGGCGGCGGCCCCCAGCCGCGCCACCCGAGCCAGATCTACGAGGCGCTGCTCGAAGGGGTCGCCCTCTATCTCGTCATGCTGCTGCTGTCGCGTTCGGAGCATCTTCGGGCGCGGCCCGGCTTCCTCGCCGGCACGTTCCTCATCGGCTACGCCGCGTTCCGCACCGTGGCCGAGCTGTTCCGCGAGCCCGACACGCATCTCGGATTCATCGTCGGCGGCGTGACCATGGGCCAGATCCTGTGCCTGCCGATGCTGCTCGTGGGAGTCATCTTGGTCCTGCGCGCTTCGCACCGGACGTGACGCCGCTCGCGCAGATCCTGCGCGAGACGATCACCCGCACGGGGCCCATCAGCATCGCAGAGTTCATGGCCGAGGCGCTCTCGCACCCGGAGCATGGCTACTACCGCACGCGCGATCCCTTCGGCCGATCGGGCGATTTCATCACCGCGCCGGAGATCAGCCAGATGTTCGGCGAGCTGATCGGCCTGTGGTGCGTCGAGTGCTGGATCCGGCTTGGCGAACCCGCACCCGTCGCGCTCGTCGAGCTGGGTCCGGGGCGCGGCACGCTCATGGCCGATGCGCTCCGCGCGGCGCGCGTGAGACCGTCCTTCCTCGAGGCCGTCGAGGTGCATCTCGTCGAGACGAGCCCGCGCCTCCGCGCGCGGCAGAAAGACGCACTCGCCCTCTGCCATCCCACCTGGCACGAGCGCGTCGAGGAGCTTCCCCAGCGGCCGACGCTTCTCATCGCCAACGAGTTCTTCGATGCGCTGCCGATCCGGCAATTCGAGCGCACGGCGACCGGCTGGCGCGAGCGGCTCGTCGCCAACGATCCGCAGTCTGCGGCCTTCATCACGGTGACGGCCGACCTGCCGCCCGATCCGTCGCTCCCGCTCCCCGACCCCGCGCGGGCACCGCCGGGCGCCGTCGTCGAGCTGGCTCCGCTTGCGGAGCGGATCACCACGTCCATCGCCGGACGCATCGCCGCGTCGCCGGGCGCGGCCCTCATCATCGACTACGGCTACGCGATCGAGGACGAGGGACGCAGCGCGTGGAACGACACGCTTCAGGCCGTGCGCGGCCATGGCTACGTCAGTCCGCTGGCCGATCCCGGCGAAGCGGACATCACGGCGCATGTGGATTTCGCGGCCCTCGCCCGCGCGGCGCGCGGCGCGGGCGCCGCGGTCCACGGCCCGGTTTCCCAGGGCCGGTTTCTCGAGACCCTCGGCATCGGCCAACGGGCAATGCGGCTCGCGAGCTCAGCTTCGCCCTCCGCCGCCGCGGACGTGACCTTGGCGCTCCACCGCCTCACGGCCCCGAGCGCCATGGGCCGCCTCTTCCAGGTGCTCGCGATCAGCCATCCCGCCATGGGAACGCCTTCCGGATTTGCATGATGCGCGCCGGTTGCCCGGCCGCGACGCGCGCCCTAATCTCTGCCGGCACCCGCCGATCGCGCAATGCATCGCCGCCAAGGAGACAGAGGAATGGCTCACTTCAGCACCGCCGAATTCAAGGCCCGCCAGAAGAAGACGATCAAGGAACTCGAACGCCGCGGCCTCGACGGGCTGCTGATGTTCCGGCAGGAGAGCATGTATTACCTGACCGGCTACGAGACCTTCGGCTATTGCTTCTTCCAGGCCATGTATCTCGGCGCGGATGGGCGCATCTTCCTCATCACGCGCTGGCCGGACGCCATCGTCGCGCGCCGAGTCTCGGTCCTCGCCGACCGGGACATTCACGTCTGGGTCAACCTGCCTGACGCCAATCCGTCGCTCGACCTGAAGCGCCTTCTCGAGGAGCGCAAGTGCAAGGGCAAGCGCATCGGGATCGAATACGACGCCTACGGCCTCACCGGCACGATCTACCGGAAGTTGGACGCGGCGCTCACCGACTTCTGCCATCTCGAAGACGCCTCCGATCTCGTCACGCGGTTGCGCTACGTGAAGAGCCCGGCGGAGCTGGCCTGCATCCGCAAGGCGGCGGCGATGGCCGACAAGGCGCTCATCGAAGCCAATCGTCTCGCCAAGCCCGGCGCCTACGAGGGCGACATCATGGCCGCCATGCAGGGCGTGATGTTCAGCGCGGACGGCGACTGGCCAGGCAACGACCAGATCATCGGGTCGGGAAAGCGGGCGCTCATCGGCCGCTACATCTCCGGCCGCCAGCACCTCAAGAAGAACGACCAGCTCACGATCGAGTGGGCCGGCTCGTACCATCGCTACCACGCGGCCATGATGCGCACGCTCGTCGTCGGCAAGCTGAGCGCGCGCCAGAAGGACATGCACAAGGTCGCGGTCGAAGCGCATTGGGCCTCGGTCGACGCGCTCAAGCCCGGCAAGACCTGCGGCGACGTGTTCAAGGCCTATGCCCGCGTGTGCGACAGGAACGGCTACAGGAAGCACCGCCATTCCGCGACCGGCTACAGCATGGGCGCGGTGTTCCAGCCGACCTGGATGGATTGGCCCATGTTCTACCAGGACAATCCGGCGGTCATCGAACCGGGCAACGTGTTCTTCATCCACACGCTCATCGTCGACCAGGGGCGCCATTTGGCGATGGCGCCGGGCCAGTCCTACGTCGTGACCGCGCGGGGCAATCAACCCTTGTCGAAGAGTTCGCTCGATCTCGTGGTCAATGACTGACACAGAGGCCGAGACGGGGCCGGAAGCGCCGCCAGCACTTGCGGCCCCCGGCCTCGCCGCGCTCGAGCGGATCCGCCACGGCTTCTTCACGCGCGCGGGCGGGGTGAGCGACGGGCTCTACGATTCCCTCAACTGCGGTTTCGGCTCGCGAGACAGGCGCGACTCGGTCGCGGCGAACCGCGCGCGCGTGGCCGCGGCTGTCGGCGGCGAACCGACGTCCCTCGTCACCGGCTATCAAACACACAGCGTCGCCGTCGCGCATGTCGAGGCGCCGTGGGAGCCCGGCGCCGCACCGCAGGTCGACGGCCTCGTGACCGATCGGCCGGGCATCGTCCTCGGCGTGCTCACGGCCGATTGCGCGCCGATCCTCTTCGCGGATGCCCGCGCGGGCGTCATCGCGACGGCCCATGCCGGCTGGCGCGGTGCGCTTGCCGGCGTGATCGAGGAAACCGTCAAGGCCATGGTCGAGCTGGGGGCCCGCCGACGCGACATCGCGGCCGCCATCGGCCCTTGCATCGCCTTCGAATCCTACGAGGTCGGCCCTGAATTCCCCGCCCCCTTCATCGCCGAATCGCCGGACAACGAGCGCTTCTTCCGCCCGGCCGAGCGGGCCGGGCATTTCATGTTCGATCTCTCGCGCTACGCGGCCGACCGGCTCGTGCGCCTCGATCTTGGCACGGTCGACCGCCTCGCGCGCGACACCTGCGCCGAGGAGGCGATGTTCTTCAGCTACCGGCGGTCCTGCCTCAAGGGCGAAGCGGATTTCGGCCGCGGCCTTTCCGCGATCGCGCTCGACGACTAGCGACGCCGCCTCAATCGACGCGGCCCGGCGCCGCGACTTCGCGTATAATGATCCCCTGCCGTTCGAGGTCGACAGCCGGATGCCATGCCGTACCTCATCTTCTTCATCATCGCCCTCACCGTCGCACTGCTGGCCAGCTGTGTCCTGGCGCTGGTCTAGGCGCGTGCGAGCCGCGCTCCTGTTCGTGCTCGTGGCGCTCGTCGCCTGCGGGCCGCTGCCGCAACCCTTCGCGCCGCCCCAGACCGTGAGCGCCAAGAAGCGGAGTGCCGCCCTCCAGCCGCCCGACGGCGTGGGGATCGTCGTCAATCCCATCATCGAAGGCGCGCCGCCCGAGATCTCGGAGAAGCTGAGCGCGGCCATGGTCAAGGCGCTCAATGACCTGAACGTCCCGGCCAGCACCACGAGCCGCAACAAGCGCAGCTACGCGCTCGACGCGCAGCTGCTCCGGCCTCCCGCCGAGGGAAAGGTCTCGCTTCTGTGGACCTTGAGCGACCCTGAAGGCACGATCTTGGGCGAGCACACCCAGGACGAGAGCGTCGACATGCGCGCGTGGAAGTTGGCGCTGCCGAGCGCCATGTCGGTGCTCGCCGCCAAGGCGGCCGGACCCGTCGCGGCTTTCATCCAGGAGACAGGCACGGCAGAGACGGCGACGGCGCTCGCGAACGACGTCGAGGTGCGGCCGGTCGAAGGCGCGCCGGGCGACGGCCAAGCGAGTCTCACGAGAGCCTTGAAATACTACCTCCTCAAGTCGAACGTGCGCGTCTCCGAGCGGCCGAACCAGGCGGCGTCGATCGTCCAGGGCACGGTCGATGTGGGCGCGCCGCGGGGCGGCACGCAGCCGGTCAAGATCGTGTGGCGCGTCCTCCAGCCCAATGGCAGCGAGATCGGCCGCGTCGACCAGACCAACAACGTGCCGACGGGCACGCTCGACGGCGCGTGGTCCGACCTTGCCTATCAGATCGCCGAATCGGCGGCCCCCGGCATCGCGACCCTTCTTGCCAAGTCGCGCACCAACACGCCCGCGAACGGCCGGCCCGCCGCGCCCTGAGCGCCATCCACCATCGGGGAGCCCCGGTTTACAGGCCAGAGTCCCCTTGTTAGATTGCGGCACGTTTCGGGGGGCCCGAGACTCCACCCACCGACCGCGACGCGGCCAGCGGAAGGTTCGATGAAGCTCATTGCCGGCAACAGCAATCGGCCCTTGGCCGAAGCGATTTCGGCTTACCTCAACTCACCGCTCACGCGCGCGAGCGTTCGCCGTTTCTCCGACATGGAAGTGTTCGTCGAGATCCTCGAGAACATACGCGGCGAGGACGTCTTTATCATCCAGTCGACCTCCTACCCCGCGAACGACCACCTGATGGAGCTCCTGGTCACGGTCGATGCGTTAAGGCGCGCTTCCGCCCGGCGGATCACGGCCGTCATTCCTTATTACGGCTATGCGCGCCAGGACCGCAAAACCGGCCCCCGGACCCCGATTTCGGCCAAATTGGTCGCCAATCTCATCACCACGGCAGGGGCGAACCGGGTGCTCACCCTCGACCTCCATGCCGGCCAGATCCAAGGATTCTTCGACATTCCGACCGACAACCTCTTCGCCCTGCCGGTTTTCTGCAAGGACGTCCGGGAAAAGGTTAACGAGGGCGAATTGGTCATTGTTTCGCCCGATGTGGGGGGTGTCGTCAGGGCCCGGGCCATGGCAAAACGGCTTGACGCTGGGCTTGCAATCATCGATAAGCGCCGCGAACGCGCCGGTGAATCCGAGGTCATGAACATCATCGGCGACGTGGACGGGCGGCGCTGCATCCTGGTCGATGACATCGTCGATTCCGGCGGAACGCTTTGCAACGCCGCCGTCGCGTTGATGGAACGCGGCGCGGTGTCGGTGCATGCCTATGTGACGCATGGCGTGCTGTCCGGGGGAGCCGTGGGACGGATCGCGTCCTCCCCCATCGTGAACCTGGTGATCACGGACAGCATCATGGCGACCGAGGCGGTGCGGGTCTCGCGGAACGTGCGTCAGCTGACGATCGCTCCGCTTCTCGGCGAGGCGATCCGGCGGATCAGCGAGGAGAGCTCGGTCTCCAGCCTGTTCGACTAACGCGAATGTGAGCGACGGCCGGGTGGCCGAAGCGAAGGAGAAGGACCATGGCCGAGATCGTCACCATCAAGGCAGAGACCCGTCCAGGCAGCGGCACGGGGGCCGCGCGCGCGACCCGTCGCGCCGGACGCGTTCCCGGCATCCTCTATGGCAACGGCGATGCGCCCGCCAACATCTCGATCGACGCGCAGCAGCTGAAGCTGGAATTGCGCCGGCCCGCCTTCTTCGCGACGCTCTACGAGCTCGATCTGGGCGGCACGAAGCAGCGCGCGCTCGCCCGCGACCTTCAGCTCGATCCCGTGACCGATGTGCCCATCCACATCGACTTCCTGCGCGTGGGCGCGGACACGATGATCCGCGTCGACGTGCCCGTCGTCGCCGAGAACGAGCTAGCCTCGCCCGGCATCAAGCGCGGCGGCGTGCTCAACATCGTGCGCCACGAAGTGCAGCTCATGTGTCGCGCGGACAACATTCCGCAGCGTATCGTCATCGACATTTCGGGCCTCGACATCGGCGACAGCATCAAGATCAACAACGTGAAATTGCCGGAGGGCGTCCAACCCGTGATCAGCGGCCGCGACTTCACGATCGCCACCATCTCGGCGCCGACCGTGATGGTCGAGGAAGCTCCGGCGGCGGCGGCGACGGCCGAGGGCGCGGCGGCGGCCGAAGGTGCTGCGGCCGAGGGTGCGGCGGCGGCCGAAGGTGCTGCCGCGACGCCGGGCGGCGCTCCCGGTGCTGCCGCGGCCGCGCCCGCCAAGGAACGCAAGAAGTAGCGGCGCACTGTTCGCCAGGCCATGCGGCTTCTCGTGGGCCTGGGCAATCCGGGCGCCGAGTATCGTCACAATCGGCACAACATCGGATTCATTGCTCTCGATGCGGTGATGAAGCGCTACGAGTTCGGCGCCGCGCATCGCAAGTTCCACGGCATCATCGCGGAAGGTCGGATCGACGGCGTGCGGGTATTGGCCTTGAAGCCCCTCACCTACATGAACGATTCAGGGATCGCGGTCGCCGAGGCGGGCCGCTTCTACAAGGTGGCACCAGAACACACCTATGTCCTCTATGACGAGCTCGACCTCATGCCCGGCAAGGTCCGCGTGAAACGCGGCGGGGGCAGTGCCGGCCACAACGGCATCCGCAGCATCGACGCCCATTGCGATGCGGACTATTGGCGCGTCCGCCTCGGCATCGGCCATCCCGGCGACAAGGCCGCCGTGCTTCGCTATGTCTTGCGCGATTTCACGAAAGCCGATCACGAGTGGCTCGAGCCGCTCCTCGACGCGGTGGCGGAATCGCTGCCCTTGCTCCTCAAGGGACGCGACTCCGATTTCATGAGCCATGTGGCGATGCGCATGAAGCCGCCGAAGCCCGCGCGCGACGCCGCGGCTGACAACCGGTCCGGCTGAACACGGCGCATCCGCGATGGGATTTCGATGCGGCATCATCGGACTGCCGAATGTCGGCAAGTCCACTCTCTTCAACGCCCTGCTGAAGACGGCGGCGGCCGAGGCGGCCAACTATCCGTTCTGCACGATCGAGCCCAATGTCGGCCGTGTCAGCGTGCCCGACCCGCGGCTCGACGCCATCGCGGCGCTCTCCAAGTCCACCAAGATCACGCCCACCCAGATCGAGTTCGTCGACATCGCCGGGCTCGTGCGCGGCGCGAGCAAGGGCGAAGGTCTCGGCAACAAGTTTCTCGCCCATATCCGCGAGGTCGATGCGGTCGCCCATGTGCTCCGCTGCTTCACCGAGGGCGAGGTCACCCATGTCGAGGGCGGCATCGATCCCGTGCGCGACGCCGAGATCGTCGAGACGGAGCTGATGCTGGCCGATCTCGAATCGATCGAGCGGCGCCTCGATACGGCCTCGAAACGCGCGAAGGGCGGCGACGGCGAGGCCAAGGCGGCAATCCCCCTCATGGAGCGGGTCGTCGCGGCGCTTCGCGACGGCAAGCCCGCGCGGAGTCTCACGATCAGCCGTGACGACGAGCCGCGCTTCAAGCAGCTCCAGCTCCTGACCGCGCTGCCCGTGCTCTATGTCGCCAACGTGGACGAAGTCCATGCCGCGACGGGCAATGCCTTGAGCGAGCGGGTCGCCGCGCGCGCGGCCGCCGAGCACTCGGGCCACGTCGTCATCTCGGCCGCGATCGAAGCGGAACTGGCCCAGCTCGGCAACGAAGAGGAGCGGGTCGAATATCTCCACTCCCTCGGCCTCGCGGAGCCCGGCCTCAATCGCTTCATCCGCGCGGGCTATTCGCTCCTCGACCTCGTCACCTACTTCACGACGGGCCCGAAGGAGAGCCGGGCCTGGACCGTGCACCGCGGCTCGACCGCGCCCGAGGCGGCCGGCGTCATCCACACCGACTTCATGCGCGGCTTCATCGCGGCCGAGGTCATCACCTATGACGACTTCATCGCCGCGGGTGGCGAGCAGGCCGCCAAGGCCGCCGGCAAGATGCGCGTCCAGGGCCGCGACTACGTCGTCGAGGACGGCGACATCATTCTCTTCCGGTTCAACGTCTGAGCACCCGCCGCAGCCGGGCGCGCGCCACCGAGGCGCGACGCCCGTGCCGTAGGCGGTCATCCCCGCAATCAGCGCCGGCGCCGAGCGGTCTTCCGCGCTCCGCCGTTCTTCTGGTCGTAGTACGCCCGGCCCGCCATGAACTCGCAGTAGAGCGTCGCGAGCAAATTGCCGGTGTTGCGCGTCGTGTCGATGACGGGCACGTATTCCGCCGTGTCGAAGGCGCCGGCGCCGGCCATGCCCAAGCGCCGGACGAAGCGCATGGTCTCGAAGGCCTGGAAGCCGCCGGGACGCGGATACTGGGTCGCCGGCGCGAAGGTGTGGTCGAGCGCGTCCGTGTCGAAGGTGACGTAGACGGCATCCGTGCCGTCGAAGGCGATCTCGATGGCTTCCTCGATGCACGCGTTCACGCCTTTGTCGTGGAACATCTCCATCGTGTAGAAGTTGATGCCCATCTTGCGGCCGAGCCGGATCTCGGCCGCGGCGTTGGCGAAGCCGCAGAGCCCGAAGAACGCCACCTTCTTCGGATCGACGTGACCGCTCTCGACGAGCCGGCGCAGCGGACAGCCGCAGTAGTGCTTGTCGCCCTTGTACTCGTCCATGAAGTCGGGATGGCCGTCGAACCAGACGACGCCGATGTTCTTGCCATGGAACTCGGAGAAGGCGCGCAAGGTCGCCTCGGTGATGCTGTGGCTGCCGCCGGCCATCACGGGGATGAAGCCGCGCTTCAAGGCGGCCTTGACCGCCCGCTCGGTGCGCCGGAAGGTCACGTCGTAGCTCATGTATTCGACCTCGACGTCACCGAGATCGGTGAAACCGTTCGTGTCCGTGAAGTCGATGTCGAGATCGACGCTGTAGGCGCGCAAGCGCGACAGCGCCTGGCGCAATCCGTCCGGCCCGCCGCGCCCGCCGACTTCGTTGATCATCATGCCCTCGAAGGGCACGCCCAGGAACGCGAAGCCGCCCGGCTTCAGCTTGTCCGGCGGCACGAGGCGGTTGCCGATCTTCGCGAAGGCCGGGTCGATGATCGACTGGACCGGCCAGCCGGGGCGCGACAAGACGTGGGGAATATCGAAGGGCATCCTGGATCTCCTCTCTGCGGCACCGTTGGGAGCCGCCAGATTGATACGCCAGGAGGAGCCTGCACAAGCGCCAATCGCCGCGCACCGGGCGATGCGCGCTGCTTGCGAAGCGACGCGCGCCGCGCTCTATTTCTCTCATGGAGAGAGGGAGGAAACGATGGGACAGACGATCGAACTGAAAGCGGAGGACGGCTTCACGCTCGCGGCCTACCGGGCGGAGCCGGCGGGCAAGCCCAAGGGCGGCCTCGTCGTCATCCAGGAGATCTTCGGCGTCAACCGCCACATGCGCGGCGTCACCGACGAGTTTGCACGGCGCGGCTATCTCGCGATCTGCCCTGCCCTCTTCGACCGCGCGAAGCGCGGCGTCGAGCTTGGCTACACGGAGAAGGACATCGAAGCCGGCCGCGAGTTGCGCGCGGCCGTCGGCTGGGACAATCCGATGAAGGACGTGCGTGCCGCCATCGCCGCGGTCAAAAGCGCGGGCAAGGTCGGCACGGTCGGTTATTGCTGGGGCGGCTCGGTCACCTGGCTGACCGCGACGCGCCTTCAAGGCATCGCCTGTGCCGTCTGCTACTACGGCGGCAACATCGCGACCTTCAAGGACGAGACGCCGCGCGTGCCGGTGATGTTTCACTTCGGCGAGAAGGACAAGGGCATCCCCATGACGGACGTCGAGGCGGTGCGCGCGGCGCAGCCGGGCCAGACGCTCCACGTCTATCCGGCCGGGCACGGCTTCAATTGCGAGGATCGCGGCGACTACGACGAGACGTGCAAAGCGCTGGCGCTCGACCGGACGCTCGCCTTCTTCGCCAAACACATCGGCTGAGGGGTGCGGGCTCGGGCGATCCTGCCCAGGTGGTCAGCTCCGATCCTTGAGGATGTCGAGCGGCGCTGACGCCATCTCGGCAAGAAGTGAAGCAAGCTTCCCGGCGGCCTCTTCGACCAGCGCCTTACCCCGCGCGGCATCGGCCGCTCGCGCATCGCCGACGACTCCGTCCGGGTTCAAGTCCTGGCTCATCCAGGCGAAGCCGGTGCGCCCCTGGGGCGAGAGGTGGCGGTGGTCGCGTGCCATGCGCTCGGTCGCCGAATCGAATCGACGCGCCGCGTCCATGCGCACAGCCTCCGGCTTGAGGTGGAGCATGATCGAGGTTTCGACCGCCCCGCCATGGATACCGATGCGCACCTCCTCGGCCGGGAACAGCGCGGCGGCATCATAGAGATCGTAGGTGTTGGCGGGGACGACGAGCATGCGGTGAAGACGCCTGAGGCGCAGCGCGGCGATCTCGAGCGCATGGACCTGGCCGCCATGGGCGTTGAGGATCGCCAGACGCCGCACGCCCGCCCGCGCGAGATTCGCGCCGATCCCGACGACGGTCTCGATGATCGTCTCGGCCGAGAGCGAAAGCGTGCCGGGGAAGTCCGCATGCTCCTCGCTCGCGCCGATCGAGAGAAGCGGGAGCGCCGTGACAGGAACCTCCGCCGGAACGCGCTCGAGCGCGCGGGCGAGAATGCCCGCCGCAATGTCGGCATCGACCGAGAGCGGCAGGTGCGGCCCGTGCTGCTCGATGGCGCCCGCGGGCAGGACAGCGACGACGCGCTCGGGCGCGAGGCGCCCGACCTCGGCCGTCGTCATCTCCTGCCAGGACCGGCGGGGCCGCTCGCTCATGGGCCGCCGTCGACGATGATCCGCCCGCGAAGCCGCCTCACGAGCGCGACAGGTAATCGTAGGCCGAGAGCACGTGGGTGCGCACGACGTGCATGAAGTCGTCGATCGTCACATGTTCATTGTAGGAGCCCATGCCCGAGGGCGGCGGCCCGTAGACATAGGCCGGGATCTTCTTGTAGCGCCAAAGCCGCGCGTCCGTGCCGCCCAAGCTCACGATCGGCACGGGCTTCAATCCAGGCCGCAGCTGGCCGGCGTTGGCCTGGAGGTGCTCGACCATCTCGCTGTAGGGATCGCACCAGGAGGGCGCGCTGAAGTTGATCTCCCGCATCGTGACCTGGGGGTGGCGCTTCATGATGGTCTCGATCGCCGCGACCACCTGCTCCTTGGTTACGCCGACGGGCAGGCGGATGTCGGCCTCGATCTTCACGACATCCGGGATCATGTTGACCTTGAGCCCGCCCTGGACGACGCCGATGTTGAGCGTGACCTTGGGCACGATGGCGGCCGCCCCCTCGCCCATCGCGCGGTCCATCTCCTTCGTCGCCGCGGCCAGCGCACGGCCCACATTGTCGGGCATGTTGGCCTTGAGCTCGGTGATCGCCTCGAGATCGGCGATGAAGCGCGAAGCGATCTTGGACGCGCTCTCGCTCGTATGCGTGTAGGCGCCGTGGCCGCCGCGCGTCTTCACCTGGAACTCGACCCAGAACGGCCCCTTCTCCCCGAAGCGGATCGTGTAGGGGCTCGACGGCTCGCCATTGAGCAAGCAGTCGCCCAGCGCCTCCGGCACGTGATCCATGAGGTAACGCGCGCCCATGGGGCCGAAGGTCTCCTCATCCGATACGCAGGTGAGGGTGAGCTTGCCCTTCCAAAGGTTCCGGATCTTGCTCATGTAGTAATAGGTCATGATCGAGGCGGTCGTGCCGCACTTCATGTCGCAAGAGCCGCGTCCCCAGACCTTGCCGTCGGCGACGGCACCGCTCCACGCCCCATGCGTCCAGCGGGTGTCCGACTCATCGACCGGGAAGACGTCGATATGACCGTTGAGCACGAGGTGCTTGCCGGGACCCGCGCCCTCGATCGTGCCGACGACATTGGCCTGGAGCGGATCGGGCGCCACGAGGCGGTGGGGCAGCTTGTTGGCCTCGAGGAATCGCGTGATGTGGGCGACCGCCTCGCGCGTGTCGCCCGGCGGGTTGGGCGAGCGCGTCGCCACGAACTTCG
This sequence comes from Alphaproteobacteria bacterium, assembly GCA_046349515.1. GTDB lineage: Bacteria > Pseudomonadota > Alphaproteobacteria > CADEGL01 > CADEGL01 > JBGPGW01. The sequence continues at coordinate 317,167 of JAXMCE010000003.1, read as the reverse complement.
AGAAGAAGCCGACCAGCATGTCCTTGTCCGTCTCGATCTGGTCGAGAAGCTTCTGCTTCTCAGCGCTCATCCCGGCCATGCTGGTCCTCCCCCTCTTCCACGTCCATTGCCCACGCGAGACGAGCTTAGGCGTGCCGTCCCTTGCCTTCAATTCCGGCGCGCCCTCACACCCATCCGGTGTAGACGCCGAGACCCCGCTTCTTGATCTGGCCGCCGATGATCACGCGCTGGATCTCCGAGGTGCCCTCCCAGATGCGCTCGACCCGCATCTCGCGGTAGAGCCGCTCGACCGGATTCTCGCGCATGTAGCCGCGGCCGCCCAGGATCTGCACCGCCTTGTCGACGACGCGCCCGACCATCTCGGAGGCCTGGAGCTTGACCGCGCTCGCCCGCGCATGGACGAGCTTCGCGTCCATTCCTTGGGTCACCTCCCAGCCGATGCGGTAGAGCATGGCCTTCGTCGCCATGATCTCGACCGCCATGTCGGCCAGCATGAACTCGACGCCCTGGAAGGCGTTGATGGGCTGGCCGAAGGCGACACGCTCCGACGCATAGGCATTGGCGACCTCGGCCGCGCGGATGGCGCCACCGAGGCAGCGCGCCGCGATCTCGAGGCGCGTCTCGATGAACCACTCCTTGGTCAGGTCGAAGCCCTCGCCCACATCGCCGAGGATCCGCGAGGGCGCCGCCTCGACGTCCTTGAAGACGATCTCCGCATGGGTGAAGAGCGCGTTGTGGGAGAATTTGGGCACGCGCTTCACGGTGATGCCCGGCTGGTCGGCCTCGACGAGAAAGACGGTGGGCTTCCCGGCATCGCCCTCGACATGGGCGTGGACGAGGAAATAGTCGGCAAGATTGGCGCCGGTGACGAACCACTTCTCGCCTGAGATGTAATAGCGCCCGTCGCGTTTGACCGCCGTGGTCTCGACGAGCCGCGTGTCGGAGCCGGCGCCGGGCTCGGTGATCGCGTAGGCCGCGCGCCGCTCGCCCTTGCAGGAGGGGATGAGGAAAGTCTCGATCTGCTCGCGGCTGCCGGCGCGGAGCGGCACGGGCGGGCGCCAGATCGAAGCCCAGAGGCATCCCGTCGCCCGGCCCACTTCTTCATGGCAGATGATCTGCTGGAAGACGTTGTAGCCCTGGCCGCCATGCTCCTTGGCGTGGTTGTAGGCGTTCAGCTTCCAGTCGATGACCGCCTGCTTCAAGGCCGCGCGCGCCTGGGTGGGGAGGCCGTCATTCTCCTCGCAGTCGAGTTCGAGCGGCGTGAGAACCTTCTCCGTGAACGCCTTCGCGTTGGCCTGGATGGCCTTGTCGTCCTTCGAGAGTGCCAGATCCATGGGCGTATCCTTCAGAGGTCAGTCGGACGCGGCGGCACCCTTTGCCGCCGCTCGCGGCACGATGAGCGCATCGAGCGCGACCGCGCCCTTGGCCCCGGCTCGGATCGGGTTCACATCGGCCTCGCCCATCATGTCACCAAGCTCGGCCGCGAGCACCGAGAAGCGGGCGATCGCGCGGGCGAGCGAAGCCACATCGGCCGGCGCCTCTCCCCGCTTGCCGTCAAGGAGCGGGCGAAGGCGGAGCCGATCAAGGAGGCGCACGGCCCCCGCCTCGTCGATGGGCGGCAGCGCAACGGCGCGGTCCGCCATGACCTCGATGAGAGTGCCGCCCGCGCTCACCATGACCAAGGGGCCGAACTGCGGATCGGCGATGAAGCCGAGGGCGAGTTCCACACCCCGCGCCGCCATGGGCGCCACGAGCGCGCGCGGGCCGAGGCGCGCCGCCATCTCGTCATAAGCAGCGCCGAGCGCCGCCGCATCGACGAGGCCCAGGCGGACGCCGCCATGCTCTGTCTTGTGGAAGATGCCGGGTGCCGCCGTCTTGAGGACCACCGGATAGCCGAGCGCCGCCGCCGCCTCGAGCGCCGCCGCCCGGCCGTCGACGACCCGGTGCGGCAGCACCGGCACGCCGTAATCGGCGAGGAGCGCGAGGCTCTCGGCCTCGTCCAGCGTGCCGCCCGCGGCGAGCCGCGCGCGCCAGCGCTCCGTCACGGCGCGCGGCACCGGCGCCATTGCCGCGACGTTCGGTCGTGCGAGGAAGTCGCGGTAGGCCATGGCATGCTTGACCGCGACCAGGAAGTTCCGCGTGCCGTCGAGGACGGGCACCCCCATCGACGCGGCCCGCATGGTGATGTCCCGGTGGAAGGTGCCGCTGAAGTTGGTGGCCATGATGACCGGCTTCGTCGTCTTGGCGGCCGCCTCCCGCGCGATGTCCACCTGGCCTTCGGAGAGGAACTCGCCCGTCCGCATGTCGCGGAGGAGACAGGCGATCGCCGTGTCGGGGTCTTCGATGAGGGCCGCGAGGATGTCGCGGTAGACACCGTCCCAATCCGTGACGGTGCCCCAGGCATCGACCGGGTTCTCGGCCGGCAGGCCCGGGAACAGCCGGCGCTTCAGGACGGCGGTCGTCGCCTCGTTGATTTTCGCGAAGGGCACGCCGATCTCGGCCGCGAGGTCGATGAGCATGCCCCGCTCGCCGCCCGAATCGCCGAGCACGGCAAGGCCCCCCTTGGCGAGGCGCCGTGGATGGGCGAGGAGCGTCGCCGTCGCCGCCATCTCATAGAGGTCGTGGACCCGCACGACGCCGTGCCGGTCAAACAGCGCCTCGTAGGCCGCATCATCGCCCGCGATGGCACCGGAATGGCTGATCGCGAGGCGCGCGCTCCGTTCCGTCCGCCCGACCTTGAGGGCCACGACAGGCACGCCCTTCGCGGACGCCTTCTCGAGCGCGGCGATGAAACCGGCCGGGTCGCGTACGGTTTCGAGGAAGAGAGCCAGGACGCGCGTCGAGGGCTGGTCGAGCGCGTAATCCATGTAGTCGGCCATGGTCGTCGCCAGCTCCTGGCCGCTCGAGACGATGGCCGAGAAGCCGAGGCGCGGATCGCTCTGGGAGAAACTGCCGAAAGCCGTTCCAGAATGCGTGATGAAGAAGATGCCGCCTGCCGCGATTTCCGCCGCCGGAGGATAGCCGGCCACGAAGGTGCCCTCGGCCACGTTGAAGTAGCCCATGCAATTGGCGCCGCAGACGGGCAGGCCGGCTTCACGCGCCATGCGGGAGAGGCGCCTCGCCAAGGGCGGGTCGCCGTCGTCCTCGAGATAGGGGTTGTCGAAGATGGCGGCCGCGCGCGCCTTCGCCGCGATGGCCTCCGCCAGGGCCCCCTCGAGATGGCGCGAGCCCACGCACAAGACCGCGAGATCGACCGGCTCCGGCAAGGCCGATAGGGACGGGAAACAGGAAAAGCCCTCGATCGCCTCGTACTTCGGATTGATGCAGTAGACGGCGCCGCCATACCCGCCCATGCGGATCGATTTGAGGATGCCGTTGCCGGGCGTCTTCTCCCGCGGGCTCGCCCCGACGAAGGCGATCGAGCGCGGCTTCAAGAGCGGCGTCAGCTTGTGGGGCGATGACATGGGCGACCGGCCGGCGAAGGGTCCTGAAGCAAGGAGCGCCGGGCATGGGTACAACGCGGAAGCCTCCCGAGTCGAGGGAGGGTTTGGCTCGGCAAGTCGCCGAGCGCGCCCCGCTCGGGCGGGCCGGGGATGCGCCTCGCGCCGGCACGCACTATCATGCGGGCGTTCATGACGCCCGCTGCCAGCCCGGCAGAGGGATGTCGACCAACCACCTTCCCCACCGAGGAGACCAGCCATGATCGCCAATGTCATCGTCGGCGTGCGCGACATCAAACGCGCCAGCGCCTTCTACGACGCCCTTTTCGCGACGCTCGGCTACAGCCGCGTGAGCACGAGCGACAGCTTCGTGGGCTACAGCCCCGGCGGCAAGGCGCAGTTCTGGATCTGCCTGCCGCGGAACGGCCAGCCTTCGACCGCCGGCAACGGCACCCAGGTCAGCCTCATCGCCAAGGACACGGCCTCGGTCGACCGCTTCCACGCGGCAGCGCTGTCGAACGGCGGGACGGACGAGGGCAAGCCGGGTTTCAGGCCGCCGGAGAAGAAGGTCTCCTACGCCTGCTACGTGCGCGATCCCGACGGCAACAAGCTGATGGCCGTGTGCAGCGATCCGAAGTGAGGCGCACGCGCGCGAGACCGGAGCGCGCGTCCCTCGGCCGGCGCGAACGCGTGCTGGCCGAGGCGCGCGACGACGGTGAAGAGAGCGCGGCGGCTCGGACGAGCGAGCACCGCGCGCTCGCTCGCCGTCTTCGTCGTCACACTCGGTAAGAAATTTTTCACCATCGGCATTTATTTCTTGTATCGCGGAATGTTTGCTCCTAAATAGCCCGCGACGCCAATCGCACGTGCCCCAGGCCCTCGTTCGCGTCACACAACGGTAAGGGTCAAGCAACGACGTGTACGCGTCCTTTTCGGCAGAGCCGGTCGACAGTGGGCCGGCACCTTAAGGGAAGTGGATACGATGTTCTCAGGGCACGACTACGCCCCCTATCCGCGCATCGACGGGTAAACGCCGCTTCGGCCGGCCATGGCTGCGCATGCAGCCGGGTGCCGCGCCGCGCGTTCCCGCTGCTCCGTCAGCCGCCGCACGGCCTTCCCCTCCAACCCGGGGGACGCCTCGCACCAGCGGAAGACGGCCAGGCTCACTTTTGAAATGCGCCCGTCGCGATACGGGTAGGGAGTAGAGAATGGACCACAAGAAACATGCATCATATTCCGGCCGCCTGGTCATGGTCGGCTGCGGCTCGATCGGCCAAGGGGTCCTGCCCCTCATCCTCCGGCACATCGACATGCCGCGGGAGAACATCACCATCGTGACCGCCGAGGAGCGCGGCCGTGCGGTCGCCGCCGAGTTCGGCGTGCGCTTCGTGCTCGAGCCCATCACGCGCGAGAACTACAAGCGCGCGATCGGTGGGCTGCTCGGACAGGGCGACTTCCTTCTTAACCTTTCGGTCGACGTCTCGTCCGTCGCGCTGATCGAGCTCGCCCAGGAGAAGGGTGCGCTCTACCTCGACACTTGCATCGAACCCTGGGCGGGCGGCTACACCGACCCCTCCCTCACCCCCTCGCAGCGCTCCAATTACGCACTCAGGGAGAGCGCGCTCGCCCTCGGCCCCCGCTTCGCGGGCGGCCCGACGGCCGTCCTCACCCACGGCGCCAATCCGGGCCTCGTCTCCCACTTCGTCAAGGAGGCGCTCCTCGCCATCGCCCGCGACACCGGCCACAAGGTGCGCACCCCGCGCGACCGCATCGGCTGGGCGCTCCTGGCCCGCGACCTCGGCGTCAAGGTGATCCACATCGCCGAGCGCGACACCCAAGTCGCCAACGAGCCCAAGCGGCCGGGCGAATTCGTTAACACCTGGTCGGTCGACGGCTTCGTGAGCGAAGGCTCCCAGCCGGCCGAGCTCGGCTGGGGCACGCATGAGCGCCACTTCCCCGAGGACGCCGAGCGCCACGGCTTCGGCTGCGACGCGGCCATCTACCTGCAGCGCCCGGGAGCGTCCACGCGCGTGCGCACCTGGACGCCGCTCGAGGGGCCGTTCCACGGCTTCCTCGTGACCCACAACGAGTCGATCTCGATCGCCGACTACTTCTCGCTGGTCGAGGGCGGCACGGTGCGATACCGGCCGACGGTCCACTACGCCTACCACCCGTGCGATGACGCGGTCCTCTCGCTCCACGAGCTCGCGGGCAAGAACTGGACGCTCCAGTCCAACAAGCGCCTCATCGTGAACGAGATCGCCAAGGGTATCGACGAGCTGGGCGTGCTTCTCATGGGCCACGCCAACGGCGCCTACTGGTACGGCTCGCGGCTCTCGATCGAGGAGGCGCGGCGGCTCGTGCCCTACAACAACGCGACGAGCCTCCAGGTCACGGCGGCGGTGCTGGCCGGCATGATCTGGGCGATCCAGAACCCCCGCGTCGGCATCATCGAGGCCGATGGCATGGATCATGCCCGCATTCTTGAAATCGCCGGGCCCTATCTTGGCGACATGGTCGGGGCTTACTCCGACTGGACTCCGCTCAAGGACCGGGGGGTGTTGTTTCCCGAGGCGGTCGACGAATCCGACCCCTGGCAGTTCAAAAACTTCCGCGTCGCGTGACGGCGCAGGCTAGAGGAGTACCCAGACAATGACCAAAAAGATCGAGCGATTCCTCGCCGAGCGACGTCCCCAGACCCCGTGCCTCATCATGGATCTCGACGTGGTGGCGGACAATTATCGCCGCCTCCGGTCGTCGGTGCCGCGCGCGGGCATCTACTACGCCGTCAAGGCGAACCCGGCCCCCGAGATCCTCGCGCTTCTCGCCAAGCTCGGCTCGTCCTTCGACATCGCGAGCGTGAACGAGATCGACATGGTGCTGGCGACCGGCGCCGCGGCCGATCGCATCTCTTACGGCAACACGATCAAGAAGCGGGCCGACATCGAGGCCGCCTATGAGCGGGGCGTCCGGCTCTACGCCTTCGATTCCGACGCCGAGCTCGGCAAGATCGCCGACGCGGCGCCCGGAAGCCGGGTGTTCTGCCGCATCCTGACTTCGGGCGTGAATGCCGACTGGCCGCTCTCGCGGAAGTTCGGCTGCGACATCGCCATGGCCAAGACGCTGCTCCTGGCCGCGGCCAAGCGCGACGTCGTGCCCTACGGCGTGTCGTTCCATGTCGGCTCCCAGCAGCGCGACCCCAGCCAGTGGGACAAGGCGGTCGAGCAGGCCGCGTGGCTGTTCCGCGAGTGCAGCGAGGCCGGCGTGCAGCTGTCCATGCTCAACATCGGCGGCGGCTTCCCGACGCGCTACCGGCGCACGATCCCGGGCATCCCGGCCTACGGCGCCGCGATTGAAGAATCCCTCCAGCGCCATTTCGGCAATCGGATCCCGGACATCATCGTCGAGCCCGGCCGCCAGATGGTGGGCAGCGCCGGCGTGATCCAGACCGAGGTCGTGCTCATCTCCAAGAAGTCGGAGCGAGACCGCAAGCGCTGGGTCTATCTCGACATCGGCAAGTTCGGCGGCCTCGCCGAGACGATGGACGAGGCCATCCAGTATCCGATCACCTCCTCGACGCGGAAGGGCCCGCTCGGCCCCGTCGTGCTCGCAGGCCCCACCTGCGATTCGGCGGACATCCTCTATGAGCGCGCGGACTACCGCCTGCCCGAGGATCTGGCGATCGGCGACAAGCTCGAGATCCGCGCGGCCGGCGCCTACACGACCACCTACGCCTCGGTCGCCTTCAATGGCTTCGAGCCGATCAAGACCTACTGTGTCTAGGCACGCGCGCACCAAGACCTCCGCGGCCCAAGGCCACGCACGCGGCACGCGGTCTGCGACCGGCCACGCCTTCACGCTCGCGGACGAGCGGGAAGAGCATGCGACGGCGGTCGAGCGCCTGCTCGATGTCGCCTATGGACCCTCGCGCCACCGCAAGACGAGCCAGCGCCTGCGCAAGGGCCGGCCGCCGGAGCGTGGGCTGTCGCTCGTGGCCTTCGCCGGCGGGCAACTTGTGGGGACGATCCGCTTCTGGACGGTGAGTGCCGGCGGGCGGCGGGCCCTCTTGCTCGGCCCTCTCGCGGTCGACCCGGCGCACTGGAGCCAAGGCATCGGCGGTGCCCTCGTCGAGGAAGCGCTGAAGCGCGCGGCTGAGGCGGGCGAAGATGCCGTGCTCCTCGTGGGCGATGCTCCCTATTACGGCCGCTTTGGCTTCACGAAGGAGCTGACCCGCGAACTGTGGCTACCGGGGCCGGTCGAGCGCGACCGGTTCCTCGCCCTCGAACTGAAGCCGGGCGCGCTCCAAGGCGCGCGCGGCGCCGTGCGGCCGCTCACGTCCTAGAGCGCGGTCACTCCGCGAGACACGTCCCGAGGTTTGAGCAATCGTTGGTTGGGAAAGCCCGGCTCGGCCCCGAGTCGGGACGGCATTGCCTATTTCGGCTGGGCCTTGGCCTTCGGCTGAGCGCCGTAACCGCCGCGCCGGCTCAAGCGCTCGACGCTGGAGACGGCTGCGGTCTTGGCTGCGGGGCGCGGAGCCGGCTGTGCCACCGCGGGGCGCGCGGCCGGCTGGGAGGCCGGCTGAGAGGCCGGACGGGCGGCGGGCGGCGCGGCAGCGCGCTGGGATCCGGGAAGGTCGCGCGCGGGTTTGCCGAAGAGCCAGCCCTGACCGAACTTGACGCCCAAGGCCTTGAGCCTTTCCGCCTGCTCCTCCGTCTCGACCCGCTCGGCGATGGTGCCGATATTGAGCCATTCGCAGAGCGCGACCATGGCCTTCAAGATCGCCGTGTCGCGTTCGTTCTGGTGCATGTTCTGCACGTAGGCGCCGTCGATCTTGACGAAATCGACGGACAGCGCCTGCACGTAGCGGAACGAGGCGGCGCCGGCGCCAAAATCGTCGAGGCAAACGCGGACGCCATCGGCGGTGAAGCTTCGGATCACGCGATCGGCGAGCTCGAGATCCTTGATCTGGCTCGTCTCGGTCAGCTCGATGAGGACGCGGCGGCGCAGCTCGCCGAGCGGGGCGAGCGTCTTGTGCACGGCGTCGATGAGCGTCGGGCTCTGGAGCGAGCGGCCGGACATGTTGACGGCGAGTTCGACCGTGGCGCCGGCGGCAGCCTGCTTTTTCACCGCCTCGGCGCTGCGCTTCAGGACCGCGAGGTCGAAAGGCTCGATGAGCCCGACGTTCTCGGCAAGTGCGACGAGCTCGGCGGGCGATGCACCTTCGCTGAAACGGGTAAGCACCTCGTAGTGGTGGACCTTGCGGTCCGCCAAGGCGACGATGGGCTGGAAGACGATGTCGAAGGCCCCTTGCTCGATCGCGCGCTTCAAGATGACGGTCTTGCTGGCCGTGTCCTTGGCGAGAGACTGGAATCCCTGGGAAAGGCTTTCGATCGAGAGGTTGCCGTCCTTGCTCTCGACATAGGACTTGATCGTGTAGGCCAGCACGCCGGCGATCTCGCCGTCATTGAGATCGGCGGCATCGAGCGCCACGCCCTGGCGCGAGACGTCGAGCCCGTCGCCCTCCGGGTCGCAATCGCGCGCGAAGGAGCGGATGCGCTCTCGGATCTCGTCGGCATCGACCGACTGGCTGTGGATAACGCCGAACTTGTTGTCGCTCAGGCGACCGACCGCGTCGCCGCCGACCGAACTGGCGCGAAGATAGGCGCCCGTCTCCGAGAGGAAGCCTTCGAACGCGGACTGGTCGAGGCGCTGCTGGAGAGCATCGAGCCCGACCAGTTCGAAGAACGACATTTCGCTGCCCGCGCGCGCCTCGCCCGACGCGACGAGCCGGCCTGCGAGGGCCGTGAACTCGTCCTCGGACAGGGCACCTGAGGCCGTGTCGCGCTCGGCATCGGCGGGTGCCGCCAATTGCGGATCGATGATGCGCGTGAGAGTGAAATTGTAGCGGGCCCCGCCCTGACCGAGACGGCAGGCGCCGAGAAGCGCCTTCTGGCCGTCCTTCGCCAGAAGGACCGGAATGGGCTGCAAGCGCGCTTTCTTCGCGAGCTTGGCCAACAGGTGATCGATAAGCCGGCGATCCGCCTCGCCGAGCAGCTGGGAAAGAGGCTGGCCGATCAAGGCCTCGCACGTCGTGCCGCCGATATGCTGGGCGGCGCCGCTCGCGAACTTGACCGTGCCCTTGTCGTCGATCTCGACCAGCAGGTCGGCCGCAGCGAAGGCGAAGCCGACAAAACGATCCCGTTCGGCCCGAAGCGCACCTTGGGCCCCATCGGAGACGGCTTTGTTCGCGGTCGCGGACATAACCCGTGAAGTTAAGAGGGAATAAGTAAAGAAAGTCTGTGTGCGACCCGATCGTCAGACCGCCTGAGCGTCTTCGGCCGGGACCTGGGGACGGATCGCAGTCGGCGGCCAAGCAATTGACGTCCTGTATGCCGGTATTCCTCTCCTATAGTCATGCTTCCGGGTCTGGCGAAGGGAGGGGGTCATGGCACACGACTTTGCTTGGGTAAAGGACTGGGGCGTGCTGGTTGTCAGCGCCCTTACGCTGCTCTCGACCACCTTTCAGTTCTACCTTCGCGATTTCTGGGCACCGCGGCGAAAGCCGAGCGCGCTCGAGATCAAGGCCGAGCTTCAAGAGGCCGGACGGCGGGATGGCATGGCGCTCGTGCGGTTGGTCCTGCGCGCGACCAACACGACCGATCGTCGCATTTACGTGCCCGCCTTCTGGCTCGCGGTCCATGGCTACGGCTTGGGCGACGGCATCCGTGCCGCGGACACAGATTGGCGCGCGGCACTCGACGAGCCGAGCGATGCCCTCTCGACGAGCTTCAACACGCCCGTAGACATCACCCTTCTCGCCCAGCGCCGCATCTTCGCCGATGGCAGCGCCTGGTACGACCCCAAGGATGTCACCGTCTTCGAGGACGTGATCGCGGTACCCGCCGGGCGCTTCGACTACCTGAAACTTGCGGTCAACTACGTCCAGGGCCGCTCGCTCGATGCCCTCAACGAGGCCGAGCCCGTCGTTTGGTTCGAGGACCAGGGTTCCTGGTACGCGGTGCCCTGGTTCCGGGACATGGCCCGGCCCACCGCCGCGCCGAGCAAGGCAGAGAGCGCCGAGACGCTCGCACGCGGCACGCGCTGGCGGGAGAAAGCCGGTGGCGGCCTGAACGTCTCCGAGATCGCCTTGCCCCTGGGCAAGCCCACGGCCTAGGCGAAATCCCCCGCCGAGCCCGGACGGCGAACGTCGCGCTTCGTTACGCAGACGCGACCGTTTTCATGCGCCAAAGAGCGCGCGATTTCTTCTCATGCGCCGACGCGGAGAGGGCGCGGGAGCGGCCGCCATGGCGGCACGGCGCGACCGGGCGGGCGTGGGAAAAAAATCTCGCGGGAGAAAGGGCGATTTCTTCTCATGAGTTACATGAGAAATTATATCGCACCGCGTCATAGAAATTACAAAATTCAATGACTACATATGCTTAAGAAATTGTGCGCCGCAGCGATACGGCTGCGACGCGGATTCGAAGATGAGGTGGGACAACATGGAAAACAGGGATTTGAACAGGACCTCCGGTCCGAACGGAGCGGAGGACAAGGCTAGCGCCGGCGCGCCCACGGCGATGGACGCCACGGGCGCCGGCCGGGTCATCCGCAGCATCGTCGACTACCTGCGGCGCGTGCAGCTCCGGGCGGAGACAGCGCGGGCGCTCGGTGAACTCGACATCAGGACCTTGAAGGACATCGGGGTCCACCCGCACGACGTGCCGTGGCTCGCGACTCGCCTGACGCGCGCGGGCAACGACAACTGGCGCCCGGCGGACAACGACAACCTGCCGAAGAAGGACGGCACGCGCTCGATCTTCTAAGGGCGCCGCCGCGGCCGCTCTGGCGGCCGAAGTGCTGCTGGACCAAGTGGCTCGGCCTGCATCTGAAAAGAAAAGAGAGATAACCATCGACGGCTGCGGGGCGCTTCGGCGCCCCGTTTTTTTCCATGCGAATCAGACCTGAGCCGGTGATAGCCGCGACGTCTGCTGCCTTCTAATTCCGCGCGCGCGCTCCCTCCCCTATAGTCCTACCAACGCGGAAGCGAGGGACACAGGGAGACCAGGCCATGCCAAAAGACTCAGCCGACATCACGACGCTTCGCGCCGATTGCGAGCTCGCCCACACGGTGTGGCTCAGGCAGACCGGCGGCATGCAGCTCATGGTCTTGCGCGAGCGCGGCGCCGACGACTTCGCGCGCTTCAAGCTCGTGATCCTCGGCATGCACCAGGAGGGGCATTATCTCGACGGGCTCAAGAAGCTCGGCATCGAGGGCGACACGCCCGCCGTCGCCGCGGCCAAGTATCACTACCTCTCCAACTCGATCGGCGGGCTGACGCTCGAATACGCGGAGGAGTCGCGGAAGAAGGCGTGGATCCGCTACACCCAGCCCGCGATCTTCTACCACGGGCTCGGATTCCTCGCCGTGCCGAGCAAGGTGCAGCGCGCCGTGTTCCAGGCCTGGCACGCGAAGAACGCGGAGAAGATGGGCTGCCCCAATCTCGGCTATGTCTGCACGAAGTTCTACCAGGACGGCGAGCCCTACGATGAAGGCTACTTCATCGAGTACGACCGCCCGATCACGCCGGACATGGCGGTGCGCTATGTGCCCTGCACCTCCTCGCCCGAGTTCGATCCCGCGAAGGCGCCGAAGCTCGACCCCGCCGTGTGGCCCGAGGCGCGGCTCCTGAAGGCCAAGCGCAAATACGCGGCCGGCTACGTGCGGACGACGACGCATGCGCTCTGGACGGCTTACGGATTGAAACCGGCCTGCCACATGATCGAGCAGGCGCTCTCCCTCGTCGCCGTGCAGTACGTGCACGAGTTCGCGGCGCGGCTCGGCATCACGGGCAAGAGCATCGACGACCTGACGCGCCTCCTCACGACAATCCTCACGGCCAGCGAGGAAGAGGTGACGGTCGAGAGGCTGGGCGAGAAGCGCCGCGCGATCACGCGCCCCACCTTCCGTCCCTTCGATCCCGATTGCGGGGAGGAAATCCGCCGCGCGCACTTCGCCTTCCCCGCCATGTGCGTGCGCATCATGAACGGCCATGTGCGCATGACGCGGCGGACCGAGCCAGACAAGGGCGGGCGCACGCTTGAGGTCTGGGAGCTCGAGGACACGGGGCGCTGGCTGTATTGAGCGGGACGCAGCGGCACCTCTCGATCAGGCGAGATCGATACACTCGAGAGTCTCCCGAGAAACAAGGTTCGGTGCCCTACCCGTGCGGCGGGTCAGTCTCCGATTTTCTTGGACTCGCTCTGCTCCAGTTGGAACACTGGCATGGTGAGCCTTCCAACAATCCCCCCGCCTTTCGCGCGATCGCCGTTCGTCACTGAGGGAGGTTTCCGTGAGCGACATCGGACATACCTATGTGCCGCCACAGTCGGTCACGTCGAAGACCATACCGGACCAGATCGTCCGGTACTTTGACGGCAAGGACCTCCTGCAAAAGACGCAAGCCATCCGTCTTTCAACGGTCGACGCTGCGGGCTGGCCGCATGCCTCGCTGCTCAGCGCGGGAGACGTTCTCGCCATGTCCCCGGAGCGGCTGCGGTTCGCGGTCTTTGCGCAGTCGACGACGACCGCCAATCTCCTGCGCGATGGGCGCGTGACAGCGACGCTCTCGATCGATCGCGGCATGTGCGAAGTGCGCATGCGCGCTAGGTGCCTGACCAAGGCTACGAGCGACATTTCGCTTGCCATGTTCGAGGCCACCGTGGAACAGGTGCGCATGCACATCGCGCCCTACGCCGATGTGACGACCGGCATCACCTTTCAACTCCATAAGCCGGGTGAGGTCTTGAGACGCTGGGAGAGCCAAATCGACGCGTTACGCAAGGTCCGTTAGCGCTCCAACAATGAGAAGACAGCAGGTGGGATGACGTTATGCGAGCCTATAAGGATTTGCGGGAGTTTCTCGGCGTCCTGGACCAACAGCGTCAGTTGCTGCGCGTGACAGAACAGGTCATGCCGGAGCCTGACCTCGCGGCGGCCGCCTGCGCCCTCGCGGAACATGGTGAGAGCAGCCCGGCCATCTTCTTCAACAACATTGCCGGCTATCGCGATGCTCAGATCGCGATGAACGTCCACGGATCGTGGCCAAATCATGCCTTGGCGCTGGGCCTTCCCAAAGACGCCGCACCGAAAGATCAATTCCTGGCGTTCGCCGAGCGGTATCAGAAGTACCCCGGGACACTCGAACGGGTGACGCAAGCCCCATGGCAGGACGTGGTCGTCGAGAAGGACGTCAACCTCTATCAGATCATGCCGCTCTTTCGGCTCAATCGCGGGGATGGCGGGTTCTTCATCGACAAACCCTGCGTGGTGAGCCGCGATCCTGACGATTGGGACAACGACGACGTCGAGAACGCCGGGGTCTATCGCCTTCAGGTGAAGGGGCGCAATCGCCTCGGCATTCAAACGGTGCCGCAGCACGACATCGCGATCCACCTGGCTCACGCCGAGGCACGTGGGGAGGATTTGCCGATTGCGATCGCGCTGGGCAACGAGCCCATCATCACCCTGATGAGCGCGACGCCTATGTTGTACACGCAACTTGAGTACAAGATGGCCTCCGTCATGCAGGGGGCTCCCTATCGGGTGGTCAAGACGGCCAAAGGCCTCGATGTTCCATGGGGTTCGGAATTTGTCCTGGAGGGGAGAGTTCTTGCTCGCGAACGCGAGATGGAAGGGCCGTTCGGCGAATTTCCAGGTTACTACTCTGGGTGCCACAAATACCCCGTGATCGAGATCGATCGCGTGTCCCACCGCAAGAATCCCATCTACGACGCTGTCTATGTGGGACGGCCATGGACCGAGATCGACTTTCTCCAGGCCATGACCACGAGCGTTCCGCTCTATGTGCAACTCAAGGAAGCCTACCCGGAAATCGTGGCCGTGAACGCGCTCTACACCCACGGCCTCGTGGTCGTCGTCTCTACCAAGACGCGCTACGGCGGCTTTGCCAAGGCGGTCGGGATGCGCACCATGACGACACCCCACGGCCTCGGTTACGCCAAGATCGTGATCGTCGTCGATGCCGACGTCGATCCCTTCGACCTCAAGCAAGTGATGTGGGCTATGTCGGTGAAGGTCAATCCGGCCGACGACGTCATGATCCTGCCCAATCTCTCCGTGAACCTTCTCGATCCGGCGGGCGATCCCACCGGCATCGTGCACAAGATGATCATCGATGCGACGACGCCGATCGCGCCGGATATTCGGGGCGATTACGGAGAGGAGCTCGATCGGCCTTTGACCACCGACATGTGGAAGCGAAAACTCGCAACGCTCATCGAGGGGATGGCAAAATGACCCCGACAAAATCCGATACAGCCCCCCAAGCCTGTCCCCGCTGTCGGGCAACGGAAATCGAGGTGCGCAGCACCTCACCCGTCGCGGGGATATGGAGCCTCTACGCCTGCACCACCTGTCTCTACGTCTGGCGATCGACCGAACCCGAGGAGAACAGGGATCCGGACAAATACCCCGTGCCATTTCGCTTGAACCCCGAGGACCTGCGGAACCTACCGGTTGCGCCCGCGATCCCGCCGCTGAGACCAAGAAAATAGAATCCGTGCCGCGGCCATCGTTCGCGGAGTCTCAGAGACGGAAATGAGCGGCCGCGAGTCAGAAGGAGGCCCCCCATGACGTCGAACGCCTCGTGGTGCCTGCCGCACTGGACGGTGAAGCGCCAGGGCACGATCCTGCCGGAGGAGCGCCTGCCCGCGGGCCAGGCGATCGTTGCGGGGCTTCAGCATGTGGTCGCCATGTTCGGCGCGACGAGCCTAGTCCCGCTCCTCATCGGATTCGATCCGAACGTCGTTATCTTCTTCTCGGGCGTAGCAACGCTTATCTTCTTTGTCATCACCGGCGGACGCGTGCCGAGCTATCTCGGGTCGAGCTTCTCTTTCATCGCGGTCGTGATCGCGGCGACGGGCTATGTCGGACCGGGACCCAATTCCAACCTGGCCTTGGCCCTCGGCGGCATCGTCGCGGCGGGCGCTGTCTACGCCCTCATCGGCACGGGCGTCATCGTCGCCGGCCACGCTTGGATCGAGCGCCTGATGCCACCGGTCGTCACCGGGGCAGTCGTCGCCGTCATCGGCCTCAACCTGGCGCCCATCGCAGTGCGCAACATCGCGGGCACGCCTTTCGACACCTGGACAGGACTCTTCACGGTCGTGGCGGTCGCCACTATTGCCTGTTTCGGAAAGGGTATCCTACGCCGCGTGCCGATCCTCCTCGGCGGCATGCTGGCCTATCTCGTCTATGCTGTCCTCGCCAACGGCTTCGGATACGGCAAACCGATCGAATTTTCGACCATCGAGGCGGCCGACTGGCTCGGCGTTCCCCATTTCACGGCGCCCGTCTTCGAAGGACGAGCCATGGCACTCATCGCGCCTGTCGCCATCGTCCTGGTCGCGGAGAATCTGGGACATATCCGCGCGATCGGCGCCATGACGGGACGGGACTTCAATTCCTATCTCGGGCGCGCGTTTCTCGGCGACGGGATCGCGACCATGATCGCCGGTGCCAGCGGCGGCACAGGCGTCACGACCTACGCCGAAAACATGGGCGTCATGGCCGTGACGCACATCTTCTCGACGCTCAACTTCGTCATCGCAGGCCTGTTTGCGATCGCGCTCGGCTTCTCACCCAAGTTCGGTGCAGCTATTTCGACCATCCCCATCCCCGTGCTCGGAGGATTGGCCATCGTCGTTTTCGGCCTCATTAGTGCGACGGCCGGGCGCATCTGGGTCGAAAACAAAGTCGACTTCGCCGATGTGCGCAATCTCGTGACCACAGGTGTGGCGCTCACCCTCGGTGCGGGCGATCTCGCGCTCAAGCTCGGCGGATTCACGCTCGGCGGGATCGGCACGGCGACTTTCGGAGCCATCATCCTCCACGCCGTGCTGCGCCGAGGCCAGGGTCGCGACGGCTCATCCTAAGCGGGCAGCGCTCGCGCGACACTTCGACCGCAAGCGCCGGATAGAACGCGGAGCCCGCTTCCATCATCGTCCTGCCGCGAACAGGCGAAAGGACGATAGGCGATGGCAGGCACCTCACCACCACGGATGGGCGGGATCGAATGGGCCCTGCTCCTCGCCCTCTCCATTCTGTGGGGCGGATCCTATTTCTTCGCGAAGGTGGCGCTGGCCGAGATCGGCCCCTTCACCTTGGCGTTCCTTCGCGTCTCGATCGCGGCCGCCTCGCTCCACATCATCGTGCGCGCGGCGGGGCTCCGCATGCCGAGCGACAGGCGCCTGTGGCTTGCCTTCCTGGGCATGGGGCTCTTGAACAACGCGATCCCGTTCAGCCTGATCTTCTGGGGCACGGCGCAGATCGCGAGCGGGCTCGCTGCGATCCTCAACGCGATGACGCCCATCTTCACCGTGCTCGTGGCACACGCCCTCACGCGCGATGAGAAGCTGACGGCACCGCGCGGCGCGGGCGTGCTTGCCGGATTCGCGGGCGTCATCGTGCTGATCGGCCCGGACGTGCTGGGCGGCCTCGGCACGCACGCGCTCGCGCAGCTTTCCTGCGTCGCGGCGGCGCTCGTCTACGCCTTCGCCGGAATCTTCGGGCGCCGCTTCAAGGCGGTGCCGCCGCTCGTCACCGCCTGCGGGCAGGTGACCGCATCGAGCGCGCTCATGCTCCCCGTGGCCGCACTCGTCGAGCGGCCGTGGGAGCATGCGCTACCGGGCGCGATCGGCTGGGGCGCGGTGGTGGGCTTGGCCCTCGCCTCGACCGCGCTCGCCTATATCATCTTCTTCCGGATCCTCGCCGTGGCGGGGGCGACGAACCTTCTCCTCGTCACCTTCCTCATCCCGGTGAGCGCGATCATCCTGGGCGTGCTCATCCTCGGCGAGACGATCGCGCCGCGCCAGCTCGCGGGCATGGCCTTGATCGGCCTCGGCCTCGCCGCGATCGACGGGCGGGCGCTGACGCTCCTCAGGCGGCGGCGCGCGGCCGCGGCCCTTCGCTAGCGCGACCCGCGCCGCGCGCGCGTCGCATCCTCGTCGATCTCTCCATTCCGGATGACGACGCCGTAGTCGTCCCGCGCCGATTCCATCGACACCTTGCCGTCGAGCACGTCGTCGAGCACGCGCCCCGCCTCGCGCGCCAAGGGATCGCCGTAGCCGCCCGCACCCGGCGTCGTCATGCAGACGACGTCGCCCGCGCTGATCGAGAGATTCGTCATCTTGGACTTCAGGCGCTCGTCGCGCCCGCCCGCGCGGCGGATCACATGGCGGCCGACGCCGCCGGGCTTGCCGCCGAGCACGCCCTTCGGCGCGAACTTCGACACCTCGGAGCGGTTGGTGCAGTAGCCCTCGCCGTGGAGGTAGAGCGTGTCGCGCTGCACGCCCATGCCGCCGCGGTTCTTCCCCGCCCCGCCCGAATCGGTCACGAGTTCGTAGCGCTCGACCCGCAAGGGATATTCGAGCTCGACCGCCTCGATCGGCGTGTCGTAGCAATTGCCCATGAGGCCATAGGTCGCGTCGAGCCCGTCGACCGTGGGCGTGCCGCCCCAGCCGCCGCCGAAGATCTCGTAGGCGACGAACGGCCGGTCGGTCGAGGGATCGCGCCCGTTGACCGCGAAGGACGTGATGCAGGCATGGCAGCTGCCGACCGCATCCGCGCCCCTAGCCTCGTTGAAGGCCATGATGATCGTGTCGGCAATGCGCTCGAGCGTCTGGAACCGCCCCGAAAGCGGCGCCGGCGGCACCGGCTTCACGACCGTCCCTTCCGGGAGCACGAGCTTGATCGGCCGGTAGCAACCCTCGTTCTGGAGGATCGCGGGGTTCGTCATGTAGCGCACGCCGCAGAACACGGCCGAGTGCACCGAGGACAGCGCGCAGTTGAAGGGGCCCTTGATCTGCGGGCTCGTGCCGGTGAAATCGACCGTGACGCCGCCGTCCTTGAGCGTGACGGTGACCGCGATGCGCACGGGCTCGTCACCGATGCCGTCGTCGTCGAGGAAGCCTTCCGCCGAATAGCTGCCGTTCGGCATCTTGCGAAGATCGGCGCGCATCAACGCCTCGGAGCGGTCGATGTTGGCGTCGATGATCGCCTTGAGTTCCCGCGCGCCGTACTTGTCGACGAGCTCGAGATAGCGGCGCTCGCCCACGTTCACGGCCGCGATCTCGGCCCGGATATCGCCCAAGGTCTTGTAGGGAACGCGGATGTTGCTCTCGATCATGGACAGGATCTCGGGCACGAGCTTGCCGCGCCGATAGAGCTTCAAGGGCGGGATCATGATCCCTTCCTCGAACACGTCGCGCGCGTCGGTCGAGACGCTGCCGGGCGACCGGCCGCCGACATCGATCTGGTGGCCGAGCGCGCCCGCGACGGCCACGAGCGATCGCTTATGGAAGACCGGCTTGAAGATCATGATGTCCGGGTGGTGCGTGCCGCCCTGGTAGGGGTGGTTCATGATCACGACGTCGCCCGGCTCGAGGTCGAAGTCGCGCGTGACCTGGCGCGCGGCGAGGCTGAGCGAGCCCTGGTGCGAGGGCACGTGGTCGCCCTGCGCCACGAGCTGGCCCGTGGGATCGAAGAGCGCCGTCGAGCAATCGAGGCTTTCGCGCAAGATCGTCGAATAGGCCGCGCGGCGGAGCGTCGTGCACATCTCGCGCACGGAGGAGACGAGGTAGTTTCCCACCACCTCGAGGCTCACCGGATCGACATTGCGCCTCATCGTCGGATCGACTCCTTCTGGTCTTTTCTCACGGCTCCGGCACCACGTCGAAGGCGATCGAGATGCGATCCTCGCCCGCCGTGAAAGGCACGGTGCCGTGATAGAAATAAGACGGAAACAAGATCATCCGTCCTTCGCGCGGCTGGATGCGGCGCGTGGACGGGATGTGCGTGCAACCAAGCTCCTCGGGCGGACGGCCGAGCTCGAACCAGGCGGCCTGGTCGCTGTCCTCGCGCGCGGCGACGGCCGGCAGGAGCGCGTAGTAGACGCCGCCGATATAGCCGTCGAGATGGATGTGCGGCACGAGATTGCCCTGGCCCTTGAGCAAGGTCGCCCAGACAGAGAGACGCCAGCGCGCTGGCCAGTGGACCCGCACGGGATGATCCGCGGGCAGCGACGCGCGATAGCGTTCGACCGCGAGACGCACGAGCGCCTCATAACCCTCCATGGGCCCGCGCGTGCCCGCGAGCAACTCCTCCGTGATCGCAAGATCGGGGTGATGGTAGGTCGGGTGGTCCTGGGGCGGCACTTTGAGCGTCGGGTGCGCGTAGACATGCGCGCGCAAGGCCGCGTGGAACTCGGCCATGCTCGCCCAGCCGGGCGGCGGATCGTGGTCGAAGACGCGGACGAGACCGTCGAAGTCGAGAAGCGCGGCAAGACGCGCCGCCTCCCCCTTCTCGGCGAGCGCGAGGCAGGTCCAGGCAAGCGCCTCGGTGTCGCCCGGCCGCTTGGCGAGCCAGTCGTCGCACGCGGCGAGCAAGGCATCCATCTCGCGGAGAGTCCACAGGAGGCGCATATGCGCGCTCCGCGGGATCAGCCAGTCGGGATCCTTGGCGATGGCCTGGCGGTAAGCCTCCTCGGCCTCCTTCAAATGCTTGGTCTCCTCGAGCGCGAGCGCGAGGTTGCGCCAGGTGCCGGCCGGCTGCGGCGCGCGCGCGATGGCCGCGCGGTAGATCGCCGCCGCCTCCTCGTGCTGCCCCGCCTCCTGGAGCAGGGTTCCGAGATTGTGCGAGGCCGGCGCCAGATCGGGCTTGAGCGTGAGCGCCTTGCGGTAGGCCTTGATGGCGTCATCCTTTCGCCCGAGCGTCTTGCGCGCATTGCCGAGATGGAGCCACACGACGGGCATGTCCTGGCGGCGCTTCACGGCCGCCTCGAGATGGGCGATCGCAGGCTCTGCCTGCCCCAGAAGAAGCGAGGCGATGCCCGCGACCGCCAGCGCGTCGGGATCGCCCGGCGAGAAGGCCAGGAGATTCCGCGCGGCCGCGAGAGCATCGTCGAACCGCCCGACCTTGAGCCCGTCGCGCGCTCTCTGCTGGAGATCGCGGATGACGTTGGGCGCCGCCATGTCAGACTCGACGACGACGCGCGAGGGGCACATCGATCAGCATGTTGCCGAAGCGATCGATGCCGAGCCTGTGCCCAGGGACGACGACGATCGTGGCACCCGGCTCCTCGACGATCGCCGGCCCCGTGAGGCGGATGCCGCGTGCGAGGCTCGCGCGCTCATATACCTTGCACGACTGCCAGCCGTGGGCGCCGCCGAAATAGGCGCGGCGTGTGCCCTTGGGCTTCGGCGCCGTACGCCCGCCCTTCCCATCCCGCGGCTTGATGTCGGCCTTGCGCACGAGGCCCGTGCCGGTCGCGCGGAAGTTGACGATCTCGACCGCCTCGCCGGGCGAGGATTGGCCGTAAGCCGCGTGGTGCGCCGCGTGGAAGCGCGCCGCCAGAGCGCGCGCCTTCTCCCGCGTGACGGTGCCCGCGGGCACGGGCACGTTGATCTCGTAGGCCTGGCCCTTGTAGCGCATGTCGCAACTGCGCTCGAGACGGACCTGGCGGCCCGTGAATCCCTCCGCCTTGAGCGCCGAAGTGAGTTCCTTGTCGAGCGAGGCGAAGATGCGCGCGATCTCCTTCGCTGTCGCCTCGCCCGGTTCGAGAAGCCGGGTGCGCGAGCGCGTGTACTTGACGTCGGTCAGCAGCATGCCGAAGGCCGACAGGACGCTCGGCTCGATCGGCACGAAGATGCGGCGCATCTTGAGGTCCTCGGCGATGAGCCCGGCGTAGAGCGAGCCCGCGCCGCCGAACGGGAGGAGCGCGAACTCGCGCGGATCGTGGCCCTTGGCGACCGACACCTCGCGGATGCCCGTCACCATGTTCGCGACCTGCACCTCGACGATGGCCATCGCCGCGTCCGCGTCCGAAAGACCGAGCGGCTCGCCCACTCTCGTACGGATCGCGCGCTTCGCGGCGTCCACATCGAGCCCCATCTCGCCGCCGACGAAATAGCCGGGGTCGATGTAGCCAAGCACGACCGCGGCATCGGTACTCGTGGGCTCGACCCCGCCCCGGCCGTAACAAGCGGGGCCGGGCGCGGCCCCGGCGCTCTCGGGTCCCACCTTGAGCGCGCCCAGGACGACGCGCGCGATGCTGCCCCCACCCGCGCCGATCGTGTGCACGTTGACCTGCGGCACTTTGACGGGAAAGCCCGCGAGCCGCCCCTCGGAGGACAGCGTCACGCGCCCGCCTTCGACGAGGCTGATGTCGAGGCTCGTGCCGCCCATGTCCATGGCGATGATCTTGTCGACCCCGGCCGCCTTGGCTACACCGGCCGCACCCACGACACCGCCCGCGGGACCCGAGAGGAGCGTGTTGACCGGGAACTTCCGCGCGGTCTCCGCATTCATGAGGCCGCCATTCGACTGGATGATGCGCAAGCCCACCGCGCAGCCGAGTTCGGAGAGAAGGTCCTCGAGCCGCGCCGCAAGATGGTGGATCTTCGGCATCACATAGGCGTTCATGACCGTGGTCGCGGTGCGCTCGTACTCGCGGAATTCGGGCGAGACGTCGGACGAGATCGTGACGTGGAGGCCGGGCGCCGTCCGCTCGATCGCGGCCTTGATCGCCTGCTCATGGCCAGGGTCAAGGAAGGAGAACAGGCATGACACCGCGACGGCCTCGTAGCCGTCGCCCGCGACGAGGCCTGCGACCCGGTCGGCCTCCGCGGCGGTGAGCGCCCGCACCGTCTCGCCGTGGGCGCCGATGCGCTCATCCACCTCGAAACGGTCGCGGCGCCTGACGAGCGGCGCCGGTTTCTCGAGCGACAGATCGAAAAGCCGGTGACGCCACATGCGCTGGATCTCCAGCACGTCCCGCGTCCCTTTGGTCGCGACGAGTGCCGTCCGCGCGCCCTTCAATTCCAAGATGGCGTTGGTCGCGACCGTGGTTCCGTAAATGAAGCGCGCGATGTCCTTGGGTTCGACGCCGTGTCGCGCCTTGAGGCGCGCGAAGCCGGCCCTGACCGCCTGGGCCGGATCGGAAGGGACCGAGGGCACCTTGAAGGTGAGGACAGCGCCCGAACGCGCGTCGAGCGCCACGAAGTCCGTGAACGTGCCGCCCGTATCGACCCCGAGATAGTACATGCTGCCTCCGCCCGCGCGGCAAATGCTAGCCGCCGCGCGCGAGGCCGGCAAGGAAGCCGCCGATCACAATGCGATCTGCGCCCCGAGCTCGACGACGCGATTGGTCGGAATGCGATAGAAGTCCGTCGCCGAGAGCGCGTTCCGCGTGAGAAGGAAGAAGACGTGCCGGCGGAGCGTCGAGAGGCTTGAGCGCTCGGCGGGAACCAAGGTCACGCGGCCGAGGAAGAAGCTCGTTTCCATCATGTCGAAGTCGAGCCCGCGCGAGGCGCAGCGCGCGAGCGCCTGCGGGAGGTCGGGCGGCTCCGTGAAACCGTAGTGCACGGTGACGCGGTAGAAGCGCTTGGGCAGCACCGTCACGTCCACCCGGTCGTCGTCCGCGACGCGGGGGATGTCCTCGTTCACGACGGTGAGAAGGACGACGCGCTCGTGCAGAACGCGGTTGTGCTTCAAATTGTGGAGGAGCGCATGGGGAACCGCGTCGCCGATGCGCGCCATGTAGACCGCCGTGCCGGGCACGCGCTGCATGGTCTCCGCGCGCAAGGTCTCGAGGAATGTGTCGAGACCCATGGACTCGTCGCGCAGCCGCTTGTTCAACTCGGCACGCCCCCGCCGCCACGTGGTCATCAGGAAGAACACGGCGAGGCCCAAAAGCAGCGGGACCCAGCCGCCCTCGGGAATCTTGATGATGTTCGATGTGAGGAAGATGAGGTCGACGACAAGAAGACATCCGAACACGGCGAAGACCGCCACGGGGCGCCAGCGCCATTTGCCGAAGGCCACGCTGCCGGCCAACACGGTCGAGGCCACCATCGTTCCGGTGACCGAGAGACCGTAGGCGGCGCCGAGGCGGTCGGAGGAGCCGAACCCGAGAACGAGCGCGACCACCGCGACGAGGAGCGCCCAATTGATCCTCGAGAGATAGATCTGCCCCATCCGGTGCTCGGAGGTGTAGTCGATGCGCGCGCGCGGCGCGTAGCCAAGCTGGACGGACTGGCTGTAGATCGAGAACGCGCCCGAGATGACGGCCTGGGAGGCGATGACGGTCGCAACCGTCGCGAGCGCCACCATCGGATAGAGGACCGCCGGCGGACCGAGAAGGAAGAAGGGATTGCGCACAGCCGCAGGATCCGAGAGGAGCAAGGCGCCCTGGCCGAAGTAGTTCAGCAGGAGCGACGGCATGACCAGGCCGAACCACGCGACGCGGATCGGCGTCCGGCCGAAATGCCCCATATCGGCATAGAGGGCTTCCGCGCCGGTGAAAGCCAGCATGACCGCACCCAAGGTGATGATCGTGTGCCAGCCATGCGCCGCGGCGAAATCGAAGGCGTGCCGCGGATCGATTGCCGCAAGAACCTGGGGCTGGTCCAAAATCTCGACGATGCCGAGGACCGCGATGGTCGTGAACCACACGCCCATGATGGGACCGAACAAGCGACCGACCGCACCCGCTCCGCGCGATTGGATCGCAAAGAGGGCGATCAGGACGACAAGCGTCAGGGGCACGACATAGGGATCGAAGAGGGGCGTTGCCTCATGGAGGCCTTCGACCGCGCTCAACACCGAGATCGCCGGCGTGATCACGCTCTCGCCACAAAAGAGTCCGGTGCCAAGCACGCCCAGAGGAAAGAGCGCGGCCAGAAGACGCGGGCGGCTGCGGAGCGCGCGGCGCGAAAGCGCCATGAGCGCCATGATGCCGCCTTCGCCCCGGTTGTCGGCCCTCAGCACGAGCACGAGGTACTTCACCGTGACGACGATGAAGAGCGACCAGAAGATGAGCGAGAGCACGCCCAGCACGTTGGCCTCGATCGGCCTCAGCCCGCTCAACTCCCCGAAGGCGACGCGCATCGTGTAGAGCGGCGAGGTCCCGATGTCGCCATAGACGACCCCGAGCGCGCCGATCGCGAGCGCACCGAGGCCTTGGGGATGTGAGGAAGTGCGTTCTGTCATGGGGTGTGGGCGTGGCGCCAGCGCCTGAAGCGATACAGGCAAGGCACAGGCTGGCGCAACCCAAATCGGCGAGCGGGGCCGTTAACCTACCGCCATACAATACATTTTTGAGATTCGCTGCGGCAATTCGCCGGCAAGAGCGGGCGGTCCCGAACGACGCGAGGCGGGCCAAGACCCTCCAGGCTCGTTCACAGGGCGATCTGCGCTCCCAGCTCGACGACGCGGTTCGTCGGGATGCGATAGAAGTCCGTTGCCGAAAGCGCGTTGCGCGTCAGGGCGAAGAAGAGATAGCGCCGCCAGCCAGACAGCGCCGATCGCTCGGCCGGCACGAGACTGACCCGTCCGAGGAAGAAGCTTGTCTCCGCGAGATCAATGTCGAGGCCTTGCGTACCGCAACGCGCGAGCGCCATCGGAATGTCCGGCGTCTCGACGAAACCATACCGCACCACCACTCGGTGGATACGCTTCGGCAGGTGGACCACCTTGACCCGTTCGTCTTCGGGAACCACCGGGACGTCTTCGTTGACAACCGTCAGCAGGACGATCCGCTCGTGAAGAACGTGATTGTGCTTGAGGTTGTGGAGAAGAGCATGGGGAATGGCATCCCCTGTCCGCGCCATGTAGATGGCCGTGCCCCCGGCGCGCGGCACGGCATCGGGGCGCAGTGTCTCGATAAAGGTGTCGAGACTCATCGATTCTGCGCGCAAGCGCCTATAAAGCTCGTCCCGACCTCGCCGCCACGTCGTCATCAGGACGTAGACCAGGGCGCCGATCGTCACAGGCACCCACCCTCCTTCTGCGATCTTAAGCACGTTGGACCCAAGAAAAAGCAGATCCACGGCCAGGAAGGCACCGAACACTGCGAGCACGACGGGCAAGCGCCAGCGCCACCTCCCGAACGCGATGCCCGAAGCGAGAACGGTCGTCGCCGCCATCGTGCCCGTGACCGAGAGGCCGTAGGCCGCGCCCAGCCGATCGGATGAACCGAAGCCGAGAACGAGAGCGACGACCGCCAAGAGAAGCGCCCAGTTGACGCTCGCCAAGTAGATCTGCCCCTTGTGGCTACCCGAGGTGTAATCGGTTCGCGCCCTCGGCGCGTAACCGAGCTGGACCGACTGGCTGTACATCGAGAATGCGCCGGAGATCACGGCTTGGGAGGCGATGATGGTCGCGATCGTCGCGAGCGCCACCATCGGATAGAGAAGCCAAACCGGCCCGAGAAGGAAGAATGGATTGCGCACCGCATCCGGATCGTCGATCAACAGCGCTCCCTGGCCAAAGTAATTGAGAACGAGCGACGGCATGACGAGGCCGAACCACGCGAGCCGAATAGGGGCGCGGCCGAAGTGCCCCATGTCCGCATAAAGAGCCTCGCCGCCCGTGAATGCGAGCATCACGGCGCCCAATGCCGCGAAGGTATGCCAACGGTGCGACACGCCGAACTCGATGGCATGCCGGGGATCGATCGCCCCGAGAACCTGGGGTTGGCGCGCGATCGCAATCGCGCCAAGAAGCGCGAGGACGACGAACCAAAGGACCATGACCGGCCCGAACAACCGCCCGACCACGCCCGTCCCGCGTGACTGTATGGCGAAGAGCGCGAACAGCACGACGAGCGTCAGCGGTATGACGTAGGGATCGAATGCCGGCGTCGCCTCGTGGAGCCCCTCAACCGCGCTCAAGACCGAGATCGCCGGTGTCAGCACGCTGTCGCCGAAGAATAGGCCCGCGCCGATGACCCCGAGGGGAAACATCGCCGCCAGCAGCATCGGGCGATTGCGCAAGGTGCGCCGGACGAGCGCGAGGAGAGCCATGATTCCGCCCTCGCCCCGATTGTCGGCCCGCAGAATCACGATGACATATTTGAGCGTGACGACGATGAAGAGTGACCAGAAGATGAGCGAGAGCACGCCGAGGATGTTGCCCTCGGTCGGCCGCAGGCCGCCCGGCTCTCCGAAGGCGACGCGCATCGTGTAGAGTGGCGAGGTGCCGATGTCGCCATACACGACGCCAAGCGCGCCGAGCGCGAGCGCGCTCAATTCACGAGACGATGGGGGGGCGGGTTCTGTCATGTGGGGTGGCTGCCGGACGGCACCAGGAAAAATCTTATCACTTCATGTTGCACTGCAGCAACGATTCGTTCCGACCGGGCCCCGGCGGGCATTTTGAAGTCAACCTATTGAAATCATTGAAATATCTCTAAACCAGCAACCGAAGGGCACGCCCCATGTCGATCGAAGCCGTAGCACGGCCACTCCTTGAAGCAGAGATGTTGCCGCCCGCGAGCTATACGAGCGAAGCGGCCTATGCGGCGGAGATGGAGCACATCTTCGGCAAATCCTGGCTGTTCGCGGGCGATGTCGCACGGCTCGAACATCCCGGCGACTATTGGAGCCTCACTCTCGCTGGCGTGCCGGTCCTGGTGCTGCGCGACCGGGACGGTGCCATTCGCGCCTTCGCCAACACGTGCCGGCACAGGGGCTGCCGGCTCGTCCCACCAGGCAATGGCAATCGGCGCGCCATCAAGTGCGGCTATCACGGCTGGGTCTACGGCCTCGACGGCAAGCTCATGGGCGCGCCGCAGATGGAGCACACCACGGGGTTTGAGAAGGCCGACTACGGCCTCCACCCCGTTCGCTCGGCGGTCTGGGGTCCGTTTCTCTTTCTCTCTTTGGATAGAGCAGCCCCGCCGTTCGAAGAGACGCTCGGGGATTTCTGCAAATTGTTCGACGGGTACCCGCTCGACCAGCTCATCGTCGCGCGTCGCGCCGCCGTGACGGTCAAGTGCAACTGGAAAGTGTATGCCGAGAATTTGATGGAGTCGTACCACATCCCGTATGTGCACGCGGCCTCGATCGCCGGCAACGATTACGATCCGGGCATGGAAGCCTTGGCGGGTAAGGGCAAAGGTGTCTATGGCGAGACGCCGGGCGAGCCGGTGTGGCTCGACTTCGGGCGGTCGCACGCGGCGATCGTCTCACGCCACACGGGCAGCAACGCCCTCCTGCCGACCGACAAAGGCTTCCCGGCCATGCCCGGACTCACGGGCGTCGCGGCGGAGGGATCGCATTTCGCCTATCCCTTCCCTTGCGCGCTGCTCGCCGGCAACATCGACTGTCTCTGGTATGTCGCGATCAATCCCCTCGCTCCCGATTCGACCGAGCTCACCCTCGCGCATCTCTTCCACAGGGAGACACGGGCACGCCCTGATTTCGACGCGGTGGTTCCGGCCTACTACCGCCGCCTCGACACGGCGACGGACGAAGATGTCGTCATGACCGAGGAGCAGCACCAGGGCCTGTCCTCCCCCTTGGCGCGTGCGGGCCGGCTTTCCCATATGGAGCCGATCGTCCACGCCTTCCGGCGCTGGATCGTCGACAGGATCGGAGGGCAGCCGCTTTAGCCCGGGTGCGCGGCGTAGAGATCCGCGAGAAACGCGGTGACGACGGGCGTGGGCTGGATGCCTTTCCGCATGATCACCGTGAACTCGCGCCGATAAGCGGTGCGCGCGGGCGCGATCATGCGGATCTCGCCGCGCCGAACCCATTCCTCGGCGAAGTCGGTCGGCATGATGCCGATGTAGCGGCCGGTGAGCACCAGGATCATCACCGCCTCGAGGTTGTGCGCGGTCGCCGAGGGCACGCGCCCGAGATACTGCTGACGCGCCCGCGACTCGTCGACATAGCCGCGGCCGACATAGTCGTGGGCCGCGATGTCCTTCAAGGTGATCGTCTCGTCCGCGCGCGCGAAGAGCGGATGGGACCGCGCGCAGAACGGCCCCTGCACTTCCGAGATGAGATCGCGATAGACGAGCCCAGCGCGGCGGCGGTGGAGGATGATGATGCCCACATGGAGCCGGCCGTGGATGACCGCGTCCTCGATGTCCTGCACGTTCCGGGCCTGGAGAGAGATGTGGACCTCCGGCGCGCGGTTCCGGAAGCGGGCCAGCGCCTCATCGAGGCGAAAGCCCGGATGGCGGATGCTGTGCTCGACGAAGCCGACATTGAGGGCGCCGGTGAGGCGTGCCTCTGACGCGTTGACCTCGGCCCGGAAGTCCTCGAGAGACGCGAGGAGCTTCATGGTCGCGGCGTGCACGACCTCGCCCTGCTCTGTCAGCGCGAATCCGCCCCGGCCCCGGCGGCAGAGGCGCATGCCGAGCCGCGCCTCGAGATCGGCGATCTGCATGCTGATGGTCGAGCGCCCGACATTGAGGACCGATTCGGCCGCCGCGAGGCCACCCGCCTCGGCGACCGCCCGGAAGACGCGCAAAAGCCGGATATCGACGTCGCCCAAGGCTCCGCGAAAGCGTGGTGCCTGTTTCGCCATAGTTCGATATCATTAGAACTAATAGGTCTATATTTCCATGTTCATTTACCTTTATCGTATTCCGATAATAGTCTCCCGATCGACAGAAACACGCTCGAGGACGACCATGGACTGGGTCTCACGCACCGATCTCATCGACCCGAAGACGCTGAAGGCGCTGGCGCAGCGCTCGGACGCCAAGGGCTTGGCCCAGCTCGCGAGCCACCTCTCCGCCCTCGGTCTTGGCGGCTATGCCCTCTGGCTCACCTGGGGCAGCTGGTGGGGCGTGCCGATCTTCATCGTCCACGGCTATCTCCTGAACGCGCTCTTCGCGACCCAGCACGAATGCAACCACCAGACCGCGTTCCGCTCGCGCTGGCTCAATGACGCCGTGCGGCGCTTCACCGGCTTCATGCAGATCTATCCCGCGTGGTGGGAAGCGTGGTTCCATTTCGCCCATCACCGCTACACCGGCGATTGGACGAAGGACGCCGAACTTCTCCAGCGCGGCAAGTACACGCTCGGCAGCTATCTCTTCCTTCTCTCGGGCATCGGCTACTGGTACTACCGCCTCCAGAATTTTTGGGCCTACTGCTGGACGATCCCGGGCTACGCGCATTGGCTGACCGAGCGCCAGCGGCGCTATGCGCTGTGGGAGCACCGCGGTCACCTCGCCGCCTATCTTGCCGTCGCGGCGCTGTCCGTGTGGTTCGAAAGTTGGATCGCCGTCACCCTGTGGCTGCTGCCCATGTTCGCGACGAAGCCGCTCCACCAGTTCCAGAATCTCGGCGAGCATCTCGGACTCGAGGATGGCGGGCTCGACACGACGAAGAACACGCGCACGCTCGACGTGCCGTGGTTCGTGCGTTGGGCGCTGTGGAACATGCCGTACCACGCGGCGCACCACACCTTCCCCGGCGTGCCGTTCCACGCGCTGCCGGAACTCCATCGCGTGATCGAGGCGCGGCTCGGCCGTCCGTTGCCGAAGGCGGGCTACTTCGAGACATCGGCCGCCGTCATCCGCGCGGCGCGCCGGGGACCGGAAGACACCTGGGCCCTGCCCTTCGCGGCCGGCGGCTCGCGCAATCCCCCGGTCGCCGTCGCCGCCGAATAAGCTCAGCGCCGCGCGTAAGCCTCCCAGCCCCGCGCCCGAAGCTCGCAGGCAGGGCAGGCACCGCAGCCATAGCCCCAGTCGTTGAGCCTCGATCGGTCGCCCTTGTAGCAACTGTGCGTCTTCGTGCGCACGAGTTCGATGAACCCATCGCCGCCGAGCGATTCCGCCATCCGCCAGGTCCCCGCCTTGTCGGTCCACATGAGCGGCGTGTGAAGTACGAATCGCCTGTCCATGCCGAGCGTGAGCGCCACTTGGAGCGCCTTGATCGTGTCGTCGCGGCAGTCGGGATAGCCCGAGTAATCCGTCTCGCACATGCCACCGACGAGATTCTTGATGCCGCGCCGGTAGGCCAAAGCGGCGGCGAAGGTGAAGAACAGGAGGTTGCGCCCGGGTACGAAGGTCGAGGGCAGCCCCGCCTCCGTCATCCGGATTTCCGCCTCGCGGGTCAGGGCCGTCTCGCTCACCGCACCGAGAACCGCGAGATCGATAACGTGATCGGGCCCGAGCCCTGCCCGCCAGCGCTCGGACAGGCCAGCCACGCCATCGCGGATCGCAGGCCGGCAGTCCAACTCGACCGCGTGCCGCTGACCATAGGCGAAGCCGACGGTCTCGACCGTCTCGAACTCTCCGAGCGCCCAGGCAAGGCAGGTCGTCGAATCCTGCCCGCCCGAAAACAACACCAGCGCCCGACCCCCATCACCCGCCATGGTTCCAACTCCCTCACCCTCGACCCTCTCTGTATAGTGCCCCGGGGTCGCGACACCAGGGGAGGATCGCCGTGCCGAAACTCGACATCTACCAATCGCTCTGGGCCATGGAGCTCCGCCGGCCGGACGGCAAGGAGCGCACCATGGAGGAAAGCTTCGCGATGATCGCCGAGGCCGGCTACAAGGGCGTCTGTATCGACCTCGCGGCGGGCGACCTCGACAAGGCCAAGAAGGCCGTGCCGCTCTTCAAGAAGCACAAGCTCGGATGCCTCTTGAACGCCTTCCCGCGCACGATCGAAGACCTGCGCCCCGTGCTCCACTTCGCGAAAGACATGGGGTCGCAATACGTCAACATCATCGACCAGCTCATGCCGATCTCGGTCGACGGCATGATCGGCGTCATCCGAGAGCGCCTCGCCATGGCGCGGCAGGAGGGCATGCCGATCCTCTACGAGACGCACCGGGCGTGCCTCACCAACGATCTCTTCGACACGCTGCGCCTCGTCGATGCGATCCCCGAGCTGAGGCTCTGCGGCGACCTTTCGCACTTCCTCGTCGACCGCGAGTTCCGCTATCCCATCAGCGAGGACGACAACAAGTTGATGTACCGGATCCTCGACCGCTGCGATTCCTTCCAGGGACGCATCGCGAGCCGCGAGCAGGTCCAGGTGCAGATCACCTTCCCCCAGAACCAGAAGTGGTTCGACGTCTTCGCCCACTGGTGGGAGTACGGCATGCGGGGGTGGCTGAAGCGCGCGAAGCCCGACGACACGCTCATCTTCCTCTGCGAGCTGGGCCCGCCCGAATACGCGATCACGGGGAAGGACGGCTACGAGCTCTCGGATCGGTGGGAGGAAGCACTCATCATACGGAAGCGCGTCGAGAGCATCTGGGACGGGCTGCAGAAGGCCAGCACCTGACGCGGAGGCGCGGCGAGCGTCGCGACGTCAGCCCGTCCTTGCCCACTCATAGGCCGCGGGCGAGGACATGATAGGCCACGCCGATGACGGCAGCACCGGCAAGCGTCGGGATCATCCCGATCCGCAAGCGGAAGATCGCCAGCATCGCCGCCGCGGTGAAAGCCAATGACGGCCACTGAATCGTCTGCCAGACCGGAACGTCGAGGCTCATGCCGTATGCGCGGATCGGCCGGAGCTCCGCGAACAGAACGTGGAGCGCGAACCAGACCGCGAGATTGAGGATCACGCCCACGACGGCCGCCGTGATCGCGGCCAGCGCGGCGCTGAGCACGCGATTGCCGCGGAGCCATTCGACATAGGGAGCGCCGAGGAAGATCCAGAGGAAGCACGGCGCGAAGGTCACCCAGGTCGCAAGGATCCCGCCGAGCGTGCCCGCGAGCAGCGGATCAAGCGCCCCCGGCGCGCGGAACGCGCCCATGAACCCGACGAATTGCAGCACCATGATGAGCGGACCGGGGGTTGTCTCGGCCATGCCGAGACCGTCGAGCATCTCGCCGGGCGCGAGCCAGCCGTAGTGCTCGACGGCCTGCTGCGCGACATAGGCCAGGACGGCATAGGCGCCGCCAAAGGTCACCACCGCCATCTTGCTGAAGAAGACAGCGATGGTCGTGAAGATGTCATCCGCGCCAAAGGCGAGGAGCAGCACGACGACAGGACCAAGCCAGAGCACGAGCCAGAGCGCCGCCACGCGAACGGCGCGAGCGGCCGACGGCGTCATGTGATCCGGCCTATGGCTGTCGAGGTAGCGATCGAGGAGAGCGGGTTCGCTCGCCCGCGCGTCGCCCTTTCCGTGCGCGAGGGAAAGGCCGAAGGCCGGAAGCCCCATCGCCGCCCCCATGAGCCCGATCGCGGCGGCACCGAAGATGATGACGGGAAAGGCAAGGTTGAAGACGAAGATCGCGATGAAGGCGGCCGCCGCGAGCGCCACCATCGTGTTGTTCCTGAGGGCGCGACGGCCGACGCGCATGACGGCTTCGACGACGATCGCGAGCACGGCGGCCTTGAGGCCGAAGAAGAGCGCCTGGACGAGCGGCACCTGGCCCAAACTTGCGTAGAGCCAGCTGAGGACCATGATCGCCGCGAAGCCGGGCAGAACGAACAAGGTGCCGGCAATGAGGCCGCCCCGCGTCTTGTGGAGAAGCCAGCCGATGTAGGTGGCCAACTGCTGCGCCTCCGGCCCCGGAAGCAGCATGCAGTAGTTGAGCGCATGGAGAAACCGCCCCTCGCCGATCCAGCGCTTCTCCTCGACGAGGATGCGGTGCATGACGGCGATCTGACCCGCCGGCCCGCCGAAGCTCAAAGCGGCGATCCGCGCCCAAACCCAGACCGCCTCGCGGAAGCCGATGCCATGGTCGGCCGCGCCTTGCGCATGACCGGGCGTCGACGCCGGCGTGGTCTCGGAGACACCCATCCACCCCTCGCATTCGACGGAACGTTCTTTCGAGACCATTCGTAGAGGTTTTCGACGAGGGCGGCACCATCCATCAGCCCCCTCGACGGCCCCTCGGAAATTCGCGCGGCCGGCCGTGCCGGAGCGCCTCGAACTCGGCATGCCGATCCGCTAAAATCGGCCGTTCGTCCGCCTCACGGGGAAAGATCATGCACCAGCCGGATAACGTTCTCGATGCCCGCCACTTCAACCGCGTCCGCCGCCACGCGCTCGAAGCCGAGACGCTGCCGCCCTGGTGCTACACCTCCAAGGAATGGTTCGACCTCGAGATCGAGCGCATCTTCAAGCGGTCCTGGGGCTATGTCGGACATGTCGACCGGGTGCCGAAACCGGGCGACTACGCGGCCTTCGACTATGCGGGGACGCCGGTCATCATCCTCCGCGGGCGCGACGGCAAGGTTCGGGCTTTCGCCAATTTCTGCCGCCACCGCGGGGCCGAGATCGTCCGCGCCGGCGACGGCAACTGCAAGGCCGCGCTCAAATGTCCCTATCACGGCTGGGCCTACGGCCTCGACGGCAAGCTCGTCGGTGCCGCCGGCATGGAGGCGACGAAGGATTTCGACAAGGCGAAAAATGGCCTCATCCCGATCCGGCTCGAGACCTGGGCCGGGTTCATGTTCTTGAATCCGTCGGATTCGGGCCCGAGCCTCATGGAATGGCTCGACGACCTGCCGGAACTCGTCGCCTCCTACGGCCTCGAGGACTGGACCTGCACGCGCCGGCGCGAATACGAGCTGGCCTGCAATTGGAAGATCATCATCGAGAACTTCAACGACGAGGCGCACATCCGCACCGTGCACCCGAAGACGCTCCTCGACATCTCGGAGAAATACGCCGCCCCCGCCATCTACGAGCATGGCACGGGCTATTGGGTGGGCTCGTACTGCGAGCATGCGGGCACGCGCCTCATGGTCGGCGGGGTCGACGGCCCGCCCGGCTTCGATGCGGTCCCGACGCTCAAGGGACGTCTCAAGAACGGCAGCTACCATCCGACGGTCTACCCGCATGTCTGCTTCGGCTTCTGCATCGACGGCGGCTGGGCGCTCGAGGTCTACCCGCTCGCGCCCAACCGCTCGAAGCTCGTCGTCAATTCCTTCTTCCACAAGGATGCGGCGAAGCGCCCTGACTTCGCCAAGGTGGCCCAGCGCTACTACGACCGGCTCGATGTCTCGACCGACGAGGACAACGCGATCGAGGAGGCGGTGCAGCGTGGCCTCGCCTCCCCGCAGGCAGTGCCGGGACGGCTCAGCCAGGAGGAGATCGGCATCAACTGGCTGCACAACTGGTGGCTCGACCAGATCTTCGGCGTCACCACCACCGCGCACAAGCCAGACGGCGTTCGCGCCAATGCGCGCGCGGCCTGAACGCTCCCTCGAGCGGGCGCGCGCCGCTCATCATCGCTGACCTTAGAGCAGAGTACCGAGGAGGACTGACGAATGGGATTCGACGAACGGGTTGATCGCGGAGGCGTACTGTCGAGCTGCAGCGATCTCCTCAAATTCCAGGCCATGTTCCATCGCCATTTCGGCGGCGGGCCGTTGAAGCGCTTCATGGACAAGGGCGAGAAGGTCGCGATGAAGGCGCTCAACCGCTACGGCCAGTACCGCGCGGACCTCATCCGCGACAAGCTCAAGAAGAAGCGGGCCAAGGCGACGGCACGCGCCATCGTCGAGCAGTGGGACATGGCCGACCTCCACATGCTGACCGAAACGGGATCCGGCACGATCGAGGGCAATGACCGCTCGGTCACCATCACCTTTCGCGATTCACCCGACTGGTCGCGCTGGCGCGAGTACGAGGACGGCGTGCGCCTCGCGCGCCTTTACTACGACGGGGTGCTGCCGGGAATCGCCAAAGGGCTCGGCGTCAAGATCGCCTTCGATACCTCGAAACTCGACCTGAAGCGGCCGTGGACCTTCACGATCACGGCGCCGACCGCCAAGGACGGCCCGCGCGGTCCGGTTCACTCGAAGCTCTTCGACCGCCTCAAGGAATCGGTCGAGGTCGCGCGCCGCACCTCGATGAACAACGGCGCCCTCTACTTCTTCTGCGCGGACGAGGAGACGAAACAGCTCGACATGCTGGGCGAAGCGGCGCTTCGCGAGCATGTGCGCGCCCTCGCCTTCGAACGCGCCGATCGCCAGAAGGCCGCCCACACCGCGGCCGGGTGGGAGCTCAACGTCAAGACGCTCATGGAGCACTGGGACGGGCAGCTCATCTCGATCTGGAAGTTCAAGCCGGGCCTCCTGAACGAGGGCACCTGGCACCAGGACTGCACGCAGTGCCCCTATGCCTCGGCATGGGAGGGACTCGGCAAGCGCGCGCTCGACCTCGGCTATCTCTACGACTACGAGCTGCACCCGACCTATTACCGGCGCTACCACCCGGACATGATCGTGCAATTCGAGGCCATCAAGACGCGCGGCGACAAGATGTGCAAATTCCGCATCTCGATGCCGGGCCACCAGAAGAACTCGGATCCGGCCTTCAAGGGCTACACGGGGAAGGACGCGTAGAGTCCGAGAAACCGCCGCGCCGCGTCATAATTCGAGTTACAGCGTCCTCATCCTTCGACAAACTCAGGATGAGGACGAAAGGCGTTCCTCATGCTGAGCCCGTCGAAGCATGAGGATGCGAATCGAAGCAGGCGGCGGCAGCGGCGCGTGCGTCCGCTCACGCCGCCTTGTTCTGTGCGAGCGCTTCGGCCGCGGCCTCGAACGCCTTCGTGGTCGTGGCGATGTCGGCCTCGTCATGGGCGAGCGAGACGTAGAATTTCGAGTTGCCCTTGATCACACCGTTGTCGAGCAGGATCTTGTCGAAGAGCTTCTGCTTCGACTCATCGCCGCTCTTGCTCGACCAATAGTCGACGATCGACTGGTTCGTGAGCACGACGTCGAACATGCAGCCCTCGCCCACGACCTGAGCGGGAATGCCGACCGCTTTGAGCGCCTTCGACAGATTGGCCATGAGGGTGCGCCCGGTCGCGAAGATCTTCTCGTAGGAGCCCGGCCGCTTCAGGATCTTGAGCGTCGCGAGTCCGGCCGTCGCCGCGATCGGATTGCCGCTCAAGGTCCCGACCATGGGCATGAACCCTTCCTCGCCCGAGGCCGCCTTGTCGAAATGCGCCATGATCGAATCCCGGCCGGCGACGGCGGCCAGCGGGAAGCCGCCGCCGATCGTCTTGCCCAATGTGCACATGTCGGGGACGACGCCGTAGAACTCCTGCGCACCGCCGTAGGCGAAACGGAATCCGGTCACGATCTCGTCGAAGATGAGCGGCACTTTGTGGCGCGCCGTCACGTCGCGGAGTCCCTGGAGGAATCCCGGCTTCGGCGGGATCACGCGCTGGAACGGCTCGACGATGACGCCGGCCAACTCGTCATGGTGCTGGTCGATGATCGCGGTCGCGATCTCGAGGTTGTTGAACGGCGCGATCAGCACCTCGTCGCGGAGCGAATCGGGAATGCCGGCCGAACTCGGGACGGGATCGGTTCCGTTGCCGCGGCGCGTGGGCGCGAGGCTCATGAGCGAGTAGTCGTTCATGCCGTGGAAGCCGCCCTCGAATTTGAGGATCTTCGAGCGCTTCCGGTAGGAACGGATGGCGCGCATGGCGTAAAGCGTCGCCTCGGAGCCGCTGCTGGTGAAGCGCACCTTCTCGGCGCAGGGCACGGCGCTGACGATCTCCTCGGCCAGGAGGATGCCCGCGTCGTTGTTCGCGAAGAAGGTCGTGCCGCGGTTGAGGCGCGCGTGCACGGCCTCGAGCACCTCGGGGTGCGCATGGCCGACGAGCATGGGACCCGAGCCCAGGACGTAGTCGACATATTCGTTGCCGCTCGCATCCCACACGCGGCCGCCTTTGCCGTCGGTGATGACGACATCCGCCGCGAAATTGCCGAAGGTCCCGCCGGGGAGGACTTTCTTGGCTTTCGCCAGAAGCTCGGTCTCCGCCTTGTCTCGCTTGCGCGTGAGCATGTCACCTGTCCTCCCGTCTCGACTGCGATGGGCGCCCGCCTTCGGGGGCGCCACTTTCGCTATGTTGGCACGAATCCCGACGCTTGATGACCACTTTCCTTGTGCGCCGAGCCGCCCCCGCAGGCGCCGTTCCAGGGCTCCGGTTGCAAAGGCCGGCCCCCCTCAATACGCTCGGCCGAGCCAGCCGGTTCGAGGGAGAGGACCCATGAGCGCGACCGACATCTTCGCCTCCGAACACTTCCGGCGCGTGCGACAGCCCGTCTCGGAGGCCGAAGGCCTGCCCGCCTGGTGCTACACGAGCGAGGCTTGGCTTGCGGCCGAGCGTGGGCGCCTGTTCCGCCCCCATTGGGCATGCGTCGGACGGGCCGACCAGATCGCGGCACCCGGCGACTACATGGTGCGCAGCGTCGCGGGCGCATCGCTCATCGTCCTCCGCGACCGCGATGGTGCCGTTCGCGCCTTCGCCAATACCTGCCGGCATCGCGGTGCGGAGTTGCTCGAGGGCGACGGCCATTGCCGCGCGATCAAGTGCCCCTACCATAGCTGGGTTTACGGTCTCGACGGCACGCTCACGGGCGCGCCGGAGATGGAGGAAACGCGCGACTTCGATCGCGGGCGCTTCGGTCTCATTCCGGTGAGGCTCGAAAGCTGGGCCAACTTCCTCTTCGTCAACCTGGACGGCAAGGGCCCGAGCCTTGCGGCACATCTCGGCGACTGCCCCGCGCTCCATGCGCCCTGGTCTCTCGACGAGATGGTGGCGACCCGCCGGCGCGTGTTCGAGGTCGCCTGCAACTGGAAGCTCTTCATCGACGTGTTCATGGAGGGCTATCACCTCCAGTCGGTTCATGCGACCTCGCTCGCGGCGTCCTACGGCGCGGTCGACCCGCCGGAGCCGGTCACGGGCGAATATTCCACCCTGTTTACCTTGAACCTCGGCACGGTGACGCTCCTTCAGAACAGCAACCGCAAGGCGCTGCCGCCCGTCCCCGGCTTGACCGGCCGCAACGCCACGGGGACGCGCTACACGCTCGTCTTCCCGAACTTCATGTTTGCGGCGACGACCGATTGCATGTGGTTCTTCGAGGTCGAGCCGCTGGCACCCGACCGGACCCGCGTCGGCATGGTGAGTTGCTTTCCCCGTTCGACCGCCGCGCGCGCCGACTTCGCCGAGCTGGTGAAGGGCTATTACGAGCGGTGGGACGTGGCCATCGAGGAAGACAACGCGGTGCTGGCGCTCCAGCAGAGGGGTCTCTCCTCGCCCTTCGCCCGGCCGGGACGGTACTCCAGCCAGGAATTCATCGTCAGCCGCTTCGCCGCCTGGATCGCCGAGAAGATGGCGGGAGCCGCTTCCGCCTGAGCGGCCGAGCGGCTAGTCTTTCCCCACGATAATGTCACGGCCCGGTGTCGCCTCGTGCGGCACGGCGGGCCGTTGTCCACGGGAGGATCAGAATGGACACGGGAGCACTCAAGACCGCCACGCTCACCCACATCAAGGCGCCGGTGAAGCTCGCCTCGGGCGAACTCGACGACCGCGGCCCCGCGGGCCTGCCCGTGGGCGAGCCGGTTCCGCGCCTGCGCTCGACCGTCCGCCACCAGGCGCCCAAATGCGGAGTCTGGGAAAGTTCGCCGGGCAAGTTCCGCCGCCAAGTGAAAGAGGCCGAGTTCAGCCATTTCATCGCGGGGCGCTGCAAATTCCACGCGGATTCCGGCACCACGCTCGACATCGAGCCGGGCGACGCCGTATTCTTCCCGGCCAACACGCAAGGGACCTGGGAGATCATCGAGACCACGCGGAAGACGTTCATCATCCTCTGACAGGGCGAAGGCCCGCGGAGGGCGCTTCCGGTCAACGCCGATCCTCCGCTCCCCTTTGCCCGGGAGCGGAGTGCCTGTCCGCTCCGATCGGGCCCGGCGCCGCAGAGACGACGCGATCACGATCACCCCACGAAAAGGACCCACCCACCATGCAGCCGTTCCAAGGCGTCAAAGTCATCGACATGACCCATGTGCTGGCCGGGCCGTTCTGCGCCTACCAGCTGAGCGTGATGGGCGCCGACGTCATCAAGATCGAGCAGCCGGGCGAAGGCGACATGGTGCGCGAGGCGGGCAGCGTGCGCGAGCGGAACCGGACCCTCATGGGCAACGGCTACCTGACGCAGAACTCGAACAAGCGCGCGATGACCCTCAACCTCAAGAGCGAGAAGGGCCGCGAGATCCTGAAGCGCCTCGCGGCCGTCTCGGACGTCCTCATCGAGAACTACCGGGCGGGCGCGCTCGGCGCCCTTGGCCTCGGCTACGACGACCTGTCGAAGATCAATCCGCGGCTCATCTACTGCTCGATGACCGGTTTCGGGCAGAAGGGTCCCAAGGCCGGCCACACGGCCTATGACAACGTCATCCAGGCGCTTTCGGGCATGATGACCACGACCGGTTTTGCGGGCAGCGCGCCCGTCAAGGTCGGCCCGCCGGTGCTCGACTACGGCAGCGGCACCATGGCGGCCTATGCGGTCGCCTGCGCCCTCTTCCAACGCTCGCGAACGGGCAAGGGCCAGCACATCGACGTCTCCATGCTCGATTCGGCCCTGATGCTCATGGCCTCGACCGTGACCGACTACTTGAACGGCGGCCAGGCGCCCACGCTCTCGGGCAACGACAGCGAGAATGCCGGTTACGCCTGCTACGACACCAAGGACGGCATGCTCATGATCGGCGCGTGGACCGTCCGGCAGCAGGCACGGATGTGGCAGGCGCTCGGCCGTCCCGACATGGCCCAGGCGGCGAGTCTCGAGGAGATCAACGACCGCCACGACGAACAGGCCAAGGTGCTCGGCGAGATTTTCAAGACCAAGACCGCGGACGAATGGGTCGCCCTGTTCCACAAGGCCGGCCTGCCGGCCGAGCGCGTCCACACCCTGCCCGAGGCGCTCGCTCAAGCGCAGCTCAAGCATCGCGCCGTCATTCACACCCATGGCGAAGTCCCGGGCGTCGGCAAGAACGTCACGGTGCCGGTCGCGGCCTTCACCTATGCCCATGGCGGCCCGTCGGTGCGCACGCCGCCGCCGAAGCACGGCCAGCACACGGAGGAAGTGCTCGGCGAGCTAGGCTTCCAGGGCGACCAGATCGCCGAGATGCGGAGCGCCGGAATCGTCTGAGGCGTAGGACGCGCCGCCCGCGCGGCCGAACGACGCTCCGCCGATAACCCGGATATATCCGGATACATCCGTATACATGCGGAGAGGACGCGCGCCCCGTCGCAGGCAAGCGCGGAGAGACGAGCGCGCCCGCGCGGATCAAGACCACCCGTTTTGTCCGATGGCACGCCTCGAGGCCGGCCGGCGCCAAGCTCGCATTTTTTCTTTGCACACTCTAATACCTTGAATTGACGCGCGAATTCAGCGTCCCTGAAACAGCCCTCATCAGCTGTTAACCATTTTCCCGAACAATCCGCGCCAGGTACGCAGAGGTGAACGGCAACCGTGACCGCGCGCTACCCCTGCCCTGACCTCGCCTTCGATTCCACGCCCATCGCGTCGGACCGGCCCGCTTTTGGCCCGAAGGCTGCGCCGCATCTCCCCCAATGCACTTCCACCGATTGACCGTCGCCACGAGGGAACATCCCATGCTGGATCTGACCGTTTCGAACGACGTCTTCGCCCATTTCGTGCGCAGCCGCGAAGGCCGCAAGGAGACCGAGACGTCGCTGTTCGACTATCTCGAGGAATGCAAGGCCGATCCCAAGGCCTACGCGTCAGCGGCCGAGCGCATGATCGCGGCGATCGGCGAGCCCGAGATCGTCGACACCTCGAAGGATCCGCGCTTCTCGCGCGTCTTCCTCAACCGGACGATCAAGCTCTACCCGGCTTTCGCCGACTTCTTCGGCATGGAGGAGACGGTCGAGCGCATCGTCGGCTACTTCCGCCACGCGGCGCAGAGCCTCGAGGAGCGGAAGCAGATCCTCTATCTCCTCGGCCCGGTCGGCGGCGGCAAATCCTCCCTCGCCGAGCGCCTGAAGGCGCTCATGGAGAAGCAACCGATCTACGTGCTCAAGGCCGGCAAAGAGCTGAGCCCGGTGCTCGAGAGCCCGCTCGGTCTCTTCGATCCCGAGACCATGGGTCCGATCCTCGAGGAGAAGTACGGCATCTCCCGCCACCGCCTGCCGGGCACCATGTCGCCCTGGGCGGCGAAGCGGCTCGATGAGTTCGGCGGCGACATCTCGCGCTTCAAGGTGGTGAAGCTCTACCCCTCGCGTCTCAAGCAGGTGGGCGTCACCAAGACCGAGCCGGGCGACGAGAACAACCAGGACATCTCAACCCTCGTCGGCAAGGTCGACATCCGCAAGCTCGAGATGTTCAGCCAGAACGATCCCGACGCCTACAGCTACTCGGGCGCCCTCAACCGCTGCACGCAGGGGCTTCTCGAATTCGTCGAGATGTTCAAGGCGCCGATCAAGATGCTCCACCCGCTGCTCACCGCGACGCAGGAGG
This sequence comes from Alphaproteobacteria bacterium, assembly GCA_046349515.1. Lineage (GTDB taxonomy): Bacteria > Pseudomonadota > Alphaproteobacteria > CADEGL01 > CADEGL01 > JBGPGW01. The sequence continues at coordinate 275,645 of JAXMCE010000003.1, read as the reverse complement.
GCAACTACGTCGGCAGCGAGAACATCGGCGGCATCCCCTTCCAAGGCATCATCCTGGCCCACTCGAACGAGGCCGAATGGCAGAACTTCCGGAACAACCGGAACAACGAGGCCTTCATCGACCGCATCTGCGTGATCAAGGTCCCGTACTGCCTGCGCGTGACCGAAGAACAGCGCATCTACGAGAAGCTCGTGCGCAGCTCCGACCTCGCCAAGGCGTCCTGCGCGCCGAGCACGCTCGAGATGATGGCGCGGTTCTCGGTGCTCTCGCGCCTGAAGGAGCACGAGAACTCGAACCTCTACTCCAAGATGCGAGTCTACGACGGCGAGAACATCAAGGAGACCGACCCCAAGGCGAAGCCGCTCCAGGAGTACCGCGACGCCGCCGGGGTCGACGAAGGCATGCAGGGCATCAGCACCCGCTTCGCCTTCAAGGTGATCTCTCAGACCTTCAACCACGACGCCAACGAGATCGCGGCCGACCCCGTGCACCTCATGTACGTGCTCGAGCAATCGATCCGCCGCGAACAGTTCCCCGAGGAGCGGGAGAAGCGCTATCTCGAGTTCATCAAGGAAGAGCTGGCGCCGCGCTATGCCGAGTTCATCGGCAACGAGATCCAGAAGGCCTATCTCGAATCCTACCACGACTACGGCCAGAACCTGTTCGACCACTACGTCGACTACGCCGATGCGTGGATCGAGGACCAGGACTTCAAGGATCCGGACACGGGCCAGCTGCTCAACCGCGAGCTTCTCAACCAGGAGCTGTCCAAGATCGAGAAGCCGGCCGGCATCGCCAATCCCAAGGACTTCCGCAACGAGGTGGTGAAGTTCGCGCTCCGCTCGCGCTCTCAGAACGGCGGCAAGAACCCGTCCTGGACGTCCTACGAGAAAATCCGCGAGGTGATCGAGCGGCGCATGTTCAGCCAGGTCGACGACCTGCTGCCCGTCATCAGCTTCGGCACCAAGAAGGACTCGGACACCGAGAAGAAGCACACGGAGTTCGTCGAGCGCATGACAGGCCGCGGCTACACCGAGCGGCAGGTCCGGCGCCTCGTCGAGTGGTACATGCGCGTGAAGCAGGCGGGGTAGGACGGCCACAAGCCGGATATCGGGGCTCCCATGAACATCATCGACCGCCGCCTGAATCCCAAGGGCAAGAGCCACGGCAACCGCCAGCGGTTCCTGCGCCGCGTGCGGCAGGAGATCAAGGAGGCCGTTCGCACGGCGTCCTCAGGCCGGAGCGTCGGCGATGCCGCCGGAACCGAACGGATCGGCATCTCGACCGAGCGTCTCAAGGAGCCCACCTTCCGCAAATCGCCGCAGCACGGGACCCACAGCTACGCGCTGCCGGGCAACAAATCCTACGTCCGCGGCGACCGGATTCCGAAGCCGCCGTCTGGCGGTGGGGAGGGCGGCGGACGCGAGGGCAGCCCCGACGGCGAGGGGTCCGACGACTTCCGCTTCGTCCTCTCCAAGGAGGAATTCCTCGACATCTTCCTCGACGATCTCGAGTTGCCCGACCTCTCCAAATCCTCGCTCAAGGAGACGGTCGCCTCGATGCCCTCGCGCGCGGGCTTCTCCGTCACGGGCTCGCCCTCGAACCTCAACCTCGTGCGGACGATGCGGAACTCGCTGTCGCGCCGCATCGCGCTCAAACGGCCGAAGACCGCGGTCATCGAGGCCCTCGAGGCCGAGATCGACGCGGTCCGTGCGAAGTCGGCCGACGATCCGAACCTCGCCGAATTGACGGCGCAGCTCGAACGCCTGCTCACGCGCCGCCGCCTTATTCCCTACGTCGATCCGGTCGACGTGCGCTACAACCGATTCGAGCAGGTGCCGAAGCCCGTCACTCAGGCGGTCATGTTCTGCCTGATGGACGTCTCCGGCTCCATGACGGAGCACATGAAGGACCTGGCCAAGCGGTTCTTCATGCTCCTCTACCTCTTCATCACGCGCCGCTACCGCCACGTCGAGATCGTCTTCATCCGCCACACCCATGAGGCGTCCGAAGTCGACGAGAAGACGTTCTTCTACGCGACAGAGTCCGGCGGCACGATCGTCTCGACCGCGCTCAAGGAGATGCGCGAGGTCATCGACCGGCGCTATCCCGCGAGCGACTGGAACATCTATGCGGCACAAGCCTCGGACGGCGACAACACCTCGGGCGACAACGAGGTGGCCGCCGAGCTTCTCGAGCGGAGCATCCTGCCGCTCTGCCAGTACTTCGCCTACATCGAGGTCGGCGACGAAGCCGGCTTCATGGGTGACGGCGAGAGCGAACTGTGGCGCGCCTACCGGCAATGCGAGCAGCGCCACGGCACCCCCGCCATGCGCAAGGTCCGCACCCGGTCCGAGATCTTTCCCGTGTTCCGCGACCTCTTCACGCGCCAGCGCGAGGCGGCCTGAGGATGACATCCATGCTCGACACGCAGCCGTCTCTCTTCGCGGGCGCCGAGTGGAACTACGACACGCTGCGCCGCGCCTACGACGCCATCGAGGCGATCGCCAAGGGCGAGTTCGGCCTCGACACCTACGCGAACCAGATCGAGGTCATCACGGCCGAGCAGATGCTCGACGCCTACTCCTCGATCGGCCTGCCGCTCATGTACAAGCACTGGTCCTTCGGCAAGCACTTCGCGCGGGACGAGACGCTCTACCGCAAGGGCCTCCGCGGCCTTGCTTACGAGATCGTCATCAACTCGAACCCCTGCATCAGCTACGTCATGGAGGAGAACTCCATGGCCATGCAGACGCTCGTCATGGCGCATGCCGCCTTCGGCCACAACCACTTCTTCAAGTCGAACAGCCTGTTCCGCCAGTGGACGGATGCCGATGGCATCCTCGACTACATGGACTTCGCCAAGACCTATATCGCGCGCTGCGAGGAGCGTCACGGCCACGAGGCGGTGGAGCGCGTGCTCGACGCCGCGCACGCGATCATGGACCACGGCGTCCACCGCTATCCGCGCAAGAGGAAGCTCAATCTCCGCCAGGAAGAGCAGCGCGAGCGCGAGCGGGCGGAGCACCAGGAGCGCATCTACAACGACCTCTGGCGCACCGTGCCCAAGGCGTCCGCCGCCGCCGCCTCGCGCGACGAGATCGCCGAGCGGAAGAAGCTTCTCCGTCTGCCCGAGGAGAACCTTCTTTATTTCATCGAGAAGACCGGACCCAAGCTCCAGACCTGGCAGCGCGAGATCCTGCGCATCGTGCGCAACCTGGCCCAGTACTTCTATCCCCAGAAGCAGACCAAGGTCATGAACGAGGGCTGCGCCACCTATGTCCACTACGCGATCATGCAGCGCCTCCACGAGACGGGCGGCCTCACCGACGGCGCCATGCTCGAGATGCTGCACGCCCACACGAGCGTGATCGCGCAGCCGGACTTCGATGACCAGCGCTTCTCATCCCTCAACCCCTATGCGCTCGGCTTCGGCATGATGGGCGACATCGCGCGCATCGCGACGGCGCCGACGGAGGAAGACCGCGCCTGGTTCCCGGCCTTCGCCGGCAACGGCGACCCGTGGGGGACGCTCCGCGGCATCTGGGCCGATTACCGGGACGAGAGCTTCATCCTCCAGTTCTTGAGCCCCCATCTCATGCGCAAGATGAAGCTCTTCGCCATCCGGAACGATCCCAGCGATTCCGACGTCGTCGTGACCGCCATCCATGACGAACAGGGTTACCGCGACGTGCGCAAGACGCTCGCGCAATGCTACGACATCGCGGCGATCGAGCCGGACATCCAGATCGTCGACGTCGATCTCGCCGGCGACCGGCACCTCGTCCTCCATCACCGGGTGCTCGACGGCGCGATCCTCGAGGCCGGCGATGCGCGCCGCGTCCTCCAGCACATCGCCAACGTCTGGGGCTATCCCGTCCTCCTCCTCGAGGTCGATGCCGCGACCGACGCCACCATCAAGGAACACGAGCCCGTCGAGCCGAGCCACAGCCTCGGCTAGCGCCTGCGCGCGCCTCTAGCGGTTGGCCCGCGCGATCACCGCGTTCAAGAGGACGTTGATGCCCGGCACGCTCTCGTCGAGAGTCGTGTGCTCGGCCTCGTTGTGGCTGATGCCGTCCTTGCACGGCGTGAAGATGAGGGCCGTCGGCGCCACGCGGCTGATGTAATAGGCGTCGTGGCCGACCTGGCTCATCATCTCGCGGCACGGGATTCCAAGCGAAGCAGCCGCGTCCTTCACGAGCGCGATGCAATCGGGATCGAAGCGCTCGTTGCCGAAGGACCAGCTCGTCACCATCGTCATCGCCACATTGGCGCGCTTAGCGCTCTCACCGATCGCAGCCTTCAACGCCTCGAACATGGCGGCCGCGGTCGCCGGATCGGGGTGACGGACGTCGAGAGCCACCTGCGCATAGTCCGGGATGATCCCAAACTTGTTGGGCGAGCAGACGAGGCGCGAGGCGTTGCCCTTCCCGTCCGTCGCGTGATGGTCCCAACCGATCGCATGCACGGCCGCGACGAGGAGCGAGGCGCCGTAGAGCGCGTTCCGCCGCTTGTCCATGGGCGTCGCGGCCGTATGCGCATTTTCGCCGAAGACATCGACGAGGCAGCCGAAGGAGGTGTAGCCCTTCACGACGATGCCCATGGGCAGATTTTCCCGGTCAAGAATCGGGCCCTGCTCGATATGCAGCTCGAAATAGGAATCGAGCGCGCGGCCGCCGACGGGAACATCGCCGGCATAGCCGATGCGGCGTAGCTCCTCGCCGTAGCTCATGCCGTCATCGTCCTTGAGGCCGAGCGCGTAATCGGCCGTGAACACGCCGGCGAAGGCGCCCGACGCCGTCATCGCCGGCGTGAAGCGCGCACCTTCCTCGTTGGTCCAGGACACGATCTCGACCGGACGTTCGGTCTCGATGCCGCGATCGTTGAGCGTGCGCAGGATCTCGAGGCCGGCGAGCACGCCGAGAACGCCGTCGTAGCGCCCGCCGGCGATCTGCGTGTCGAGATGGCTGCCGATGACGACGGGCGGAAGCGAATTGTCGCGGCCCTTGCGCCGCGCGAAGATCGAGCCGACCCGGTCGACCGAGACTTCGCACCCCGCCTCGCGGCACCAGGCGACGAACTGGTCGCGCATGGTCTTGTCCATGTCCGAGAGCGCGAGGCGCCGCAGCCCGCCTTTCTTGCCCGGCCCGATCTCGGCCGAGCGGAGAATCGTGCTCCACAGGCGGCGTCCATCGATCTCGACGAGGTTCGGGCGCGCGGTCATGGCAACGCTCCCTCCAGCTGCACGCTCACCGCTTGGGTGTCACGTCCCGGAAATGCTCGACGCGCGGCGGTGGATCGTAGAAATGGTGAAGAAGGCCGCGCCACTCCTGGTATTGGGGCGAGGTGCGGAAGCCGACCGTGTGGTCCTCGAGCGTCTTCCAGCGCGCGAGGAGGACGTAGCGATGGGGCGTCTCGTGGCAGCGCTGAAGCTCGTGGCCGAGATAGCCGGGCATGCTCGCGATGATGGTTTGCGCCTTGGCGAAGGCGGATTCGAAGGCCGCCTCCTGCCCCTGCTTCACATCGAGCGTCGCGATTTCGAGGATCATCGGGCCTTCCCGTACGTCTTCACGGCCTCGGCGGCCAAGAACACGCACTCGATGACGCAGGTGCCGGCCAAGAACGCGCTCATCCCGCCGATGTCGTGAAGGGGCGAGAGCGTGTTGACGTCGGTCGCCACGATGTTGAGGCCCTTGAGGCCCTGGAGCAAAGTCAGCCCCTCGCGCGCCGAGACCCCGCCCCAGGTGGGCGTGAATACGCCGGGCGCGCAGGAGGGATCGAAGAAATCCATGTCCCAGCAGAGATAGACGGGCTTGCCCGCCAGGCGCTTGTGGATGTGGGCCAGCACGGCCTTCAACCCCATGTCCATGAGGTCGACGCCCGTCACGAGCTCGTAGCCCTGCTTCCGCGTGAAGTCGAACACGCCCTGCATCGAGATCGTGCCGCGCGCGCCGATGTGGAGCGAGTTCTTCACGTCGAGCACGCCTTCCTCCGCCGCGCGCGTGAAGGTGGTGGCCGGGTTGAACTCGACGATGTTGGTGCCGGGGATCTGCTGGCCCGCGACGTCGGGATAAGTGTCGGTGTGCGCGTCGAAATGGAGAAGGCAGAGGTCCGGATACTTCCGGTGCACGGCGCGGATCTGCGGAAGCGACACACTGCCGTCGCCGCCGAAGGTGACGGGCACCGCGCCCGCGTCGACGATGTGGGAGACGGCAGCCTCGATGCGCCGGAACGACTCGGCCGTGTCGCCGAGCACGACGCGCACATTGCCGCAGTCGACGACGCCCAGCTCCGTCAGCGGATTGTAGTCGGCGATGGGCGGCTGGTAGGGGCGCACGAGGCCCGACTGCTCGCGGATGGCGGCGGGCCCCATGCGCGCGCCGAGCCGCACCGGGTGGAGGCCGCAGTCGAAGGGAATGCCCAAGATGGCGGCCTTGCTCTTCGAGAGATCGCGGCTATAGGGAACGCCCATGAAGGTCTGGACGGCCGAGACCAGCTCGTCGTCGAAGGCAAAGGCAGGTGGTGCCGGTTTCTTGCTGGCCATGGTGACGCTCCCTCGCTCAACTTCTCAATGAGACTGGCTCTCGGTCAAACTGGTCCCGTTGCAGCGTGGCCCGCTCACACCATGACGTAGCCGCCATTGGCGATGACGGTCTCGCCCACGACGAAGCGGTTGCGCTTGGAGCCGAGGAACAGCACGACCTCGGCGATGTCCTCGGGCTCGGCCGCGCGCTTCACGGGAATCTTCGGAATCCGCTCGGCAAGCCAGCTCTGGCTCTTCGCGCGCTCGGTCGCGACCGGTCCGGGCGAGACGCCGGTGCAGATCACCTCGTGCGGAGCGAGTTCGAGGGCGAAGGTCTTGATGAGCGACAGAAGGGCGATCTTGGATGCCGCATAGTGCGGGATCGTCGGCTTCGGGATGTAGGCATCCTCGGTCACGATCGTGACCACCCGGCCATAGTGCTGCTTCACCATCTGGTCCATGAGCGCGCGCGTGACGAGGAACATGCTCTTCGTATTCACGTCGAACATGCGCTTCCAGGATTCGAGCGTGATCTCCTTGATCGTCGCATGGGGATAGATGCCGGCGTTGTTGACCAGCACGTCCGCGCGTCCGAAGTCCTTCACGGTCGCATCGCGCGCCTTCAGGATCGCCGGCTCATCGGTCACGTCGACCGCGTAGCCCTTGACCTTGGCGTTGGTCGCTCGAGAGAGCGATTCGGCGGCGGACGCCACCTTGGCCCCGTCGACATCCCACAGCGCGACCGAGCCGCCGCGCTCGGCCAGGAGCTTCGCGATCGCGAGCCCGATGCCGTTCGCGCCGCCCGTGATGATTCCGACTTGCCCCTCGAATTCCCGTTCCGCCATGACCTTGCCCCCTAACCGCCCCTTCTTCTGGCCTCATCCTGAGCCTGTCGAAGGATGAGGCAACACATGTGCGCCTAGACCTCGTGCCTGGTCCCCGTGTCTAAACCATCGTGTAGCCGCCATTCGCGATGACGGTCTCGCCCACGACGAAGCGGTTGCGCTTCGATGCGAGGAACAGCACGACCTCGGCGATGTCCTCGGGCTCAGCCGCGCGTCGCACGGGGATGAGGGGGATGCGCTCCTTCAACCAGCTCTGGCTCTTCGCGCGCTCGGTCGCGACCGCGCCCGGCGAGACGCCATTCACGAGCACCTGGTGCGGCGCCAGTTCGAGCGCGAAGGTCTTGGTAAGGGAGAGTACAGAGGCCTTCGCCGCGGCGTAGTGCGGCAAGGTCGGCTTCGCGATGTAAGCGTCGTTGGTGATGATGCTGACGATCCGCCCGTAGCGCTGAGCGATCATGGGTTCCATGAAGGTTCGGGTGGTCAGGAACATGCCGAGCGTGTTGACGTCGAACATCTTGTCCCATGCCTCGATCGTGATCTCCTTGATCGTCGCATGGGGATAGATGCCGGCGTTGTTGACCAGGACATCGGCGCGGGTCCAGTCCTTGAGGATCGCGTCGCGCGCGCGCTGGAGCGTCGGCTCCTTCGTGACGTCGGCCTCATAGCCCTTGGCCTTGCCGCCGCCCTTGCTCAACTTGGCGACCGCTTCGTCTATCTTCGATTTGTCGATATCGAGGAGGCAGACCGTCGCGCCACGCTCGGACAAGAGGCGCGAGATGGCAAAGCCGATGCCCTGGGCGCCGCCGGTGACGACCGCCACCTGGCCCGCGAATTCGCCGTCGCTCATGGAATCCCCCAACGGAACGGATGAAATCGGTTGATCGAGCGACCGTAACGAGCGCCGGCTGACCGTGTCAATGCGAGCATCACCACGCCAAGCGCGGCAGAAGTCCCAGGTATTTCAATGCGCCACGCATGCGGTCGATCGACGACGGCCCTCTGCCGACGACGGCCCCCCGAGTTCCTTGACCCGGGTCGGCAGGGCGAAGGAAGATATTGTCGAATCCGGACCCGGGAGAGCGCCCATGAACCTGCAAGGCACGCGCAATTACGACCTGCAAGCCGCCGTTCTCGAAGCCGAACAGCGCTTCGCGACCGCCAATCCCAAGAGCAAGGCCAATTTCGAGGCGGCCTGCCGCGCCATGCCGGGCGGCAACACGCGGACCGTACTCTTCTACGCGCCCTACCCGCTCACCATCGCCAAGGCCGAGGGCTGTTACGTCACCGATCTCGACGGCCACACCTACATGGACTTCCTCGGCGAATACACCGCCGGTCTCTATGGACACTCCCATCCGGTGATCAAGAAGGCGATCCAGGACGGGCTCGAGCGCGGCATCGTGCTCGGCGGCCATAACGAGGTCGAGGTCAAGCTCGCGACGGAAGTCTGCAAGCGCTGGAAATTCGACCGGCTGCGCTTCACCAATTCGGGCACGGAAGGCAATCTGATGGCGCTCGTCGCCGCGCGCGCCTTCACCGGCCGTTCCAAGATCATGGTCTTCGAGCACGGCTATCACGGCGGCGTCATCTCGGCCCGCCCGGGCGGCTCACCGACCAACGTTCCCTTCGACCTCGTCTACGGCAAATTCAACGACATCGAGGGAACGAAGAAGCTGATCGCGGCGAACGCCAAGGATCTTGCCTGCGTCATCGTCGAGCCGATGATGGGCGGCGCGGGATGCCTGCCGTCCGACAAGGCGTTCCTTCACGCGATCCGGGAGGAGACGCAGAAGCACGGCGTCCTCTTCGTCCTCGACGAGGTCGTGACCTCGCGGCTCGCCCCCGGCGGCGCCCAGGAGATCTACGGCGTCAAGCCGGACCTCACCTCCTTCGGGAAGTACATCGGCGGCGGCCTGTCCTTCGGCGGCTTTGGCGGACGCGCCGACATCATGGACCGCTTCGACCCGCGCCGCCCCGATGCCTGGCCGCACGCCGGAACGTTCAACCAGAACCAGCTCACCATGTCGGCGGGATACGCGGGCCTGAGCCAGGTCTTCACGCCGGAGGTCTGCGTCGCCTTCAACAAGAAGGGCGACCAGTTCCGCGAGCGCCTCCAGGGCATCGTCAAGAAACGCAGCCTGCCGATCAGCCTGACCGGCATGGGCTCGACCATGACGATCCACTTCCAGGAGAAGACGCCGCGCAATCCGGACGAAGTGTCAAAGGACAATACGCTCGCACGCGACATCCTCCACCTCGACATGATCTCGCGCGGCATCTACATGACGCGGCGCGGCATGGTGAACCTGTCGCTCCCCATGACCGACAAGGAGTTCGACGCCTTCGCGGCGGCGTTCGATTCGTTCCTGGGCGAGCGCGCGGCCCTGCTCTCGAAGCCGTAAGGCAGCGTCACGACGGACGGCGCCGCCGGTGTCCTGCGCCGGCGGCGTTTTCTTGACTCGTCCCCACCCCGGGGCTTGACTGGAATTCCCGCACCGCGCGCGTATCGCGGTGCGATACGGGTTGATCGCGGAGGTTCTGCGCGGCCATGGGTTCACTCGACGGCAAAGTGGCGTTCATCACCGGCTCCGGCCGCGGCATGGGGCGGGCGCATGCGCTCGAACTTGCGGACCGCGGAGCGGACATCATGGTCCACGATCTCCGCGCGGCCGAGGCCGACGAGACCGCCGCCATGGTGCGCGCCAAGGGACGGCGCGCCATCGTGAGCCACGACGACGTGACGGATGTCGCCGCCATGGCTGCGTTCGCGGCCAAGGGCGAGCGGGAGCTCGGGCGCATCGACATCCTCGTCAACAACGCCGGCATCGGTGCCGAACGCACCGGTATCGACGAAGTCACGCCCGAGTGGTTCCAGCGCATGCTCGACATCCACGTGAAGGGCACCTTCTTCACGACCCAGGCGGTGGTGCCTGGCATGAAGCAGCGGCGAGCGGGCAAGATCCTCAACGTCTCGTCCATGTGGGCGATGACGGGCAATCCCTACGGCGCCACCTACATCGCGGCCAAGGCGGCGATCTTGGGCCTCACCAAGGCCTGGGCCAAGGAATTCGCGCCCTACTCGATCTGCGTCAATGCGATCGCGCCGGGAAGCGTCTACTCGCAAATGGTCATCGAGCGCGACGGCATCGAGGCGGCGAAGAAGCGCTGGGAGCTCATCCCCTTGAAGCGTCCGGCGCAGCCTGAGGAGATTTCCTACTCGGTCGCCTTCCTCTGTTCGCCCGAGGCCGATTTCATCACCGGCCAAGTGCTGAGCCAGAACGGCGGCTTCGCCATCGTCGGCATCTGAGGGTCCCATGGAGCTCGGTTATTTCAATGTCCTGCCCCAGCGCGACGGCGCCAAGCGCCCGCGCGCGGCCGTCGCCGAATCGCTCGAGCAGATCAAGCTCGCCGAGGATGCCGGCTATCAGGTGGCCTGGTTTACCGAGCATCACTACACGAATTTCTCGCTCGTCCCCTCCCCGCACCTCTTGGCCGCCTATCTCATCCCGCAGACGAAGCGCATCAAGTTCGGCGGCGGCGTCCATGTCCTGCCGCTCTACAACCCCGGCCGCTTCGCCGAGGAAGTCGCCTTCCTCGACGACGTGACGGAGGGGCGGTTCGTCCTTGGCCTCGGCATCGGCTTCCAGGATCTCGAATTCACGCGTCTCGGCGTGTCGCTCGCCGATGCCCGGCCGCGCTTCCACGAGGCGCTCGACATCGTCGAACGCGCGCTGACGGAAGACTCCTTCGACTACAGCGGGCGATTCTATTCGATGCCGAAATCCTACCTGCCCTACCGGCCCAAGACGATGGTGCCCGTCACGATCGCCGGCGGTCCGGACGACGCGGAGCTCCAGGCGCGGATGGCGCGGAAGGGCTACACGCCGTTCATCTCGGGCCAGTGGAAGACCGCGAAGGAGATGGCGGGCCAGCGCGCGCGCATCGCCCACCATCGCGCGGCGGCCGGCTTCCCATCGGACGACTTCCCCCTCGCCATCAACCGCTTCATGCACGTGACGGAGAGCCGGAGCGAGGCCCTCGCCGCGGCGGAGCACCTTCGCTACTCCTACCGGATCGCCCACAATCTCCGCACGCCGCACTACGCGACCGACCGACACGTCGTGCTCGACCGGCCTGCCGCAGGCGAGCCCGACATCGAGACGATCGCGAAGAACGCAGTCATCGGCGGCTGGGAGAAATGCGCGGAACAGCTCGTCGAGGAGCTGCGGTTGCTGAAGCCGAGCCACCTCTCCTGCGTCATGCAGTTCGGCGGCATGCCTCACGCGGGCGCCATGGCGTCCCTCGAGCGGTTCATCACGCAGGTCCTGCCGGCCATCCGCCGGGCGCTCGGCGACCTCGACCGGATCGGCACCACGCCCGGCGTACGCGCGGCAGAGTAGGAGACGACAGATGGATCTCGGCATCAAAGGCGAGACCGCGCTCTGCATGGCGAGCACGCAGGGCCTCGGCTACGGCTGCGCCGAGGCGCTCATCGCCGCCGGTTGCACGGTCGTCATCAACGGACGCGACCGGACGCGCGGTGAGCGGGCGGCGGCCGCGCTCGGCCACGGCACGGCCTTCATCGCCGCGGACGTCACCAAGGACAGCGAGCGCGCGCGCCTGTTCGAAGAAGCCAAGAAGCGCCTCGGCCACGTCTCGATCCTCGTCACCAACGCAGACGGGCCGCCCACGGGACCGTTTCTTTCGAAGTCGCTCGACGATTGGCGTCGAGCCTTCGATCTTTGCATGCTGCCATCGATCGATTTGGCCAACCGCGCGGTTCCCGACATGGTCGCGCGCGGCTACGGGCGGATCATCAACATCAGCTCAATCTCGGTGAAGGAGCCGACGCCCAACACGCCGCTCGCGTGCGGGACGAAGCTCGGCCTCATCGGGGCGCTCGCCACCCTCGCGCGCGAAGTGGCGGACAAGGGTGTCACCGTCAACAGCATCCTGCCCGGTCCCTTCGACACGGCGCTCCTCCGCCGCGTCGCCCGCGCGATCACGGCGCGTCCGGACGTCTCCGAGGAGGAGGCCGTGAAGCTCTACGGCCAGCACACGCCCGCGAAGCGCATCGGGACGATCCAGGAGTTCGGCTCGATGTGCGCCTATATCGCCTCGCGCCACGCCGGCTACATGACCGGGCAGAGCGTCGTGCTCGACGGCGGCCTCGTCCATACCATCTACTGACCCGGCGAAAGGACCTGGCCATGGACCTGGGAATCAAGGGTGAACGCGCCATCGTTCTCGCCGGGACGCGCGGCATCGGTTTCGGCTGCACGGAGGCTTTGGCCAAGGCGGGCTGCCGCGTCGTCTTCAACGGCGTCGCACCGGAAAGCGGCGCGAAAGCGCTGGCCAAGCTCGAGGGGCTCGACGTGCACTACGTCCGGGGCGACGTGATGAAGCCCGCCGAGCGCGACCGCATCTATGACGAGGCGCGGCGGTGGCTCGGTGGCGACGTCACGATCATCGTCACCAACTCGACGGGACCCGCGGCGGGCACCTTCGCATCCAAGACTCCGGACGACTGGCGGCAGGCCTTCGAGGGCAACATGCTCAACGCCGTCGACTTCGCCTATAAGACCGTGCCCGGCATGATCGCCCGCGGATTCGGGCGGCTCATCAACATCAATTCCATGTCGGCGAAGGAGCCGAGCTACAACACGCCGCTCGGCAACGGGGTCAAGGCGGCGATGATCGGCGCCATGGCCTCCCTCGCCCGCGAGGTCGCGGACAAGGGGATCACGGTGAACAACATCCTGCCCGGCCCGATCGAGACCGATCTCCTCCGGCGCTACGCCAAGTACATGATCCGCCGCGAGGAGCTCGACGACGACACGGCGACCCGGATGTTCGCCGAAACCGTGCCCGCGAAGCGTCTCGGCACTATCGAGGAATGCGGCGCACTCTGCGCGTTCCTCGCCTCGCGCCTCGCGGGCTACATCACCGGCCAGAGCATCGCGATCGACGGCGGCGTCATCCGCAGCATGTATTGAAGCGCAATACGCGCGGTTAACCATGGCGTCGTCGTTTGGCGCCGGCAGCCGCTTGCCGTATGATCGGGCGCACGTCGAATCCTGGCCTGCCGGCCGCCGCGGCCCGCGAGCCATCGCCCCAAAAGGAGCCACGCCATGGCCGTCGTCGAGAAGTTGAAGACCAAGACCGACCCCGTCTGGCAGACCCGCGTCGATCTTGCCGCCGCCTATCAGCTGTCCGCGAAGATGGGCATGACCGAGGGCATCGACAATCACTTCACCGCGCGCGTGCCGGGCACGACGGACAAGTACTTCATCAATCCGAAGGGGCTCCACTGGGCGGAGATCACGGCCTCCGACGTCCTTCTCTGCGACTACCAGGGCAATGTGCTCGAGGGCGAGCATTCGCCGCCCCGCTCGGGCCCCTGCATCCACTTCCCGCTCCACGAGGCGCATCCCCGCGGCGGCGCCGTGTTCCACACGCACATGCCCTGGTCGACCGCCCTCGGCGCGATCAAGGGCGGCCGGGTCGAGATGATCCACCAGAACGCCATGCGCTTCTACGACGACATCGCCTATGACGACGATTTCGGCGGCCTGGCGATGACGCACGACGAGGGCAAGCGCATGGCGTCGATCATGCGCGACAAGAGCGTGCTGTTCCTCTCCAACCACGGCGTCATCACGATCGCCGAATCGATCGGAGAGGCCTTCGACATGATGTATTTCATCGAGCGGGTCTGCGAGGTGCAGATTCTCGCGATGTCGTCGGGCCGGCCGCTCAACGTCTGCCGCCAGTCGATGGTCGAAGAGACGCGCGAACAGTTCAAGAATTTCAGGATCAACGCCGTCCGCCACTTCGAAGCCTTGAAGCGCACCTATCTCGATCGCGAAGGGTCGAACTACGCCTCGTAAGACAGCGCCGACGACGATCGTTCCATGAAGGGCGGGCATCGCCGGCGCGATGCCCGCCCGACTTTTCTCGCCCCCCGCAAGCGGACCGCACGGCACGGTGACCCAGCAGCCTGCCCATAGGGCATCAGAGCGATGGCATGCCCTCCCCGGCAACACGCGCGGGGCCATCTGGATGCTGCTCTCCGGCCTCGTCACGGTCGTGCAGGGTTCGCTCGTGAAGGATCTCGGCGCCTCGCTCCATACCTTCGAGGTCGTCTTCTGGCGCTGCCTGTTCGGCCTCTCGATCCTGCTGCCCTTCGCGCTCCGCGGCGGCGCCTATGCCCTCACGACCGGACGCCTGCGGCTCCACTGCCTCCGCGCCATGATCAGCATCACGTCGATGGCGAGCTCGTTCTACGCGCTCGCCCGCCTGCCGCTCGCCGACGCGACGGCCTATGTCTTCACCACGCCCCTGTTCATGATCCCGCTCGCCGTCCTTCTTCTTAAAGAGGTCGTGCGCTGGCGGCGCTGGACGGCGACCGCCGCCGGTTTCCTCGGCGTTCTCATCATGGCGCGGCCGGGCGGCACGATCGACCCCGCCGTCCCGATCGCGCTCTTCGGCGCGAGCGCCACGGCGCTCGTCTTCGTCATCGTGAAGCGCCTGACCGAAACGGAGAGCGTCCTCACGGTCACCACCTATTTCACCTTGATCGGGACTGCACTCTCGGCGCTGCCCGCAAGCCTGGTCTGGCAGACACCCAGCTGGAACCAGATCCTGATCCTCTTCGGCGTGGGGGCCACGGGGACGCTCAGCCAGCTCCTCGCGATACAGGCCTGGCGCGCCGGCGAGGCGACCGCCGTCGCTCCGTTCGATTATGCGCGCTTGCTCTACGCGACCATTCTCGGCTTTCTTCTCTTCGGTGAGATTCCGGACGGCTGGACGATCGTGGGAGCGATCATCGTGGTGCTGTCGACCCTCTACATCGCGCGGCGCGAAGCACGCCTCAACCGCGCCAGCCCCGCCGCGCCCAACGGCCGCCCATGAGCGACGCCGTCGAGGCGGCCAAGACCTCCCGGCTCTCGGGCCCCATTCGCGGCGCCCTCTGGATGATCGCGGCGGGCACGAGCTTCACGGCCATGCTGGGCGTCCTCCGGCCCGCGACCGCGCATCTCCACCCCTTCGAGGTCGCGTTCTTCCGCCAGCTCATCACCCTCTCGCTCATCATGCCGTGGCTCCTGCGCAACGGTGTCGCGACCATGCGCACGCGCCGCCTGCCGCTCATCGGCCTGCGGGCGCTCCTGGGCCTTGCCTCGACGCTCTGCTGGTTCTACGGCGTGCCGCACATCCCGCTCGCCCAATCGACCGCGATCAATTTCACCTCGCCCCTCTGGGCCACGGCCTTCGCCGCGATCATCCTCGGCGAGACGGTGCGCCTGCGGCGCTGGACCGCGACCGCCATCGGCTTCGCGGGAATCCTCATCGTCTTGCGTCCGGGGTTCCAAGAGTTCTCCGACTTCGCGCTCATCGTGCTGGCGGGCTCGGCCGCCTGGGGGTCGCAGCACATCGTCCTCAAGACGCTGTCGCGCACCGAGCGCGCGGACGTGATCCTCGGCTACCACGCGCTTCTCTTGACGCCCATCGCGCTTCTCTTCGCGCTGCCGTTCTGGATAACGCCGAGCTGGACCGACCTCTTCTGGCTGGCGCTCATCGGCGCGCTCGGGACGTCGGGGCATCTTTGCCTCACGCGATCCTTCGCGGCGGCCGACGCCTCGGTCGTGCTTCCCTTCGATTTCGCGAAGATGCCGATCGCGACGATGATCGGATTCTTGGCCTATGGCGAGCGACCGGACCTTTGGACCTGGGTCGGCGCCGCCGTCATCCTGACCTCGTCCGTCTACATCGCGCGGCGCGAAGCGGTCCTGGCGCGGCGCGGCGAGCGCGCCGCGACGCCGTCGCTCAGAAGCGATCCACCCGGAACGGCGTGAGGTCCATCGACGGCGCGCGTCCCCCGATCACCTCGGCCAGCACCTTGGCGGTGTTCGAGGCGCCGAGGAGCCCCTGGTGGCCGTGCCCGAAGGCGAAGAACACGTTGCCCCATCGGGGCGACGGGCCGATGACGGGCAGGCTGTCCGGGTGGCAGGGACGGTGGCCCATCCATTCGGTGTATTTGTCGAGTCTCAAGCCCGGGATGAGGCGCTGGGCCGTGCGCCCCAGCACGCGCGCACGCTCGTAGTTCGGCCCCGCCTTGAGCCCGGCCAACTCGACCGTGCCGCCCACGCGCAGGCCCATCGACATGGGCGTGATCGCGAACTTGTAGTCGACAGGGAACACCATGAGCCGCGGCATGACGCCGGGATCCTCGATGGTCATGTGATAACCGCGATGGGATTCGAGCGGCACCGAGTGGCCGAGCTGCTTCGTGAGCTCACCCGACCACGCCCCCGCCGCGATGACGACCGTCTCGAGCGGCATCGGGCCCTGGTCGGTCACGAGCGTGTGCGGACCGTTCGGCCCCATGCCGAAGCCGCGCACCTCGCGCTTGAGCAAGGTGCCGCCGTTCCGCACGAAGCTGGCCGCGAGCGCCTGGACGAGTCCGAACGGATCCTTGCAATGGCCGTGGTCGGGCATGAGGAAACCGGTATCGAAGACCGGTGCCAACGCCGGCTCGAGTTGCCGGATCTCGTCCTTGTTGAGGACGTCCAGGCGATTGCCGGCGGCACGGCGAAGCTCGATGCCGAAGGAATCCTTCTGCATCCCTTCCGCCGAATGGTAGAGGAACAGCTGCCCCGTCCGGTGGAAGAGATTCTCGACGCCGGCCTCCTTGAGGAGCGGCTGGTAGGCCTCGAAGGTCGGGCCGTTCAGGGCCGAGAGCGCCCTTGAAATCTCCGCCACGCGCGAACGGCGGCTTTCGAGAAGGAAGCGCACGAGCCAGGGCAGCACCTGCGGCAGATAGGTGAGGCGCACGAAAAGCGGCCCTTCGGGATCGGCCAGCCATTTCGGAATCTGGTTGATCATGCCGGGCGTCGCGATCGGCACGACCGAACCGGGGCTGATGCCGCCAGCGTTGCCGAAGGACGTCATCTTGCCCGGCTCCTCGCGCTCGACGAGCGTGACCGAATGCCCGTCGCGCTGGAGGTAACACGCGGTCGCCGTGCCGACGATGCCGGCGCCGATCACCGTGATCTTGCGAGGAGATGCTGTGGCCATGGTTCGACCCGTGGGGATAGGCCGGCGGGCGAGAGCCCGCCCGGCCGGGAACGCTACGTCCGTGCCGCCTTCCGGCGGAGGTACTCAGCCAAGAGAATCATGGTGGTGACGAAAATCAGGATGCAGGTCGAGGCCGCGGCGAGACCGGGGCTCACCTTGAGGAGGGCGTCGTCCCACATCTGCTTCGGCAAGGTCGTGGCAAGGCCGCCCGAGACGAAGAGCGCGATCGTGAGCTCGTCGAACGACGTCACGAAGGCGAAGAGGAACGCGGCCAGCAAGCCCGCCCGGATCAGCGGGAAGGTGATGTGCCACAGCGTGCGCGCCTTGCTGGCGCCAAGGCTCCACGCCGCCTGGTCGAGGCGGAAGTCGTAGTTCTTCAAGACCGCCATCACCGTGACGACGACATAAGGAACCGAGACGACGGCGTGGCCGAGCACGAGGCCGATGGATTTTCCGACGAGACCGATGCGCGCATACATGTAGTAAAGCGCGACGGCGATGAGGATGCGCGGAATGATGAGCGGCGACAGCAGGGCCGAGAGCGCCGCCGTCCGGCCGGGCAGGCGCTGGCGCGTGAGGACGAAGGCCGCCGGCACGCCGATCGCCATCGCGAGAAGCGCCGAGGTAATGCCGACAAGGAGTGAGCGGATGGCCGCCGCCCGCCACTGCGCCGAGCTGCCAATGAGATCATACCACTTGAACGAAAACCATTCGGGCGGCCAGTCGATGAAGCCACTCTTCGTGAACGACACCGGGACGACGAAGAAGGACGGTGCGCAGAGGAACAGCAGCAGAATGCTCGCCGTGACCCACAACACCCGCCGCGAGAGCGGCCGGCGCGGCTGGCCCGGCCGGATGGGGCGCACCAATTCGATGAGCTCGCCGCCGCGATCGCAGATCCAGCCGATGGTCTTGATGAAGAGACCGCCCACCCAGGCGCCGACCCGGCCGATCGGATTGTCTGGTGCGGACGTCGAGCGATCCGCCGCGCCGCTGCCGGAGAGCGTCGACATGCCGAGCAAGCGGTCATAGAGGTAGAAGACGATGAGGGCCGTGACCAGAAGCAGGAGCGCCACCGCGCCGGCGAAGCCCCAATTGAGCAGCTGGTCGACCTGCTCGATGATGATCTGCGCGATCATCGTGATGCGGCCGCCGCCGAGAATCTGCGGCGTGATGAAGAAGCCGAGGCTGGTGATGAAGACGAGCAAGCCTCCCGCCGCGACGCCCGGAAGGGAGAGCGGGAAGTAGACCCGCCAGAAAGCCTGCCCACCCCGCGCGCCCAAGGTCGCCGCCGCCCGCGGCAGGTTCGCGTCGATCGTCTCCATGACCGACAGCATGGTCATGACCGAGAGCGGCATCAGCGCATGCACCATGCCGATCATGACGCCGCCGAAATTGTAGATGAGCTGTACGGGCTCGCCCGACAGGCCCGACGCGACGATCGCCTGGTTGACGAGGCCGTTGCGCCCGAGCAGCACGATCCAGGCAAACGTGCGGACGAGGAAGCTCGTCCAGAACGGCATGAGCACCCACAGCACGAGCGAGTTCCGGGTCGATTCGCTCGAGGTCGCGAGCAGGTACGCCAAGGGGTAGCTGGCGATGATCGCGAACAGGGTGGTGTAGCCCGCGATCTTGAGCGTGATCATGAGCACGATCACGTAGACCTCGGACTTGAACAGGCGGAGATAGTGCATGCTGCTCAACTCGCCCTGCTTGTCGACGACCGACAGCCAAAGGAGCTGAACCACGGGGTAGAAGAAGAACACGAGAAGGAACAGCATGACCGGGATGAGCGGCCAGGCCGCCATCCAGGCCGGGCGCATCTTGTAGACGCGCTCCGAACCGGCCGAGTGGGCGATCGCCGTCATGCGACGACCGCGCGCCTATGGGCGGCCAGAAGGACCGTGCTCTCCTCCGACCAGCCGAAACGCACTTCTTCGCCCGGCTTGGGGAGGCCGCCGCCCACGCGGGTCAACTGCGTCGAGGACACCACGGTGCCATCGGAGACCCGCGCATAGTACTTGGTGACCTGCCCGACGAGGATCACGTCTTGGAGCGTCACCTTGATTTCGTTGGTGGCGGTCTCGCCCGGGGCCAGCAGGCGGACGTTCTCGGGCCGCACCATGAACTTGAGACTCTGGCCCGCGCTGACCTGGCCGCGTGGCTTGGCGCGGACGGCCGCTCCTCCGGGCCCCTTGAGATGGACCGCCGAGCCGTCGGCAGAATTGACCGTCGCGTCCAGGAGATTCGATTCGCCGAGGAAGTCCGCGGCGAACACGGTCGTCGGGCGGAAATAGAGATCGTCCGGCGTGCCCAGCTGCTCGATCTCGCCCTCGTTCATGAGGCAGATGCGATCGGACATGATGAGCGCTTCTTCCTGGTCGTGCGTCACGTAGAGAGTCGTGATGCCGAGCTCGTTCGCGAGGTGCTTGATCTCGAGCTGCATCTGGTCGCGGAGCTTCTTGTCCAAGGCGCCCAGCGGCTCGTCCATGAGGATGATCGAGGGCTTGTAGACGATACAGCGCGCGAGCGCGATGCGCTGCTGCTGGCCGCCCGAGAGCTGGCGCGGCAGGCGATCGGCCACCTGCGGCAGGCGCACCACCTCGAGCACGCGCGTGACCTCGCGTTTGATGGTTTCCTCGGGCGCCTTCCGCATGCGCAGGGGAAAGGCGATGTTCTCGAACACCGAGAGATGCGGGAAAAGCGCGTAGTTCTGGAACACCATGCCGATGTCGCGCTTGTTGGGCGGCATGTAGGTCGAGAGCCGCCCGTCGATCCACACTTCGCCGCTGTCGGGCTGCAGGAGCCCGGCGACGGTCATGAGCAGCGTCGTCTTGCCGGAGCCCGAGGGACCGAGCAGCGTCAAGAACTCGCCCTCCCGCATGTCGAGATTCGCACCCGCGAGGGCGGTCACCGCCCCGTAGGTCTTGCGCAAATCGCGCGTCTTCAGCTTGTAGGTTGGTTCGGCCACGGTGCTTCGCCCCCTGAAGTGGAGACGCGGGTGCGATGTGCTGCACCCGCGCTCCGACGTCCCCCTCGCGGCGCCGTCGTTGCGGCGCCGACGTTCTTGTCGTTACGCCTTGAGCATCCAGGCGTTGAACAATTCGATTCCCTTGTCCTTTTCCTTGCCCCAGAAGTCGTTGTCGATGAGCAACGCCTTCTGCGCGTATTCCGGATAGGTACCGACGAGCTTGGCCCGCTCCGGCGCGATGTGCTTGAAGGCATTCGGGTTCGTCGGGCCGTAGGTGAGATGCTTCACCCACTCGGCCTGGTTCTTGGCCTCGGCCGCGAACGCAATGAACTTTCGCACCCATTCGCCGTTCGGCGTGCCCTTGATGACGCACCAGCCTTCGACACCCGCGATATTCTGATTCCATTCCATCGCGACCGGCGCGCCTTCATCGATCACGGTCTGGATGCGGCCGTTCCAACACGGCAGCATGTCGACCTCGTTGGTCTTGAGCATCTGCGAGGCCTGGGCGCCCTGGTCCCACCACACCGCCACGTCCTTCTTGATCTTGTCGAGACTCTTGAAGGCGCGGTCGAAGTCGCAGGGATAGACCTTGTTGGTCGGCACGCCGTCCGCCATCAAGGCTTCCTCGATGGTGTCGAAGGGATACTTCCTCAACGAGCGCCGGCCGGGAAAATCCTTCACGTTCCAGAGATCGGCCCAGGACTTGGGAGCCTTCTTCACCTTGTCGGTGCGATAACCGATGACGGCGCAGTAGACGTCGTTGCCGGAGAACGTTGGCGTCTTGTACTCAGGGCGAATTTCGTCGTAGGCGGTCCCCTTGAGATCGAGCGTTTCGAGCGCGCCTTGCGCCGCCAGCGTGTTGTGCGCCGCGAGACTCAACAGCGCACCGTTCCACTCGTAATTCTTGGTATCGACCATCGCCTTGATCTGCGCGGTCGGCTCGTGCTTGCCGGCCACACCGATGACTTCGCACTGGCCCTTGTATTTCTCGTTGAAGGGCTTGTAGAGGCCCTCGCCGAACGCCTTCTCGAACGGCCCGCCCGGGTCGCGCACGGTGATGGTCACCGCGGCCCGCGCCTTGCGCGGCGTCAGCACGGTTGGAAACGCCAATGCAGCGGCCCCGATGCTCGCGGTCTTGAGGACGGAACGCCGGCCAACCGTCGACTTGATACGCATCAATTAACCTCCTCATGTTGCCCAGGGGCGGCGCCATGATGGCCCCGCCCGACCATTGCCATCGCGCTTCTGAGACCCGGCGCGCTCGGCATAATCTTAATTTGCAATTCTAACTGTATCCAGGGCCGCCAAGCAATTGGCGCCCCCCCGAACCGGCCGTATTGATTGTCGATACAAGATATTAACGGTGCGGGCCGGGCGTCGGCCAAGCGGCGGATGGGCTAGCCCCGGGTCCAAAACGAAGAAGGCGGGGCCGGGGCCCCGCCTTCCCTCGGATTTGTGCTGGAGCGCTAGCTGATGATCCAGGTGTTGAAGCGCTCGACCGCCTTTTCCTGGACCTTCGACCATTGGACCGAGTCGTTCGGCACCATGGTCTTGAAGTAGTCCGGATTGGTCGGCAGGTCCTTGAGGCGTTTCGAATCAATCAGCTTCGTCGCGTTCTGGTTCGTCGGGCCGTAGGCCACATAGGGTGTGAAGCCCACCTGGTTCTTGGCCTCAGAAGCGAAGCGGATGAACTTCCGCGCGAGGTCCGCCGTCGGGCTGCCCTTGGGGATGGCCCAACCGTCGTAGGACCACAGCGCCTGGTTCCAGGAGATGGACACCGGCGCGCCCTCGTCCATGACGGTCTGCGCCCGCCCGTTCCAGGCAACGCACATGTCGAGTTCGCCCGATTTCAGGAGCTGGGAGCTCTGCGCGCCGCCCGACCACCACACCGTCATGTCCTTCTTGATCTTGTCGAGACTCTTGAAGGCACGGTCCATGTCGAGCGGATAAAGCTTGTCCGGCGTAACGCCATCGGCCAGCAAGGCTGGCTCGATCGTGTCGACGGGGTATTTGCGCATCCCGCGCCGGCCGGGAATGCCCTTCACATCCCACAGATCCTTCCAGCCGCCCGTCGGTGCCTTGGCCTTCGACGGGTAAACATCCGTCCGGTAGGCCAGCACGGTCGACCACACATAGTTGCCGACGATGTAGGGCGTGCGAAATTGCTTGGGGATCTCCTGGATGATCGGGTCGCTGTCCAAGTTGAGCGGCTCGAGGTAGCCGGCCTCGGCGAGCACGTGATGCGTGTAGTTGCTCAAGATCGTCACGTCCCAGGTGTAGGTCTTCGTGTCGACCATGCCCTTGATCGTGGCGATGGGTTCGTGCTGGCCGGTGACGTTGACGATCTCGATCCCGGTCGCCTGCTGGAACGGCTTGTCGTAGGCCTCGCCGAACGCCTTTTCGAACGGGCCGCCCGGATTGCGCGCGACGAGACGCTGGGCGGCTCGAGTCTTTCTGGGGGTGAGCACCGTCGGAAATGCGAGCGCGGCGGCTCCGACGCCGGCGCCCTTGATGATCGCGCGCCGGCCGAACGTGCAGCCCTTGCGGTCTGCCATGTCAAATCTCCCTTGTTGCGTCGTTGGGCGAAGCGGCGTTGATCCGCCGTTTCAGCCGCGCGCCGCTTGGCCGCGACCGCTCGCCTTTGCGCGCATTATCTCAAGGGTGCTCTAGGGGATCAATTCAAGCGCCGCCAAGAACGCCGGCGTCGGCAACCGCCGCCTCACGCCCGCTTTTTCCGCCGTTCTTCGAAGAACTTGGCCATGTAGCGCTGCGGCTCGCCGGAGGCATAGGCCTCGCCCTGGATGCGCTTTCCCGCTTCGCAGGCCGCGCGGAAGGCGGGCTCCGTCACCTCGCGGAAGCGCCGCTTGTTGAGGCGCATGGCGATCGCGGGTTTCGCCGCGAGATCGCGTGCGAGCGCGAGCGAGGCCGGCAGCACCTCCGCCTGCGGCACGAGCCGGTGGAGAATGCCGATACGGTGGCACTCCTCCGCACCCATCATGCGGCCCATGAGCGTGAGCTCGACCGCGCGCGAAAGGCCCAAACGCTCCACCATCATCCACGGACCCATCACCGACGGGATGCCGGAGTTGATCTCCGGCTGACCCATGCGAACGCCGGCGTGGCCGACGCGCATGTCGCAGAGGAGCGTAACCTGGAAGGCGGACCCAGCCGCGACGCCATTGAGGGCCGCGACGAACGGCTTCTCGATCCCGCGGATCGTCTCGTAGAAGACGCGCCACTCGTCGAGCCACGCCGCGCCCTGCTCGCCCGAGAGGAATTTCTGCGTCTCCTCGAGATCCTGTCCCGCCGAGAAGGCGCGATCGCCCGCGCCCGTGATGACGAGGGCGCGGACGGCTGCGCTCTCGGACGCCGCGCGGAACGCGGCCTTCAACTCATCGCGCATCGGCTTGTGCCAGGCGTTGAGCTTCTCCGGTCGGTTGAGCGTGATGACCTCGACCGCGTCGGTCCGCTCGACGGTAATGAACTGCGGCATCGATTCCCCCTCGCGCTCCAGGCATGCCGGACTATGCCGCATGCCCCCGCCCATATCACGTATTGTATGGTAATACGCGATATTATAATTTGATAGAAACACGCGACCCCGAATCGAGTCAAACAACCCCAAGCGGAGCCCCATGCGCGCCGAGAGTCCCGTCATTCCCAACGATCGCACCAGCGCCACGCCGCGCCAGGGTCGCGACTCGCCGCTCTTCGTGGGCTCGCTCGAGAAGGGCTTGCGCGTCTTCCAGGCCTTCGATGACACGCACCGGAGCCTGCGCCTGACGGAGATCGCCGCGGCGACGGGCCTCGACAAGAGCGCCGCTCAACGTTTCACCCATACGCTCCACGAGCTCGGCTATCTCAAGAAGGACCCGAAGACGAAGCATTACCGTTTGGCGCCCAAGGTGCTTGAATTGGGCTTCACCTACCTTCGCACCGATTCACTCGTGGAACGCGCGACGCCGTACTTGCTCGAGGCCAACAAGCGCGCAGAGGAGACCGTCAACCTGACGGAGCTCGACGGCACGGAAGTGGTCTACGTCGCACGCGTGCCGAGCCGCCACCAGATCACCGTCGACGTCGTGCTGGGCACTTGGCTGCCCGCCTATTGCCTGGCGCCGGGCCGCGCCATGCTGGCCTTCCTTCCCGAAGAGAAGGCGCGCACCGTGATCGAGCGGTCCGACCGCGCGTCCTACACCGAGAAGACCGTGACCGACGTCACGGCGATCATGGACATGCTGCCCCGGATTCGCCGGAGCGGCTACGCGGTCGCGATCGAGGAATATTCGGCTGGCGAGATTTCTGTCGCGGCCCCTGTCTTCGATTTCGGCCGCCAGCCCATCGCCGCCGTCAACATCGCGGTGCCGACATCGCGCTGGACCATCCAGGCTGTCGAGAAGAAGCTCGCGCCCATCGTCGTCGAGACGGCCCAGGCCATCTCCCACGCCGAGGGCAACCGCACGGGCCTTCAGCCCCTTCGCCGCACGGCCCCGCCCCGTAACCGTCGCAACCGCTGATCGCGCCGCCCTAGAGAGGCAGCACGGTGCCGATGCCGCGGGTCTTCGCGGTGTCGTAGATGGCGCCCGCGACCGCCACGTCCGAGAGCGCGAGGCCCGAGAAGATGAGCGCCGTGCGCTCGCGCGCCGTCGTGCGGCCGGGATGCTTCTTCGCCGCCAGATCGGCGAGGTCGGCCTCGAACGGCCGCGTGTATTTGAGCCGGCCGGATTTGACCATCGTCGCACTCTGCTCGTGGTCATCCGTCGCCACCACGTCGAAGACCGGCTGGTCGCCGAGCGACCAGCAGCGTCCCACGTCGATGATGCCGGCATAGGTGCCGGGCGAGAGCCACGCGGGATCGAGGTAGGGCTTCAAGCCGGGCGATTCGGGCACGCTCGAGATCACGATGTCGAGGCCCTCGACCGCGCGGCGCGGATCCTCGACGACCTCGACGTCGAGGCCTTGCGCGCGCACCTCGGCGGCGAAGGCGTCCGCGGTCGCGCGCCGCCGGCTGTAGGCCACGACGCGCTTGATGGAGAACTGCGCGCGGAATGCGTGGAGGTGGCTCCGCGCCTGGACGCCGCAGGCGATGAAGCCCATCGAGGCGCTGTCCTTCCGCGCAAGGTACTTGGCGCCGACCACCGTCAAGGCCGCGGTGCGGTGGGTCGTGATCCACTTGCCGTCCAAAAGCGCCAAGGGCAGGCCGGTCGCGCGGTCGTTCAGGAGAATAAGCGGGCTCACATGCGGTAGGCCGCGCCGGTCGTTGTCGTGGACGACTCCCGTCCACTTGACCGCGGCGTAGGGCGGATCGGCGAGAGCCCCGGCCATGGCCTGGAAAAACGTGCCGGGCTTCGGATAGATGCCGAGTTTCGGCTTCGTCACCGCGGCCCCCGCCGCCTTCGCGCGCAACATGTCGTCGATCGACTGTGCGAGCACTTGGGGCGCGACGCCGACGCCGGCGATGTCGGCATCGGAGAGAAACAGCATGTCGTGTCCGAGCGCCATCATCGCGTCCTTCTGCTAGAGGCGGAGCACGCGGCCAAGGCCCTGGGCCCGCGCGCGCTCATAGACCGCGGCCCCGACCGCGACGTCGGCCAAACCAATGCCGGCGAAGACGAGCGCCGTCCGTTCCTTGTCCGACTGGCGGCCCATCGTGGTTCCCGCGACGAGGCCCGCGACTTCGCCGTGATAGGGCTTGGGGTAGGTAAGTTTCTCCGTCACGGCCTGGTCGAGGTCGTCCGTCACGACACGGTCGAGGGCACCCAAGGATTCGCTGATCCACGAGTAGCCGAGGTCGACGGCGGAGGTGAATGAGCCCGGCGCGAGCCAAGCGGCATCGAGCCATGGCGTGGGCTTCGGCACCACTGGCACGCTGGTGACGACGATGTCCATGCCTTCGACCGCCGCTTGCGCGGTCGCGGTCACCTGGGCCTCGAGGCCCCGCGCCCGAGCCTCGGCCGCGAAGGCCTCCGCCGTCTCGCGGCGCCGGCTGTAACAGCGCACGCGCTTCAGCGGGAAATACTGCTTGATCGCATCGAGGTTGGCGCGCGCCTGCACGCCGCAGGCGACGAAGCCGATCGTCGTGCTGTCCTTCCGCGCGAGCCGCTTCGCGGCCACCGCCGAGATCGACGCCGTGCGCACGCCGGTGATC
Source organism: Alphaproteobacteria bacterium (assembly GCA_046349515.1). Lineage (GTDB taxonomy): Bacteria > Pseudomonadota > Alphaproteobacteria > CADEGL01 > CADEGL01 > JBGPGW01. Next base: position 249,078 of record JAXMCE010000003.1, on the reverse strand, counting down.
CAGCGCGCGTCCATGACCGCGAGCGGCATGCCCGTCGTGTAGTCGTTGACGACCACATGACCCGCGATGTGCGGTTGATTCGGATGCGCGATGGTCGAAGCGACACCGACCCACTTCATCCCGGCGGTGGCCGGTGCCTCGATCCCGCCGATCATGGCGAGGAACAGCGCGCCGTCAGGCGTGTGGAGTCCCATCTTGGGCTTCATCACCGTGCGGCCCGCGGCCTTGGCGACGAACATGGCTTCGACGGCCCGGTCGACATCGGCAAGCGAAAGCCGGCAGGCCTCGACATCGGCCGCAGAGAGATAGAGAAGTTCCTTGCCCTGTTGCATGGCTTCGCCGGCAGCTAGAGAGGCAGCACGTGTCCGGCGCCCCGGGCTTGTGCCTTCTCGTAGACGAGGAGGCCTGCCGCCACGTCGCCGAGCCCCATGCCGGAGAAGATGAGGCCGTTGCGCTCGCGCTCGCTCTCGCGGCCGGGCTTCTTGCCGATCAGCATTTCGCCGATCTCGGCATGAAAGGGGCCGGTGAAGTTCGTCCGCTCGGGACTTCCCGGTCCGCTCTGCTCGAGGTCATCGCACACCATCTTGTCGAGCTTGCCGATGCTCTCGGCATGCCATGACCGTCCGACATCGACCATGGAGACGAAGCTGCCCGGCGAGAGCCAGCCGCAGTCGAGGAAGGATTTGAAGCCTTCCTTCTCGGGCACGCTCGTCACGACGATGTCGAGCCCTTCGACGGCGGCGCGGGGGTCGGTCACCACTTTGGCGTCGAGGCCTTCCGCGCGCACCTCCTCGGCAAACTTCTGCGCAGTCGCCTCGCGGCGGCTGTAGGCCACCACGCGCTCGATCGGGAAGTCGACCCTCAAGGTCTCGAGATTGGTCCGCGCCTGGAGGCCGCAGGCAACGAAGCCGATGGAGCGCGCATTCTTCTTGGCAAGGCACTTGGCCGCCACGGCCGAGAACGATGCCGTGCGGAGTCCCGTCAGCCACGTGCCGTCCATCACGCAGACGGGCAATCCCGTCTCGGCCTCGTTCAACACGATCAGCGGATAGAAGTCGGGGAGGCCGCGCACTTCGTTGCCCTTGACGTAGCCGAGCCACTTGACCGCGGCATAAGGCGGCTCGTGCATGACGCCCGCCTTGGCGAGGAACATGCGGCCCATGGGATACATGGCGAGCTTGGGGCGCATGGTGGTCTTGCCGAGGGCCTTGGCGCGGAACATGGCCTCGATCGCGTCATTCATCTCCTTGGCCGTAACGCCAAGCCCCGCGACGTCCGCCTTCGAGAGGTAGAGAAGCTGCTTGCCGATCTCGATGCCCATACGACCCTCCCCCGCGGCCGCGAGAGAGTCAGCACGGGCCGGCCAGCCTGCGCAACTGGTTTTCGCCGCGAAGGAGACGATCCTTCGTCGCATCGGCTAGGATCGAATCGGACCAACGATGGGACATCCCGTGACCAACGACAACCGCCCCTTGGCCGGCATCAGGGTGATCGACGCCGCAACTTTCATCGCAGCCCCCGTCGCCGCGGGCATCCTGGCCGAGTTTGGCGCCGAGGTGCTCAAGGTGGAGAAACCCGGGACGGGCGATCCCCTGCGGCGCCTTGGCTCGCCCTCGGGCCGCGCGGATGCCTCTCTCTACTGGATGAACGATGCGCGCAACCGGCGCTCGGTCACGCTCGACCTCCGCAAGCCCAAAGGAGCTGACCTCTTCAAGCGGCTCGCGCGAGAGGCGGACGTCGTCGTCGAGAATTTCCGTCCCGGCACGCTCGAGCGCTGGGGCCTCGGCTACGATGTGCTCAAGGCTGAGAATCCGGGCCTCATCCTCCTGCGCCTCACCGCCTACGGTCAGACCGGGCCTTACAAGGACCGGGTCGGCTTCGCGCGCATGGCACACGCGATGAGCGGTGTCGGCTACCTCGCGGGCGATCCGGATCGCCCGCCCTCCAATCCCGGCCCGCCCTCCCTCGCCGACTACGTGTCGGCCGTCTACGCGGCCTTGGGCGTGCTCTTGGCTCTCAAGGCGCGCGAACGCGACGGGCAAGGCCAGGTCGTGGACGTGGCACTCTACGAGGCCATGTTCCGCTCGCTCGACGAGTGCCTGCCGGCGTTCGCGAAGCACGGCAAGGTTCGCGAGCGTGATGGCTCGCGCACCTCGAACGCGGCGCCCAACGCCAACTTCCCGACGCGCGACGGGAAATGGGTCTCGCTCACGACGGCCGATGACAAGACGTTCGTGAGCGTCACCGCCGCCATGACCCGGCCCGATCTCGTGAGCGATTCGCGCTTCTCGACCATGGCCGCGCGCATCGCCAACCGCGGGATGCTCGAGGACATGGTGGCCGAGTGGACGAAGACTCTCGACCGCGAGCAGCTCATCGCCCTCTGCGAGACGCACGATGTGCCGTGCATGGCGGTCCTTTCGATCGCCGACATCTGGGACAATCCGCAATTCCGCGCGCGCGAGATGTTCGTGACCCTCACCGACCCCGAGGCCGGCGCGATCGTCCTACCGGCCGTGGTGCCCAAGCTCTCGCGCACGCCCGGCCGCGTCGAGAGCTTGGGGCCAACGCTCGGCGAGGCCAACGACGATGTCTACCGGCGCCGCCTCGGCCTCTCCGAAAAGGACATGGCGGCGCTCAAGGCCGAAGGCGTAATCTAGGCCGCGATCGGAAGCACCACGGCTGGAGAGAGGACAAGACGATGGCGACACTCAAGATCTGCCGGCTCGAGCGCGGCGGCCTCGGCGGCAAGAAGATGCAGGCCTGGGGCGACTGGGCGAAAGACCGCCTGCTCGCGGGCAAGCCCAAGGAGTCGGGCTACAACTTCTACACCGACGGCACGAAGCAGCTCATCGCCGGAGTCTGGCAATGCACGCCCGGCATGGCCGAGATCGTCAATTTTCCCTATGACGAATTCTGCATCTTGCTCGAGGGCTCGGTCGTCATCGCGGATGCGAGCGGCCACAAGGAGACCTACGGCCCGGGCGACGCCTTCGTGATCCCCAAAGGTTTCAATGGCACCTGGAGCATGCCGGTCACGGTCCGGAAGTACTACGTGATCTTCGAGGACAAGCTGTCGGCGAAGCTCGCGAAGGCGACGAAACCCGTACCGGCCGGCGCACGGCCCGCACCCCGCCGCGTTGTCGCGCGCCGCGCCGCGTCGCGCCGCAGGGCCGCCTAGCGATCCAGACGATGCGAGGCGCTGCGGCCCCACGGGTCGCGGCGCCTCTTACCTCTTCCCGCCGCACTGATTCGAGTGCGCCAATCGAGGACGGCTCGTCCGGACCCGTCACCGCTTCTGGCGCGCGACGTGGCCGAGCGCATTGACGGCGAGACGCGCCGCCGTCATGGCGGCGAGGCCGGCCGGGTCGCGCGCCGGCACGAACTCGACGACGTCGAAGCCGACGATGCGCCCCTTCCGCGCGACGCCCGCGATGAGGTCGATCGCCTGGGTGTAGGTGAGACCGCCCGGCGCCAAGGCCATGACGGCCGGCATGATCGAGGGGTCGAGCCCGTCGCAATCGACGGTGATGACGCAGCGCGCACCGTCCGGCACGTGCTCGAGCGCGGCATCGATCCCCCGGTTGTGAACCTCGCGCGCGGTCACGAGCTTCGCCCCCCACCGCGTCGCATCCTCGACCTCGCGGGCGCGGGCGCTGCCGAAGCCGCGCATGCCCACCTGGACCATGTGAGTCACATGCGCCATCTCGCTCGCGCGGCGCATGGTGCTGGAGAACCCGAAGCGCTCGCCCTCGCGCTCCTCGCGCCAGTCGATATGGGCGTCGATCTGCACGATGCAGATGGGACCGTGCTTCGCAAAACCCTCGATGAAGGGAATGGGAGTCGAATCGTCGCCCCCGAACATGATCGGCACGGCGCCCTTCGCGAGCACCGCTTCCGTCGCCTCCCGGATGAGCGCGCGGTTGCCGGCCCCATCGAGGGGCTTCGTCGGCAAGTCGCCCGCGTCGAAGGGATGGAACGGCCCCTCGCCCAGGATCGGCCCGCCGACATCGAAGTCCCAATGGTCCATCCAATGGGCAAAGTGCGACACGCCGGCGCGGAGGGCCGCCGGTGCCGCGCTGAACGGGCCGTTGTCGATGTCGGGATAGGGCGTGCCGTGCGGCGCCCCGAAAACGACGAGGTCCGCTCGACCCTGCGGCACGCCGTCGGAAACCGGAATGCCGCGGAGCCCTAGCGCCGGGCGAGTGAAGCGGAGAGTCATCGGTCGTCTCCCATGTCACAGCGATTCAGTTCAAGCCGAAGGCAATGCCGGCAATGGCGCGCCGGGCTTCGCGATCTCGGCTTCGAGGGAAGCGCGCCATTGGGGCGGAATCGGCTTCGAGCGCGCGGCACCGTAATCCATGTAAGCGCTCGTCGCTTCGAGCACCGCCACGCACACGCCCTTGCCGTTGAACATGCCCTGGCGCCAGGACGCCGACTTCTCGCCGACGCGCATCACACGCGAGCCGATCCGCACCGTGTCCGGATAATGGAGCTGCTGGAGGTAGTCGACTGCGGCGCGCACCTGCATGAACCCCTCGCCCCCCGAAAACGGGAAAATGCCGACCGCGCGCCAGAACTCGATGCGCGCGGACTCGAAGAGCGACGCGAAGACCACGTTGTTGATGTGGCGCATGACGTCGAGATCGGCGAAGCGCAAGACCTCGACGTGCCAGTAGGGATAGGACGCGGGATCGCGCGGGTCGGGCGTCTCGTAGGATGCGCGGGCCATGATCCGCCTAGAGCGCCAAGAGCCGCGCCTTGAGCTCGGCCGGCCACGGCGCAGGCGTGTTGGTCTTGAGCGCGACCCTGACGTTGACGGCCTCGCAGGTCGCGCAAAGCTGCCCGCCCTGATCGAACAGGGCCTGCGCGTAAGTCACCGACGAGTTGCCCATCTTCTGGATGCGCGTGCCGATGCGCGACCGGCCGGGGAATTCGAGACCGCGGTGGTAGTCGACCGAGACATGGACCATGACGAGGCCGTGCTCGGGCTCGAAGATGTCGTGCTTGGCCCACTTCCAGAACTCGATGCGCGCACCCTGGAACAAAGTCACATAGACCGCGTGGTCGATGTGCCAGACCATGTCCATGTCGCCGAAGCGCAGGACATCCTCGTGCCAATGGCGATAGGAGCCAGGGTCCTTGAGATCGGCGGTCATGCGCGCCCTCCCGTGGCAAGCGCGGATTCGAGAATGTGCCGGAGGTGTGGGGGAATCGGCGTCGAGCGCCCCTCCGCGTAGATCGCGTGGGCGCTGACCGTCTCCGCGAGAGCGCAGCACTCGCCCTTGCCGTTGAACAATCCTTGTCGAAGCGAGACCGACGCATTGCCGATCCGCTTCACCCGCGAGGCGACCCTGACCGTGTCGGGATAGTGGAGCTGGCGCATGTAGTCGACGGCGACCCGCGCCAGCATGAGCCCCCGGTCGGTCGGCCAAGGGAACAGCCCGAGCTTGCGCCAAAACGAAATGCGCCCGCTTTCGAAGAGCGACGCGATGACCACGTTGTTGACGTGGCGCATGACGTCCTGGTCGGCGAAGCGCAGGATCTCGCTCTCGACATGAGGATAGGTCGCAATGTCGCGCGGATCGGGGGTCTCGAGAGGCTCCCTGCTCATGCCTGTCCCGGGGTGGAGGATCCGACCGGGCCCTGGGCCCGGCGGGGCGATGGTCGCCATCGTCCGCGAATTCTGCTAATGAAGATGGTGAGGAAAGTAAAGATGGCGCGCCGCGCGGCACCGCGACGGCGCTTAGCGGGAGGATCAGATGGCGACGAGGCGGACAAATTGGAAGGGTGTGTTTCCGGCGTGCGTGACGCCGTTCAAGGCGGACGGTGCGCTCGACGAGACGGCCACGCGCCGCATGATCGACATGTTCATCGCGGAGGGCGTCTCGGGCCTGATCATCGCGGGCTCGACGGGCGAATGGTTCTCCCTCACCGATGAGGAACGCGTGCGCCTCTTCGCCATCGCGAAGGAGCACACGGCGGGCCGCGTGCCCGTCATCGGCGGCACCTCGGCGATCGGCACGCGGGAGGCCGTCGCCCTCACCAAGGCGGCGAAGGACCTCGGCCTCGACGGCGTGATGGTGCTGCCCCCGCCCTACGCGCTGCCGACGCGGCGCGAGGTGGTCGCGCATTTCGCCGAGATCGGCAAGGTCGGCATCCCGATCATGATCTACAACAACCCGCCGCGGACGAGCATCAATATCGATGCCGGTTACGCGCGCGAACTCGCCAAGATCGACACGGTCGTGGCGCTCAAGGATTCGATCCGCGATCTCTACCAGATGAGCGAGACGATCTACGCGCTCAGCGACACGCTCGCGATGTTCGTCGGCCTCGAGCCCTACATCATGGCGAACGTCCACCGCGGCGCCGTCGGCACCGTCTCCATGATGGGCAATGTCTGCATGCCCGACATGGTCGACTACTTCAACCTGTGCGCCGCCGGAAAGTGGGAAGAGGCCAAGGCCAGCCAGAAGGTCGTCGACCGTCTCTACCATCTCCTCCAGGCCGTCGGCGCCGCCAACTACGTCTTCGTCAAGGAGGCCATGGCGATCCTCGGCCGCGCGGGCGGCGGGGGCTCGCGCCGTCCCTACCTCCCGATCGATGACGCGCAGAAGAAAGCGCTCGAGGCTGGGTTGCGAGAGATTCCGCTGAAGCAGGGTGGCAAGCGCCTGGCCGCCGAATAGCGCCAGTCGCGCCCGTTCGGGCGCCGCCGTGGAGCCACAAGACGCCCCCTCATCGATAACGGACCGCCTGCCCCGCGACGTCGAGATCGCCGTCGTGGGCGCGGGCGTCGCCGGGCTGTCGGCCGGCCTTTTCCTTTCCCGCGCGGGCCGCGAGGTCGCGATCATCGACCGGGCCACCCCGTGGGGCGATGCCTCGGGCGCCAATGCCGGCACGCTCTCCCTGCAAGTGAAGCGCCTCGAGGTCCTCGAGCTTGCGCGCTTCAGCATCAAGCTTTGGGGAAAGTTCAAGCCGGATTTCGGCATCGACGTCGGGTTCATGCAGCCGGGCGGCTTGCGCATCGCGGCGAATGCGGCGGAGGTCAAGCATCTTCGCGAATACACCGAGGAACAGGCGCGAAGCGGCTTTCACCTCGAATGGCTCGAGGGCAATGCCGTGCGGGCCTTGGCCCCGTGGCTGGGGCCGAGCGTCCTTGCAGCGACCTACTGCGAGGAGGACGCCTTCGCGAGCGCGCTTCTCACCGGAAGCGGCCTCCTCGGGGCGGCCGCGCGGGCCGGGGTGCGCGTCGTCGGCCAATGCCCCGTGCGCGCGATCGCGCGCGAGAACGGCGCCTACGTTCTCGACACCGGCAAAGGATCGTTGCGCGCGAAGATCCTCGTCATCGCCGCAGGTCCCTGGTCGGCCGGGATCGCACGCATGCTCGACGTCGTCTATCCGTCCTATGTCGACGTGAACATGCTGAGCGTGACCGAACCGACGCCCTTCTTCCTCGACCGCGTCATCACCCATATCGGCGGCATCCTCTCTTTGAAGCAGTTCGCCAACGGCACGGTGCTGATCGGCGGAGGCTGGCAGGGGCGCGGCACCTTCGGGCAGATGGAGAAATACACGGACAATCTGCGCTTGAAGCAGAACTTCGCGGTCGCGGCGGAGATCGTCCCGGCCTTGAGGCGGCTGCGCGTGGTGCGAAGCTGGGCCGGCTACGAGGCGGTGGCACCCGATGCGCTGCCGGTGCTGGGGCGCCTGCCGGGACGGCCTGACGCCTACATCGCGGCGGGCGCCCGCGGCGGATTCACGCTCGGCCCCGCGCAGGGCTTTCTCATCACAGAGCTCATCGTGAACAAGGGCCAGACCTCGATCCCGATCGACCGCTACGATCCCGCACGGCTTGTCCAGGGAGTGCGCGCATGACCGGCTTTCGGATGGTCGACGGCATCGAGCGTGGCCAGCCATTTCACTTCACCTGCGACGGCGAACAGGTGCTCGCCTATCCCGGCGAATCGATCGCAGCGGCGCTCCTTGCCCACGGCAAGCGTCTTTTCCGCACCACGGCCCGGCGCGGTGGCGGACGCGGTCTCTACTGCGGCATGGGCGTGTGCTGGGAATGCATCATGGTCGTCAACGGCCAACCCAGCGTCCGATCCTGCATGACGGAGGCGGAGCCCGGCATGCGAGTCGAGACGCAGCACGGCCTCGGGCCCGCGGACACGCCATGAGAGAGTGCGATCTCGCCATCATCGGCGCGGGTGCCGCGGGCCTCTCGGCCGCTTCCGTCGCGGCGGAGCACGGGCTCAGCGTCACAGTGTTCGACGACAATGCGCGGACGGGCGGCCAGTACTTCCGCCGGTTGCCCGCGGGCTTCCGCCGCTCGGCGCCGACCGTCTTCGACAAGGACCAGGCGCGGGCCGAGGCGCTCTATCGCGCGGCCGAACGGCCGGGCATCACGATGTTGACGGACGCCGTCGTATGGGAAGTGCCCGAAGACAACGTGCTGGCCTTCGCGCGGGGTGCCGAGTCGGGCGCGCTCCGCGCCAAGCTCATCGTCATCGCCGCGGGCGCCCACGACCGGCCGGTTCCCTTCCCCGGCTGGACGCTGCCGGGCGTCGTCACGGCCGGCGGACTGCAGAACCTCATCAAAGGACAGCGCGTCATTCCGGGACGGCGCGCGGTCGTTGCCGGCAACGGACCGCTCGTGCTTCTCGTCGCGGCCAATCTCGCGCGCTCTGGCGCCGAACTCGTCGAAGTCGTCGAGGCCGCCCCCATCCACCGCCGCCTGTGGCGTGAATGGCCCGGCCTTCTTGCCTCGCTCAAGATCGCGCGCCAGGCCATCGACTACCGTGCCGCCATCAAGCGGTCGGGCGCGCCCTTCCGCCCAGGCTGGACGGTCGTGGAGGCGCGCGGGGCCGAAGAACTCTCGGAAGTCGTCGTCGCGCCCATCGCCCTCGACGGCCGCGTCGACCGCGGGCGGAGCCGGACCATCAAGGCCGATCTTCTCGTCACGGGTTTCGGCCTCACGCCGTCGATCGAAACGCCGCGCGCGATGGAGTGCCGCCTCGAATGGAACGCGCTCCGCGGCGGCTGGCTGCCGGTGCGAAGCGCCGAGTTCGAGACAAGCCGCGCGGGCGTCTTCGCGATCGGGGACGGCGCGGGCATCGGCGGCGTCGAGATGGCGCTCCGAGAAGGGAGGCTCATGGGCCTCGTCGCGGCAGAGCGGCTGGGCACTTTGGCGCCTGCCGAGGCCGCGCGGAAGAAGCAACCGCTCGTGGCCGAACTCGCGCGGCTCGGCCGCTTCCGTGCGGCGCTCGAGCGGCTCTACGCACCGCCTGCCAACTACCTCGATCTCCTGACGGAGGAGACCATCGTCTGCCGCTGCGAAGACGTGACGGCGGGCGAGCTGCGGGGCCGGCAGGGCGAGGGCTTCGCCTCCACCACCGCGTTGAAATCCACGACGCGCACGACCATGGGACGTTGCCAGGGACGGAACTGCCTTCGAACGCTCACGACGCTCGTCGCCCGGACGACGGGCCAGCCGATCGAATCCGTGCCCCTGCCGCGTGGGCGTCCGCCCGCGCGGCCCGTCCTCATCCAGGAGCCTCTGCCGCCGATCAAGCTGCCGGAGGATCCGCACCTCCCGCGCGGTGAGAAGATCAGTTAAATCGCAGAGTGCGGCGCGCCCGACGGACGGCGCCGAAGACCACAATGCGCGGCTTTACCGCTCCGGCAGCCCCGCCTTGCGCAACCCGCCGTGAAGGATCTCGCGGCAGCGTTCGTCCGTGATCGGCAGCGCCTCCGCCACATAGGCAATGCCGATGTCGGGTTTCTTTTCCCGCGCGCGCCTGACCGCGTCTTGGGCTTCATCGTTCCGTCCCAAAATCCCCAAGGCGCTGATTTCCGCGAGATGGGAGAAAACCGCCGCGTGCGCCTGACGCTGCGACTGCCGCGCGACCTCGATCGCCTTCTCCAACTGGCCGAGCATTACCAACGCAATGGCCTTGCTCGCGAGATAGGCCCACATCAACGGATCGAAGGGGCAAAGGCGTAGAGCTTCATCGTGCGAAACGATCGCCTCGGCGGGTCGGCCGACATGCCAAAGGGCGTGCGCGCGGCCGAAGTGCGCCAGCGCGAAATTGGGATTGAGCGCGATCGCCGTGTCTGCCGCCGTGATCGCCGCATCATGTTCCGCGCGCAGGATATGCGCACGCGCGAGCGCAACCCACCCGAATGGGTCGTGTTCGTCCAGAGTCGTGGCGGTCTGGCTTGATTCGTAGGCCCGCCGCAGGTCGGCATCGCGATCTGGCGACGCGCCCAGGATGATGTAGGTGTAGAGCGCGTAACCGATTCCGGCATGGGCCGGGGCGAAAGTCGGATCGAGCGCCACGGCACGTTGGAAGAAGCCGAGAGCCGTTTCGCGGTCCTCCGGCCTGTACTGAAGGGTGTGCCACAGTCCGCGCTGATAGCTTTCCCAGGCATCGAGGTTTTCCGGCGGCTTGCGCAGGGCGCGCTTGCGTTCGCTGAGGGCGAGCTGGGGTTCGATGGCAGACACGATGGCGAATGTGACGTCGTCCTGGACGGCGAAGATATCTTCGAGGTCGCGGTCGTAGCGTTGCGCCCAGAGGTGCTTGTCCTCGGGCGCGTCGATGAGCTGGGCGGTGATTCGGACTCTTTTGCCCGAGCGCCGGACGCTGCCTTCGACGACGTAGCGCACGCCCAGCCTGGCACTGATCTGCTTGGCGTCGAGCGACTGGCCCTTGAACGCGAAGGACGAGTTGCGGGCGATGACAAAAAGCGTTCGGAACTTCGAGAGTTCCGTGATGATGTCCTCCGTGATGCCGTCGGCGAAATACTCCTGTTCGGGATCGCCGGACATGTTGGTGAACGGCAGGACGGCAATCGAGGGCTTGGACGGCAGCGGCATCGCCGCGGCGGCCGGCGAGGGAGACGGGGGGCGGGTCTGGTCCCGGACACGAAAGATCCGGATCGGACGCACCATGTTCTTGACCGCGCGTTCGCCCATGTCCTCGAAGGCGACCGCGAGCTTGTCGCGCACCTGCTCCCGCACCGCGCGGCTGACCCAGACCTCGCCCGGATCGGCGAGCGCCTCCAGGCGCGCCGCCGCGTTCACGCCGTCGCCGTAGATGTCCTCGCCCTCGACAATGACGTCGCCTACGTTGATGCCGATCCGGAACTGGATGCGCTGGTTGACTGGAACGCTTGCATTGCGTGCCGCCATCTCGCGCTGGATTTCGACCGCGCACGACACGGCGTCGACGACGCTCGCGAACTCGACCAGCACGCCATCGCCCATCAACTTGACGATGCGCCCCCGATGGGCGGCGATCTTCGGATCGACCAGGTCCTTTCGGTGAGCCTTGAGGCGTTCGAGCGTACCGACTTCGTCCTCGCCCATGAGGCGCGAGTAGCCCACATCGGCAGCAAGGATGGCGGCCAGCACTTTCCATGGTCCTTTCGTCCGGTCCTACAGCCTATCGGTCGCGGAACGGGAAATCCATGCCGCCTTCGCGCACCCGAGCCGCTCTCGCCGTTTCCGGTCGCGCATGGCATTCGACTAACCCGACGAGTAAAATGTGTCGGGGAGGAAAAATGGAAAACAGGCTCGCCGCCATTCTTGCCGCCGACATGGTCGGCTACAGCCGGCTGATGGAGGCCGACGAACGGGGTACGCTTGCGAGGCTGCGCACGCACCGCATCGAGCTGATCGACCCCGCAGTCGCGAAGAATCAGGGGCGGATCATCAAGACGACCGGCGACGGCATGCTGGTCGAATTCCAGAGCGTCTCGGACGCCGTTCGATGCGCGGTCGAAATCCAGGAGCGCATGCGCCGGCGCAACGCGGACGTGCCCGAGGATCGGCGCATCCAGTTCCGGATCGGGATCAATCTCGGCGACATCATCTTCGACGACGGCGACATCTATGGCGACGGCGTGAACATCGCGGCGCGACTCGAGCAATTGGCGGAAGTCGGCGGCGTCTGCGTGACGGCCGCTGTCCACGACCAAGTCAGCGGCCGAGTCGACGTCGCTTTCGAGGACCTGGGCGAGAAGTCGCTGAAGAACATCAACCGTCCGGTGAGAGTCTACCGGGTCGTTCTCGATGGGACAGAGCGCAGGACCGCATCGGGCGCGGATCACCCCGCGAGTGGGCAAGACGCGGTGAAGAAACCCACGGTCGCGGTCATGCCGTTCGCCAACATGAGCGGCGATCCGGACCAGGAGTTCTTCGTCGACGGACTGACCGAGGACATTCTGACCGAGTTGAGCCGCCGCCGCGAACTGTTCGTGATCTCCCGCACCTCGACCTTCGTCTACAAGGGCCAGTCGGTGAACCTTCGCGATGTCGCGCAGAAGCTGGGCGCGCAATATCTCGTCGAGGGGAGCGTGCGGAAGGCGGGTGATCGGCTGCGGGTCACGGTCCAGTTGATCGATACGGCAAGCGACGCCCATATCTGGGCCGAGCGCTACGACCGCAAGCTCGACGACATCTTCGCCATCCAGGACGAGGTGACGGCGGCAATCGTCGCCACCCTGCCGGGCCGGCTCGAAGCGGCGCACCACGACCAGCTCGCGCGCAAAAAGCCGTCCAACATGGCGGCCTACGAATGCGTGCTCGCCGCCAAGGTCCTCCATCACCGCGGGACCCGGGCCGACAATACCGAAGCGCTCAAGTTCATCGAACGCGCGGTCGAACTCGACCCGACCTACGCCCATGCCCATGCCTGGCGCGGCTGCATCCTGGGCCAGGCCTGGGGATACGGGTGGTGCGAGGACAAGAACGCGCTCTATGCCGAAATCGAGGCCGCAGTCGAACGAGCGCTGTCCCTCGACGACAACGATGCCGACGTCCACCGCATCCTCGCCGCGGTCAAGATCACGCATAACGATCTCAACCGCGCGCGCTATCACCAGGAGCGCGCGTTCACCCTCAACCCGAACTACGACCTCGTCGTCGTCCAGATGGGCGAGCTACTGACCTGGCTCGGCCGCCCGGAGGAAGGCATCGACTGGATCCGTAAAGCGATGCAGCTGAACCCGCATCACCCCGCCCGGTTCTGGAGCCATCTCGGCAAGGCGCATTTCGCCGCCAAGCAATATGGCCCGTCGATCGAATCGTTCATGCGTCTATCGGCGATGGATACGCAACAGCATGCGTTCGTCGCCGCATGCTACGGCTGGCTCGGCGACCGGACGGCCGCGGCCGCGCATGTCGAGCGGCTTGTCAAGCTCGATCCGGGATTCAATCTGGAAAAATTCCTTTCGACCATGCACTACGCGGACTACGCGGACCTTCAGCATCTTCGCGAAGGATTGACCAGGGCCGGGGTCGACGCGCGCTAAGGCGGGCTCAGCCGCGAGGTGCGTGCCGGGTGAACTGGCCTCCCGGGCCACGACGGGCGCGTTGTCGGAGACGCCACGCCGTCATCGCATCGCCGTCACGACGTGGGCCCGGATCCGGCCCTCGATAGGGCCGCGCCCGAAGCGCGCGGCGATGGCATCGGCCGCGGCGTCCGTCACCTCATCGAGCGTCTTCGTCTTGCGCGCCTCGATCTCCGCGCGCAAGGGGCTGCCCTGGCAGAAGCCGATGGCGGGGTCGCGGCTGGAGGGCGCGCGGCTTTGGAAAGCGAGCGATTCGATTTCGACGCGTTCGAAGCCCGCCGCGCGCACGGCGTCCGTCACGGCCGCGGGATCGGCATAACCATAGGGCGCCCGCGCGAGGAAGCCCGGCGGATCGCTCGGATAGCAGCCAACAACGGCCTCATGGACCACACGGCCGAAGTCGTTGAACTCCAACCGATCCCACACGTTGAAAAGATACCGTCCGCCGGGCTTGAGCACGCGGCGCACCTCTTCATGGGCCTTCCGCTTGTCGGGAAAGAACATCACGCCGAACTGGCAGACGACGGCATCGAACGATCGGTCCTCGAAGGGCAACGCCGTCGCGTCGGCCTGGCGCCAAGCGAGGTTGGGCGCCTTCATCTTCGTCGCCGCGTGATCGAGCATGGCCTGATTGAGGTCGGTCGCGACGAGGCGCGCCGTCGGCGGCAACGTGCCGAGCAACGCCGCCGTCACGATCCCCGTACCGGCCGCCGTCTCGAGCACCGCGCCCGATTCCGGCAAGCGGCGCGCGAGGTCGGCCGCATAGGCCTCGAAGATGAGCGGGCCTAGATAACGATCGTAGAGGGCGGGGATCGAGCCCGAGAAGGCCCTGTCGCTGTTTTGCATGGCTGCGTGCTCCCGTCCGCGGGCGAAGGCGAACCTTCCTTTCGGCGCGGACGATGTTAGCCTAACGCTCAGGAGACAGCGCGGAAAAGGAGGCAGCCATGGTCTTCACGGCGCGCAACTGGCGCGGGCGGATCGGCCTCGTCTCGCCAGACGATGCGGTCAATGACGACGAATATTGGCTCTACCTCCCCGACGGGGTGAATCTCTTCATCGGCCGCTACACGACGGCCAAGCGCGATGACGACATCGCGCCCGACATGGTGGCTGCCTATGGCGATCCCGACACGCTCGCGCGCGCGGCAGACGTGCTCAAGATCACGCGCCCGACGGCCGCCGTCTTCGGCTGCACCTCCTGCAGCTTCATCCACGGCGTCGGCTTCGACGTGAAGCAAGCGGCCTCGATCGGCAAGGTCCTCTCGGCGCCGACCACCACGGTGACGCTGTCCATGGTTGCCGGCCTGAAGGCGATGGGCGTGCGCACGGTCGCCTTCGCCGCCCCCTATCCCGACAGCGTGAGCAAGACCTTCGCGACTTACCTCGAAGGCAGCGGCTTTCGCGTCGTCGCGTGGCACGCACTTCAGATGACGACCGAGTGGCAAATCGGCAATGCCTCGCCGTCCGTGTGGTATGAGGCCGCCCGCGCGATCGACCGGCCCGAGGCCGAGGCCGTGCTGCTCCCCTGCACCGGAATCCGCACGGCGGAGATGCTGACGGCGCTTGAGGCCGACATCGGCAAGCCCGTCGTGACGGCACCCCAGGCCATGATGTGGCACCCGCTGCAACTGATGAGGGTTGACGCGACGCGACCCGACCGCGGGCGCCTCTTCGCAGCCTACGGCCGCGCCTTCGACACCCACGCCAAGGCGATCGCCATTCCCAAGGCCGCCTGATCGAAGGAGCGCCGCTACGCCCAGGCGTCGCTGAAGATGGGATAGAGCGAGGCCACGAGGGCGGCCGCCATCGCGATATTGAAGACGCGGACAGTGCTGGGGCGGGTGAGCAGGCGCCGCATGGCCGTGCCGAACAACACCCACAGGCCGACGCAGGGAAGGTTCACCGCGCCGAAGATGATCGCGACGAGAATCACGTTGAGGAAGAACCCCTCGGACGGCGTGTAGGTGGCGATGGCGCTGATCGCGAGGACCCAGGCCTTGGGGTTCACCCACTGGAACGCCGCCGCTTGGAGAAAGGTGATGGGACGTCCGTTTGTCGCGCCGCCCTCGGAAGGTGCGCCGGCCGTCGCGATCTTCCAGGCAAGGAACAGGAGATAGCCGGCGCCGGCGTAGCGGAGAACGAGGTGAAGCACCGGATAGGCCTTGAACACGGCGCCCAGGCCGAACCCCATGGCCACCACCATGGCCGCGAAGCCGATCGACACGCCGAGAAGATGGGGCACCGTTCGCCCGAAGCCGAAGTTCACGCCCGAGGCCAGCAGCATCATGTTGTTGGGACCCGGCGTGATCGACCCGACCAGCGCGAACACGATGAACGCCAAGAGCAGGTCGAGTGACATGGCCTCAGGACGCTTGGCGCGAGGATGACGCGGCGAGACCGGCCCCTCCGGCCGCAAGACTCCGCGCGATGAGAACGCCGAGACGCTTGACCCCGTCGTCGATCGCGGCCTCCGAGGGCCGCGAGTAGTTGAGGCGCATCGTGTTGGCGCCGCTGCCATCGATGAAGAAGGCGCCGCCCGGAACGAAGGCGACGCGCGCGTCCCGGAGCGAAGCGGCCAGGAGCTCAGCACCATCGAGGCCCTCCGGCAGCGTGACCCAGACGAACATGCCGCCCTTGGGCTTCGTCCAGCTGACCCCCGGCGGCATGTGCCGCGCGAGGGCCTGGAGCATGGCGTCGCGTCGCACCCTGTAGACAGCGATGTTGCGCGCGACCTGATCGTCATAGATCGCCTCGGCGACGCGGTGCATCGCCATTTGCGTGAGCGTCGCCGCGTGAAGGTCGCCCGCCTGCTTCGCCAACACCAGCCTGTGCACGACGTCGCGCGCGGCGCAGATCCAACCCACCCGAAGGCCCGGCGCCAAGGTCTTCGAAAACGTGCCGCAATAGATGACGCGGCTCCGCTCGATCGAGCCATGCCGACGGAGATCGAGCGCCAAGAGGGACGGCACGCGCTCGCCCTCGAACCGCAGCGATTCGTACGCCGCGTCCTCGAGAAGCGGCACGCCGAGCTCCTCGACAAGGTCGAGGAGCCGCAAGCGCGCTGCCTCATCGAGCGTCTCGCCCGTCGGATTGGCGAAATCCGGCACGACATAGGCGAGCGCCACGCGCCCGCCCGCCGCCTTCGCCCCGTCGCGATAGGCGCTCGGTGTCACGTTGCCCTGCCCAAGGCGAAGGATGTCGTAGCGCGGCTCATAGGCATTGAAGGCCTGGAGCGCGCCGAGATAGGTGGGCGCCGTCACGAGCACCGTGTCGCCCGCGCCGAGGAAGAGCTTGCCGAGATAGTCGAGCCCCTGCTGCGAGCCCGAGGTGATGGCGATGTTGTCGACTTCGCACGCGACGCCGAGCCGCGCCATGCGCTGGACGATCCAGCGACGGAGCGGGAGATAGCCTTCGCTGACCGAGTACTGGAGCGATTGCGGTCCGCTCTCCCCGCTCGAAAGAATGGCGGCATAGGCATCGCTGAAAGCGCTGGCCGGAAAGAGGGCCGGATCCGGGATACCGCCGGCGAAAGAGATGATGTCCGGCTGGTCGAGAACCTTGAGAAGTTCCCGAATCTCCGAAGCCCGCATGCGCTCCGCCCTTCGGGCGAAGGTGGCGTTCCAGTCGATCGGTCCCTTATCGGGCATCGGCTTCCGTCCCACTTGGCTCAGTCTCCGAGTCCTGATTGTCATGGTGCATGTATTGGCGTCAATCCTTATATTGTCACTATTACAATATTCCCGTAAGCTGCCTGCCATGGAGACGAACTGGCTTCCGCGCCTCGATACGAACGGAGAGACGCTGCACGAGCGGATCCTGGATGCGCTCCGGCAGGACATCGGCGCCGGCGCCCTTGCGCCGGGCGCGCGGATGCCGACGCAACGCGACCTCGCCCATCGCTTGGGCATCGGGGTCGGCACCGTGACGAGGGCCTATGCCGAGGCGGAGCGGATGGGCCTGCTCACGGGCAGGGTCGGGCGCGGCACGTTCGTCGCCGGCGGCCATGCGACGGCGGGTGCGCGCGCTGATCAGCCGCTCGATCTCACGATGAACCTGCCGCCATTCGGGCCGGCCGCCGCGCGCTTCGCCGACGTGCTGTCGCGCCTCCGCCGCCGACCGGATATCGGCACCTACGTCTCGCTCGCGCCCCATGCGGGCTTCGATGAGCACCGCCAGGCCGCCGCCACGTGGCTCGCCCGCGCCGCACGATTCGAGAGCGTCGACTGGCGCCGGCTTCTCATCTGCAACGGCTCCCAGCAGGCCCTGGCCCTGGCCCTCGACGTGGCCTGCCGGCGCGGCGACACGGTGCTGGTTGAAACGGCGACGTTCTTCGGCATGAAGTCGCTCGCCGAATTGCGCGGGCTTTCCCTCGTGGGCGTCGCGATGGATGGCGAGGGCATCCTGCCCGAAGCGCTCGACCGCGCGGCCGCGGAGAGCGGCGCCCGCCTCCTCTACGTCCAACCCACGCTCCAGAATCCGACCGCGCGCTCGATGTCGCGCCGGCGGCGCGACGACATCGTCGCGATCGCGCGGCGGCGCGATCTCTCGATCCTCGAATGCGGAATCTACGCGCCCCTGGCGCTCGGCGGTGCCAACCTCGATGCGCGCGCGGCGGAAATGCTGCCGCTCGCGTTACTCGCGCCGGAGCGGACGTACTACACGAGCAGCGTGTCCAAGGCGCTGGCACCGGGGCTGAGGACCGGCTTCCTCGTGACGCCGGACGCCGCGCGGTTCGACAAATCCTGCGCGGCGATGCGGGCAACGGCTTATTCGGTTTCGGCCTTGGGCCCCCTCATCGCGACCCAGTGGATCAACGACGGTACGGCCGACGAGATCCTGGCCGAAGTCGGACGGGAAGCCGCCAATCGCACGGCACTCGCGGCGCGCATCCTCGGACAGGCGATCGAAGCGCCATCCTTCGCGCAAAGCCTCCATGTGTGGCTGCCGTTTTCGGAGCTCGAGGCCGAGCGCATCGCCGGCCGGGCCCTGCGGCATGGCGTCGCGCTGACGCCGCCCTCGGCCATGCTGGTCGCCGGGGCCGCGGGCGCGGGACTTCGCCTCTGCCTCTCGACGCCGCCCGACCTTCCGACGCTCGACCGGGCGCTCCGCGTCATGGCCGCGGCGATCGCGGGCGACACGGAAGGCCGGTCGGTGATCTGAGGCCGCGCGGGCTAGCGCCGGGCCCGCTTCGATCGGGCTCCCGTGCGCTGCGCCTTCGTCACCACCAGCGCATCGACCGCGACCGCGCCCTTGGGGCCGACGATGACCGGATTGACATCGAGCTCGGCCAGGAGATCGCCAAGGTCGTGGGCGAGGCGCGAGAGGCGCGAGGCCGCGCGCGCGAAGGATGCGACGTCGCCCCGGGGCATGCCGCGCAGGCCATCGAGCATGGGCCGCACCTTCAGGCGATCGATCATCCGCCGCGCAGCAGGCGCATCGAAATTGGGAAGCGCCATCCGCCGGTCGCCGAGGAGCTCGATCAGCACGCCGCCCGCGCCGATCAGGACCAGGGGTCCGAACTGCGGATCGACGACGACGCCGAGCGCCATCTCTATTCCGGGCGGGGCCATGCGCGCGACGATGACGCGCTTGCCGAGCGTCCGTTTCAATTCCGCGTAGGCGGCCTTGACCGCCTTCGCGTCCTTGAGGCCGAGCTTCACGCCGCCCACATCCGATTTGTGCGCGATGCCGGGCATGGCGGTCTTGAGCGCCACGGGATAGCCCAGCGCCTTCGCGGCCTTGAGTGCCGCCGCCCCGTCCTCGACCACGCGGAATTTCGGCGTCGGCACGCCGTAGTCAGCGAGGAGCTGGAGGCCTTCGGCCTCGTCGAGCGGCGCAGGCTCGGCAAGGCGCTCGCGCCAGCGGGCGAGGACACGTGCGGCGACCGGCTTCGGCGCCTCGATGGGCGGGAGCGCCCGGTTGTTCCGCTCCGTGAGAAGATTCCTCACCGCGACGAGGCCGCACTTCGTTCCCTCGATGAGCGGGATCCTTGCGTCCGTCAGCTGGCGTGTTTGCTCGGGATGGACCGTCCAGCCGAAATTGGTCACGACGGCAATGGGCTTGTCGAAGCGGCGCGCCGCCTCGATCGCGACCCTCACCCAGCCTTCGCTCACGCCGGCGCCGTCGCGAAGGCTCGAGAAGACGACGCCCACGGCGGCGTTGGGGTCGCCGACGAGGGCCGCGAAACACTCGGTGAAGATGTGCTCCCAGTTGTGTCCCGTCCCCCAGGCGTCGAGCGGATTGACCGGTTCGAGGCCGGGGTCGAGGAGGCCGGCCAGCGTCTTGGTCGTGGCACCCGTCATGGCGGGAAGCGGCACGCGCGCGTCCTCCGCGAGATCGATGAGCAATTCGCGTTCGGCGCCGGAATCGAGAATACCCACGAGCCCGCCAGGCGTGACGCGTCGCGGCTGGGCGAAGAGAGCGAGGGATGCCGCAAGCTCGTCGAGCGCCTCGACGCGGTGCACGCCGTAGCGTTCGAACACCGCCTCGTAGGCCGCGTCGTTGCCCGCGATGGCACCCGAATGGCTGATGGCCAGCTTCGCGCTGGCCTCGGTGCGCCCGATCTTGAGGGCGACCACGGGGACGTTCCGCGCTTCTGCCTTGGCGAGCGCCCTGAGGAACGCCGGCGGATCGCGCACCGTCTCAAGGATAAGACCCACGGCACGCGTATTTTCGAGATCGAGCGCGTAGTCGAGATAGTCGGCGACCGTCGTCGCGATTTCGAGGCCCGTCGAGACGCAAAGGTTGTAGCCGAGCCGCTCGTCATTGAGCGTGAGCGAGGAGAAGGACGAGCCCGAATGGGAAAGGAGCGTGATGTTGCCGGGCTTCGCCTTGTAGGGCGGCCAGCCGAAGGAGAGGAACAACTCGATGTCGAGGTTGTAGAACCCCATGCAGTTGCCGCCGCAGACCGGGAGCCCAGCGTCCTTCGCGAGGCGCGCGAGGCGGCGCGACAGCGGCGGATCGCTGTCGTTCTCGAGATAACCGCTCGAGAAGAAGGTGACCGCGCGCACCTTGTTGGCGATGGCGTCTTTGAGAGTCTCCTCGAGCCTCTGGTTGGCGACGCACAGCACGGCCATGTCGACGGGCTCGGGCAGGGCCGCGAGCGAGGGAAAGCACGGAAGCCCTTCGACCTCGGCGTATTTCGGATTGATCGGGAAGATGCGGCCCTTGTAGTCGCCGCGCTTTGCCATGCGCACCGAGGTGTTGCCCACGGAATTTGGCGTGGTCGAGGCGCCGATGATGGCGATCGAGCGCGGCGTGAGGAGCGGAGCAAGGCGGTGGGGGGATGTCATGGCGATCGTGGGCGGAGGAGGCCGTCAGTATCCCCAGGCTTCGACAGACTCAGCATGGGATTCCGGCGAGCCCTCCGCGTCCTCGGCTTGTCGTAGGGGAAAATTCCGTCGTCAAACGCACATCGCCGTCAGCTGCCGAAGCGCGATTCGCGCCAAGCCAGCGCCGCCTTCAATCCGTCGCGCTTCGAGATCTCGCGGAACGTCAGGCGATCGGGCGTATCGAGGCTCGTGATCTGCACGTCGACGTCGAGCGCGTGCTGGAGCGCCTGGGGCATCCCCATGGCCTCATAGGCATGATGGATGGCCTGCTTCGTCATGCGCAGCGCCTCCTGATCCATGACCGCGATCTCGCGCGCCATCTTCTTCGCCTCGGTGAGATGCTCGCCCGCCGGCACCACCTTGTTGATGAGGCCGATCTCGAGCGCGCGCTTGGCCGGCACGCGGTCGTTGCCGGTGAAGAGAAGCTCCTTGGCCTGTTTGGGGCCGGTCATCCACGGCATGAGCATGGCGACGATGCCGGCGCCGAAGCGGAGTTCCGGCTCACCGAAGAAGGAATCCTCGCTCGCGATCGTGATATCGCAGGCAAGAGCCAGCTCACACGCGCCCGCAAGGCAATAGCCGTGCACGGCGGCAATCGTCGGCTTCGGCGAATGCCAGAACCCCATGATCATGTTGAAGTCGTGCTGCAGGAGCTGGCGGTTCTCGAGCACGCCGCGGCGCGTCTCGTTCGAATCGCTCTCCTTGAGATCGAAGCCGGCGCTGAAGGCGCGTCCTGCTCCGTTAACCACGAGCACGCGCACCGCATCATCCTTGGCCACGCGCGCCTGCACCTCGAGGAGCTCGTCGACCATGCGGCCGTTGAAGGCATTGAGCGACTTCGGACGGTTGAGCGTGAGCACGCCGATGCCCTTCTCGATCTCGAGCGTGACGGTTTCGTAGGCCATGGATGTTTCCTCCCCGATTCGGCCGCGCATCCTAGGGGTCCCTGTCACGAAGGGTCAACGCGACCACCGGCCGAGCGGGCGGCGCTTGACGCCGAACTGGGCGCGGTGGCTTACTATCATCGTATTGCAATATCGGCTATCGTATCGCAATACACTGGTAATTTAATGAAGATCGGTTGCCCGCCACGGCAAAGCCGGTAGGCTTCGTCGCGACGGTTCGGGTGCCTGTCCGGTTGAATCGGTCGACCGACGGCCAGGGGATCAACGAAGGAGCACGCAATGCAGTTCGGCTTGTTCAGTCTCATGCAGCAGCGGGAGCGCAACAAGACTCCCCGCCAGATCTACGACGAGATGATCGAGCAGGTGCAGCTCGCGGAATCGATCGGCTTCGACATCGCCTGGTTCGCCGAGCATCACTTCTCCAATTACTGCCTCGTGCCCTCACCCGTCACGATGTGCACCTACATGGCGGCCAAGACGTCGCGCATCAAGCTGGGGCCGGCGGTCATCGTGGCGCCGCTCTACGAGCCGGTCCGCCTTCTCGAAGACATCGCCGTGTGCGACCAGCTCTCCAACGGGCGCCTCGTCCTCGGCTACGGCAGCGGCTATCAGGAGTACGAGTTCCACAAGTTCAACATCGATCTCACCACCGGCCGCGACCGGTTCCTCGAGATGATGGACCTCGTCGAGGCGTTCTACACGACGCAGCCTCTCTCCTACAAAGGCAAGTTCTACAACTGCCCCGACACCTATTTCAGCGTGCGCCCCGTTCAGACTTCGCCCGACGTGTTCGTGGCGGGCCTCTTCAACGATCCGGTGACGCAGGAGCGGATCGCGCGAAACGGCTACGTCCCCATCACCACGACCGGCTGGATGAGCGTCGCCGAGATCAACGAGATCCGCGAGAAATGCGCCGCCGTGTACAAGCGCGTGGTCGGCAATCCAGACTCCATGCCCTTCGCCATCCAGCAGTACATCCACGTGACGGACGACAAGGCCGACGCGCTCAACGCCGCCGACAACTGCCGCTACGTCCGACGCATCGCGACCGCCATGCGCGAGAAGTACGGCCGCCTGCGCGACGGATCGTTCCTCGAGGAGATCCCGGCGAAGGGCGAGCCCGAGCTCGAGGAGATCGCCGAGCGTTGCCTCATCGGTTCGGCCAACAAGGTGGCCGAGCAGCTCATCAAGGAGATCGAGGCGCTCAAGCTGTCGCACATCTCCTGCTTCTTCGCCTTCGGCTCGCTCGAGCACAAGAAGGTGATGCGCACCATCGAGCGGTTTGGCGCCGAGGTCATCCCGCAGATCAAACGCCACTTCGGCAGCATCGAGAAGGCCGGCGTGCCCGTGAAGCGCCGCCTCGCCGCCGCGGCCGAGTAGACAGGCCCGATCGAAAGAGCACCCGCCCTTCGGGGCGGGCGCTTTTTTTGTGCCCGGCGATTCCGTAAGGTGGGCGGAGTCAGTCGCCCGCCACCGTGAGGACCCCGCCATGGCCACGCCCGATCTCAGCGCGTACGTCTCCGTCATCGAGACGCGCGTCCACAGCCACTATCGCGACGACCTGATCTCGATCGGGGTGATCACCGAGCTCTTCGGCATGGCCGGCGGCAAGCTGGCCTACATGCTCGACGGCGATGCCGGCCTCATGCTGCAATTCGAGAAACTCGAGTTCCTCGCGCCGGTCTATGACGGCGATTATGTCCGGGCCACCGCGCGGCTCACGGCCGTCGGACGCTCCTCGCGCCGACGGAGCTACGAGGCCCATGTCGTCGCGCGCACGGTCGGAGTCGGCCCGAAGCCCACCTCGGGCGAAGTCCTGAAGGAGCCGATCCTCGTTGCGCGCGCGACCGGCATCACGGTGACGCCGCTCGACTGCCAGCGCATCACGCCGCCGCACCTCAAGGGAACCGCGACCGTCAGCACTTAGGCCGCCCCCGTGACCGCTTCCAAGCCCAAGGCGCTTCTCGCGCCGCTCTTCGCGCCGCGCGGTGTCGCCTTCGTCGGCGTGTCGGAAGACCAGGCGCGCTACGGCGGGCGCATGCTGCGTTACTGCATCGACGGCGGATTCGAAGGCGGCATTTATCCGGTCAATCCGAAATACCAGCAGGTGTTCGGACACCGGTGCTATCCCGACGTCGCGGCGATCGAGGGCACGCCGGACGTCGTCCTCGCCCTCGTCGGCGCCGAGCGCCTGCCCGCGCTTTACGAATCCGCGACGGGACGCGCCAAGATCATCATCGTCGTGGGCGAGTTGGTGCCGGGCGACGCGCCCGACAAGGAAAAGCGCCTTGCCTGGTTCCGCGAGCGCATCGCGGCCGGCGGCCCGCGCCTCGTCGGTCCCATGTGCATGGGCGCCATCGCCCCCTACGCCAAGCTCTGCATGAGCGGGTCGAGCACGCTGCCGCTCGGCCTGCCGAAACCGGGTGCGGTCGGCCTCATCACGCAGAGCGGCGGCATCCTCTCCGGCGTGATCGACCGCGCGCGGCTCTCGGGCGTCGGCTTCTCGGCCATGGTGTCCGGCGGCGGCGAGTTCGACCTCGACACCGCGGACTACCTCGAATTCATGATCGAGGACCCCTCGACGCGCGCCATCGCGATCTATGCCGAGGGGCTCGACGACTATCCGCGTTTCTTCGCCCTCGCGGATCGCGCGCGCGAAGCGGGGAAGCCGATCGTTCTCTTGAAGCCCGGATTCAGCGAAGCCGGCCAGGGTGCCGCCCTCTCCCATAGCGGCCGCGTCGCCGGCGACCGTGCGGTGCAGATGAGCGCATTCCGCCGCCACGGCGTCATCCTCGCGAGCGACATCGACGATCTGCACGCGACGGCGGGACTGCTCGCGGGCCGCCGGGTCGATCCTGAGAAGGGGCTCGCCGCCGCCTCCCTCTCGGGCGGCTACGCGGTCACGTTGGGTGATGCGCTGTCGGATGCCGGCATCGCGATCGCGCCGCTCGCCGAAGCCACGAAGGAGCGGCTCCGCCGCGAGGTCGCCCAGCCGAAGCCGGCCAATCCCGCCGATATCGGCGCGCGCCCGACGACGGGCCGCGAGCTCGTCGATCTCGCGACCGGCCTCGAGACGCTCCACGACGATCCCAATGTGGGCGCTGTCTATTACGGCGAGATGGGTTTCCTCGGCATGCACAAGGCGCCGGAGCCCCTCGCTGCCTTCGCCAAGCGCGCGACGAAGCCCGTCGTTCTGTGCTGGCAGGGGGGGCCCTACGTTGCGGGCATCCTCGATGAGCTGCGCGCGCAGGGCCTCGCTGTCTTCGACACGCCGGCAACGGCGATCCGCGCGCTCAAGGCGCTCTACGACTACGGGCGCATCGCCGCGGCCCGCCCGCCGGCCGATCCCGGCCTGCGCCACGGGCCCGGGCGCACCACGCGGCTCGGCTCTGGCCTGCTCCCCGAGGCTGAGTGCTTCGCACTTCTCGAGGATTACGGCGTTCCCGTCGCCCCCTACGCGGTCGCTCGGACGGCGGAGGAGGCCGTCGCGGCCAGCGAGGAGATCGGCTTTCCCGTGGCGCTCAAAGGCATCGTGCCGGGAATCGCCCACAAGACCGAGCATGGCCTCGTCCGCCTGGGACTTGCGGATCGCGCGGCTCTCGCCGATGCGGCCCGCGGCATGGCCGCACGGACCTCGACGCTGTCGGGCTTTCTCGTCCAAGCCATGGCGCCCGCCGGCTTCGAGATGCTCGTCGGCGTCACGACGGACGTTCATGTGGGGCCGGCCGTCGTCCTCGGCTGGGGCGGTGTCTATGCCGAGGCCATGGCGCCGCCCGTGGTCGAAGTGGCGCCCCTCGACCGCGCCTTGGCCCTATCGATGATCGCGCGCCTCGACCCCAAGGGCCTGCTCGCGGGCTACAGGACGGGACGCGCGATGGACCGGGACGGTCTTGCCGCGTTGCTCGTGGCCGTCTCCTGCCTCGCCCATGAGCAACGGGCGCGCGTGCGCGAGGTCGACCTCAATCCCGTGATCGTCGGCGAGAGAAGCGTCGTCGCGGTCGACGCTCTGGTGCGCTTGGGCTAATACCCGCGCTCCGGCAGAACCAGGTTCTTCAAGCGCTGGCCCGCGAGCAGCCGGCCGATGTTTTCGAAGAAGAGATCGAGCGTCCGCGGCATGTAGCCATCGAGGTCGTCCGAAGTGCAGTGGGGTGTGATGATGAGGTTCTTCGTGGTCCAGAGGGGCGAGCTCGACGGCAGCGGCTCGGGATCGAAGACATCGAGCCAGGCGCCGGAGAGATGGCCGCCTTCGAGGCGCTCGCGCAACGCGTTGTAGTCCACGACGCCCGCGCGGCCGAAATTGATGAGAGCGGCGCCAGGCTTCATGGCCGAAAGTTCGCGCTGTCCGATGAGGTGGCGCGTCGCGGGCGTGACCGGCGCCGTCACCAGCACGAAGTCGGCCCGCGGCAGGACGCTCTGAAGCTTCTCGGGCTTGACCATGCGCTCGACCGCCGGATGGGCCTTGCCGGTGCGCCGCACGCCCCAGACCTTGAGCCCCGCGCGCTTGGCGATGCGCGCCGCGGCTCCGCCCATCTCGCCCACGCCGACGATGAGGAGAGTCTTGCCGGCAGCCGTGCCGGTGAAGATCTGGTTCCAGCGCCGCTCGCGCTGGGCGCGCAGGATCTCCGGCATGCGGTTGTTCAGCATGACGATCGCCATCAGCATCGACTCGGCGATCTTGTCGGCATGCACGCCGCGGTTGTTGGTGAGCACGGCGCCCTTGGGCAGCCAATCGAGCGGCATGAGATGCTCGACCCCCGCCCCCGTCGCATGCATCCATTTGAGGCGCTTCGCGCGGGTGCGGATGAGGTCCTTCGGGAAACGGAACCCGAGGAGGACGTCGACGCTCTCGATCATGGGCTCGAGCGCGTCGAAGCTCTCGGCGATCGTGACATCGAGCCGCTTGGCGAGGGCGCGGTGGCGGCGCGCGGCCTCGTCATAGCGCGCGGGCGTCGTCTGGAAGACGCTCGGCTTGTTGTATCCGCCGTCGATGAAGACCTTGAGCTTCCCGCGAATGCGCTGTGCCACCCCTGCCCCCACCCCGTTCCGGACCCTCAGAAAGACGCATTGACCACCCGGCCGGAGACGCCCGAGACTGGCTCCGTCCACGCCGTCCATCCTCTCATCGGTCCCCGGTGAATAGCGCCTCGTGGTTGCCTTGACCAGACCTTCTGCCGCGGCCTGGTGGCGGGATTTGCCCGGAAATGCCAGGGGTGCGATCCACCTCCTCGTGACGGCGGCGCTCTTGGGCTCGGTCGCCTACGCGATCCGGCTCGCGGGCCGGACGCTTCCCTCCTTCGAGATCATCTTTTTCCGCAATGCCTTCATTCTTCTCGTTCTTCTGCCGCTCGCCTTCCGGCGAGGGCGGCCGAATGGCTACCGCACCGCCCATCTCGGGCTCCACCTCGCCCGCGGCGGCCTTTCTTTCCTCAGCATGACCGCGTTCTACTGGTCCTACATCAACCTCCCGCTCGCGGAATCGACGGCCCTCATGTACACGATGCCGCTCTTCCTCATCGTGCTCGCGATCGCCTTCGCGGGCGAGCGCGTGGGCTGGCGGAGGACCACGGCCACGGTCGCGGGATTCGCGGGCGTGGTCATGATGCTGTCGCCGGGCTCGGGCCGGTTCGATGCGGCGCTTCTCGTGCCCCTCACGATCGGCCTCGTCGATGCCGTCATCGCGCTCGTCATCAAGCGCTTGACGCGCACCGAGACGCTTCTCTCGATCCTTCTCTACATGTGCAGCGTGACGCTCATCGGATCGTCCATCGTGCTGGCGCTCGGTACCTTCGCGATCGACGACGAAGCCGTCGCGCGCATCGCGCGTTGGACACCGCCATCCTTGGACGAACTGGCGCTGCTCGCCCTCATCGCGCTCCTCACGGGCTCGGCGCAGGTCTTCAATGTCCACGGATGGCGAGCCGGCGAGACGACGGCCATCGCACCCGTGAGCTACATGCAAATCGTCTTTGCCGGCCTCGTCGGCTATTTTGCCTTCAGGGAACTGCCGGGGATGTGGACCGTGATCGGCGCGCTCGTCATCGTCGGCAGTACGGCCTACATAGCCCTCCGCGAGGCGCGGCTCCAGCGCCGGGCGGCGGCCCGATGAAGGCGGCCTTGTCCGCGCTCAAGGTCCGGTGGGAGTCCCTTTCCGGCAACAGCCAGGGCGCCCTCCTTCTCGTCGCCAACGGAATCATCATCGCCGGCCTCGCCATCATCGTGCGGATTGTCGGCGCGCGCGTGCCGGTGATGACGGTGGTCTTCTTCCGGAACTTCTTCGCGCTCTGCATCCTTCTGCCCTTCGTCCTTCGCGCGCGAGGGGACAGCGTGCTCAGGACCGCACGGCCCGGTCTCCATCTCTCGCGCGGCGCCCTCACCGTGGGCAGCATGGCCGCGTATTACTGGTCCTACGGCCACCTGCCGCTCGCCGAATCGACGGCGCTCATGTTCACCATGCCGCTTTTTCTCATCATCGTCGCGGCTCTCGCCCTCGGCGAGCAGGTGCGGTGGCGCCGCACTACGGCGACCGTCGCGGGCTTCGCAGGCGTGCTCGTCATCGTCCAGCCGGGCAGCGCCGCGTTCGATCCGGCGCTCGCCGTGCCGCTGTCGGTCGGAGCGGTCGATGCGGTCCTGGGCGTCATCGTGAAACGGCTGACCGCGGTCGATCGCCTCCTCACCATCCTCTTCTACATGGTGGCGACGACGCTGCTCTTCGCCGCGGTGCCCGCGGCCCTGGCGTGGCAGACGCCGTCGCTCGTCGACGCATCGTTGCTCTTCGTGATCGCGGCGATCTCGACCGTGTCGCAGATGATGACGGTGACGGCCTGGCGCGTCGGCGAAGCCACGGCCATCGCACCGGTCAACTACGTCCAGATCGTCCTCATCGGCCTCGTCGCGTACCTGGCCTTCGGCGAGGTGCCGAGCTGGTGGAGTTTCCTCGGCGCCGCCATCATCGCGGCCAGCACGCTCTACATCGTCCGCCGCGAGGCGCGCCTCAAGCGCGCGGAAGCGGCGCTCAAAGCTCGATGAGGTCGCGCGTCGATCGCGACAGGATCTCGCAACCTTTCTCGGTCACGAGGACATTGTCGATGATGCGGCAGCCGAGAGCCTCCTCCGCGATGAAGACGGGAGGCTCGATCGACAACACCATGCCCGTCTCGAGCGTATAGGGGCTGCCGGGGAACATCTGGATCGTCTCGCCCCAGAGCGGCGGGAAGCCCGGCGCGATCCCGTAGCCGGTTGTGTGGAGGCGGTAGCGGTCCATGCCGGCCTTGGCGATGACGCGTTTCGCCGCTTCATGAGGCTTGACGGCCGGCACGCCCGCCCGGATCGCATCGATGCATGCATCGCAGGCATCGCGCACGACCTGGTAGATCTCGCGCATGCGCGGCGTCGGTTTCCCCATCACCGCCTGCCGTCCGAGCGTCGTGCAATAGCGCTTGTAGGCGGCGCCATACTCGACCTGGATGTAGTCGCCGCGCTTCAGCTTCCGCTCCGTCGGCATGCCATGCGCGTAAGCGGTGCGGGGGCCCGACGCGAAGTTCATGGGGCTCGCCGGCGTATCGCTCCCGAGCGCCATGAGCGTGCGGTGCATGTCGCCCGCGACCTCGAGCTCGGTCCGGCCGGGCTTGGCCGCCTTGCGGAACGTGCCCACCGCGGCATCGGCGATCGTGACGGCCTTGCGGATATAGGCGAGCTCGGCGGGCGACTTCACGAACTTCAACTCCTCGATGAGGAGCGTCGCGTTCAGCTTGAGCGCGGGGCCAAGGAACTCCTTGATCGCGAGATACTCCTCGACCCCGATGTAGTAGCGCGGCACTTCGAGGCCAATCCGGCGCCGGCCGTAACCCTTCTGGCGCACGATGCGCTTGAAGACGTCGATCGGGTCTTGCGGCTCGCGCCCGCCCCAGCCGCGCACGTCCTTGCAGAGGCTCTCGTTCGTCACCTCCCACACCTCGGACAGGCGCGTCAGCATGACCGGCGGCGCCTTCTCCAAGGTGAAGAACAGGCACTGGAACTCCTGGTAGGCCTTGTGCCGCGTGCCGATGAGATAATTGATGTTGACCGGGTGGATGACGATGAGGAGGTCGATCCCCTTGCGCTTCATGGCCGCGCGGACCCGCGCGTGGCGTCGCTCGAACTCCGATGGTGCGAAATCATGTCTCGACATCGTGCCCTCCGTCGGTCGTCGCCGGTTCCACCGCTCGAATCCGGTCGAGACGGACAGGCTTCCCGACGGGACGGCCGTTGTCAAACGCTGCGTCTCCCGCCGCCGCGCCAAACCGTCTAGACTCGACACCGATGGACCGCCCCCGCCGTTTGCCCCTGCCTATTCAAGGCGCGCTATGGATGGTTGCCGGCGGCACGTGCTTCGCGGCGATGAGTGCGCTGATCCGTCCCGCCGCGACGCTCCTCCATCCGCTCGAAGTCGTCTTCATCCGGGTCGTGTTCGGCGGGCTCTTCATGCTGCCGCTCCTTCTGCGATCCGGCCGGGTCATTCCGCCAAAAGGCGTGCGCGCCACGGCGATGGTCCGCGCGGGTGCCGACGCGATATCGATGGCGCTGTGGTTCGTCGCGATTCCAGTCATGCCGCTCGCGACGGCCATCGCGCTCAACTTCACCATGCCGCTCTTCGTGACCATCTTCGCTGTCCTGGCGCTCGGCGAAGTCGTGCGCGCACGGCGGTGGAGCGCCATCGCCGTGGGATTCCTCGGCGCACTCATCATCCTCAAGCCCTTTGGCCACCCGATCGAGATCGAGGCGCTGTTCGTCCTCGTCTCGGCCGCCGTCGCCGGCGGTGCCCGCATCGGCGTGCGCATCATGCTGCGCCAGATCGGCCCCAACGAGATCGTGGCCTATCACTTCCTGCTGCTCATCCCGTGCCTCCTCGTGCCCGCGCTTTTCGTCTGGCGATGGCCGGATGCGGAGGCGCTGGTCCTCATCGCGGGGCTGGCAGCAGTCGGCTCCCTCGGCCATTGGTGCGTCGCGAAGGCACTGGCCGTCGCCGAAGTCTCGGCCTTGGCGCCCTTCGACTACATGCAGCTCGTGGCATCCGCCGCCATCGGCTACGTCGCGTTCGGAGAAGTGCCGGGCCCCAGCACCTGGATCGGCGCCGTCGTGATCGCCGGCGCCGCCGTCTACATCGCACGGCGAGAGGCGGCGTTGCGCCGCGAAGCCGGCGAGAGCGCACCCAAACGCTGACTTCTTTTCTTTGCCGGATCGCTGGGCTAACGTCGCGCAAGCGACCAGCGACCCAGCCATCATCGCCCGTCACGGAGAGCCCCATGCGCACCCCGTCCCTTTCGCGTCGGTCCCTGCTCAAGGGTTCGGCCGCAGCGGCCATGGCGTCCTTGACGAGCCCCCTTCCCGCTTTCGCCCAAGGGCATGACCGGTTCGTCGCGCGCATGGAGCGCGATGTGCAGAATCTCGATCCGGCTTTCCGCATCAGCACGGTCGAGGGCAACATTCTTCGCGCGACCTGCCAGGGTCTCGTGACGTTCAAACCGGACTCGACCGAATGGCGGCTCGATGCGGCCCAATCGATCAAGCAGGTGAGTCCCACCGTCATCGAGTTCAAGTTGAAGCCGAACCAGAAGTTCCACGGCGGCTACGGCACTCTGTCCGCGAACGACGTGCGATTCTCGTTCATGCGCTTCAACAACCCGCCCCCGGGCGGCAAGCCAGCGACCTACGCGAGCGATTGGGGACAGCTTGCCGATGTCGAGGTGACGGGCCCGCTTGCGGGACGACTCGTTCTCAAGAATCCCGCACCCGCGCTCTGGACGACGGCGTTGGCCGATACCTCGGGCGTCATCGTGTCGAAGGCCGCGTTCGAAAAGCTGGGCGACAAGGTGGCGACGCAGGTGATCGGCTCAGGACCCTACATGCAAGGCGAATGGGTGCCGGAACAGCGCTTCGTCCTCCGTGCCAATCCCGACTGGAAAGGCCCGAAGCCCGCGTTCCGCGAGATCATCCTGCGGCCGATCCAGGACTCGAAGACGGCCGACATCGCTTTCCGCTCGGACGAGGTGCACTTCACCCGCATCGACCTCGCCGCCTTCGATGACATCAGCAAGAGCACCGATGCCGCGACGACGAAGCTCGACGGCATCGACTACATCTGGGTCGGCCTCAACGTCGAGAAGCCGCCACTCGACAACCTCAAGGTCCGGCAGGCCATCCGACTCGCGGTCGATGTGGACGGCGCGCTGCTCGCGGCCTACGACGGCAAGGTCAAGCGCGCGAAGACGCTGATCCCGCCGCCGATCCTCGGCCATTGGGGCGAGGCGCCCGTCTATCGCCGCGACGTGGCAGCCGCCAAACGGCTTCTCGGCGAGGCGGGTTTGGGAAGCGGCCTCAAGCTCAAGCTCACCGTCCTCAACCAGGCGACCTACCGCACGGCGGCGCAGGTCATCCAGGCCAGCCTCGGCGAGGCGGGCATTCAATGCGAGATCGACGCGCTCGACGGCGGCGCCTTCTGGTCCTCCGGCAAGGAGCCCAAGGGCAAGGATCTCGAATTGTCGCTTCAGCTTTTCAAAGGCAAGTTCGATCCAAGCTTTTACACGCAGTGGTTCGTGTCGAGCCAGGTGGGCGAGTGGAACTGGCAGCGCTGGAAGAACCCGGAATACGACGCGCTCCACCAGAAGGCCGCGTCGACCCTCGATGCCGCCGAGCGCGCGAAGGCGCTCGTCCGCATGCAACAGCTCATGGACGAATCGGCGGCATTCATCTGGCTAACGCACGACGTTCTCACCTTCGCCGCGCGACGCTGGCTGAAGCCGGCCCTCTTGCCGAACGGGAACGACTGGCAGCTCGGGGATTTCCGCGCGAGCTAGGAACCATCGCCCCGCCATGCGACGCGACGGGATCGTCGGCTACGCGGCAAGCCGCGTCCTGACGAGCCCGCTCATCGCGCTCGGTGCGATCGCATTGCTCTTCGCCCTCACGCTTCTCGTTCCGGGCGATCCAGCGACGACACTTCTCGGGCCCCGCGCAACGCCGGAAGCGATCGCCGCCCTCCGCGACCGCATGGGGCTCGACCAGCCGGTCTTGGTCCGCCTTCTGCGCTTCCTGTGGCAGGTCGTCCACGGTGATCTCGGAACCGATGTCATCAGCGGCCGATCCGTTGCCTCCATGGTGGGCGACGCGCTGCCGGCAACCTTGGTCCTCACCCTCGCCTCCCTCGGCCTGGCCGCGGCCTTGGGCATTCCTCTCGGCTGCTATGCGGCGACCCATCCTGGCGGCTTCCTCGACCGCGTGAGCGCCATCGTCTCCGTCAGCATCATCGCCGTGCCGAGCTATGTCGTCGCGATCTTCCTTCTTCTTGTCTTCACCCTGTGGCTCGGTTGGCTTCCGGCTTTGGGCACTGGCGAGGGCGGCGATTGGCTCGATGCTGCGCGGCGGCTCATCCTGCCGACGATCGCGCTTGCCGCCGGGTGGGTCGGCTACCTCGCGCGGCTCACGCGTGCCTCTCTCATCGAGGTGCTGGGCGAGGCGCACATTCGCACCATGCGGGCCTTCGGCCTTTCGGAGCGGCTCATCGTCTACAAATACGCGCTCAAGGCGGCCTTGAGCCCGGTGCTGGCCGTCCTTGGCCTCGGTATCGGCAAGCTTCTCGGCGGCGCTGTCTTCATCGAGATCGTCTTCGCGCGACCGGGAATCGGCAAGCTCCTCTACGAAGCCATCGGCGTCAGGAACTATCCCGTCGTCCAGGGCACCGTGCTCGTCGTCGTGCTCCTGTTCGTGCTGGCGAACCTCGCCGTCGACCTCCTCCACGCCTGGATGGACCCGCGCGTCCGCGCGGCGCTCGCGGCGAGTGGGCGTCCGACGGCGCCATGACCGCGGTGGCATCGAAGCTCTGGCGCCATGGGCGATCGAGCCTCATCCTCGTCGTCATCCTGATCGCTGTCGCGCTGTCCGCACCGTGGATGGCGCCCTACGACCCCAACCGGATCGACGTCCTCGCGCGCGACCAGGGCCTGTCGGCGCTCCATTGGCTTGGCACCGATCACCTCGGGCGCGATGTTCTCTCGCGCATCCTCTTGGGAACGCAGCTCGCGTTGGGTGTAGCCCTCGTCGTCGTCACGGCGGCGCTCGCGGTCGGCACGCTCCTCGGGGTCCTCGCGGCCTCGGCCCCGCGCCAGGGCGAGCGGGCCCTGCTCATCGCTTTCGACATCCTCGGCGCCTTCCCAAGCCTCATCTTCGCGCTCGCCTTCGTGGCCCTCCTCGGGCCCGGGCTTCTCAATGTCATGATCGTCGTGACCGTGACCCTCATCCCGCAATTCGGACGCGTCGCGCGCGCGCAAGTGCTCGCCCTGAGACAAGCGCCCTTCCTCGAGGCCGAACGCGCGCTCGGCGCAGGCCCTGCCCGCATCCTCTTCGTCCACGTCCTGCCGAACATCATGGGCGCGCTCGTCGTCCTGGCCAGCATAGACATTCCGGCCGTCATCACCGTCGAAGCCGCGCTCAGCTTCCTCGGCATCGGCGTCAAGCCGCCGCTGGCTTCGCTGGGCGCCTTGCTCCATGACGGCTACGAGTATCTCGACCGTTCGGCATGGCCGGCACTTGCGGCCGGGGTCGCGCTCATGGTCGTGACACTGGGCTTCACGCTCTTCGGCGAGGCGCTCCGCGACGCGGTCGATCCAAAATTCAGAGCCGAGCCATGACAGCCGGCACCCTCGTCGACATCCGCGCCCTCTCCGTCGATCTCGCGACGGAACGAGGGCCGGCCCATGTCCTGCGCGAGGTGAGTTTCAGCCTTCCGCGCGGGCGCATCCTCGGCCTCGTCGGCGAGAGCGGCAGCGGGAAGACCACTCTCGCCCTCTCCATCATGGGCCTCCTGCCCGGCGGAGCGCGCACGTCGGGAGGAGCCATTCTCTTCGACGGGATCGACGTCACGGCGCTTGGCGAGGATGCCCAGCGCACCCTCCGCGGACGGCGGATGGCGATGATCTTCCAGGACCCGATGACGTCGCTCAGCCCTGTCTTTACGATCGGCACGCACCTCGTCGACGCGGTACGCGCACGAGAGCCCGGATTGACCCGGCGCATGGCCGAACGAAAAGCCGTCGAGATGCTCACCCGCGTCGGCATTCCCGATGCTTCGCTGCGACTCTCGGACTATCCCCACCAATTCTCCGGCGGCATGCGCCAGCGCGTCTTGATCGCCATGGCCCTTCTCGCGCGGCCCGATCTCCTCATCGCCGATGAACCGACGAGCGCACTCGACGTCACCATCGAGGCGCAGATCGCGGGACTTTTCGCCGGCCTCCGGCGCGATGTCGCAGGCACGATCCTCCTCATCACCCACAGCCTCGGCGTCGTCGCGGAGCTGTGCGACGAGATCGTCGTCCTCTACGCCGGCGCGGTCGTCGAGACTGGCCCCACGGGCGAGGTGCTCGCGCGGCCGCGCCATCCCTACACGCGGGCACTTCTCGCTTCGGAGATCGGAGAAGGCAGCGGCCCATTGCCATCGATCGGCGGCGAGCTGCCCGACCTCACGGCACCGTCCACAGGATGCGTCTTCGCGCCGCGCTGCTCCCTGGCGAGCGCGGAGTGCCGAGCACCCCAGCCGCTCCGCGAATTGCAACCCGGCCATGGCGCCGCCTGTCACCGCGCATGAGCGCCGAGCCGATCCTCGCAATCGACACTCTTTCGGTCCTCTACGGCCACGCGGTCGTCGCCGTCGATCGCGTGTCCCTCTCGATCGCGCCTGGCGAAATACTCGGCCTCGTCGGCGAGAGCGGCTGCGGCAAGACGACGCTCGGGAAGGTGGTCGCGGGCCTCCTCCGGCCCTCGGCCGGCACCATCCGCCTCGAGGGGAAGAACACGGCCGAGATCGCACGCGAACGACGCGCACGGCGCGTGCAGATGTTTTTCCAGGACCCGGTCGCGAGCCTGTCGCCACGCCTCTCGATCGGACGCCTTCTCGCGGAGCCGCTCGCCATCCACGGCCTCGACCGGGAGGCGCACTGGCCTCGGGCCCTCGACCTCCTGTCCGAGCTCGGCCTTCCCCGATCTGTGCTTGGCAAGTACCCGCACGAAGTCAGCAGCGGCCAGGCGCGACGCATCGGCATCGCGCGGGCGCTCCTCCTCGAGCCGGCGCTGGTCGTGGCCGATGAGCCAACCGCCGGACTCGACGTCTCGGCGCAAGGCGACTTGCTCAACCTCCTCCTGCGACTTCGACAGGAGCGCGGACTCGCCTATCTCCTCATCAGCCACAATCTGGATGCGGTGCGCCGTGTCGCGGACCGGATCGCGGTCATGTATCTCGGCGAGATCGTGGAAACCGGCCCGACGCGCGCGATCTTCGATGCGCCCGCGCATCCCTATACCGAGGCTCTTCTTTCGGCCCGACCCACGCTCGATCCCGCGCGACGGGCGAAGCGGATCGTCCTTGAGGGCGAGGTGCCAAGCCCCCTGAACCCGCCTTCCGGCTGCCGCTTCCACACCCGCTGCCCCAAGGCTCAAGCCCGTTGCCGGGCGGACGCCCCGCGCCTCGACGCCGAAAGACATACGGATCGCACGGTGGCCTGCCATTTCCCGGCAAACCGTTAACGATTGCGCCGCCGAGGCCCGGCCCGAGCGAGTCCCTGGCGGCGGGGCGGCGAAAGCCTTACAACGCTCCTTCGATGAGCCTTCTCCTCTCCGTGCGGACGCGCTTCGTCGCGATTCCGGCGCCCGTGCGGGGTGCCTTGTGGATGACCGCAGCGACAAGCCTCTGGGCGGTGATGAGCGCGCTCATCCGCTACATCGCAACGAACATCCATCCCTTCGAAGTTGCTTTCTTCCGCACCGTGGTCGCGGCCGCAATCATGGCGCCGTACATGGTCCAGGCGCGCACGGGATTGTTTCCCCGGCACCACCG
Organism: Alphaproteobacteria bacterium; assembly: GCA_046349515.1. Taxonomy (GTDB): domain Bacteria; phylum Pseudomonadota; class Alphaproteobacteria; order CADEGL01; family CADEGL01; genus JBGPGW01. The sequence goes on along the minus strand of JAXMCE010000003.1, from coordinate 212,620 downwards.
CGGACTCTATCTCTTCCGCGCGATCGTCCATGAGGGAGCCATGCTGACCTGGTTCCTCGCCCTCACCCTCGTGCCGCTCATGGATGCGACCGCGCTTTACTTCACGGCGCCGTTTTTCGCGACGATTCTCGCGGTGTTCATCCTCAAGGAGCGGGTCAGCCGCGCGCGCTGGGCCGCGGTCGGCGTCGGCTTCCTCGGCGCCATGCTGGTGACGAAGCCGGGAGCTGGCATGTTCGACTGGGGCGCGCTTGTCGTGCTCGGGACCGCGACGTTCTCGGCCATCGGCCGGGTGACCGTGCGCTCCCTCACCAAGCATGATTCGCCGAGCAGCATCGTTGCCTACAACTTCATCCTGCTGACACCGCTCACCTTCTGCGCCGCCATGTGGTTCTGGACCTGGCCGAGCCTTGACCAGTATCTGCTCTTGGGACTCCTTGGCGTCCTCGGCGCCGTCGGCCACCTCTTCCTCACGCGCGCCTACGCGGTCGCCGAAGCCTCCGAAGTGGCGCCCTTCGATTTCACGCAGCTCCTGGCGGCGGGCCTCATCGGCTATTTCGTCTTCGCCGAGTTTCCGGACGACTGGACTCTCGCGGGCAGCGCTCTCATCGGGAGCTCCGGCATCTTCATCGCGTTGCGCGAGGCGCAGGCTCGCCGGCGGCTCGCGGCATGACGACCAGCGGCCGTCCCTCCTCGCCCTTGCGGGGTGCGCAGTGGATGATGGCCGCGGCGTGCTGCTGGGCAGGACTGAATTACTTCATCCGCATCGCATCCGAGGACATGCCGCCGCTCGAGATCGCGTTCTTCCGCTGCGCCTTCGCGGTCCCGCTCCTGGTCCCGCTTCTGGCCTGGCGGCGGGAGCCGCTCTGGCCCCGCGGGCGCGTGGGCACGATCCTGCTCGTCGCCCTCACCCAGACCGGCGCATCGATCACATGGATCATGGCGCTTGCGCACATCCCGATCGTCGAAGCCACCGCGCTCGGATTTACCTCACCCTTCTTCGGCACGGTGCTGGCCGCCATGCTTCTGGGCGAGCGCATCCGCATCCGCCGGGTGAGCGCCCTTCTTGTCGGTTTTGCAGGCGTGCTCGTGGTCATCGATCCGACGGAGGTGAGCTTCGACCCCTTCGCGCTCGCGGCACTCGCCTGCGCGCTCTGCGCGGCCGCCTACGGCGTGCAGGTGCGGCGGCTTTCCGCCGAGCTTCACGCCAATACGATCGTCGCCTATGTGTTCACCTTCATGACTCCCATCACGTTCGGAATCGCCCTCACGGCCTGGACTGAACCCTCGCTGCGGTCGATCCTCGCTCTCATCGCGGTCGCGGCGATCGGCACGCTCGGACATCTTTCCATGGCGCGGGCCTGGGCCGCTGCCGAGATCGCCGTCGTCGCCCCGTTCGACTACGTCCAGATCGTGATCGCCGCGGCGATCGGATTCTTCCTCTTGAACGAAAGTCCAGCGCTCAACGTATGGGCCGGCGCCGCGATCATCATCGCCTCCGCCGTCTACATCGCTCGGCGCGAGGCGTACCTCCGACGCATGCGCGAGCAGAACGCGACGGACGGCCCATGAGCAACGTTCGATCCGGCTCTGCCGCCGCATCGAGCCCCATCCGCGGCGTCGTTTGGATGCTCATCTCGACGGCCTGCTTCGCGCTCATGAGCGTGTTCATCCGCCCAGCCTCGACCGACATGCATCCCTTCGAAGTGCTCCTCTTCCGCAACGCCATCGGCTTTGGCGTCATGGCGCCATGGTTCTTCCGCCGCGGAATGTCCGCGCTGCGCATACCGCGCGCCGGCCTGCAGGTGTTGCTGTCCTGCCTCATCCTGACGGCCATGATGACCTGGTTCTACACCGTCACCGTCATCCCCTATGTCGACGCGGTCGCGCTCAGCTTCACCGCGCCCCTTTTCAGTTCGATCTTCGCGGCCCTCATCCTCCAAGAGAGGATCCGCTGGCGGCGCTGGAGCGCGATCGTTCTTGGCCTTCTCGGCGCGATCCTCGTCGTGCGTCCCGGCGCCGGAATCCTCGGCACCAAAGCGCTCATCGCCTTCCTCAATCCACTTGCCTGGGCTGGGGCGGTCATCATCATCAAGATTCTCTCACGCACCGGAAACAGCGGCGCCATCGTTGCCTATATGTTTCTGATGCTTTTCCCCATGTCGGCCGTGCCGGCGGCCTTTGTCTGGAGCTCGCCACAGCTCGAGGCCATGCCGTGGGTCGTCCTCGTCGGCCTCACTGGCGCCATGGGACATTACTGCTCGACCCGGGCGATCGCGCTGGCTCCCACGTCGCTCGTCATGCCAATCGAATATCTCAGACTACCCTTTCTCGGCTTGATCGGATTCTTCTTCTATCAGGAAGATCCTGACCGCTGGACGCTCCTCGGCTCGGCCGTCATCGTCGCCACGGCGCTCTACGTTGGCCATCGCGAAGCGAAGCTAGAGCGCGCGAGAACCGCAGCGGCCGCCCCGCTGCCCGAACCGACGCCATGAGCGCAGCACCCGCCCTCTCCGCGCCCATCCGTGGCGCCCTCTGGATGATCGGCTCGGCGGGTGCCTTTGCCGTGATGGCCGCGATGATCCGCCCGGCTTCGGTCGGCCTCGACGCGTTCGAGGTCGTGTTCTTCCGCAACCTGTTTGGTCTCGTCTTCATCGCGCCTGTCCTCATCCGCACGCGCTTCGCTGTCTTGAGGACGACACGCCTGCCGCTCCACCTCACGCGCGCCGTCTTCTTCCTGTGCGGCATGACGGTCTGGTTCTTCGCGATCCCGCACATCGCGCTGGTCGACGCGATTTCGCTCTACTTCACTTCGCCCTTGTTCATCACGATCCTCGCAGCTCTCGTGTTGAGAGAGGACGTAAGAGCCCGTCGGTGGACGGCCGTCGTCGTCGGGCTCCTCGGCGCCCTTGTCATCCTGCGGCCGGGACTCCAGGCTGTCAGTTTCGCGGCCCTGCTCGTGCTGGTGAACGCCGCCTTCTGGTCGTGCAGCGCCATCATCGTGCGCCTCTTGTCGCGCACCGAGAATGCGACGACCATCGTCACCCACATGTTCCTGTGGGTGACGCCCTTGTCCCTCGTCCCGGCCCTCTTCGTCTGGCGTGAGCCGAGCCTCACGGCCCTCGCCTGGATCGTGGGCGTCAGCGCCTCGTCGGCCTTCGGCCATTGGTGCCTCGCACGCGCCTTCACCACGGCCGAGGCCTCCTTCATCATGCCCTTCGACTACACCCAGCTGCCGTTCGGAGCGCTCATCGGCTACTTCGCCTTCGGCGAGGTGCCCGATCTCTGGACGTTCGTCGGCGCCGGAATCATCGCGAGCGCCGCGCTCTATATCGCGCACCGCGAGGCGGTGCATGCGCGCGCGAACGCGCCGGCGACGCCGCAGTGAGCGACCAATCGCCCAAGACGCGCGTCCTGTCGCCGCAGGTGCGCGGCGCATTGTGGATGATCGGTTCTGCCTCGGCGTTCTCCATGATGACCGCCCTCATCCGCCCCGCGGCGGCGGAGATGCACCCGTTCGAGATCGTCTTCTTCCGCAACGCCCTTGGCCTCGTCTTCCTGTCGCCGCTCATTTTCCGCTCCGGCATCCGCGTGCTGCGCACGGCGCGGCTGCCTCTCCACCTTCTGCGCGCCACCTGCTTCCTCGCCGCCATGCTGTGCTGGTTCTCGGCGATCCCCCATATCGCCCTCGTCGATGCGGTCACCCTCAACTTCACGGCACCTATCTTCGTGACCATCATCGCCGCGGTCATTCTGCGCGAGCGCGTGCGGATTCGGCGCTGGACCGCGATCATCGTCGGATTCGCCGGCGCCCTTGTCGTGCTCAGGCCCGGTTTTCAGGACGTCTCGACGGCCTCCATCCTGGTGCTGGGCGACGCGCTCATCTGGAGCGTCTCGGCGGCAATCATCCGGATTCTCGCCAGGACCGATTCGATGACCACGATCGTCGCACACATGTTCATCTGGGTGACGCCGCTCTCGCTCATCCCCGCGCTGTTCGTCTGGCAGGATCCGAGTTGGACGGCCATGGCGTGGCTGCTCGGCCTCGCCGCAGCCTCGACCGTCGGCCACGTGGCTGTCACGCGCGCCTTCACGCTCGCCGAGATCTCACTCTTGATGCCGTTCGACTACACGCGGCTCATCTTCGCGACCACGGTCGGCTTCTTCGTCTTCGGCGAAGTGCCCGACCTCTGGACGTTCGTCGGCGCCGCGATCATCGTCGCCGCCGCGCTCTACATCGCGCACCGCGAAGCACAGATCGCGCGCGCGGCGAGGGCCGCCAGCACCGCGCCGGCCGGGGCCGCCGAGTGACGCCGCTGCGCCCCGCCTGGGCCGCGCAAATCCCGGCGCCCGTGCACGGCGCGCTGTGGATGGTCTTCGCCGCGGCCACCTTCTCCCTCATGACGGCCATGATCCGCCCGATCGCGGCCCACCTCCACATCTTCGAGATCGTGTTCTTCCGCAATGTTTTCAGCCTCGTGATCCTGGGGCCCGTGCTGTTTCGCGGCGGGCTCGGCGTGCTGCGGACCCAACGGCTGCCCATGCATCTCGTACGCGCGACCTGCTTCCTCGCGGGCATGTTGTGCTGGTTCGCCGCCATTCCGCACATCGCGCTCGTGGATGCCATGGCCCTCGACTTCACGGCGCCCATCTTCATCACCATCCTCGCGGCCACCGTCCTCGGCGAGCGGGTGCGGGCGCGGCGCTGGACCGCGGTCGTCCTCGGGTTCATCGGCACGCTCGTCGTGCTGCGCCCGGGCTTTCAATCCATCAATGTGGCGGCGTTCCTCATCCTCGCCGACGCCTTCGTCTGGAGCATCTCCGCGACCATCCTTGGCTCGCTCGCCCACACGGAATCGGCACGGACCATCGTCGCCCACATGTTCCTTTGGGTGACGCCCGTGTCGCTCTTCCTCGCGATCCCGGTTTGGCAGACGCCGGACCTCAAGCTCCTGTTGTGGCTGGCCGTCATGAGCGCGCTCTCGGCCGCCGGGCACCTCGCCAACGCGCGCGCCTTCGTCCTCACCCAGACCTCGGTGCTGATGCCGTTCGACTACACGCGGCTCGTCTTCGTCGGCATCGTCGGCTATTTCGCCTTCGACGAAGTCCCGGATCCCTGGACGCTTCTCGGTGCCGGCATCATCGTGGCCTCAGCGCTCTACATCGCCCACCGCGAGGGCAGGCTCGGCGACGCGGCGCGCCGCCGCGGGCCGCGCGCCGAAGGAGCCCAGCCGTGACGCCCCCACGCCGGCGCTGGACCCACTGGCCGCCGCCCCTCGAGGGCGCGATGTGGATGTCCATCGCCGCGTTCTTCTGGATGTGCAACAACATCCTCATCCGTCCCATCGCGGCGGACCTGCCGCCCGTCGAGATGCAGTTTCTCCGCTGCCTTTTCTCGGCCCTGTTGTTCGCGCCCTACATCTTTCGCGTGGGCATCCGGACCATGCGCACGCGGCGGTTTGGATTATATTTGCTGCGCGCAGGCGCCATGGCGATCTCGATGATCTCGTGGATCTACGCCGTCGTCCGCATGCCCGTGAACGAGGCCGTTTCGCTCAGCTTCACGGCGCCGCTCTTCGCGACCATGTTCGCCGCACTGATCCTCCGGGAAAAAGTTCGCGTGCGTCGGTGGAGTGCCGTTGTCATCGGATTCATCGGCGCCCTCGTCATCATCCGGCCCGGCTTCGCCACGTTCAACCCAGCGTCGATTTTCGTTCTCCTCAACGCCGTCAGTTGGGCATCCGCGATCATCATGGTGCGGATCCTCGCGCGCACCGAGTCCGCGACGGTGATCGTGGCCTACATGTTCACCCTGCTCACCGCGATCACCGCCATCCCGGCGGCGCTCGTCTGGGTCGAACCCACCATGAAATCGATCCTGCTGCTTCTCGTCCTGAGCTCGACAGGGCTTCTCGGCCACTTGGCCTCGACGCGGGCGCTCTCCGTCGCAGAGACCTCCGTCGTGGCGCCCGTCGAGTACCTGCAGCTGCCGCTCACCGCGGTCGCCGCCTACTTTCTTTTCGCCGAGGTTCCGAATGCCTGGACGCTCCTTGGCGTCGTCATCATCATCGCGGCCGTCGTCTATATCAGCCACCGCGAGGCCGTGCGGGCGCGGGAAATCGAAAAGACGGAACCCTCCTCGCCGTGAGCACGGCCCATTGCCGCTGAACGCGGCTGCCTGCACCGCTCGAAGGCGTCCTGTGGACGGCGCCCATGGCGGAGGATCACGCGGCCGGCCCGTGACCTTGAGGCCGACCTTGTTCTAAGATGACCCCCGACAGGAACAGGGGGACGCGCCATGGCCGAGAAGCCGCAAGCCAGCAAGGAGTTCGGGTATCCGTTTTCAATCGCCGAGTTCAAGGCGCGGCTCAAGGCCGTGCGCGAGGGCATGAAGGCGAAGAAGATCGACCTTCTCCTCGTCACGGGGCCGGAGAACATTTACTACCTCACCGGATACCGGACGACGGGTTACTACGTGTACCAGGCGCTCGTGGTGCCGGCATCGGGCGAGCCGCAGTTCGTCGTGCGCCGCCTCGAGTTCACGAACGTCATGGGCCTCTCCTGGCTCAAACAGGGTTATGCGGTCGGCGATACGGAGAGCTATTTCGAAGCGACCGCACGCTGCGTCGAGAAGCTCGGCGGCGCCAGGAGCCGCATCGGCTTCGACGACCAGGGCTTCTTCCTGCCGGCATCCATCCTTGACGGCCTCCGCAGTCGCTTGAAGAACGCGACCTTCATACCTGCGGGCGGCGTGGTCGAAGCGTGCCGCGTGATCAAGTCGGCGAAGGAGATCGAATACATCCGCAAGGCCGCCGGCACCGCGGTGAAGGGCCTCGAGGCGGGCCTCAAGGCCGCGAAGCCGGGCCGGACCGAGAACGAGGTCGCGGGTGCCGTCTACAACGCCATGGTCTCGGCCGGCAGCGAGTATGTGAGCTCGCAGCCCTATGTCGTCACGGGCCCCCGCTCGGCCCTGGGCCATGCCACCTTCGAACGCGGCAAGATTCGAAAAGGCCAACTGGTCTTCTTCGAGATCGGCGGCTGCTGGTTCCGCTACGGCGGCGCCATCATGAGGACGGCCAGCGTGGGCAAGCCGGCGCCCGAGGTGAAGCGCGCGGCGGATGCGGTCCTGGGTGCGCTCGATGCGATCCTCAACGCGGTCCGGCCAGGCGTCACTTCGGGCCAGATCGACCGGGCGGGGCGGAGCGTGGTCGAGCGCGCCGGGCTCGGCAAATACTGGCTGCACAGGACCGGCTATTCGATCGGGGTCGGCTTTCCGCCCGGCTGGGGCGAAGGGCATATCATGGACCTCAAGCCCAACGACCCGCGCAAACTCCGGGCAGGCATGACCTTCCACATCGTGCCCATGGTCAATCTGCCGGGTGTGGGAGCCGTCGGCTTCAGCGAGACTTTTGCCGTCGGCAAGACGGGTGCTCAGGTCCTGACCAAGGCCGCGCGCCGGATGCCAGTGCTCTGAGAGCCATGAGGCTCATGGTATGATTGCCTGCCGTCCAGCGCTGCGGCCCCATGCATAGGGAGGGATCGATGGCCACCACAGAACCGACACTGGGAATGCTTCAGCTCGCGCACACGCCCGTTCGCCTGCCGGGCGCCATCAGCAGCCCATCGACCTACGACTTTCCGGTGCGCTACCAACAGGTGCCGGGCGCCTGGACGAAGAATGTCATCGGGCCCGACGACGAGATCCACAAGGCCTATATCGCGGCCGCGCGCGCGATGGAGAAGGACGGCATCGCCGCGATCACGTCCAACTGCGGCTTCACGGCGCGCTTCCAGAAGGAGGTCGCGGCGGCCGTCTCGATTCCCGTGGCGCTCTCGAGTCTCCTGCTCGTCCAGTTCATGGCGCGCATCGTGCCGCCGGGGAAGAAGCTGGGCGTCCTCACCTATGACGCAAAGCAGCTCGGCGACGTTCATTTCAACGGCGCAGGCTGGTCGCAGAAGAACCTGCCGGTGGTCGTGGGTGGCATCGAGGGCAGCGAGTCCTGGGTCGAGATGGTCAAGCCCGATCCGAAATGCACCGTCGCCATGCTCGAACGCGACGTGGTCGCCGCGGCGCGAAAATTGCGCGCGGCGCACCCGGATATCGCGATGCTCGTCCTCGAATGCTCGGCGTTCCCCATCGCGGCGGCGGCGGTGCGGCGCGAGACGGGCCTGCCCACCGTCGATTTCTCGACGCTCCAGCGCATCATCATGGATGCCGTGACGCCTCGGCGCCAATGGCTGAAGCGCCGGACGCAGACCACCGACCCGCTGGCCATCCTCCGCCTCAACAACGATCCCATCCAGCTCGACGGCGCCATCACGCGGGACGATTCCTTCCCCTATCCCGTGCGCTACATGATGGTGCCGAGCGCCTATGTGGAGAACGTGACCAAGGGCGACAAGTCGGTCGAGGGCGACTACATCCGCTGTGCCAAGGAACTCATCGGCCAGGGCGCCCGCGCCGTCATCACCACCTGCGGCTTCACCAGCATCCTGCAGAAGGGCATCAGTGCCGCGCTCGACGTGCCCGTGGCGACATCGAGCCTCCTCCTGGCGCCGTTCGTGCTCTCCCTCATTCCGCCGGGGAGCACACTGGCCATCCTGACCTTCGATTCGACGCGTCTGTCGCCGGCCCATTGCGAAGCCGCCGGATTTTCCATGAGCGACTCGCCGATCGCCGTCGCGGGCGTCGAGGGCACGGAATCCTGGCGCGCCATGTGCCGGCCGGCGAACGACGTGACCTATGCTGGCCTCGAGGAAGACGTGATGGGCGCGCTCAACCGCCTGCGCGCGAAGCACACGAACATCCGGGCCGTGCTGCTCGAATGCGCCGTGTTCCCCATCGTGGCCGATGCGATTCGCGCGAAGACCAAGTTGCCGGTGTTCGATTTCATGGCTCTTGGCGACATCGTCATGACATCGATCGCGGGCGGTGCCGCGGCAAAACGCGTCGCTGCCGAATAGACCATGACGGACTCTGCCCCCGGGATTCCAACAGCGCTCGGCGGGCGGATGGTCGCGCTCCGCCGGGCGATCCACCACAATCCGGAACTGAGCCACGAGGAGCGCGCGACGGCGGCGCTCGTCCAGAAGACGCTGGCGGATGCCGGCATCACCGAGGTTACGCCCGTCTTCAACACCGGCCTCGTCGCGACCATTCGAGGGACCAAGCCAGGCCGGACGCTCGCCATCCGCGGCGATATGGACGCGCTGCCCATCCATGAGAAGCGACCGGACCTCTCCTTCTCCTCGAAGAACCCGGGCGTGATGCACGCCTGCGGGCACGACGTCCACACCTCGATCGTGGCGGGCGTGGCGATCCAGCTCCACGCGACGCGCGCCGATTGGGCGGGCATCGTTCGCTGCATCTTCCAGCCGGCGGAAGAAGCCGAGCCCCTCGGGGCGCCCGAGGTCATCAAGGCCGGGCATATCGAGGGCGTCGAGGCCATCCTGTCGCTCCATGTCGATCCCGACATTCCGGCCGGCAAGATCGGCGTGCGGCCGGGTGCCCTGCTCGCCGGAGGCCAGGAATTCACGATCACGGTCGAGGGCAAGGCGAGCCACGCGGCGCGGCCCCATCTCGGCCAGGACACGATCGCCGCGGGCGCCGCGATCGTGACCGAGCTGCAAAAGGTCCGGAGCCGGCGCACCGATCCCTTGGAGCCCGTCGTCGTCACGATCGGCAAGTTCCACGCCGGGACCGCCAAGAACATCATCGCGGACAAGGCCGTCATCGAGGGCACGTTCCGCATCCTCGATGAGAAACTTCGCGGCGAGGTCGCGCGCATGATCGAGGAGATCGCGGACCAGGTGGCGCGGGCGAACGGGGCGCGGGCCCGGTTCGACACCCATCCAGGGGAGCCTGTCACCTACAACGATCCGGCCTTGACCGATCTCGTGCGCCGCGCGGCGGCCGAGACTCTCGGCACGGACGCAATCGTCGAGATCGCGCGCCCGTCGATGGGCAGCGAGGACTTCGCCTATTACGGACAGAAGATCCCGGCCAAGATGTTCCGCCTCGGCACCCGCAACGAGGCGCTCGGCATGAGCCATCCCCTGCATCATCCGGAATTCGCCGTCGACGAGCGCGCGATCCCCGTCGGCGCCGCCGTGCTCTTGGCATCGGCCCGGCGGTTCCTCGACGGCCGCGCCTAAGGAGTTGATGCACGTGTCCGAAGTGACCGAGGCCGACCTCGACGCCTACCACCGCGACGGCGTCGTGTGCCTCCGCCACATCTTCGATTCCGATTGGATCGAGCTCTTGCGCGCCGGCGCCGAGCGCAACATGGCAAGCCCCGGCCCCTACGCCCACACGTATGCCAAGGACGAGCTGGGACACGTCTTCCTCAACGACGTCGTGAGCTGGGAGCGTATCCCGGAGTATGAGCGCTTCTACCGCGAGTCGCCTGCGGGTGCGATGGCCGCGCGGCTCATGGGCTCCCGGACCGCGCGCATCTTCTACGACAGCATGTTCTATCGGACAGCGGGCACCAAGGCGCGCACGCCCTGGCATCAGGACGTGCCTTACTGGTGCGTCGAGGGCGCGCATGTGGTGAGCCTTTGGGTTCCGCTCGATCCCGTGCCGCGGGCAAGCGCACTCGAATTTCTGCGCGGCTCGCATGGAACCAATGCCATCTACTATCGCGAGAGCTTCTTCGCGGAGGGACAGGGCGTACACGCCTTCGAGACGGCGCGCGATGCGCGGAGCGAGACCGAACGCGTGCTCGAACGCATCCCCGACATCGACGCCCATCCCGAACGCTACGACATCGCCGCATGGGCCATGGAGCCGGGCGACTGCCTTGCCTTCTCAGGCATGGTGCTCCATGGCGGCTCGGGCAATTTGGCGGACGGACAGCGCCTGCGGGTGCTCGCGGCGCGCTTCACGGGCGACGACGCGATCTACCAGCCGGACAAGCTCGGGGGCACCGACCCTGACCTTCGCCACGCCGGCCTCAAGCCGGGCGCGCGGTTCGACGGGCCCCATTTCCCACGCGTCTGGCCACGCGCGTGAGCGGTCCCGCGCATGAACCAAGGCGGCGCGGCACCCCCTGGCACGCACGGGCAAGCTCCGCATAAGATACGAGGGACACGGAACAGCGGGACCGGCCATGAGCGTTGAGATCGACACGACACTATTCAAGATCACCGAAGACGACGTTCGCCGCTACGAGACGGACGGCGCCATCTGCCTTCGCGGCATTTTTTCCGAGACGTGGCGCAAACAGATCGCGGACGGAATCGAGCAGGGTCTCGCCAAGCCCGGGCCCTACGGCCGCGTGCAGTCCGATCCAGGCGACCCGGGATTTTTCTTCACCGACTACTACGTCTGGCGGCACATCCCGGTCCTCAAGCGCTTCGCGGAGGAGAGCCCCGGCGCCGCTGTCGCGGCCAGGCTCACGCGCTCGAAGCAGATCAACTATTTCTTCGACGGCATCTTCGTGAAGAAGCCGGGGACGGTGAAGGCCACGACTTGGCATCAAGACCAGGTCTACTACAACGTCGACGGCCAGAAGATCATCGTGCTGTGGATACCCATCGATCCCGTAACGAAGGCGACGTGTCTCTCCTTCGTGCGCGGCTCGCACCGCTGGGGCAAGAACTACGTCCCGGTGCTCATCAAGGGCAATCGCGTCCCCGAGGGCCTCGGCCCCGAGTTCGAGCCGGCACCGGACGTGGAGGCCAACCGCGCGCAATACGACATCCTGTCCTGGGACATGGAGCCGGGCGACTGCATCGCCTTCCAGCCGATGATGCTGCACGGCGCCGCCGGCAACACGCTGCCGATCCAGCGCCGGGCGCTCCAGACCACCTGGCTCGGCGACGATTGCGTCTACGCCGCGCGGAAAGTGGAAGTCGAGCCGCGCATCGAGGGCCGCGCCTTCAAGAACGGCGAGCGGCTCGTGGACGAGGCGATCTTCCCCAAAGTGTGGCCTCGCGCGCACGCCGCGGCGTAACAGCAGGCGCGCGAGGATGAGCGCGCTCGCTGCCCAAGCGCTGGCCATCGGCGAGGATGTGATCGCGGCCTATGAGCGGGACGGCGCTGTCTGCCTTCGCGGCCTCATCGAACCTCGCTGGCTCGACATCGCGGCGCGCGGGATCGAGCGCAATAAATCCTCGCCCGGGCACCGGTTCAAGTATTACGGCGGCGATGCGGCACGGGGCGGCTTCTTCCAAGATTCCTGCAGCTGGCGGCGCATCGGCGAATACCGGGACTTCGCCTTCCATTCACCGGCCGCGGCGATCGCGGCCACGCTCATGCGCGCGACGCGCGTCCACCTGTTCTTCGACAACATCATGGTCAAGGACCCGGGCACGGAGGCGACGACGCCCTGGCACCAGGACGTTCCCTATTGGCCCATCGAGGGCGACCAGGTCGCGAGCGTCTGGGTTCCACTCGATTCGATCAGCCGGGAGAATCGCCTCGAGTTCGTCGCCGGATCGCACCGCTGGGGGAAGAAATTCGTGCCCAAGAATTTCTCGAACCCGACCGAGTACTACGACCTCACGCTCCCCGGCTTCGAGCGCATGCCCGATTTCGACTCGCGCCGGGGCGAGTTCAGCATCCTGGCCTGGGACATGGCGCCGGGCGATTGCCTTGTCTTCCACGGTCATGTGGTCCACGGCGCGCCGGGCAACCGGACGTCGCGACCGCGGCGCGCGATCATCATGCGCTATAGCGGCGACGACGCGGTCTACGCCGGCGACAAGCACGACCAGCTGGGCCCGCCCTTCCCCGACTGCGAACTGGCCTCGGGCGCGCCGATCGGCGGCGCGCTCTTCCCCGAAGTGTGGCGACGGGACGGCTAGCGTCCCTTGAACTTGGGCTCGCGCTTCTCGAAGAACGCCGTCGAACCCTCCTGAAGATCCTCGGTCAGCATGGAGGCCACGACCGATTCCGTCTCCATGGCGAGCGCCATCTCGAGCGAGGATTCCTGCGCCCGGTCGAGCATCGTCTTGTGGAGCTGGACGACGACGGGCGCGCGGCTCGCGATTCGTCGCGCGAGCTTCTCCGCCACCTGCCGGACCTTGCCCTTGGGCGCGATCTCATCGACGAGGCCGATGCGGTAGGCCTCCTTCGTGTCGATGAACTCGCCCGTGAAGGCGAGACGCTTCGCGCGGCTCAAACCCACCTTCCGAGGCAGGAGGAACGTACCCGCATTCGTGATGCAGGCGCCGACCGTCACCTCGGGAAACCCGAACTTGGCCGTCTCGTCGGCGACCACGAGGTCGCAGCCGATCGCCACCTCGCAGCCGGCGCCCACGGCGTAGCCGTTAACCGCCGCGATGACGGGGAAATTGAGGCTCTGCACGCGGCGCGAGGTGCTTTGCGCGATGTGCACCATGTCGCGAAGATCGGCACCCGAAAGCTTACCCTCCTTAATCATCCTGTTGTGACGCTTCAGGTCCGCGATGTCGGCACCCGCCATGAAGGCGCGCCCCTCACCCGTCATGATGAGACAGCGGATCTTCTTGTCCTCGCCCAGCTCCGCGAGGAGACGGTCCATGAGCGCCCAGGTCTCGATCATCATGGCGTTCAAGACATCGGGACGGTTGAAGATCATCCACGCGATGTGGCCGTCCTTCTTCACGAGAATGCGCTTGTCCTTCTTCGTGGTCTTCTTCGCCATGGAATCCCCCTTGGAGCGATGAGTATCGCACCGATTATAGAAGGCCGTCTGGCCGGTGCGCATCCATGTCGTTAGAGTGGGATCGCATGTCGATCTTTGCCCCCGACTTCTCGACCGATCCCTACTGGTGGCTCGATGCGCCCCCGATGGCGTCGGACGAACGGGCGCTGCCAGCGCGGACGGATGTCGCCATCGTGGGCTCCGGCTATACGGGGCTCGCGGCGGCCTTGGCCCTTGCCCGGGCAGGGCGATCGGTGTTGATCCTCGAAGCGGGACGGCCCGGCCAGGGTGCGAGCACCCGGAACGCCGGCAACGTCAGCCGGACCCTCAAATGGAGCTTCGCCTCCCTCGCCGAGAAGCACGGCGTCACGCGCGCCACTTCGTTCTACCGGGAGGCGGCCCTCGCCATCGAGCACCTCGACGAGGTGATCCGGACGGAGCAGATCGCCTGCCACTTCAAACGCACGGGGCGCTACTACGCGGCGCACAGCCCCCGCGCCTACGAGGGTCTCGCGCGCGAGGTCGATTCGCTTCGCCGCCACGTCGGCTACGAAGCCGACATGGTGCCCCCTGCGGAGCAGCACCGCCATGTCGGCACCGACCGGTATTGCGGCGGCCAGGTCGTCCACGGACCCGGCTATCTCCACGGCGCTCTCTACCATCGGGGGCTTCTCGAGCGCACGCTCGCGGCCGGCGCCACGCTTGCGCCCGAGACGCGCGTCACGGGCATCGAGCGCGATGGCGGCGGTTTCGCCGTCGGCACCACACGCGGAACGGTCCTCGCGCGCGAGACCATCGTCGCGACCAACGCCTATACCGGTCGCGACGGTCCGGTCTTCGAATACCTGAGGCGGCGGCTCATCCCTGTGAACACGTTCGCACTCGCGACCGAGCCCGTGGACCCGGCGCTCATCGCCCGCATCGTGCCCGGAGGACGGCCCGTCATCGACACGCACAAGGTCGTCTTCCACATCCAGCCGACGCCGGACGGCACGCGCCTCATTTACGGCGGACGGGCGGGGCGGCGCGAGCCCGACCTCGCCACTGCCGCGCGAAAGCTTCGCGACCATTTCGTGAAGCTCTTTCCGGCGCTCGCCCCCGTGCGCATCAGCCGCTGCTGGGACGGCAAGTTCGCCTTCACCTTCGACATGCTGCCGCATATCGGCGTCCGCGACGGCGTCCACTTCGCGGTCGGCTGCTGCGGCACGGGAATCCCGCTCGGCACCTATCTCGGACACAAACTGGCCCTGCGCCTTCTCGGCCGGGCCGAGGCCGCGACCGCGTTCGACGAGCGCAGCTTCCCGAGCGCGCCGCTCTATCGCGGCGAGCCCTGGTTCCTTCCGAGCGTCGTCCGCTACTACGCCTTCCGCGACTCCCTGCCGTTCTGATCCGACAACACGAGGAACACCATGGCCCGACGCCAACCGACCTATGCCCGCATCATGCGCGGACGCTTGAAGAAGCCGACGCTCAAGGAAGCGATCCACCAGTGGAGCGCCTACGGCCCGGCTTACAAAGCCTCCAAGGGTTTCCGCGGCGCGTACCTCATCGTCGATTCCAAGACGGGCGAGATCCAATCCATCACCCTCTGGACCAACCAGGCCGCCATGCGGGCCAATGCGCGGACCGTGCTCAAGGCGACGCTCGGCGATTTCGGCCGGTACTTCTCCCGGAAGCCCAAGCCCACACACCATCGCATCCGCGCTGCGATCGAGTAGCCGCGCCCGGAACGGGGCGGCGATCGTTCGGTCCCGGCGGCTCAAGGCCCCTGGCCGCGCGCGCGGGGGCTGGCTACGATGCGTGCGGATGCGCCGCCCACCCCGGGCGGCGCCGTTCGCACCGGGGGACAGCAATGGCCAAACGCAAACCCAAAGTCGCGCGCGTGATGCACGTGAAGATGAAGAAGTCGAAGCTCCGCATCGCCATGAAGCAGTGGGGACCGCGCACGGCCGGCTACAAGAAGCAGAAGGGTTTCCACTCCGGCTACATGTTGGTCGATACAAAAACCTGCGAAGTGCTCTCGATCACGCTGTGGACATCCATGGCGGCGATCCGCGCCAATGAGCGGAGCCCCTACATGAAGAAGGCCGTCGGAGGCTTCCACGCCTACTTCGCGAAGAAACCTTACTCGACCTATCACAAGGTCGGCGCGGCCGTAGAGTAGTCCCGGCGGCCATGAGCAATCGTGTCGAAGCGCCGCTCACGCTCTATCGCGGGACGGTGAAGCCGGAATGGATCGACAAGAACGATCATATCGGCGTGCTGTCCTACGCCGCGGCCACGGCCGAGGCAGCCGATGAATTCTTCAAATACATCAAACTCGGCTATGCCTCGGCCCACCATCTCGGCTTTTCGATCTATGCGCTCCACTGGAACATCACCTTCCTCCGCGAAGTGCGGCGCGGGGCCAATCTTCGCTACACGGTCCAGCTCATCGACTACAGCGACAAGCTCATCCACTACCTGATCGCCATGCACAACGACGACGAGAACTACGTGGCGGCAACGGCGGAGAGTCTGGAGCTCCATATCTCGACCGCGACCCGGCGCGGCACACCGATACCCCAGGACCGGCTGGACGCGCTGGCGGAGATGTGGGAAACGCACAAGGACTTGCCTCTGCCGCCGCACACCTACAAGGCGATCGGGATCCGGAAGGGCGGGCGGCGCGCGGCGATGGGGCCGGTCAACCCTTGATGATGAGCGCGAGCGCGCTCGCGGCCGAGATCGCGAGGATCGCCATGCGCAACCGCCCGCGGTCGAACCAGCGGCCGATCGGCGCGCCGACCGCGTAGCCGACGAACGCGCCAGGGATGAGGCCGAGGCCGACCAGCCCCTGGGCCCATCCGAAGCGATCGACGGCGCTCAAGGCTGCGAGCGAAATAAGCGCGGCAAGGGCGAAGAACGCGCCCAAGGCCGGGCGTACTTTGATCCCTTCATGGTGCTGGTAGACGAGCGCGATGGGCGGCCCGTGCGGGCCGGCGATGGTTCCCATGAAGCCGCCCGCCGCGCCGGCGCCGAGCAAGCTGGCCGTCGTGAAGGGCGGCCTCAGGCCCGAAAGGCTGGCTCCGACCGCGAGAAGGATCATGGCCCCGAAGACGTAGGGCAGGTTGTCCCGCGCGATGAGCGTGAGCGCGACAGCCGCGAGAACAGAGCCGAGCACGAGACCGATGGCGGAGGGCACGACCTCCTTTGCGCGCAACTCGCCCCATCCGCGCCAAGCCATGAAGGCCGACAGCGTGCCCGCCGCGACGAGCATCGGCCCCGGCACCAGGCTTTCGTCGATGAGCGCCAAGGGCGGCACGACGATGAGGGCCACGCCAAACCCCGCCGCACGCTGGACAGCGCCGCCGAGCGCCATGATCGCGGACGCAAACGCCACGTCGAGGAGAGTGTAGCCGCCCAAGAGAGAAGGCCCCGCTCAGGCCGTCCGCATCGATGGCACCATCGAAGCGATTCCGGGCTTCAAAAGATCATCCTCGCCAAAGTCCGACGCCGCATGAAAGGCGAGCGGCGCCTCACCGTCGATCCCGCGGAGCCGTGCCGCATAGGCTTCGAGCGAGCGGCGCCGCGACTCCTCGGACTCGGAAACCTTGGCCGCACAGAAGGGTCGCAACACATCGAAACCGACGAAGCGGAGGCTCACATTGACCGGCCATAGCAAGACCTCGAGGCCGCCGTAGCGCCCCTGCGCGCTGTAGGCTTCGCGGCTCGCATCGACGGTCACGGACAGCATGGCGCGCTTGCCCGCAAGCCCGCCCGTCTCGAACCACTTGCCGCGTCCGTAAGTGAAACCAGGCACGAAGACACGGTCCATCCATCCCTTCACGACGGCCGGTGGGCCGAACCACCAGATGGGGAACTGCAGGATGACAAAATCGGCCCAGGCCAGGTTGTCGATCTCGGCCTTGATGTCGCCGGCGAAGCCTTGCGTTTTCCATGCGTGCGCCTGCTCGCCGATGATGTTGAGCATGGCCGGATCCTTCGCTGCGAGGAAATCTCGCCGCGTGACGCGCGCTTCGAACGCGCTGCCGTACAGGTCCGAGACGCGCACGCGGTGGCCCTTGGCCTCGAGCGTGGACTGGGCCAAGTCGCGGAGCGCTGCATTGAACGACTTGGGCTCCGGATGGGCATAGACGATGAGGACGTTCATGGCGGCTCCGCGGGACAACGGTTTCGAAGCGAGGCTCACCTCATCGCCGGCCCGGGGCGCGCTGTCAAGGAGCCGCGGCGCGTCGAAACCGCTCTATGCGAGGACACACGGCTGACGCATGATGGGCGGCCATGCGCGACGACGCTCTTACATCCGACTTCAAGGCCGAACCCTATTGGTGGGAGGCGCTCCCGGCGGAGGCGGCCGAGGGCGAGCCGCCGCCTGCGACGGAGATCGTCGTGGTCGGCGCCGGCATCACCGGGGCAAGCGCCGCGCTCACGCTGGCGCGCGGCGGGGCACGCGTCGTGGTGCTCGATGCCGAAGGCGTCGGGCGCGCCGCCAGCTCGCGCAATGTCGGCCTCGTCACGCGCATGCTCCACACGGGCTTCGAACATCTCGAGCATCGCCTGGGGCGCGCGCGCCTCGGCGCCATGCTGGGCGAAGCGGCGGCGGCCTTCGAGACGGTCCGCACGGTCATCGCAGAAGAGCAGATCGCCTGCCACTTCCAACTGTCCGGGCGCTTCCTCGCGGCGGCCTCGCCCCGGCATCGGTCGACCCAGCTGCGAGAGCTCGCACTCATGCGCGAATTCTCCGGCGTCGAATGCGAAGTGCTGAGCCGCGCCGATCAGGCACGAGAGATTGCGAGTAATACCTTTCACGGCGGCGTGATCGTCGAGGGAACGGGCGCGCTTCACCCCGGCCTCTACACCCACGGCCTCATCGAGCGCGCACGGAATGCGGGTGCGGCCTTCCACGGCCATCGCCCCGTGGTCGCGATCGAGCGCGACGCCGCCGGATTCCGTGTCGCCTATCGCGGTGGAGTGATTCGCGCCCAACACGTGGTCGTCGCGACCAACGGCCATACGGGGCGCGTGACGCCCCAGTTCCGACGCCGCATCATCCCGCTCCCGGCCCATCTTGCGGCGACCGAGCCGCTCGACCCCGCGCTCATCCGCCGTCTCCTGCCGACGGGCCGGCCGGTGATCGATTCCCGCCGCATTTTCAGCTATCTCCGCGCCTCGCCGGACGGCACGCGATTGCTCTTTGGCGGACAGGTCGGGTTCCAGCACCACGACAAGCGGGCATTGGCCCGGCGGATCAGGGACGATCTGGTCCGGGTGTTTCCGGAATTGGCCCGCGTGCGCATGAGCCATGCCTGGTCGGGCAATGTCGCCCTCAGCTTCGACCGGATTCCCCATATCGGGGTCCAGGACGGAATTCACTACGCGCTCGCCATGTGCGGGGCCGGCGTGCCGATGGGCACCCATCTCGGACGCAAGATCGCGCTGAAGCTGTTGGGCTCGCCTCAAGGCGTTACGGCCTATGACGGCCTCGCCTTCCCGACGCGCCCGTTCTACACCGGGCATCCCTGGTTCGCCGAGCCGCTCGCCCGTTGGGCGCGCGTCCGCGACCGGTGGGACGGCTGATCCCTAGGCCGGGACGCGCCCTTCGAGCGGCAAGACAAGCGTGTCGTCGTGCCGCCAGGCGAGCCGCACCTCCTGCCCGGGAGTGAGCGCGCGGCGACCCGACCGCGTGAGTTCCTGCGCGACGATCGTGACATCGTCCTTCAAGCGCACGTAGTGCTTGATCACGCCGCCGAGGATGATCGAATCGATTGCGGTCCCGCTCGCATGGTTGTCGAAGCGGCTCCCATCATCCCCCTCGCGCATGACGTTGACGTTTTCCGGCCGCATCATGATCTTGACCTTGGCGCCGGCGACAGCGATGGGCGAGCCGTTCGTCCGGATCACGTGACCCGAGGCGATGGTGGCCGTGCACTGAGCGCCCGCGTCCTTGATCGTCGCTTCCATCAGATTCGAGTCGCCGAGGAAGTCCGCGGCGAAGACCGAGCGGGGCTTGAAGTAGAGCTCATCCGGCGCGCCCATCTGTTCGATCCGCCCCTCGTTCAGGAGAACGATGCGGTCCGACATGGTGAGCGCCTCTTCCTGGTCGTGCGTCACGTAGAGCATCGTGATGCCGAGGTCGGTGTGGATGCGCTTCAACTCCAGCTGCATCTGCTCCCGGAGCTTCTTGTCGAGCGCGCCCAAGGGCTCGTCCATCAGGATGATCGACGGGTTGTAGACGATGCAGCGCGCGAGCGCGACGCGCTGCTGCTGCCCGCCCGAGAGCTCGCGCGGCTTGCGGTTCGCCACATGCGGCAGGCGTACGAGGTCGAGAACCTGCCCAACCTTGGCCTTGATCTCATCATTGGGGCGCTTGCGGACGCGCAGCGGAAAGGCGACGTTCTCGAAGATCGTCATGTGCGGCATCAACGCGTAATTCTGGAAGACCATGCCCAGGCCGCGCTTGTTGGGCGGTATCTCGGTCGCATCGACGCCGTTGATGAAGATCCGGCCCGAGCTCGGCGCGATCATGCCGGCGATGAGGTTGAGCATCGTCGTCTTGCCCGAGCCCGAGGGGCCGAGCAGCGTGACGAACTCCCCCTCCTCGACCGAAAGGTCGACCTCGGCCAGCGCCGTCACCTCGCCGTAGCGCTTGCTGGCCTTCTCCAGGCGGACCATCGCCATCAGACCCTCCCTCCTGCCCGACGGCAGACATTCGTTGGGCGCGCGACATCCCGCGTCCGGACAGCGTCAAGGAGGGCATCGCTCTCGGCCATCGCGCTCAGTCCTTCTTTTGTGCCAACGCGCCCACGAGACAGATCACGAGCGACAGCGCGGTCAGGAACGTCGAGACCGCCGCAAGCACGGGCGATATCTCCCACTGGATGCTTGAGAACATCTTGACCGGCAAGGTCGCGGTTCCCGCCTTCGAGATGAAATAGGCGATCACGACCTCGTCGAAGGACATCAGGAACGCGAAGAGGCCGCCAGCGAAGATCGCGGGGCGCAGCAGCGGCAGCGTCACCTTGACGAAGGTCTGGATCGGTCCCGCGCCCATGATCGTCGCCGCGGTCTCGAGATTCTGGTCGACGTGGCGCATGCCGGCCATGGACGTCACGATGACGAACGGCGTCGTGTAGACCGCGTGGCCGAGGACGAGAGACGCCTCCGATCCCGTGATCCCGAGGCTCGCGAAATAAAAGTAGAGGCCGAGCGCGATGACGATGATCGGCACGAGGATCGGCGAGAGGAGGAGCATCGTGATGTACTTCTTCCCCGGGTAGTTGCCGCGCACGATGCTGTAGGCCGCCGGCACGCCGAGGATGATCGACACGATCGTGGCGCCAATCGCGACGCGGAAGCTTCGGAACGTGACGTCCATCCAGTTCGACTGGAAGAAGAACTGGTCGTAAAGGAATGTGGAGAACGACTTGGGCGGGAACACCATCTCGCCCACGTTGCCGAACGACATGGGAATGACGATGAAACTCGGCAACAGGAGAAAGAGATAGCCGAACCACGCCGCCGCGGAGAGAAACATGGCGGAGGCGGCATACTTGGCGCCCACGGGACGTTCGACCGCCGCCATCTCAGTGCGCTCCCCCGAACATCTGCTTGCCGCCAGGCACGCGCGTCAGGACGAAGATCAGGATGAGCGAGAGGACCAGCAGCACGACGGAAATCGCCGAGGCCAAGGTCCAGTTCAGCGTCTCGCGCGTGTAGAGGTCGACGAGATTCGCCATCATGATGTCCTGCCGTCCGCCAAGAAGGCGCGGCGTGATGAAGAAGCCAAGCGCCAGGATGAAGGTGAGAAGGCTGCCGGCGATCACGCCCGGCATCGAGAGCGGCAGCGTGATCCGGAAGAAGATGCGCAACGGCCCCGAGCCCATCAGCTGCGCGGCTTTGGGCAGGTCAGGATTCTGCGCGAGCAGGCTCGTCAGGATCGGAAAGACCATGAACGGGATGAAGAAATGGGCAAGGCCGATCATCACGCCCGTCCGGTTGAAGAGCAGCTTGACCCCCTGCCCCGCGCCGAGCACCGCCATGATCGCCTGATTGATGAGGCCGTTCGTTCCGAGAACGACGGTGAAGGCAAAGCTCTTGACGAGGATGCTGGTCCAGAACGGCAGGAGCACCAGCACCATGAGAAAGGCGCGGCGGCGCGGCGTCTGCTTGGCCAGATGGTAGGCGATGGGATAGGCCAGGAAGACCGTGACCACCGTCGCCATCAAACTGATCTCGAAGGTCGTCCACAGCACTTTGCTGAAGAGACGGCTGCCCGTCAGTTCCTTGTAGCCGGCCGAACTCCACTCGCCGTCGATCGTCGTGACGCTCTGCACGATCACGTTCACGATCGGGTAGAGAAAAATCCCGAGCATGAACGCCATCGCCGGCAGGACGAAGTAGAGAGCAAGCCGCTTGTTGCGAGCCTCGAGCATCGAGATGATCCGATGTGCCTAGCGCCAGCGATCTGCGCGGGTCCACCCTCGGAGGATGGCGAAGCGGACACCGTCGGTCCGCCCGCCATGCCGATTGCGGCCCACGACGATCCTCAGGTGAGCTGCCACTCCTTGAAACGCTTGGTGAGCTCCTCGAACTTGTCGCCCCACCAATCCAGATTCTCGATGCAGACATCGGGCGCCGTCGGATCGGGCATGTATTGGAGCGTATCGCCCTTCACCATCTTCATCGCCGAGGGAATGGTCGGCGGGTAGGGAATGATGCTCGCGAAATGCGCCTGCCGGTCGGGCTTCAGCATGAAGGCCAGGAGCTTCTGGGCAGCCTCGGCATTGGGCGCCTTGTTGACCGCGGACATCCAGCCGATGCCGAAGAAGTTCTGCCGGCGCGAGAAGCCGAGATTGGCGCTGGCGTTCTTGTTGAAGCCGAAGACGCGGCCGTTATAGGTGTAGGTGAAGTCGACCTCGTTGCGGATGATGAGCTCGACGGTCTTCGGCGTCTCGGCGATCCACTGCGTGTTGGGCTTGATCCGGTCGAGCGACTTGAAACCGCGCTCGACGTCACAAGGATAAACTTTCTTCGGATCGACGCCGTCCGCCATCAAGGCGATTTCCAGCATCTCGCTGATTCTCGTGCGGAGCCCGCGGCGCCCTGGAAAAGCCTTCACGTCCCAAAATTCCGACCAGGTGTTCGGATGCTTGCCGTCGGGGTTGCGCCCCTTGTCATAGCCGATGCCGCCGACATAGGAGTAGAAACCGATCTGCCGGTCGCGGATCGCCTCCGGCATCACGCCTTCCTTGTTGACGATCTTGTAGTTGACGGGCGCCCAAACACCTTCCTTGTTGCCCGGTGCGACCATGCCGCTCGCGAGCTCGGCCACATCGACCTCGACATTGCCGGACTTCACCTGTGCCGTGAGCTTGGCGAGATCCGGCGCGCCCGCGACGATGACGGGAATGCCAGTCTCCTTGGTGAAGGGCTTGTAGAACGCCTCGTCCTCGGCCTCCGCGAGCGGCGTGCCCCAGGTCATGACGACGACCTGCTCCTTGGCCTTGGCCTTGCCCGGCACGAGGATGAGCGGGCCGCCAAGCGCCGTCGCGGCGAGGGCCGCGGAGCCGGAGCCGACGAGGAAAGTCCGCCGGGTGGGACCCGCGCTCTTGCGCGTGATGTCCGTGAATTTCGTTTTTGCCATTGATGAAGTCTCCCTCATTGCGGCCGTCAGGGGTGAAACGCCGTCGCAGACCCCGAAACGTCCGGAAGTGTCAAACACGTGGACGCCGTGCCATTGCCGGCCGACGTTGGTCCCCGATGCGGAAGGCGTTCGCGGATGCTTCCGCCGGTGACCTGAACTCCCTCCCCAGGTGAGCTTGTTTCGTTCTTGTTATGGGAGCCAGTCAATCATCGCGACCCAGCCAAGTCAACGCCCCGCGCCGGAAACTCTTGGTGATCCAAGGCTCTTGGACACATTTCGGATAGGGAAGAGATGCGCCGCGACTTGCGAGCGGCCGCAAGCCAACGGGCTGGCTCCCGTCGGCATCGCCGCCTGACGCTCATGCATCGCCACTGAAATTAATAACCTACGATGTCGATTGGCAATTTGCCGTTATCCCCAAACCTGTCGCGCCATCGGAGTGCTGTATCTCTGTCGTTACATGTGGTAATAGTCACGGACACAACAGCCCGACGACAAGAGGCTGAAATCCGGTAACTTGTTACCGCCTGTGTCACTGGCACAGGGATTGCTCTTTAACCTTAACGGGGGGATGGCATCCGACGGCGGGTCGCACGGGCGGCCGCGCTGGGATTGTCGGATGACCGGCCGCGCGGGCGGCCTGGGGATGGAGGTTTGCGGCAAACAGTTCGCCTCAGCGGTCCAGCTGTGCGCGTCACCCTCGAATCGGGATCTTGAAACACGGAACACGCCCCGCCCCACGCGGCGCGCTTCCAGAACGGCCCTAGGGACAACCCTGTCCCCCCGACGACGGCGCACTCCTGCTGCTTGAGGCTCGAGAGACCCTCCCCTTTTTCATGAATCGGTGCACCGCGATGAACGAGCCCCGCGGTCGTGCCGACGGAAGCCGGCGAGGTGCGCAACTCGCCGGCTTTCTTCTTTTCGGATCACGAAGGGTCGCGGCGGCAGGTGTCGGTCTGCCCCCGCGTCATCCGCCTCGTATGCAGCGCGCCTAGCTGATCTGCCACTCCCTGAAGCGCTTTTGGAGATCCTCTTCCCGGTCGGTCCACCAGTCCATGTGCTGGGTCACGTTCAGGTGGTTCGGATTGTTCATGTCCGGGAAGAATTTCTTCACCTCGGGATCGCACTTGTCGATCGCCTTGATCTTGGTCGGGCTGTAGGCAATCGCATTGCCCATCAAGACCTGCTGCTCGGGCCGCATGATGAAGGACACGAGCTTCATGGCTTCGGCCTTGTTCGGCGCGCCCTTCAGCATGGTGACGAAGTCCATGAACAGCAGGTTCTGCTTGTAGGAGAAGTTGACCGGCAACCCCTGCTTCGCGCGGAACGCCCAGACGCGGCCGTTGTAGGTGTAGGTGAAGTCCGTCTCGTTCTGCAGGATGAGCTCGATCGTCTTGGGCGTCGCCGAAATCCACTGGTTGACGTGCGGCTTGATCTTGTCGAGCGCCTTGAATGCCCGGTCGACATCCATGGGGTAGACCTTGTCCGGCGGCACGCCGTCGCCGAGGAGCGCGATCTCCAGCATCTCGCTCGGGCGCGTGCGCAAGCCGCGCCGACCCGGGAACTTGGCCGCGTCCCAAAACTCGGCGAACGTCTCGGGATGCTTGCCGGACGCACCGTTGCGCTCGTCACTCCACCCGACGCCGCCCGCCACGGTCATATAGGCGACGGCGTGATCGCGCTTGGCTCCCTTCATCGTGTCCGACATGTCGACCTGCTTGAAGTCGAGCGGCTCCCAAAGGCCCTCCTTCTCGCCCGCCGTGACCCAGCCTTGGGTCGGTATGATGAGGTCCCACTCGATGGTCTTCGATTTGACCTGGGCGCGCACCTTGGCCATGTCGGGTGCGCCCGCCATGACGACCTCGATACCCGTCTCCTTGGTGAACGGCTTGATGAAAGCCGTTTCCATCGCTTCCTGGTAGTTGCCGCCCCAAAGCGCGAAGACGATCTTGTTCGCTGCCTTGGCAAGGCCCGGCGTCAGGATGAGCGGCCAACTCGCGGCCCCAGCCGCCGCGGCCGAGCTCGCGAGGAATCTGCGCCGGCTCACGCCGCTCTGCCCGCGACCCGCCGACACCAAACGCTTCGTCATGTCCACCTCCCCCGAAGTTTCGGCCGGGCGCTCGCAACGGTCCCGACCTGCGACCCGCTAAAATACCATGGGAGCGCCGGGAGTCCCCATGCGCCGCTGTCGCCGGGCTTGCACCGACGGCCCGTCATGATCGGGAGCGCTTGCGACCTGCCGCAGCGGCTCAAAAATCCTTGGCAAGCCGCAGTGAATCGTGGATGGCCGCGTGGATGTTGCGGCTCGCGATCGCATCGCCCACGCGGAAAAGCTGGAACGCGCCGCCTGGGTTTGTCGCGACCGTTTGGGGGAGGCCTTGCGCGAACGCGTCCGGATCGATCTCGCCCCGGTTGGACGAAAGCGGCTTCAAGGCGAAGTAGAGCTCGTCCCTCGGCAGCGTTCCGTGCTCAGCCACAAGCTGGTCGACGATGCGCTCCTCCTGCTCGTCCGTGTAGTCATCCTTGAGCACGACGACGAGACGGTTGCCTTCCCGGTAGGCTTGGACGAGGCGCGTATCCGGCGTGAAGACGACTCCGGCCTTGTGCAACTCACGCATGTGAATCTGGAAATTGTTGTAGCCGATGCGCGGGAGCGCCATGCGGTCGGGCGTCACGTATTCGACGCGGCTGCCCCGCTTGGCCATCGATTCCGCGGCCGAAGGCGCCTGGTGCTCGCCGTGGTCGTCGAAGAGGAGCACGTTCTCCGCCGGCGCTACGGCGCCCGTGAGGATGTCCCAGGTGCTCGCCGCAAGCTCCGCGCCCTTGAACCGGCCCTTATTCGGCAGGCCTCCGGTCGCGACGACCACGACGTCGGGCTTCTCGTCGAGCACGTCCTTTGGCGTGGCCGTCATATTGAGACGAAGATCGACGCCGAGCTTTCGCACCTGCTGGTCGAGCCAGCGCGGAATGCCCGAGAGCGACTCGCGCCAGCCGCCCTTGGCCGCGATGTTGATCTGACCGCCCGTGCGGTCGCTCGATTCGAAGAGCACGACGCGGTGTCCGCGCTCGGCCGCGACGCGTGCGGCCTCGAGCCCGGCGGGGCCCGCGCCCACCACCACGACGGTTCGGTTCGCCCGGGCCTTCGGGATCACGTGCGGAAGGACAGCCTCCTTCCCCGTCGCCGCGTTCTGGATACAGACGATCTCGCGCCCCGTGCTCGAGCGATCGTTGCAATAGGAGGCACCGACGCACTGGCGCACCTCGTCGATTCGCCCGGCCTGGAGCTTGGCCACGAGGTGGGGATCGGCGAAATGCGGCCGCGTCATGCCCACCATGTCGACATGGCCGTCCTCGACCGCGCGCGCGGCACTGGCAAGATCGAGCACGCGGCTGCCGTGGAAGATCGGAATGTCGACTTCGGCCTTGATCGCGCTCGCGACCGAGAGATAGGGCGCGAGCGGCGCCCACATGCCCGGAATGTGGCGCGCGCGGTGGATGTAGTTGTTGACCGAGCCCGCCACGACGTCGATGAAGTCGATGAAGCCGGACTTGGCATAGGTGGTCGCGATCGTGAGACATTCCTCGGGCGTGCTGCCGCCCTCGATCATCTCGTCGCCCGACATCTTCATGCCGACGACATAGTCAGCGCCCACTTGCTTCCGGACTTCCTCGAGCACCTCGAGCCCGAACCGCATCCGCTTCTCGAGATTCCCGCCATAGGCATCGGTGCGCTGATTGCCGAGCGGACTCCAGAACTGGTCGATCAGGTGGCTGCCAGCCCCCATGATCTCGACGCCGTCGAGATGCCCGTCCTTGCAGCGCCGCGCAGCCTGGCCGAAGGCCTTGACGATGCGCGCGATGTCCCAGTCCTCCATGACCTTGGGAAAGGTGCGGTGGAGCGGCTCATGGAGCGCGCTCGGCCCCATGGGCCAGAACCAGTCGCCCGAATCCCATCCGATCTTGCGCCCGATATGGGTGAGCTGGCACATGAGCGCGGCGCCGTGCTTGTGCACGCGTGCAGCGAAGGACTGGAAGTGCGGAATGATGCGGTCGTCGCCCACATAGAGCTGGCGCATCGGCCCCGGCGAATCGATCGCGACGGAGGATGAGCCGCCGAAGATCGTGAGCCCGACGCCGCCCTTGGCCTTCTCCTCGTGGTAGCGCTGATATCGCTCGCCCGGATTGCCATCGGCGCCGAATCCCGAGGCATGCGCCGTGCTCAGCACGCGATTGCGGATGACGAGCCGGCGGATCTTGAGCGGCGAGAGAAGTGCGTCGTATTGGCCCATGGTGCGTCCGATCGAAAGACGTGGGCGACTGGCAGCCTACCGGCGACGGCTCCCGCGCCGTGCGCCACGCCGGGCGACCCGCCGCGCGGTGCCGCGCTTCGCCGCCACGCGCTTGGCCGTTCTCTTGATCGCCCGCCGTTTCGCGACGCGCTTGCTTTTCCGTGGCGCTGCCTTCGCCTTCCGGGCCGCAGGTTTCTTCCGGGCCGCAGGCTTCGCCGCCTTCGTCTTGGCTTTGGGACGTGCCGCGGCCTTCTTGGACGGCGCCTTCGCCGACTTGCCTCCGCCCGACTTCTCGGCCTTCTTCTTCGCGCGCTCGGCGAAGAACTCGGCCATCGCCGCCTGCGGCTCGCCCGAGGCGTAATTTTCGGCGCTGATGCGCTTGTTGGCCTCGACCGTCTCGCGGAAGCCCGCCTCCGTCATTTCGCGGAACCACTGCTTCGTGAGCTTCATGGCGAGCGGCGCCTTGGAGGCCAGCACCTTGGCCACCTCCATCGCCTTGGCCATGACCTGGTTCTGCGGCACGAGGTAGTGGATGAGGCCGATCTCATGCGCCTCGTCACCCATCATCATGCGTCCGCGGAGCGTGAGCTCGATCGCGCGCGACCGGCCGATCCGGTCGTACATGATCCAGGGACCCGTCGTGCTGGTGATGCCGGAGTTGATTTCGGGCTGGCCCATGCGCGAGCCCACATGGCCCACGAGCACGTCGCACATCATGGCGAACTGGTAAGCCGAGCCGGCCGCGACACCGTTCAAGGCCGCGACCACGCCTTTATCCATGCGGCGGAGATTGTCGTAGAAATCGACCCACTGGTTGGCCCAGGCGACGCCATCCTCCCCGCCCTTGATGACCATCGTCTCGGCGAGATCCTGGCCGGCCGACCAGGCGCGATCGCCCGCACCGGTGATGATGATCGCCCTCACCTTGGCGTCGGCATTGAATTTCTTGAGGGCATCCGTCACTTCGAGCCGCATCGGCTGATGCCAGGCATTCATGGTCTCGGGCCGGTCGAGCGTGAGGATGCCGATGCCGTCCTTGATCGCGGTCTTGATGAATTTGTACATGGCGTGCGCCTCGCGTCTCGGGTTAACGGGCGCGCGCGGCGCGATCGGCCAGGAACTGCGCCTGGACGCGCTGCGGCTCGCCGCTCGCGACGGCCTCGCCCTGATAACGCTGGGCTGCGGCCTCGAGACTGTCCCAATCCTTGAGCAGCACGGCACGCATCCGGCCGATGGTCAGGCGCATGGGCGTGGGCTTCTTCTTCGCGAACTCCTCGGCCAGCGACTGGGCGCGCGCCATCACATCCGCTGGCTCCACGACCTCGTGGACGAAGCCCATGGCTTTCGCCTCGTGCGTCGGGATGTCGCGGCCGGTGAGCACGATGTCGACGGTGCGCGAAAGGAAGACCTGCTTCAGCAGAAGATAGGAGCCGATGATCGACGGCAGGCCGATGTTGACTTCCGCCATGATGAAGCGCGCCGGACGCGCCATGACCTTGACGTCGGCCAAGGCCGCCATGACGAAGCCGCCGCCCGCCGCGACGCCGTTGATGGCCGCGATGATGGGCTTATGGCATTCGAGGAAGGAGTGGGTGAAGTCGGTCCAAGTGCGTTGCCACTCGGCGGCGGTGGCCGAAGTCTGCTCCTTGGCCTCGTTCAAATCCTGTCCGGCGCAGAAGGCGCGATCGCCCGCGCCCGTCACGATGATCGCGCGCACGGATCGGTCGGCGTGGGCCTTGCGAATTTCCTCAGCGATGCGCCGGCGCAGCTCGGCATCGAGCGCGTTCAGCACCTTCGGGCGATTGAGCGTGAGGACTCGCGCGGGGCCCTGGTCCCTGACCAGTAGGCAATCAGACATGTCTCCCCCTTCGTACCGAGGCTCGCCGTGCCGCCCCTATTGAACTGCGATACGGCCTATTACGATTCGATCCGGAGAGAAGCACCCGGCCCGCCACGAGTCAATGAAAGCGGCCGACATGGATGCCTGTGCGATCGTCCGATTTGTGAACGAACGCAAGGACGGCACGCACGGACAAGGGGGGCTCCTCGCGATCCGTCGCAGCGGGCTCTTGGGCAGACCTCGATCGAGGCGATGGCAAAGATCGGATCAGAGCCGGACAATCGCCACGCCGGCCCTGCCAGCTCATGGCTCCTTGCAGCGGCGCGGCCTCTCAGCGGCGGCGAGTGCATTTCCTGCCCCCTTCGGACGATTCGCATGGCCCGAGCCCCGAATGGTCCGGGGGCCCGCCGGGGTTACCCTTCCTATCTCCTTGATACTTTGACTTTTTAAAACCCCTTTTCGACAGTTGACTACACATAGAATTAGACTAATTATAATATGCATAATGAGTGTGGGGCTCGACGCGGCCAGCGCAGCCCCTCCTCCAACGCAGAAAGAAAGGAACGCGCCATGTCCGACAAGAGGAAGCTCACCACCAGCGCGGGTTGTCCCGTTGCCCACAACCAGAACGTGATGACAGCGGGACCGCGCGGCCCGCAGCTACTCCAGGACGTCTGGTTTCTCGAAAAGCTCGCCCACTTCGATCGCGAGGTCATTCCAGAACGGCGCATGCACGCCAAGGGCTCGGGCGCCTACGGAACGTTCACGGTCACGCACGACATCACGAAATACACGCGGGCCAAGATCTTCTCCAAGGTCGGCAAGACGACAGAGTTGTTCGCCCGCTTCACGACGGTCGCCGGCGAGCGCGGGGCCGCAGATGCCGAGCGCGACATCCGAGGCTTCGCTCTCAAATTCTATACCGAGGAAGGCAATTGGGATCTCGTCGGCAACAACACGCCTGTCTTCTTTCTGCGCGATCCGCTCAAATTTCCGGACCTCAACCACGCGGTGAAACGCGATCCGCGCACCAACCTCCGCAGCGCCAAGAACAACTGGGATTTCTGGACCTCGCTTCCGGAAGCGCTGCACCAGATCACGATCGTGATGAGCGAGCGCGGCATCCCGGCGACCTACCGGCACATGCACGGGTTCGGCAGCCACACCTTCAGCTTCATCAATGCGAAGGGCGAGCGCCATTGGGTCAAGTTCCACTTCAAGTCACAGCAGGGAATCAAAACCCTGACCGATGCCGAGGCCGAAGCACTCATCGGCAAGGACCGTGAGAGCCACCAACGCGATCTTTACGAGAGCATCGAGCGCGGTGATTTCCCGAAGTGGACTCTCAAGGTGCAGATCATGCCCGAGGCGGACGCCTCGAAGGTTCCTTATAACCCCTTCGACCTCACCAAGATCTGGCCACACAAGGACTACCCGCTGATCGAGGTGGGCGTGTTGGAACTCAACCGCAATCCGGAGAACTTCTTCGCCGAAGTCGAGCAGTCGGCGTTCAATCCCGCGAACGTCGTGCCTGGAATCGGATTCTCGCCGGACAAGATGCTGCAGGGGCGCCTCTTCTCCTACGGCGATGCCCAGCGTTACCGGCTCGGCGTCAACCATCACTTGATCCCGGTGAACGCCCCGCGGTGCCCGGTGCACAGCTATCACCGCGACGGCGCCATGCGCGTCGACGGTAACCACGGCGGCACGCTCGGCTACGAGCCCAATGACCAGGGCGAATGGGCCGAGCAGCCAGACTACCGGGAGCCGCCCTTGAGTCTCGAAGGTGCCGCGGACCACTGGAACCACCGGGTCGACGAGGACTACTACTCCCAACCCGGCGCCCTGTTCCGTCTCATGACGCCGAAACAGCAGCAGGCCCTGTTTGAGAACACGGCGCGCTCGATTGGCGGAGCGCCGCGAGCCATCCAGCTCCGTCACATCCGCCACTGTCTCAAGGCGGATCCCGCCTATGGCAAGGGCATCGCGGATGCTTTGGGAATCCAGTTGAGCGACATCGCGGCCTAGCCGGCCTGCCAAAGGACGATTGCCGAGCGCGCGCGATCCACGGCCGGCATCGTTATCGATCGGAAAACGAACGGCGGCGCCGTCATGACGGCGCCGCCGCAATTGTGATTCGGACGATGTCTTACTTCGGCTGCGGCACGATGCGCAGATAGGGCCGCGGCGCCTTCCAGCCGCCCGGGAACATCTTCTTGGCCTCGTCGTCCGAGACCGCCGGCACGATGATGACGTCCTGGCCCTGCTTCCAATTGACGGGCGTCGCCACTTTGTGCTTCGCGGTCAGCTGGATCGAATCGATGACGCGCAAGATCTCATCGAAATTGCGCCCCGTGCCCATGGGATAGGTCAGCATCAGCTTGATCTTCTTGTCGGGCCCGATCACGAACACGGAGCGGACCGTCAGATTGTCCGCGGCCGTGCGCCCTTGGGATGTGCTGCCCGCGGCAGCCGGAAGCATGTCGTAAAGCTTCGCCACCGTGAGCTCCGGGTCGCCGATCAAAGGATAATTGACCGCGTGGCCTTGAGTCTCCTCGATGTCCTTCACCCACTTCTTGTGGTCGCTCACCGGGTCGACGCTCAGGCCGATGATCTTGCAGTTGCGCTTGGCGAACTCGGGCTTGAGGCCGGCCATGTAGCCAAGCTCGGTCGTGCAGACTGGCGTGAAATCTTTTGGATGTGAGAACAGGACGGCCCATCCATTGCCGATCCACTCGTGGAAATTGATGGATCCCTCTGTCGTGTCGGCGGTGAAATTGGGTGCTTCATCATTGAGTCGCAACGCCATGTCTTCCTCCGTTCGCTTCCCTGTTGCACGATATCTAGTCCCTTGTCATCGACATGGCAAACGGCACTTCGACAACGCAGATCATCGAAATGGCCGCGCCGTGCCGGCCGACCCGTCTCATGACTCTATGGGACCGTGACAGACTTCTTCGATTCCTCGTGCGAACTCGCCGGTAACGCCTTGGTCAGACACGGATCGTGCCTTCAAGGAACAACGCGGCCGCACCGCCGAGCGTGACGCGGTCGCCGCGGTCCACGCACCGCACGATCCCGCCACGCTTCGAGAGCTGGCGGCCCACGAGCGTTCCCTTGCCCAGCCGACGCGACCAGTAAGGCGTGAGACAGCAATGGGCGACCCCCGAGACAGGGTCCTCCGGCACGCCGTTGGCCGGCGCAAAAAACCGCGACACGAAGTCCACGCCCTTCTCACCCCCGGGCGCAGCCACGATCACGGCCGGACGATCGAGCGCCGCGAGCGCCGCCATGTCGGGCGCGAGAGTCCGAACCTCTTCGGCATGCTCGAACACGACGAGATAGTGCTTGGCGGCGAGGACGGCCCGTGGACTCTGCCCGAGCGCCGCGAAGAGTCCCGGCGGCGGTGCGACTTCGCTCGGCGGCAGCGCCGGCATGTCCATCGCGTAGCCGGCGCTCTCTCGCGAAACAGTGAGCGCGCCCGACTGGCTGAGAAAGCGCACCGAGCGTCCCCCGGGCCGCAGCCGATCCAGCACGAGGTGACCCGCGGCCAAGGTCGCATGCCCGACGAGGTCGACTTCGCGGATGGGGGTGAACCAGCGGATGGCAAAGTCATCGCCCTGCGGGACAAGGAAGACCGTCTCCGAGTGATTCATCTCGGCCGCGATGGCCTGCATCGTCGCATCCGGCAGCCACGTTTCCAATGGGCAGACAGCCGCCGGATTGCCCGTCAATGGCCGGTCCGCGAATGCATCGATGACGTAGATGGGAAGATGCATCCGTCAACCTCCGTGGCAACAATATGACAGGCCAAGCGCCCGTCACTCGAGAATTGACAAGGTACCGCACAACACGGTCGGCAGCCGAGTTCCGCGTGGAGCGCAATCACCCCCTAATGCCAATCCCGGATCGGCCCGCGATACGCACCCGACTCGGCGCGGGGCGTGCGGCAAGGCATAATCGGCACGCCGACGAGCCCCCGGGGAGGGCATCCGATGAAGACCCACGCCCGCGCCGCCGTCATCGGCATCATGGGGTCGTGAGGCCGAGGCGTTGCATTGCGGATATTCATCACAGGCGCAAATGGTTTCATCGGAAGCCGAGTGGTCGGGCGATTGATGGCCGATGGCCATTCGATTCTTGCGGCCGTCCGTGATCCCGAACGATTCAAGCGTCGATTTCCCGGCGCTGAAGCCATTCATGCCGACCTCAATCACCTCACAGATCCGAGTCATTGGATACCGCTCCTGTCGGGCGCAGATGCGGTCCTGAACTGCGCCGGCGCGCTTCAATCCGGACGTGGACAAGACCTTCGCGCCATCCATGAACGGGCCCCTATCGCTTTGTTCGATGCATCCACAAGAGTCGGCATTCGGCGCATCATCCAGGTTTCCGCGATCAGCGCGAATGCCAATGCCGGAACGGAATATGCGCTCACGAAGCTGTCGGCCGAACATCACCTCCAACGCCTCCCGGTGGATTGGGTCATCTTGCGCCCTTCTCTTGTTTATGGCGCGGGTTCGTACGGCGGGACGTCGTTGATGCGCGCGCTCGCGGCCCTCCCCTTCGCCATGCCGACGCCCGGGAGCGGAGACCAGGTGTTTCAGCCCATTCACGTCGATGATCTAGCGGACGCTATCTCTCGACTGTTTCACGACCGTCGAATCAATCGCGCAACCATCGAACCTGTCGGACCCGAGCGCCTGACCCTTCGAGAGATTCTTATCAAACTGCGCCGCTGGTTGGGCCTGCGGCCTGCGGGGACAGTGCGCATGCCAATGCTCTTTGTCCGCGTCGCGGCAGGGATCGGAGACTGGATCGGCGCCGGCCCACTCCGAACGACGTCTCTCAAACAAATGGCCTACGGCAATGTGGGCGATGTCGCGGCGTTTATCGAAGCGACCGGCATCGAACCACGATCCATGGATGCCGCCTTATCGGCTCAACCTGCGACAGGCCAAGACCTATGGCATGCGCGGCTGTTTTTTCTGCGTCCGCTCCTGCGGTTGGCGCTTGGCCTCTTCTTCATCTGGACCGGCGCTGCCGCGCTCCTCTTCGCGCAGCGTGCGGACAGCGAAAGCCTGCTTCTCTCGATAGCCCTTCCTCCATCGCTGGTTGCGGCCGTTTTGTGGGGAAGTGCATTCGTCGACATCGCGCTCGGCGTCTGGCTCTTAGCGACACGCCATCCAGCGCGCGTCGCGGGCCTCATGTTGGCTTTGACTTCCGTTTACCTCATCGTTCTTACGATCGGCATCCCTGCGCTTTGGCTCGATCCGTTGGGGGCGCTCGCGAAAGTGCCGATCATCATGATCGCGACGATGT
The DNA here is from genome assembly GCA_046349515.1 of Alphaproteobacteria bacterium. Classification (GTDB taxonomy): domain Bacteria; phylum Pseudomonadota; class Alphaproteobacteria; order CADEGL01; family CADEGL01; genus JBGPGW01. The sequence goes on along the minus strand of JAXMCE010000003.1, from coordinate 177,895 downwards.
TTCTCATGGCCACGGCCGAAGAACGATGACCGACGGCTACCTCGTTCTCAAATGGCTCCACATCGTGAGCGCGACGGTCCTCTTTGGGACCGGCCTAGGCACTGCAATGCATATGTGGCTGTCCCACCGGTCGGGCGATGTCAGAGCCATAAGCGTTGCGGCCATCAATACGGTCCGAGCGGACTGGTGGTTCACGCTGCCATCGGTGATCGTGCAGCCTGTTTCCGGATTCGGTCTCGTGTGGCTTGGCGGATATGACGCTGGCGCCCCCTGGCTGCTTGCGACGTATGCGCTCTACGCATTGGCCGGATCATGTTGGATCGTGGTGGTTTGGCTTCAAATTCGTACCCGCGATCTTGTCGCGGAATCGATTCGACGCGGTCAGCCATTGCCACGCCTCTACCATCGGATGATGCACATCTGGCACATCCTTGGATGGCCAGCCTTTCTGGCAATGCTCGCAACGTTTTGGCTCATGGTCGCGAAGCCATCGCTCTGATCCGGCCACGTCGATCGTCGGACTTATTCGGCGGACCGGCATCGGTATCAATGCCGTATCGGCCTGCGATACGCACCCGACTCGGCGCGGGGCGCGCGGCAGGGCATAATCGGTGCGCCGACGAGCCCTCGGGGAGGACATCCGATGAAGACCCACGCCCGCGCCGCCGTCATCGGCGGCGGCATCATGGGTTGCGCCATGCTCTACGAGCTCACGCGGCACGGCTGGCGCGACGTCGTCCTCATCGAGAAGGGCGAGATCACCTCGGGCTCCACCTGGCATGCTGCGGGACAAGTTCCCTACTACGCCGACACGCCGTTCTTCGCGCGGATGCAGAGCGACAGTTTCGAGGGCTACAAGCGGCTCGAGGTCGAGACGGGCATGCCCACGGGCGTGCACGCGGTCGGCAGCCTGCGCCTCGCGCGCACGAAGGACGAAGTGCGCGAATACAAACGCTATCTCTCCTTCGCGCGCGGCCTCGGCATCAAGGGCGAACTCATCGGCGCCAACGAGACGCGGGCGCTGTGGCCGCTGCTCGAATTCCGCGGCTTCGAGGCAGCACTGCACACCTTTGCCGATGGCTACACCGACCCCAACCAGACCACGAACGCCTTCGCCAAGGCCGCCCGCGATGCGGGCGCCGAGATCTATCGCCACACGCGCGTGACCGGTCTCGCGCGTACGCCGTCCGGCGAATGGCGCGTCGAGACCGACAAAGGAGCGATCACGGTCGACGTCGTCGTCAACGCCGCCGGGTTCTGGGGCTCGGAAATTTCCCAACTGATCGGGCACAAGCTGCCGGTGCTCGCCATGGAGCACGAGTATCTCGTGACAGAGCCGATCCCGGCAGTGGCCGAGCTGTCGCAGGAGATGCCGATCCTGCGCGACATGAACGTCCCCACCTATGTGCGCCAGGAGCGACAGGCGCTCCTCGTCGCGTGCTACGAGGATCATCCGGTGTTCTGGGGCCTCGACGGCATCCCGCGCGACTTCGGCCAGGAGTTGCTGCCGCCCGATGTCGAGCGTGCCGCGCCGAACCTCGAGAAGACCTTCGAGATGGTCCCGGCGCTCAAGTCCGCGGGCATCAAGACGGTGGTGAACGGACCGACCGGGCGTTCGGCGGACTTGAAGCCGCTCGTGGGACCGGCGCACGGCGAACGCGGCTACTACACGCTCTGCGGGGTCGTGGGCGGCTTCCTCCAAAGCAGCCTCGCGCGGCACCTCGCCGAATGGATCATCGAAGGCGAGCCCTCGATCGACCTCTCGCCGGTCGACGTGCGGCGCTTCGGCGGCTATGCGACGCAGGCCTACGCCGTCGCGCGGGTGAGCGCGGGCCACGCCTATTCCTCGCCTGTCTATTATCCCCACGCGGTTTCGAGCCGCGGCCGGCCCGCACGCACGAGTCCGCTCTATGCGACCCTCAAGGCAAAGGGGGCCGTGTTCGGTGTGGAGAACGGGTGGGAGGTTCCCAACTGGTTCGCGCCGCCCGGTGCCGAATCGAACGAGGGCACATGCTACGAGCGGCAGACCTGGGTCGCCGCCGCCGCGGCCGAGCTTCAGGCAATCCGCGAGCATGCGGTGCTCATCGATGCGACGTCGCGCGCCAAGATCGAGGTCGAGGGGGCAGGTGCCGCCGCCTTCCTCGACAGGCTGAGCGCCAATCGCCTGCCGCAACGCGAGGGTGGCTTCGTGTCCTCGCCCCTCCTCACGGCCAAGGGACGTGTCGCGGCCCTCTCCGTGATCGAGCGCCTGGGAGACGCGCGCTTCTATGTGACGAGCGCCCCTGCCTGCGAGCAGCGCGATCTCGACTGGCTCCATGCGCATCGGGGAGCCGAGCCCGTCTCGATCCGCAACGTGACCGGACGCGATGGCCTGTTGTGGCTCGGTGGCGCCGAGGCCTCCGCGATTCTCGCCGCGGCATCGGGTATGGCGATCGCCGCCGAGGAGTGGTCGCCGGGCCAGTCGCGGACGATGGCCATCGGCGCGGCGCGGGTGCGCGTCCGGCGGGTCGACGATGTGTGTGTCCCCGCCTTCGAGATCGTCCATCCGATCGAAGCGCAATATGCGCTTTATCACGCGCTCAATGAGGCGGGTGCGGCGCACGGGATCCGCGACGGCGGAATGCGCGCCTATAACGCACTCCGCATCGAGGCGGGCATTCCGCTTTGGGGCGTCGACGTCGCGGCCGACTGCGCGCCGGCCGAAGCCGGCCTCGCGCACCTCGTTGCCGCCGACAAGGGCGACTACATCGGGCGCGACGCGCTTGCCCATTCGGGCCCCGCGCGCCGCCGCCTCGTCCGGCTCGCGATCGAGGCCGACGGCAACGGCGCGGTCGATCCCTGGGGGAGCGAGGTCGTCATCGCGGAGGAGCGCGACGTAGGCCACGTCACTTCGGGCGCGTTCGCGCCTTCGCTTGAAGGCAGCATCGCGCTCGCCCGCATCGCGACCGAGGCGACGGCCAAGCGCCTCGAAGTCGAGATCCTGGGACAGCGCCGCCGCGCGGTCGTCGTCGAGCGCGGGCGCTAGTCACGCCGCGCTAACCGCGGCCAAAGGAAGAGGAAAGTCATGAAGACGCATGCGCGGGTCGTCGTCATCGGTGGTGGGGTCGCCGGCAGCGCCCTCCTCTATCACCTGACACGGCTCGGTTGGCGCGACGTAGTGCTGGTCGAGAAGGGCGAGCTGACCGCGGGCTCGACCTGGCATGCGGCCGGGAACACGCCGCACTATTCGACCGGCTATTCGACGACGCGCCTCTACCTTGAATCGACGCGCTTCTACGAGCAATTCATGCGCGAGACCGGCGAAGACGTCGGTTGGCACAAATGCGGCGGCATCCGCCTCGCGATCAACGCCAATCACATGGAGGAGCACCGCCGGGCGTGCGCCAAGGCGCGCTATCTCGGCATGCGCATGGAGATGGTCGGCCCCAACCAGGCCAAAGACCTGCTGCCCTACATGGAGGTCGACGGCATCGTCGGCGCCGCCTGGACCCAAGATGACGGCTACATCGATCCGTCGAGCATCACGAACGCACTTGCGCGCCAGGCGCGGGCCAATGGCGCCGAAATCTATCGCCATACGCGCGTGACCGGCACCGTCCGCGCCAACGGTCATTGGCGGGTCGAGACGGAGAAAGGCCCGATCACCTGCGAGATCGTCGTCAATTCCGCGGGTCTCTGGGGCCGCGAGGTCGCGGCCATGGTCGGCTATCACCCGCCGATGGTGCCCATGGAGCGGCAGTACCTCGTGACCGAGACGGTCGAGGGGTTGAAGGCGCTGGGACGCGAATTGCCGATCCTGCGCGACATCTCGGCTCCTTTGTACATGCGGCAGGAGCGCGAAAGCCTGCTCCTCGGCCTGTTCGACCAGGAGCCCGTGTTCTGGGCCGCCGATCGCACGCCGGACGGCTTCGAGCAGGAGCTGCTCGTCCCCGACCTCGACCGCGTGAGCCACGCCTTCGAGAAGGCGGTCGCGCGCGTGCCGGTGCTGGGCAAGCTCGGCGTAAAGCGCGTCATCAACGGCCCGCTCATGCGCTCGCCCGACGGCAATCCGCTCATCGGTCCCGTGCCGGGTCTCGCCAACTACTACATGAACGGCGGCTACTTCGCGGGCTTCGGGCTCTCGGGCGGCCTCACGGCGAGGCTGGCCGAATGGATCGTCGGCGGCGAGCCGGAGATCGATCTCACCGCCTTCGATGTGAAGCGCTTTGGCGCCTACGCCACGATCCCCTACACGATGGATGCGACTCGCGGCGCCTATGTGCATGAATTCAGCGTGGCCTATCCGCAAGAAGAGCCGCATGGCGCCCGGCGTGCGCGCACGAGCGCGATCTACGATCGCTTGAAGGGCGAAGGCGCCGTGTTCGGTGTGCGCAATGGCTGGGAAGTGCCCAACTGGTTCGCACCCAAGGGAGCGCCAGCGGAGGAGCGGCCGAGCTATGGCCGCGCCAATTGGTTCCCGCATGTCGCGGCCGAGTGCCGGGCCGTCGCAACCGCGGCAGGCCTTCTCGATCTCTCGAGCCTCGCCAAGTTCGAGATCAGGGGAAAGGGCGCCGCGCCCTGGCTCGATGGTCTCATCGCCAATCGCCTGCCCGAGCGAGACGGCAAGATTGTCGGCGCGCCGCTCCTCACGAAGAAAGGCGGCATCGCCGCCTTCGCGGCCCTCGCGCGCCTCTCGGCCGAGCGCTTCTACCTCACCGGCTCGGCGCTCTCCGAGCAACATCTCGACGACCACCTGCGGCGAGCGGCGAGAGACGGCATCGAGATCGACAACGTCACGGCCGCACGCGCGGCGCTCTTCCTCGTGGGACCCAAGGCACGCGATGCCCTCGCCGCCGCAACGGGGAAACATGTTTCGGATTCGACACTGCCGCCCTTCGGCGTGTGTGACTTCACCGTCGGCTTTGCACCCGTGAGCGTTCTTCGCCTGTCGTCGATCGGCGGCCTCGGCTTCGAGATTCACTGCGAAGCGGCGCATCTTTTCGCTGTCTACAACGCGCTCAAGGAGTGCGGTGCCGCGCATGGTCTCGTCGACATCGGCATGCGGGCCTTCGAATCCATGCGCATCGAGCGCGGATTGCCGCGCTGGGGTATGGATTTCGGCCCGGCGACGCGCCCCCGTTCGATCGGCTTCGATCGGTTCGTGAAACCGGCGAAAGGCGAATTCGTCGGACGCGACGCCGTCACCGCGAGCACTGCCCCGAGCGACGTGCTCGTGACGCTCAGGCTCGAGGAGGGTGGTCCCGAGGCAGATCCGTCGGGGCTCGAGATCGTCCATGACGGAGAGGCACAGGTGGGCCTCGTCACCTCGGGCGCCTTCGGCCACCGCATCGGCGCGCGGATCGCTCTGGCCTTCGTCAAGAGCACACACGCGAAGCCCGGCACGCGCCTTGCGGTCGAACTCCTCGGCGCGCGCGTGTCCGCGAGGGTCGTCGAAGCGCCGCTCGCCTAGGCCGACCGGAAGGAGTGGAACAGGCGCCCGTAGCCGGGAACGGGCTCGCGCCATCCGGCCAAGCGCAGGGCGTCCCACACCGTCACCTGATTCGCCGTGAGGAAAGGCTTCTTCAGTTTCTCCTCGAGCGGCTCGATGAGCGCGAAGGCCGCGACGGCCGTGTCCGGCATCAGGATCGCGTCGATGTCGGGGCCATTCGTCTTCCGTGCCGCCTTGGCAAAAGTGTCGAGCGGCATCAAGAACGCGTCGCGTCCGCCGCGGGCATCGAGCCATTCGAGCCGAACCACATCGAGCCCGAACTCCTTGAGGAATGCAACGAAGGCACGTGCCGCGGGCTCCGGATAGGACGCCAGCACCGCGACACGCTTCACGGCGAGGTGCGCCGCGGCCCGGGCAAAGGCGACCGACGTGCTCGTGGCCGGAACGCCGAGGACTTTGGCGATCCCATCGAGCTGCCGCTCGGCGTAGTCGCGCCCGAGGATGAAGCTGCCGCTCGTGCAGGCCCAAACGCCGACATCCGGCTTCAAGGGCACGAGCGCCTGCGCGGTCCGCTCGAGCGTCGCGATGTCGCCTGTCTTCTTCAACGCCTCGGGATCGTGGTCGTCATCACCGCCCGCGTGCGGCGCCACGACCATGTAGGGGCGCACGCGGTAGTCCACCGCTTCGGCGAAGGCATGATATTCGTACTCGCCGCCGCCGATGGGACAGAGAAGACCGAGGCGCGCAATGCCGTTTTTCATTCGACGATCCGTCGTTCGGGCTTTCTAGCGCAACTGGGCGAGCGGATCGCCGCGCATGAGACCGCGGAGGAGATCCCGGTTCACCGCCAGGTGGTTGGGCGCCACCGCATTGGCCGTCATCGCAGGATTGCCGCCCGCGCGCAAGGCCCGCGCGAGCGCACCCAACTTGTGGAACGGCACGCCGGGGAAGAGATGATGTTCCGTGTGGTAGGGCATGTTCCACATGAGCCAGCGGAGGAACCAGCCGGCCCGCGTGGTGCGCGAGTTGAGGATGATGTCGGGCACCTGGGGCCGGCCGTAGTGCTCGGCCACGATGTAGAAGCGATAGAACGGTGTCGCCGCGACCAATGGCGCGATCCAGCACGTGACGGCGATCCAAGTGCCGAACGCAATGGACAGGACGGCGATGAGCGCGTAGAGCGCGAGATGGATGCGCGCCTCCGTGACGAGCGGCCGGAACTCGACATCGCTGAAATAGGGCTCGGTCCGCCGGCCCGATGCGACGCGCAAGAGAATGCTCCACCGCCACCACAGGTAATCGAGGCCGAGGACGAATTGGACATAACGCCCGACCGTCAAGGGCGTCGTGCCGATCAGCTCCGAATCGCGCTCCGGATCCTTGGTATGGCGGTGGTGAACGAAATGCCAGGCGCGCGAATAGTCGGAGGGGAAGAAGCGGAGGAAACCCGCGAGATAAGCCGCCCCGTCATTCGCCCAGCGCGCGCGGAACACGGTGCGGTGGATAAGCTCGTGCTGGCCGGCATAGCCAAAGCCCCAAAGAAGCGCTCCCTGCATGAGGAAGACAGGCACGCCCCACCAGGAACCCCACAGCCGCTCGATGCCCCAGGCGAGCGCCGCGATCGCGACGAGCTGGCTCGCCAACTGGAGCGCGCCCAAGCCATTGCTCCGCCGCGAGAGCGCCTTGAGCGCCTGCGGATCAATGAGATCGCGCCTGTGAATCCAGCCTTCCATAATCGGATCCGTCTGTCGTCCGGCCGCCAAGCTCCGGCTTGACCACAGGAATTATACGGAATTTAGCGCGCCGTGCAGCGTGCCAAGGGCAGTTCGACGCGCCCTGGCATCGCCGCACCCCTTTCCTGCCGCATACACACCGCGGCTGTCTCCTGAGCCTGCCACGGGATGAAGCCCTCGTGTCGAGCGCGCTGCGAGGCGTGCCAGGTGACACGCTTCCGCGAATCCTGATACTAGGGGTTCTTCGTCATAGAGCGCGAGGGGCCGCCCCGCGCGAGCACGCGACATCGCGAGGAGCTACCCCATGCGCAACGACCCCCGCTTCCAGCCCGCCGACGCCGCGAAGGTTCCGCGTTTTGCGGACGTCGCGACCTTCATGCGCTCGAAGCGGCTCGAGGTCACCAAGGACCTCGACGTCGCCCTCGTCGGCGTGCCCTTCGACATGGGGGTCAACTTCCGCTCGGGCGCGCGCCAGGGTCCGGCGGCGGTGCGCGAAGCTTCGCGTATCATCCGCCAAGTGCATCCGACGACGGGTGTCGCTCCCTTTCGCCTCTGCAACGTCGCGGATGTCGGCGACTCGCCGGTCAACGCCCTCGATCCCGCGAAGAGCATCGATATGATCGAAGAATTCTTCGCAGGCATCCACGCGGTCGGCGCAGCACCCGTCGCCATCGGCGGCGACCACACGATTCCCTTGCCCATCCTCCGCGCGATCGCGAAAAAGCGGCCGGTCGGCTGCGTCCATTTCGATGCCCATGCCGACACGCTCGACACGCTGCTTGGCACCAAGATCAACCACGCGACGGCTTTCCGCCGCGCGGTCGAGGAGAACCTCATCGATCCGAAGCGCATGATCCAGATCGGCCTGCGCGGCAGCCGCTTCAGCGACGACGACCTCTCCTACAGCTACGAATCGGGCATGCGGGTCGTGACCTTCGACGAGTACGAGGAGATGGGCCGCGCGGCCGTCATCAAGGAGGTGCAGCGTGTGGTCGGCGACGGCCCTGTCTACATCACCCTCGACATCGACGGCATCGACCCGGCCTATGCCATCGGGACGGGCGTGCCGGAGATCGGCGGCCTCACGCCGCGCGACTGCCAGATGATCATCCGCAGCCTCCACGGCAAGGACGTGGTGGGCGCCGACATCTCGGAGGTGACGCCATCCCTCGACGTCACGGGGCACACCGCGGTGACGGCGGCGAATCTCATGTTCGAGATGCTGTGCGTCGTCGCGCCGGCCCAGGCGAAGCGGCGCCGCTGATGCCGGACAGCCGAGTCCCGTGCGACTGCGCCTGGCGCTCGGGCCGGCCGCAGCCGCGCGGGCAGAATTCGTCGACGTAAAATGTTCGTTGCGGACCGAATGAAAATATAACCCTCTCCCGACCTTCCCCCTTACAGGGAGGGTCGCGAACCGAGGGAGCCAGCGGGAGCCAAGAAAGCCCGATCATCGGGACAAGAAACGCGATCACGGAGGTGGGGATGAAGATCACCGAAATCGAGGTCATCGACCTCCGCGCGCCGCTTCCCGCGAAAGAGACCTATGACGGCGCCTATGTGAACTGCGTCCTCCGCGTCCGAACCGATTCCGGGCTCGAGGGCATTGCCGAGATCGACAGCAGTCCCGAGGCCATGAGGGCGCTCATCCATGGCCGGCCGTCGCTCACCTGGCCGCCGCTGTTCTCGCTCTTCCAGGGCCAGGATCCCTTGGGCGATCCCGAGGCGCTGTGGGACCGCGTCTACGAAGCGACGCTCCATCCGGGCCGGCGCGGCATCCTCATCCACGCGCTTTCCGGCATCGACATCGCGCTCTGGGATTTGCGCGGGAAGGCCGCAGGCAAGCCCACGGCCGCTCTCCTCGGCACGCCGCGCCGCGACCGGGTGCGCGCCTACACGACGCTCGTGCGCCTGGGCGACACGCCTGATTCCGTGAAACGCGCGATCGACCACGGCCTCGCCCACCACACCAAGGCCATCAAGCTTTGTTCGGACGCGCCGTGGCGGCACGACAGGAAGCTCGTCGAGATGATCTGCCGCACCGCGCGCGACCATGTGGGGCCCGAGATCACCATCATGCTCGACGCCTACGGCGTGTGGAAATCGGCCGATGAGGTGCTGCCCCACTGGCCGCTCTTCGAGGAGGTCGGGCTCGAATGGCTCGAGGCGCCCATTCCCATGGACGACCTCGAAGGCTATGCGCGCCTCTCGGGCCGCGGCATTCCCATCACCGGCGGCGACATGGGGCTCACCACGCGCTTCGAGTTCCGCCTCATGGCCGAGCTTGGCCGCGTCGAGATCCTCCAACCCGACATGACCTATGTCGGCGGCCTGACCGAGTTCCGGCGTTGCGCGGCCCTCGCGCGCCACCTCGGCCGGCGCATCATCCCGCATGGCTACAAGTCGACTATCCTGCTCGCGACGAACCTTGCCTTCCTTGCCCAGCACGACGCCGAGGAGTGGCTCGAATACTCGGTCGCCGACTCGCCGCTCCGCTGGGAGATGACCCATGAACGCCTGCCGATCGAATCCGACGGCCGCGTGCGCGTGCCGACGGCGCCAGGCCTTGGCGTCGTCCTCGACGAAGTGACGATCGCGAAATACCGGGTCGCATAGGCAAGGGAGCGCCCATGGCCGCGACGATCGGCGAGCTTCTCCTCGGCATCGAGGGCCTGGCGCTCCTGCGCGATGCCTTCTCGGGCGATGCCGAGGCGCGGCGGACACGCCTTGCCGAGATCCGCCGCGTGCTCGAGAGCATCGATCAGGGCAGCGAGCTCGCGCGCCCGTTCGACGCGCCGGAGCTTGCCTTGGGCGAAGGCTACCGCCGGTGGTCAGAGACCTATGACAGCCCCTTGCGCCTCTTCCCGCTCGAAGAACCGGTCATGCACGCCCTCCTCGATCCGCTCCCGCCGTCGACGATCCTCGATGCGGCGTGCGGCACGGCGCGCCACGGTGCCTACCTCGCCCGCCGCGGGCATCGCGTGATCGGCATCGACCAGTCGGCCGAGATGCTCCTGCGGGCACAGGCAAAGCTCGGAGCGGGAAATGCCGTCCGCGGCGACCTCGGACGCCTGCCCCTCCCCGACTCGTCGGTCGACGCCGCGGTGTGCGGCCTGGCGCTCGTCCATCTTCCCGCGATCGACCATGCGGTCGCCGAGCTCGCGCGGGTCGTCAAGCCCGGCGGGCGGGTGGTCTTGAGCGACGTCCACCCGTTCCTCATCATCCTCGGCTGGCAGGCGCAGTTCCGCGACAAGGACGGCCGCGCGGCCTTCATGCGCATCCACGCGCACCTGCCGTCCGATTACACAAAGGCGTTCGAGGCCGCGGGCTTGCGCATCCGCGGCTGTTTCGAGCCGCGCCTCACCGACGATTCGGCGCAGACGGTCGCCAAGGACCGCCTACCCGAAGCCAACCACCGGGCCTATGTGGGCCTTCCCGGCGTCATCGTGTGGGATTTGAAGAAGGCGTGAGGGTCGCGGGGCAAACCTACTTCGCGACGCTGGCCTTCAATTTCAGCCAGTCGCTCGTGGGCTCGTAGCCGAGCCGACGGCGCGCATGGTCGAGATCGACCATGGAGGCGCGCGGGTTCGCCTTGTAGAGACCCGGGTGGCGGATCTTCGGCATGGGCGAGAAGGTGCGCTCCGCCACGTCGAGCGTCGAGGTCTCGGCGCAGCTGTCGGCCGCGCTCAGGAAGAACAGGTCATAGGCGCCCAAGTCGCGCTCGAGCGCCAAGCGAAAGCCCTGCGCCGTATCCTCGGGCGAGACGTAGTTGTTGAACCAGCGCACGTCTTTCTTGTCCGCGCGCGCGACGAAGCGCTCGAGCGACCCCGGCACCGCGACGCCGAGCGGCCGCAGCACGACGACCCCCATCGAGCCGCGCCGCGCGAAGGATCGCGCCACATGCTCGACGGCCTCCTTGCTCACGCTGTAGGGCTCGACCGGCTTGATCGGATGCGCCTCGTCGAACGGCAGGTATTCGGGCGGGAAGTCGGGACGCAACTCCTCGATACCCGTCGCCGAGATGCTCGAACACACGACGGCCTTGCGGATGCCCGCGGCCTCGGCCGCCTGGAGCGCGTGCCAGGTGCCGAGCACGTTCACGCGGATGAAGGCCTCCGGCGGGACCTGGGCGATCCAATCGTTCGCCGCGAGATGGACGAGTGCGTTGGCGCCCTTAAGTGCTGCCTCGAGCGCCGGCAGGTCCATGATGTCGCCCTTGATGAAGGGCACGTCGGCCTTGGGCGGGGTGAGGTCGAAGACCGTGACGCCGTGCCCGGCCCTCACCAGCTCGTCGACGACGTAGCGGCCGACCCGGCCGCTGCCGCCGGTCACGATCACGCGGTCATAGGACGTCATGGGTGCCTCCGCCGCCCGCGAGCGGCGCCGCGGCGCGCGCCTCGGCGCTCAAGCTCAGCCAGTCGCTCGTCGGCTCATAGCCGAGGATGCGCTTCGCATGCTCCGTGTCGAGCACGGAGGCGCGCGGAAACTTGCGGTAGAGGGCGGGCGCCCGCACCTCCGGGAAGGGCTCGATCTTGTTGCGCTTCAGCATCTCGAGCGTCGGTTCCTCGACGCAGTTGTCGGCGGCACCGACGAAGCACGCGCCGTAGCGGACATCGGTGGTCTCGAGCGCCAAGCGGAACGCGCGCGCCGTATCCTCCGGCGTCACATAGTAGTAGAGCCAGCGATAGCCGCCGCGCTGGCGCTGGACCACCTTGGGGATGGTGTGGGGAAACATGACGAGGAGCGGGCGCAGGCACAGCACGCTCATGGCGCTGCGCCGGGCGAAGCTCGCCCCCAGATCCTCGACGATCTCTTTCGAGACGCTGTAGGCGTGGACAGGGCGCATCGGATGGTTCTCGTCGACCGGCAGGTATTGGGGCGGCCAGTCGGCGCGCATCTCGCCCAAGCCTGTCGCGGCGACGCTCGAAGTCAGCACGACTTTTCGGATTCCTGCAGCCTCCGCCGACTGCAGGACGTGCCAGGTGCCCTGGACGTTGACGCGCATGAAATGGTCCTGCGTCGTCTGGATCGCGAGGTCGAGGGCGGCCAGATGCACGACCGCGTCCTGGCCCTTGACCGCGCGCGCGACGGCAGGGAGGTCGAGAATGTCCGCCTCGATGTGGGGAACGCCGGGCTCGGGCGGTTTCAGGTCGAGCACGGTGACGCCGTGGCCGTGGGCCTTGAGCTCGCGCACGACGTAGCGGCCGAGTAGGCCGCTGCCGCCGGTGACGAGGACTTTGTCGAAGGGCATGGGAAGCCTCGGGTGCTAAGTCATCCGCCAACGAGCATGCCGCGCCGCGGGTGCGGACGCCAGCCCGTTCGTGCGCCTTGGGAGCCGCTTGATCAAAAATCCTTGCAGAGGCGCAGCGAATCGTAGATCGCGGCGTGGATGTTCCGCGACATGACAGCATCGCCCACGCGGAAGAGCTGAAAGCGCCCCGAGGGGTTGCGCATGATCGTCTGCGGCCGGCCGGCGATGAGCGCCTCCTGGTCGACGGCCCCCCCGTTCGTCGCGTGCGGCTTCAAGGCGAAGTAGAGATCCTCGCGCGGCAAGGTGCCATGCTCGACCACGACATGGTCGACGACGCGCTCCTCCTCGGCGTTCGTATAGTCGTTCCGGAGCACCGCGAGCAGGCGATTGCCGTCGCGCGCGACGGAGGCAAGCCGCAGATCGGGCGTCAGCACCGCGCCGAGCTTGTAGAGGTTGCGCATGTGGATCGGACGGTTGTTCGGGCCCAACCGCTCGGCATGGGACTTGAACGGGGTCGCGAACTCGACAAGGGCGCCGCGCTCCGCGAGGAACTCGGCGCACACGACTCCTTGCGTGTCCCCGCCGTCGTCATAGACGAGAACCGACTGCCCGGCGGCGGGCTTGACCGCGCCGCCGAGCACGTCCCAGCTCGTGGCGAGCAGAGTCGAATCGCCGATCCGCCCCTTGTTGGGCGAGCCTCCGGTCGCGACGATGACGATGTCGGGATTCTCGGCCATGACGCGCTCGGTCGTCGCCTCCACGCCCAGGCGCAGATCGACGCCGAGCTTCCGCACCTGACCCTCCAGCCAGCGCGTGATACCGGACATGGGCTCGCGCCAGCCGAGCCGGCCAGCGAGGTTGACCTGCCCGCCGACCTTCTCCGCCGCCTCGAAGAGGATGACGCGGTGGCCGCGCTCGGCCGAGACACGCGCCGCCTCGAGCCCGCCCGGCCCCGCGCCCGCGACGACGATCGTGCGCTTGGCGCCCGTCGCCTTCGGCACCACATGCGGCATGGTCTTCTCGCGGCCTGTCGCCGCATTGTGCGTGCACACGGCCCCGCCGCCGGTGTAGAGCCGGTCGATGCAGTAGGCGGCGCCCACGCACTGCCGGATGTCGTCTTCCCGCCCCTCCTGGAGCTTCCGCACGAAATGCGGGTCCGCGATGTGCGTGCGCGTCATGCCGACGAGATCGACATGTCCCTCGACGATGGCACGGTTCGCGGTCGCGGCGTCCGCGATGCGCGAGGCATGGATGATGGGGATCGCGACCTCGGCCTTGATGGCGCTCGCATAGGGAAGGAAGACCGCCGACGGAAACGACATGCTCGGCGTGATCGTCGCATGGGAGATGTTGTTGTAGGTCTGGCTGGCCGCGACGTTGAGGAAATCGACGAGGCCGCTCTTCGCATAGGCCTTGGCGATCTCCAGGCATTCCTGCTGAGTCAGGCCGTGCTCGGTGAGTTCATCCGCCGACATGCGCATGCCGACGACGAAGTCGTCGCCCACGACGCGCCGGATTTCGGTCAGTGCCTCGAGGCCGAAGCGGATCCGGTTCTCGAAGCTGCCCCCGTAGCGGTCGGTCCGCCGATTGACGTCGGGCGACCAGAACTGATCGAAGATGTGGTTGGCGAAGGCGCAGATCTCGACGCCGTCGAGGCCGCCGTCCCGGCAGCGGCCTGCCGCCGCGCCGTAGGCCTTGATCACGCGCTCGAAGTCCCAGTCCTCGAACGCCTTGGCGTAGAGATAGTTCATGCGCTCGGGCACATGCGAGGGGACAAGCGGCACCATCCAATGCGCGAGGTCCCAGCGCACCTTCCGCCCCATGTGCGAGAGCTGGATCATGAGTTTGGCGCCGTGCGCGTGGACGCGCTCGGAGAACTGGCGGAGATAGGGGACGATCGTCTCGTCCGCCGCAGAAAGCTGGCCCCAGCCGGCCTCCGATTCGTAGGAGATGCCGGTGGCGCCCCCGAACATGACAAGGCCGACACCGCCCTTGGCCTTCTCCGCATGGTAGAGCTGGTAGCGGTCCTTGGGCTTCCGGTCCTCGTCATAGGCCGGCGCGTGGGCCGTGCTCACCACCCGGTTGCGCAGGGTCAGGTGCTTCAGCTTGAACGGACTCAACAACGCATCGTATTGACCCATGCACGCCTCCTCGGTCTCGCCGCCTCTCCGCCCCGCTCAGCGCGGCAGCATCGTCCCCAACCCCTTTGATTTCGCCCGCTCGTAGATTCCCGACGCAATGGCCAGGATACCGATCGCGTGCCCCGGATGGATGAAGGCGACGCGCTCGGATGCCGAGACACGACCGGGACGGACGCCGCCGACGAGCTCGGCGATCTCCGTGTCGTAAGGGCCGGCGAATTTGAGTCGCCCATCCTTGGCCTGCGCGGCCGCCTGCTCCTTGTCGTCGGTCACGAGCCGGTCGAGCTTGTCGAGCCCCGGTTTCCATGAGCGCGCGAGGTCGACCATGCTCACATACGCCCCCGACTTGAGCCACGCAGGATCGAGGGAGGGCACCAGCCCGGGCGCCGCCGGCACGCTCGTGACCACGACGTCCGACTCGCCAATCACATCGCGCGCGCTTGCGGCCGCCTGCGCCTGGAGGCCCATGGCCTGCGCGTGGCGGACGAAGGCCTCGGCCGCCTCGCGCCGCTCGTCATAGGCGAGGACGGTCGTGAGGGGGAGAATCTCGCGAAGCGTCGCGAGGTTGCCGCGCGCCTGGGCGCCGGCGGCGATGAATCCCGCGACGCGGCTGTCCTGGCGCGCCATGTGCTTCGCCACGAGCGCCGTCACGGCGGCGGGAATCATCGTCGCGACCCATAGCGCGTCGATGATGGCGACCGGCTCGGCGCTCTCGGCATCGATCAGGATCTCGAGACTGCTGATATGGTGATGGCCGGGCCGCGCCTTCTCGAGCGGTGTGCCCATGCTCGCATGGGTGACGGCGTAGCCCAGATCCTCCGAGCAGGCGCCGAGCGAGAAGTAGAAATTTCCGCCCTCGGTGTAGAGGCCGAGCTTGGGCTTGGCGAGCATCCGCCCCTCGGCGCGGAGGCGGAACGCCGTCTCGACGCGCGCGATGAGTTCCCGCGGCGATAGCGCGGCCGCCTCGACGTCCGCCTTGGAGAGAAAGCGCAGGTCCTCGGCCATCTCAGCGCTCTCCCCGATCGTGGGCGATCCAGCCAGCCATGGTGTAGACAGCGATATAGCAGGCGAGACGTTGGGCGCAGGGCGAATCGGGCGCCACGAAATGGATCGCCAGCACGTCGAGTCCCATCTTCGCCGCCTGGTAGGCACCCTCGACGACATCGTGGCTCGAGAGGCCGAGCGGCTCGTCGCCCCAATCGGGAATGGCGCCGATGTCGAGAACGTCGAGGCAGAGAGAGAACCAGGTTCGCTCAACGCCGTTGAAGGCATGCGGAAAGGCGTTGGCGCACAGCGTGTCGATGCCCCATTTGCGCACCGTCGCCGCCGGATAGAGCCGAGCCCCGTTCCGCTTGTAAGTCTCGACCATCTCGCGGACGTTGCGCGGACCCCGCATGCCGATCTCGACATGGGCCGAGGGATCGACGTTTTGGCAATGCTCCCACAGGCGGCGCTGCCAGGTTCCGGGCCCTGGCTTCGTCCGACCCGCCGCAACGGAGAGGTAGTCCAAGCAATCGCCGTGGGCATCGAAGCTGATCGTGCCGACTTTGCCCTTGGTCGCCGAGGCGACACCGCGCGCAACGCCGTAGTTGGCCGTGGGCACGCAACCGCCGATGGTGATGACGCGACATCCGACCTCGAGCGCCTCGCTGACCATGCGCGCGACGTTGGCGATGGCCGCATCCTGGTCATCGGGCGGGATCTCCGCGTTGCCACAGTCGACGACCTTCAAATGCTCGAACACGTCGACGTCGTATTCGGGCACGTAGCCGCCGTAGCGGAGCGACTGGTGACGCGTCTGGTCGATGGCCTTGCCGTAATCCGACCACTCGGTCGGCGAGCGCCCGGGCGAGGCCTGCGCCCCTTGCGGAATCCCGATGATGGCGACATCGACGTCGGCCAGATCCTTGGCTCGGAGCGCAACCGGCATGCCAAGGAGGCTCGGCACGCCGCTTCTGATCTCGGGCACTTCGCCGCCGTAAAGCGCCGTGCGCATCGAGACGAATCCCATCGTGCCCTCCCTCACACTCTGCCCTGCGGCCATGACCCTATCACGGCCCGCTCAACGACGAAGGGCCCGTGCTTTCGCACGAGCCCTTCACACAATGACCGATACAAAACGGCTCAGCAATCGAGCGTGTTGTCGAGCTCCCACTGGGTGAGCGAGCGCGAGAAACGCTGCCACTCCTCGTTCTTGAGCTTGACGTAGCTGTCGACGAAGGCATTGCCGAGCCCGTCGCGAAGGATCTTGCTGCTGTCGAAGAGGCGCACGGCGTCGAGCATGTTGAGCGGGAGGCGCTTCACGCCCTTCAGCGTGTGGCCTTCGGTGTACATGTTGATGTCGTGACGCTTGCCGGGATCGCGCTTGTTCTTGATGCCGTCGAGGCCCGCAGCCAGCACGCCGGCCTGGAGAAGATACGGGTTGGCGGCACCATCCATGAGGCGCAGCTCGAAGCGCCCGGGCTCGGGGATGCGCACCATGTGCGTGCGGTTGTTGCCGCCATAGGTGATCGTGTTGGGCGACCAGGTGGCGCCGGAGACGGTCACGGGCGCGTTGATGCGCTTGAAGCTGTTGATCGTCGGGTTGAAGAGCGCCACGAGCGACTCGGCCGAGTGCATGATGCCGCCGAGGAAATTATAGGCCGATTTGGAGAGGCCGAGCTCCCCCTTGCCGTCGAAGAAGAGATTGTTCTTCCCGGCCTTGTCCCACACCGAAACATGGGCATGGCAGCCGCTGCCGGTCAGGTTGATGAACGGCTTCGGCATGAAGGTGGCGCGAAGGCCGTGCTTCTCCGCGATGCTCTTCACCATGTACTTGAAGAAGACGTGGCGATCGGCGGTGAGAAGCGCGTCGTCATAGGTCCAGTTCATCTCGAACTGGCCGTTCGCATCCTCGTGGTCGTTCTGATACGGGCCCCACCCCAGCGCCAACATCGAATCGCAAATCTCGGTGATGACGTCGTAGCGGCGCATCAAGGCCGACTGGTCGTAGCAGGGCTTGGTCTGCGTGTCGCGGTCATCTCCGATCGCGCGTCCATCGGGTGAGACGAGGAAGAACTCGCACTCGACGCCGGTCTTCATCCGGTAGCCTTGCGACGCCGCACGGTCGATCTGCTGCTTCAAGACCTGGCGCGGTCCGTGGGCGACGGGCTTGCCGTCCATCACGATGTCGGCCGCGAGCCAGCCCACCTCCGGCTTCCAGGGCAGCACGATGAGGCTGTCGGGATCCGGGACCGCGAACATGTCCGAATCGGCAGGCGTCATGTCGAGCCAGGTGGCAAAGCCCGCGAAGCCCGCGCCTGCGCGCTGCATGTCGCCGATGGCCGCCGCCGGCACCAGCTTCGCGCGCAAGCCGCCGAACAGGTCGACGTAGCTGATGAGGAAATATTTGATCTTCTCGCTTTTCGCGACTTTGGCCAGATCTGTGGCCATGACTGCCTCCCCTGGTTTGCGCCGCCCCCCGGCGGGCCGCCGTCCGGGGCCGATCTTAGTAGCTGCCCCGGCCCGGTATCCAGTTCGTCCCCGCGAGGGGGACGCCGGCCATGGCGGCCGCCTCGACCGTGAGCGCCACGAGGTCCTCGGGCTCGAGGTTGAGCACATGGGTCTTGCCGCAGGCCCGCGCCATGGTCTGCAGCTCGAGCGTCATGGTGGAGAGGTAGTTGCGCAGCCACCGTCCGCCCTGCTCCGGATCGAGCCGCTTCTGCAGCTCGTCGTCCTGCGTCGCGACGCCCACGGGGCAACGCCCGGTCTGGCAGTGATGGCAATAACCGGGCTCGGTGCCGAGCGCGTGGTAGTCCTCGACGTGGATGGGCTTGTTGCAGCCGAGCGCGATCATGGTGGCACTGCCGATCGAGACGGCGTCGGCCCCCATGGCGAGGGCCTTGGCCACGTCGGCGCCCGTGCGGATGCCACCCGAGACGATGAGCTGCACCTTGCGGTGCATGTCGAGCTCCTTGAGGGCGTCGACCGCGAGGCGGAGCGCCGGCAAGGTCGGGATGCCCACATGCTCGATGAAGACATCTTGCGTCGCCCCCGTTCCGCCCTGCATGCCGTCGAGCACGATCGCGTCGGCGCCGGCCTTGATGGCGAGCTGCACGTCGAAATAAGTGCGGGTCGCGCCGATCTTGACGTAGATCGGTTTCTGCCAGTCCGTGATCTCGCGGAGCTCCTGGATCTTGATGGTGAGGTCGTCGGGTCCGGTCCAGTCGGGATGGCGCGAGGCGCTGCGCTGGTCGATGCCAGCGGGCAGCGTGCGCATGCCGGCCACACGCGCGCTCACCTTCTGGCCGAGGAGCATGCCGCCGCCGCCCGGTTTCGCACCCTGCCCCACCACGACTTCGAGCGCATCGGCGCGCCGGAGATCATCCGGGTTCAGGCCGTAGCGCGAGGGCAGGACCTGGTAGACCAGGATCTTCGAGGCTTGGCGCTCTTCCTCCGTCATGCCGCCGTCGCCGGTCGTCGAGCTCGTGCCCATCATCGTGCAGGCACGCCCGATCGACTCCTTGGCATTGGCGGAGAGCGCGCCGAAGCTCATGCCCGCGACGGTGATCGGAATCTTGAGCTCGATCGGCTTTGCCGCGAAGCGCGTGCCGATCGTGACGTTTGTGTCGCATTTCTCCCGGTAGCCTTCGAGCGGGTAGCGCGACACGGAAGCACCCAGCAGCAGCAGGTCATCGAAGGTCGGCAGGCGCCGCTTGGTGCCGAAGCCACGGATCTCGTAGAGACCCTGGTCCGCCGCGCGGTGGATCTCGGCGATCACTTGCGGCGTGAAGGTCGCGGACGGACGCAAATAGCGCGGATCGACGGTCATGGAACTCTCCCGGCGCCCTAATACGAATCGGCGTGGTCGACGTGGAAGTTGTAGAGCTTGCGCGCCGAGCCGTAGCGGCGGAAGGATTTCGCGTCGGCCTTGATGCCGGCCTTCTCGAGAAGCCCCGCCAACGCCTTCACGTGATCGGGCGTCATCTCCTTCTCGATGCAATCGGCGCCGAGACTCTTGACCGAGCCGCGGACGAAGAGACGCGCCTCGTAAAGCGAATCGCCGAGCGCCTCGCCCGCATCGCCGCACACGACCAGGTTGCCCGCCTGGGCCATGAACGCGCTCATATGCCCGACCGAGCCCCCGACGACGATGTCGACGCCTTTCATGGCGATGCCGCAGCGCGCGCCCGCATCACCCTCGATCACGACCATCCCGCCATGGCCCGAGGCCGCGGCCGCCTGCGAGGCATTGCCCTTCACGCGGACAAAGCCGCTCATGATGTTCTCGCCGATCCCCCAGCCGCAGTGACCGTCGACGATGACGGTCGCCTCCTTGTTCATGCCGGCGCAGTAGTAGCCGACATGGCCGTGGATGCGGACCTCGATCGGCACGGTCAGTCCGACGGCGACCGCATGGGCGCCCATCGGGTTGATCACCTCCCAGACCCGCTCGTTCGTGTCCTTCGGCAGATCGTGGAGGCGCTGGTTGAGCGTGCGGATCGCGGTCGAGCTGAGGTCGATGGTCTGCATGGGGCGCTACTGGAGGCTCCAGGTGTAGACGACGGCAGGCTTTGGCTCCCAGATCGTCGCCTTGTCGACGCCCGGAAGATGGGCGAGGCTCCGATACTCCGAGCCCATCGCGACCCAATCGTCCGTCTCGGCCAGGACCGCCGGCTTGCACGCGATCGCATCGCGCAAGACCGCGAAGCCGTCACGCGTGCCCATGGTGAAGGTGTAGAAGCCGTCGAGATCCTTGAGCCCCGCTTCCAAGGCCTCGTTGAGCGAGGCGCCCTCGCCCATGCGATAGGCGAAATAGCGCGCCGCGACCTCGCTGTCGTTATCCGTCTCGAAGGTCATGCCGCGACGGCGCAGCCACTCGCGGAGCCGGTTGTGATTCGAGAGCGAGCCATTGTGCACGAGGCACATGTCGGCCGCCGCGGTGAAGGGATGGGAATGCTCGGTCGTGACGATGCTCTCCGTCGCCATGCGCGTGTGGCCGATGGCGTGCGTGCCTTCCATCTCCGCGATGCCGTAACGCGCGAGCACGTCCGCCGGAAGGCCCTTCTCCTTGTAGACCTCCATCAACTGGCCGTAACCCATGACGCGCACGTCCTCGCAATGCGCTGCGATCCAATCGCGTACCGGCTTCTCCTCCGTCTCGGCTGTGAGCACCGCATGCGCGGCCTTCACGCTCACATCCGTTTCGACGTTGAGTGCGTCAGCCAGCTGACCCGCCATGCCGCGCCAGTGGTAGGCCGGGTCGTCGTGGAAGAGCGTGAGCTTCGACCAGCCGGGCTTCGCGGGCCGGTGGTAGACAGCGATGCCCGCGCTGTCGGGGCCACGGCTCGTCATCTCGGTCAGCATGGCCGCGATATGGCGGCCAAGGGACGGCCGCAGGGCCGGATTCTTCACGAACAGGCCGACGATTCCACACATGGCGCGCACTCCCGGTAAAAGGGGGACCGCGGGGACGGCTCGGAAGCCGCCGCGAGGGCCTCAGTATATGAGGAAAAAAAGTTTCCTGCCATGAATTTCAACCTTCCCGCTCCGGGGCCTGGGAGATGACGGAGAGGAAACGGATGGGCAGTTTCACGAGATCGTCGGGCCCGTGGGGGGTATTGGCGTCGAAGAACAGGGAATCGCCGGGGGTGAGGAGGTAGGTCTTGTCGCCGTAGCGGTAGCGAAGGCGTCCTTCCAGCATGTAGAGAAACTCCATGCCGTCGTGCTGGAAGAGCGGGAAGACCTCCGATTTCTCCGTGAGCGTGATGAGGTAGGGTTCGACCATCACGCTCTTGCGCACGGCATGGCCAAGCAGCTGGTACTGGTGGCCCGCGCGGGTGCCGCGCCGCTCGATGGTGAGGCCCTCGCCCGCCGGCACGAAGGTCGCTTCCGTATGCTCCTCGAGCCGACGGAAGAAGGACGTGACCGGCACGCCGAGCGCGCTCGCCAGCGCGCGGAGTGTCGCAAGAGAGGGCGAGGTCAGGCCGTTCTCGATCTTGGACAGCATGCCCGGAGAGAGCCCGGCCTGGCGCGCGAGATCGGCGACGGTCATATCGTGCTGCTGGCGGAAGGCGTGGACCTCGCGGCCGATCGCGGTCTCGAGCACGTTGGATATCTCGCGCCGGGCGCCGGCGGGCACGCGGCGGGACACTTTGGCGCGCTTGCGCCCTTTCAACGATCGACCCCGTCGGCAAGATGCCTCAAGGCCGCATGACCGACCGGCTTGCCGTCAAATTCCGCCATGGCATCGAGGACGCAGCCCCACATGTAGTCGGCCGAAGCGCTGTCGCCGAGAAGGTCGTAGCCCAGAGTCTCGCCGAGGTCGTTGCGGATGACGATGGCGTTCGAGCGCGCAATCGAGGTCTGGGCGATCGCGCCGGGCGCGAAGCGATCCGGCCTGAGGTCGACGCCGCAAAGCTTTGCGAACATCGCCGCCGCCCGCTCGCCTGACACGTGGAACCAATAGTGGCTGTCCGCCCGCGGCAGAAGGTAACACTGGCGCGCCGTCTCGATGCGCCAGGTCGTGCCCAGACGCTCGACGAGGCGACTCGTCGCCGCGAGATCGGAGAGGATGAGCGCCTCGGTCGGCGCAAGACGCGCCGCGCGTGCGCCGTCCGACTGCCGGTCCGCGCGGTTGTCCTCCGCAAGGCCGCGCACGCCCTGGCCCGAGAGCCAGGCAAGCGCCCCGCGTCCTTTGAACCCGATGCGAGGCGCGAGCGAGAGATCGGCCAGGCCCAGCCGGGCGGCCGCCATCGCTTCGCCTTCGGGTGCGCCGAAATGCTCGGCAATGGCCGCTTCGCCTCGTTCCGCGAACACGGCGCCGTGGCCGACGAGCCGCCGGTAGACAAAGCTGCGGCGAGCGAATCCGGCGGGCTCGGCGGTGGCCATCGCTTAGGCCTCCTGCCGGGCGTTGTTGGGATCGAAGAAGGGCGGCTTTACCACCTGCGCTTCGATCATGCGGCCGCCCGCGATCTTGATGGAGAAATGCGCGCCGGGCTCGGACTGGTCCGGCGCCACGAAAGCGAGGCCGATGACGCGCGAGAGGGTGGGTGAGAATGCGGCCGAGGTCACGCGCCCCACGATCGCGCCATCGCGGATCACGAGGTGACATTCCTCGGGCGGGGGCTCATCCGGATTGACGAGCGTGAAGCCCACGAGCTTCCGCGAGAGCGGCCGCCTCATCTGCGCCTCGATCGCGCGACCGCCCACGAAAAACGGTTTCTTCTTGGCGATTGCCCAGCCCATGTCGGCCATGTGGGGATGGGTCTCGCCGTCCGTGTCCTGCCCGACGATGATGTGGCCCTTCTCGAGGCGCAGAAGGCGCTGTGCCTCGACGCCGAACGGCTTGATGTCGAACGAAGCGCCGGCCCAGAGCAAGGCGTCCCACAATGCCTCGCCCGCGCTCGCCGGCACGTGGATTTCATAGCCTAGCTCGCCGACGAAGCCCACGCGGAGGAGCCGCGCCGCGATGCCGGCGACCGTGCCCGTCCGCACGCCCATGTAGGGGAAAGCGGTGGCCGAAAGATCGACATCCGAGCAGAGCTTGGCCAAGACCTCGCGCGAGCGGGGACCGGCGAGATTGACTCCGGCATAGGCCGCCGTCGCATTGGTGATGTCGACATCCAGGCGCCACTGCGCGTTGAACCACAGCATCGACTGGTAGACGCGATCGGCGCCGCCGGTCGTCGCCGTCACGTAGAAATGCCAGTCGTGGAACCGGCACGCGACGCCGTCGTCGATGATGGCGCCCGTCTGGTCGCACATCAGCACGTAGCGCGCACGCCCGACGGGTTGATTGGCGTAGGCAAAGGTGTACATGCGGTTCAGAAATTCGGCTGCGTCCGGCCCTCGCACGTCGAGCCCGCCCAAGGTCGAGACGTCGATGACCCCGACATTGGTCCGCACCGCCTCGACCTCCGCACGGATCGCGGCCTCGCGCTGGTCGCTCGGTCCGTAATAAGCCGGGCGCAGCCACAACCCCGCCGGCATCATCTCGGCCCCCGCCTTGAGGTGGCGGTGGTGCATGGCGGTCAAGCGGACAGGCTCGAAGCCGCGCCCCGCGAGATGGCCGAACTTCTCGGCACTCGCGGGCGGCCGGGCCGTGGTCGCGCCGACCGCCTCGATCTCGCGACCCGTCGCCTCCGCCGCGAGACGTGCGAGCGAGAGCGCCGTGTGCCGGCCCTGGGAGGGGCCCATGCCGGCGGTGGAGAACCGCTTCAGCAGCTCGACATGGTCATAGCCCTCGGCGATGGCGTTGCGGATGTCCTTGACCTGGAGGTCCTCGTCGAAGTCGACGAAATCCTTGCCGCGCGGATGGGGAAAGATCGGCCAGGGATGGTTCCAGCCGGATGCATTCTTGCCGCGGACGGCTGGCACCTCGCCGCGCGGCGGCGCACCGAGCGCCTCGGCCGCCAGCATGCCCGCGCGCTTGCCGTCGACGATGGCGGTCTCGAGATCGTAGGCGCCGTCGAGCGATCCCGCGGGGATGACTCCTGCGGGCGACTTCGTGATCGCGAAACTCGCAGCGGCCCGGTCGTAAGCAACGGCGCCGCCCGCGTAGTGGAGCAGCTGGGCCGACGGCGCATAACCGACCGCCATGCAGAGAAGATCGCATTCAAGGCGAACGTCGGGCGGCTCGCACTTGCCGTGACCGACGATGCGCGCGGCCGCAAGACCCTTGAGAGTCCCCTGCGCATTGCGCCGTGCGGCCCAGGGCGCATAGCGCGCATAGATGGGCACGGCCCGCGCGCGGACGGCATCGGTGCGCTCCTCGCTCGGCAGGGACGCGCGCAGGTCGAGGATTCCCGCGAGCTCGACGCCCGCATCGAGCAGATCGAGCGCGACACCATAGCCGTCGGCGTTCCCTGTGACGACGACCGCCCGCCGGCCAGGCCGCACGCCGTAGTGGCGGATGAGGCGCTGAGCGGCCGAGCCCTGCATCACGCCCGGCAGGTCGTTGTTGCGAAACACCACGGGCTGCTCGACCGATCCGGTCGCGAGCACCACCTGCCGCGCGCGCACCTTGTGCATGCGGTTGCCTTGGATGATCGGCAACCAATGTTCGGTGAAGAGCCCTTGGCAGACCGCCTGCGTCATGACGGTGATGCGCGACTCGGCGCCGACGGCGCTCACGAGAGCGGCAAGGCGCTCACTCGCGAGCGTGCCATCGGCGTCGAAGCGCGCATAGGTGAGCGACCCACCGAGCACGGGGTTTTCTTCGACGAGGAGGACGTCGAGACCCGCGCGCGCGGCTTCGAGCGCCGCCGACAGGCCTGCCGGCCCGCCGCCGATCACCGCCACGTCGGTGAACCCGTAGGCCTTGTCGTAGTAGCGATGGGGCGCGCTGAAATTGACCTCGCCCAAGCCCGCGCGCGCGCGGATGACCGGCTCCCACCGCTTCCAGGCGCCGAGCGGCTTGTAGAACGCTTTGTAGTAGAAGCCGACGGGGAGAAAGCGGCCCGCCCAGTTGAGCCAAGCGTCGCGGTCCCAGGCGAGCGACCCCCGATAGTTCTGGCCGCGCGCCTCGAGCCCGCCCGTGATCGGGGTCGTATCGGCCAGCACATTGGGCTCGTCGGCCAGTTGCACGAGCGTGTTCGCGTCCTGGCCCGCCATGGTGAGGATGCCGCGCGGCCGGTGATACTTGAAGGACCGAGACAACACGCGCACGCCGTGCGAGGCGAGCGCACTCGCAATCGTGTCGCCCGCCAAGCCATCGTAGGTGCGGCCCTCGAAGGAAAAGCTCACGGTGCGGCTGCGATCGACGCGCTCGCCGATTCCGGGCGGGAGACGGAAGGGTGCGAGCTTCATGGCCCCTTGTCCGACTTGGGCGCGAAGTCGCGGCGCGCCGTGAAGAGATCGCTCGCGGGATAGGTGCGGAGAATCTCGTCCGAGACCGTGTTCCGCTCGGCGATGAACCAATAGGAGGTCGGCACGTGACACCACCACTCGCGCACGATGCCGGCGGCGTTCGTCTCCATGAACACATAGTCCGCCCACGCCGCGTCATCCACCGAGGCGGGATCGGGCATCACGCGCACCTCGCCCGCGCAGATGAACTCCGTGATGTTGCGCGGGCCGTTCAAGGGACAAGGCATGATCTTCATGGGCGGACGCTCAATGTCCGACCGAGGCGGCGCCGCGCTCGCCCACCTGGTTGAACTCGCTGAACCGAGACAGGCGGAAGGCCTCGAGAATATCCGGCACGCGGCCGGTCGCGACGGTCTCGGCCATGCGCTTGCCGCAGACGGGTGTCGCCTTGAAGCCCCAGGTGCCCCACCCCGAATCGATGAAATAGTTGGAAAGAGGCGTCGCCCCCATGACGGGGCTGAAGTCCGGCGTCATGTCGGCCATGCCGGCCCACTGGCGCAAGAGCCGCACCTCGCCCAGGAACGGGAACATCTCGATCATGTGGGCAAGGAGCGTTTCCTTGAATTCGAGCGTCGAGCGCGTGGAGTAGAGCGGATAGGGATCGGTCGATCCGCCCATGACCAGCTCGCCCCGGGCGCTCTGCGAGATGTAAACGTGGAGACTCCCCGAAACGATGATCGGATCGAGGAAGGGCTTCAACGGCTGCGAGACGCAGGCCTGGAGCGGCACGGTCCGGATGGGCAGGCGAAATCCGGCCTTGGCCGCGAGAAGGCTGCTCGATCCCGCGACAGCCTGCAGCACCTTGCCGCAGGCGATCGTGCCGCGGTTGGTCTCGACGGCGATGACGCGGCTGTCCTGGGTCTTGAAACCGGTGACCTCGGTGCCCTGGTGGATCTCGACTCCCATGCGCGCAGCGCCGATCGCATACGCCCACGCGACCGCGTCATGGCGCGCGATCGATCCCGGCACATGGTAGAGCGCCGCCAGGATCGGATAGCGCACATCGTGCGAGAGATTGAGGCTCGGCACGAGCTTCTTGATCTCATCGGGGAAGATGAGTTCCGAATTAACGCCGCAATGCTTGTTGACCTCGGCCCGCCAGCGCATGGTGCGCACGGCCGCGTCGGTGTGCGCGAGCGTCAGGTGCCCGCGCTCGGAATACATGATGTTGAAATCGAGGTCGTTCGAGAGCGTCTGATAGAGCCGCACCGACTCGTCGTAGAACCGCACGCCTTCCGGCGTGAGGTAGTTCGAGCGGATGATCGTCGTGTTGCGGGCCGTGTTGCCGCCCGCGAGGTAGCCCTTCTCCAGCACGGCGACGTTGGTGATGCCGTAGTCCTTGGCGAGATAGTAGGCCGCCGCGAGGCCGTGCCCGCCACCGCCGATGATGACGACGTCATAGCCGGACCGAAGATCGGGCGTCGCCGGAATGTGGCGAGGCTCGGGGTGCTTGCGGCTCAAGCCGAATTTGAGGAGACCGAGCGGCATCGAGAGCTCTCGATGGGACCTTTCATCGCCTTCGCGCGATGAGAGCGCCAAGGCCGGGTGACGCTACGGCGGCGTTTCCTCCAGGGCAAGATTTATTCCCAAGAGAGGTTGCGGCCCCTCGCTTGACCCTCGGCCGAAGCGAAGGCTACCGTTCCTTCCGCCATGCCGGACGAAGCCGCGCCACCCGCCCGCCGTCCCGAGCCGTCCGAGACCGCCGTCCAGCGCGTCATCGGCGCCTCGCGCTTCATCGCGATTCCCGCGAGTCTCTCGCTTTTCATCGCGTCGACCGCGCTCATCGCCTATGCGTCGGTCACGCTCGTCCAAAGCGTCTACGCCTTCTTCCGCGAGGCGAAATACGACGAGGAGAACGCAAAATCCCTCATGCTCGACCTGATGGGCTATGCGGATCTCTACCTCGTGGCGGTCGTGCTTTTCATGATGTCGATCGGCCTCTACCAGCTCTTCGTGGGACGACTCAAACTGCCCGAGACCCTGATGATCGGCTCGCTCGAGGCGCTGAAAGACAAGCTCATCGGCGTGATCGTGGTAGCCTTGGGGGTGCTTTTCCTCGGCGAAGCCGGCCACGCCTCGATCGCCGGGCAGAGCGCGCTCGACCTCCTGGAGCTCGGGGGCGGGATCGCCTTCGTCATCGCGGCGCTCGCCCTATTCCTTCTCGGCAAGGGAAAATAGGGCCCTCCTTCGGGTTAGCGCGGATGCCCCCTCCTTCCGTAAGGACTTGTTAACCGCCGCTCGGCGACTCTCTCGATACCGCGAGGGCACGACCAGGCGCACCGCGAGACCCTCGCCCGGAGGCGATCCGCGGAGGTCCGATGGCTCCCGGTGGCCGATGTCCCCCGATGCGCGTCGGAAGCAAACGCTCAGGACGGCTGATGCACAAAGACAAAGGCTCGAAACGGCCGAAGGCGCGCGGGACATCCCCCCTCTGCCGGACGACCAAGCCCCGGATTGCGCCAACGCGGCGAAAAGACAGGCGGAAGAGCCGATCGGCCGCCCTCGACATGATCGCCGTGAACCCCGCATTCCTGCACGGACAGATCGACCAGGCATTCGATATCGTCGCGAAAGCGATTGCGGAGACCATGTCATGCGCGCGCGTCTGCCTTTGGCGCTATGACCAGGCGGGACGAGCGTTCGACGCCCTGCACCTTCTCAGTGAAGGGCGGCGCAGTGATCCGGCGGGGCTTACCGTCTCGGCCGACCACCATCCACGATTTTTCTCGGCGCTCGAGCAAAACCAGAGCGTGGCAGCCGGCGACGCCCTGAGCGACCGGCGGACGAGCGAGCTCGCCGCGGATTACCTTCGCGCCTGCCGAGTCACATCCATGATCGCCACGCCGATCCGGAACGACGGCCGATTGGCCGGCATGCTGTCGGTCGAGCACACGGGTCCGCGGCACGCCTGGACATCCGACGAGCGGCGCTTCGTCTCCGCCATGGCCGAATGCCTCGGGGGTACCTTCGAGTCCGCCGACCGCGAGCAGCGCCATGCGGACGCGCTCAAGGCCCGGGCGGCGGCCGAAGCCGCGAGCCAAGCCAAGACCGACTTCCTCAGCAGCATGAGCCACGAGCTGCGCACGCCGCTCAACGCCATCATCGGCTTCTCCGAGATCATGAGCGAGCAGGCCTTCGGCCCGCTCTTGCCGCGCTATCACGAATACGTGTCGGACATCCACAAGAGTGCCGCGCACCTTCTCAACATCATCAACGATGTCCTCGACATCGCACGAATCGAATCGGGCAAGATGACGCTCTACGAAGGTCCGGTCGAACTGCCGGCCCTCGTCGAGGAGAGCCTTGCCTTCGTCCGCGAGCGCGCCGCGAAGAAGTCGGTCACGCTCGAGGCGCAGGTGGCGGACGATGCCGCATCGATCCGCGCCGACGATTCGCGCATCCGCCAGATCATGCTCAATTTGCTGTCGAATGCGGTCAAGTTCACGGAGACAGGTGGACGCGTCTGGGTCACGGTCGGCCGGGGCCCCGATGATCGGGTCGCGATCTCGGTCGGCGATACCGGGATCGGCATGAGCCCGGAGGAAATTCCGCGCGCGCTCGAACCGTTCCGGCAGGTCGACAGCATGCTGGCGCGGACGCAGGAGGGATCGGGCCTGGGCTTGCCGATCAGCAAGAAGCTGGCAGCCCTCCACGGCGCCGCCTTCGAGATCGACAGCGCGGTCGGGCGCGGCACTGTCGTGACGATGGTCTTCCCCAGTGAGCGCACGCTTCACGCCCGCGCGATGGGGTCCCCATCGCTCGTGGCGACCTCTTAAGACAGCCCGCGCGGTGTCATATTCTCGACCGGGTTTCGGCCGCGCCTAGTGTGCCTGCTCCGCCGCGAGCTTGGCCAACCGCTCCCCGATCTCGGACGCGATGCGCTTCACGTCCCGCTCGGGGGCATTCTTCGACATCACGAATTTGGCGGCCGCGACATACGGATTCATGGTGATCGCGGCACCGGGCATCTTGCCTGAGCCCGTATCCGCTCCGAGCACGACGAAGGGCTTGCCCGGATCCTTCGTCATGTCGGTCACGTCGACGTTGACCTGCATTTCCGTCTCGCCCGATCCGAAGCCGATGAGCGCCCTCCGCATGCGGTTGCCCTCATCGATCTCGAGAAACTCGCCGCCGACAAGCCAGCCGCTCGCGGGCGGCGGCGCCCCAGGCGCGAGGTGATAGGCGGGATAGCCGCGCGACGCGAGATCGTGGACGAGGGCCGTCGACAGCGACCGCACGAGAGTTTCAGGATCGCTGTTGCGCGTGAGCGCTTGGCGCAGAATCCCGCCGCGCGGAAGGATGCTCTTGCCCTGTTTCACGTCATTATCTTCGGACTTGAAGTCCTCGACGTAGAACGCGACGGGCGCCGAGGGCGGCGGGGCTCCTTGGACAGCCTGCTCCGTCACCTTCGTTTTGGCGCAAGCGGCGGTCGCAAGAAGGATCGCAGCCAAGCCCAGGAGGCCCAACACGCGCGCGGGACGCGTGACGAGACGATCGATTGTCATCTTCAACCCTCCTTCGACGACCCGCGAGGCGGAAAATGTCATGGAACAACATCCGCGCGACGCGCCATCAATTTACCATTGGGATTTGGCATCTTGCGCCCTATCTAGGAGGTGGGCGAGCGAACCCTGGAGGGATCGACCATTCCGGGGCCGCTTAACTTTGTTTTTCTTTCTGGATCAAGGAGTTCCCTCGAATGCTCCAATCGGCCTCTCCGCTGCGTGAGTTGGAGGGTGTGCCGGGCCTTGCGCTGCGCGGGCCCGTTCGGTCCGGCTACGGCGAGATTCTCACCAAGGACGCTCTCCAGTTCCTGGTTTCGCTCGAGCGCACCTTCGGCGCGCGGCGCCGGAAACTTCTCGACCGCCGCACGGAGCTCCAAGCCAAGATCGATGGCGGATGGTTGCCCGGATTCCGGCCGGAAACGGCATCGATCCGCACGGCCGAGTGGCGCGTCGCACCCATCCCCAAGGACCTCCAGGACCGGCGAGTCGAGATCACAGGCCCGGTCGATCGGAAGATGGTCATCAACGCCCTCAATTCGGGCGCGACGCACTTCATGGCGGATTTCGAAGACTCGAATACGCCGACCTGGGACAACCAGATCCAGGGTCAGATCAATCTCCGCGACGCCGCCCGGCGGGCGATCACCTACAAAGACCCCGAGAGCGGCAAGTCCTACAGCCTCGGCGAGCGGCCCGCGACTCTTATCGTGCGGCCGCGCGGCTGGCACCTGCCCGAATATCACATCCGCGTCGACGGCGCGCCCATGTCGGGCTCGCTCTTCGATTTCGGCCTCTTCTTCTTCCACAACGCCAAAACGCTCCTCGCGAACGGAACCGGGCCCTATTTCTATCTGCCCAAGCTCGAGAGCCACGAGGAAGCGCGCCTCTGGAACGATGTCTTCGTCCATGCCCAGGACGCGCTCGGCGTGCCGCGCGGGACGATCAAGGCCACCGTCCTGATCGAGACGATCATGGCCGCGTTCGAGATGGACGAGATCCTCCACGAGCTCAAAGACCATATCGCGGGCCTCAACTGCGGGCGCTGGGACTACATCTTCAGCTTCATCAAGAAATTCCGGAACCGGCCGGATTTCGTCCTACCCGACCGCGATCAGGTGACGATGACGCGGCATTTCTTGAGGTCCTACAGCCTGCTGCTCATCAAGACGTGCCACCGGCGCGGCGCGCACGCCATGGGCGGCATGGCGGCGCAGATCCCGATCCGTACCGATCCGGCCGCGAACGAAGCGGCGCTCGCCAAGGTGCGCGCAGACAAGGAGCGCGAGGCCAGCGACGGCCACGACGGCACCTGGGTCGCGCATCCCGGCCTCGTGCCCATCGCGCGCGAGGTGTTCGACCGCATCATGCCCGAGCCGAACCAGGTCGCGAAGCTCCGAGCCGATGTGGCGATCGAGGCCAAGGACTTGCTTGACGTGCCCGACGGCACGATCACCGAACGCGGCGTGCGCCACAACCTCAATGTCGGCGTGCAGTACATCGAGGCGTGGCTGCGCGGGACCGGATGCGTGCCGATCTACAATCTGATGGAAGACGCGGCGACGGCCGAAATCAGCCGCGCGCAGCTCTGGCAGTGGCTGAAACACAAGAGTCGCACCGCCGAAGGTTCGGTCGTCGATGCGCCGATGATCCGACGCTTCCTCGAGGAGGAGCTCGAGAAGATCGAGATGCTGGTGGGTGCCACGCGTTTCGCCGCGGGGAAGTATCGCGAGGCCGCTACGATGTTCGCTGACCTCGTCACGGCAGAGCAATTCGAGGAGTTCTTGACGCTGCCCGCCTACGAGTGCGTCGCCGGCGCCGCGCGCTGAGCCGCGGGCAGTTCGACGATGAAAGCGGTCCCGCGTCCGGGACCGCTTTCGCAGCGCGCCGTGCCGCCATGACGCTCCGCGATCTGGCGGACGAGCGCTAACCCCAATCCCCAGCCTCCGGCCGATTCGGACGCGCCCTCGCCGCGATAGAAGGGCTCGAAGACGCGGCTCGCATCGCGGATCATGCCGGAATCATGCACGACCAGGCGCGCATCGCCCCGCGGACCCGTGCCGACCTCGACGCGCACCGGCGGGCGGCCGTGCTTGTTGGCATTTTCCAGGAGATTGCGGACCAGGCGGTGGAGAAGACGGCGGTCGCCATCGATGTCGACCGATGCGCCCTCGACCGTACCGCCCGTCTGCGCGGCCACCTCCGCCGCAAGGGCGAGAAGGTCGATCGTTTCCCTCTGGTCCAGGCGGTCGATCCGATCGAGCCGGCTGGCCAAGAGTATCTCTTCGACGAGCGTGTCGAGCTCCCCGAGGTTGCGCGCAAGCTCTGCCTTGAGCGATTCGGTCGGCGCTGCCTCGTACATCTCGATCCCCATCCTCAGCCGCGCCAAGGGCGAGCGCAGCTCATGGCTCGCATTGGCGAGCAATGTCTTGTGGGACTCCATGAGGCGTTCGATCGAGGCTGCCGCCTCGTTGAAGGTGCGCGCGACGGCCGCCACCTCATCACGTCCATCGACCGGAATACGGGCGGATAGCGCGCCGCCGCCCCAAGCCGCGGCCCCCTCGCGCAACCGGTCGAGACGGCGCGTCAGGCGGCGCACGACGGGAAAGGCCGCAAGACCGACCGCGATGACCACGGCACCCAGAGTGCGGACGAGCCGCCATATGGGCTCCCGCGGCGGGTGGGGAAAGTGGACCAAGAGCCGCCGTCCGTCGGGCAGCATCACATCGAAGAGCGGCGGGTGGCCGCGCCTGAAGACTCCACGAGCCTCGCGCGGCGGCGGGGGCTGCACGGGCCTGCCGACGGCGGCGATCGCGCGGCCATCCGCAGCATAAAGCGTGAGGTCGCCCCTCACCGCTTCGGCGATCCGCTCGAGCGCCGCCTGCTGCTCGCCCTCGGGTGCTGACGGGACGGGAAGCGCCGCTCCCGCGAGACGCCCGGCAAGCTCGAGCGCGGGCCGCGGAATCGGCTCCTCGATGAGCCGCCAGGCGGCGCCACCCAGGATCGCGACGAGCGCCAAGCTCGCAAGCAGCGTGAGGTAGATGCGCCAGAAGAGCCGCACGCGCCTAGGCCTCGTCGTCTTGGAGGCGCGCGAACACGTATCCCGCGCCGCGCACGGTCACGATGCGGCGAGGATGCTTCGCGTCATCCTCGATCGCCAATCGGATACGCGAGATGTGGACGTCGATCGAGCGATCGAAGGATTCGAGCATCTCACCCTTCACAAGGTCCATGAGCTGCTCACGCGAGAGCACCCGGCCCGCGCGCTCCGCCATGGCCGAGAGGAGATCGAATTGATAGCTGGTGAGCGCTCGCGCCTCGCCATCGAGACGCACCTGGCGGGCGCCGCGATCGATCTCGAGCCGCCCGAAGCGCAAGGGAGCCGACGTATCGGTCCGCGCCGCATGCCGCCGCCGCAGGATCGCGCGCAGGCGCGCCAGCAGCTCGCGCGGATTGAAGGGCTTCGGCAGATAGTCGTCGGCGCCGATCTCAAGGCCGACGATCCGGTCCGTGTCATCGCCTCGCGCGGTCAGCATCAGGATCGGTACGTCGGAGACGGCTCTCAGGCGGCGGCAGACCTCGAACCCGTCGAGATCCGGCAGCATGACGTCGAGGATCACGGCATCGACGCCATGCCGCTCGGCGCTCGCGAGTCCGCGCGCCGCGTTCGGCTCGCTCGTCGCCGCGTAGCCGCGCTTCTCGAGATAGTCGGTCAGCATGGCCGCGAGCCGCTGGTCGTCGTCGATGATCAGCACTCGTTCGGCCATGCCGTCCGTTTCGTCCTCAATCGAGCGCCAGCTCGGCCGGGTTACATCGGCCCGTGGTGGTGCCGCTCCGCCATGGTCTTGGCCAGTGTCTCGCGCTGCTGAGGCGTCAGGACCTCGGCCGCGTCAAGCATGGCGAGCATCATACGCTTGGAAATCTGCTCGTGCAGCGTGTTCTGCTGCATGCGCAGCCGCTCGGCCGCAGCGCGATCGACCGTCGGAGCGGCCATGAGCTTCATGGCGTCCCGGCGCATCGCGTGCGCCTGCTCGCGCAACGGATATATGTCCTTCACCGCCGCCAGCACGATCGCGTTGATCTTCGACTGCTGCTCGGGCGTCGCATCGATCTTGCGGAGCATTTGCCGGGTCGCGAGTTCAGCCCATTCCTGGCTGCTCTCGAGGTCGCGCCCGCCGCCGAATCCACCGTGGCCGGGATGGGCGATCGCGGCCGCACTCACCAGGACCGTCGCGAGTCCCCCCGCGAAGAGGGCGCGCCGGCCCCACCGTTTGCACCATGTCGATTTCGCGGCGTTTGTCGTAGTCTCGTGGTCCGTCGACATTCCCAGTCTCCTTTCCGTCATGGGCGGCCTCAATGGCCCCTTGAGAGGAAGGATGGGGCGAGACCGTTTCGCCCCAACCGGAGGAATGTAAAGTTATGTAAAGCTGGCGCGGGGCGCCCGGCGCGATGATGAGGTGGCGAGCCATGGCCAAGCCGATCCAACTGCCCGAACCCATGGAAGGGCTCGTGCGCTTCATCGAGGAGGCCGCGCCCGACCAGATCGCCGACGCCACGCTCGATCGGCTCGAGCGGAACGGTGATCCGCGCGCCCTCTTTGCGGCCTCGGCCATCGCCATCAGCCGCTCGAGCGAGATTCAGATCGACCACCATGGCGGCCCTCTCCACCATGTCGCGGGCCTTCATGCCATCATGGAGGCCGGCCGGAGGGCGGGCGGCACTCTCCCCCGCCTCGCGGTCGTCCAGGCGACGGCGCTCGCCAACCGGAACATCCACGCGCCCGAGATGGGACCCGCGGTGATGCTGGCACTCGAGGAGGCATCGGCCAACGGCGCGAGCTTGCGGGATGGCTTCGTCCGCGCCATGCGGGATCAATATCCGATTCTGGCCGAACGCTACCTCCTCGCGCTCCTCGGGAGCGGGCGGCGCATCGATGCCATCGAGGGTATGGCCGAGATCGCGCTTCGCCGGAACGTCATCGACGACCACTATTTCCTCTACCCGCTTCTCGCCGCGCGGAGTTGCGACATGATCGGCTGGGAGTGGGCGCCGGTCGTGCTGCGGCCAGTCGCGCGCTGGCTCGCCATGAGCCCCATTGCCGTCGCCATCGAGGAGCATCTCGATCGCTATCCAAGCTTCGATGCGCTCGACGGCCTCATCGAGCGACACGGACTTCTTGCCAAGGCGATCCGCGAGAGGACCGGGCCCGATGAGCTCAACACGATCGCGGCGCTCGGCGAGCGGATCGGTGCCCTCAACAATTTCGACGAGACGCCGGCGCTTCTGGCCGAGGCCATCGCGGGCGGCCTTTCGCTCGAGGGCACGGGCGAGGCCCTCTCGCTCGGCGGAACGACCATCCACCTGCGTTCCAACTACGGCAATCCGTTGGACGTCCACATCCACAACGGCATTGCCACGCGGCGCTATTTCATCGGACTCGACGGCATCTCGCTCCGCAACAAGCTGCTGGCACTGCTGTCCTGGTCGACGGGCCCGGAAATTCGCCTGAGCATGGCGAAGCTCGTCCATCCGCCCTCGGCCGAGGCGGCCGAATGGCGCGGGCTGCCTGAGAACGAGGCCGATCTTCTGGCTGCGATTCGCGCGCTCATCGAAGCCAACCGCGCCGACCGCGAAGCGGCCCGGACCGGCGGCGGGCGTGCGAAAATGGTGGCCCGGCCTGAGGTCCGGCGCGCGATGGCGGCGACGGAGATCTATCTTGGCTGCGGCCATGATCCCGATGCGCTCATCGCGATGCTCGCGACGCTCGTCGCGCGCGACGATGCGACCGAGTTCCATGGCGTCGCGGGTTTCCACGATGCCGTCGAGCAGTACGAGAGCGTGCGGGCCGCCGAGCGCGTGCGTCACCTCGTCTCGGCCACCAAATCCGTCATGTGCAGCTACGGCTACAGCCACGAAGTCTACGAGGCGGTGCGCGGGCGCCTCGCGCTTTAGCGCCCATGCGCGCGATGGTCTTGAGGGCGCCCGGCGGCGCGCTTGAGGCTGCCGACATCGCGCGCCCCGAGCCCGGCCCCGACGACGTCCTCATCCGCGTCAGCGCGTGCGGAGTGTGCCGCACCGACCTGCATGTGGTCGACGGCGAGCTACCGGCGCCGAAGCTGCCTCTCGTGCCCGGCCATGAGATCGTCGGCACCGTGATCGCGACAGGACACCATGTCGAGCGGTTCCGATCCGGCGATCGCGTGGGCGTGCCATGGCTCGGCTGGACCTGCGGCGACTGTCCGTGGTGCCGCGCGGGGCGGGAGAATCTCTGCGACCGCGCGCGATTCACGGGCTACGAGATCGACGGCGGCTACGCCGAGTTCGCCCGCGCGGACCAGCGCTACTGCTTTCCCATCTCCGGCGGCTATTCGGACGTGGAGGCAGCACCGCTTCTCTGCGCCGGCCTCATCGGCTACCGGGCGCTCCGCATGGCGGGCGAGGCCAAGCGGCTCGGCATCTACGGCTTCGGCGCTGCCGCCCATATCGTGGCGCAGGTGGCGCGCCATCGCGGCCAAAGCGTCTTCGCGTTCACCCGAGCGGGCGACAGCGAGGCGCAAGCCTTCGCGCGCAGCCTCGGCGCCGCATGGGCCGGCGATTCCGACACCGCGCCGCCCGAGCCGCTCGACGCCGCGCTCATCTTCGCGCCTGTCGGCGCGCTCGTGCCGGCCGCCTTGCGCGCGACCGCCAAGGGCGGCGTGGTCGTGTGCGCCGGCATCCATATGAGTGACATTCCCAGCTTCCCCTACGGTCTTCTTTGGGAGGAGCGCATCCTCCGCTCGGTCGCCAATCTCACCCGCCGCGACGGCGAGGAATTCCTCGCCCTGGCGCCCCAAGTGCCCGTACGAACCCGCACCGTTCCCTATCCCCTGGCCAAGGCGAATGCGGCGCTTGCCGATCTCCGCGCGGGGCGGCTCCAGGGGGCCGCCGTGCTGGTGCCGTGATCGCCCGCGACCGCTTCGCCAATCGCCATCGCGCCCTGTTCAGGATAATCTCGACAGCAAGACGGCGTGATGCGGCCGGTTCCGGCTGCCCGCACCCGACATCGGCAGGGGAGGACAGACAATGAGCGTTGCAGATCCCAATCGCGTAATCGTGACGGGAGAGAACCCATTCATCCGCTTGAGCCAGACGGATGGCGGCCCCAACACGACCGACGCCAGTTTCTGGCGCATCATCTTCAGTCCCTCAGGGCCGGGTCACGTCCTCTACCTCAAGAGCGAGCTCACCGAAAACCGCTGGCGCGTCTACACCGACAACATCGCCATGGCACGCTGGCTGCAAAATACCGTCCAGGGCATGCTGAATGCCGAGTTGAAAGACACGACGATTCCCGTCATCGACGCGGCCTTCTCGAAATCCGGCGACGTGCGCGACAGCTGGACCGAGCGCGCCGTGGCGCAAGGCGAGGAGATTACGCTCACCTGGTACGACATCGGGGATCCGCTCCTCATCCACACCCAGCCCAACGCGCAGCCGGGCCGGCCCTATGGCGTCTGCACGATCCTCATTCCTGCGGCGAGCGCTCGCCTCGCGCGGAACGGCGTCGAAGCGTCGGGCAAGGTCTGGAAGCGCGAACGCGAAGGGCGCCCGTTCAGCACCTGCGCCCTCGCCTTCTCGGAAAGCTGGACCGAGGCCCGATAGTTCCGCGTCCGGTCGAACGCGTCATAGCCCCCGATCCTGCCGCGCGCGACGCCGTCACGATGGCCACCGAGCGGAACGAATCACGATCGGTGCCATACCTGTCGCGCGCGGCGCTCGAAGCCCTCCCGATCGATCCTGGCGACGTCATCGCCAGGATCGAGCAGCTCCTCCGCGCGCAGCGACGGGAGCGCGCCTGGGCGGCGCCCAAGGCCCTCATCCTGCCGCCCGACGGCCGCTACATGATGGCAACGCTGTCCGCGGCCGACGATCCGCCGTTTCTCGCCGTCAAGTCGCTGGTGATGAACCCGCTCAACCGCGAGCGCGGCCTCGACGACATCAATGCGCTCGTGACCCTGCTCGACAGTGTGACGGGACTGCCGCTCGCGGTGATGGATGGAAACTGGGTTACGGCCGTGCGCACCGCGGGATTGAGCGCAACCGCCGCACGCCGCCTCGCGCGCGCGGATTCGTCGATCCTGGCCCTCATCGGTTGCGGCGTTCAGGCGCGCAGTCACCTTGCCGCGATGCGCGCGCTGTTTCCGATCGCGGAAGTGCGTGCCTTCGGCCGCGGCGCCGCGAACAGAGAGGCGCTGTGCCGTGTGGTCGAAAACGCGGGCTTGAAAGCTGTCGGCTGCACCGAGGCGGAAGACGCCGTTCAAGGGGCCGATATCGTCGTCACCACGGTGACGTTTTCGGCAACTCTCAAACCGTTTCTCGATGCACAGTGGCTGAAATCCGGCGCCTTCGCCGCGATCACCGAAGACCTTGCCGTTCCCTGGCGCCCTGAGTCGCTGACCGCCTTCGATCGCATCATCGTCGGCGATCTCGATCAGGACGCACGATCGGACAGGCCCTTGATCGATCCCGCGCTCGTCCGGGGCGACCTCACGACGCTGGTGAATGACGAAAGCCAAGGGCGGCTGTCCGCGGAGGAGCGCACGGCCTTCGCGTTCCGCGGGCTCGCCATCGGCGACTTGGCGCTCGCGGGCCTCGCCTATGAGAAAGCCGTCGGCGGCGCGCGGCTTGCATAAGGCTCGTCTTGCATAAGGCTCGTCCGGCCCTACCATGAGCATTCGGCATCCGGGGGACTAGCGATGGATTTCGGATTCTACCTGCCGTGCTACTGGCCCGACACGGCCGTACCCATGCAGCACATGTACCGGGAGATCACCGAGGAGGCGCGCTTCGCCGAAGAGCTCGGCTTCGTCTCCTTCACGATCCCGGAACATCACTTCACCAACGCCCTCGTCCACCCGAATCCGCTCCTCACGGCGATCAAGGTCGCGGAGAACACCCGGCGCGCGAAGCTCATCACCTCGACGACCGTGCTGCCCTTCCACGACGTGCGGATCCTCGCGGGCGAGATCGCCCAGGCCGACTGTCTCACCAACGGCCGCATCGAGATCGGCGTAGGCCGCGGCGCCTATCAATACGAGTTCGAGCGCCTTCAGATCGACCCCGCGACGGCCCCCGACCGGTTCCGCGAGAACCTTCACTGTCTCGTGAAGCTGCTCTCGGAGGAGGACGTTTCCTGGGACGGGCAGTACGTGAAATTCCCGCCGACGACGATCACGCCGCGTCCGGTGCAGCGACCGCACCCGCCCATCTGGTTCGCCGCCATGACGCCCGGCGGCATCGACTATGCCTGCTCGCTCAACATGTCGGTCCTCACGACGCCGCTCCGCGACTCCTTCAACCGCGTCAAGGAACAGGCGGGGTCATTCAAGGCGTCGGCCGCGAAGT
Organism: Alphaproteobacteria bacterium; assembly: GCA_046349515.1. Classification (GTDB taxonomy): domain Bacteria; phylum Pseudomonadota; class Alphaproteobacteria; order CADEGL01; family CADEGL01; genus JBGPGW01. The sequence continues at coordinate 138,611 of JAXMCE010000003.1, read as the reverse complement.
ATGGGGGCGAGTCCCATCGCCTCAAGCTCTCCATGCTGATCATGCTGTTCGTGACGACAAGCGAAGCCGACACGAAGGAGAAAGTGGCGCTCGCCATGGGCCGCCACCGGCGGTTCCTCAACGTCTACACGACCAAGGGCACGGTCGAGAAAGGCGCCATCGTCCCGATGGAATCGGACATCTCGCTCGAGGACGTCGAGCGCAACCTCGTCATCGGCCCGCCGGAGCTGTGCATCGAGAAGCTCAAGATGTACGAGGCCGAAGGCATCGACAACATGCAGATCAACATGAACTGGGGCACCTCGCACCGCGACGTGATGCGCTCGCTCGAGACCTTCGCGGCCAAGGTCATGCCGCACTTTACCTGAGGCGGGCGCCTGCGGCCCGGTAACCATCACCGAGCGGTGCCTGGCTAGACGATCGCGTCAGCTCGCGCGCTTGTTGCGCCGGTTGCGGAGCGCGTCGGCCGTGACGCACAGAATTTCGAACATGAGCGTGGCGCCGGTAAGTGCCGTGAGCCCCGAGGGATCAAAAGGCGGCGCCACTTCGACCACGTCGCCGCCCACGATGTCGAGGCCCTGGAGCATGCGCAGCATGCGCTGTGCCTCGATCATGGTGATGCCGCCGGCCTCGGGCGTGCCCGTGCCCGGCGCGTAGACGGGATCGAGCCCGTCGACGTCGAAAGTGACGTAGACAGGGCCGGTGCCGGCGACGCGGCGCGCTTCCTCCGCCGCCCAGCGCCAGCCCTTGTCCGTGAACTCTTCCATGTAGACGACGCGCATGCCCGCGTCATGGCTGAACTTCCAGAGGTTCGCGTCGAACAGGCCGCCGCGGATGCCGATCTGGATCGAGCGCTTGGGATCGATGAGACCTTCCTCCACCGCGCGGCGGAACGGCGCGCCGTGGTGGAACTTGGAGCCGAGGAAGTCGTCGCCCGTGTCGCAATGGGCATCGAAATGGATGATGCCGACGGGACGCTTCGCGGCGATGGCGCGGAGAATCGGCAGGCTCACTGAATGATCGCCCCCGCAGGATAGGGGCACGACACCCGCGGCGTGGATGTTGCGGAACACGTCGGCGATCTCGTTCAAAGCGCCTTCGAGCTCGAAGGGCTGCTCGACCCAGGCATCGCCCACGTCGCAGACGCTCAGGCCCTCATAGGCATGGATGCCCGTCGCCTGGTTCACCTTGCGCATGAGCGAGGATTGATTGCGCACCTCGCGCGGTCCGTGGCGCGCGCCGGCGCGGTTGGTGACGCCGCCATCGAACGGCACGCCGACGAGCGCGATGTCGACTTTCGAGAGGTCCTCCTGGAAGGGCGCCCGCATGAAGGTCGGCAGGCCGTGATAGCGGGGGCGGACTTGGGGATCGGCGAACTCCTTGTACTTCTTCAGCTCCTTGATCGCCATGGCGCGCCCTCCTCTTTCATTGCCGACTATAGAGTGGCCCCGGAATTTTGCACGGACGTTACCACCCGACGGCGTAGGACGGCCGGCGCGGATCGGCGCCGCCCGACAACAGCCCGGTCTTTTCGTCCTTGGCGACCATGCACATCCCGCCGGCGCGCCAGGTGCGCTCGGGCCACCATTCGACCTTGTGGCCAAGCGCGCTCAAGCGTTCGCCGCGTTCGGAGCCGAGCGCGCCTTCAAGGTTGAGCCGGCCCGGATAATAGGTATGCGGCTCGAAGGAGTTGGGAAAACTGAAGGTCGCGAAGCGGGGCGCTTCGACCGCCTGCTGCACGTCCATGCCGAAGACCGCGATGTTGAGGAACGACTGCAGCATGGCCTGGCACTGGACGTCGCCACCGGGAGTCCCGAACGGCATGACGAAGTGGCCCTCGCGCACCGCAAGGGCGGGATTGGGCGTGAGGCGCGGACGGCGGCCCGGCGCCACCGCCTGCGGGTGGCTCGGCTTCGCCCAGGACTGGTAGCCGCGGCCCGAGGGAGCCAAGCCCGTTCCGGGCACGACCGGGACATGCCATGACGAGTCGCTCGGTGTCGCCGAGAAGGCGTTGCCGTGCCGGTCGACGACGGCGACATAGGAAGTATCGAGCACCATGGGCTCGCCCTTAGCCGCTCGTGGTGCCGCGGTCGTCTCACGCCTGGCTCGCCCCTTCGGGTCGCCCGCTTGCGGCATCTCGGGCCAAGCTTCGAGCGCGCGGATGAGCGCACGACGCTCGGCCGCATAGCCCCGCGAAAGGAGCGCGGCGATCGGCACGCGGGCGAAGCGGGGATCGGCGTAGTGGCGCTCGCGATCGGCGAAGGCGAGCTTCATGGCCTCGGCGAGCAGGTGCACGTACTCGACCGAATTGTGGCCGAGCGTCCCAAGATCGATGCCATCGAGGATCGAGAGCATCTGGAGCAGGACTGGCCCCTGGCACCAGGGCCCGCAGGCATAGACGTCGATGCCGCGGAAGCGATAGCGCACCGGCGCGCCCAGCTCGACCCGGTAGGCCGCCATATCGGCGGATGTGAGAAAGCCGCCGTTCTTCCGCTGGAAGTCCGTGATGGCCTTCGCAATATCGCCCCGGTAGAAGGCGTCGCGCGCGGCCTTGAGTCCGCGTTTCCGCCCGCCGCGGCGCGCCGCGCGCTTCTCCTCGTCCGCCATGTATTGGAGCGTGCGGGCGAGGTCCTTCTGCACGAACCGCTCGCCCACTTGGGGCGCGCGGCCGCCCGGCAGGTAGATCGCGGCGTTCGAGGGCCAGCGACGATAGCCCTCCGCATTCTCGCGGATGAGCTCGGCCATCAACGCGTGCATGGCGAAGCCGTCCCGCGCGAAGCGGATCGCATCGGACGCGACCTCGCCGAATGACATCGTACCGAACCGCTCGAGTGCGGTCAGCCACGCATCGGGGGCCGCCGGCACGATGGTGCGAAGGATACCCGGCGGGATCGCGCCGCCATGCTCCTTGACGAAAAGATCGAGCGAGATTCCCTTCGGCCAGACGCCAAGGCCATCGATGGTGACGACGTCCCTCGCTTTCGCGCGCCGGATCATGATGGGCGCGACGCCCGCGAAATTGACGAGGTCGCTTTGCACCACGCCGAGCGCGATCCCCGCCGCGACGCCGGCATCGACCGCGTTGCCGCCCGCTTCGAGCGTGCGGAACCCCGCTTCCGCGGCGAGATAGTGCCCGGCCGAGACCATGTGGCGGTGTCCCATCACGGCGGGCCTGAGGGAGGGCGGCGCGCTCGCGCGCGATGGGTCGGTTGAGAACGTCCTCTCGTACATCGCCCCCTCCCTCGCGCGGCGCCGCTTTGATGGCACGCACCAACTCCGACTATACTCGCCCGCCACAGGAGACGGGAGATGCCGATGGAAATCCTCACGCTGCCGGTCATGGCCATCGGAATCGTGGCCCTGTTGCTCTACTTCCTTCCGGCGCTCATCGCCATGAACCGACGGCACCAAAGCGCCATGGCGATCTTCCTTCTCAATTTGCTGCTCGGCTGGACGGCGCTTGGCTGGATCGTGGCGCTTATCTGGTCCTTCTCGAGCGTGCGATCCGATACGCGGGGGAATTAGCCATGGCTGATACGGCTCTCGAACGATTGTCGATCCGGGAGATCGGGCGGCGTCTCCGCGACCGGTCACTCACCGCCGTGGTACTTGTCGACCATGCGATCGCGCGACATGAGCGCTACGGCACGACGCTCAATGCCTATAAGCATTTCGACGCGGAGGCCGCACGGCGTTCGGCCAAGGCGGCCGATGCCGCATTCGAGGCGGGCGCCGACCTCGGCCCCCTCCAAGGGATTCCTGTTTCGATCAAGGATCTCCTGGGTGTCGCCGGCATGCCGACCTATGGCGGATCGAAGCATCGCCTGCCCGCGCGCTGGGAAGCCGAAGGCCCGATCGTCGCCGGCCTGCGCCGGCAGCAGGCGCCGATCATGGGCAAAGCGCATACCGTCGAGTTCGCCTATGACGGTCTCGGCGTCAATCAACATTGGGGCGCGCCGCGCAATCCGTGGGGAGCCCGCGACCACCGGATGCCCGGGGGATCGTCGAGCGGCGCCGGTGTCTCGATCCACGAAGGCTCGTCCTATGTTTCGATCGGCACCGATTCAGGCGGCTCGGTCCGCATGCCGGCGAGCTGGACGGGGACGGTCGGGCTCAAGACGACTCACGGGCGCTGGTCGCTCGACGGGCTCGTTCCGTGCAGCCCCACGCTCGATTCCCCAGGACCCTTGACGCGCACGGTCGAGGATTCGGCGATCGCCTTCGCCGCGATCGACCCCGTGGCCGAAGGAACAGCGCTTCTCAAATCGCTCGACCAGGCGCGGGTAAGCGATTTCAGGCTTGGGTTTTGCGAGCGCCACTTCTTCGAGAATTGCGCGCCGGGCGTGGCCGAAGGAGTCATGCGCTCGATCGAGGAAAGCGTCGCCAAGGGCGCAAGACGCGTTGCGATGGACTTCCCCGAAGCGCGCCAGGCGATCGATGCCGGCCTCAGCAAGACGATCTCCTCGGTCGAGTTCTATGGCTGCATGCAGACGGCGTTGCCCGAGTGGCTCGGACGCCTCGGGCCCATCCTCGCCGCGCGTCTCGACGGTGCCGACGATCCGCGGCCGGTTTCGGCCATCGACTACTTCCGCGGCCTCGAGCGGCATCAGGAATTGTGCCGGGCGGCCGAGGCACGGCTGGCAGGGGTCGACGTGCTGGTGGCGCCCACGGTCGTGAGCACGCCGCCCCGAGAGGACGAGGTGGCGACGATCGAGACATATCTCGCGCCCAACCGGGCGGTGCACCAGAACACCTATCTCGTCAACCTCCTGGGGCTTTGCGCGATCTCGATGCCGGTGGCGCTCGATGCCGCGGGGATGCCGGTCGGCCTCCAGCTCATCGGCCGGGCGAATGACGAAGAGCGAGTACTCGCCTGTGCGCGGGCAATCGAGAAAGTCGTCGGGACCGCTGAGGAGCGGCTCGGCGTGGCACCGCTTTGCCGCTAGTGCGTCGAGCCATCCCGCAAAGGATCGATGGACCGTGCGGATTCAACGGCCCGCGTCATCGTTGAACATCGCACGCGTGGGAGCCTGTCCATGATTTACGAATTATTGCGATTTGCCCATGTCGTCGGCTTCGGACTCATCGCCGCTGGGCTGCTCGGCGTCTTCATTGCGGATTTGCGCTCGCGTCAGCTGACCGATTTGGCGCTCTTCGCCGAGGCCATTCGGAACATCGGGGTCTTCTACGACGGGCTCGTTGTCCCCGGCGCGTTGCTGCTGCTTGCGTCCGGCACTTGGCTCATCATCGAGTTCTATGCCGGCTGGACCTTTCTCGACGTCCCGTGGCTCGGGGGAATGGTCCTTCTCTTTGCGATCGAATTCATCGAAGGCAACACGATCACGCGCGTCTATTTCGTGCGGCTGCGCCGCCTCACGCGCGAAGCGGTCGCGAGCGGCCGCGTGACGCCGAGTCTCGAAGAGGCGCGGCGCGAGCGCGTGCCGACATTCACGCATTTTCTCGACATCCCATTGCTGCTCGTGATCGCCTCGCTCGGCGTGCTGAGACCCAACAACTGGACTGTGTTCGCGATCGGCGTCATCGCGGCGCTCATCGTCGCGGCCGTGCTCACCGCCATGCTGCCGCGCCTCTATCCCTGGGTCCCGGAGAGGCGCGAACGATAGCGAGCCCGCTCACCACGCACGCTTCCCCATCGACCCTTTCACCGAGAGGCGGCCATGCCGAAGCCCTATGACGCGATCATCATCGGCGCCGGCCATAACGGCCTTGCCTGCGGCGCCTATCTTGCGAAGGCGGGGTTGCGCACGCTCGTGCTCGAGCGCCGCCCCATCATCGGCGGCGCAGCGGTGACGGAGGAAGTCATTCCCGGCTTCCGCATGTCGGTGGCTTCGCATCTCTTCGGCATGATGCCGAAGCGCGTCATCGACGAGCTCGATCTCTTCAACAACGGGCTGACGATCCTGCCCTGCAAGGGCATCTTCCACCCGACGAACGATGGCGGCGCCCTCGTCGTCCACGACGATCCGGCGATCACGCAAGCCTCGTTCGCGCGCCTCTCCCGCCGCGATGCGGACGCCTACGCCAGCTATGGGGCCTACATGGCGGACGCCGCGACCATCGTGCGCGCGCTCCTGTTCGAGACGCCGTTCGACCCATCACGGCGCGATTGGCGCGGCTACAAGGAGATCGCGAGCTTCCTTTGGCGGCATCGCAAGATCGGCGAAAAATTTTTCCGCCTGGCCGACCTCTTCACCATGAGCAGCCATGACTTCCTGTCTCAGTGGTTCGAGAACGAGTCGATCAAGGCCGCCCTCGGCTATCAATCGTCGGTCGGGACCTTCGCCTCGCTCAAATCCCCGGGTTCGGCCTATGTGCTGCTCTATCACCTTCTGGCGCACGACGCGCGCGTGGCCTGGGGGTTCGCCAAGGGTGGAATGGGAGCGATACCCGCCGCCATCTACAATGCCGGCCGGCGGCATGGACTCGAGGTCAAGACCGATGCGCCCGTCGCCAAGATCGTCATCAAGAACGGACGGGCCGCGGGCGTCGTGACCGCGACAGGCGACCGCTACGAGGCCAAGCTCGTCGCCTCCAACACGCATGCGAAGCCGCTTTTCGAGACGCTGGTCGGCGCCGAGCATCTGCCGACAGAAATGATGGCCGACCTCGCACGGTTCCGCAGCGTCTCGACGGCCTTCAAGCTCAACATCGCGTGCGATGCGCCGCCGCGCTTCAAGGCCTTCGATGCGGCCTCGACCGGGCTCGACTTCCCCGACTTCACGCATATCGGGCCCGATGTGGACTACATGGAGCGCGCCTTCGACGACGCAAAGTACGGCTGGTATTCGAAGCGGCCGTTCCTCACGCCGCTCGCGCCGACCGTGCGCGACGACACGCTCGCGCCCCAAGGCAAGCACGTGGTCAACATTTTCGGCGGGCACACGCCCTACGAGCTCAAGAACGGCGTTTGGGCGAACGAACGAGAGAATTTCGTGAAATGCGCGATGGCCGTCATGGACGAATTCGCCCCCGGCTTCTCATCCTCGATCATCGACATGCAGACGCTGCTGCCGCCCGACCTCGAGGAGATGTTCGCGCTTCCCGAGGGCCACATCTACCACGGCGAGATCACGCCCGATCAGCTGTTCTTCAAGCGCCCGGTGCCGCATTACGCGGACTACCGGAGCCCCATCGTGGGGCTCTATCAGTGCGGCTCGTCCACCCATCCGGGCGGCGGAGTCACCGGCGTGCCCGGCCGCAACGCCGCGCAAGCAATTCTCAAGGACTGGCCGAAGCTGCGACGCTAACGAGGCTTCCGGGACGCGAAGCGGTGCGGTGAAGGCGCCATCTCGCGTGCATCAATCCCAGCTGATGACGTCGTAGCCCTTGTCGGTGAGGCATTTGTTGACGTGAGCCTTGTAGGCCGGGCTTGGCGGCGGCGGCGGTGTCAGGAGACCCTGGAGCAGGCCCGCGACGGCGCCCGTCGCCGCGCCGATGGCGGCCCCGCTTCCGGCGCCACCGCCGCCGACAGCGCCGCCAACGGCGCCGATGGCAGCACCGCCGCCCGCACCGATCGCCACGTTCTTCGCCACCTGCCCGGTTTTCACGTCTTCGTCCTTGATGGCTTCATCGGCCGCCTTGCGGCAGGTCGCGATGTCGGCCTGGGCCTGCTCCTGGCCGACCTCTTCGAGCTTTGCGTTGGGGTAGAGAATCGGCTTTTGCGCCTTGGTGGCACCGCATCCGCTGAGCATCAAGCCGACGACGACGGCGGCCAGACCCATCCGTGTGAAACCCATACCTGCCTCACTCTCCTCGGCCCCCGCCAAGCACCATCATACCTCAGATGGGCCGGCCCCGAGACAGAACAAGTGGCTCCCGGGTGCTCAATCGGGAGCGACGAGACAGGCGCTTACGTGCCGACCTTCAAGGGCGAGGTGAGGCCGCGGAGCGCCGCGATGACGGACAGCGGGGTGAGCTTGCCGGTGCGCGGATTCTCCACGCTCGGCACCCCTTCGATGGTCATCTCGAAGCGGCAGCTGTCGGCCTCGACGACGATGCGATGCGTGTTGCGCTTGAGCGCCGGGTCCGCCCAGATCTCGAGCCGCGTCCGGTCGGGTCCGATGCCGGCGAGCGAGAGCGCCGCCGCGACGTTGACGTTGGCCGGAAACCCTTTGGCGCCGTCGCGCGCCGTGCCGTCGAACACCTTGAGGGGAGCCTTGAGATTGTCGAGCGAGATGCCGTGCTCGACGAGGTAGGGCGCGCCCGCGAGACCCGCGGGCGGCTTCCGCGTCACCATCGTGACCGATTGGATCTCCCCTTCCGCCGCCGCGCGCACCGCATCGAGGCCGAGGAGGGCGCCCGTCGGCGCGAGGATGCGCGCGCCGGTCCCCTTCGCACGCTCGATCAACTCGGCGTGCTGAAGCAAGGCCCCCACGGAAAGAGGCATGAAGATGCGGCCGGCTTCGATCGCGGGCTCGGCCACGTCCCGGAACACGGCCGCCGGAGCGCACTCGACGACCACATCGGCCACGGCGGCAAGCTCGCGGAGCGGCACGACGGGAGCCGCGTTCTTGAAGCCCGCCATGCGGTCGCGCGCCCGGGCCACGTCTCGCGCCGAGACCGCGACGAGCCGAAGGCCGAACATGCCATCATCGAGACGGCGTGCGACCGCCTGTCCGATCGCGCCGAATCCGCCGATGCCGATGCGCAAATCCGATCGATCCTTCGCCATCCCACGCTCCGCCCTTGGACAAGTGCCATCCCGGTCTTAAGCTAGCAGGCGGCGCGGAACAAGCATGGCGGCGCAAGGGAATGAATCGGATCGGCGCGCGGAAAGGTGCCTTCCTCACGACACCCTTCGGCGCCCGCCATGCGCGCCAGATGCCGAACGCGATGCTCGTCCGGTTCGATCGCTGCAGGCAGCTCAAACACCCGAAGCATTTCAACGCCCGCGTCCGACACTTTGCCATGGACAGGGCCCCATCGGAGAATGCCGCATGATCCGCCTTCGTGCCCTCGCCATCGCCATGGCCCTCTTGGCGAGCGTGGCTTCCATTCAACCCCTCCTCGCGCAAACCTCCGACACGCCGAGTGGCATGCTCAAGGCCGACATCAAGTTGTCGGCCCTGCGCCGGCAGCAGGACAATGCCGTCATGCTCCGCGGGCTCACGAACCTGCCGGACGGCACGCGGCTTTATGTCGCGCTCATCGCGCCCAACGGCGCCATGATCGAGAGTCTTTCGACCGTCGTCGCCGGCGGGGCCTTCCAGTCGGGACCCTACACCGTTCGCGGACAGATGCTGCCCGCCGGCGCCTATTCGGCCGCCATCGATTCGGCTGCGCCCGCGCAACAGCCGAGCAACGTCCAATCAGCCCTCGGCCGGCGCGGCGAGAAGCTGACCGGCCCCCTCGTCAAGGCGCAGCGCGAAGGGCGGCGCGTCATCACGACGATGCCCGTGAGCGTTCCGTGAAAAGAACCCATCGAGCTCCGCACGCGGGACCGATCCCCCCGTTCCACCGGCTCACCTGCGCAGCGCTCTTCGAGGCATCTTCGAGATAGAGAGCGAACGCCCCCATGGCCGCCGACGGTCTCCCAAAATCCCCCTGGCCCTACCGGCTGTTCCCAGCGGCCGCAATCGCGCTCGTCGCGGCGATCGCATTGCTAGGCGGCGATGGCGGGTCCCTCATCGGGCTCGTCCTGACCGTCGCTCTGTTTCCCATCCTTTTCGGCACTGTCTTCGCGTCGGTACATCACGCCGAGACGATCGCCGAGCGGATCGGCGAGCCCTACGGAACGCTCGTCCTGACATTGGCCGTCACCACGATCGAGGTCGCCCTCATCGTGTCGATCATGCTGACCGGCGACAGCAACCCGACCATGGCGCGCGACACGGTGTTCGCCGTGTTCATGATCGTGTGCAACGGCCTCGTCGGCATTTGCATCCTCTTGGGCGGGCTCAAGTATCGTGAGCAGGGTTTTCGCGTCGAGGGCGCCGGATCCTATCTCTCGGTTCTCGTGGCGCTCGTCATCTTGACGCTCGTACTGCCCAATTTCACGCTTGCCGTCTCGGGCCCTCTCTACTCGACGGGACAGCTCGCCTTCGTAAGCACCGTGACGCTCGCGCTCTATGCCGTCTTCCTCTACATCCAGACGATTCGCCACCAAGACTATTTCGTGATTCCCCATCGGCACGGAACCGACGAGGCGCCGCATGCGCGCCCTTCGAACGCTGCGACCGCGATGAGTTTTGCTCTCCTTCTCGTTTCGATCGGCGGCGTCGTTCTTCTTGCGAAAAAGTTCGCTCGCGTCGTCGACACCGGGATCGAAGCGATCGGCGCGCCGGACGCCGTCGCGGGCGTCCTCGTGGCGATCCTCATCCTCCTCCCGGAGGGCGTCGCCGCCATGCGGGCCGCGCGGCGCGACGAGCTTCAGCGGAGCATCAATCTCGCGCTCGGCTCCTCGCTCGCGACCATCGGCCTCACGGTCCCCGCCGTTGCCGTCGTGACCATCGTGCTCGAGCGCAACCTGATCCTCGGCCTCGACGCGAAGGAGGAGGTCCTTCTTGCGCTCACGATTTTCCTCAGCCTGCTGACCTTCGGTACCGGCCGGACCAATATCCTGTTCGGCTTCGTGCACCTGGTGGTTTTCGCGACCTTCGTGTTCCTGCAATTCGTGCCTTGAGAGCGCGGGCACCCTGCCCCATCACCCGCCGGCGTGATCGAAGGCATAGGCGATACACGCGGCCAGCGGCTCCGGCATCAACGCCTCACCGACGGTGAGCGTGAGCGTCTTCCCGCCGATTTCGGCCGTGATCGCGTAGACAAAGCGATCGGGCGCGCCCTTGCCCGGCTTCGCGCGCGCGAGGTCCGCAAAGTCGACGGCCCCCATGAGCTCGCGGAAACGACGGGCCTCGGCCGGCGCGAGCGTCGCCTCGTCCACGGCGGCGCGCCGGATGATCCCGGCGACGCCGCCCGAACGTTCGATGGAAATCCGCACCGCGCCTACGACACGCCGACCGTCGTCCAGGCCGACGCAACCGCCTTCGCCTCCTTGCTCGTCTTGCCGTAGAGGTCGGTCGCGGCGGCAATGGTCGCGGCGCGCGCGTCGGCGAATTCCGATGTGGGTCTCAGCCGGTCGCGGAGCGCGACGTACCAAATCCGCCCCGCCCGCTCCCACGCTTTGCCGCCGATCGCGATCGCCGCAAGGTAGAAAGCGCGATTGGGAATGCCCGAATTGATGTGCACGCCGCCATTGTCGGACGTGCCCTTATAGTAATCGCGCATATGGGCAGGCTGCGGATCCTTTCCCAAGACGGGATCGTTGTAAGCCGTGCCGGGCGCCGACATCGACCGCAGCCCTTTGCCTTTGACCTTGGGGCCGAGCAGCCCTTCCCCGATGATCCAATCCGCTTGCTTGGCCGTCTGCTTCCGGACCCACTGCTTCACGAGCGATCCGAAAACGTCGGACATGGATTCGTTGAGCGCACCCGGTTGATCCTGATACTCGAGTCCGGCCTCGTACTGGGTCACGCCATGGGTGAGCTCATGGCCGATGACATCGATCGAAATCGTGAAGCGCTGGAACAGCTGCCCGTCGCCATCGCCGTAGACCATCTGCTGACCGTTCCAGAACGCATTGTCGTACTTGCGCCCGTAATGAACGGTCGAATCGAGCCTCAGCCCCTTATCGTCGACGGAATTGCGCTGGTACACCTTGCTGTAGAAATCATAGACGGCGCCCGAGGCATCATAGGCTTCGTTGACCGCGACATCCTGCGAGCGGGAATCACCCTCGCCGCGGACGAGCTTGCCGGGCAGTTTCTGAGCTCCCTTCGCATCGTAGATCGTGCGGCGCTTCTCCCCCGCCGGAACCGCGAGAGCAAGCTGCGCGTGCACGGCACGCTGTCCCCGGATATGACCTGCAATGGCGAGGCTTTCGAGGGCACGGGCGCGGCGCTCACCGGTACTGCGCTCGACGATCTGCGTCACGATGTGCGGCGGAATGATGAAGCAAACGCCGGAACCACAATGCGTGTGTTGGCTCATGGTGCAATCCCCACCTGATTGACGACGATATCTTTCTTGTTCGCGATGACGGTGCGTCCAGCGCACCGGAAGAAAAGCCTGCCACGCTGGCCACAGGCGTTCAATCGCCAATGCGCGCCGAAATCGTGGGACGAGTCGAAGACCGCCGTTCCGCGATCCGCGCCATGAAGTCTTCGCGAGTCCGAAGAACGCGAGCCAACCCGAGCTAGCCGCGCGTCAACCCCGCGTCGTGACCGCCGCTCGGGCCGTTGCTGTCGCCGCCCTTACCGCCGGATGATCCGCCGCCGCCCGGCCCCGACGGGCCGACGCCTTTGCCGCCCACACCCGAAGAGCCATCGCCGGCCGAACCCTTGCCCGAGGACCCGTCACCGCCGGACGATCCTTGCCCCGAAGAGCCATCGCCGGACGAGCCCTTGCCCGAGGACCCATCGCCGCCCGATGAGCCCTTGCCCGACGAACCTTCGCCCCCGCCCGAGGATCCCTGACCGCTGCCGGAGCCGCTTCCGGAACCGCTGCCCGATCCGCCCGAACCGCTGCCGGACCCGCCGCCGCTTCCACCGCCAGAACCGCTGCCTGAACCTCCGCCCGAGCCGCCTCCCCCTGAGCCGCTGCCGCCTCCACCACCGGAGCCGCCGCCCTCGCTTGCGTAGACGGATGCGCCGATTTCAAGTCGTGCGACAGAGGGCGTCCAGGCGAACGCCCACGCGCCCAGCGCCACCGCAAGCGCCAAACCAACACCGAACCGCCGCCGGAACCCTCGACGCTCGGCCACGACCGGAACTCCATCCTTCAACGGGCTGATGGAGAACAATACCCGAATATGAGCGCTCGCGCGACCGCGGTCTTTGACAAAAAAAGGCCCCGCTTTTGGCGAGGCCCAAACATCCCTGGACAGCAGGGATCAACCGTGAGGAGCGCTTACTGCGTCGCTGTCCCTGCGAGACCCTTCGTCCCGCTGGTCCTGCCGCCGCTCCGCGACGCCAAACCGGGCGTGTTGCCCGACCGGCCGGGCGACGTGCCCGCGAGTCCAGGAGAGGTTCCCGCCTGGCCGGGGGCCGCACCATTACCCTTGCCGGGGCCGCTGTTCACGCTGCCGGGACCGCTGTTGGCGCTCCTACCTTTGTCCTTGCCATCGCCTCCCGCATCGTCGCCCTTGGCTTTGCCATCGGGTCCGTGTTCCCGGCCGCCGTCATCGCCCTTGGCCTGGCCGTGATCGCGACCGCCATCGTCGCCGCCTTGCCCGTTATTGCCGCGGCCTTGACCAAGTCCAACGCCATGGCCACCGCTGGACGCACCTTCGCCACCATGGCCAGAGGCACCTTCACCGCCTCCGCCATGGCCGCTCCCGGAGCCCCCACCGCTCCCGGAACCGCTACCCGATCCGCCGCCCGAGCCACCGCCTGAACCACCGTCCTTCGCAAAGGCTGGCTTTCCAATCGCGATGGTCGCTTGAGACGCCGAGAAACTGAAAGCGAAAGCTACCGCGCCCAGCACGCCCGCCGATGCCAGAAGCAGTCGCCTCATTCCTGAGGGACGCATCATTGCATTCTCCATGAAACCGCAGGCTGATGCGCTGCATGTACGGCGAGTCTCACCGCGATTCAATCGCCGCTTCGCGTCCGACCACATTTGTCACAGCGGCAACGCAAATCCTGCGCGCGTCGAGTCAAACGACCGCGCGCCATCGGCACGATCGCACCGCGCGAAGATCATGAGCTTGAACGATGAACATGCCGTCGCGAGGGGCATCGAAGTAAGAATCCGTGAGCGGCGCGCTAGCTAGCGCGCCGGCCACGGCCCCACCCGCCGCTCTCTACAGCGCCTCCGGTCGAGGCCGCTGATCATGCGACGACATATGCGAACATGCCGCCCGTCCGGCTTTGAGAGCGGCGCGCCTCACTCGGCGCTTCGTGTCGCAACGGAATTGCTTCCGCCCCACCGCGACTGCCACTCCGCCTGCCTTGGCGGCTGCCCTCACAGGCGCGCCTATTAGGTCGCTTTTCGGGGGGAAGCGGTGTGATTTTCGTGTGACAATTTCGACCGGTCTTTTGTTCCCGAGGCGTTCGTTCGTTAACCGGTGAAAATGGCCGCCCCATCAGACGGTTGCGATGACTGCCGCGGAGCGCAACAATCGGGGCCATGACCCGAGCCCTTACCGCCATCCTGGCCTCGGTCGCTGCGATGGCCCTTGGCGCATGCACGCTATTTTCGAAACCGACCGCCCATCCGTCGACGCAGCAGCCTGCCTCACAACAGCCGGCTCAGCCCTCCGGCTCCACCGCTCCGCAAGCAACGGCGTCCATCCAACCGCCGAAGCCCTTGAAGCCGGGCATCAGCTTCGATCCGAACCGCCTGATCGGCCTCAACTACGACGAAGCGACGTCGCTTGCGGGCAAGCCCGCCGACACGCGCGACGAACCACCGGCGTCGATCTGGCGCTACAAGGTCGAAGAGTGCTTCATCGATGTATATTTCTACATGGACATGGGTACGCAGACGTTTCGCGCGCTGGCCTACGAGGTGAAGCCGACGAAGGCGACGCCCGAGATCCGCAAGAGCTGCGCCGAGATGGCGCGCGCGACGCCTGCGAAGAAGTGAGCGGCCTATGAGCGACGGCACGATCCTTCTTGTCGACGACGATGACCTCTTTCGGGAATCCCTCGGCTCGAACCTGAGCGATGCGGGCTTCGAGGTCGTGGAAGCGGAGAGCGGAGAGCGCGCGATCGTGCAATTCGAGCGCGGGCGGAAAGTCGACCTCGTGATCCTCGACTGGCGCATGCCCGGCTTGAGCGGCGTCGAGGTCCTGAAGCGGCTGCGCTCGACCGGCAACGAGACGCCCGTGATCTTCCTCACCTCGCTCAACGACCAGATATACGAGGAGGCGGCGCTCCAGGGCGGCGCCATCGACTTCGTCGAGAAGTCGCGGAGCTTCCTCATCCTCATGAAGCGGATCGAACTCGTCCTCGCTGGCGTCAAGACCCAAGGCGCACAAAGCCCCGGCAGCTCGCACACGATCAATCGCGGCACGCTCGAGCTGCGCACGGATAGTTGCCGGGCCTATTGGAAGGGCCAACAGCTCGACTTGACGCTCGCCGAATTCAACATGATCCACTGTCTCGTCGCGCGGGCCGGCCAGGACGTGCGCTATCGCGACCTTTACGACCTCCTCCACGGCGAGGGCTTCGCCGCAGGACAGGGCGCCGAGGGCTACCGCGCGAACGTGCGCGCCTTCATCAAGCGCATCCGGCAGAAATTCCAGAAGGTCGATTCGAGCTTCGACCACATCAAGAACTACCCAGGGTTCGGCTACCGCTGGGTCGACGGCACGGGTGCCGATGGTTGACATCGCGACCCGCTCTCAGCACCTCTGGCGGTCGCTCGGCGCGAAGCTGATCGCGCTCGTCGTCATTTTCTTCGCCGTGCCCGTGATCCTCTATGACCAGTTCCAGGCCGCCGACCGCGAGAAGCGCGCACTATTGTTGAAGTTGGTACAGGATCAGGGACGCGTGCTTGCCGAGAGCCTCCGGCCGCGGCTCGAAACCTTCGACTGGCGCTCGAATCCCGGCAAGGCGACGCAGCTTCTCCCGTTCCACGAGACGGGTCTCCATGTGCGCCTCCTGTTCCGCCCCATCGGCGAGACCGGAGCCCGCAACTTCTTCTACGTCGCCTCGACGCCAGCGGTCTCGACGGAGTCGCTGGAGCAGGACCGGGCAGAGCTTCTCCACGCCGGTGTTCTCGACAAGCTGGGGGACAGCTGCG
Source organism: Alphaproteobacteria bacterium (assembly GCA_046349515.1). GTDB lineage: Bacteria > Pseudomonadota > Alphaproteobacteria > CADEGL01 > CADEGL01 > JBGPGW01. Next base: position 122,846 of record JAXMCE010000003.1, on the reverse strand, counting down.
AGGGCGGCACGAGTCTGGCGACCCGCTACCTCAGCCCCGCGAGCGAAGCGGAGATCCTCACCTCGGTCACGCCGCTCACGACGAAATTCGGGTGCTGGGCCGTCATCACGTCCCGCGGCGCGGATGACATTCTCGGCCTCTCCATCACCGAGAGCTACTGGTCCCGGCCGGAGGTGAAGGTCGCGGCGATCATCTACGTTGCCATGGCCCTCGTCGTGCTCTGGGTGTTCCTGAGCGTGTGGCAGAGCCTCCGCCGGTTTGCTCACCTGGCCCGTTCGATCCGCGCCAGCGAAGCGCCGAGCGCATCGTTCTCCGCGCAGAACCGTGTGCCCGAGCTCGACAATGTCGCACAAGAGTTCGACGACATGGTCGACACCCTCCATGGCTCCGCCCTCGCCATTCGCAACGCCGCGGAGGAAAACGCCCACGCCTTCAAGACGCCGATCGGAGTCATCCGCCAGGCGCTCGAACCCCTGAAGCGGCCCGAGGCGACGGCCGATCCGCGGACGCGGCGGGCGATCGACCTCATCGAGCGGGCGATCGAGCGGCTCGACGCCCTCGTCGCCGCGGCGCGGCGCATCGACGAGGCGACCGCCGCCCTCATCCATCCGCCGCGCGAAATCGTGCGGCTGTCGGACCTCACGGAGCGGGTCGTCGAAGACTACCGCGAGGTCGCGACGGCACGCGGTGTGCGGCTCACGGCGCAGATCGAGCCCATGCTGTCCGTGCAGGGCGGGGAGGAGATCGTCGAGACCGTCGTCGAGAACATCCTCGACAACGCAATCGGCTTTTCCTACCCGGGCCAGGAAGTCCGCGTGCGGCTCGCCCGCGAGGGTCGAACGGCGCACCTCGTCGTCGCGGACGCCGGACCTGGCGTCGCATCGGAAAACCTCGAGCGCATCTTCGACCGCTACTTCTCCAAGCGCCCCGTCCCGCGGCGCGACGGCGAAGCCATGAACGGCGGCGACGGCAGCGCCCATTTCGGCATCGGGCTGTGGCTCGTGCGCCGCAACGTCGAAGCCATCGGCGGATCCGCCCGGGCCGAGAATCGCGCGCACGGCGGCCTCGAGGTGCACGTGCGGTTGCCGCTGCTCATGGCCGGCGAGATCGAGCACGGCAGTTTCATCAAGGCCCGCAGTTGGAACCGCAACGACGCCAAACGGATCTGAGGCACGGCGAACGCGCGCAGTCGCTCGGGCGTGACGGCCAGGGCCGGCGCGCTCGCCGGGGAGCGAACGCACTGCGAGGGCTCGCATGCCTCTTCGCGATTGTCGCGACGCTCCCGGCGATCGCCGCCGAAAGCCGCGACATCGCGACCGCCGAAAAGGTCGTCCGCGACGTCTATGGCGGGGCGCTCGCTTACCGGATCGAGGCGCGCGCCGCCCTCCGATCCAACGAGCAGATCAATACCGGGCCCAAGAGCGCCGTCCATATCGTCTTTGTCGACAAGACCGATCTGTTCGTCGGGGAAAGCGCGGCGCTCGCGCTCGATTCCTTCGTCTTCGACCCGGACCGCAAGACCTTGTCCGGGGCGGCAGACCTGACGAAAGGAGCCTTGCGGTTCGTGGGTTCGGGCGCGAGCAAGGCCATCACCATTCGCACGCCCAACGCCACGCTCGGCATCCGGGGCACGAGCTTCGACCTTCGCGTCGGCACCGGATCAACGGAGATTCTCGTCCGCAGCGGCTCGGTCGAGCTCGCGAGCGATGGCGGCCAGAAGACGACCGTGGGCCAAGGGCAATACGTCGCGGTCGCGGGCGGCGCGATCGCGGGCGGCGCGCCGCCCAGCGATTTCACGCTCGCGTTCCAGCAGCTCGCCCAAGCGATCGGCCCGCAAGCGGCGCGCGCGGAGCCAAGCGGGCTCGCCGAAGTGCGTGACGCGTCCGGAGCGTTGCGCGGCTATACGGTGGTGCAGCCCAGCGGACGGATCGACGCGCTCAACGCCAACCGCGTCCTCGTCGCGTTCTACGATCCGCGGACGAACGCCACCTATGCCGCGAACGGCCGGAAGCTCTCCGACGGAAACACGCTGCTGCGTCTCATGCAGGGGCAGCATTAGCGCGGGCCCTGGTTCAACGAGCCGCGGACGCTGCTCCTATTTTCGGGGCGCGGCGGCCCAAGGAACGGGCGGCGGCGTCTCGCCCGGCGGCACGAGATCCGGCGGCATCACGGAAATGCCCCACGCGCCGGCACCGCCATCGACAATGACCGTTGTGCCGGTCACGTAGGACGCGCCGGACGAGGTCAGGAAGGCGATGACCGTCGCGCACTCGGATGGCCGACCAAAGCGCTTCATCGGAACCTGTTGCTGCCACTCCGCCTGCAGCGCCTTGTCGTAGTTGGCCTGCATGCCCTCGCTGTCGATATGTCCCGGCGAAACGCAGACCGCGCGGATCCCAAAGCGGGTCCATTCCATCGCCAGCGCGGGCGCCAGCGACTCGACCGCGGCGCGCGCGGCGGTCGCCTGGGAGAGCCCGAGGGTCCCGACGCGGGGGCTGAAGCCGATGAAGACGATCACACCCGAACGATTGGGGATCATCGACCGCAACGCGACCTTCTGCGTGATATCCCAGACCGCATCGGCGCTCACCCGATGGACAGCACGCCAGCCCTTGAGGCTGATCTCCTCGGCCGGCGCCATGAACTGGCCGCCGGCGTTATTGACGAGGATATCGATCCTCCCGAAGCGGTCGAGGGCCGCATCGAGCAAGCGATCGACTTGGTCGGGCTCGCGGATATCCGTTGTGACGGACAGCGCTTCGATTCCCGCGGACTGCAACGCGTCGCGGGTCGCATCAATCGGCGCCGCCCTGCGACCACAAATTACGACCTTGGCGCCCGTCCGGCCCAACTCAAGCGCCGTGGCACGGCCGACGCCCGTGCCACCCCCCGTAACGAGAGCGACCTTCCCGGCGTTGGCCGTCCGAGTCAAAGGCGAAGTTTCCGAGAACGACTCCACGATCCCTCCTATACGGTGACGGTTCGTCTGGGCGCGCCGCCGCGCGGCGCTCTCCCGATTCGCGCGCAACATTACGCCATGACAGCACGCTGGTCGGAACCGGCCTACGGACGGGGGCGCCTTGTTTCACGCGTTCGTCTTCTACATACTATCCGTCCAAGCGCAGGCACGACGATCGTTCCATGCGAGCCGAGACGACGAAGAGCCCCCGATCGCGGGCTGCGACATTGCCACCCCTGAAGGCCCATCCGAGTGGCGACACTGAACGGCCAAGCGGCGCCCTGAGCGGCGCGCAGGTGGCGAGGCATGTCGAATGACAGGGCGCCCGGATCATACCGCACCTCGACAGACGGAGCCGACCGCCCCGTGCATGGATCCTGCGCTTGCCGACGACATCGCGTCCTTCCATGGTCACTATCGCACCTCGGGACTATGGGATCGGGCTCGCCTCGGCGAGCGCTTTGCCGCGAACGCCCAATCGACGCCGGATCGCGAGGCGATCATCGATCTGGGCGGCACGCGCAGGACCACCTACCGCGCACTTGACCTTCTATCGAACCGTCTTGCCCACTGGCTCGTAGCCCATGGCATCGACGAAGGCGACGTCATCGCGGTCCAACTGCCCAATTGCCTCGAAGCGGCCATCATCGCGCTCGCCGCCAACAAATTGGGCGTAATCGTCAACCCGATGCTGACGGTCTACCGGGCGAAAGAGCTGCGTTACATGCTCGGGCTGACCCGCGCCAAGGCCGTGTTCGTCCCCGATCATTACCGCGGATTCGCCCATGGCGCGCTGGCCGCCGACATCGCGCGAGACATCGGCCATGCCTTGCTGCCGGTCATCGTCGATGTTCCGGAAGACGGCTCCTCGCCGCCGTCGCGCTGGTTATCGGCTCTTGAATCATGGCCGGATCGGCCTTGCGCCCGCACACCGAAGGCCACGGCCGTCTCCGTCATCCTGTTCACTTCCGGAACCGAGGCCGCGCCCAAGGCCGTCATGCACACCGAGGAGACGCTCAACTACAACATCCGTGCCGTGTGGAACGCCTTCGGCATGGGCACGGACGAGGTCGTCTGGATGCCATCGCCCGTCGGCCATTCGACCGGATTCAGCTTCGGCATACGGATCGCCCTCTTCCACGGCACGAAGCTCGTCCTGCAGGATCGCTGGAATCCAGATGACGCCGTCGCCATCATACAGCGCGAGCGTCCGACCTATACGCTCGCGGCGACCGTCTTTCTCACCGACCTCTTGCAGGCCGCCCATGCGAAGGGAATCGACATCTCCTGCCTCCGGATCTTCGGCTGCGGTGGAGCGCCCATTCCCCCGCATGTCGTCATGGAGGCAGCCGCGAAGGGCGTGAATGTGTTGCGCCTCTATGGGCAGTCGGAGACGCTCGTGGCAACGTTGAATGCGCCCTCCTCGCCGCTGCAGAAGCGCTTCGATACCGACGGAATGGTTCTCGGCGGGATGACCTGCGACATTCGCGATGACGACGCGCGCTCGTTGCCGCGGGGAACGGCGGGTGAGCTCTGGGTCACGGGACCAGGCTTGAGCCTCGGCTATTTCAAGGATGCCGAGCGCACGCGCGCAAAATTTCATCGCGGCTGGGTGCAGACAGGCGACATCGCGACGATGGACGCCGACGGCTACGTGACGATCGTCGGACGGAAATCTGAAATCATCATCCGGGGTGGCATGAACATCACGCCGCGGGAGATCGAGGACGAGATCGCGAAGATCAAAGGCATCAGCGCCGTGGCGGTCGTGGGTCTGCCCGACGAACGGCTCGGCGAGATCTGCTGCGCCTGTGTCGTCGCGGACGGTTCGGTGCCGGTGACGCTCGAGACCATCACGGCGGCTCTGCGGGCGACCGGCATGGCGACCTATAAGCTTCCGCAGCGGCTTGAGCTCATACCCGAGCTGCCGACGACGGCCTCGGGCAAGATCCAGAGACATCGCCTCGTCGCCGCACTCACCACCGCGAGGCGCTGAGGAGATCACGCACGATGCCTGACCTGACCACGCTTCCGATCGACCAAATCTGCCGCCTGGGCGGCAGCCTCGCCTTCAGCGTCGACAATGCGCTCACCCTCGCGGCCATTCGCAAGCATGGCCATGAGGCGGCTGAGGAGGTCCAATTCCGGGTCCTCCGCTCCCATCAGGAGCATTTCTTCCTTGCGGGCCTCAAGAAGCTCGGCCTCGACCGTGAGCCCTCCGATGCCGTGCGCTGCGCGAAATTCCATGTGCTGTCGAACCACCTCGGCGGGCTCAGGGTTCGCTACGCGGAGGAATCGCCGGACAAGGCGTGGGTCGTCTACGACACGCCCTACTGGATCGACAGTCCCTGGACCCCGAGCGTCGCGGTCGCTGCGATCCGGCCCGAGATGCTGATCCGGACCATGGAGGCTTGGCACGCGAACAACGGCCAGCTTCTTGGCAATCCGGGACTTGCCTACGTCATGACCACGCTGGTCCCGCGCGGCGACGCCTGCGATGCGGGCTACTTCATCGACACGCACCGCACGCTCAAACCGTCCGAGCGGCTGCAGCTGCGTTTTGAGGAAGGCATGCCGCCGGGGCTCAAGCTCCGCACGATAGATCTCGATCCCGCCGTCTGGCCGCTCGATCGGCAGGCCAAAGCCTGGCGCAATTTCTCGGTCGCCTATGTGGGCGGTCGGCTCTACTGGCTTATCGACCGGCTCGGCGAGAGCGAGGCCGCGTCACTCTTCGAGTATGCGCTGCGGCTCACCCTCCTCCAGAATCGGGAACGGATCCACGGCTTGCTCGGCAGCAGCGCGGAGGCATCTCCAGCCCGCGCCGCGGCTCTCTGCGCCGCGTGGCACCAGGCGTGGGGGGATGAGATCGAACGAACCGAATCGGCAGGCAAAGGGATCACCGTCGCAATTCGACGCAGTCGCCTGCACGAAGTCGGTGAATTCGCGCCGCCCTCGGCGCCGCTCCCGCGCGCTATCGAGGCCGCCGCCGCCCGCGCGTGGTCGACGGTCATCGCCTATGACTGCCCGGGCGTCGTCGTCGACGCGACCGGGTCGATGGGTGGAGCGAACGCACCTTGGCGCTTCACCGTTCGCCGGGTCTGAAGGGCGGTCTGCTTCAGCCTTCGAGCAGCGCCGCGCCCCGCGCGCGCATCGCTTCGTCGAGTGCGAGCGCCTTCCGCGCCGCGAGGTCGAACAGAACTGAAACCCCACTGCATGTCGCGTGGAGTGCATCCGTCTCGGCATTCGACATCGTGTGCATGAACTCGACCGACTTGGTACCAACACGCACGAGGTGGCTGCGCACGATGAGGAGCGCCCCGGCGCGAATTTCATGCTTGTATTCTGTCGTGTAGCGCACATCGGCCCAGCTCCGCTGCTGCCCGGCCAACGCATTGTATGAAGCGATGAGGGAGAGGAAGTGGAACGTCGCGCCATCGAACATCATCTGGTAGAACTGCGTGTTCATGTGGCCCAAACTGTCGCAGAACCACGGATAGGCGACGCCACGCCACGTCTCGACCACCTTTGCCACGGACTTCCTCCATCCTTGCTCACCGACAGGGCAGCGACGGAGCCGCTCCGCCGGACTCGTCGGCCACACCCGGCCCCGCTAGTCTAGCCTGTGGTCCGGGCAGGGCGAGCCGGCAATTCAGCAGCACAACGGGGCGGAAAGATGAAGATCGGCACCACGGCACCCATCGGCGGGCCACAGGCCAGTCCCGAAAACCTGACCCGGTTCGCCCTTGAGGCCGAAAGGCTCGGCTTCGACAGCCTCACCTTCAGCGATCACATCATCATCCCGGCCGATATCCATGCGCGTTACCCCTATTCGGAAACGGGCGAGTTCCCGCGCGCCTCGCGCGGCGAGCGCCACGAGCAGCTGACTGCCATCGCCTTCGTCGCCGCAAAGACCTCGCGCATCCGCTTCCTCACGGCCGTCATGGTGGTGCCGCACCGGCCCGCCGTGCTGACGGCGAAGATCCTCGCGACCATCGACGTGCTCTCTGGCGGACGCCTGTCGGTCGGCTGTGGCGCCGGCTGGCTTAAGGAGGAGTTCGAGGCGATCGGAGCACCACCCTTCGAGAAGCGCGGCGTGGCGACGGACGAGTACATTCGTGCCTTTCGCGAGCTGTGGACCAAGGAGGCGCCCCGGTTCGACGGGCAATATGTAAACTTCCGCGACATCACCTTCGCGCCCAAGCCGGTCCAGAAGCCCCATCCGCCGATCCTGGTCGGTGGCGAGAGCGGGCCTGCGCTCCGTCGCGCAGCGCGCCTCGGCGATGGGTGGTATCCGATCGGGGTCAATCCCGAGTTTCCCCTCGACACGCTGTCGCGCTACAGGGCGCGGATCGACGACCTTCGCGCCGAGATCCGCGCGGCCGGCCGAAACGCCGCGGACGTGACGCTCGGCTATCGCTGCCATCTCCATGGCGACGCCGTCCAACCCAAGACCGTCGGGGGCGAGCGTCGGCTCTTCTCGGGCGGCACGCGCGACATCGCAGGCGACATCCGGGCGCTGCGCGAGCTCGGCGTCGAGCAGGTCGATTTCGGCCTCCTCGGCCCCACGATCGAAGCGTCCCTCGACAACCTCCGCCGATTCCGCGACGAGGTGATCGCCCACATCTAAGCCGGCCGACGGCACGAACCGTGCGCGTGCGGGGACGCCCATCACAAGCAGCAAGATCGTCAAAAAGGAGAGCGTGACATGAGTTTCGAGAAGAAGCGCGTCGTCATCACTGCGGGCAGCCGCGGCATCGCGCGGCGCGCGGTCGAGCGCTATCTTGCTGCCGGCGCGCGCGTGCTGACCGCGGATGTCGACGAGAAGGGCTTGGCCGAGGCCAAAGCGGCCCATCCGGCGCTCCTCACCATGCGGGCCGACGTCTCTTCCGAAGGCGACGTGGATAAGCTGTTCCACATGGCCCAGCGCGAGCTCGGCGGCCTCGACATCCTCATCAATGCCGCCGGGATCGGTGGTGCCGTCGCGTCCGTCGAGGACTTCACTTTCGAGGACTGGCGGCGCTGCATGGGCGTCAACATCGACGGGCCGTTCCTTTGCTGCCGTGCCGCGATCCCGATGCTGAAAGCGGCCGGGCGCAGCTCGATCGTCAATTTCTCCTCCGTCTCGGGCCTCTTCGGCAACCGGCACCGCGCACCCTATGTCGCGGCGAAATGGGCGGTCATCGGCCTGACCAAGACCCTGGCCATGGAGCTCGGTCCTTTCGGCATCAACGTGAACGCCATCTGCCCCGGGCCCGTCGAAGGCCAGCGCATGGAGGAAGTGCTCGCGAACGAGGCACGATCGAAGGGCCGGAAGGCCGAGGAATTGAGAAAGGAATACACCCAGGCCTCGTCCATGCGCGAATGGATCACGGCCGACGACGTCGTTTCGCTCGTGATGCTCGTGACTTCGCCCGAAGGCCACCGGATCTCGGGCCAGGCGCTTACCGTCGACGGTCACACCGAGAGCGTGGCGTGAGGCCTCAGCGGACCGCGTCGACAACCATGGCCTGGAAGGCGTGGATGGCCGTCTCCCAATAGGGCGAGAAGCGCGTCGCGATGCCCGCGGCGTCGCGCGCCGCCAGGTTCATCTGCACGCCGCGGACGAAGCGCGTGTCCTCGCCCGCGATGTGTGCCCAGCCGTCGATAATGCGCCGGCGCGCGGGCGCAAGGGTTGGATCGCGCGCGACCGAACGCGGGAAATAGAGATCGAACTCGATTCGCGTGCGGTCCGCCCCTTCCGGCGTAAAGAGGCCGAGCATCACGTGGTCGCGGATGACCGCCATGATTCCCACGGGAAAAAGATTGATGATGTAGCCGCGGTCGGGCTCGAGCGCGGGCGTGCGCGGAATCGAAGGTAGGTCACGGTTGCGCGTCGCGACGCCGTATTCGCGGCCGGGCTTCAGTTCCATCCTCTGGGAGATCGCCGCGAAGCCAGGCCCGCAATCAATCCGCTCGTTGTAGGAAAGAACGTCGCGCACGGCGTCGGCATGTCCCCACGGAAGGTGATAGTCCTCGATGGCGCCTTCGACGGCGATCTTCCAATTGCCGGGATAGCTGTGGGACCAGGACTCGCCGCCATGTTCGAGGCCCTCGAGCTCGATTCCCGAAAGCAGGGCCTTGAGCGGCCCCACTTGGGCATCAAGCAGAGGAGCGTTCCCGTCGAGGTTGACGAAGACATAGTCGAGCCACTGCCCCGTCGGCACCTCTTTGAGGCCCAAGGTCGTGCGGTCGAATCCGTCGGCCTTGCTGTCCCGCTCACCACCGAGGCGCGGCGTCGCGATGAGCGCGCCATCGAGGCCGTAGGTCCAGCCGTGCCAGGGGCAGCTGATCGACGTTTGCTCTGTGCATGCCGTGTGCACGAGCCGCATGCCGCGATGGCGGCACACGTTGTAGAAACAGCGAATCGCGCGATCCTTGTCCCGCACCATGAGGAGCGGCCAGCCGGCATAGTCGACGGGCTGCACGTCACCCGGCTCGGGCACGCGCGCGCCAACGCCGATGGGCGCCCAGAGGTGCGGGAACAGGCGTTCGCGCTCGAGCGCGTAGAAAGCCTCGCCATAGGCCCGCCCGGGGAGACCTTCCGCCCTGTCCGTAGGGCGCAAGAGCGCATCGAGGTCCGCCGCGTCCATGAAATCGGTGAGCTTCGCCATGATCGCCGCCGATCACCCGCCGAAGAGACCCCATAGCAACAGGAGAAACACGATGGCGCTCGTCACCACATAGGTGCGGTCATGCTCCCGCGCGAAGCCAATCCCCGAAAGTGCCACGCGCGCGATCGGCACGGCGATGAGGATGACCACGCCGAGCTGCACGAACGCCCGGCCGTAGTCTTCCGCGATGCCATGCAAGATCCCGCCGACCGAGCGAAAATCGCTCGGCTCGCCGTGGAAGACGTGGAGCGCCACAACCTCGCCGCTGTGGTCGATGAGGTACTTGATACCGCCCCCGAGGCCGATCAGAGCCGCGAGCGCCGTGCCGCCGCGCAAGAGCATGGCGAGCGCACGCGCGGTCCAGCGATCCAATGCCTCGTTCGCAACCATCATCGGCCTCCTAGACGTTCTGGACCAGCATTTCGACGCCGACCGCCAGCACGAGCAGGTTGAACACCCATCGGATGAGCGTCGTCGGCGCCTTCGCCAGCGCGCGCGCGCCGAGAAGGGAGCCCGCGAGCACGCCGAGCAGCACGGGCATGGCGACGACGGGGTCGATGTAGCCGCGCTGGAGGTAGATGCCTGCGCTGGCCGTCGCGGTGACGCCGATCATGAAGTTGCTCGTGGTCGTCGAGACCTTGAGCGGAATTTTCATGACCGTGTCCATGGCGAGGACCTTGAACACGCCGCCACCGACACCCAGAAGGCCCGAGGCAAGGCCCGCGACGAACATCACCGCCGATCCCAGAGGCACGCGCTGCACGTGATAGGCCTTGATCCCCTCATCGGTCGGATACTGTCCGTCGAGCTCCAAACGCGTAGCCAGCGGATCGGGCGCGTCGGCGACGGCACTTTCTTTCTTGTGGCGGAGGTTCGATGCGACGGTGATGAACAGCACGGCCGCGAAGATCACGCCGATGATATGCGGGTGAAGGATCCCCGCGATCCACGCACCGGCGATCGCACCCAGGCACGCCGCGACCTGGAGCAGCATGCCGATGCGCATGTTGGTGTAACCCTCCTTGAGGAAGGCCGCGGCGGCACCGCAGGACGTCGCGATCACGCCCACGAGCGAAGCCCCGATCGCGTAGCGGATGTCGACGCCAAATGCGACGGTCAAGAGCGGCACCAGCACGACCCCGCCGCCGAGCCCGCTCAACGCACCGAGAAAACCGGCGAAGAAAGAGCCCACCAGTACGAGAAGAGAAAACTCGACAACCCCCATCCGTCCCCCTCGGCCCGCCCGCGACCGTCCCGGTCCGTCGCTGCCGACGGAGCCTAGCGCAACGTGGCATCCGAGGCGATACACGCTTGTCCTTGCGACGTCCTTGCCCGGGAGCTTAGCCTTTTCGTTCCTCGCTTTTTCAACTTCGGAGTCAGCCATGGATGTCGGAGTCATCGGCCTTGGTCATGTCGGTCAGGCTCTTGCCCTGAACCTCGCCACGGCCGGCTATCGATTGACGGTTTTCGACGTCAATGGCGATGCGATGGAACCGCTCCGCCGCAAAGGCGCCTCCTCGGCGCCGTCACCCAAGATGGTCGCTGAAGCCAGCGATATCGTCATCACCTCGCTTCCCTCACCCGCCGCCTCTGCGCAAGTGGTTCTTGGCGATGACGGCATCCTCAAGGGCCTGCGGCCTGGCGCGACGTGGATCGAGACCAGCACGACCGAGCCCGATGAGATGCGGCGCCTCGGTGCGCAGGTCATGGCACACGGCATCGACGTGCTCGAGGCACCGTTGAGCGGCGGCGTGCATAAGGCGAAGTCCGGACGCATCACGATGCTTGTCGGCGGCGAAGTCGAGGTCTTCGAACGACATAAAGCATTTTTTGGCGCCATCAGCGGACGCGCGATCCACATCGGCGCGCTGGGCAAGGCATCCGAGATCAAGATCATCACCAACATGATGATGTTCATCAATTCGATCGGCATGGGCGAAGGATTGATGCTGGCCAAGCGCGCGGGCATCGACCTCCGCGTCGCCTATGAAGCCCTGTGCGCCACTGTCGGCAATTCCTGGGTGTTCGAAAACGAAGCGCAGCTCGTCCTCTCGGGCAGCTACAACATCGAATACACCATGGCGCTCGCGGCGAAGGACCTCGGGCTCGCCCAGTCTTTGGGCCGCAAATACGGCGTGCCGCTCGAAATCGGCTCTCTCACCGAGAAAATCTATTCGCGCGCGCGAGCACAGTACGGCGACGATGCCTGGTCGACGATGGTCGTGAAATTGCTCGAAGACGCGCTGGCCGAGCCCTTGCGCGCACCGGGATTTCCGGAACGGCTCGCCGATGAGTAGGACGGTGAACTCGGAAAATTCCTTGGTGAAGGCAAGACCGTACCACTCGGCAAAATCACCGCCTTCAGGGCGGTTGGCATCGCGACCGAGGACATGGCCGCCACGAAACGCGCTCTCGAGCCCCTTGCGCCGCCGCTAGGCCGGATCGATCGGCGACGCTAGAGTTCGGGGTCAACCCTTTCAAAATCGGGACCAGCCATGGCCGAGAAGACGCTTCAACCGATCGATTCGATGCAGTTTCCCCGCTTCACGCAGCCGGCGACGTTCTTCCGCACGCCTCTGCGGCTCGATGGGGAGGGTCTCGACATCGCGGTCATCGGCGTGCCATTCGACTTCCAGACCAACCGGCCGGGCGCACGGCACGGACCCGCGCAGATCCGCGAGATGTCGCGCCTCATCCGCCGCTTCAGCGCGGAAGGCGGCGCCTCGCCCTTCGATCTCTGCAACATCGCGGATGTGGGCGACGCGCCCGTCAACCCGCTCGATCCCTATGACAGCATCAAGCTGATCTCGGCCTTCTGCACCGATCTTGCGGCGCGCGGGACGGCGATTCTCGCGGCCGGGGGTGACCACGGCGCCACCTATCCCGTGTGGAAAGGCATCATCAAGAGCGGAGCGGTCGGAGTCATCCACTTCGATTCCCATCCCGACACCTATCACGGCTTTTGGGGCAACACCCACAACCACGGGACGCTCTTGAGGAACGGGGTCGAGGAAGGTCTTATCGATCCCAAGCGCGTCATTTCGATCGGCCTCCGCGGCACGCGTTTCGCGCTTGATGATCGCGACTACCACCGCGACTTCGGCATGCGCCTCATTTCGATGGACGAATACGAATCGATGGGGCGCGAAGCGGTGATCAAGGAGATCCACCGCGTGATCGGCAAGGGTCCCGCCTATGTCACCTTCGACATCGACGGACTCGATCCCGCCTATTGCATCGGCACGGGCGCACCGGAACCGGGCGGCATCATGATGCGTGATGCGCAGGTCATGCTGAGAAGCCTGCGCGGCCTCGATATCATTGGCGGCGACCTTTGCGAGGTCTCCCCGCCCCTCGACCCCTCGGGCCATACGGCGCTCAACGGCGCCAACATCATGTTCGAGATCCTCTGCGCGATGGCGGAGACGGTCGCGCGACGGAAAGCCAAGCGGCGCTGATCCCTATCCCTTGGCGACGCCGATCGCCTTGAGTATCGCGAGCACGCCTTCGTCACGCTCGCGGAGGAGCTGGGCGTGGCTCTTCCCCGCGGCGAGCGCATCGGCCTCCTCGATCACCTGCTTCTTGATGGCGGGCGTCAGCGTCGGGCCCGGCGGGGCCAGAAACGTCTCCATTTCGTGCTCCATGAGGTCGATGAAGGTGCCGAACCGGTCCGGCGTGGGCGCGCCGAGATAGAAGATCTGGATCGGCCCCTTGACCGCCCAGCGCACGCCTGGGCCATAGGTGAGCGCGTCGTCGATGTCGCCGACCGAGGCAACGCCTTGGCCGACCATATAGTAGATCTCCCGCAGCACCGCCATCTGAAGGCGATTGGCGATATAGCCGTCGATTTCGCGCTTGAGGACCACGGGCCGGCTGTTGACGCGCTTGTAAAAGGCGACGGCTGCGTCGATCGCTTTCTGATCGACACCGTCACCGCCCGCGATCTCGACAAGGGGGATGAGATAGGGCGGATTGAACGGATGGCCCACGATCACGCGGCCGCCATGCTTGCACTTGCTGCGCAAGCGCGCCGCGAGAAAGCCGGATGAGCTCGACGAGATCACGGCGCCCGGTGCCGTCAGGGAGTCGACCTTGGCCAGGAGATCGATCTTGAGTGCCTCGTTCTCCACGGCGCTTTCCTGGACGAACTCCGCTCCGTCGAGCGCCGCCTTGAGGTCGGTGGTGAAAGTGACGCGCCCCATCGAGGCACCCGGCGCCAAGCCAAGCCGTTCGACGATCGGCCAGGCCAGCTCGATGCGCTTGCGCATCATGGACTCGGCCTTGGGGTCTAGGTCGTAGGCCATGACGTCGAGACCGTGCCGCAAGAAGTGCGCAACCCAGCCACTGCCCATGAGGCCGGTACCGACGCACGCAACGCGGCGGATGGCAGCGGAATCGATCATGACATTCTCCCTCTTTTGCCGGGCATGGGCTTGACCGTCACGAGCGCATCGACGGCCACGCAGCCCTGGTTGTGCACAATGACGGGATTGACGTCGATCTCCTCGATGAGGTCCGCAAGCGCGGCGCCAAGGGCGGAGAGGCGGGCGACGGCCTCCGCCAAGGCCCCAAGATCGGCCGCCGGCCGGCCGCGGACGCCGCCAAGAAGACGCGCCACACGCAGCGTTTCGATGAGACGGCGCGCTTCGCCGGCCCCGATCGGCGCGAGGGCGAAGGCGTGGTCGTCGAGAATCTCGACCAGCTCGCCGCCAGCACCCACCATGACGAGGGGGCCAAACTGCGGATCGCGCACGATGCCAAGGGCGATCTCTATACCTTTCGGCGCCATGGCGGCCACGAGCGCCTGGGGGCCAAGGCGCGCGGCAAGGTCGCGGTAGGCCAAGCGAAGTGCCGCCTCATAGCGAAGATCAAGATGCACGCCCCGGTGCTCACTTTTATGCGCGAGCCCTTCCGCGGTCTTGAGCACGACGGGGAAGCCAAGCGCGCGCGCGGCCGCTGCGGCCTGGTCCTCGTTCGACGCCGCGGCAGAGCGGATGACCGGGAGGCCGCAGTCTGAGAGAAGGGAAAGACTCGCCTCTTCGCCGAGCGTCTCGTCACGGGACAGGCAGTCCCGCCAATGGGCAAGCCGCTCCGATGGCAGCGCGGGAGGTGCCTCCGGCGTCCCTCGCAAGCGCCCATCGCGGAAATCGAACAGATTCTTGATGGCCTTGAGCGCCGTCGGACCGCCATCGAGGACGGGAATGCCGTCCTCGACGAGACTGCGGACGACCTCCGGATAGAAATGGCGGCTCGTGAAGGTCGCCGCGACGATCGGCTTCTTCACCTTGCGAGCAACCCGGCGGCAGGTCTCGGCCGATCCGCTCGGCCATTTGTCGGCATCGGACGCACCAAAGTCGGTGAAATTGACGCCGATCGCGGCATCCGGGTCTTCGACGACGGCTTCGAGGCAGTCGCTGAACACGCCGACCCAGTCGGCCTCCCCACCCCAGCAGTCGACCGGATTCGTCGCGGGCAGACCGTAGGAGAGGCGCTTCTTGAGACGCGCCTTCGTCGCCTCGTTGATCTCGGCCCACGGGACGCCGATCGCCTCGGCATGATCGGAGAGCAGCGCACGCTGGCCGCCCGAATCGGTGACCGCGGCGATGCCGCCGGGACCGAGCTCGCGGACGTGACTTAGCAGTTGGAGCGTCGACCACCACTCGTCCATCGACTCGGTGAGCACCGCGCCGTGCCGGCGACAGACGGCGTCGAAGGCCTTGGCCGAGCCCGCCAGCCGCCCGGCGTGGCTCTCAACATGGCGCGCGCCGGCCTCGGTCCGCCCGATCTTCAAGACGACGACGGGGACGGCGCGACCGCGGGCGGTCTCGAGCAAGCGGACGAAACCGTCGGCGTCCCGCACAGTCTCGATGAAAAGACCGAGCACCTTCGTCTCGGGAAGCGTGAGCGCGTAGTCCGCGACATCGGCAAAGGTGAGGACCGCTTCCTGCCCGGGCTGCGCGGTCAAGCTGAAGCGGACGCGGGGCTCGACGGTGTTGGCGAAACTGTAGGTCGAGCCCGATTGGATGATGAGCGCCACGGGCCCCGGCTCCGTCGACCCGGCGGCGAGGATCCAGGACCCGGCGGTCCGGTGGACGTAGTTCGTGTAGCCGATCGTGTTGGGACCGAGGAGCGGAAGATCGGCTTCGCGCGCCATGGCGGCCACGCGCGCGAGGATTGGAGGCTCGGAATCGCTTTCGAGGAGCGCATTCGCGAAGATGAGCGCCGAACGCACACCGGCCCGGATGCACTGGGCAAGCTCGGCTTCCATGCGCTCCGATGCGCTCGCAATCAGCGCAAGATCGACGGGCCCAGGTACGGCCTCGATCGAGGGAAAGCAACGGTGCCCGCGAATCTCATCGTAGGTCGGCGTCACGGGAAAGACAGAACCCGTGAACCCGATCGTCTCGAGCGCAAGGATAGCCTGATGCCCGGGGCGAAAAGGGCGGCCGCTTGCGCCGATGACGGCAAGGCTCCGAGGCTGGAACAGAGGAGCGAGCCGGTGCGCACCATGCGCCGAGCCAGTCCGCGCCGCGGCACCCTGCGGCGCGCGGCGCTCATTCACGGTTTTGCCTCGCGCAGGAGCTGGCGGTACCGCTCCAGATGGAAGTTGACGTCGCCGAAGGCCAGGTTGATGAGGGTGAGGCGCTTGAAATAGTGCCCGACAGGGTACTCGCGCGTCATGCCGATGCCGCCGTGGAGCTGAACGCCTTCCTCGCCGATCTCGCGGCCGTAGCGACCGATGATCACCTTGGCGCCGGAGATCCCCTTGGCGCGCTCCGCTGCGTTCGTGCGAGCCAGCGCGTCGAGCGCCTCGCCCGCCATCGACTGGGCCAACTGGCACTTGACGTAGAGATCGACGAGCCTGTGCTGCAACGCCTGGAATTTCCCGATCGCCTGGCCGAATTGCTCGCGCGTCTTGAAGTACGCGTTCGTGAGGTCGCAGATCGACCACATGCACCCGACGCCTTCCGCGGCCAATGCCGCGATCGCATGATCGACGGTCTTCTCGAGAATCGGCAGCCCCTCACCGACAGGGCCGATGACGTCTTCGGGAGAGACCCTGACGCCCTCGAGGCTGAGGTTCGAGGCGGCACCTCCGTCATGCGTGCGATAGTGCGCGGCGGACAGGCCCGGCGCGTCCGCTTTCACTTTGAACAGCGTAATTCCCGACGGATCGCCCGGCTCGCCGGAGGTGCGCGCGGAGAGGACGATTTCCCCCGCCACGGCGGCAAAGGGAACCGCGACCTTCGCTCCCTCGAGGCGGTAGGCGTCGCCGTCGCGTTTGGCGCGCGTCGCAATCGCGTCCAGGCGGTAGCGCGAACCCGCTTCGTCGTGGGCCAGCGTCACCTTGAGCGTGCCGTTGGCGATCCGCGGCAGGATGGCCGCTTTTTGCGTCTCGCTGCCGCCAAAGAGAATTGCATGGCCGCCGAGAACGACCGTCGAGAAATAAGGGCCGACGACGAGGCCGCGGCCGAACTGCTCCATGATGACCGCGAGGTCCCGCGGCGTCCCGTCCTGGCCGCCGTAGCGTTCGGGGAACGGCAGGCCGAGCCAACCGAGATCCGCGAACCGCTTCCAATGCGCCTCGTCGTGGCCGGTCGGCGCCTCGATGATCTCGAGCCGCCGGTTGAACGCGTAGTCGTCCTTCACGAACTTCGCGACGCTGTCGCGAATGAGGACCTGTTCGTCCGAGAGTGCGAACCGGTTCATCAGCTGAGCCCCAGAACCGCCTTGGCGATGATGTTTCGCTGGATCTCGTTCGATCCGCTGTAGATGAGCGCCTTCCGCATGTTGAAATAGGTCTTGGCGACGCGGCCGATCTCGACCGGCAAGGCGCCGCTCGCGAGCTCCTGCCCGACTTCGCCGTCGAAGACGGCGGGCGTCCCGATCGCACGCATGGTGAGCTCGAGGAGGCGACCCTGCACCTCCGTCCCGACAAGCTTCAGGAGCGAGGCCTCCGCCCCCGCCTCGCCCGGATCACCCGCGCCGAAGAGAATGCGCTGCTCCGCCAAGTCGAGTGCCTTCAACTCGATCTCGCACATGGCCATCTGCTGGCCGAACAGCGGATCATCGATGAGGGGCGAGCCCGCGAGCGACGGATCGTGGGCCAGGCGCTTCAGGCGACCGAGTGTCGCGAGCGAGCGCGAGATCTCCGCCGTGCCGATGCGCTCGAGGCTCAAGAGGTATTTCGCGACCGTCCAGCCCTTGTGTTCCTCGCCCAGCAGGTTCTCCGCCGGCACACGCACGTCGTCGAAAAAGACCTGGTTGACCTCGTGCGTACCATCGAACGTCAGGATCGGCCGGACCGAGATTCCCGGAGTCGTCATGGGAAACATGAGGAAGGTGATGCCCTGCTGCTTCTTGCCCGAGGAATCGGTGCGGAAAACGCCGAACATCCAATCGGCCATATGGCCTTCGGTCGTCCAGAGCTTGCTGCCGTTGATGACGTAATGGTCGCCCTTGCGCTCGGCCTTGCATTTGAGCGAGGCCAGGTCCGATCCGGCGTTGGGCTCGGAGAACCCCTGGCACCAGAACACCTCGCCCTTGAGGATCGGCGGCAGGAAGCGCTTTTTCTGCTCCTCGGTACCAAAATGCATGATGGTCGGCCCGAGCATGGACACGTTGAAGCCCATGATGCGCGGCGCATCCGACAGCGCGAGCTCGCGCTCGAAGACGTATTGCTGGTCGTAGGACCAGCCGGGACCGCCATGCTCCCTCGGCCAGTTGGGACAGCTCCACCCGCCGCATTCATAGAGGATGCGGTGCCAGCGAAGCTGGTCATTCCGGCCAAGCTCCATTTGTTCGCGCGCGACCTTGCGCCGGATATCGTCGGGTAATTTTGCACGGATGGTGCGCCGCACCTCCTCCCGGAACGCCTGGAGGTCCGTCGCACCTGGTGCCGTTGCTGATGACATCGGGGTCCCCATCGAGAGCCCCCGCGACGTCCCTCAACCGGACACGCTCGTCGCAACCGGGGCGTGGTCGATGTTAGCCCGACTCGACGCGGGGAATCGAGCGGCTACTTCGTCGCCGTCCATATGACATAGAGCCATCCGGCGGCGGTCAGAAGGTAGAACGCAAAGGCGGCGCAGGTCGCCACATCGATCGAGGGCCGGTAGTAGCGGATGAGCTCAAGGTGGACGAGCTGCTGCTCGATCCGTCGGCCGCGTTCGGCGAAACGGCTCCATCGCCGCCACGAATCATACTCAAGTGCAATGAACAACACCGCCACGGCCAAGCCGACGATGCCGGCGACCCTGTGGCCGAGGGTGCCATGCCCCGCGTAGATCGCGTTGAAGAACAGGGCGTTGGCGGCAAGAAACACCGTCATCTGGGCAAAGCGTCTATGTCCGAAGGAGCGAAGCGATTCTCGAACTTCCGTCCATTCGGCGAGAAGAATCTCGCGCCGCGCCCGGTCCTGCTCGCTCTCGCCGAGGAGGCGGGTGCCCGACGACGCCGAGGGACTTGGCCCCATGCCGACCATGGGCCTGCGGCGCCCGAGCCGTGAGAACAGCCGTCCTATCGCAGTCATGGCCCCGGTCCCCACCTGTGCCCACGTCCGGGCGCGATCATCCGCGCCTTCCGCGCCTCCGCCCGCGAGACGCGCGCGATCGACGATGACCCGTCCATGTTAGCCGATCCGGCCCGGCGCATGCGAGAGGCGAGCGCCTTCGGCCCCACCGACGCCCACAGACGATCACGCCGCCGCGGGTGCCGAGCGACTAGGATTGCAGCGCACCTCCCTCTACCATCCACCGGCGCAAAACCGTCGAGGACCGACCGCCCACGATGTCATTCAAAGGCACCTTGATCCGCACACTCAACCGTCACGTTCTCCATCGATGGCGTCTTGCCTTGCGCAAGGACGGACAGGATGACGACAACTATGTTCTCACGCCCTTCTATCAGGACCGACTCGTCGAGGGATTGAGCGGCGCGCTTGCGCTCTTCGTCGAGCGCGCGCGGCTCGGGTCCGGCGCGGACTCGGCCCCGCTTGCGGCGATCGTGCGCGACTTCATCGCGCTCTATCGCCGGCGCCCCGTCCGCGACAACACGGGCGGGTGCGGCTTCACGGGCTCGCTTTCGCTCTACCTCGTCGCACGCCTCGTCGAGCCCACCCTCGTCGTCGAGAGCGGTACCTGGCAAGGACACTCATCCTGGCTTCTGGCCGAGGCCTGCCCCGGCGCAGCCCTTCACAGCTTCGACATCGAGCACGACAACCTGCTCCACCGGGATCCGCGCGTGACCTATCACCGCTGCGACTGGCTGACATACCCGATCGAGCCAGCCGATCCGTCGCGGAGCCTTATTTTCTTCGACGACCACGTGAGTCACGCACGTCGCCTCAAGGAAGCCCATGGCCGCGGCTTCCGCATGGCCATGTTCGACGACGACCTGACCGTCGATTCGCTGTTCGTCACCGGGATGCCGCCCGCGCCCACCGTCGCCATGGTGATGGACCCGGACATGGGACCAGGGCAGTCGGTCGAGTGGGTCTATCGCGGCCGGCACCACCGGTTCCGCATGGACGAAGACGTGGCTGAGGCGCGCGCGCTCATCGCTGAATGCCACCGCCTACCCGACCTCTCGGGCGTCAGCCACTACCGCTCCCATCACGGCATGAGTTTCGTGCGGCTCATCGACTAAGCGCGGCCACCGTCGGGCGGAGATCGTGCGCAACCGCTATCCCGGCTGAGCCCATGGGCGGCGCGCATCGAGAGCCGCGATGGCATCGCGCAGCACGCGGCGCGCGTGCTCGGCCGCCCGGTCGTCGACGACCTCGGTATCGAGGAAGAGATCGAGGCCGGTCGTATGCTCGCTGATGACCTGGGTCCGCTGCCCCAGCTCGCCCAACAGGCCTTCGACCGCGTAGGGAACGATCGCGTGGCTGATTCCCTTCATGGTGATGGACGGCAGCGGCCGCGCGCGGACGAGATCGCGCACCAAGGCGTAGGTCTCGTAGCTCATCACGATGCCGCCGGGCTCGGCGATCGACTGGAGGCGAGCCGCCAGGTTCGCTTCGGCACCGATGATCGTGTACTCCATCCGGTCGTCGCTGCCGAAATTGCCAACATTGCAGAAGCCCGTGTTGATGCCCATGCGGACGGCCAAGGGCTGGTCGACGCCCCGCTGGCGCCACTTCGCATTGAGCTCGGCCAACTTCCGTTGCATGGCGAGCGCCATGCGAAGGCAGGCCTGGGCGTCCTCGGTCACGCCCTTGGTCTCCGGATCGCCGAAGAACACGAGGATCGCGTCGCCGATGAACTTGTCGAGCGTGCCGCCATGGTCCTGGGCAATGGCCGACATTTCCGTCAGATACTCGTTCAAGAGGCTCGTGATCTCCTCGGGCTGCAAGCGCTCGGTCGTCGCGGTGAAATCCTTGATGTCCGAGAAGAAGATCGTGAGCTTCTTGCGCTCTGTCGCGATCACGACGTCCTTCTGGCCGCTGAAGATGCCTTTGTAGATCTGGGGCGAAAGGTATTTCGCGATCTTCATCGAGATGGAGGCGAGGAAATCATTCGTCTCCTCGAGCTCGCGGTTGATCCCGGAGATGAGCCGGGCCTGGCGCTGCTGAAACAGAATGAACGCCAGCCCGATCGCTGCGGCGATCGCGAAGTACGACAGGAGATACTTGAAGGCAAAGATATTTTGGGCGATCGACTGCTGGAGGATGATTTCCTGGATTCCACGAACATCACCAACCTTCCAGTCACGCTTCGGGCTCTCGACATGGCTGTTGTGGCACGCAACGCACGCCTCTCCCATGATGACCGGCGCCGCCAGGCGGACTCGCTTGTCGAAGACCGAACCCGAGATGTCGAATACGGTCTCTTTCGGATTGCGCCGAAGCGTGCCGAGCGCACGTTGCTCGAACGTGTCAAGAACATGCGGATCGCGGCTTGCGAACGGATAGTCGGACACGAAGCGGTATCGGATGCTGCCGTCATCGGTGCTGATGACATTGCCAAGTTCGATGGAGAGGGTCGCGGGGATGGGAATGGCACCCGGCATGTCGGCATAGTTGTGCACGATCTTCGGCGGCTCGGTCGAATTGAGCAGGCGCGCCACGACGTTGCGGGCATAGAAGTTGCGCACACCCGTGATCACGGTATTGAGATCGTTGGCCTGGGTGAACAGCGAACGCTCGGAAAGATTGCGCAAGTCGAGCCATGCGGCGAGCGGCAGGCCGGCAAGAAGAAGCACGACGGCTGCGATCACGACGGGAACGCTCAAGGCCGGGGTGCGAGACTGTCGAGCCATCGCCATGGGAATCACCTGTTGTCGTCGACGCCTCTCGACACGTCTCGAAGCGAGGGCCCCATGCTAACAGAATTGTCTTCCCGAAAACTCGGGTTCGCACGAGCGACGGCCATGCGCGCGGCCGTGCCCGGACATCGGCCTCGGGGCATTGGAAAGAGCTTGCCCCGGTGACCGCCGCGATGACGCATGGCACCCGTTACGCTAGCATGGGCCGGATCGCATCGTTCCCGAGGTCAATCATGGTTGCCCGACGCTCGATGGGCTTGTCTCTCGCATTCCTCGCCGGCGCATTCTTGGCCGGTGTCGCAAGCGTGTCTTTCGCCGGCGCGGCGGAACCAAGTCTAGTTGGGACGTGGCGCATCGTCGGCTTTCAAGCCGCCCCATGGGTCACCTCGTCGCCGGCACTCATCGATCAGGGTTTGGGGTTTCTCAACGCCCGCCTCCAATTCCAGGCTGACCGCGTCTTGGGACCGGTCCCTCTCACCTGCGACCATGCGCGCTATGATGCGCGCTCGGTTCCGACCAAAGGCCTCTTCCAAGGCAATCTTGCCGACGACAAGCAGGCGGCGCGCCTTGGCATCACGCGCAGCCCGGTGCCGACAGCCGGCCTCCAATGCGACACGGGCGCGTTCGACTTCCATTTCATCGATCCGAACAAAGCGGTGACGGCCCTCGACAACGTCATCTACGTACTAGCCCGCCAAGCGCCCCAAACCGCGGGGCAGCCCCCGTCGGTCAAAGCGGCCTGCCAACCCTGGCTGCAACCGGCCGGGTCATCCAAGCGCCATCTGCTCGACAGCGTGGCGGTCGTCAACGATCCGCCGACCGTGAAGGAGCCGCAGGCCCCGGCCACGCTCCATCCCGACACCGAGACGACCAAGGGCAACGTCCTCATCCAGACCTGGACTCTTGCGGACTACCGCGACCGCCCGCTCTATCTGCGCTGCAAGTATGAGGGAACCAGCATCACGAGCGTCGAGCCCGTTCCCGACGACGCGGCAGAGTGCCGGATGTCGGTCGGCTGGAACGCCAAGCGGCGGCGCGTCGACGCTGCGCTCGCCCCGCTCGTGCTCGAATGCCGGTGATTCCCCAGGCGTAGAGCGCGAAGGCGCGCCGCGTCCCACCATGGAAACACCGACGACCCACGCTTCCGTAGCGACGAACTGACGCCGGGAGCAGGCTAGAAAATCAACGACGGCGCCGCGCGATCTTGCGCCGTCGTGCGACGCGGCGGCTCCGCGCACGCGGCGGCCGGCTCGCGACAGCATCTGCGCGGCGCATGACAGCCGCATCGTGGGCGGGCATGGCAACCATCGTGCCGTAGCCTTGCTTCGCGTACCAGGTCGTATGAGTCAGGACCGCTTCGGCGCTCGGTGCCTCGATGCCCTCGACAAGATCGTACTCGCCCTGGGTGTAGTACATGAAGAGGACTTTGAGGCCCAACGAATCGGCCATCGCTTTGGCACGCGGGCCACGTTCCTTGAACTTTTTGGCGCCGTACGGATGCACTTTGATCAGCAGCACGAACTTCATGGCATTCTCCCCCGGTTCATCGAACCCATCGTTCCGGGAGTGCCTCGGCACTGTCAAGAGCGGGCGTCTGCGATCAAAGGCTGGACGGTCAAGCCCGCAATCGGATCGCGATCAGCGTTCGGATTCGAGTTCGCTGCGGACTTTCTCGAATTCCCGTTCGATCTTGGCGAACGCAGCGGCCGCATCGCCGATCCGCCCATCGGCCGCCCCGATCTCGATGTCCCGGAGCAGGGAGGCCAAGCCATTCGCGCCGAGATTGGCGCTGCCAGATTTGAGGCTATGGGCTTTCTTGCGCGCTGTCTCCGCGTCTCGGTCGGCAATCGCCTTGCCAAGCGCCGACAAGTCACTCGGCGCAGCCTTGAGATAGATGTCGACCACGCGCTTCAACACCACGGGACCGAGCTTCTGGCGGAGATCGTCGCGCGCTGTCTTGCCCTCGGCCAGCTCGGCCTTCGCCATGGGCGGATACGGCGGCGTGTCCGTCACGGCAGGCGAGGCAGACTGCACCCAGCGCAAGAGAAGCGCCTCCAGCACCTCCGCAGCGACCGGCTTGCTCGCGAAATCGTCCATGCCCGCGGCGAGACACCGGGACCGATCGTCCTCGAAGGCATGCGCCGTCAGCGCCACGATTGGAAGCCGCCCGCGTCCACTTGCGCCGCGCTCGCGTTCGCGAATCGCTTCCGTCGCCTGCATGCCGTCCATCTCCGGCATCTGGCAGTCCATGAAGACGATATCAAACGTGCCGCGCTCCACGGCTTCGACCGCCTCGCGACCCGTCGCGGCCACCGTCACCGTGCATCCAAGGCTTTCAAGAAGGCCCGCCGTCACTTGCTGATTCACCGGGTTGTCTTCGGCGACGAGTACGTGCACGGTCCGGCCGACGCGATCCGAGACCGTCGCGCCTTGGCTCTCGTGAGCGCGCCTTGGCTCTCCCACCGTCCTTCCCGCAAAAAGACGCATGATTTCGTTGAGAAGGGTCGAGCGTCGCACGGGCATGCCGATCAGGGATGCAATGCCCGAATGTCCTGACGAGTCCGGTTCGACCGCGCTTTGACTCGAGGTCACGCCCACGACATGCGCTTTCGATGATGCCGGATGGGCGCAGATGCGTCTTGCCGCGTTCGAATCGAGCGCCCCGTCGAGATCGGCCAGAATGAGATCAAAGGGAGTGTTCTCTCGCACCGAACGGTCAAGGCGCTCGACGGCGTCAGAAGCGGCCGACGCGGAAATGGCTTCGATTCCCCAACTCCCGAGATACTGGCACAGGATCTCCCGATTGTCGCCGTTCTCGACGACGACGAGCGCGCGCCGCGCTCCAAGGCTTTGGGCGGGGGCGGCCGACGCCTCTTCCGGCGGAGCGATGTCGAACGAAACCGTGAAACGAAACGTGGAACCCCGCCCCACTTCGCTCTCGATATCGATTCGGCCGCCCATCTTCGCGATGATGCGTTGCGAGATCGACAGGCCCAGACCGGTTCCGCCAAACCGCCGAGTGATCGAGCCATCTGCCTGCTCGAACGGAGAGAACAGCTTGGACCGCACCTCGGCACCCATCCCGATGCCCGTATCCTGCACCGTCACGGTGACACTGACGCGGCCCTCCCATTCGGGCGACGCGGACACGTCGATACGGACGGCACCCCGATCCGTGAACTTGATCGCATTGCTCAGCAGATTGACCACGACCTGCTTGAAGCGAACCAAGTCACCCCACACGCGCGCCGGAACGGTCTCGGCGATGTGGCAGGTGAAGCTCAGCCCTTTCCGCGCCGCCGCCTCCGACAGGAGCTCGACATTGTCCTCCACCGCCTCGCCAATGGAAAACGCGATTCGTTCGAGCTCGAACCGGCCTGCCTCGATGCGCGAGAAGTCGAGGACGTCATTGATGATCTCGAGCAAGGTCTGCCCGGAGCGCCGGATCGTCCCGACGAGCTTGCGTTGATGGTCGTTGAGGGCGGTGCGCGCGAGAAGCTCCGCCATGCCGATGACGCCGTTCATGGGCGTGCGGATTTCATGGCTCATGTTGGCGAGAAACTGCGACTTGGCCTTGTTGGCGTTCTCGGCCTCCGTCATCGCCGTGCGCAAGGCCGATTCGGTCTTCTTCAGATAGCTGACGTCCATCCGGATGCCGACGGTTCCCCCATCGGGGGTCTTGGCGTCGAAGCAAAGCACCCATTTCCCGTCGACATGGCTTTCCTCGAACGGCTTGTCCGCCGGGTTCGCGTGGTAAGCAAGGCGTGCCGCTATCGCACGCTCGATCGCCTCCGGATCATCGCCAAACGCGCCCTTCCCTGCCTCGTAGCGAAGGATCTCCTCGAGCGTCACGCCCGGCCTGATGAAGCCGGTCCCGAAGGAATAGATCTCCTGGTACCGCCTGTTGCAGCTGACGATGCGGCCATCGGGTCCGAAGTGCACGAATCCCGCGCTGATTCCGTCGAGGCCGGCAAGAAACCGATGGCGCTCGGCGTCGGCCTCGCGAAACGCGCGCGCGATCCGATTGCCGTAGAGGATCGCGAACCCGACCATCAGCAGAACGATTCCGATGTAGAGGTTCTTGAAGTCCTGAATGTCGGCTGCATAGGCCAACTGTTCCTCGAAGGTTCGATTCTGAACCGATTGAACGACCCGGCTGAGCGCTCCGATCTCCGTTGTCATGTCGCCGAGCACCTGATCCATCTCGGCCATCGCGATCGTGGCACCCTTGACGTCGCCTGCGCCGTATTTCCTGAACACGACGTCGGAGATCACGACCATGCGGGCAAGATCGTCCGCGATGACTTGGATGCCGGCGGCGATTCGGTCCGAGTACGCCGGCGGCAGGCGCTCATCCAGGCCATCAGTGAATTGCCGGAGCGTCGTGAGGAATTCATGTATCGCGTCGTCCCGGCGGAGCTGCTCGCGTTGGACGTTGTGGCTTTGGAACACGTCATTGCCGGGTGCGTTCACGCGGCCCGCCATGCTCTGGAGCATCGTCAGCGTCGCCACGCGATCAGCCCAGAAATGATTATCTTCGACGAAACCGCGCACGATCCCCATCGTCATGTGACCGATGACGACAGCGGCGGCGACCGTCACGATGTCGATGGCGGCCAGCGCGTAGTACACGCGGTTGAGCGGCCAGCGCTTGCGCGATCCCTGCAGCAGGGACGAATCACGGGAACCGGTGCTCATGACGATCAGCCGCAAGGTGGAGACGGTGTTCCGAATACCACCTCTCTGTAAGGTGTCCGTTAACGCAACCATCAAGATTCGTTAACAGAACGTTATGCGAGGGTGGAACGGACACACCCGTCAACGCACCGTACCCGGAGGGCGCGGACAATCAGGCGCGTCTGGATGATGAGTTGCGGCGAAGGCCAGAGCTGACGGCCAGCCACTGGGCAATCTTCACGATGCGCCAGCCACAAAGTCACGCACCAGCACGTTGTACCGGCCGGAATGCTCGATCATCGGGAAATGACCACACTGCTCGAACGTCTCGAGGCGCGCCTTGGGCATGCGGCGCACGGCCTCAACGGCACTTTCATAGATCGCACCCCGATCTTCCCGCCCCCATACGACCAGGGACGGCGCGGCGATGGCCTCGAGCCGGTCAAGTACGCGGAACGGCCGAAGCGACTCGAGGTCGAGAAGATCGAGAATCGACTTCCGCCACGCCTCGACGGCCCATGATCGGGCAAAACAGGTCATGAGCGACGGCAGAAGCTCGTCGGGAAACCTGCCAGGGTCGAAGAAGCTCTTCTGCAACCGCGCGCGCCAAAACGCGGCGCTCGCGCCTCCGATGGCGTCGTTCAAGTCGTCATAAGTGCTCTTCATGACCGCCGTGAGTTGCGCGTCGGTGTTGAAGCTCGACCCGCTGCCGTTGATGATGAGCTTGTCGACGCGCGTCGGCAGATCGAAATAAAGCAGGATCGCGACGAGAGCGCCGTAGGAGGAGCCGCTCGCGCAAAAGCGGTCGAAGCCGAGCCGGTCGACGAGACGGCGGAGATGGGCCAATTTTCGCGCGAGAATTGGGCCGCGGTCGATCGCAACGGGGCCCGTGTAGCCATGCCCCAGCATGTCCGGGGCAACAACACGGAAATCGCATGCGAGCGCGTCGATGTTGCGCAGCCAGATCTCCGCGTTGAGCGTGATGCCATGGAGAAGGAGGATCGGGTAAGCACCCTCCTTACCCGCCATGAAGCAGCGGGTCGGTACGCCGTCGACATCGACGAACCTAACCTGCACGGCCGCGCGCCCATGGTCGCCCGGAGTCGCGCTCACACGACGACTCGCGCGCCAGATGCTGCGGGCGCATCATGACGGACCTCACGCGCCCGAATCGTCGAAGACGCGCTCCAGGTGATAGCCGATCACGTGGTGGATCGCCTTCTCGAGGAAGGACATGGGCCCCGGCTTGAAACCGTCCGTGTTCATGGCGCGCTGCAGCGATTGGACCATCGCCCGGTCCTCGTCGAGGACTTTGGTCAGATAGTCGACATAGACCTGGATGTGGTCTTCGAATCCCGGCTCCTCGAACTTCTCCTTGGGGAAAAGGAAATACGCGACCGACCGCGTCTTGTCCGGCGCGAGCGGCCAGTGGAGGAACGGACGGACGTAGTCGCAGCGCGCGAGAAGATTCATGTTGGGCGGCATGAAGCCGACCCGCGCGAAATTTTCCGGATGGTTCGCCAGCCACGGCATCTTGCCGACCCGGGACTTTCCGTCCGGCGACATGGTGAGCGCCTCGTAGTGGATGCTGAGGCGCCCGCGCGGGCCGAGATTGAACCGGTGGCTATCGTTGCCTTGCCGCTGATGCCGGCCGATCGTGTTCGCGTGAAGCGTGCCGACATGGTAGATGTCCATCAAGTTCTCGTAGCAGAGCTTCCAGTTGCAATCGAACTCCGTCACGAACTTGTAGGCCAGCCGGCAGTCCTCCTGGCGGAGCCAACCATACTCGTCCTCGAAAAACGCGACGAAGGTCTCGAGCGGTTCGACGTCCGGATTGAAACTGATGAAGATCCAACCGGCCCAGAGCCCGAGCCGGATGGGCTTGAGCCCGTTGGCGCCAGGCTCGAAATTCGTCGTCTCCTTCATGAAGGGCGCGCCGAGAAGCTTGCCCGACAAGTCGTAAGTCCAGGCGTGGTAGGGGCACTTGAACCGCTTGGCGTTGCCGCACCCTTGCGCAACCTCGACACCGCGATGCGCACAGACATTGTAGAAGGCATGAAGCTCGCCCAATTCATCGCGCGTCACGAGCAAGGGTTCTCCCATGACGATGTGCGTCAAATAATCGCCGGGATGTTCGAGTTCTTCGACCCTGGCGACGCAAATCCAGTCCTTCATGAACAAGCGGCGTTTCTCGCGCTCGAACACCTCTTGCGAGGCGTAGATGAACCCGGGCGTATGGCGCGCGAGATCCAGCGGCGCGCGGGAAAGCGCATAGTCCTGCGTCGACCGAAATCCGTTCACGTCCGCCTTCCTCCCCCGCCTGCCCCGAGGCCTCAGCCGTAACGCGGCTCGAGCCGCGCGGCGCGCTGGGCAATGTCATGCGGATAGACGAACGCGCCGTCGGCCACGACCTGCGTCTCATCGATCCACATTGATTGGTTGGTGACGACCCCATCGGGATGGTTCTCTCCCCCGCCCGGGACCCACCAGGGAAGGCCGAGGCCGATCGCATTGTGGCCGACGACGCGAATGTCTTCGATGAAGGACCGACCGGTGAACATGGCCGCCGGATGGAAGCCATATGTGAAATGGATCAAGTAACCATAGGAGCCGGAGCCCGCGCGCCGGAGGGCGCGATCCAGCACCCTGGCCTCCGCCCCTCCGTTCTTGACACCCTGGATCTTGCCGTCGACGTTCAAGGTGATCGGCGAAGAGAGATGGGTGTAGTACTCGTGAAACGTGGCCTCGAGCACAACGGTGCCGCGCACGCTTTCGGGTTCTGGAAACATGATGGCCGAACCCGGCACAGTCTGCGAACCCGGCTGGTTCGCAAAACGCGTCTTCTGCGTCGCGGGCTTTCCGATCGAAAAGGTGAAATCGGTCCCCAGCGGACTCGTCACGCGGCAGGTCTTCCCTTCGGAATCCGCGAAGAAGCGATCGATCGCGGATTGGACATCGAACAGCCGGTCAAAATCGATCTTGCCGTAGAGGCGCGCGAGCGATGCGCCGTTGGTATCGCCGAGAAGAAGATAGCGGGCGCGCTTCTCCCTGAGCGCGTTGTCGTATGTGTGCGACCCGGCCAGGTACGGGAAGGTCAGGTCGAACCAGACATCGCAGTGCCTCACGGCCGCCTTCAAAGGGTCGGTCACATAGGAATCCGCGAGGGTGCCTTGAAACGGCAACCGGGGGATGATCATGACCGCCGGCTTCGCGCCAGCGAGAGAGGCGCTGGCCATGATCGCTTCAATCAGGGCGGGATCTGTCGCACTATCGGCCGTGATGAGAATGCTTTCATCCGGCTGAACGCAGAAGTGATCCTTGACCAGGACATCGGCGGCTCGCGCCAATTCGCCCGTATGGTTGTGAACACCCACGCGCGCGCCCCTGTGGTCAGGTTCCACGTCGGACGAGAGCAGAGGCCTATTCGGATGACCGGTCAAGGAAAATACCGCCGGCCGGACCTGCAATGAAAAGTCTCCGCTCCCACGATCTCGCCCGCGACAGGGCCCTTGGCGCCCTGCTCGGCGTGGCGATCGGTGATGCGATGGGGATGCCCACCCAGTCTCTCAACCGAGACCAGATCCGCGCGACCTATGGGCGCATTAGCGACCTTGTGGCCGCGGCGTCCAACCAACCCGTGAGCGCGGGCCTCGCGGCCGGCACGATCACCGATGATACCGAGCAAAGTCTCCTCCTCGCCGCGCATCTCATCGAACGGCACGGCGCCTTCGACGAAAACGCATGGGCATTGGCTTTGACCGCATGGGAGAGAGGCACGCGGGAGCGCGGCATCCACGACCTCCTTGGTCCTTCGACCAAACGCGCGATCGACGCTCTGGCGCGCGGCGTGCCAGCGAGCGAGACAGGCCGCCACGGCACGACCAATGGGGCCGCCATGCGCATCACGCCCGTCGGGCTCGCGATGCCGCTTCATCCGCTCAAACGCTTCGTCGAGCGCGTCGAAGAGACCTGCCGCGTCACGCACAACACGGGCGAGGCCATCGGCGCCGCCGCGGCGGTCGCGGCCGTCGTGAGCGCGGGCGTCGACGGCGCCAGCTTCGAAGACGCGATCCCTTTGGCCATCGAAGCAGCGCGCATGGGCGAGACATGCGGCCACGGTGCAGATCCAGCTCACCTATCATCCCGAATCGAAGACGCGCTGGTGCTGGCCCGGCGCGCACCGGGTATTGCCGCCGTCGATGGCATCGCCGCAAAGATCGGCACCAGCGTTGCGGCCGTCGAATCCGTTCCCATGGCCTTTGCGATTGCCCGACTCGCCGATGCCGAAGCATGGCAAGCCGCGGTGGTCGCGGCGAACATCGGGGGCGACACGGATACGATCGGTGCGATCGCGTGCGGCATGTGCGCGGCGTGCGCCGGCAGTGCGGCACTTCCGCAGGACAAGGTCGACACGGTGATCGCCATCAATCGGCTCGACCTCGGTCCCGTGGTCGCCGGGCTCCTGCGCTTGCGTTCCCGTGCGGCCGCCTCTCCCGAGGACGCACCATGAGCGGTGGCCTTCTTCAGATGTCCGGGATCGTCGTCGATTTCGTGCACCGCGTCCCTCATCTCCCATCGCCGGGCGAGGAAGTCGAAGCGGTGGACACTGTCATCACTGCGGGGGGCGGGTTCAACGCCATGGTCGCCGCGAAGCGATTCGGCATCGCCGTTTCGTATGGCGGTGCGCTCGGCACGGGCGCGCTCGCCGACATCGCCCGCACTCAGCTCCGGGACCACCACATCCCTGCCCTGATGGAGGGGCAGGCCTCGATCGACCAGGGAAGCTGCGTCGTCCTCGTCGACCCCCGAGGCGAGCGCAGCTTCATCTCGCGTCATGGCGCCGAGCGGCGCATCGATCCGGCCAGTCTCGATCGTGTTCCTGTCGCGGAATTCGATTGGGTGCTTCTCAGCGGCTATTCGCTTTACAAGGAACACAGCGCGCGGGCGTTCGTTCCGTGGCTCGCGCGCCTGCCGCGGGGTCGGCACTTTTTCTTCGACCCGGGCCCCATGGTCGCGGCCATCCCCGAAGCCCATCTCGACGCGGCGCTCGCGCGCGCCGATTGGGTGAGCGCCAATGCCCGCGAGGCGCGCTCACTCACAGGCCTCGCGGATCCTGCGGCCGCTGCGCGCCGGCTCTCCCAAGGACGCCAGGGCGCGCTCGTTCGTTGCGGTGCCGAGGGCTGCTGGCTCGCGACGCCCGGCAACGGCGTTCAGCACATCGACGGATTTGCGGTTGAGACCGTGGACACCACGGGCGCCGGGGACACGCACGATGGCGCCTTCATCGCCTCATCGCAGCACGGCTACATGCCCCATGATGCCGCGGTGCTCGCCAACGCCGCCGCCGCGATTTCGACGACCCGCCACGGCCCGGTCGCGGCACCAGGCCTCGAGGAGACTCTTGCATTCCTCCGTGCCCGTCGCGTCGACGTGAAGCGGCGGGCAACGGATCGGAGGGTAGAACAGTGACGGCGGCTTCAGGAACGGCAGCGAGGCCGGCGCGGACTTGCCAAGGCGAGAGAAATGCGCGTGACTGTCGCCGCGTTGCACGTCACGCGCCGGGGGCATCTCCGGCAACGATCGAAACGGGAGGCGGACCATGATCGGGACGAAGACAGTCGAGGTCGAGGCGTTCTGGCAGCGGGCGCGAAAGGCCATGGGCATTTCGGCCAACGACTACGTGGCCCTCACCTTCGCGAGTCCCGAGTTCACCCCGCGCGTCGACTACATCAGCGGGCTCTGCGCACAGGGTATCAAGCGCGGAACATGCCACATGGCGCTCGACTTCGAGGTAACGGGGATCAAACGCCGGGACGTCGGCACGTACTGGGTCGTCCTCGACAGCAAGAATGCGCCTCTCTGCCTCGTTCGAATCACGGAGATCGAGGTACGCCCTTTCAACACGATCGGCCAGGACTTCGCGTCCGTCGAGAACGAGGGCGATGGCAGCTTCAAGTACTGGCACGACGCCCACCACGGTTTCTTCAACCGGCAGTGCAAGGCCTGGGGCAAGGAATGGCGCGAGGACACGCCTTGCGTCTGCGAGACCTTCGAGCTCGTCTACAAGGAATGAACGCGGAGGCGGAACCTCTTCTCGTCTCTCGGATGCGATGAGAAGAGGTTAAATGGTGCCCAGGGCCGGAATCGAACCAGCGACACGCGGATTTTCAGTCCGCTGCTCTACCAACTGAGCTACCTGGGCACGGGTCGCGCTTATAGAAAACTTCGCTTCGCCTGTCCAGCACAGGCACCTCACATTCCCGAAAAAGCCCTCAAATCCGCAGACTCCGGCGACTTCGCGCGCCGCGAAGGAGGGCGTCTCCAACCAGCGGAGCATCGCCCGGAAGCGTCCTCGACCCTAGACGGTGAAGAGCCGGCGAGGGGTCTTGCCGAAAACCTCGCCGCCCCGATCGGTCACACGAAACGTCTCGCTGAGCACGGCGCCGAAGTCCTCCTCGATCCACATGCCGAGCATGAGATGGAACGTCATGTTCTCCTCCAGCACCGTCGGATCATCGGTGCGGAGGCTCGCGCTCGGCTCGAGCCAGTTGATGCCGATCGGATAGCCGCAGCGCGAATCCTTGACGAACCCGGCCTTCTCGACGACCGCGCCGAAGGCGCGTGCGACGGCCCCGCAGGTCGAACCGGGGCGCACCGCGGCGAGCGCGGCTTCCGACCCCTCGACCATCGCGCCATGGAGGGATTTGAGCTTGGCCGACGGCTCGCCGATCGAGACCGTGCGCATGAGCGCCGACACGTAGCGATGCCGGCATCCGCCGATCTCGATGTTGACATGGGTGCCCTTGGCGAACGGCGCCTCGGTCCAGGTGATATGAGATGTTCCCGTATTCGTGCCGCAGGGCATGAGCGGGAACGAGCTGCGATCGCCGCCGAACTGCGGCGTGCCGCGCACGAGCTGCGCCGTGATCTCGGCCGCCGCATCGCACTCGCGCACGCCCGGTCGGATGACCTCGAGTGCCCGCGCCATAGCGGCATCGGTGATCGTGGCCGCTTCGCGCAGGACCGCGATCTCGAGTGGCGATTTGACGATGCGCAGCCAGGTGACGAGAGCGCTCGCATCGAGGATTCGCGCGTTCGACAGACGTGCCCTCAGCTTCTCGAGCGTCGCACCGGAGACCGAGCCGAATTCGATCCCGATCCGCGCCCGGTCCCTGCGTTTCGCGACCATGTGATCCACGATGAAGTCGAAGCCATCGAGCGTCGCATGCCCGATATAGCTCTCGGGATAGCCGATCACCCGCTCGCGCGCCATGAAGCAAGTGTGGAGCCCGGCGGGTGCGTCCTGGCGGCGAAGGAACAGCGTCGGCTCTTCCTCCGCCAAATCCACGAGCAGGCCCTGCGCGACATAGCCTGACTCGGAATTGTAGCCCGTGAGGTAGGTGATATTGGCGCCGTCGCAGACCAGCAGCACGTCGGCACCGAGCGAGTCCATCTTGGCTTTGCAGCGCGCAAGGCGCGCCAGATATTCCTGCCGATTGAACGGTGTCGGGCGCTTGCTGACCGGCATGGGATCCTCCCTCTTCAACAACTTGCCCAAGCGATGCGTGAGAACCGGCAAGCGTGCAAGCGGATTCGGCGGTGGCCGCCGCCCGGCCGGAACAACGTGGGCCGGCGGAAGCAATCCATTCCGTTGGCTTTCGCACAAGCTGAACGCGCTCCGTCACATCGGAACAGACCGCTCAACGCCGAGAAAGGTCGAGGAGATTCCGCCTGTCCCTGACACGCAGGACGCGCTTGCGATGCGAGAGTTCGATCATCCCCTGGCCGCGGTTATTCTCGGAGAAGAATGCACGCACATGTCTGTCCTTGCCCTTCCGGCTATCAGCGTTTGGACAGTGGCTCGATCATTGATGGAAAATCAAAATTGCGCGGGCGAAGTCGCCTTGATGAAAATTGCAAACATTTCAACTAAACATAGGTTAGATTTTCTTCTTCACGAAGACGAGTCCAAACAATAATCATAGCAATTCATCGAAAGATTGATTTCCGCTCGAAACTAGTCACCGAGTTTCTTGAGAAAACGACACGGCTCTCTCGCCGTTATTCGTTGCTTAAGACCTCCATTCAAAAATTCGACCCATGCCACCGTCAGGCCAATCTTGAGTATTGTCGCGCCCGAAATACTGCACCGTCTGGCATTGCGACGTTTGACCGAGGCGTGTGCGACATTGGTCGCAGGAAACACAGGGCGGCCTGAAGGGCCCTCGCACGGCAGGGAGTGAGCGAACCGAGGTAACCAGACATGAAAGCTGGATTCCCGCAACCGCTGCGGCGGCGCGTCGCCGCACAGGTCATCATCGCCGGATCGGCCGCGACGAGCCTCGCTTGGCTAGTCGTCGTTATCGTCCAGCCATCATGGTGGAGCGAGATCTTCGCGGCCCTGCTCGGCAGCCCCGCCGTCATCCTCCTCAATATCTTGTGCTGGATCTGGGTGTCCCACCTCCGCGAGACTGACAAGCGAAAGGACCGGGAAGACAAGCTCGTTGAGAAGGACGCATGGCTCAAGGGCGTCGTCGACAATGTGAGCGAGATGATCATCACGATCGACGAGCGTGGGGCAATTACGTCGTTCAACCCGGCGGCAGAGCGGGCCTTTGGCTACGCGGCGCAAGACGTCATCGGGAAAAACGTCTCGATGCTCATGCCGGAACCGCATCGCTCGGCCCACGACCTCTATCTCGACAACTATCTGCGGACGGGAACGCGCAAGATTATCGGGACATCGGGACGCGTTCTCGAGGCGCGGCGGCAAAACGGCACCCGCTTTCCCATCGAGCTGTTCGTGACTGAAATGTGGCTCCGCGGAAAACGTCAATTCATCGGCGCCGTGAGAGACGTGTCCGACAGGCTTGCGCATGAATCGGCGCTCGAGGCCGCCATAGAGCAGGCCAACGCAGCGAATCAAGCAAAAAGCCTGTTCCTCGCCAATATGAGTCACGAGCTGCGCACGCCACTCAACGCCGTGATCGGATTTTCCGACATTATGAACCAGGAGCTGTTCGGCCCCATCGGCAACGCCACTTACTGCGAATATGCCAAGGATATCCACGCCAGCGGCACCCACCTTCTCCAATTGATCAACGACATCCTAGACATCGCCAAGATCAATTCCGGCAAGGCGATGCTCTGTGACGATACTGTCGACATCCAGGATGCGATCGACGCAGCCCTGCGCCTCATCGACGATCGGGCGCGCGCTGGCGGATTGACGGTCGGCACGCGGCTCGACCCATCCCTCCCAACCCTCCTGGCCGACGAGACGAAAGTCCGGCAGGTCCTTCTCAACATCCTGACCAACGCCGTCAAATTCACCCCCCCGGGAGGCTCGGTCACGGTCGAAGCTTCGGTGACGGAGGATGGTGAGCTGGCTGTGCGCATCACAGATACAGGGATCGGGATCGCCCCTGAAGAAATGCAGACCGTCCTCGAACCCTTCGGCCAGGTGGACAGCAGCTTCACAAGAAAGCAGCAAGGAACGGGTCTCGGCATTCCTCTGACCAAGAAGCTGGTGGAGCTCCACGGCGGCCGCCTCGAAATCGAAAGTTCCAAAGGGATCGGCACGCGCGTGAGCGCCTACTTTCCCGCCGAGCGCCTCATCCGGGACGCGGGCCCGCCAACCGGGCACCGCGCGGCGGCCTAGTCCCGCCGCTTTCGCACTTGATCCGACGGACGACGGTCGGCCGATCCGCCTTCCGCCGCGGGGAGACCCCAATTTCACCATCGTTTCGGCACCTTGTCCGCCCATTGTGTCGATCCCGCAACGGCATGGCGGCCGCCCGACTTGAGCCCGGGGGACCGCCTGCCTAGAGTCCTTGGACCGTCGCCTGGGGAGGCACCAATGTCAGAAGGGTCGATCGCCACTTTGGTTGTTTTGCTTTTCATCCTCCTGCTCGCCGTCATCACTTTGCTCGCAGGGGTCAAGACCGTGCCCCAAGGCCAGGAATGGACGCTCGAACGGTTCGGGCGCTATGTGCGAACGCTCTCACCTGGCCTGAGCCTCATCGTTCCCTACATCGAGACCATCGGTCACAAGGTCTCCATGATGGAGACGGTGATCGACATTCCGCGCCAAGAGGTGATCACCAAGGACAACGCCACCGTCGCCGCGGATGGCATCGTCTTCTTCCAGGTCCTCGACGCGGCCAAAGCGTCCTACGAGGTGCAGGATTTGGAATTGGCCCTTGTCAACCTGGCCATGACCAACATCCGCTCCGTCATCGGTGCCATGGATCTGGACGAGGTGCTGTCCCAGCGCGACCAGATCAACAAGCGCCTCTTGACCGTGATCGACAGCGCGACCACGCCGTGGGGAGCCAAGGTCACCCGCATCGAGCTTCGCAACATCGAGCCGCCCGGCAATCTGCTCGAGGCCATGGCCAAGCAGATGACGGCCGAGCGGAACAAGCGCGCGGACATCCTGACCGCCGAGGGCGATCGGCAGGCATCGATCCTCCGCGCCGAAGGTGAAAAGCAGTCGGCCATCCTCCAGGCCGAAGGCCGGCGCGAAGCTGCCTACCGCGATGCTGAGGCGCGCGAACGTCTCGCCCAGGCGGAAGCGAAAGCGACCGAGATGGTGAGCCACGCGATCGCCGGCGGCAATATCGCGGCGATCAACTACTTCGTCGCGCAGAAATACGTCGAGGCCTTCGGCAAGCTGGCGGAAAGCCCGAACC
Source organism: Alphaproteobacteria bacterium (assembly GCA_046349515.1). Classification (GTDB taxonomy): domain Bacteria; phylum Pseudomonadota; class Alphaproteobacteria; order CADEGL01; family CADEGL01; genus JBGPGW01. The sequence goes on along the minus strand of JAXMCE010000003.1, from coordinate 85,599 downwards.
AGAAGCTCGTTCTCATGCCGATGGAGGCGTCCGGCGTCCTCGGCGCGCTCGCAGGGATCAGCGAGCTTGCCAAGGACGCGATCACCGCGCGCAGTGCCGCCGCCGGCGCTGCCCGGTCGCCGATTCCGTCCTCGCCGGGGAACCGCCCGTGATTCTCGAGGCGTGGCACTGGATTGCCGCCGGAGTCATCCTCGTCGTTGCCGAGGTCGTCATTCCGGGTGCGGCACTCGTATGGCTCGGCGCGACCGCGCTCATCGTCGGATTCGCCGTGCTCATCTGGCCCGCGATCGGCTGGGAGTACCAGATCATCGCGTTCATCATCTTGGCGGCGATCGCGGTGGTCGTGGCGTTGCGACTGAGAGGCCAACGGGAGAGCACCGTCAACGTCGGCGCGTCGCGCCTCGTGGGCGAGCGGGGCACCCTTGAAACCGCGATCGAGAATGGCCGAGGGCAGATGCGGCTGGGCGATACGGTGTGGCCCGTCAAGGGACCGGATCTGCCCGCCGGAACGGCGGTGCGCGTCACCGCAGCCGACGGAGTCACGCTGATCGTCGCGCCCTAGGCGCGACCACGCGCGCCCTCAGGCCTCGCCGTCGCGGGCAGAGGGCACGCTGTCCTCGGCCTCCGGTTCCTCGTCCGTCGCGACGACATAGGCCCCCGTCAGCCAGCGCGCCAGATCGACATCGGCGCAGCGCGGCGAGCAGAACGGCTTGTGACGCGCTTCGGCCGGTCGCCCGCAGATCGGGCAGGCCCGCGCTCTAGGCGCTTCGTTGTCGTTGGCTTCCAAAGAGCCCTCCTCGGGACGACGGCCATCCCTCGCGGAGGCTAACATGTCCGTGCGAGAATGAAGAAGGCCGGGCGGTTCCCCTCGGCGGTGAGGCAGGACGTCCCATGGGCGAAATCGACGCATTCGAGCGACTGGCTCTCGCCCTCGCGCTTGGCGTGCTCATCGGGGTCGAGCGCGGCTGGCACGAGCGGAGCGAGCCGGAAGGCGGCCGCGTCGCCGGCGTCCGCAGTTTCGCGCTCGCCGGCTTCCTCGGCGGATTGTGGGCGCTGCTCGGCGCGACGCTGGGCGAGCTGGTGCTGGCGGCGGCCTTCCTCGCCTTCGCCGGCGCCATGGTCGCGTTCCGCTTGCGTGCCGCCGAAATCACCAAAGACTACGGCGTCACCACCACGATCGCGGCCTTCATCACCTTCGGCTTAGGCGCCTTGGCCGTACGCGGGCCCATGGCGGTCGCGGCAGGGGGTGCGGTGGTGACAGCGCTTCTCCTCGGCATCAAGCCGGTCGTCCACCGTTGGGTCGAGCGCCTCTCTTACGATGAGTTGCTGTCCATCTTGAAGCTTCTGGTCATTTCGGTCGTCCTTCTTCCCGTGCTGCCCGATCGCGGTTTCGGGCCGTGGCAGGCGCTCAACCCGTACCAGCTCTGGTGGATGGTGGTACTGGTCGCAGCCATTTCGTTCGCAGGCTACGCCGCCATCAAGCTTGCCGGCGAGCGGCGCGGCATCGTCGTCGCGGCACTCGCCGGAGGCCTCGTGTCCTCGACCGCCGTCGCGGTAAGTCTCAGTCGCCTCGCGCATGGCAAGACCGATCACCATCGCCTTCTCGCAGGAGGGATCGGTCTCGCCTCCTCCACGATGTTCCCGCGCGTGCTGGTCATCCTTGCCGTGATCCGCCCGACCTTGCTTCCGACCCTCGCGCCCGCCTTCATTGCCGCGATGCTCGCGGGCTATGCGGCCACGGCCGCCATGCTCCTCGATCGCCGCGGCGAGACCAATACGGGCCGCGCCCTCCTCCCGCGCAATCCCTTCGAGCTATGGCTCGCCGTTCGTTTTGGAATCTTCCTCGCGGTCGTCATGCTGATGGCGGAGGCGCTCAGGACATGGATGGGCAGCACAGGTCTTTACTTGCTTGCGGCCGTGACCGGCATCACCGACGTCGATGCCATTGCCTTATCCGTCGGACGTATGGCCGGCGGCGCGCTGGCACCGGAGGTGGCCCTCGTCGCCCTTCTCATTGCCGTGGCCACGAACACCCTGACGAAGGCTGTCATCGCCACACGACTCGCGGGGCTTCGCTTCGGCGCCCGCCTCGTCTTGCCACTCGGAGCGAGCCTCGCCGGTGGCCTATTGGCTCTGGCCGTGCTCTAACCATCCGCCAAGGAACATTGCCTCAAGGATGTGATCGCCATGCCCGATCTCCGCGTCGCCGGTCGCACGGTTCATGTGGTCGCCCCACGCGACTTCCAGAAGCCCCAGGGCCATGTGATTCTTCTCGTCCATGGCGCCTATGACGACCATCGCTATTGGCAACACCTGATCGACCCGCTCGCACGCGCCCACACGCCGATCGCGGTCGACCTGCCCGGTCGCGGCGGCAGCGAGGGTCCGCCCCTCGACAGCGCCATCGGCTACCGGCGGTTCTTCGCGGCGCTCGTCGAGACTCTCGCGCTCCCGCCCTTCGTGTTCTTCGGACATTCGATGGGCGGTTCGATGGCGGTCGATTTCGCGATCCACCATGGCCAGCGCGTGAAAGCGATCATCCCCCTGAGCTCCGCTCCGCGCTGGTCGATCAGCGATGACGAGATCGCGAGCTGGGACGGCGACACGGACAAGGCCTACCGGGACAATCTGCCCTTCCTGTTCGCGAAATCGACCTCGCCCGCCATCCGCGATGCCTATGACCGTCAGCTGCGCGCGACGCCGCCCCTGACGTGCAAGGCCGACATCGCCAATTGTCGGACCTTCGATCTCGCGGGCCAGCTGGCTTCGGTGTCCTGCCCGACGCTCGTCGTCGTTGGGGACGAGGAGTATTGGCATGAGGGCTCGGATGCGCTCCATGCCGGCATCAAGGGGGCCAAGCGCGCCCTTATCCCTGCAGCCGGCCACGCGATCGCCCTCGAGCAGCCGCGCGCGGTCCTGGCGGCGGTCGAGCCGTTCCTCGCCCAACTGCCGCGTTGAACGCGCGCGCTCAGCGGCGGCGATTGACCTGATAGAACGAGGCCGGCGCGGGCTCTAGCGCCCAGGTTTCGTAGTATCGCGCGATGTGGGGCTTCAATTCGTCGATCAACGCGGCGAATGCCTGGTGGGCAGAATCGGGTCCGCGCGCCGCGACGGCGGCTAGCTGGGCTTCGATGCCGGCCTCATCAACGCCGCGGAATCGTCCCTTCTCCAGCACGAGCTTGCCGGCGATCATCACCGTATCGACGTGCTTGGGCCGCGCCAGCGCGATAAGGCCATCGATGGGCGACACGCGCGGGTCGAGATAGGGATGCGACAGGGCCGCGAAGTCGATGAGCACCGCATCGGCGGCACTGCCGGCGAGCAAGGTGCCAAGGCGCGCTTCGATGGCCGACGCACGGGCGCCACCCACCGTCGCCATGCGCAGGACGTCGCCGGACTGGGGATGCGCCGAAAATGGCGCGCCCGTCGGTTGCCGGTGCAGGGCAGCGACGAGGCGCATCTCCTCCAGCATGTCGTCCTCGCCGTTGAGAGTATAGCTGTCCATGCCGATGCCGAGATTGACTCCAGCAGCGAGCATGCGCGCGACGGGCGCTATGCCATTGTGAAGGCGCAGATTCGAACTCGCATTGTGGCAGACGGACGTGCCGGTTGCGGCAACAAGCGCGATGTCATCTTCCGACAGCCAGGTGCCGTGTGCGAGCGAGGTCTTCGGCCCCAGCAGCCCCAGATTGTGGAGTTGGACGACCGCACTCTCGCCGCGACAACGCTCGTACCACGCACGCTCGAGCGGCGACTCAAGCGCATGGGTATGGATCCCGAGGCCGCGCCTCCGCGCTTCCATCGCCACTCGCTCAAGGAACGCGTCCGAGCACCAGATGGGCCAACTTGGGCTGCAGAGGAGCGTCACGAGGGCCTCGCCGCCGTAATCTTCGCGAAGATGGTCCATGAGCGCGAAGTATTCGTCGACATCGCCGGCCGAGGCCGGGGCGAAGGTGGTGCGGGTCCGCTCCGCAAGCTCGGCCGGAAGCGAGGCCAGAAAGCGGCCGTCTTCGTCGTGAACCGGCCAGAGCCGATCCTCGAATCCGACCGCGTAGGCGACGCGGAGGCCGGCATCGACATAGGCCGCGAGGGCCGCACGGGTCTCGGCCTCGATCGCATGGGGCGTGCGGGCGTAGCCGGAGTGGATGACCGTCGTCACGCCCGAGCGGATCATGCGCAAATTGGCGTGAAGCGTGTCGAGATAGACGTCGAGCGGCGCCTGCGCGAACCAATCGAGCATCCACCGTTCGAGCGTGTCATCGAGCACGCCAAGACGTATGGCCGCAAGGCCGCGCCCGTGATGATGCGCGTTGATCAATCCGGGGATCACCATGTGGCGGTCCGAGCCTAAGACGGCGGCATCGGCGTTGGCGCGCGCGAGCGCCTCGAACGGACCGACCGCCTCGACCGTGTCGCCGGCGACGAGCACGCCCGCGTCCTCGACGATCCCTGCCTCCGGCAGGAGCGCAGGGTCGCTCACCACAAAGCGACCGCGGAGTATGGTCTTCGTCATGGGGCGCCTCGGCCGGCCTGCATGCGCTCGAGGCTAGGGCACAAGAACGACGTGATCGAAGCCGCCGGGGCCCTTTGCGGCCGCCGCCGCCGCTTCGTTGACTCGCTCGAGCGGGTAGCGATGGGCGCGCAAGGCGCTCACATCGAGGGTACCGTTCCCGATCATGGCCAGCATGGCGGCACTGGCCCAGCGCGGGAACCAGGACGAGCCGAGGATTCGCACCTGCTGGTCGAGCACCCATTTGGCATTGATCGCAAGCGGCGCATTGAGGCCGCCGACAAGGACCGCGGTCCCGAAGGGTCCGAGCGAGGCCAGGGCATTGTTGGTGCTGGTGGGATCGGTGATGTCGCCCACGCAGTCGAGCACGACGTCGGCGCCCCGTGCGGCGTCCTTGAGCGCCTTCGCCGCGTCTGGCGAATCCGCCGGAAGCGACAGGATGAGGCGCGGATCGAGCGCCTCGAGCTCCTTGAGGACGGCCCTCTTGCGACCGACCGCAACGATCCGCCCCGCGCCCATCGCGCGCGCGAGGAGAACACCGCAGGTCCCGACAAGGCCGGTCGCGGCGTTGACCACGACGGTCTGGCCGGGGCGCAGCTCGGCGCGGAGAAAAGCGCCGTAGCATGTGCCGAACCAGCCGAGACGGACGAGGAGATCGACATGGACGCGCGCGGCGCTGCGGAGTGGCGTGAAGCACTCAGCGGGGAGGATCATCTTCTCGGCGAAGCTGCCGTCGCGCCAGCGCGCCATGATGGCCTGGGACGCCTCGCCCTTGCCGAACACGCCGATGTAGCAGGACTCGGCGCGCGAGGTGAGATTGGTCGCAGTGTAATAATGGTCGCAGAAGACCGTCTCGCCGACCTCGAGACCACGCACATCATCGGCCACTTGCTCGATGACGCCGATCGAGTCCATGCCGGGCGTGAACGGCAGCGGGGGAAAGCCGTAGGGTTGTGTCGCGTCCACCATTTCCTGGACGTAGGGCGCGACAAAGGTGCTCACCACGCGGACGATGGCGCTGCCGGGGCGGAGCGTGGGCTCAGGAATGTCCTCGATCCGAAGCGGCTTACCCGGTGTGTGGTAGCGCGCAGCCCTCATATCTCCTCTCCCTCTCCCACGCCCGGCCCCCTCGCGTCCTACCGCCCGCTGAAGACGGCATTCGCCAGCGCCGTATCGCCAAACACGCGGACGTAGGCGATCTCGCCGTCGCGAAAGCGAAAATATTCGACAAAGTCGATGTGAAAGCGCCGGCGATTTTTCCTCTCGATCAGCACGGTGCGACCGATGACCGCGATCGTGCCGTCTTCGCTCGCGAGAAAATCCTTGAGCTCGAACGACTCCGACTCGACGGCACCGGCGAATCGCGCAAGGCACTCATCGACGCCGGCACGGCCTTTGAACACGCCGACCCAAGGCACGATGCCTTCGGACGCGCCCGAAAGGCAGTCCCACTCGACGTCGGCCGTCTGCAGGGCGTGCATGCCTTCATAGGCGCCCTCCGCAAGCAGCCGAAACCACTCTTTCACGAGGGCGAGGTTGTCCGCCGTGCCCATGGGGTCGCATCTCCACCGCCATTGACGGCTAGGGTTATAGGACTGCCGGCCGGGCCGCTCAATCCATGAGGGGCGGCGGTGCGGGCTCAGGAGACGAGCCGCCGTGCCTCATACTCCATAGCGCGTGGCCGGTGATCGCTGCCAGCACGAGCGCGCCGCCGACCAAGGACAGCATGGACGGGACCTCGCCAAAAAGGAGAAGAACCCAGAGGGGCCCGAATACGACCTCCATTTCCGCCAAGAGAATGGCGGGGGCCGCCGCCACGTGCCGCGCGCCCGCCGTGAACAGGGCGAAGCTCGTGCTCATGGTGAAGAGGCCCATGCCGATGCTCATCGCGCTGTCGTGCCATGAGATGAGAACGTCACCCTGCTGGGCGACCAAGGCCACCGCAGCCGAGAACGTGCCGGCAATGACGACGGCCGGCAGCATGTCAGCGCCGCGCCGAATCCTGAGCGCGACCGCGAAGCATCCGTAGGTGAGCGCGGCAGCGACCGCCATGGCATTGCCGAACAGCTCGCCGCCGGCAAGTCCGTCCACGACCATCACGCCCACGCCCGCGAACGCGGTCGTCATGGCCAGAACCGTGGCCATGGCGATCGATTCCTTGAGCAGAAGCCAACTGAGGACCGCGGCGATAAACGGCGCACCGGCATTGATGAACAGCGCGTTCGCGACTGTCGTATGGATCATCGCAAGCGAGAACGTGAAATTGCTCGTCCCCAGCGTGAGACCGGCCACGACGGCCGGCCAGCCAGCGGCCCGAAAGGCGGTCGCGATGTGCCCGCGCTTCCGCACCGCGAGAAGCACGAGCAAGGCAAGCGCCATCGTGCCGCTGCGCCAGAACACGACCTGCCAGTCCGACGCGTGCTCGACGCCGCGGAAGAGGATGCCGTTGAAGCTCGCGAGCATGCCCGCGGCGGCGCAACAGACGACACCACGGCGATAGGCGGGATCGCGTGCCATGGGCCCTATCGTGACGCGTTCAACGCCATGGATCGGCCTTGCGCACGATCCCGGTCATTCGCGCGACACTGTGCCATCGCGTCAGCGCGCGGCGTGGCGCATGCCCCAGAGGGCCTGGCCGATGATCGCCGAGAAAACCAGCGCACCACCGATGAAGGTGAGCGTCGTCGGCACCTCGTCCATGAAGATGAGCACCCAGATCGGCGACAGGACGACTTCGGACAACGAGAGGAGGGCCGTTTGGGCCGCCGGGACATAGCGCGACCCGTAGGTGAAACAGATGAAACCGAGCGACATGGCGCCCATGCCCATGAGCGCGCACATGGCGAGGTCGTGTTGATCGACCGCAAGATCACCGCCGCTGAGGGCAGCCGCGATGAGCGCGCCGACAAGGCCGGCGATGACCGCAGAGGGCAACATGTCGGCGCGGCGGCCCCAGCGCAGCGACACGACGAACCCGGCGTGGCCGAGCATCGTGCACACGGCCATCAGATTGCCGAAGAACCGGCCGGCGCCGAGCCCCTCGACGACCATGATCCCGACGCCCGCCAGCGCGACCACCATGGCCATCAACGTCGCGCGCGCGACGCGCTCGTGGAGGAACAGCCACGCGGCGATCGCGGCAACGAAGGGCGAGGCACTCAGGATGAACAGGGAATTCGCAACCGTCGTATGGATGATCGAAAGGGCAAAGCTGACATTGCCGAATCCGAGCGCGATGCCCGCCGCGAGCCCTGGCCGGCCCGCCGCGCGGAATGCCGCGAAGACCTGGCTCCGCTTGCGCACGGCCACGACGCCGAAGAGGAAGAGGAACATGAAACCGTTGCGCCAGAAGATGATCTGCCAGTCGGTCGAGGATTCGACGAGCCGAATCAGCAGGCCATTGAGGCTGGCGATTGATCCCGCCGAGAGCATGAGCACGACGCCGCGCGCATAGTGCGGATCGCGCGTCGGAGCGAGGGTGGCGGCGGTCGATGACACGGGGAGACCTGCGGCGGGCTAGAGGGCGGTGAAGGAGATTAGCGATCGGCTGGAAGGGGCGCCAGAGCCGGTCATTCCGCGACGATCTCGAAGGATTCGCGCGGGCGGGTCCCGTCGGCCTCGAGCGTCAAGGGGCGGCCCAACTGTGTCTCGATGGCCTCGCGCGCCGACTTCGATGCTCCATCGAGGCTGGCCACGACCTCGGCCGCGGCGAGGATCTTGAGCGGCCGGCCCGGTGATGCAGCTGCCGCCGGCATCACCGCACGCAGGAGCTCGTGCGCCACCGTCTCCGCCGTCTTCCGCGCGTGCCGGCCCTCGCACGCGGCACAAGGCTCGCAAAGGACATCCTCGAGCGGTTCGCGGCCACGCTTTCGCGAGACCTCGACGAGCCCCATGGCCGTATAGCCGCCGATACGCGAGAAGGAGCGGTCGGAGGCAAAGGCGCGGCGCAATTCGTCGACGACCTGCTGCTGATTGGCGCGTCGCTCCATGCCGATGAAATCGATGACAATCCGGCCAGCAAGGCTCCGCAGGCGCATCTGGCGGGCGATTTCACGCGCGGCTTCCAAGTTCGTCTCGAGCGCGCGCTCCTCGGCGCGCCCCCGCGCGGACGAGCGCCCCATGTTGACATCGATGGCGACAAGCGCCTCGGTCCGTTCGATGCGGAGCGAGCCACCACCTTCGAGCTCGACGTGCGGGCCGAGCGCCTGGCCGATCTCCGCTTCGACCCCGTGGGCCTCGAAGAGAGGCGTTGCCTCCGTATGGAGAACGAGGCGCTGAGCGAGTTCCGGCATCGCCGCCTTGAGCGCGCGCTCGACCCTACGAAACGTCTCACGGTCGTCGACGACGACGCGGGTGAGCGCCGGCCCCGCCGCCTCGCGCACGAGGCGCACCAGCGAATCCTCGTCCCGATGGAGGCAGGTCGGCCGGTCGTACTCGTCCTGGCTCGCTTCGATCGTGTGCCATAGCGCGCGAAGCCGCTCGCCCTCCGCCTTGAGCACGCCGGCCTCGGCACCCGCTGCGCTCGTGCGCACGATGTAGCCGCCTTCGGACCCCGCGAAGCGTTCCACGATCTCCGACAATCGCCGGCGTTCGGCATCGTCCTCGATGCGCTGGCTGACGGCGACGCCCGACTGTCCGGGTGCGAAGACAAGCCACCGGCCGGGGAAGGTCAGCCGCATGGTCAAGGCGGCGCCCTTCTCACCGGTCGCGTCCTTCTGGACCTGGACCAGAATGGCCTCCCCCTCCTCGACACAACCCTCGATGGGCGTGGGTTCCTCCACATCGGCCTCGCCGGCCGGCAGAAAGCCGCTGCGCGCCGCGCCGATGTCGACGAAGGCCGCATCGAGTCCCGGGAGAACCCGCTCCACCCGGCCAAGATAGATATTGCCGAGAAGGCTCGGTCGCGACGCCCGCTCGACGATGACCTCGACAGGCCGCCCCTCGCTCATGAGCGCCGCGCGCCGCTCGCCAGCAGCCACGTTCAAGAGAATGGCGTCGATCGCGAAGAGACTCATGGACACTCCTGCCGCCCCGGGAGCCGCAGGACCGAGGCTAGGACCGCGCCCAAGGGCGCGCAAGCACACCCTTTGCGCCGGCGGGGAACGGCTGCTACCGTCGGGCGCACTCTGTCTCTCATCGAGGGGAATGGGTCATGGCTGTCAAAAAGCGAATCAAGTTCGTCAAGCGCGCGCAACGCAAATTCGTCCGCATGGCCGGTCCGCCGGGCTCGGCGCGTCTTGGCCGCGACGTCGACGTGGATATCAGTACGACCATGGGCGGCGGCGTTTGCGAGTTCACCAACATAAAGATGCCGTGGACGGTGAAGTACGACGAGTACTTCTACGGCCTCAGCGGCACGCTGACGATCCGCGTCGGGCGGAAAGCCTACCACATCAAGGCGGGCGACGGGTTGTGGCTGCCGGCCAATACCAAACTCGTCTATGAGGCGAAGGGAAAGGCCCGCGCCATCTACATGATCTATCCCGTCAATTGGCGGGCGATCGAAGCCAGGAAAGCCAAGAAGAGGCGGTGACGGCGCATCGGGGCAGGCCGCGCGTCAAATTGCGGCGCGCGCACGTCGCGTCCGATTGTCGTCAGCGCGCCACTTAGCTGACGCCGGACACGGCCGTGCCATATCCGAGACCTCCGAGAAGACGGACGGTCTCGTAGATGGGAAGTCCCACGACGTTCGAATACGAGCCGCTCAGAAACGGAACGAAGGCGGCGGCACGCCCCTGAATGGCGTAACCGCCCGCCTTCCCCTGCCATTCTCCGCTCGCGATGTATGAAACCATCTCGTCGCGCGTCAGGCGCTTGAACGCGACGACGGTGACGACAACCTTCGTCGAGCGCCGCCCGCCGGGCGCGACAACGCTCACGCCTCCATAGACGCGATGCCGACGGCCGGATAGGAGTGCCAGGCATTGGCGGGCCGTGGCCTCGTCCAGTGCCTTGGGAAGGATGCGGCGGCCGCAAGCGACGACCGTATCAGCCGCGAGAACGAACGTGCCTGGATGGCGTGCCGCGACCGCGGCGGCCTTGGCGCGAGCGAGACGCTCAGCATGATCCGCAGGCTTCTCACCTGGCTCGACCGATTCGTCGATCTCCGCCGGGTCGATCGCGGTCGGCTCGATTCCGATCTGTCGCAACAGGCCGAGGCGCCGCGGCGAGGCCGACGCAAGCACGAGCGGCGCCATCGCGGTCCCGGCTACTTGAAGCGGAAGGTAATGCGACCCTTCGTCAGGTCGTAGGGCGTCATTTCCACATTGACGCGATCACCCGCGAGCACGCGAATGCGGTTCTTGCGCATCTTGCCCGAGGTATGGGCGAGGATCTCGTGGTCGTTCTCGAGCTTCACTCGGAACATGGCGTTGGGCAGCAGCTCGACGACGGTGCCGCTCATCTCGATCAATTCTTCCTTTGGCATCGACTCTCCGTGTGTTCATTCTTGGCACTATGTCGCTTTGCGCTTGCCAAAATCAAGCGTGCGTCCAGCCGCGAGCCGATCCTTTCGATCTAGACACGGGGCCCGGCCTCGCGTCCGAACCGTTCCAGCAGCCGCTTTTCCAGGTGGTCGCGCACCGCGCGGTAGGCATCGAGGCGCGCGTCCCTCGTACCTTCGATCGCGGTCGGATCGAAGGTCGGCCAATATTCGATCTCGATCGAGAGCGTGCGCGTCAGCTCGAGGGCCCGATGGTGAGACTCGGGCGTCAGAGTGATGACGAGGTCAAACGAGGTATCGGCAAGATCTTCGAGCGTCCGCGCCCGGTGGCGCGCAAGGTCGAGCCCCCGTTCCGCCATGACCGCCACCACGAAGGGGTCGATCTCGCGCGTGCGCACCCCGGCCGACGCGACGAACACGCGGTGACCGTGGAAGTGCTTCATCAGGGCCTCGGCCATCGGCGAGCGCACCGAATTCGTGCTGCACATGAAGAGAACGCTCGCCGGCATCGCCACGGCCTCAACCCCGCACGTGCAGGACGCAGATAAGCGTGAAGAGGCGGCGAGCGGTGTTGAGGTCGACCTCTACCCGGTCGGCAAGGCGTTCGCGCAGGACCTCCGAGCCCTCGTCGTGAAGACTCCGCCTCCCCATGTCGATGGCTTCGATCTGCGCGGGCGATAGCCGCTTGATCGCGTTGTAGTACGTCTCGCAAACGATGAAATAGTCCTTGATGATGCGCCGGAGAGAACCGAGCGAGAGCGCGATCCGGTCGACCGCAACCTCTTCCGTGGTTCGAACATCGAGGACGACGCGGTTTTCCTCGATCGCAAGCACGAGATGGTAGGGCCCGGACGCCTGCCCGACCGGTGCGAACTGGTTGTCCTCGAGCAGATCGTAGATCGCAACCGCGCGCTCGTGCTCGACGTCGCGGCTGCGGTAGACGATGCCGGGCTCGTCCAGACGAACCTTGACGATCCGCTGAGTCAGGGCGGACTCCCCCTCAGGCGCCCTTGGGGCGCCCGAGGCGAAGCGAAACGGACAGCGCGTGGGCCGACAGCCCTTCGGCCTCGGCCAACGTCACCGCTGCGGGTCCGATCGCGGCGAGGCTCGCCGCATCACAGCCGATGAGCGAGGTGCGCTTCAGAAAATCGTACACGCCGAGACCCGAGGAGAAACGGGCGCTTTGCGAGGTCGGGAGCACATGGCTCGGCCCCGCGACATAGTCGCCGATCGCCTCGGGCGTGTGGCGCCCGAGGAAGATGGCGCCAGCATTCGTCACGCGCGCCGCGAGCCCATCGGGGTCAGCGACGGCAAGCTCGAGATGCTCGGGCGCGATGCGATCGATGAGCGCTGGCGCACGCGCGAGGTCGCGAACCACGATGATGGCGCCGTTCCGCGTCCAGCTCTCGCCCGCCGTCCGGGCGCGCGGCAGGACGGCTAGTTGCGCTTCCGCCGCCGCGTCGACCGCATCGGCGAAGAGCGGATCATCGGTGATCAAGACGGCCTGGGCGAGCGCGTCATGCTCGGCCTGGGACAGAAGATCCGCCGCGATCCAGGCCGGATCGTTTTCACGATCAGCCACGACGAGTATCTCGGAGGGGCCTGCGATGAGATCGATCCCCACCTCGCCGAACAGGCGCCGCTTCGCCGCCGCGACATAGGCATTGCCCGGTCCGAAGATCTTGTCGACACGCCGGATCGATTCCGTTCCGCAAGCGAGCGCCGCGATCGCCTGCGCGCCCCCAACCCGATAGACTTCATGCACGCCCGCGAGATCGGCCGCCGCGAGGACCAGCGGATTGACGCGGCCCTCGGGCATGGGCACCACCATCACGATCCGCGGCACGCCCGCGACGCGCGCCGGCACCGCGCTCATCAAGACGGACGACGGATAGGCCGCACCGCCGCCGGGAACATAGAGGCCGACCGACCCGATCGGCCGCCAGCGAGCGCCCAACCGGACGCCGCTCGCATCCCGATAGTCGAGGTCCACCGGCAATTGACGGCGGTGATAGTCCTCGATTCGCTTGGCCGCGAGATCGAGAGCGGCCAATGCCTCCTTGGGCACCGCTGAGCGCGCGGCCTTGACCTCCTCGGCCGAGACCGCAAACGAGGTGAGCCTGACGCGATCGAAGCGTTCGGTGAATTCGCGGAGCGCCGCATCGCCCCTCGCGCGGACCGCCGCAATGATCCCCGCCGCAGCCTCGTCGGCTGCGACCTCCGCGGCATCGCGCGCGCCGAGCAGCGCCTCGAACGCTTGGTCGAAATCGGCGCGCCGATCGTCAAGCCGCCTTGGCATCGACGGCCTTCCTGAAACGCTCGATCCAGGCACGGAGCTCGCGCGAGCGAGTCTTGAGCGCGGTCCGGTTGACGATGAGGCGCGAGGTCACGTCGGCCACGTGCTCGACCTCGACCAAGCCGTTCTCCTTGAGCGTGCGGCCACTCGAGACGAGATCGACGATACGTCCGCAAAGGCCCAACTGGGGCGCCAATTCCATGGCGCCGTTGAGCTTGATGCATTCGGCCTGAACGCCGCGCGCGGCAAAGTGTTTGCGCGTGATCTCAGGATACTTGGTCGCCACGCGAACGTGGCTCCATCGGCGCGGGTCATCCTTAGCGACCATCTCGGCCGGCTCCGCGACGGCGATCCGGCAGCGCCCGATCCCGAGGTCGAGCGGTGCGTAGATCTCGGGGTAGTCGAACTCCATGAGGACGTCGTTGCCGGCCACGCCGAGATGAGCCGCGCCGAACGCGACGAAGGTCGCGACATCGAAGGCACGCACGCGAATGATGGCAAGCGCCGCATCGTCGGTCGCAAAGCGGAGCTGCCGCGCGTCCGGGTCACCGAAGGCGGCCTCCGGTACCACGCCCGCGGCCGCAAGCAACGGCACGAGTTCCGAGAGAATCCGGCCTTTTGGCACGGCAAGCACGAGAGGCGCGTGGCTGGGCACGAGGCGTCCTTTTCCCAATCGAGAGCGGGGAGGATTAGCACGCCTAGCGGCTTTCCTCCAAGGGATGGCGGGGCCGCTCGAAGACCGGCCAGGGTTCGCCCAAATCCTTGAGATGGCAAACGATATCGCTCACCTCGAGTCGGATTTCGGCCCCTCCCGCAAGGACCAGGTGCAACGCCCCCGCCTCGGCCCGAATGGCCAGGAGCTCGAAAATCCGCTGCTGATCGCGCTTCGGATCGATGCCGCGCATCCGTACGCGACGCACGCTCTCGAAGGCGATGCCGCACAGCACCCGTTCGAAGGCCGCTACCGGCGCGTCCGACCGCAGATCCTCCCATCGAAAGCGCGTGGCCACGACGATGAAGCGCCCCTCATCCTTGAGGTAGGTCATGTCGGCAAAATCGATGAGCGCATCCTGCAGGCAGGCGGAGAGGACCTCGATGTCCTCGGCATCCGTCGCCCGCAGCTTGAGGGGCGTGGTCATTCGCTCAGCCGCCGATTCGTTCGATATCGGCGCCGCAAGCGGCCAGCTTCCGCTCGAGGCGCTCATAGCCGCGGTCAAGATGATAGACGCGGCCGATGACAGTCTCCCCTTCCGCCGCAAGGCCCGCGAGGACAAGCGAGACGGAGGCGCGCAAATCGGTTGCCATCACAGGCGCGCCTTTGAGCTGCGGCACGCCACGCACCATGGCCGATGCGCCGTGCAAGTTGATATTGGCGCCCATGCGCATGAGCTCCGGCACATGCATGAAGCGATTCTCGAAGATCGTCTCGGTGATCATCGCAGCCCCTTCGGCGACGGTCATGAGGGCCATGATCTGCGCCTGAAGATCGGTCGGAAAGCCGGGGAATGGCTCCGTCATGACGTCGACACCAAGAACGCGCTCCCTTGCGCGGCGGACGCGGAGGCCCGTTGCGGTCTCCGTGAGCGTGAGCCCGGCTTCGGAGAGGATCGCGGCGACCGCGCCGATCGCCTCGAGGCGGGCGCCGACGAGTTCAAGGTCGCCGCCCGTGATGCCGGCCGCAATCGCGTAGCTGCCGGCTTCGATCCGGTCCGCGACTGTCTCGTGACGCGCACCATGCAACCGATCGACGCCATCAACATGAAGAGTCTCGGTTCCGATGCCCTCGATGCGCGCACCCATGGCGACGAGGCAGCGGGCGAGGTCGGTGATTTCCGGCTCGCGTGCGGCATTTTCAATGAGAGTCTCCCCCCGCGCGAGGACCGCGGCCATGAGGGTATTCTCGGTGGCGCCCACGGAAATCTTGGGGAAAGTGATGTGGGCGCCCCTGAGCCCGCCCGGCGCCCGCGCCTCGACGTAGCCGCCCTCGAGGTCGATCTCGGCACCCAGGGCCTGGAGCGCCTTGAGATGAAGGTCGACCGGCCGCGTGCCGATGGCGCATCCGCCAGGCAGCGACACACGCGCCCGACGGCAACGGGCGACAAGCGGCCCGAGCACGAGGATCGAGGCACGCATCTTCCGGACAAGGTCGTAGGGTGCCGTCGTGTCGGTGATGTTGCGAACGGTCAGCGTACCTTCGCGGCCGGCATCACTTGCATGACCGTTGATCGCGACCTCGGCGCCGTGGCGCTCCAGGAGGTTGGCAAGCGTTCGGATATCGACGAGATCCGGCAGACGCCCGAGACACAGCGGCTCATCGGTGAGGAGGCTCGCTGTCATGAGCGGCAGGGCGGCGTTCTTCGCCCCGCTGATGGCGATCGATCCCTCGAGGCGTCGACCGCCCCTGATGCGAATTTTATCCATAGCTGTCCGCGGCTAATGCAGAGTGCTTCTACCCAATCGGCCATCAACCCTCAAGCGAGACAGGCGGCCATGGGCGCAGCCATGCTCATCCGCGAGGATGGCGAATCGATGGCGTGCCTCAGTCCTTGCGGGCCCGCGTCTGATCCTTCCGGCGCTTCAAATTGGCGCGTAGCGCTTCGGCCGCGCGATCGAACCGTTCGGATTGGGCCTTGGCTCCCTCTGCGCTCAACCGGGGCGCTGTCTTCTCCTTGGGCCAGAGATAGAGGTTCCGGCACCGGGCGACCATGGCGGGCCTTTCGCCACCCTCGATCTCCATGGTCACGCCGATGACGAGCATCAGGCGACCGGGCTCTCCGTCCTCGATCTCGTCGAGGACGAAACGAGCGCGAATGCGGTCCCCTTGCTTGACGGGCGCGATGAAGCGCACGCGGTCGACGCCATAGTTGAGCGCCGTGACGCCCGGTTCGGGACGACGGACGCTGTCATAGTAAAGGGGCACCAGGAGCGACAGAGTGAGGAACCCGTGGGCGACCGTCGTGCCGAAGGGCGATTCGGTTCGCGCGCGCCCAGGATCGGTGTGGATCCAGTAGTCGTCGCCCGTCGCCTCCGCGAAGAGATCGATGCGACGCTGATCGACGAGGAGCCAGTCGGACAACCCGATCTCGCGGCCGACGAAGTCGCGCGCGTTGGCCAAGGTGAAGGTGGTCAAGGCGATGGCCCTCGAGACGACAATGAACGATTCGCGTTCCTACGGCCAGGCGGCGCCGGATGCCTATCGGACGAAGACGTCGCGGACAACCCCGCATCAGGATATTGGTGCAGCCGCCGTTACCTTCCCGTCATGGTGGCTCTTTGTCAAATCGGCTATGACCGCCGGCGATGTAGCCAGCGTCTCTCGACCAGGGCCGGCCACCGTGCGGGAACGGGAATATCGGGCGAGTGATCGACGGGAGGCTCTGGGCTCCGCCGAGGGCACCGATCCCCCGCGCCAGCCCCACGGCTTGCAGGCTACTTTGCCCCTATGGCAAGGTGGTCCCCGTGCTGCCGTAGCTCAGGGGTAGAGCACGTCCTTGGTAAGGACGGGGTCGGTGGTTCGATTCCACTCGGCAGCACCATTATCGGATGACTCGGCGCGCTTGAATGCGACGCAAGTCGCGGGCAAGCGGTGCGCATTTCGCACCGGGCCTGCGGCGCCCGACATCAATTGCGTGGCACCACTGGGACAGTGATTCCCTAGTTGGCAATCGAGTTCGCTCTTTCGAGCAGCGTCCTCCTTAAGCTTGTGCTCACTGTCGCCAATTCGTCTTCGCAAGATTCACAATTTCGCCAAATGACAATTTGTCGGTCCTGCCAGACAAGGGTCGAACATGGCCGGATCCGCGCTGCGTCCCAAGCTCGCCATCCGAGACGGGCAGCGTTTCGGTCTGAATTTTGCCGGGGACCGGATTCAACATGGACGATTGCCCATCGCGAAGTTGATCGGGTTTGCACGGCCGCGTCGTCGGAGAGTCGCCATTCCCACACGGATCCTCGAGCAGATTTGAATCCGGGCTCGGATTGACCGCGGGGCTCGTCGCGAGACCCATACCGTCCGAAAGACCAGCGCTGCCCTCGGCCCCGCCCGCACCTGCGCCAATTCCACCGCCACCGGTTCCACCAGCACCACCGCCACCGGTTCCACCAGCACCACCGCCGCCGGTTCCACCAGCACCGCCGCCGCCAGCTCCCACCAGCACCGCCGCCACCAGCTCCACCAGCACCGCCGCCACCAGTTCCACCAGCACCACCGCCACCAGTTCCACCAGCACTACCGCCGCCGGCACCACCACCGCCAGCACCGCCGCCGCCAGCACCACCGCCGCCAGCACCACCGCCGCCAGCACCGCCACCGCCAGCACCACCGCCGCCCGTACCGCCACCGCCTGCTCCGCCACCGCCAGCACCACCGCCGCCAGCTCCGCCGCCACCGGCACCACCGCCATCACCACCACCACCGCCGCCGCCACATCCGCACGCGCCGCCGCCGCCCAAACCGGCGCCGATGCCGGCTCCAATGCCCGCACCGATACCCGCTCCAATGCCTGCGCCGCCGACTCCCGCACCGATACCTGCGCCGATCCCCGCGCCAATGCCGCCGCCGCCGCCACCACCGCCTTCCTTCGCGAGGGCACCGCCGTCACGGAACAATGACGTGCCGCCATCGATTTTGATCGGCGCGACGACGACGCACAGCGCGACTGAGGCCACGGACGCGAAAAGAGTAAGCCGAAAGTGTTTGGCGACCATTGCTCATCTCCCGTGCCCTCGAATGAGAGGGCGAGTCGCACGGGCGGGCTTTTCCGACCGGCTTCCGGGAGCTTTGCGCAATGAACGTACCACTCATGGGCCGCAGCAGAATGCCGTTACCCGAACCGCGGCATGTGAGTGAGAAAACAAACGGAAGAGCGATTAACGTCGCCTCTCACCGTCCGTCGAGCAGATGTTCAAATCAAACGCGCGTTCTCAACAAAATGACATCCGGGTGTACGTGACGATACATGTCTCACTCGTCGCTCGAGAAAATCTGGACACTCAAATCCCATCGTCAGCCGGAAAATTAAGGGTAATTTGTCTCCGAGATACCACGAAAGTATATCGCGCCGGGTCGAGTGCATCGCCGTACGACTGACCCAGCACACCTGCCATCGCGGGCGTGAATGCGTTTCGGGGGACACGCCGGGCATTCACGTCTGAGAGGCGCCTGCCGGCTCCTTCCTCTTGGCTTTGGCCCAGGTGAATGCAACGACGCCCGCGACGATGAGAGCGATGCCGGCGAAATGGTAGGGCGCCAATCGTTCGCCAAGAAGAGCGTCCGCAAGGATGATGATGTAGACGGTCTGGAGATAGAACGCGACACCGGCCGTCGATGCGCCGAGCGCCACAACACTGCGGTTGTAGAGGTAGTACATCAGGGCCCCGCCCGGAATCGCCGCGTAGGCCACCGCGACGAAGCCGCGATGGCTGATCGCCGACGCACCTTCCCGGGCGAGTTCCCAAAGATAAAGCGGCGCACTGACCAGCGATGCCGAAGCAAGCATCAGGACGAGCAAGGGCAGCCCCGACAGCGCGAGCTTCAAGCGTCGGAGCAACACGGTGTAGCACGCGAAGCAGACGGCCGAGCCAAGCGCCCACACGTCGCCCTGGTTGAGATCAAGGGTCGCCAGCACCTCGGGGTCGCCGCGGCACGCAACCACGACCGTGCCGAGCAGCGCCACGATCGCCGCAAGAACCTGCACGACCCTCAAGGACTCTCCCAGCACCGGGACCGCCAGGATCGCGATAAGGAGCGGGCTTGCGGCGAAGATGATTCCCGCGTTGATCGCGTTCGTATAGGTGAGGGCCGTGAACATGAATCCCTGGGAGAGGCAGAGCCCCATGGTGCCCACGAAGACGACGCCGACGGGATGCGCCCGCCATGCCGCCACGATCTCCCTCAATTGGCGCGCGACCAGCGGCACCAGGACAATGCCGGCGACGCTCACGCGCCAGAACGTCATCGCCCAGGGCGGCATGTCGTCAGCCGCCCACTTGACGGCAATGTAGACACCGGCGGAGAACAGCCAGGCCACGATCGCGAGCACGAATCCGGCGCTGCGGGAATCGGCTGGTGTCACTGAGCCGGCCGACGGCGGAGGCGGATGGAGAGCGTGATGGTCCATGGGGGGAGACTCGTGGTCCAGACAGAGGCGCTCGCCGCGAGGCAGGATCGCAGCGACACCGGCCATCCTATCGTTCAATGCATGCCCCGGTGATTCCTAAATCCGCGCGTCGACCGCCCCGCGTGCCAAAGCGCGTCCGATCGGCTAGAACCGTGGGGGCGAAGCGATGCGAGCGGGGGCGCCATGCAATTCGACTACGTCATCGTGGGCGGCGGCTCCGCGGGCTCGGTCCTCGCCAATCGTCTCTCGGCCAAGTCCAGCCACACCGTGTGCCTCCTCGAAGCGGGCCCCGACACGCCGCCCGAGCGCATGCCCAAGGAAATCCTCGAAGCCTCGGTCCTTCCCAATTATTTCGAGCCCTACCGGTATTGGACGAAACTCGAAGCCTACATGGACGCGCTCGGCAACCGCAGCGTCGAAGAGCTCATGGCGACGACGAAGCCCCGACGCTACGAGCAGGCGCGCGTCATGGGCGGAGGCTCGACCGTCAACGGCCAGGTCGCGGTCCGAGGCATCCCCCTCGACTATGACGAGTGGGAGGCGATGGGCGCCCGAGGCTGGGCGTTCAAGGACGTGCTGCCCTACTTCCGGCGGCTCGAGCGCGACATGGATTTCGACGGCCCTTTCCACGGCAAGGATGGGCCGATCCCCATCCACCGGACGTTCCCGCCGGACTGGGGCGGGCTCACCCTCGCCATGCGCGAGGCGTGCGGGAAAAAGGGCATCCAGTCGTTTCCCGACTGCCATGCCGAATTCGGCGACGGCTGCTTCCCGCACCCGCGGAGCAACGCCTATGGCCACCGCGTCTCGGCCGCCCTCGGCTATCTCGACGGGGCGACGCGCATGCGGACGAATTTGCATATCCGCGACCAGACTTTCGTCGAGGCGCTGCTGTTCGAGGGCAGACGCGCGGTTGGCGTCCGCGTGCGGCGGCACGGAACAACGGAGGAGATCCGTGCGCGCACCGTCATCGTGTCATGCGGTGCGATTCACTCGCCGGCCTTCCTGATGCGGGCCGGGATCGGTCCCGCCGAAGAACTGCGATCGCTCGGCATCGGCGTTCGCGCAGACCGGCCGGGCGTCGGCCAGAACCTGCAAGACCATCCGCTTCTCGGGCTCGGCCTCCACCTGACGCCGGCAGGCCGCATGTCGCCCGACGTCGGCCACACCTACGTCATGAGCGTGCGCTGGTCGTCGCGCCAGGACGGATGCGCGCCTCAAGACATGAAGCTCTCGGTCTCGAACCGCTTTTCCCACACCCGCATGGGCGAGCGCCTCGGCGCCATCCTCTTCGGCCCGAACAAATCCTACTCCAAGGGCTTCGTCCGCCTGCGCTCGACCGATCCCGAAGACGAGCCGCTCGTTGCCTTCAACCTGTTCTCCGATCCGCGCGATCTCGTGCGCATGGCCCAGGCCGCGCGGTTCGCCCACGAGCTGCTCGCGATGCCGGAATGCCGGTCGCTGTGGACCGATGTCTGGCCCGGCATCTATTCGGACACGGTGCGCAGCCTCATGCCGAAATCGCGCTGGAACGACTTGAAGTCGGACATCGCCTCTGTTCTCCTCGATTGGGGCGGACCGGCCCGGCAGATGGTGCTGAAACGCGCGATGGACCCGCGCTTCAGCATGGAGGGCGTGCTCAAGAACGAGGCCACCATGAATGCGTGGATCCGCGAAGGAAGCCAGGGGGACTGGCACGCCTGCGGCACCTGCCGGATGGGACAGGCAGACGACCGGTCTGCCGTCGTCGATGCGAAGGGCCGCGTGATCGGACTCGAGGGCCTTCACGTGGCGGACGCATCGGTCATGCCGAGCGTACCCTGCGCCAACACCAACATCACGACGATCATGATCGGCGAGAAGATGTCCGACCATGTCCTCGAGTGCGCGACCTAGGGCACGGTACGAAGGTGCGGAAACGGCGGGCTCCCACACCCCTTGCGATTCTCCCGCACGTACCGTCGTGATTCGGGGAGTGCCATGGCTCGTTTGATGCGACTGGCCGTGACGGCATTCATCGTCATCGCCGGGTGCGTGCTGCAGGGCGCGCTCGCCGCAAGGACGGCGTTGGCTGAGAATCCGGCCGCGGAGGCGTCCAGCAAGGAGACACCCAACCAGATCAAACTCCTTCTGGATCTCCTGGCCGATCCCACCGTGCAACGCTGGATCGAGGAACAACGCGGCGAGGCCGCCGCCCCCGCCCCAACGGAAGCCAAGGTGCTTCCGTCCCATTTTCTCGCGACCCAGATCGATCAGGCTCGCGCGCGCTTCACGACCCTCGCGGATTCATTTCCCAAGCTCACCGACGATCTGGCCCGCGGCTGGATCATCATGGGACTCGAGTTCAAGGAACGCGGTCTCATCAAGATTGCCGTATTGATCATCGCATTCCTGGCACTCGGCGTCGGTGCGGAGCAGCTCTACTACCGGATACTCGCGAGCGTCGAGCGATGGATCGTGACCTTGCCGCTCGAGACCGTCCAGCAGCGCCTGCGTGCGATCAGCGTTCGTCTCGCCTTCGGCACGGGAATCGTCGCCGCCTTCGCGATCGGCAGCATCGGCGCCTTCCTCGCACTCGATTGGCCACCGCTCCTGCGTGAGATTGTCCTCGGCTATCTGATCGCGATCGTTGCCGTGCGTCTCGTGCTCGCGTTCGGACGATTCCTCCTGGCGCCGGGGGGCGAGCGCTTTCGCATATTGCCGATGAGCACGCCTGCGGCGTATTTCTGGTTCAGGCGGACCAGCCTCATCGCTGCCTGGTTGGCATTTGTCTCCGTAACCGCCAGCCTTCTCGCGACACTCGGCTTCGCGCCCGAGTCTCTTCGCACCATCGCTGACCTGAACGCCCTCGGCGTCCTCATCCTGATGCTCGAAGCCAACTGGCGCGCACCGCGCGAGGCGTCGGATGTCACCGCCCACGGCCGGCGCGTCCAGTTGCTGCTCCTGTCGCTCTATCTGGTCGCGCTATGGATTCTCTTCGTCAGCCACCTTCTGCCGCTGTTCTGGCTGGTCATGCTGCTTGTCGCCGTTCCGGCGGCGATCGGAGCGGTCGAGCGCTCGATCAATCACGTGCTCCGGCCCGCGGCCACAGGCCCGATCGAGACATCGACTCTCGCGGTGGCCGTTCTCGAGCGAGGATTGCGAGCCATGCTCATCATTGGCGCCGCGCTCTTTCTCGCGCATGCCTGGCAGATCAGCCTCGTCGAGCTGACGGCCCGCGACACGATCATGACACGCCTTTTGCGGGGCACGCTCAACGCGGTCGTCATTCTTCTCATCGCGGACGTCGCCTGGCACGTCATGCGCGCCCTCTTCGACCGCAAGCTCGCCGCGGCGGAGAGCACGGGCAAAGTCGACAGCGAGGACGCCCAACGGAGCGCGCGACTGAGAACGCTTCTTCCCATCCTTCGAAACATCCTGTTCGCTGTCTTCGCCGTCATGGTGGTGCTGATGGTTCTCTCGGCCGTCGGCATCGAGATCGGGCCGCTCATCGCCGGAGCCGGCGTCGTCGGTGTCGCCATCGGCTTCGGCGCGCAGACCCTCGTCAAAGACATCATCAGCGGCATCTTCTATCTGCTCGACGATGCGTTCCGCGTCGGCGAGTACATCCAGAGCGGCAGCCACAAAGGCACCGTCGAATCCTTCAGCCTCCGTTCCGTCAAGCTGCGGCACCATCGCGGCCCCCTCACCACCGTGCCGTTCGGCGAACTGGGCGCCGTTCAGAATCTCAGCCGCGACTGGGTAATCGACAAGTTGACGATCGGGGTGACTTACGACAGCGACCTCGACAAGGCACGGAAGCTCGTGAAACAGGTCGGCAAGGAGCTGGCCGAAGACCCGGAGTTCGCGCCGCACATCATCGAGACGCTCAAGATGCAGGGCGTCGAGCAGTTCGGAGACTTCGCTGTCCAGCTCCGCCTCAAGATGACGACCAAGCCCGGCGAACAATTTCCGATCCGCCGCCGCGCCTATACCCTCATCAAGAAAGCCTTCGATGCCAACGGCATCAAATTCGCGTTCCCGACGGTTCAAGTGGCGGGTGGGGACGAGACTGCGGCGGCAGCGCGCCAGGCGCTCGATCTTTCCAAACCAGCGCCCAACACATCATCCTAGCGACCAATAGCCGTCACGCTTGCGACGTGCCGCTCGGCCGCTTGCGCGGGCCGCAGCCGGGCTCGCGGCCCAACGCGCCGCCGAGTCCGCGACTGTCAGGCGTTTCGGTCCCTGCGAGGCCCCTTGGCCGCCCGCTCGATCGATTCGCCCCTGATGGCCGCGTTGACTTGCGCTCCGAAGATGAACACAGCCGCGCTCAGGAAAAAGAACAGCAGCGTGATCACGATGCCGGCAAGGCTGCCGTAGACCGCGTGATACTGACCAAGATTGCGCAAGTAGACCGAGAACAGGCTCGCGAAACCGAGCCATAAGGCGGTCATGACCAGCGCTCCCGGATAGACATGGCGCCAGCGCGGCGCCCTGTCGGGCAGCCATCGGTAGAGAAACGCGGACGCACCGAAGACGAGACTCACGCCCAAACCGAATCGGGCGATGGGCCATAGCCACTTCCAGCTCTTCGGCACTTCGAGCCGGTTGATGAGAAGCTGCCACAGCAGTGGGCCGACCACGATCACCGTCGTAATGACGAACACCATCAGCGCCGCGAAAATGACGAGGCCGAGTCCTTGGATGCGTCGCCGGATGAACGGACGGTACTGATCAACGTCATAGGCCCGGTTGAGCCCGGCGCGGAGCGCCTCGATGCCGGAGGATGCAGCCCAAGCCGTTCCGATCATGCTGACAGTCAGCACGCTGCCGCGCCGCGTGCTCAAGATGTCCTTGATCGTCGGTCCGAGGGTCCGCGCCACCTCCTCCGGCAGAAGACTGAAAGTGAGCTCCACGAATTCGTCGGCCCGCTGCGCAAAACCGATGAACGCCGCTAGGGCGGTCGCGAAGATGAGGAAGGGGAACAGCGCCATGATCGTGCTGAACGCCACATGCCCGGCACAGATCGTGCTCTCATCCGCCGTGAAGCGGCGATAGGAGTTCCACGCGATGCGGCATATGCGACTGAAGTGCGACATCATGGCACGGATGCGTCGCGATCATATGCCAGAGGGTCAGCACGGGTCCTTCGATTTCGGCACGAGACGGAACAAGCGTGGGCGGGGCCGCTGGCGACGCACCGAACCACCTATGCACGATGGGCTGCCCGCCATGTCGACGTCCGCGGCGACGGCAAGCCGATCATCCAACTCCTGGCGAGGTTAGCCAACCGGAAGGCATACCTAATTCGGATGGGAAGATTTGCTTACTCCTCACTAGGGAAAGTTGACAGGCATACCAACGAACGGCATACGGTTGAGCACTAGTATACTGTAATCGCGGTCGTTTTTCGGTTTCACGGAAGAAAGTCACACTTAACATATGCAACAGAGTTCCCAGGAGCGCGACAAAGCGCCGGACCGGTCCCTGCGCGTCGAGCGCAATCTTCCCACCCTTCGTGAACAAGTTCTGGAAAAGCTGCGTGCGGCCATCGTCGAGATGCGGTTCCGTCCCGGCGAGCGCCTGGTCGAGCGCAAACTATGCCAGCTGCTCGGCGTCAGCCGCACCTCCGTCCGCGAAGCTCTGCGCCATCTTGAAAGCGAGGGGCTGGTCAGGGCCGTGCCACACAAAGGGCCGGTCGTGGCGCTTCCGACGATGGAGGAGGCGCGCGAACTCTACGAGGTCCGGGCCGTGCTGGAAGGGCTCGCTGGCGCGCTGTTCGCGCGGAATGCGACGGATGGTCAAAGGCAAGCCCTGATGGGTCGCTTCCGCGAATTTGCCGAAGCCGCGAGCCGCAATGACGTCCAAGCAGCCTATCAGGCAGGCACGCGCTTTTATGAAGCCTTGATGGCAGGAACCGGCAACCAACTCTGTGCCGAGATGTTCCGCGGCCTTATTGCTCGCGCGGCGCATTTGAGAGCGATCTCGGCCGGTGCGCCGGGTCGACTGACGGTGATCGTCGGGGAACTACAGCGCGTCATCGATGCGGTGGCAAACCGGGATGCGGAAGCCGCACGCCGCGCCTGCACCGCTCATGTCGAATCCGCGGCCGAGACCGTCCTGTCGCATCTCGGCGGATCGGAAGCCTGAACCGAGCACTACGGAATCGCTCGAGAGCTGCCCGCTGAATTGGGCGACTAACACGCTTGCCGCACGCAGCGGTTCGGTGGCAGAAACGACCAATGCCGCTGAAACGCGCCCATGATACCGCCTGGCAGGAGCACGGAGCCGGCTCGCCCGTCGTCTTCATCCACGGACTCGGCATGGACCAGCACATGTGGGCAGGTCAGGTGCATGCCCTCGCCGATCGCTATCGAGTCATCACCTACGACCTCATCGGCCATGGCGAGAGCGTCAAGAGAGCGGGGCCCTACAGTCTCGCGATGTTCGACGAGCAGTTGCAGGTGCTGGCCGATGCGTGCGGCATCGAGCGGTTCGCCCTCATCGGTTTCTCCCTTGGCGGCCTCATTGCCCAGACCTTCGCGCTCGCCCACCCGCAGCGGCTCCATGCCCTCGTCATCATGAATGCCGTCTACGATCGGAACGCGGAAGAGCGCGCCGCTGTCTTGGCCCGCGCCCATGCGATCGCCGAGAGCGGACCAGCCGCAACGATCGACACGGCACTCGAACGATGGCTCACGCCCGGCTTCCGGCGCGCGCGGCCCGATGTCGAAACGGCGGTTCGCCGGCGCGTGATGACCAACGATCCCGCGTGTTACGCCGCCGCCTACCGGGTGTTCGCCGAGGCCGATGCGGAGCTCGCTGGACGACTCCACGCGATCCGCTGTCCCGCGCTCGTCATCACCGGTGAGAATGATTCCGGCTCCCATCCCGCGATGGCGAAACGGATGGCGGATGCGATTCCCGGCGCCGAACTCACCATTCTTCCCGAGTCGCGGCATCTCGCGCCGATGGAAGACCCCGACACCATGAACGCCGCACTCCTCGATTTCCTCGAACGTGCATCGAAGGCAACGCGGCCACGATGACGAGCGCAGAATCTCCGTCCGATCAAAGTAGATGCGGCCTCTGCCCGATCGGGACCCCCATCTCGGGCACCTGACCATGCCAAGCGTCCCGCGACGAGCGCACGTTTTCTCCCGCGGCCTGTGGGAGATGCAGATCAGCGTGCCCTACCCGAAGGCGATCCGTTGCGGCGAGATGGTCTTCACCTGCGGACAGTGCGACCTCGACGAACACGGCCGGCCCTTGCGGCCAGGCGATCTCCGTGCCCAGACGGACCAAACCATGGCCTATGCGTACCAGGTGCTGGCGGAGGCTGGCGCCGGGCCCGCGGATCTCGTGCGCCTGCAGGTCTTCTACGCCAATGATGGTGATGTGGACGAAGACTCCTACCGCCGGCATATCGCCGCAATCGTGCGGGCATCGGGGTCGCGCGATGCGGTCATCGTGATGTCACCCCTTCCCCATTTTTACTATCCGGGCATGGCGGTCGAGATCGACGCGGTCGCCATGGTCGGTGCCGCGCCGCACAACGCCATCAGTCCGCCGAGCTGGATCGATACGCCGCTTACCGAAGCCCTTCGCGCCGGAGAGATGATCTTCATCACGGCCGAGCCGCGCGATGCCAGCGGTGCCGTACTCCACCCCGGCCAGATCGAGCGACAGACACACGCCGTCATCGATTCCATCGAATCGTCCTTGGCCGCGTTCGGAGCGGACAAGGGCGATCTCGTCAAATTGTCCTTCGCCTTCGAAGGGGGTGAGGCCGTCTGGCATGCGCTCGCGGCGGCCCGCGCGAGCCGTTTTCCCGAGCCGGGCCCCGTTGTGACCGATCTCTCTCTTCAGAATCTGGCGCCGGCAGGAACCTCCGTGAAGGTCGAGGCGGTCGCCATGCGTGGCCTCGACGACAGGCGACTTCCGAAGGACCACCTCTATCCAGATGCGCATTGGCGCTGGCCGCTCGCACAGCCCTTCTCCCAGGCCATTCGGTGCCACGACAAAGTCTTCATCGGGGCGCAACTCCCGCTCGATCGACATGGCCGGGCCGCAGCACCAGGCGATGTCGAATCCCAGACCAAATCCGCCATGGGTTCACTGGGTACCCTCCTCGACCGCTTTGGCCTCGGATTCGAGCACGTCGTCAAAGCCAATACTTTCTATGTCGGCGGGCCAAACCCAGACGACCTTCATCGCAATATGGTCGTCCGCAACCGTTACTATGCGAGGCCAGGTCCTGCCTCGACAGGCGTGCCGGTCAGGCACCTCGCCATTCCAGGCGCGACCGTCGCCATCGAGGCCTTCGCGATGACGGACGTGGCGGTGTAGCGAGCGGCCCTCGGTTCCGCTACGGTTGACCCGCCAATTCCTCGGGGGATCACGCCATGCCACGAAAATTCGCCTACCCGTCCAGCCACTGGTCGCTCAAGGTCGAGATTCCCTACAGCATGGGCGTGCGCGCGGGAGAGATGTTGATCCTCGCCGGCCAAGTCGATATGGCGGGCGCCGGCATCGTCCAACATGCGGGCGACCTCGAGACCCAGACGGACGTCTCGATCGGTCACGTCAAGCGGGTCCTCGGTGAGCTCGGCGGGGACGCGGACGACATCATGAAGCTCGTCGTCTACTACAAGACCGATGGCAGCGTCGACGAAGACGCCTACCGCCGCCAGATCGCGCGCATGCTCGGTCTCACCAACACCTCGCTCGCCATTGGGTTCGTGCCGCTCGCGCACCTCGGCTATCCGGACATGATGGTCGAGATCGACACTTACGCCATGCGCAAGAAAAATGGGACTCGCGTCACGAAAATGGCGACGGCCTTGCCGGATCTGCCCGATCTCGGCCGCCCCTTCGCGCACGCGGTGCGGGCGGGCCAGATGATCTTCACGAGCGGCATCAAGGCACGCGGCGCGGACGGATCGGTCTTGCACCCCAACGAGACGGTCGAGCAGGCGCGCATCGTGCAGAACAACCTGCGGAAGGTTCTCGGCGTCTTCGGGGCCGACCAGACCGATGTCGTGAAGCTGAACACCTGGTACGTGGCGGGCGGCACCATCGAGGAATGGGAGAAAAACGCGAAACTGCGCGCTGAGTTCTTCCCCGACCCCGGTCCGTCTGCGACAGGCGTGCCGCTCCACCACATCGCGCCGCGGGGCGCGCGGTTCCAGATGGATGCGTGGGCGATGATCGGCGAGGACGGACAGAAGCTCAAGAAGGAGCGCGTGTGGTTCAAGGATCAGTGGGATTGGCCGAAGCTGCACCTGCCGTTCAAGCATGGCTTGAAGTGCGGCCCGTTCGTTTTCGTCTCGGGCCAGGCGCCGCTCGATCCCCAAGGATCGGTCCGCGCGTCCGGCGACATGCCCGCCCAGTCTCGCATCTGCATGGATTACGTCGGCCGCGTCCTTAAGCACTACAAGCTCGACTTCAAGGACGTCGTGAAGATGAACGCCTACTATCGCGGCACCGACAGGCCGGATGACCTCCACGGCAACGTGAACGTTCGCTCCTCTTACTTCAGGCGGCCGGGGCCCGCATCGACCGGCGTGCCACTCGCCACGCTTGCCTATGAGGGCATGATGGTCGAGTTCGAATCGATCGCGATGACGGAGTAGCCTCCGCCAGGCACGAGCGGCGCCAGGATTGGTGCTCCCTGGCCAGCAGCCGCCGGTGAAAGCACAGCGACAGGACTGACATCATGCATGAGCTTTGCCGAAAACCCGCCCGCGAGATCGTCCGGCTCTTGAAAGCGGGCGAGGTCAAGCCCGAGGAGTTGATCGACGCCGCGGCGGCGCGGATCGCCGAGGTCGAGCCCAAGGTCAACGCGCTGCCGACCCTCTGCCTCGATCGTGCGCGCGAGCGAGCAAAGCGCCTGCCCCGCAAGAACGAGGCGGCTTCCAACCCCGGCTGGCTCGGCGGCCTCCCCGTCGCGATCAAGGACCTGAACGAAGTCGCGGGCGTGCGCACGACCTACGGCTCGCCCATCTTCGCGAACCACGTTCCCAAGACCTCCGACATCATGGTCGAGACTCTCGAGGCGCGGGGTGCCCTCGTCATCGCGAAATCGAACACGCCCGAATTCGGCGCGGGCGCCAACACCTTCAACGAAGTCTTCGGCAAGACGCTCAATCCGTGGAACACGGCGCTCACCTGCGGCGGCTCCTCGGGCGGTGCGGCGGTGGCGCTGGCCACGGGCGAGGTCTGGCTGGCCAGCGGCTCCGACCTCGGCGGCAGCCTGCGGACGCCCGCGAGCTTCTGCAACGTCGTCGGGCTCCGCCCCTCCCCCGGCCGCGTCGCCCACGGCCCGAAGCCGCATATCTTCGATTCGCTCTCGGTCGACGGACCCATGGGTCGCGACGTGCGCGACACGGCGCTCTTCCTCGACGCCATGGCGGGTGCGCATCCGAAGGACCCGACGGCGCTCGAGGCGCCAGCCGTATCGTTCCAAGCTGCGATCGAGCGGGCGAGGAAGCCTTCTCGTGTCGGTTTCAGCCCTGATCTCGGCATCGTCAAAGTCGCGCGCGACGTGCGCGACGTGTGCACCGCCGCGGCGGCCCGGTTCCAGGATCTCGGCGCCGCGGTCGACGAGTCCTGCCCCGATTTCGGCAATGCGCGTGAGATCTTCCAGATCCTCCGCGCCTTCAAGTTCGCCGCCGACCGGACGAAGCTCCTGAAGGAACACCGCGACAAGCTCAAGCCTGAAGTGATCTGGAACATCGAGCAGGGCCACAAGCTGAGCGCCCTCGACATCGGCCGCGCGGAGCACATGCGCGGGGCGCTGGTCCAAAGCATGGCCGCATTCTTCGAGACCCACGATGTGCTCCTCTGTCCCGCAGCGGTCGTCGCGCCCTTCGACGTCAACCGGCGCTACATCGAGGAAGTCGAGGGACACCGGTTCGACAACTACATCGACTGGCTGCTGATCACCTATGCCGTGACCGTCACGGGCTGCCCGGCCATTTCCGTGCCCTGCGGCTTCACGAAGGACGGTAAGCCGGTCGGTCTTCAGATCGTGGGTCCGCCGCGGGGCGAGGCCAAGCTCCTCGGCATCGCCGCGCAATTCGAGGACATGATGGGCCTCGCGGGCAAGGTGCCGATCGATCCCCGCCCTGGCCACGCCTAGCCTCGCCTCTCAGGAGACCCCGACGATGACAGCCGAGCCCCTCCACGTCTTCTGGCATCCGGACGTGCTCAAGCACGACATAGGGCCCGCCGCCTTCGAAATCCCAACCTATCCGTTCCTAGCCGTCGCCGAGCAGCACGTCGAGGGACCCGACCGCGTGCGCAACATGCATTCCATCCTCGCGCGCGGACCATTGAAGCGGCACCTCAAATGGCACCGCGGCCGGAAGGCAAGCCGCGACGAGCTTCTCACCTTCCATACGGAGAGCTACCTCAAGGATCTCGAGCAGGCCGCGAAGTCGGGCGGCAAGTGGTACACGCGGACGACCTTCTTCACGTCGCGCTCCATGCACCCGGTCGCAGTCGCCGCTGGCACGGCGCTCGCGGCTGCCGACCACGTGATGTCCGGCAAGGCGGCCGTTGCCTATGCCCTCGTCCGGCCGCCGGGCCACCACGCCTCGCCCGACACGGCCGACGGCTATTGCTTCATCAACAACACGGCGCTCGCCGCCCAACGCGCGCGGGACCGCGGCGCCAAACGCGTCGCCATCCTCGATTGGGACGTCCACCACGGCAACGGCACGCAAGAAGGCTTCTACGATCGCGATGACGTCCTGACGGTGTCGTTCCACATGGATCACGGCGCCTGGCATCCGAAATTCCACCCGCAGACCGGGAAGGCGGACGAGATCGGTCGTGGCCGCGGTCGAGGCTTCAACCTCAACGTGCCCCTGCCCATGGGAACGGGGGACGGCGGCTACCTGAAGGCCATGCGAGAGATCGTGATTCCGGCCGTGAATGCTTTCCGTCCGGAGATGATCGTCATCGCCAACGGCCAGGACGCGAACCAATTCGACCCGAATGGACGGCAACTCGTGACGATGGACGGGTTCCGGGCACTCGCGAACGAGGCGCGCTCTCTCGCCCGGCGCCACACCGGCGGACGCCTTATCGTCGTGCAGGAAGGCGGCTATCAGGTGACGTACGCAGCCCTTTGCATGCACGCATCGATCGAAGGGTTGCTCGGAATCGAATCCACGATCCGGGACAAGATTGCGTTCTACCCCGAGGATCTCGCGCCAGCCACGGCGGCGATCAAATCGATCAAGCGGACACGGTCACGGCTGCTCGGGCGAAAGCCGGCACGCGGCCGGGCGCGCGCGAAACAGCCTGCCCGACGCCGGGCCTAGACGTGGCGCGTCGGATCATCGAATCATAGCGGAGCACGATTCTCGCGGAGGAGGATGACCTTGGACTTCGGTTTCTATCTGCCGTGCTATTGGCCGGATACGAGTTTTCCCGCCCAGCACATGTATCGGGAAACGGTCGAGGAAGCGAAATTCGCCGAGGACCTCGGTTTCACCTCCGTCTCGATCCCGGAACATCACTTCATCAACTACCTCACCCATCCCAATCCGCTGCTGACGGCCATCCGCGTCGCCGCCGAGACCAAGCGAATCAAGATCATCACAGCGTGCATCGTGCTGCCGTTCTACGACATCCGGCGCCTCGCGGGCGAGATCGCCCAGGCGGACTGCCTCTCGAATGGGCGCATCGAGCTGGGACTCGGTCGCGGCGCCTTCCAATATGAATTCGACCAGTTCGGCGTGCCGGTCAGCGAATCGCGCGAGAAGTTCGGCGACTCTCTCGCGCTTCTGAAGGCGCTTCTCACCAAAGAAGAAGTGTCCTGGAAGAGCAAGTATTACGACTTCGGCCCGATCACGATCACGCCGCGGCCGATGACGAAACCTTACCCGCCGATCTGGATCGCGGCCCTGGCGCCCGGCAGCATCAACTGGTGCGTGAAGCAGGGCTACCACATCATGACCACGCCCCTGCGCGACCCCTTCGAGGCCGCGCGTCAGCAGGCCAAATCGTTCTTCGACGCGGTCGAGGAAGCGGGACCCCAGGCGCGGTCGCTCAAGCTCTCCATGCTTCGGATGTGTTACGTCTCGAACGACCGGCGCGATATCGAGGAGAAGGCGCGCCTCGTCATCGAAAATCATCGGCGCTTCGTCTGCGTCTTCAACACGCCCGGTCAGGTGAAGCGCGGCGCCATCGTGCCTCTCGACGTCGAGATCTCGCCCGATGAAGCGGAGAATGCACTCATCATGGGCACGCCCGAGCAGTGCGTCGAGAAGCTCAAGACCTACCAGGCGCTGGGAATCCACGACATGCAACTCAACATGAACTTCGGCGCGAACCACCAGGACGTCATGCGCTCGCTCGAATTGTTCGCAACGAGGGTCATGCCCCACTTTCATTGATGAAGACCAAGAGGCACCATCAGCGCGGCCCGGCGCCCTTGGAGAAGGAGAGCGATCGTCATGGCTGAGATCTCGCCGCGCGCCGCAGCGCTCCACAAGGACGCCCTCGTCATCGACGGGCTGATCTTCACCTGCGACGGCACGACGGAACCGCTCCGCGCCGGTGGCGTCGATGCCATCAACTTGACCGTCTCGGGGTTTCATGCCGATTTCGCGGAAACCTGCGACCAGATCGGCGCATGGATCGATCGCGCGACGCGGCCCGACAGCCCGTGGCGCATCATCCACAAGGCCTCGGACATTCCGGGGGCGCGGGCGGAGGGCAAGATCGGCCTCATCATGGGCTGGCAGAACATGCGGCCAATCGAAGACAAACTCGAGCGGTTGAGCCTCTTCCATCGCCTGGGCGTGCGGGTCATGCAGCTCACCTATAACGAGCGCAATTTCCTCGGCGATGGATGCCTCGAGCCGAACGATGGCGGACTCTCGCCCCTCGGCAAGCGGGCGATCGAGGCCATGAACCGCATCGGTATCGCCCTCGACCTGTCGCATGTCGGCGAGAAGACCTGCCTCGATGCGGCAGCAGCGTCCGCGAAACCGGTGCTGCTCACCCATGCCAATGCCAAGGCCGTGGCTGGGGCGGCACGGAACAAGAGTGATGCCGTCATCAAGGCGGTTGCCGCCACCGGCGGACTCATCGGCGTTTCCGTCTACGGGCCGATGTGCTGGGACCAAAAGTCGAATGCGCGGCCCTCGCTCGCTGATTTCCTCCGCCATGTCGACCACGTCGTCGGCCTCGTGGGGCCGGAGCGGATCGCCTTTGGAACCGACTTTCCGTTGGTCTCAGACCTCGCCAAGGTCAGCGCCACGATCGAGATGACTTTCAACCGCTATCCGGGAGCGATTTCGCGCTATGCGGAGGCGTTCGGCAACGACGTGCGCACGCGATACATTACCGAATGCGGCTCACCCGCGGAGTTGCCGGTCCTGACGGACGCTTTGCTCGCGCGCGGGTGGAGCGAAGCGCATGTCCGCGGCTTCCTCGGCGAAAATCTTCGCCGCGTCTTGGGCCAAATCTGGGGTGGCTAGTCGCACCTACTGTGTTGCGCTCGGCTTGATGACCGTTACCTTCGGGACCGGCGCGTAGGGTGCCACGTAACGATATTCCTGCCCTGGCTGCGGCTGCGTGTAGCAATCGTTGTCGGCAAGCGTCTTGTAGCAGTAGCGTGGCGGCTCGGTGACGACGAGATCCTGCTGGGCCCAACCAAGCTGCAGCAACTCGGAGTTGGTGTATTTCCTGATCTCGAGGCCCGTGTAGCGGTCGCAGCCCGCGAGCGCGAGAAGCGTCGTAAGACCAAGCAAAATCACGCGGGCGCTCATGCACCGATGCGAACGACGGTCCGCCCCCTCACCTGGCCCTTGAGGATGTCGCCGCCGAGCTTCGGCAGATCTTCGAGGCGCGCTTCCACGATCGTGCTTTCCAGTGACTTCGTCGGCAGTTCCTTGGCCAACCGGTCCCAGGCCGCGACGCGGCGCGCCTTGGGGCACATGACCGAATCGATGCCGAGCAAATTGACTCCCCGCAGGAGGAAGGGAATGACCGTGGTCTTGAGCTCAGCACCGCCGGCAAGTCCGCAGGCCGACACCGACGCGCCGTACTTCATCTGAGTCAGGAGCGAAGCAAGCGTGTTGCCGCCGACGCTGTCGACAGCGCCAGCGAAGCGTTCGGCCGCGAGAGGCCGCGTCGGCGCCTCGCCTAATTCCTTCCGATCGATAATCGTCTTTGCGCCGAGAGCCTTCAAATAGTCGTGCGTCTCGGTCCGACCTGTCGAGGCCACGACGTTATAGCCGCGATGGGCGAGAATAGCGGTCGCAATGCTGCCGACCCCGCCCGCCGCTCCCGTGACGGCGATCTCGCCGGCCGCAGTTGTGAGCCCCCGCTCCTCGAGCGCCATGACCGCCAGCATGGAGGTGAAGCCGGCCGTGCCGATCGCCATGGCCATGCGGGTGTCGAGGCCTTTGGGCACGGCAACGAGCCAATCGCCCTTGACGCGCGCCTTGCTCGCAAAGCCGCCCCAGTGAACTTCGCCGACGCGCCAGCCGGTCAAGATCACCTTGTCGCCCGGCTTGTAGTCGCGGTGGCTGGAGGTCTCGACCGTACCCGCGAAATCGATACCCGGCACGTGCGGATAGGTCCGCACGAGCTTGCCGAGTCCGTTCAAGATGAGACCGTCCTTGTAATTGAGGGTCGAGTATTCGACCGCAACCGTCACGTCGCCCTCGGGCAGCGCCGATTCGTCGAGCTCGCGCACCGACGACGTTACCTTGCCTTGCGCCTCCTCGAGGATGAGTGCCCTGAAACCCTTGGCCATCGTTCCGTCCTTCCCGTCATTCTTGTTCTACCGGCGACGCCCGCGGAGATGGGCGGCGCGACGCCGTTCGCGATCACGATATCAGAAGGTCTCTCTGGCCGTCAGCCCGGCAGGCGGCGTAAGCCCTTGCATTAACGTTAAATCCAAGCCGACTGCGGCCCGTGAGGCCCGACGAGTCGACGACTCGTAGCGCAGGATGACGCCCTGGCAGCCGGGCATGATCAGTGCTGCTGATTTATTATTATTTATCAAGTATTTACCACAATCGTACACGAACTTATCCTTAACGATTGGGGAGGAGACTAATCCGCGACGGGAAGACACCCGCCAAAGGTCATGCAGACCAAGCGAGATGTGCCATGAAGTACCAACGTCTTGAAGTCCCCACCCTCCGCCTGACGACAGCGGAGATCCTCTACCACATGCCGGATTATCCCGGCCTGCTGCAGACCTTCGTCTGGCAAACCAACGACGTGGCGCCCCACTTTCCGCGCGTCGTGCAATTTCTCGATTTCTGGACACGCTCGCTCGTCGGAACGCTCCACTCCGTCACGATCGTTCAAGCGGGCCCGAGTTCGGAGATGCGCTGGAATTTCGCCGACGGCGAATTCACGATTCACTGAGCGCGGTCAACGAGCGTCCAGCGTTTCGAGGAACCGGACCGGCGCGCCTGACGGCGGGCCCATGCGCTCGCCATCCTTCATCACCATACGGCCGCGCAAGATGGTTGCGGTCGGCCAGCCGGTCGTCTCCATCCCGTCAAACGGCGTCCAGCCGGTCTTGCTGGCCATTGCAGCGACGGTAATGCGCCGCCGCGCCTTCATATCGACGAGGACGAAATCGGCATCGTAGCCGAGCGCGATGCGGCCTTTGCACGCGATGTTGTAGATGCGCTGGGGCCCGTGAGCGGTGAGATCGACCAGACGCTCGAGACTAAGGCGGCCCTTGTTCACGTGATCGAGCATGAGGAGAAGAAGCGTCTGCACGCCGGGCATGCCAGAGGGACTCTTGGGATAGGGCTGCTCCTTCTCCGCGCGCGTGTGGGGCGCGTGATCGGAGCCCAACACATCGACGACCCCCTCCTCGATCGCCTTCCAGAGCGCGTCGCGATGGCGCGTTTCGCGAAT
The DNA here is from genome assembly GCA_046349515.1 of Alphaproteobacteria bacterium. GTDB lineage: Bacteria > Pseudomonadota > Alphaproteobacteria > CADEGL01 > CADEGL01 > JBGPGW01. Next base: position 49,345 of record JAXMCE010000003.1, on the reverse strand, counting down.
CGGCGGATTCATCTGGGCAAAATTGCCAAGCCGATCGTAACACTCGGGCGCGGCCAAAGTGAGATGCTGCGGCGTGACCTCGACCGTCGCCACATCCTTGTTGTGGGCTAGAAGCGCCATTTCCTCGGCCGTCGTCACATGGAGCACATGGACACGACGCCCTACCTCGCGCGCGATCGAAAGAAGACGCGTGGTCGCACGCAACGCAGATTCGACGTCGCGCCATTCGGAATGGGCATGGGGACGGCCGGCGGATTCGGCGATGTTCTTGCGCTCGAGGAGGCGCGGTTCGTCCTCGGCGTGGACCGCGACACGCCGCGTGCCCGATTTCAGAACGCGGCGCACCGTCGGGTCGTCCGGCACGAGAAGGCTTCCGGTCGAGCTCCCCATGAACATCTTGACCCCGCAACAGCCGGGCAGACGCTCGAGCGCGCCAAGCTCGTCGGCATTCTCCGCCGCCGCACCGATGAAGAAGGCGTAGTCGCTCGAAGCCCGCCCCTTCGCCCGCGCGAGCTTGTCGTTGAGCTCCGGCGCACGCAGCGTCAGAGGCTTCGTGTTCGGCATTTCGAACACCGTGGTGACACCACCGAGAATGGCGGACGCGGTGCCCGTTGCGAGATCCTCCTTGTGTTCAAGGCCGGGCTCCCGGAAATGGACCTGTGTGTCGATGACGCCCGGAAGGACGTGGAGCCGCGCCGCATCGACGGTTTCCGCCGCGCGCATGCCCGAGAGGGAGCCAAGCGCGACGATGCGCCCATCGCGCACGCCCACATCGGCCTCGACGAGGCCGCCCGGCGTCGCAACGCGACCGCCCTTGATGATGAGATCGAACGTCTCGGACGTCATGCGCGCCTCCTGGCTTGCACGCGGTCGGGCGCCTGTTCGACGCTGGCGCCCAGCGTTTCAAAGACATCGCCGACGGGCGAGAGGCCCAAGATATGCCGCCGGTGCCACAGCGCATAGAAGAGTAGCACCCACGCCGCGAAGCCCGGGCGTTTACCACTTGTCTCGAAAAGACGCCGTACCGCCTCGGGCTGGCAGCATTCGGCGATACCCGGCTGTGCCGCGACCAGTGGTCCCAGGGCCCGTCCCCTCGCCGCGATCCACTCACCCACCGGAACGGTGAACCCGCGCTTCCGCCCAAAGGGCTCGGCCGCGGGCGCATGCCGCTCAAGCCAGCGCCGGAGAATCCACTTGCCCATGCCACGGCGCACCTTGAGCCCGTCGGGAAGGCGGAACGCGAAGTCGGCAACGACCGGATCGAGAAACGGCGTGCGTCCCTCGATGCCGTGCACCATCAAACAGCGGTCGAGCTTATTGAGGAGATCGTTCGGCAGCCAATCGGCACAGTCCGTTGCCTGAGCGACCTGAAGCGGCGTCCGGCCGGCCATGGTCGCAGTGATCTCGGCGCCTGCGATGCCATCGCGCCAGCTGGCATTCTCTTGGCGCAAAACACCGAGGCCGTCGAGCACCCCCCGCGCGCGCAGCGTCCGCCCGCCACGCCACCACGGCCGCATGACACTGCGGTAGCGGCCGTAGCCCGCGAAAATCTCATCCCCCCCTTCACCCGACAGAATGACCTTGACTTGCCCGGCGGCGGCAGCTCCCAGCTTGTAGGTCGGCAGAACGGCATAATCGGCCACCGGATCATCGAGAGAGGCCGCGACCTCGGGCAAGAGGCTCCAAAAGTCTTGGGCGGTGAACGGGATCTCGACATGCTCAGCGCCGAAGGAACGCGCGAGCGCGCGGGCATGGCTCCGCTCGTCATGGACGCTTGCGTCGGGAAATCCCGCCGTAAACGCGACGACCGGCCGCTCATTCAGCCGCGCCATCATGGCCAGCACGACGGAGGAGTCGATACCGCCGGAGAGAAACATGCCGTAGGGCACGTCCGAGCGCTGGTGAATCCGCACGCTGTCCTCAAGGATACGATCGAGTTGGGCCAGCGCGTCATCGTCGGACATCGAGAGCGGGCCGCCGCTCGGAAGGGCGGAAACACGGCGGCGCTCGACGATGCGCCCGTCCGAGACCACCACCATCTCCCCCGGCAACAGACGCTCGATGCCTTCGAACACGGTCGCTCGGCCGGTCGTGAACTGAAGCTGGAGAAGCTCCGTGCGCCGCGCCGCCTGCACGCGTGGTGCGGCAAGACCCGCCGCAAGAATCGCGTGGGGCTCTGACGCGAAGACGAAGCCGCGGGCGGTCTCGGCATAGTAAAGCGGCTTGATGCCGAAGGGGTCGCGCACGAGGGCGAGACGCCGTCGGTGCGGGTCGTGAAGTGCGATTGCATACATGCCGCGCAAGTGCTGCGCGAAATCGAGGCCGTGGCGCTCATAGAGGTGCAGCGGCGACTCGCAGTCGGATCCTGTTTGGTAATTGACATCCGGATCGGCGGCCCGCAACTCGACATAGTTGTAGATTTCGGCGTTCGCGACGAGGGCCGTGCCGTCCCGCCAGTACAGCGGCTGATCGCCCGTCCGGAGGTCGATGATGGCCAGCCGCGTCTGGATCATGCCAAGGTTGCCCGAGACATGCCGGCCGTGCCCGTCCGGACCGCGGTGGCTCAAGGCGGCCGCAAGCCGATCGAGCAGATTTCCATCGGGGATTTGGCCTTCCGACACCATGAGGCCAGCGATCCCGCACATCAGTGGATAACCCGCGAGAAAAAGTCGAGGTACTGTCTCACGACGGCCGCCTCGGTGAATTCGGCATCGAAGGCCCGCCAACCACCGTCGACAAGGTGCGTCGCGAGCCCGCGATCGTCGATGATACGCTCGATGGCCTTCGCAAGCGAAACCGCATCGTCGATGGGAACGATCAGGCCGTTGTCCCCGTCGCGGATGAGGGCGAGCGGACCCGCGCTCGCCGCGGCAATCACCGGGCGGTGATGCGCCCATCCCTCGATCACGACATTGCCGAGGGGCTCATGCCGCGAGGGGCAGACCAGCATATCTGCGGCAGCAAGGAGAGCGGGCACGTCCTCGCGCCAGCCAATGAAACGCAGCCGCTCGCCGACACCGAGCGATGCCGCCTGGGCTTCAAGGCTGGCTTTCTCGGGCCCCTCCCCCGCGATCCACAGCCAGAGCCTCGGCACGTCGCGAAGCGCGGCAATCAAGATGTCGAACGCCTTGTTCTCATGGAGCCGCCCCAGCGCCAATGCGAGTGGAACACCATCGGGGGTCGAGAACATGGCGCGCGGAAGGGCCGCCAACGGCTGGGAATCGACAAAATTCGGAAGGTAATGGGCGCGCTCCGCTGGCCAGCCGCTCTCCGTCAGGTATTTCACGATGTCCCGCGTATTGCCGACCAAGTGGTCGCAATGCCGATAATGCTTCACGTCATAATACCCGCCCAGCCGCGCAATATGAACGAAGCCATCGCGCGGACAGAAGCGCGTCGCGCGGCTCATCCAGGTCAGCACGATGTCTGGCCGGAAGCGGCGCACTTCGCGCTGAAAGGCCCGCCGCGTCGAGAGGTCGAGCATGCTACCGAATGACAACTCCACCGGATCGATACCCGCCTTGCGCAGCCGCTGGGCCCGCCCGGCATTGCGCCGAATGAGAACACGCTGAGTGAGGCCGGCACGCGCGAGGGCCGGCACCAGCCGCTCGAAGAACGCCTCGGCGCCGCCATGCGGCGCGCCGGCCATCGCCTGGAGTACCCGCATCACCCTCGCTCAGCAAACGCGGTCGATCGGCCGCACGCTGCTCATTCCCGTTCCAACTTGGCCTTGAGGAAGGACAGTAACGGGTACAATCCAGCAAAGAGCGCGATGAGAAAGCCATACCCCCCTTCGCGGTAGCCCTTTCGACGGACATAGCATTTGTAGAACCGCGAGAAGAGGCGCCGGAGATTGGGGCCGAAACTGCCGATCTCCCCGCTCGCGCGGAGATCCTTCGCGCGTGCCGAGGTGTAGCGGTCAAGCCGCGCGATCATATCCGAGATGTCCCGGTCGACATAATGCGCGATCGGCTTCGAGAGCCACTGACGCTCGCCGGACATGTCGATGCGTGGATGGACGCGCTGGTCGCCCCAGCGCTTGGCGCCGCGCGAAAAGAGGCAGGCCTTGGCAGCGGTCCCCCAGGAGGCACCCCACCCATGGCGCACGAGCCGATCGCCGATATAGTTGTCGACGGGCACGAGGAAATATCCAGCCGGCGCCGTCGCAATGCGTTCCCGAATTTCGGCAGCAAGTTCCGCCGATACGCGCTCATCGGCATCGATCTCAAAGATCCAATCGCCGGAGCAGGCCTCGATGCCAGCCATGCGGCGTGGCCCTTCGATTTCCCACGCTCCCTCAACGATCTTCGCGGGAAACCGCTCGACAGCCGACCGCGACCCGTCCGTGCATCGATCGAGAACGACGACGATTTCATCGGCGAATGATACGGACCCGAGGCACGCCGGAAGCTCCGCTTCCTCATTGTGAGCGACGATCAAGGCGGACAGGCGCGGGCCGGTCATGCCGCGCGGTCCCGGCATCGGCGCCAAAGCTCGTGCGCCGCCGATGCTGCCGCATCGACCGTGAGGCTCCCCATGAGCGTCCCCGTCGTGCGGTGGTCGTAGCCCGGCCGGGACGTCAATTCTTCGATCGATTCAGGAGTCCGCACGACGGCGCAGTGCGGGCCCCAGGGTCCGTAGACTTCGTCCCTGCTGGGCCCGAAGAGGCCGAGCGTCGGCGCGCCGGCCGCAGCGGCCAGGTGCATCGTCCCGGAATCGTTGCCGACATAGAACGCGCAGCGCCGAAGGCAGAGATAGGCCGTGAGCAAATCGACGCGGCCCATGAGATCGATCAGCCGATCGTGATGGACCGCGAGGCGGATATCTTCGGCCTGGCGTCGCTCGGACGCTGCGCCGAACAGCGCAACGCGGGCGCCGGGCAAGATGCCACCCGGCCCGGTGAGGCGGGACACAAGCTCGCCGAAACGATGAGATGGCCACTCCTTGCCTCGCCAGTTCGCGGCCGGCCCCACGCCAAGGATAGGTGTCGTGCGCGCAATGAGGCTTTCCGCCTGCTGCCAATGTTCGGGCGCGGTCCAGAGCTTGGGTGCCCGTGGCTCGGACAGCCCCACCACCCGGGCCAGTTCCTCGACCATGTGCATGCCGCCAACGTTCGAGCGTTTCACGAAGCGCTCGCCGCACATCAAACCGTAGGCGACGGCCGAACCGCGGAGATCGACCACCGCCTGCCACGCATGGGGCGCGCATTGCGCCCAGAGTCCGAGCCAATGTCGGCTCCAGGATTGCTTCGTCAGGACGATCACCCGTTCGAGCCGCGGCACGGCGCTGAACAGGGGCGCTGCGACCGGACCACAAGCAATGGTGAACCGTGCATCCGGAAAGCGGTCGATGAGCCAGGACAAGACGCCGGTCGACAGGATGGCGTCGCCAATGCGCGTGGAGGTGATGAAGAGGACCCGCTTCACCAATGAACCTCGAATTCGGCTGCCACTTCGTCCCACCGACGGCCAAGTTGGGTCGTCCGCGCCGAAAGACTCATGCGCTCGAAGGTCGCATTATCGTTCAAGAGGCGAAGCGCTGCATTGGCGAATGCATCCTCGTCGCCCGCGACGAACCCGGTCGTCCCCGCAATGAGGCGTTCGCGCGCCGCCCCCTTGGGCCGCACCACGGCCGGCAGGCCGCAGGACTGCGATTCCGCGATGCTGAAAGCGTACATGTCGGACTCATGTCCCGGGTGGAGGTGGACGCGCGCCTGCCGGAAGGTTTCGGCCAATTCAGGATCCGCCGGCGGCCGCCTCACAACGATGCGGTCGTCTTTCGCGGTTCCGAGCCGCTCGACCAGCGCACGGAACGCGGGATCGAACGGCTCGCCCCGCTGCGCCTTGTCGAGCGCAGCAGAATAGACATGCAGCTCCGCTTGCGGCGCGATCGCGTGAATGGTCCCTCGCCACACGTCGAGAAGCCAATCGAGACCGTGGAGCGGATGGGCGGTGACGATCGCGCGGGGCGGATCGGCGGGTCTATTCGCCTCGACCGCGAGGAAGGGGGGGCGCAATCCCGGCGTCAGGATCGCCGCCCGGAGCTTGTCCTCGTTGTCATGGCTTTCGACATGGGACCGCGACAGAAACAAGAGAACAGGCTTCCAGCGCTCCAGATAGGCGCGATTGCGGGCATGCCCCAAGTAGTCAGGCGCGCCCGTGATCCAGAGAAACCGGCGCTTTGCCTTGGCCACCACACCCAGGAGCTCCGGCTTGCGAAATGCAACGAGGATGTCGGTCTCCGCCGGACGCGGTGTATGCCAAGGGTGCCAGTTGGCGCCTTCAATCGTCGCCGGTGCGAGACAACGATTGAAAACCTCGACGACATGGCCCGAGCGGGCCAGCGCGCCCGGCAGGCTCGCCAAGGCCTTCTCAGGTCCGCCGAGCGGCTCCGTGGCCGGTGTATTGCCGTCGAACGGAATGCTGTCGTCGACGAAGGTCACGCGCATGGCGCGACTTTTACCGTGGCATGCCGCCTCGCGCCAGCCGGATCGTCGCGGGGACGGCCGCACCGCGCGGCCTCGCCCCGAGGGACTTGCCAGGGCGGGTGTTGCTAACCATTTTCGTTGAGACACCGCATTGGGCTGCCGGCCATGGCTTGGTTTGCATTTTTGGCATCGCGAGGTTTGATCGCCCTCTCCGGCGAGGATGCGCGAAGCTTCCTCCAGGGTCTCGTGTCGAACGATGTCGAGAAGGTGGCGGCGGGTCGCGCCATCTATGCGGCGCTGCTGACCCCCCAGGGCAAGTATCTCCATGATTTCTTCGTTGCCGAAGCGAACGGCAGATTACTCATCGACGCGGAAACCGCCCGGCTCGCGGATCTCGAGCGTCGGCTGACGCTCTATCGTCTCAGGGCCAAGGTCACGATCGAACGGGTCGAGGGCCATGTGGTCGCAGCTCTCTGGGGAGAGAATGCGCCCCGCACACTCACGCTTCCAAGCGACGCGGGCCGCGAAAAGCCGCTCGGACGCGGCATCGCCTTCGCGGATCCGCGCCTCCCACACCTTGGTCTCCGCGCGATCCTCCCCCAAGACGAAGCCGAGGCGACGCTGAGCCGACTGGGCTTCACCCGGACCGAGGCCAGTGCCTACGACAGGCATCGGCTGGCCATCGGCGTCCCTGACGGCAGCCGCGACCTCGAGGTCGAGAAGTCGACCCTGCTCGAGTCGAATTTCGAGGAACTCCACGGCGTCGATTTCGACAAGGGCTGCTACGTCGGGCAGGAACTGACCGCGCGCACGAAGTATCGTGGCCTCGTCAAGAAGCGCCTCTTTCCCGTGACGCTCGACGGACCCGCCCCTGCGCCTGGCACGCCCGTCACCCTCGACGGTGGAGACATCGGCGACATGCGGAGCGCCGCGGACGGATACGGCCTTGCCCTCTTGCGCCTTGATTGCATCGAAAATGCCCTCAAAGGCGACCGTGTCCTCCTCGCCGGCGGCGTGCGGCTTCGACCAACTCGGCCGGATTGGATGAGTTAGACGTCGCGGTCGATCGCGCCGGCCAAGGCCGCCTGGGCCGCTGCGAGGCGTGCGATCGGCACGCGATAGGGTGAGCACGACACGTAGTCGAGCCCGACGTGCTCGCAAAAGCGGATCGACGCCGGGTCGCCACCATGCTCGCCGCAGATGCCGAGTTTGAGTTCGGGACGAGCCGCACGGCCCCGCTCGACCGCCATCGCGACGAGTTCACCCACACCCTCCGTATCGAGTGTCACGAAGGGATCCTGCTCGAACACGCCCTGTCGTTGGTACGATTCGAGGAAATGCCCCGCATCGTCGCGCGATAGACCGAAGGTCGTCTGAGTCAGATCGTTCGTGCCAAAGCTGAAGAACGCTGCACTCTCTGCGATCTCCTTGGCGCGGAGCGCCGCACGCGGCAATTCGATCATGGTCCCAACCGAATAGTCGAGAGCCATGCCAGATGCCCTCACCACCTCGCCTGCCACGCGGTCGATCACCTGCTTCAGGATGTCGAACTCGCGCCGTGTCGCAACGAGCGGGATCATCACCTCGGGAACGACGGCATCTCCGGTCACGCGCCGGGCTTCCGCCGCGGCCTCGAAGATGGCGCGGGCCTGCATCTCGTAGATCTCGGGATAGGTGATCCCGAGCCGACAGCCCCTGTGCCCCAGCATCGGGTTCGCCTCCTTGAGGCGGGCCGTGCGTTGCTTCACCGTCGCCACGTCGACGCGGGCCTCGCGAGCGACCGCAGCCATCTCCGCTTCGCTGTGCGGCAGGAATTCGTGCAAGGGCGGATCGAGGAGACGGATCGTCACCGGAAGACCGGCCATGACCGTGAACAACCCCACGAAATCCTGCCGCTGCATGGGCAGGATCTTGTCGAGCGCCGTGCGCCTACCCGTCTCGTCATCGGCCAGGATCATTTCGCGCATAGCGACGATCCGTGCGTCGTCGAAGAACATGTGCTCGGTCCGGCATAGACCGATGCCTTCGGCGCCGAACCGCCGGGCCGTGCGCGCATCCTCCGGTTGATCGGCGTTGGTGCGCACTTTCATGCGGCGAAAGCGATCGGCCCACCCCATCACGGTCGCGAAATCGCCCGTCAGGACCGGCTCGATGGTCGGAACCTGGCCGCGCATGACCTCACCCGTGCCACCATCGATCGTGACGCGATCGCCGGCATGCAGCGCGTGACTGCCGATCGTCACCTGTCCCTTGGCAATGTCGATGCGAAGCTCGCCCGCCCCGACGACGCAGGGTCGCCCCATGCCACGCGCGACGACCGCCGCGTGGCTGGTCATGCCGCCACGCGCGGTGAGGATGCCCTTGGCCGCATGCATGCCGTGGATGTCCTCAGGACTCGTCTCCACGCGCGCGAGAATGACCGATTCGCCATGGTGGGCGCGGGCTTCGGCCTCATCGGCGGTCAGCACCAGAATGCCCGAGGCGGCGCCCGGCGAGGCCGGGAGCCCGCGCGTCAGCACCTCGCGCGGTGCCTTCGGGTCAAGCCGGGGGTGGAGAAGCTGGTCGAGCGCCGCCGGATCGAGGCGCCGGAGCGCGTCTTTCTCGTCGATGAGGCCTTCAGTCACCATGTCGACGGCAATCTTGAGGGCCGCCGCTGCCGTGCGCTTGCCCGCGCGAGTCTGCAGCATCCACAGCTTGCCCTTCTGCACGGTGAACTCGACGTCCTGCATGTCGCGATAGTGCTTCTCGAGCCGCGCCTGTGCCTCGGTGAGCGCGCGGAAGGCCTCCGGCATGGCCTCGTCCATGGCGATCCGCTTGCTGCTTGCGGCCGTGCGCTCCGCGGCCGTCAGGGGGTGTGGTGTCCGGATGCCAGCCACGACATCCTCGCCCTGGGCATTGACCAGGAACTCGCCGTAGAGGCGCTTCTCGCCGGTCGACGGGTTGCGCGTGAAGGCGACGCCGGTCGCGCAATCCTCACCCATGTTGCCGAACACCATGGCTTGGACGTTGACGGCGGTGCCCCAACTCTCGGGGATCGCGTGAAGACGGCGATAGGTAATCGCGCGCTGGTTCATCCAGCTTCCGAAGACCGCGCCGATGGCGCCCCAGAGTTGCTCGTAGGGATCATCGGGGAACGGCCGGCCGAGCGTCTCCTCCACTTTCGCCCGATAGGCGGCGACGAGCGCGACGAGCGCATCGGCATCAAGCTCGGTGTCGAGCGTGATGCCACGATCTTCCTTCGCGAGCTCTAGGATTTCCTCGAACGCGTAATGGTCCATGTCGAGGACGACGCTGCCATACATCTGGATGAAGCGCCGGTAGCTGTCGTAGGCGAACCGCCGGTCACCCGAGCGCCGCGCAAGACCGTCGACGGTCTTGGCGTTGAGGCCGAGGTTGAGCACGGTGTCCATCATGCCTGGCATGGAAGCGCGCGCACCGGACCGGACCGAGACGAGCAAGGGATTGTCGCCATCGCCGAAGTGGGCGCCAACCGCCCGTTCGACCGCCTTAAGCGCGCGCTCGACCTCGTCCTTGAGCTCGGGCGGATAGGCGCGATCGTGCGCGTAGAACCAGGTGCAGAGCTCGGTCGTGATGGTGAAGCCGGGCGGCACGGGCAGGCCGATATTGCTCATCTCCGCGAGGTTGGCGCCCTTGCCGCCGAGGAGCGTGCGCATGTCGGCACTGCCTTCCGCGCGCCCATCCCCGAAGCTGTAGACCCACTGGGGCATGCTAACCCTCAACCTTCGAGAAGTCGGCAACATGATTGAGCGTCGCACGAATCTGCGAGAGAAGCCGCAGACGATTCGCGCGCAGCACTTTGTCCTCGCAATTCACGGTGACGTGGTCGAAGAATGCGTCGACCGGCCGTCGCAGCGCCGCGATGGCCGCCATCGCCGCCGAGAAATCCTCCTTCACCAAGGCCTGATCGAACTGCCCCCCCGTCACGACGAGGCCGTCGTGGAGAGTTCGCTCCTCGGCTTGGCCGAGATGGGCCTCATCCACGTCCCCGTCGTAGCGCGCCTTGTCGCGCTTCTCTTCGATTGCGACGATGTTCGCCGCGCGCTTGTAGGCCGTGAGGAGATTGCTCCCGTCTTCGCTCTTAAGGAACGAGCCCAGCGCATCCACGCGCGCAAGAAGACGCACGAGATCGTCCTCGTCGCCCAGGGCGAACACCGCACTGATGAGGTCGTGACGCACGCCCTGTTCGCGCAGATGCACTTTCAGGCGGTCGGCAAAAAATTCGAGAAGATCGGATGTCGGCCGGGCGAGGCCGCTCCGCATCTCGTCGTGCAGCGCCGCGGCGCGCTCGAAGGCCGTGCGCAACGGCAGGCGGAGCCCATTCTCGAGAATGAGCCGGATGATCCCGAGCGCCGCGCGGCGGAGCGCGAAAGGATCCTTGGAACCGGTCGGCTTTTCTCCGATCGCGAAGAAACCGACCAAGGTGTCGATCTTGTCGGCGAGCGCCACCGCCACCGACGTCGGCGCCTTGGGGCAGCGGTCGTTGGGGCCGAGCGGGGCGTAGTGTTCGCGAATGGCGTCCGCGACCTCCGGCCGCTCGCCTTCCGCCGCGGCATAGTAGCGACCCATGATGCCTTGGAGCTCGGGGAACTCGCCGACCATGCCGGAGGTGAGATCGGCCTTGGCGAGCGTCGCGGCACTTCGCACGAGATCGCGGTCGGCGCCGGGAATGTAGTCGATGAGGTCGGCGGCAAGCGCCGCTATGCGTTCGACTTTTTCCCCCAATGTCCCGAGTTTCTCGTGGAACACGATCTTGGAGAGAGCGGGCACCCGGTCCTCAAGCCGGGTCTTGCGGTCCTGGTCCCAGAAGAATTTCGCATCCGACAACCGCGCCCTGAGGACGCGCTCGTTGCCCGCGACGATCGCGGCACCGCCATCCTCGGCGACCATGTTGGCAACGACGATGAAGCGTGGTGCCAAACGTCCATCCTGCGCTAGGACAGTGAAATACTTCTGGTGCGCGCGCATGGACGCGGTCAGGACTTCGGGCGGCAAGTCCATGAAGACGGGATCGATGGCGCCCATGAGGACGACCGGCCATTCGACAAGGCCAGCGACCTCGTCGAGAAGGGCCTTGTCCTCCCGAAGCTGGAGACCCTCGGCCGCCGCACGATCGACCGCACCCTTCCAGATGATGTCACGGCGTTCCTGTGGATCGAGAATCACCTTGGCCGTGCGCAACTTCGTCTCGTAGTCGCCCGCACCGGAGACGGCGAACGGCGCAGCCGCAAGGAATCGATGACCCACGGTCGAATTCGTGAAACGAATGCCCGCTCCCTCGCTGGTCGCGACGACACCATCGAGTGGCCGGCCGTCGAAGACCGCGACGATTCCCTGGAGCGGGCGAACGTAACGCATCTGGCCGGTTCCCCACCGCATCGATTTCGGCCAGGCCAGAGCGCCCAGCGCCTCGACGATGAGGTGCGGCACGACCTCGCTCGTCGGCGCCCCCGACTTGCGTTGAGTCGCGAAATAAAACTTGGCCTTGCCGAGCTCGCGCACCTCGCACCCGTCGAGCGAGGCAAGGCCTGCTGCCTTAAGGAAACCTTGGATGGCCTGTTCGGGCGCATCCACGCGCGGCCCCTTGCGCTCTTCGACGAGGTCCGGCTGCTGCTCGGGCAGCCCGTCCACCACGAGCGCGAGGCGTCGCGGCGTCACGAACGCATCGGCGCGCGTGAAGGCAAGGTTCGCGGCCTTCAACTTCTCGGTGACAAGGCGCTTCAAATCTTCGGCCGCACGCGCCTGCATGCGCGCCGGGATCTCTTCTGAAAGCAATTCGAGCAAGAGCTCCGCCATGGTCTAGGCCCCGCCTTGGCTTGCGACCCAAGCCTCGCAGCAGCCCTTGGCGAGCGCGCGCACGCGTCCGATATAGGCGGCCCGCTCCGTCACGCTGATGACGCCGCGCGCATCGAGCAGGTTGAAGAGATGGCTCGCCTTGATGCACTGGTCATAGGCCGGCAAGGCCAGTTTGCGACCGAGAAGCGTCCGGCATTCCTCCTCCGCGTCCTTGAAATGCTGGAAAAGCATCGCCGTGTTCGCATGCTCGAAATTGTAAGCCGAAAACTCGCGTTCGTTCTGGAGAAACACTTCGCCGTAGGTGACGCCATGGCCGTTGAAGTCGAGGTCGTAGACGTTCTCGACTCCCTGCACATACATGGCGAGGCGCTCGAGCCCATAGGTGAACTCGACCGAGACGGGATGGCAATCGATGCCGCCCACCTGCTGGAAGTAGGTGAACTGCGTCACCTCCATGCCGTCGCACCACACTTCCCACCCGAGGCCCCAGGCGCCGAGCGTCGGGCTTTCCCAGTCGTCTTCGACGAAGCGGATGTCGTGGCGACGGTGATCGATGCCGAGCTCCTCAAGACTCGCGAGGTAGAGCGCCTGCGCATCGTCCGGCGAGGGCTTCAGGATCACCTGGTACTGGTAGTAGTGCTGGAGGCGGTTCGGATTCTCCCCATACCGCCCGTCGGTCGGCCGGCGCGAGGGCTGCACATAGGCGGCCCGCCAAGGCTTGGGGCCGAGCGCGCGGAGAGTCGTTGCCGGATGGAAGGTTCCCGCCCCGACCTCGACATCATAGGGCTGGAGGATGAGGCAGCCCTGCTGCGACCAGTAGGCGTGCAGCCTCAATATAAGATCTTGAAAGGACAACTTTTTTGATGGCGTCATCGATCCGGACCGGACGATCGTATTGCACTGCAGCACAACGTAGCGACCGCCTCATGGTCGGGTCAAGGCGGCTTCACGCAGGATAAGGGCAGTCCGAGCGCCCGCACGACGCCGGCAGGGGCCCGGCGACATAGGTGGCGCAGCGCGGACACTTCACCATTTCCTGCGCCTCGATCGCGCCCTCACGCACGCGCTGGGCCTCCCGATCCTCGTGACGACGACGGTCGAGCTCGTAGCGCCTATAGGCCTTGGCGGCGATCCAAACGATGGCCCCCACGACGATCAAGAGGAAGAGCTTCTGAATCATTGGCCGATTGTCATCGCCGATTTCGATTCTGCCCCCCGCACACGGATGCGATCACGGGGTCTGCTCGCAGAATCGCTCCGCCGCGGCAACGGAGACCCGATCCGACCTCGCTCCCAACCGTCCGCCCCGTATCTCATAGCCCGTACCGGCTCCACAACAGACGCTCTTCGACGGCAGCGATGATGTCCTCGCCCCAAGCGGGCCGCGCTGTTTCCTGCCGCATGATCGCGCGAAGCCAACCCCGTTCGGCCTTCACGACCCTCAAGCGCACATCTTCGCCAAACCGCGCACGCATGACGCTTCGAAGGTCGCCGAGGCCATCGATCAGGCCCAGAGCCTGCGCGCGACGCCCGGTCCAAAATTCGCCGCTGAACAGCACATCCTCGGTGGCCTTCAGCTTGCCCCGCCGGCGCTCGCGCACGAGCGTGCGGAAACTTTCATGAATTTCGGCCTGGAGGACCTTGAGACGCTCGACATCTTCCGGCTTCTCGGCACGGAACGGATCAAGCATTGATTTCCGCTCGCCCGACGTATGAAGACGTCGCTCGATGCCGACCCGCTCGATGAGATTCTGCAGGCCGAATCCGGCATAGATCACGCCGATCGATCCCACGATCGAGTTCTCATCGGCAAAAATCTCGTCCGCCGCAAGGGCGAGCCAATAACCACCCGAAGCCGCAACGTCTTCCGCAAATGCGATGACGGGCACCGCCTTCTCGGCGGCTAGCGCCCGAATCCGCCGGTGGATGAGCGAGGATTGGACCGGCGAGCCGCCGGGAGAATTGATCGCGAGGGCCACAGCCTTGAGGTTCCTCAGCTTGAAGGCCCGATCGATCGGATCGGCCAGCGCCCCCACGTTGAGTCCGCGCCGCGCCGGTCCTACCGAACCGATGACCCCGCTGAGCGGCAGGACCGCGACCGTCGGCGGTGCCGGCCGGAGAGCATCGATGCGGTCCAGGATCGTCTTCAGAACCATGACGCGACCTTAGTCGCGCTGCCTTGGCTTGCCAACACGCGGCCCACTCGTGATATCGAGGGCGCGCCCGTCGCGCAACAGCGCCTCGGTCGCCCTGGTAAAGGCGCCACTAGGCGCGTGGAGGACAAGGCCCGGGCCAAGGGTGAGCGGTGCCTGGCTTCCCTTGACCGCCTGCACGATCACGCGCTTGGCCGGCCGGCCGCGCTTTGGCCACAGGGGACATACGACGATGCCTCCGGCCCTGCCGTGGAGGAGCGCCAGGAGATCGTCGAGGCGGTCGGCACGGTGGATGAACGTCATGCGGCCCCGAGGGCGGAGCATACGGAGGGCGAAGTCCACCCAGGCATCGAGCCCGGCGGTATTTTCCACATGGGCCATCCTCCGTCCCCTCGAGCCGCGGGAGGAAGCCGCCCCCGTTTCGAGATGGGGCGGATTGGCCATCGCATGGTCGAAACGACCAGCCTTGAGCGCCGGGGGCGGGTGCATCAAGTCGCCTTCGACGATCGCGATCGAGGCTGTCCGTCCGTTCAAACGCACGCTCTTGCGCGCGAGGCGCGCCATGGCCGACACGCGCTCAAGCCCCACGATCTCGCAGCCACCCACGCGCGCCGCCAGGCAAAGCGCGGCCGCCCCGCTGCCCGTGCCAATGTCAAGGACGTGCTCCCCTTCGCGTGCCGGGACGGCAGCCGCCAAGAGCACGGGATCGATGGCGACACGATAGCCGGTCGCCGGTTGGAGGAGACGCACGCGCCCCCCCATTAAGCGGTCTTCGGTTGCGATCCGTCCCGCCATGCCCCTCGCCTTACCCATGCCGCCTGTCGCCGTGCCACGCATTGCGATACTGTCACCCGATCGACGAGGGAGGTAAACCGGTGACACGCTGGCTCATTGTGCTGCTCATCCTCCTGCCCATCGCGGCGTTCTCCCAGGATGAGCGGAAAACACGAATCATGGGTGGCTATGTCACGGGCCGCGAATACATGGACATGGATGGGCTCGAGAAGAAGGCCTACATCCGAGGCCTTCTCGACGGGATGCTGCTCGCTCCCGCTTTCGGGGCCAAGGAGGAGGACATGGAGTGGTTCGTCGCCTGCACCAAAGGTCTCGATATCACCGACATCCGGAAATACCTCTACGAATATATCCGTTCGCGTAGCGACCTTTGGGACAACCCAAACGCCGCCAAGTCGTTCCGCGCGATGCGCGATCTTTGCATCGAGCGCGCTCGCAAGAGCTGACGGTCGCTCAAGACCAAACGGTCCTGTCGGGGGAGAGAGCGGCGACACCGAGCTCGGCAAGAATGCGCCGCGCCCGCGCGTTGTCTTCATCCTTCACCATGACGCGGCGAGGAATCGCGGCCACGCTTCCCTCGAGAATGCTCGTATGCATGTCGAGCACGGTCGCCTCGATGCCTTCGCCCGAAAGCGTCGACACCACGAAGGATATGAGCACCGAATCCGTCGTTCGCAGCAACTCGCGCATGGCCCCGGCAGCAGCATCAAGACGGGGATAGAGGCTTGACCCGTCACTGTCCCTATGCTCCCTTCCCGGCCGGCTAGCCGTCAATGAGAGGGAGGGCTCGTGGCGGTCATCATCAAGCTCGACACCGAGCACGGCAAGGGCTCCCGCGCAGGCCTCGACCGGTTGAACGCGCTCGTCGCGGACGACCTCCGGAAGGTTAACGAAGTAATCCTGCGCCGGATGCACAGTCCGATCGCGCTCATCCCGCAGCTGGCTGGGCACATCATCGCGGCGGGAGGCAAGCGATTGCGGCCGATGCTCACGCTCGCGGCTGCGCGCATGTGCGGGCATGCCGGCGAGCGGCACATTCCTCTCGCCGCCTGCGTCGAATTCATCCATACGGCGACCCTTCTCCATGACGACGTGGTCGACGAAAGCGGCCTCCGACGCGGGCTCGCCACAGCGAACGCGCTCTGGGGCAACAAGGCTAGCGTGCTCGTGGGCGATTTCCTGTTCAGCCGAGCCTTTCAGCTCATGGTCGAAGACGGCTCGCTGTCCGTGCTCGACATCTTGTCGCGCGCATCAGCCATCATCGCGGAAGGCGAAGTCGCGCAGCTCGCGACGGCCAATGACACCGCGACCAGCGAGCAAGCCTACCTTGAAGTCATCCAGGCGAAGACAGCGGCCCTGTTCGCCGCGGCGTGCCGGATCGGCGCGGTCGTCGCGGATCGGCCGAAGATGGAAGAAGACGCGCTGCACAGCTATGGCCTCAATCTCGGCATCGCCTTCCAGCTCGTCGATGACGTCCTCGACTACTCGGCTGCTCAAGCCACGTTGGGCAAGACGGTCGGCGACGACTTCCACGACGGCAAGATCACGCTGCCCGTGATCCTGGCGTTCCGTCGGGGCGATGAGACTGAGCGCGCCTTCTGGCGCCGGACGCTCGAGGACCTCAACCAGGACGAGGCGGATTTGAGCCAAGCCATCGCTCTCATGGAGAAGCATGGCTCCCTCCGCGACACGGGTGAACGCGCCCGGCATTACGGAGCGGTCGCGCGTGACGCTCTCGGCATCTTCCCGGATGGACCCGCGAAGGCCGCATTCCTCGACATCATCGATTTTTGCATCGAACGCGTCTACTGAACCGCGCCCAGTGGGCCAACGGAGTTAGTGCACCGCTTGCTGCAGCAGGTCCGTCGCCCGGATCGGGGCGACGCATTTTGGCGGGAGCTTGAACGTCACGCGCGTGCCGTGGCCGAGCACGCTTTCGATCGTGAGCGTTCCGCCATGGGCTTCGATGAGGCTTTTCGACAGTGGAAGGCCAAGCCCGGCGCCATCGCTCTTCCGCGTGAACACGTTGTCGACCTGACCGAAGACGCTCAGCGCCTTCGGGATGTCCTCCGCCGCCATGCCGATCCCGGTGTCCGCGACCGTCACGCTGATCCCCCCATGGACACAACGGTCGGCGGTGAGACGCACCGTTCCGCCCTCGGGCGTGAACTTGAAGGCGTTCGTCAACAGATTCACAAGGACCTGCGTCAAACGCCGCGCATCGACCGTGATGAGGTTGCCGTGCGGCGGGATTTGATTGATCAGCTCGACATGCGTCGGACCGCGGCCACGCCCCGCCAGAAGCAGCGCACGCTCAACCAATTCGCCCAATTCGACGGTATCGTCGGTGAAAGCGATCTTGCCGGCCTCGGCGCGCGAGATGTCGAGAAGGTCGTTGATGAGACTAAGAAGATGCTTCCCGCTGTTGTGGATGTCTTCGGCATAGGCCCGATATTTCGGGATGCCGACTGCGCCGAACATTTCACGCTTGATGACCTCCGAAAAACCGATGATGGCGTTGAGCGGCGTCCGCAATTCATGGCTCATCGTCGCGAGAAACACCGTCTTGGCCTTGTTCGCGGCCTCTGCCCGATCGCGGGCTTCGGAAAGCTCGCTAATCGTCCGGCTCAACACGCGGCTCCGATCCTCGAGCGCGGTCTTGGCGAGCTGCAGTTCCCGCACGCGCTCCTCAAGTGCTCGTTGCGAGTCTTCGAGATGGGACAGGGTACGGTCGAGTGCGCGAAGGGGCAGCGTGCGCAGCGCGAGGAACAATGCCACACCGCACATGATGCCTAGAATCAACGGCCATCCGGTATCGACGACCATCGGCCAGATCGATTGCCGTCCTTTGATCCATCCGACCGCGAGATCACCATCATAGAGCGTCGCGCGTGATGACAGGGCCGGACCGTCACCCGTCGAGCCGATCGTGCCGACGGATCCTCGACGCGAGCTCCAAACGTCGAACGCCACCTCGCTCCTCGGCACGACGACACTTAATTGGGACAAGAGCCTGTCGCCACTCGTCTCCCAATCCGGACCGTAGAGCGCAATCGTATTCGAGAGCGCCTTCGCCCGCGCGGCCACATCGTCCTCGAGGACATTCGCATCGTGGACATAGCGAAGCACGAAGCAACCGCCCGGAATGGTCAGCATCACCAAGAGCGCGACGGCTAGGGCGGCAATGCTGGTGCCCCGTCTCAAGCGACGCATGTCTTGGAGGGGGTTCGGCGAGTCGCTCATAGTGCCCGCCCAAAGATCGGCGTCAGCGTCCAGGCCGCCCTGGATCCCTGATCTGCAGTTTCCCCCAAACGCACGGCTCCGCCCTCTGCCGATCGCGCCACACACGGGTTTCGCCCGGTGTCGCGGCCCCGGGCAGGTCCTTCAAATCCGGCCTGCCCTTTTTTCTCCAACGGTGGTCAACCCACGGAAATTATTATACTGGGAACGCCTGCAGCCCGCAGACATTTTGTCCCAAATTGCGACCGCACAACGGCAGGAGACGGGGCGATGTTGCGGCGACTTTCCGCGTGTGTGTATAACTGCCCGGCCATGCGGCGCCGGAGTGTAGCTCAGCCTGGTAGAGCACCACGTTCGGGACGTGGGGGCCGGTGGTTCGAATCCACTCACTCCGACCATGCCGCTGCCGCAGGCTCACCCATTTTCTTGGGCATAATCACGGAACGTACGGCCGTACGAGTCTGCGGCATTTGAAATCGCGACTTCGTTCTTAGGTATACTGTCATACAGCATTACATTTCAGCCGAGATTTCCGCGGCCGACATGCGTCTAAAGCAAACGAAACGACGCAAAGAACCGCTCGGAGAGCTCTGCGTCTACCGGCTGGTCCGAGCCGGCAAAGATCACTTGGTAGTATCGTTTGCGGACAAGATAGATGTGTTGGCGGACGATGACGCCGCTTCCATCCCGATAGATGAACGCCCGGCCGGGATAGGGGCCGTAGCTGGTCTTCGCCTGCTGCTGCAGGATCATGTCGCGCGTCGCACTATCCTGCATGCGCTTCAGCGACACCTCCGGATCCTCCGTTTCATCGGCGGGTTCGTCGCTGTAGGCCACGAGATAGGCGATGCGGCCCAGATTGACGAGATACTGATGGAGAGGCGTGCCTCCCGCGGTCTGCTCCGTTGAATAGTCGGGCTTGCGAGGGAAACTGGCAGCGAACCCACCCTCCATCGAATAGAATTCGGCGAAGGTTTGCGCCATGGCGGGGCGAGCCGGCGCGAGCCCCGCGACCGCCGCGAGCAATACCGCCGCCACCTGCACAGCAAAATAGAGACAGAGGCGAAGTCCATTCGCGCGCAAGCCACAAACCAACGGATAGGGTCCTGTCATCGAGATCAAACTCGCGATCGGGTGGGCCGGTTCCAACCATAAAGTCCTGCCAGCGGCTTCGCCATAGTGCGGCCGCTCAGCTTGCTTGCCGGAAGTCTCCAAACTCGATTTGACGATGTCCTCCATCGCACGAAGCCGTTCGTTGCGGCGCGGACCGCCCTAACGTCGACCGGCTCCAAATTTGGTCGATCGAGCTGTCGCACATTGACGGCGAAACTCAGCATCAAACGGATCGATCGCACCGAACCGATCGAGCCGGAACGGTGCAAGATCGGCGAACGCAGGTCTTCCGAGGCACAGCTCCGCCATGGCCCGGCCGATGCCACCCGATGCGGCAATGCCGTTGCCGCAACAGCCGGCCGCGGCGAAAAAGCCATCGACGCCCGGAACGGGGCCGAGAAGGAAGCGCCCATCGAGGGTATACGTCGTCAACCCTTCGACGAAGGTCTGAAAGCGTACCTTGTCCAATTCCGGGAAGAACGGCTTCAAGCGTGGGAAGCCGTTCACGAGAAGTTGATGGCTGTCGTCCCCGCCAGACAACTGAAAGCCGTCCAACTCCGGTGGCAGGGTGCGCGGGTCGACCGACACGGATTGCGCTTCCCTCAAGCCGATCACGAGCCCGCCGCGCTCGGGCCGCACATAGACATTGGCGTCCGGCATGAGCACGAAAGGCATCGAAGGTGGAAAGCCGCCATCGGGCGTCGTGATCCAATAGTGGCTTCGCACGGGTGCCATGCCGAGGCCAAAGCCGGCCTCCCACGCAAGCAGGCTCGCCCAGGCGCCGGCCGCGTCGATGACGATCGCCGCCTCGATGCTCTCGGTGCCAAGTTGAACACCGCGGACGCGATGGCCCGACCGCAACAGACCAGTGACCGCCGCCTGTTGGCGGATGACCGCGCCGCGGCGGCGCGCCAAGCGCGCATAAGCGTGTGCAAAGGCGTGTGGATCGATCACGCCATCGGACGGCGTGAAGGCGATGGCGAGGGCGGAGCCGGCATCCAGCCACGGAACGTGCCGTTTGGCGGCCGCCGTATCGATCCACTGCACCTCGATGCCCGCCGATGCGGCGGCGGAGACGCACTGCTCGAGAGTCGCGTGCCGTTCGGGGGACGTGACCAGATGAATGCCGCCCGTCCGACGAAACCCGAAGGATTCGCCGAGATCTTCCTCGAGCTTGGGGATGAGATCGTAAGTGTGCCGGGTCAGCGGCGTCTCTTCCGCCTTGTAACGGACATGCCGCAAGAGAGCTGCCGCGCGGCTCGTTGCCTGCGACGCCACGGCATTTCGCTCGAGAAGCGCCACGGACCGGGCGCCAAAGGCAGTCAAGTGATAGGCGATGCTCGCACCAACGATGCCGCCACCGACGATGACCACATCGAACCGCTCTGGCATTTCTCTGTCCCCGCTCAGTCGCTGCAGACGCGTCCTCGGGTCGCCTTGACGAGCGAAGCCTAGCTCGCGGCCAGGGAGTGGCCAATCCGATGGAACCGCCCAGACTCGATATCAGCCGCCGAGCAATTCGGCGAGGGTCGAGGCCACGACGGACGTCGCCTTGTCGAGGTCCGCCAGCACGAGCCTTTCGTCGGGGCCATGCCCGCCCGCCTCGGCGATCGTGCGTGGTCCTGCACCGTAAATCGCGACGGGAATACCTGCCGCGGCGTAGTGCCGCGCATCGGTATAGAGTGGCAGTCCCACGACCGGAATCGCCCCTCCGATCACCTGTTCGGCGTGGCGTTGCAGCACGGAAACGAGTGCGTCCGTTCCGGGCGCGGGTCGTAACGCCTCTGCCAACATGATCCGCCGGAACAACGGTTCGGTCCCGTCGAGAGACTGGCAAGCTTCGCGCACGATGCGCTGAATAGCCCTCTCCGCCTCCTCGGCTCTCTCTTCGGGGACAAGACGACGATCGAGGCGGAAGGTGACGCGATCAGGCACGACATTCGTGTTGATGCCGCCCTCGATGAGGCCGATGACGAGCGTGGGCGATCCGATTCCGTGGATGGCCGAACAAACGGTCGCAAGCTCCTCGCGGTACCGATAGAGCCGCCCGAGAGCCAACTGCGCGGCCTCGAGCGCATCAGCCCCGCGCCACGGCTCGGCGGCATGCGCGGAGCGCCCCCGCACCGTGACTTCGAGGTGGAGACAGCCTTTGTGCGAGGTCGCGATCGCATAGGCGAACCCCGCGTAAATCACCGCGTCGGGGCGCGTGATCTTCCGCTCAAGGAGCCAATGGGGACCACAATAACCGCCGGCCTCCTCGTCATAGGTCAGGTGGAGCTCAACCGTGCCCCTGAGCGGCGCGCCCAGCCGCTTCAATGCAAGAAGCGCAAAGGCATAGGTCGCAAAGTCCGACTTCGAGACGGCAACGCCGCGACCATACATCGTCCCATTCCGAATTTCGGCCGAATACGGATCGACCGACCAGCCCTCGCCCGGCGGAACGACGTCGCCGTGAGCCGACAGCGCGATCGTGGGTCCTGCGCCGAAGCGCTCGCGCACGATGAGATTCGTGATTCGCCGCATCCCGTGCCGCTCGACAAGGGCGGCCGGCACGGGATGGCGCTCGACTGAGAATCCCAGCCTTTCGAGAAGCGCGGCCGTCCTCTCGGCGTGCGGTAGGCCGTCGCCCGGCGGATTGTCCGATGCGACACGCACGATCTCTCCGAGAAATTGGCGCTGTTCGTCGCGCGATTCGGCAAGGATGGCGCTCAGCGCCTTGCTGTCCGCCATGCTTCAGTCCGCAGCCAATGGATCAGCGGGACCCGTCATTCAGCGTCGTCGCAAGACCACCGGTTGGCCGTGCGGCGTATCGAGGTAGGATTGCCGCCAGTCATCGGCCCGCCGGACCAGAGCCTCGTGCGTCACGGCTCCACCGGTGGCCGTGAGCCGCTCAAGGGCCTTGAGGGCAGCACGGTAGTAGGTTTCAGCCGTATCGGGCTCACCCGCGCGTTCGGACTGACGAAGCTCCTCACCCAGGGCAGAGGACCATGCCGCGCGCGAGAAGAGACCGCTCTCGACGAGTGAGAACGCGACGGCAAGCACCTGGGCCTGCCATGGCTCCCCGAAAACAGGCTCGCCCTCGCGTCGAGCCAAGGGAGCGAGGGCGTCGCCCTCAGGCGCGGTCAAGGTAGCTCTCCCACAGGTCGAGGTAGACGAGGTCGCGCGATTCCTTTGCTTCCGGCCATAGCTCGGAGGCGGCAAAGGATACCGAGTAGAGCGGCTCCGCCCGTTCCTCGCCCTTTGAATTGGCATCGGGGAAAATATGGGCACCGCGATAGGCCGCGATCGTGCCACGCCTTCCGCGCGCGTAGCCGGGAAGCCGCGTGTGGCCGGGCGTGCCGTGCATGGCGGCCCGGACGGCGGCCCCGACGTTAAACGCAGGCGGGCGAGTGATTTCGCGATCGAACCGGTTGAAGCTGGTGCGCAAGGCCGGGACGGCCTCGGGGGGCAATGGGCGTCCGAAATCGAACGGCGCGGTCGACGAGCGACCCTTGACGAGCTCTTCGACGGTGGCGATGCCTGCATCGACCAGGAGTGCCGCGTAGGTCTGCATCCACTGGTCGTAATAGGGTCGGCTGAGATAGTCGAGGGGATCGATCAGCTCGCGGCCGTGGCGCCACCAATCGATGTTCCAGCCCGGTGGCTGGCGCATCCCGCGGGCAATGCCGAGCATGCGGCCTTCCCACGGCGCATGGAACGGCTCCTCTTTCTCGTCGACGGCAATGGGACCGAATCCCTGCCGGCCACCGATGTCGTGAACACCGTCCATCAGAACACCTTCCGGACCTGCGGCGACAGATCGCGATCCGTTCCGATCATCGAATTGCGCGTGACGAGGCGGGCCAGCTTCGCTTCCTCCCAGCCCGCGGTTCCCACCGGGCGTTCGGGCAGGACGAGATAGCGAAGCTCCGACGTGCTGTCCCAGACGCGGACTTCGACGTCATTCCCGATCGAGACGCCGAATTCCGCCAGCACCCCGCGCGGATCGCGCACGACCCGCGCGCGATACTCGGCCGACTTGTACCAGTTCGGGGGGATCCCGAGAACCTGGAGCGGATAGCAAGAGCAGAGCGTGCAAACCACCACGTTGTGAACGGAGGGTGTGTTCTCGACGACCTTCAAATGCGGAGTCGCATTCTCGCCGAAGCTCATTTCCTTCACCGCTTCGGTTCCATCCTCGAGGAGACGGGCCTTGAAGCTAGGGTCGACCCAGGCATGGGCGACGATCGCAGCGCCCCGCTTTGGCCCGATCCGCTCCGAATAGGCTTCGACCCAGGCATCGACGGTTCGCGAATCGAGCAGCCCCTTTTCGACAAGAAGGCTCTCGAGCGCCTTGATTCGCAAGGCGGGCTCGGACGGGAGATGGCTGTGAAGCTCCCGGTGGATGTGGCCGACGCGGTCCGAATCGTAACTGGGCATACCCCGCCTCCCTCAAATCGGCAACGAGGAGAAGGGAGTGTAGGTCAGCGCCGGGAACACCGCCAGACGGAGCTATGAGGCCGCAAAGAGCTCGAGTTGCGGCCGGCGGTCGCGCGCGCAGAGCTCCCCCTCGCTCTCCAGCCGCCCATCGCCGCGGATGTGCAGAACGGACGCACCGCGCGCGAGTAACGGCGGGGTCAGGAGAAAGCGCCGGTGGCAGCGCATGGGATCCTCTTCGGCGCAAAGGATGGCTACGGGGCGCGATGCCTCCGACATGACCCGATCAATCCCACGGGCGAACCCGGGCGCGGCCACGATCCGCGCCCAGTCCGGCTTGCCGTCCGTGCCATAAAGGCTCTTGTCCTCGGGCCGCCCGGCGAGCGAGTCCCCCAACCAAAGATAGCCCACACCCTTTTCCTTGAGGGAATCCGCAAAACGCTCCCGGTTGTATTGCGGGTTCCAACGCGAATAGGGCCGACCGCGCGTGTCGATGACCAGCGCGATACCGTGGATTGCGAGGAGTTCAAGGAACCGCGGCAGCGCATGCACAGAATGACCGATCGTGAAGATCGTGGCCGATTTCGCCTGCGCCGCTGGTGTCATGCGCCAAAGCTTAGCATGCGCCTCATGCACCGAGGAACAACCGCCCGACCTCGGGGTTCTCGAGCAGCGTCATTCCCCGATCGGCCATGGCCAGCCTGCCCGCCACGAGGACGTATCCGATATCGGCGAAGGCGAGCCCCTTTTTCGCATTCTGCTCGACCATGACGATCGTCTTGCCTTCTCTCGACTTGAGGTCGTCGAGCATCTCGAATACGAGGTCGATCGACCGCGGCTCGAGTCCGATCGAGGGCTCGTCGATGAGCAACACGGTCGGATCCATGACGAGCGCGCGCGAAATCTCGAGGATGCGACGCTCCCCGCCGGAAAGAACGCCGGCCCGCTCGCGCCGGCGCCGGGCGAGGCGCTCCGAACGGCCAAGGATACGGTCGGTCTCAGCGGCCGCCTCCGCAGCGCTGGCCATGAGATAGCCGCCCATCAGGAGGTTTTCCTCAACCGTGAGGTCGGGGAAGACAGAATTGTCCTGGAGAACGTAAGCCATCCCAGCATCTTTGAGCTTGCGCTGAGGCGCCAAACCGCCCACGTCGCGCCCATCGATTGCGATGCGGCCCCGGAAACGGTCTGCAAATCCAAAGAGCGCATGGAGGACGGTCGACTTGCCGGCACCGTTGGGCCCGATGAGGCAGAGCGACTGGCCCCGTCCGAGATAGAGATCGATGCCGTGGACGATCTCGGCGCGGCCGTAGCCGGCCGCGAGGCCGTCGACCGCGAGGTAAGGCTCGGCCCCCGCGAGTGCGCGAAGATGCTCGCGAGTGGGCGTCGACCCGGGCGCGGGCACCATCAGCGCGCCCCCAGGTAGGCGTCGATGACGCGTGGATCGTCGCGGATCGCTTCCGGCGTCCCTTCCGCCAGCAACTCGCCATGGGCGAGACAATAGAGACGAGAGGCGAGCGCCATGATGACGGGAATGTTGTGCTCGATGACGAGAAGCGTCACGCCGAGCTCGGCATTGGCACGCCGCAAGCGCTCGACGAGGCTGTTGATGAGCGTGGGATTGATGCCCGCGGTCGGCTCGTCGAGCAGCAGGAGCCGCGGCCCTCGCATGAGCGCCATCGCGAATTCGAGCAACTTCTGCTGCCCGAAGGATAGATCGCCCGCACGGAGATGACGTTTCTCGGCGAGGTCCACAAAAGTCAGCAATTCCTCCGCGCGATCGCGATCTGTCGATGTCGGTCGGCGAAACATCGAACCATGTTCGACGGATGCGCTGA
Source organism: Alphaproteobacteria bacterium (assembly GCA_046349515.1). GTDB lineage: Bacteria > Pseudomonadota > Alphaproteobacteria > CADEGL01 > CADEGL01 > JBGPGW01. Next base: position 23,552 of record JAXMCE010000003.1, on the reverse strand, counting down.
CCAGCATGTTGGCCAGAGTCGTCATTCGACGGAAGACGCGGGTCTGCTGATAGGTGCGGATAAGTCCCAGGCGCGCGATGGCGCCCGTGCGAAGCGCCGAAATCTCTCGTCCAGCGAAGGAAATCGTTCCGCCATCGATCGGGTGCTGGCCGGCGATCGAGTTGAATAGCGTCGTCTTGCCCGAACCGTTCGGACCAATAAGGCCGACGATTTCGCCCGGCGTCACCGACAGCGTGATCCGGTCGTTGGCAACGACGCCGCCGAAGCGCTTCGAGACCGATTGGACGTCGAGGAGCGCGGTCATCCGCCCACCTCCCGTTGCACCGCACGGCGTCCGAAACGGGCAGAGCCCAGGATACCGGTCGGGACGAATAGGACGATGACGACGATGAGAAGACCGAGCGCCACCCTTTGCCAGCCGAGAAGGTAGGTCCAGAACAGCTCCTTCGTTCCGTAGAAGACGACGGCACCAAGGACCGGTCCCCACAGCGTGCCCTTGCCACCGAGGATCGCCATCAGCACCATCCACACGCCGAACGTCGCACCCGAGAATGCGACTTCACGCGGCTCGATCAAACCGTTGAGGTTTCCGAAGATGGCGCCCGCCAGGCCGACGAAGGCCGCAGCGACGCACCATGCGACGACCTTGTGCCGGACGGTGAGGAGGCCGAGCGCTTCGGCTTTGTCCTCATCGTCGCGGATGGCATTGAGCACGAGGCCAAACCGCCCCGAATAGAGAAAGCGGAGCACGAGTGCCGTGGCCACGGCCAGGGCGAGTGCCAAGCCGTAGAAAAAAAGGGCCCGATCGTCAAAATCGCCGGGGAACAGCGGCAGATGGAATCCGGAAGCCCCTCCGATGTACTCCCACGAGGCTGCGAACTCGCCGCCCGCGATGCCGAGCCCAAGCGTGGCGATCGCGAAATAATGACCGCGAAGGCCGAGCAGGCCTGTCCCCAGGGCGGCGGCGAATACGACGGCAGCAACCGGAGCGGCGAGAAGGCCCGAGGCCAAACCCACGAAGTACTGCGTCGGTGAGAACGCGAAGGTGCCTGACCCCGATACTGCCGTATAGGCGCCAACATCGTGGAAGAGGCCGACCTGGGTGATGGCGCTCGCATACATGCCAACGCCGAAGAAAAGAACGTTGCCGAAGGAGTTGTAGCCCATCTGCCCGCCGAGCGTGTCCCATGTGAGGGAGAGCACGACCATGATGCAGAGGATGGCGAGCTGAACCTTGAGGCCGGGCACCACGATCGGCGCGCCCAGCGCTAAGAGAATTACCACGGCCGCAATGGCCCACGACCGCCGAGATACCGTCATCGAAGATATTGGCGCTGGCGAGCGAGGCGCAGATTCCGAATGACCAGGATGATAACCAGGAGCGAGAAGACGAACGCCGACTGAAACTGCGTCCCCAGAACGAAGCCAACAAAGGTCTCCGCAGCGCCAAGACCGAGCGCCGCCCCGATGACGCCCGCAACATTTCCCAAGCCAGCGACGATCACGATCATGAAGGCCCGGACAGTGTAGAGAAGACCACCAAAGGGCTGGATCACCCAGATCATCACAATGAGCGCGCCGGACGCCCCGCAAATGGCGGCGTTGATCGCATAGGTCCAGGCGTAGACTTGATCCGTATCGATGCCGAGGGTGCGAGCCGCGCGCGCGTTCTGGGCCGTTGCGCGAATCGCGCGGCCAAGACGCGTGTACCGCAGGAACATCACCAGAATTGCGCCGATCGCGATCGCCAGCGCGAATGCAACGACGCGAATCTTCGCGATCGTCACAACGCCATCAAAAAGAAGCCAAGTGCCAAGGCCAGAGTCGATCGACCGAACATCGGCGCCAAAACCTTGATTCAAGAGCTGGGCGATCAAGATACTAAGGCCGAACGTCGCGAGCACTGACGTGAACAGATCTTTGTCGACGACGCGGAACAGGACGCCGCGATAGAGCACCCATCCGATGACGAACAGCGCCGCCCCCGCGACGGGGATTGCGAAAAAGGGACCGAGGCCGGTACGAATTACGGTGAGCGCGACATAGCCGCCCAGCAGCACCAACTCTCCCTGCACGATGTTGATAATGTTCATGACGCCCCAAACGAGGGCGAGGCCGTAGGCGGCAAGCGCGAACAGCGCGCCCACCAGGACGCCGTCCACGATCACCTGGACGAGGAGAGCCGGCGCCTCGACGAAGAGAAGCAAATTGGTCATGGCCTGGGCGCTCGTCCGCGAACGCTCACATCGCTGTCGATCACGACCCGCGCTTGGACCATGCCGGCCGCGGATAGATGAGTTTGGCGGTTGCCCACTTTGTGGGTGCGACCACTTTGTAGTCGCCGTCCTGAACCTGATAGAGCATCATCGGCTTGACGACGTTCTTTCCCGTCTCGTCAAACTTGATCGGCCCATAGAAGGTTTGAACATCCGTGCGGGCAAGAGCGTCGCGCACCTTTTCAGTTTCGAACCCGTTTGCCCGCTGTATCGCATCGACGAAAACGAGGACCGCCGCGCTCGATTCGGCCGCCTGATACGGCGCTTCGTATCCGTACGTCTTCTGGAACAACGTGTTGTAGTCCCCCGCCGAACCAAACCATTTGTCGCTGTAGGCAAGCGTCGGCGCCCACTGTGAGGCACAGAGGGTGTACTCGGCGGCCGAACCGAATTTCTCGGCGATTTGCGCCGAATCGCAGTGCGTCATCGCGAGGACGGGAACATCGACCTTCGCATCAGCGATCTGGCGGGTCGCCGTCGCCGCGCCCATAGCATGCCCGCTGACCAAGAGGACATCCGGCTTGACCGCTTTGACCCGCGCGAGAGTCGCGGAAACATCGGTGAAATTGTCCGGCACCTTGTCGTCGATCACGACCGTCATGCCATAGCGCTTGGCGGCATCAATGATGCCAGCACGAACGTCGAGCGAAAAACTGTCGTCGCCCATGGCCAAAGCCAAGCGCAGGCTCGAGGGATCCCTGCCGGCCTCCCGCGCTTTTTCCGCCGCCAGATCCACAGCGCTCGAGAGATACTGGTCCGACGTCGACAGGACAGCGAACAGATACCTGTAACCCTTGGTGAACAGCGAACGAGACGCGCCGTTCGCCTCGACCATTGGGATCTTGTATTTCTCGGTGACGGGAACGATGGCGCCCGTGAGGGGCGAACTGTAGGGGCCGAGGATGAACTTGATGCCGTCCTGGGCGATGAGACGCTCGACCAAGCTCGCCGCGCGCTCATTGCTCGATTCGTCATCGTAATAGCGAATCTCGACCTTGTAGGCCTTCCCGCCGACCTTCACACCGCCCTGTTCGTTGACGCGCTTGACCGCCAGCTCATAGCCGTTCTTGGTGTGTTGCCCGTCGATCGAATACTTGCCTGTGAGAGACACGGCCGCACCGAGGACGATCGTGTTTCCCTCGACTTTGGATGCGGCCGGTGCGGCAAGACCGAGACCGGCGACAACAATCGCCGACAGCAGAAAACTGACCCGCATGGCACTGATCCCCCCGCGACGTCACTCACACGCCAGGGTACCGGCGTTGCGGCACTTGCGCAACGCGGGCGCTATTCGACGGAGGTGTTGTTCCGGACAAATGTCAGGAATGGCAGCTGTCCGAGATAGTGCGCGACGAGAATGACGCTGAACCCGAACGAGAGGATCGCCGAAAGGAAGAAACCGTAGCCGTAATAGGCAAATCCCAATTCAAGCGTCGCCAGCGTGAAGACCGTGTTGGTCACGAACAGGAGCATGTACACCGACAGGACCGCCTTCCTCAGATCAAAGTAGGCCAGGATGACGGCCAAGCAGGACGTGAGGACGTGGAAGAACGACCCAAGGACGCAGATTCGGAACATCCCGATCTCGCCGATGGGAACACCCGTCGCCTCGAACAAGCGCGGCGCGAGGGCGATGACGACGAAGGTGATGCTGCCCTGCAAGATGACCAGATTGCGCAACCCCCTCAGCACGGCCGAGACCAGCGCACGCTGATTTTCCGTGATCTGGCCGAGCGTGGCGTGACGCTGAATGTCACGATAGAAGCGCAAATATTTTTCAAAGAAACCCGTTTCGACCGAGACAACGAAGCCCGCGATCGCCGGGACCACGGTCAAGTAGGCCATGAACGTGGCGGTGTCGTAGAAGGGATAGGAAATGAGGCCGCTCGGCTGCAGATCCCGTTCGGGCGCGAACCACATGAGCCACTTGTCGATCCAGATTGCCGCGCCCTGAAAGAGGCCGGCCACAGCGAGTTCCCAATAGCGACGGAAGTAGGAGAGAAATGTGAATGGCTCTCGCACCGTGTAGGCGTATTCAACGAACACCCGGGCGATCAGCCAGAACAGGATGACGACGAGACCCAGGGTGAAGCCCAAGAGGAGACCGGCCGCGCCCCAGTCATAGGAAAGCGCCACGGCCCCGAATGCGGAGATGACCATCCCCAGGGCGAAGGCGCGCGTGATGGATGCGTAATCTTTCAAGGCCGTGAGAAAAACGCTCGCGAGCCATATGCCCGTGATGACCAGATAGTTGAAGATCGAGAGAATCTGTATGCCCAGGTCGAGCTGCACATAGGCAAGATAGAATGGCCCGACCAGAACGAGCTGCGTGCCGTAGGCCAGCATGAGCGCGCCAAGAAACATGCCGACAGCGCCCCCCACCTGCTTCAAAAAGACCATGTCCGCCAGGTAGCGCGTCGTGACCATCATCACCGGTCCGGTCAAGACCAGGGAGAATGCGAAATTGTAGATGACGATGAGACGGAAGGTGACGAGATCGCTCGTGGGCGCGACGCCTGCGGTGAAAAAGGAAATCGATCCGAGCGAGATAACGGTAAAGAGCCACGGGCCGGTCGAGACGAGCGCCGAGTGGCTATAGCCCTGGATGATCCCGATCAGGTCATCGCGACGAACCAGCTTTCTTAGCGCGAATCCAATGCCAGCCATGACCTACTCCGCGGCCTGCAGCGATGTGCCCTCGGCCGCGGTCGGCCGGCGATCAGGCAAGGCCATGCAGGCATCATAGAGCGCTCGGTAAGAGCGATCCTGATCTGCCTTGTCGTAATAGCGATGCACGCGCCGGCGCATGGCGGTGCTGCAATTCAAATACCAGTCTCGGTCGGTCAGCAACGCAAGGCACGCATCGGCGGTCGCCTTCGGATTGGACAAGGGCGTCACGGTGCCAGCCGGACCGAAGGACGGTGATTCGCTCCGGCGGCCGAGGATCATTTCGCGGCAGGCGCCGACGTCGGTCACGACGGAGGGAATTCCCGCGGCTCCAGCCTCGAGTACGACCAGGGGCATTCCCTCCGAAATGCTCGTCAGAACCTGCACGTCGACCTGCCCGAGGAATTGGTCAAGACGAACGGGGCCGGTGAAGGTGACGACCGAGCCGAGCTCCATCTGCAGGATCATGCGGCGGCATTCGGCGTAGTAGTCGGGATCCTCGTCATAGGGCCCAACGATACTGGCTTTGAGGTCCGCAACCTTGTCGCGAAGCATGCCGCAGGCTCGGATGAACGTCTTGATGTCCTTGATGGGCACGACACGTCCGATGAGCGCGACATGCGGCGGGCGACCACCGTCGCGCGGAGCGGCCCCTTCGCGCCGCAGCGGCGCATAGCGGTTGATCGCGATCCCATTGGGGATGATCGAGAGTTTCTCGGGCAGCGCGCCATCGTCGAGCTGAAATTGCTGATTGCCCTCGTAGAGCGTGATGACGCGCTCGCTTGCCGCATAGCACGCCCGCGAATAGCTCGCGAAGGTGTCGGTCCACATGTCCTTCAAGCTGCGGCGCCAGATATCGACATTGAGACCTTCGGTCGGCCCTTCAAACAGCCAGTCGGCCATGGCGACCTCGATTCGCCGCTCGTTCGTATAGATGCCGTGCTCCGTCACCAACACCGGACGCCCGGTCTCAAGGCGCGCGCGGGCGGCAAAAAGGCCGGCATAGCCGGTCGACGCGGTATGGTAGACCTTGGCGGCCGGAATCGGCGGCAACACCACCGAATACATACCGCCGACGAGCGCGCGCCATGACCAGAAGTAATCAAGGAACGAACTGCTCGAGAGCCGCTCGTCGTACATGCGCACAAGCAGGTTCCATGCGGCCTCGGAGTTCAGCAAGAGCCGGCGACCGAGCACGTCGCGATGGGGCCGCAGCGCCTCGATAATGGCAGCCAGATCCGCATAGTCGCCGATGGGCGATTGCATGCGGCCGAGCGCTTGTTCCAAGGCGGCAAAAAGCTTGGGACCATCGGAAACGCGCCGCGCGCCGATGGGCATATCTTGGATGTAGATGTGATCGATGCCGACCACATTCGACGGCATCGTGTATCGCGCCTTCCGCTCCTCGCGTTTCGGAAGCAACGAGACAAGGTGAAAGCGCAACTCCGGGTGCGCCAGGAGCAGGTCATGGGTCCAGGTCGAGACGCCGCCGGCGACGTAAGGATAGGTGCCCTCCAAAATGAGGCAAACATCGGCTGGTGTCGTCGACATCGAATTGGTCATCAAAGTCACTGCCTGCCTGTGTTGTCCTACTGCCGGCACGGATGCGCGCCATCACCCGGATAGCGCGGCCTGCCCGTCAAAATCGCGCCAAGAGATAGGCGCCATAGCGCGACAGTATGTCGCCCGATCCACGACTCGAAGCTTGGGCGTAGAGGAAGTTGAGGCCGAATTCGAGATACGAGCGGGGTGAAAGAACGAGTTCCGCCCCGTAGCGCGGCCCCTTGTCCCCAGTGTTGATGCGATCGTAGCCATAGCCAGCAAAGGTGGAGAACCGAAGATATTCCCAAGGTTGACCTGAAAGGCCGACCAACGCGCTGTGCACCTCTCGACTGACGATCGGGAGCGGCGTGTATGGGACGCCCTCCGGGCCAATGCGGGTCTCGCGCCCGAAACGGTACTCGGAATCGAGGTTGTAATTGAGAGTCACCGTGGGCAAGCCTTTCCATACGATGTAGGCCAGATCCACGGTCGGCTGGAACGACGTCGCCACATCGTCATCACCGCGCACGCCGTAGCGATTCATTGCGAGGTTGAGATCGCCGAGTACGCGCTCCTCGGCTCCGAACACGCGCGCATGCTGGAGCGCGATCCGGTCGCGCCGGCCGTCATTGGTGAAACCCTCGACATAATCCCAGTAGGCACGGTGGTATTCGAGGCCGAGAGCCGTCCTGCTCTGGTCCCGCCGCATCTCCGCCCGCGTGGCCGCACCGACCGTCCCCGCACCGGAAAGAAGCGCGCCGCGAAGGCTCAGCGCCTCCGCGTCGAAATTGTGCTGCCCATAAATCTCGGCGCGCTGGCGGACGCCCACGAAGGGAGCATCCTCACCGTTGAGGCGGATCGTCGACGGCGAATCGATGTGACGAATTTCCCAGTCGACGCCGAGCTCACCCCGCGACCATGGGCTTACGCGTCCCTGCTGGCGATAGATATATTGCGTGTCCGCGCCGCTGATGACTTGGCGCACGCCGTCGACGCGATATTGGGGGCCGTGCTCGCGTCTGAGGTCCCGCTCGGCACTCAAGGCATCAGGATTGCCCGGCGCTGAATCGAGAAATCGACGATAGAGGTCGCTGGCGCTTTGCCAATTGCCGAGCCGCGTTTCGATATCGGCGAAAACCAGCATGGCTTCCGTCGAGTCCGGGTTGGCCGCGAGGGCCTGCTCGGCATCAGGCCGTGCCGCGAACGCGCCGTCCGTGCGCGATTTGAGTTCGATCTCGAGAAGCCGGAGGCGCTGTTCCGATGCGAGGCGCTGCGAATCACTCAATGGCTCGGCTGCCGCAGCGCCTTTCGCCATGGTGATGCGCACTTCCGAGCCCACGACCGCGACCGTGTAGTTGACGTCCAAAGCCGCGCGCAGCAGCAAGGAGTCGTAGCCCTGGTTCGCCGAGTCGAGCCAATCGCTCGTGGTATCGACCACACTCAGCAGATCGGGGGTCCTCAACTCACGATCAAACCGCAAGACGATGTCTCGTCCATCGATGTTGTGCTCGACCTTGGGCGGTTCCGGCCAGGTGAGGACAATGACCGCCCGATCGGGGCCCTTTGTTGCCTTCACCGACACCGTGGGCGCGCTGTCGGGCGCGGATCCGGGCTGGCCAGGCTTTCCCTGGGCGAGGAGGCGGGGGCCAAGCGCGCTATCGCTCATCCGCCCGTCCGGCGCCTCAAGCACTTCGGCCAGCTCGATCCGCGCATCGCGACCACCGACAGCAGGCCAAGCGCCCGCGCTTCCGGCGCCAAGCGACAGGACGACGACGCTCACCGCCAGGAGGCGAGCCAGGTGGTCAGGGTGCGGTGAGGATTTGCTTCGCGCGGTCATAGGACTTGTTCTGAAGCAGCGCACTCGCCAGATCGGCGCGGAGCTCGGGATCATTGGGCCGTTCGGCCTTGAGCACTTCGAACGCAGCAACCGCCTCTTCCCCCCGACCGAGCCGCTGCAGGATATTGGCACGGACGAGTCGGAGCTGGAAATTGGGTTTCGCCATGGCATCAATTTCTTTGAGGGCCCGGGCATATTCGGCGTTCGCCTGGTCGCGTTGCCGGAGTGCGGAGAGGACCTCCGCATAGGCATAGCGGATGTCGGGCTCGGCCGTGCCGAGCGCTACATAGCGCTCAAGGCGCGGCCGCGCCTCATCGTAGCGGCGCAGCGAAAGGGCCGCCAAGCCCGCCCCCCTGAGGGCCTCTCGGTCGTCGGGCTTCTGCGCGAGGATGCGCTGGTAGGCGGTGAGCGCCTCGCTTGCAAGCCCGATGTCCGCCGCCAATCGGCCCATCTCACGCAGGCGGGCGAGATCATTCTCGAGGGGGAGACGCGCCTTCAGCGCCCCAGCGAGCTTGTCCATCTTGCGGCTGGCCAAAAGAGCATCGAGATAGGCTTTGAAGGTCCCGTCATCCATCGCGTTGGCGGCGCCCGAAGCCTCGGCAAAACGCACGACGCGGTCATTGGCCCCGACATTGGCCAGATGAGCGAGCCATCCTGCCCGTGCGGATCCCGTCGCTGTCCGGGCCCGACCCTCGAGCCAATCGATGGCCGCCCCATTGGGCCGCGGTCCCCAGAGGTAGAGGAGCTGATTGACATCCTCCCCGTTCGGCCCTTCGTCGCGTGCGAGCGACAGGAAGACGCGTTCGGCCGCCGCCTTGCGTCCGCTGTTGAGCAGACGGAAGGCGGCATCACGCCGCTCCACGACCGACAGGTCGCCTCGTTCTGTCTGTTTGGTCAGGAATTCGAGGAAACGGCCCTCCTGGCCGCTTTTCAGCAGCGCGTCCTCATAGGCGAAGATCCAATCGCCGCCGTAGGAATTGGCGAATGCCTCGAGATACGGCAAAGCGGCTTGCGGGCCGGCAACATCGATAAGAGCGTAAAGACGTTCCTCGCGCTGGGCGCGCGTGAGATCGGTCCGATCCAATTCGGAGCGAAGGAAGGCCACGGCCGTGTCCCTGCGCCGCGCCTTCTTGGCCGCGTCGAGGAAGGCAAAAAACCACTCGCCGCCGCGCGAGCGCGCCAGGTTCGCCAGGATCGGCAACGCGACGTCGTAGGCGCCAGCCTCAACGAGTGTGTTCGCGAAAGCACCCTTCTCCGCCGGCGTCAAAGCAGGATCCTCGAGTCGCTTCGTCGCGAAGGCGACAAGTTCGTCCTTGACCGGTGCGCCGCTGGCATAGGCCTTCGCGAGGGCCGCCACATAGGCCTGCTGCACGTCAAGCCCTCCCGGCAGAAGGGGACGGATGAGCGCCAACGCCTCGTTGGCTTGGCCTACGGCCGTGAGCGCTTCGGAGAGGAGCACCGTATTGCGAGGCGACGCGTCGAGCGCATAGAGACGGCGCGCTACCGCGAGCGCCATGGGAGTCAGCTTGCCCGCGCGAGCGGCAAAATAGAGGCTGGCGAGCAACGACTTGTTCGTGATCGTCGGCAAGGTACCCGCGAGCCAGCCGCGAACTTCGGAACCCCGACCGGCCGCGCTTGCGACGATAGCCCAGGCGGCCTGAAGCGGCAGCGAAGACTGACGTCCCTTGATCTTGTCGAACAAGGCGACATCGGACGGCGTCGCGCCGATTTCGGCGAACACCGCAGCAAGCGACGGCATTTCCTCGTCGGACGTCTGGGGATCCAGCGCCAAGGCAAGGGCCAGGCGGCGGGCGTCAGCCTTGCGCCCCACGCCGGCCCAATATCCAGCGAGAGCCACACGTTCGTTGGCCGACAGTGCCGGATGAGTCTCGGCAACGCGCACCCAGCGCTCCGCCTCCGCCTTGTCGCCTCGCGCGAGCGCAAGCTCCGCCCCGAGCATCGGCCGATCCTCAAAGACGCGATCGCCGGCTTGCTTCGCCAGGGCCGTCGCTCGCGCGATTTCACCGCCATTGAGCAGTGCGCCAACCAAATCCGCGATCGCGCCAGATGGCACCACCTCAGGCTTGACACGTGCCACGAACTTCTCGGCTCGCGACACGTCGCCAAGTTCGAGAGCAAGATCGACATAGTTTTCATAGAGCGCCAACGGCAGGCGTCCTTCCGAGTCCAGCCGATCGAGGCGCGCGAAAGCCAGCGAATCGAGGCCGGCCGCATGCTCGAGCTCGACTAGGGTTTCGAGAAGCGTGAGATTGCCGTCCGCAAGTGCCCCGAACGGCTCCAAGATCTTGAGCGCAAGGTCGGGATATCCTCTCGAGCGGAACAATGTGGCGAGCGTGCTGACGGACTCCGGCGTCGGATGCTTAGCCAAATAGGAACTCGCGCCCGACACAGCATCTTCGGCGCGGCCCAGATCGAGTCTCAGTGCCGCGAGCACGAGAGCCGACGTGTCGTCGAATACGCTAGCCTCGCCAGCCTCAAACCGGGCGAGAAGCGCAGCGGCATCGTCGTACCTGCGCTTGGACGCCCAAATCTGTGCAAGCTCGGTGATTTCATCCGAGGTCGCCGCATAGTCCTTAACGAGCTTCGTTAGTGCCGGCTCTAGCGCGACATAGTCACCGGCGATCCGGTAAAACGCGATCAAATCCCGCAAATTGCTCGCGCTCGGCTGGCGACGGTCTATTTCTTCAAGGGCCTGACGGCGGCCAGACTGATTTTGCGTATCGAGGTAGTAGTGCGCGAGTCGCCGCCACGCGTCGACATTGTCGGGATGCTTGGCGACATACCGAACGAACAGTGCGATCGCCTTTTCGATGTCGCCGAAATATTCGTAGATCTCGGCCAGCGGCGCGATAACACCTGGCGGCAGATCACCGGCTCCAAGCTGCGCTTCGTAGGCGCTGCGCGCAGCCTGGAAGTCCTGACTCTTCATCTGTATGAATGCGAGCTCGCGCTGGCGCGGCAGCAGAAGATAAGCCAGGAGGAGGCCGATGCCGACGATGAGCGCGACCGCGATATAGTACGGGCGCACCAGCCCCCGCACTTCGCCCGCGGGCCGATGTTCGAGCTTCGTGTCTTGCGTTCGTCCGTCCGACATCTGTCTCGCTTTTTCGCGTTCGCCGAACGCAGAGATCGCCGTGCGCCAGTCCCGGAAAATCAGCAGCCGATTCCGGCAAAGCCCCTGATATCACAAAGCAAGAATGGTTAACGACACCTTACTGCGGCCCGATCTCGGGAGCCCATTCAGGGCGCCGGCTCCTTGACGATCCTGTTCAATTTAAGCGTCGCCACGTAGGGCAAGAACCCATTGGCGCGCTCAGCCGCGTAGATTCGCCGGATTCCGGCGGCATCGCTCGGGTTCCAATAGTCCAAGGTCATGACGCGCAAGCCAGGCTGACGCGCCATCGCGTCTTTCAGCCAGCGCACCTGTTGCTCGTAGTCCGCCTTGTCAACGCGGCGATAGGCCTTCCGATCAAAATCATACCGAGCATAGACCGCCTCCCCCAGTTCCATGTCGATGTCGCCTTCCACCTTGGGCAAAAGCTGGTAGGCGCGATTCAACATGATGGGAATGGAAGGAAAGTGTCGACGGATGCTTTGCACGAGCTGCGCAGCCGCTTCGCTCATGCCCTTGTTCTGCTGCGGGTCGACTTCTTCCAGATAGATGGGGTTGTCGAGCGTGTCGATGAAGATGCCGGCAAATCCTTTCGCGAGAATCGAGGGAACGAGCTCCTCGACCACAAGGCGAGACCAGCGCGAGTCGCGCGGGTCGACGTAGTAGCTTCCTTTCCAATTGGGATTCTCTTTTTGCAAAATGCCCCACTGCTTGACCGTGGCGTACCAGGAGCGATGCTCCTCGACCTCGCCAAGGCTAACGTAGCCCAGCAGCACTTTGCCTTGTGCATTGAGAGGCTCGAGAGGTGGATGGCTGTCGCTATCGAGGACAACGACGCCGTACGGGCCAAAGGCTTCGACAGGAGCGCTGTCGGCATAGTAGACGACCCACGGCTTGGCGAAGATGTCCGCGCCGACGCGCCCGCCCGAAGCCGCGTCCGCAGCGCCGGCCGCGAGCGCCAACAACCCGGTCAATCCGGCAATGGCTCTTGTGCGTCGGGAGCGGTTCATATCGTGCCCGTCGCTTCTGTCACCTCATCGCTCGACCAAAGCCGGGCCGTCTCCATCACGCGGATCGGAAAGAGGTCGAGGCGCGATAACTCCGTCGCGTACTTCTTGGTGAAAGCGCGCAGATCCGCGAACCGCTGGAGCTTGTAGAGGCAGTCCATGTACCAGGGCGCCATGTTGATGGTGAATATGCCGTCGTCCATGCATTGTTCGATCCATCGCGAGGCGATCGCATACCTTTTCCTGTGATAGAACAGGCGAACCGTCGCCAACCGGCATTCACCGTCATTGGGATTGAGTCTGAGATATTTGAGATAGTTCCTCAATGCGAGGATGCGGCTGCGACGCTCGCGGAGAGGGTCGAGAATTCCCGTATGCGCATAGTCGTCGTGGTGCTTCGCCACGGCCCTCAACCGTTCAGGCGCGTTCGGCTCCTCCGCCGCCGCGCGCTCCAGCTCCATCGCGTGCTCGAGAAAGTTGTTCTCGATCAAAGTCATGGATGTCGCAGCCTGCACCCGAATCGCGCTGTCAGAGTCGCGGAGCGCCATGCGCAGCGCAGGCGCGAAAGCCGGATGAAATCGGCGCGTGAACACGCCGATGGCCACCTGTTTTTGAGGTCGAGTTCCGTGGGACAAAACATCGAGAAGCGGCCCGATGCTGACCCGCCCGTCACCCGCGATGACGTTCTGCGCCATCTTCTCGACCGCGTGAAGATCATCCGCCTCATCGCCTTCCTCGGGGAAGAGAGCGCGATACCACTCGTCGAAGCTCATCGCGTCGCGCCGCGTCAGATTGCGAATCACGCAAGAGAGCGATGCCCCCAAAGCCCCGACAGGCCCCATGACAGCCGTCGCCAGCGCCAAGAGCACGAGCAGAGGGGACCAGTGGCCCCGCCTTGCTCGCGAACGGAATGCGGCCCCGACAAGTCCAGCGACGATCACGACGTGTAGAGCCGCCGCGAAAGCGACGGCAAAGATTCCGTTGTGAACGGCGACCCACAGTGCCGATTGCGCCAAAAACGCCAAAATGCACAGCGCGCCACCTGACCAGAGGTCGCGCGCATGCATCGAGCCGGCTTCTTCAGGCGTCGGTAGGCTCATCATCCGCCCCACGGCGATCGTGTTGGTAGATCGATTGGACGCCAATGTCGAATCGAGCCTCTGGGGCATATTCCTTGAGCTGCGTCGTGAGCGATGCCTCGAGACGCTCGGCAGCCGCCTGGGCCCCCCGGTAACCCATGCCGGGCATGAGAACCATGAAGCCATGGCCACTGGCCTGGGATTCGAACGGTAAGGACGAGCTACCCAAGGCCAGTCGAACCGCCGAGCTGATCGCAGCTGGCAGGAGCGCGCGCCGATCGGCAGGCACCTGCTCCGGATTTGTCAGCTGAATCGAGGCGGCGGAAATGTCGAAGCCCTGTCGTCGGGCCAGTGAAATCAGGAAGTACTGCTCGGGCACGAGATAACGTTGCGGCATCACGTCGCGACCCGCGGTGTACTCTCGCTCCACCGCATGGGCAGCCAGCCCGACGGCTTTCGCATAGGCCGTACCGATCCAGCTCGACAGCGCGCGGAAATTCTCGACCGTGCTCACGTTCAGATCGAGAAGCTCAAGCTTTTCGACCTTCAGCATGCCGATCACCGTGTCGGTGTCCGAACTGATCAGAGGACCCGCGAGCACACCCTCTCGCCCCAGAATCGGTTCGTCACTCTCATTCGTCACACACAACACGCGCCGATCTCCAATGATCTTCTGGAAGATCTTCGATTGCGCATCAAAGACTCGGGCGAACCGATCCGACTGCTGCCAGCCGTCCTGGATCGCCGCCTCGAGCACCGTGTTGTTCAGGAGATAGAGAGAGAACTTCTCCGGCGTGATGATCGTGCGGATCACATCGACGATGGCCAGAAGCACCTCGCCCGGATCGCTGCGCTCGATCATTCGCGCCGTCTCGTAGGTGGTCAGGAACGTGCGAAGCTGCCCGACGACGCGAACCTCGAGGTTCTCCTTGATGCGCGTCAGCCTGCGATAGGCTTCGGCTAGCGTCTCCATCCGGCTGGTCGCTTCGTGGAGGTCGGTTCTCAGCTGACCCCGCTCGCGCAACTGACGGCTGCGCAATTCGCCCAACGAAACAGCGGCGACGAACCACATGATGGGATTCTTTACGATCGCAAACAGATGCTCGTACACGTCCTGGTCGATGGGCTGTTCGGGGATGTTGCCGACAAGAAGCGCAAGTGTTGACAGCGCCGCCGCAAGAAGCCCCTCAGCCGTGCCGTATTGGGCCGCGGCCAGAAGCACGATGATCCAGAACGGATGCGGCTCGACTTTGAGAAAGCGATGGCCACTGAAGGCAATGGCATCAATCGCGAGAGCCACCGCGAGAAAGAGCACGACTTCAATGATGGCCGTGCGGCGCAGGCCCAGTACTGTCCTGGCCGACGACCGTTCGCCCAAGATACGTCCGATCAATGGCGCCATGTTTCCGAGGCTGGTCTTTGACGCATAGGCCCTCGGCACAGTGCCATCGGACGAGTCAGTACGCCCCTCTGTCGTCATGGTGCCCAATCATAACCCCCAGCGAATGGGAAGAAAAAGCTGTCGATGTTAACCTCTGGTCTACCAATTGATCGTTAAAACGCCTATATGACACACGCGCGAGGCACTTTCGCGCCAAGAGGCGAAAAACCGTCGATGGTTGACGATCGCTCGATGCCGGGGAAAGACGTGGGGCTCACCGGGCACATCCTTCTGGCAGAAGACAGCCCGACGAATCGCATGCTCGCGACCGCGATCCTGAAGGGAGCGGGTTACGAGGTGACCGCAACAGCCAATGGGCGCGAGCTTCTCCACGCCGTCCGATCCGAGGCCTTCGACCTGATCCTCATGGACATCTTCATGCCGGAGATGGACGGCCTCCAGGCGACGGCGGCGGTCCGGGCGCTTCCCGGCACGCGCTCGAAGATTCCGATCATCGCCATGACCGCCTACGCGGTCGAAAGCGACCGCGAACGCTGCCTCGCGGCGGGCATGGACGATTACGTCTCGAAGCCCATTCACAAACAAGAATTGCTCGAGATGGTGAAGCGCTGGCTCGGCAAGTCCATCGATGCAGGCGTCACGCGGGACAGCGCGAGTGGGGTCGATGAGACCTTGAACGCCGCCGTGCTCGAGTCGCTGGAGCATGACACCGGATACGACACGGTGGTTGCCTTGGTCCGCGCCTATGTCGATGAGACAGCCGAGGCCGTCCAGCGCCTCGAAGGGGCCAGCGATCGGAAAGATCTGCAAGCCATGGAACGCGAAGCCCTCGCACTCAAGACCGGCGCCGGGACATTTGGCGCGACGAGGCTCTACCAACAGTGTGAATCACTCGAACTTGCCTGCCTCGCGGGAGACCGCGTGCGTGCGAGCGCAATCGTTGCGTCCTTGCCGCGCGCCATTCAGGCGACATGCCGACTTTTGTCTGGGCGCTACGACGTCTCGGGCTAGGCGCTGGCCTGCCCGACTAGCTCGCGTGGCGCTGCACGCGCACCAGGACCGGGTTCAGCGCCGGGCCCGACAATCGAACCCGCAGAATGCGATCGCTCCCCACGCTAACGTCTTGGGATTCGAGTTCTGTTCCGCCCGACACAAGGCCGACTTTGTACTTGCCCGGTCGCGGCATCACCCACTCCATCGCTCCTTCGCCGAAGCCTTGCGCCTCAATGCTGAACGCATCGCCAGCTTCCTTGAGTCCCCAAAGACGCCATCGGGCGTGAACGAGATAGGGCCTCGCCGCCGGTTCGGCCACGCGTGACCGGGCCGTCGCCTTCAATGCGACGACTGGCGCCGCGTGGACAGGGTCCAGGGCCACGTACAAACTTCCTTGGTAGAAGCGCTCTCCGAGCACGCCCTCCGACCGCGCGTAGTCGACAGCGCGCTGGGCGGCCTGATCAAATCGAATCGTTTGAAGCTCGCCGCGATTCTCGATGCGCCAGCGGTCGTGGTCGAGCGGAACGATGCGCGTCATGTAGAACCCGTCCGCGATGGCGGCAAACTGGCTCGTGGCGACGGGTGCAATTTCCTGCGTTCGAGCATAGTCCAACATCTCGATCAATGCCTTGAGACTTGCGGTCCGATCGGCCGAGTAAATGTGGTAGTAGATGTTGAACGGTTTGACGCGGATGGGCGACTCGGTATTGCGCACGGTCTCGACGAGATAGCGAAATCCGTAGAAACGCTCGGACCACAACCGGGTATAGGTGTTCTCGTTACTGTCGGATGCGTAGATTTGCCGCTGAGTACCAACCTGGCGGCCGATCGGCGCAACCCACGCGTAAGAAGGAAACTCCGAATCGAATCGTGAATCGCCGCCATTAATGTTGCGAATGCCGATGCGGCGTGACTCCGCCACCACATAGTCCTGCGGCAGGGTGTTGCCGGACCATTGGATGACTTCGACACGCTTGCCGGGCGGCAAGAGCATGTTGATGTAATTGTACGAACCCTCGACTTCGAGATTGTAATCGTACGGCTTGACGGCATAGGCCCTGGGGATCCTGTAGCCGTGCAACGGACCCGCCTTCCCTTCCGCCCCCTCCGGCGGCTCGACCTGCTCGCTGGCCTGGTAGGCGTCGCTCGCTTTCGAACCGCGACGCAATGCGAGCTGTCCGAGGAGAGAGCTGCCGAACGTCGGGTGCGGCCGGGGCGGATAGTACTTGAGATACGGCCTCTCCTTCTCGGGCGTCCAGTCCGTGAAGAACCCCCAATCGAAGGGATGGCTGTAGGTGTGACTTCCCGCCTCGACGTGCGGCAAAGCGAACATCCGTCGCGCAAGCGCCAACATGCGATCGTCGCCGTACCACTTGGGGTCGAGGTCGCCCGCGATGGGCGCCATGGTGACCGGCAGATCGTGGTAGGGCTCGATGGCCTCCTTCATGAGCACTTCGGTCGAAAGAACCGGGTCGCCCTTCGCATAGCTGTCGACGGATGAGAGATTGCGCCAGCCGTCGCCATCGACATGGCTGTAGTAAATGCGCCGGCCCGACTGCGTCGTCGTGTCAGGCTTCGGGATTTCGTCTGTCGAAAGCACGATGCGAAAGAATTCGAACGGATTGACGTACCACGTGCGCTGACTTCCATCGTTGGGGATATAGCCAAAGTAGCCATCCGCCACGTAGCCGCCTCGAGGCGCTGTCGTGACGATGACGGAATCGCTGCTCGGCTCCTCCGAAACGCGAAGCGTAAGGTAGGACCGCGCGCTTGGCTCGATCGCCTGAAACACCTCATAAGACGGCAATATGGCCGGCAGTGGACTCTCGAAGTTGAGCAGCTTGCCGTTAATGTATGTGGGCCTTGAGTTGTAGGTCGGCACGACATAACGACCGGTGTCTCTGATCCCGAGAAGCGCCCAGAAGCGGTTCAGCTGGCTGAGTGGCACGGTAACACCCGCGCTGCTTTTCGTGGCGCCAAGATCGCCAATGACGATGAAGCGTCGCCCCGCTCGCATGTTCCTTTCGGCCCACGACAGATACTCGGCCGGGTTGTCCAACGCAGTGCCCGAAAACCACGTCATGATCGCGCGCACGTCGTGGAGCTGCGCATCGGCCGGCAACCCCGTGGTCACGTCGTGATATCGCACGACGAGACCCAGGTGGTTGAGCGGCATTTCCGCCATCAGGTGGATCCGTGTCACGCGCGGCTCGCGCTCGAGCTTGCCGTCGTAGAGTGCAAGGACGACTCGCGAGAGAGGCTGTTCGGCGGTCGCATCGACGGTCGACCACAGGAGAACGGCGGTGAGGATCAGAAGCGTCTGCAGAACGCGCATGGAGCAATCACCCACTCACCGAACAGCCGACTCTGGCGCATCGGCACCGCGCATGGCCGCGAGCGTCGTCCTGAGCCCGTCTTCGAACGATGTCTCCGCGCAAAAGCCGAGATCGCGACAGGCCTTGGTGCCGTCGCCGACCGATATGCGAATGTCCCCGGTCCGCGCGGGCTCGAAGCGCAGGCGCGGCGCAACACCGTTGAGGGACGAAACCGTTTCAGCCAAACGCCGGACCGACGTCGACCGCCCGGTGCAAACGTTATAAACCTCCCGCGGATGCGCCCCGACACGGTCCATTGCCGCGATCAAGCAGCGCACGACATCGCCAACATAGATGAAGTCGCGCACCTGCTCGCCGTCGCCGAAGATCACGAGTTCCCGTCCTTCGAGCACCCGGTTCGCGAAAATCGAGATCACGCCCGAATATGGCGACGACGGATCCTGCCGCGGGCCGAAAACATTGAAAAATCGCAACCCAATCGCCGCGACGCCGTGGACGGTCCCAGCAACACGCCCATGGAGCTCGCATCCCAATTTGTCGGCGCCGTAGGCGGAGAGCGGACGGGTTTCGGCGCCCTCGGACAGCGGCATATGGGGACAGTCGCCATAGACCGCCGCAGACGATGCATAGACAACGGGGATCGCCGCGCCGCGACGGGCACGCCGCGCCGCCTCGAAGACATGGATCGCGCCCGTGAGATTCACGCGGTGGGTGCCGATCCAGTCTTCGTTGGTCTTCGTGACCGAGGCGATGGCCGCAAGATGGAAGCAGCCGTCCGCCCCGTCGAGAACGGTTCGCACCGTCGCAGGATCGGCCACGGTTCCCACGACGATTTCAGCCGCGCTCGGCGCGTTCTCGCGCCGACCGGTCGAAAGGTCATCCAGGATCCGGACGCCATGTCCCGCGGCCACCAGCGCGTCCGCAAGGTGCGAACCGATGAACCCGCACCCCCCCGTCACGACGTACGTCTTTTTCAATTGTGGTCCCCACACGAATTGGCTTGAACTGTCGGTAACCGCAACCCAGCTGTCAACAACCGACGGCCATAGTGCGCGCCCGTTCCTCGCGTGAATTCCTTAACAAAACGTGTGTCGCACCATCGATGGCATTGCGTTCCCGGTGATTTCGCGCGAGATTGCCGGCCGCCAATTTCACGGAGTTGATCATGCGACTCATTGTTACAACCGCCACCTGCCTTGCCCTTCTCGCTTTTGCGGGTCTTGGTCCGGCCTATGCCGATGGCGACGCCGCAGCCGGCGAGAAGGTCTTCACCAAGTGCAAAGCCTGCCACAGCGTCGTAGCCGGCAAGAGCACGCCGACGGGGCCCAACCTTCTCGGCGTTGTCGGACGCAAGGCAGGCAGCACCGATTTCAAATATTCAGACGCCATGACCAA
Source organism: Alphaproteobacteria bacterium (assembly GCA_046349515.1). Lineage (GTDB taxonomy): Bacteria > Pseudomonadota > Alphaproteobacteria > CADEGL01 > CADEGL01 > JBGPGW01. The sequence continues at coordinate 3,885 of JAXMCE010000003.1, read as the reverse complement.
GGCCGGCGCGAAGGGACTTGTTTGGGACGACAAGTCTATCGTCAAGTACCTTGAGGATCCGAAGAAGTACCTCGCCGGCTATCTCGGCGAAGCGACCGTCAACAACAAGATGATGTTCCAGCTCAAAGACGAGAAAGAGCGCGAGAACGTCGTGGCCTATCTGAAGTCGCTGAAGTAGCCGCGTGGCGCCGGGGCCCAGCCGGCGCCACCGACTTGCGCTATGACGGCAAGCGGCTAATCGCCGAGTCGACGGACTCACCGAGCACGTCGACGATTTCGTCGATCAGCGACTCTGCCACATTGAACGGTGGTGCGAGGATGATGTGATCACCTCGCACGCCATCGATCGTGCCGCCCATGGGATAGAGGATGAGGCCGCGTGCCATCATCTCGTCGTTGATGGAGGCGTGGAGCTTGTGCTTCGGATCGAACGTCTCCTTCGTCGTCCTGTCCTTGACGAGCTCGATGGCCCAGAAAAGGCCCCGCCCCCGAATGTCACCCACGTGGTGGTGATTGCCGAACCGGTCGGCCAACCGGGCCTCCAAATGCCGACCGAGCTTCCGGACGTTGTCGATAAGGTTCTCTTCCTTGATGACACGTTGAACCGCGAGCGCACCCGCGCAGGCCGCAGTGTGGCCCATATAGGTATGGCCGTGCTGGAAAAACCCGCTGCCGTCGCGGAAGGTGCGATCGACTTTCTCGCCGACCAGCACCGCGCCAATCGGCTGATACCCCGCGCCCAGCCCTTTGGCCATCGTCAGGAGGTCGGGTGAGATACCGTCCTGTTGGCACGCGTAGAGCGTGCCCGTGCGCCCCATCCCGCACATCACCTCGTCGAGGATCAAGAGAACGCCGTAACGGTCACAGATCTCGCGGATCCTCTTGAAATATCCCGGAACGGCCGGAAGCGCGCCAGCCGTGGCGCCCACGACGGGCTCGGCAATGAACGCGGCGACCGTTTCCGGGCCGAGCTCGAGGATGGCCGATTCCAGCTCGTTGGCGACTCTCACGCCATAGGCCTCTTCCGTCTCGTCGTCGCGCTTGTCACGGTAGGCGTAGCACGGCGCGATGTGGCGCGTGATATCTAGAAGAATGGGTTGATAGGGCGCGCGGCGCGCGAAATTACCGCCGACAGAGAGTGCGCCCAGTGTGTTGCCATGATAGCTCTGCCGGCGGGCAATCACCCGATGGCGTTTCGGCTGTCCGATCTCGAGAAAGTATTGGCGCGCCATCTTGAGCGCCGCTTCGGTCCCCTCGGACCCGTCGTTCACATAGTAGACGCTCACCACGCCCGCGGGCGCATCGGCAATGAGCGCGTCCGCCAACTGCTCCATCGGCTCCGTCGTGAAGAAGCTGTTCGAGACATAGGGCAGCTTGTCGAGCTGGGCCTTGATCGCGGCGATCACGGCGGGGTGGCTATGCCCGAGGCAGGACACGGCCGCCCCACCCGAGCCATCAATGTAGCGCTTGCCTGCCGCGTCATAGAGGTATGGCCCCTCACCGCGGACGGCGGTCGGATAGGTGCGGCGCAACTGCCGGTGAAAGACATGGCTCATGGGATGCTCCGAAAACTCGACTAACTACTTGTCATCATATCGAACTGACACGACACAGACAAATCAACCCTCAGGCGGTGATGCGCCATGCCGAACGGTATTTTTTGAGCACCATGGCCCCATTTGCCGTTGGCCCGTGCCGACAATGCTCGAGTTCACATCGGGCCTGGACGTAACACCTGCCCTGCCCCAGGAGGGTGGCGCTCACGGAAATCCATGAGGGAAAGCTTTTGCAGGCCGTGACAGCCCCCACCCATCGAATGACAATTTCACAGCGGGCTGTAACACGCTTGGTTGCCAGCGAATTGCGGTGGTTGGGCTGCCTCAGTATGATCCGCGCCCGCGAGCCCCGGTCGACGACACACCGCATGAACCTCAAGGATCATATCCGCAGCATTCCCGACTTTCCGAAGCCCGGCATCCTTTTCTATGACATCTCGCCGCTCCTCGCGCACGCGGACGCCTGGCGCGAAACGGTCGATCGGCTCAAGGCGGCCGTAGAACCCTACCGGCCAGAACTTCTCGTCGGGATCGAATCCCGCGGCTTTCTCGTCGCGGCGCCTTTGGCGCTGTCGATGGGGTGCGGCTTCGTCATGGTGCGCAAGAAGGGAAAGCTCCCAGGTCAGACGATCCCATTTCAATACGCGCTCGAATACGGCACCGACACGATCGAAATTCAGGCCGACATGATCAGGCCGGGCCAGCGCGTGGTCATCCTTGACGATCTCCTGGCGACGGGGGGGACGATGGCGGCGGCCGTCACGCTGTGCCGACAGGTCGGAGCCGAGGTGAGGGCCGCCGCGTTTATCGTCGAACTGACTTTCCTTGGCGGGCGCTCCAAGCTCGGCGTGCCGTCGAGTGCCCTCCTTCAGTACGATCGTTAACAGCGCGTTTACAAAGCTTCGGACCGGCCCGGCTTAACGCCGGCTTTACCCGATGTTTACGCTGGCCGCGTATCACGGCTGATCGGACAGACACCGACGGCGGTGGATGGAAGGCATGCGTCTGCCTCAGCACGCGGGAATGATCGCGGAAATGCGCTGGAAAATCATCGTTCCAGCCATGCTATTCGCATGGCTTGGGCTCGAGGTATTCCAACACGGGTCGGAGATCATCCAAGGCTCCTTCTTGGCGGTCGTGGAGGTGACCTTCGCCTTTGGCGTGAGCATCGCCTCTTTTCTCTATTTCCGGGGCATCGGCCTCGTCCAGCGGACGCAGGTCGGCCTCATCCAGTCGCTGAACACTAGCCCTGTCGGCTACGCCCTCTTTGACGCCGATGACCGAATCGTCACGGCAAACCACGTCTATCGAAGCTTCGGCACACGGCTGGGCGATCCGATCGACGAACAGGCCTTCGCGCCCGGCACACACTATGCGGACATGCTCCGCTCCGTCGTTCGCAACGGCGTGTTCGCCGGCGTCGACCCCGGCGACGAGACGTGGGTCGACAAGCGCATGGCCACGCGCCGCGCGGACGGCCAGGCGGTCGAGCGCGAATTGACGGATGGGCGCTGGGCAAAAATCGAAAGCCACAGGACCAGCGCAGGCGGCTTGCTGAGCGTCGTGACCGATATCACCGAAATCAAACGTCAGCAGCATCATGCGGAGGCGCAATCCACCCTCCTCAAGACCCTGCTCGACAACCTCTCCCAGGGCGTGTGCTTCGTCGATACAAACCAGCGCGTTGCGGCCTTCAACGCACGTTATGTCGAGATATTCGACTGCCCGCCAGACCTGGTGCGCGTCGGTATTCCGATGGACGCGATCATTCGCTACCGGGCGGAGCGCGGCGACTATGGCCGGGTGGACGTCGAATCGTTCGTCCGCGATCGCGTCGAGAAAATCCGGACGGGTGCCCTCAAAGATGCGGTCATCAAGCAGAGGTCCGGACGACTCGTCGAGTTCCATTTCATCCAGCTGCCCGGCATCGGCGTCCTCCTCACCACCATCGATGTGACCGAGCAACGACGGGCCGAGACCGCGCGCGAGTTGACGGAAGTGCGGTTCCGCACCATGGCCAACAACGCGGCGGTCATGATGTGGATGACCGATTCGAACGGGCGGACGACGTTCCACAACCAGCCGTTACTCTCGTTCTGCGGCCGCTCGATCGAAGATCCCAAGGATGACCGCTGGCAGACCTTGATCCATCCGGACGATCGCGAGGCTTTCGAAGCCGCCCATCGCGAGGCCCTCCTCAAACAGCACGCGTACACGGTCGAGTACCGGCTCAAGCGGTTTGACGGCGAGTATCGGTGGCTGTCGAATACGAGCGTCCCCCGCTTCGGAGTCAATGGCGAATTCATCGGCTTTACCGGCTCGGCAACGG